>NZ_BMXI01000004.1 GCF_014651675.1 Roseibacillus persicicus
CTTTTTCTGTCTTTTTCTTTACAGAGTTCGCTCTTTTTTTGGAGGTTTGTGGTGCGGCTAGGTTTTTCTGTGCCGATATGAAGGGGTTTTCAGGGCCTCCGAGCCGGAAAATATAATCTTTCATTTTTTCTGGGGTCCAAGTCGAAGGTGGAGAGGGGAGTTGATGGGTTTCATGCTACCTGTTCGTGAAAAAAAACGTCATGAGCCTGTGGTGATTCAGGTCTTTGGGCAGGGTTAGTCTAGAGGAGGAGGCTGAATGAGGGGCCGTGAGGCGATTTGACGAGTTTCTCCACCCCTTAGGGATCGACAAATTGTCACCAATCAATAGGCTCCACGCCCTTATGAGCGAATGGAAATCAGCTTTGGAGGAGGCCGTGGCCGCAGGATCAGTTCTCGCCAGTTCGAAAGAGAATATTGAACAGTATCTTTTGGGCGCCACTGGAGAGGTGGCGGAACGGGCGGTTGCCGAGTTGGTGAATGAGGGGCAGTGGGAAGAGCTGAACGATCGATTCTATAAGACTCTCGAATTCGGGACCGGGGGACTCCGCGGTCGCACGGTGGGCAAGGTAGTGACGAAAGCGGAAGAAGGGGCAGGCGGCCCGCTCGAAAGACCGGAGCATCCGTGTCAGGGGACTGCTACCATGAATTATCACAATGTGGGCCGGGCGATGCAGGGCTTCATCCGTTACGTCAAAGCCAATAGCTCTGAGGAAAAACCACGCTTTGTAATCGGTCATGATACCCGGCACTTTTCCCGTGATTTCGCGGAGTATTGCGCCCGTCTTTGTGCGGAACTGGGCTGTGATGCCTACTTGTTCGAAGGGCCTCGCGCCACCCCTCAGATTTCTTATCAGATTCGCAAGGTGAAGGCCGCGGGAGGCATCGTGCTGACTGCCAGTCATAACCCTTCCTGTGACAATGGTTTCAAGGCGTATCTCGATGATGGCGGCCAGATCGTGGAGCCTGCCGCGAGCGGAATCATCGGGGAAGTCAATGCCCTGCAGAGCGCGGAATACGACGCCCTTCCTGCGGCGGAGCAAGGGGAGATTGTGACCCTGGGCGAAGAGGCCGATGAGGTCTACATGGCCGAGACCCAGACCTTGCTTTTGCAGCCCGAGCTGCTCGAAGGTCGTTCGGCCAAGGTCGTCTACACCAGTATTCATGGAACGGGCGGTCACATCGTGGTGCCGCTTTTGAAGAAGCTTGGTTTCGAGGTGCTCACTGTCCCGGAGCAAGAGGTCTCCGATGGAAGATTCCCCACCGTGGCGTCCCCGAATCCAGAGAATGCGGAGGCCCTGCAAATGGCCATGGACCTGGCTGAGAAAGAGGGAGCGGATGCGGTTATCGGAACTGACCCCGACTGTGACCGGATGGGGGTGGCTGTGCGAAACGCCGCTGGCGAAATGGAATTGTTGACTGGGAATCAAATCGGCTCGCTGATGGCTTGGTATCGCATCAAAATCATGTTCGAGAAGGGTTGGATCACTGAGTCCAATCGGAGCCGGGCGATTTTGATTAAGACGTTCGTGACCAGCACGCTACAGGACACGATTGCTCATCAGAGTGGGATTTCCGTAGTCAACACCCTGACTGGCTTCAAGTGGATTGCCGCGAAGTTGCGGAAGTATGAGGAAGCTCTCCCCAAGGACAAGGTTTCGGACTATCTGGCTCTGACGCCGGAGGAAAGTCGCAAGCTCAGGTTGGAGTACTCCAAGTTCTTCGTGTTTGGAGGAGAGGAAAGCTATGGCTACCTGGGCTCTGACTTTGTTCACGACAAGGACGGCAATGGTGCGGTGGTGATGTTTGCCGAACTCGTAGCCTACGCGGCGAGCAAGGGATGCAAAGTGACGGATCTGATGGACGAGGTTTATCGCGAGTATGGTGTCCATCTCGAGATTGGGAAATCGATCTATATGGAGGGGGCGGAAGGTGCCGCCAAGATTGCCAAACTGGCCAAGAGCTATTCCGAAAATCGTCCCGCTGAAGTCGATGGGTGCAAGGTCGCCAAGGTTCGGGATTTCAATACCGATACGATTTTCGATGAGGAAGGAGATGAGGTTCCTGCTCAGGCGATGTTGATTGTTGATTTGGAAGATGGACGCGTTTTCGCGGTTCGGCCCAGCGGTACCGAGCCGAAGATTAAGTACTATCTCTTTGGCAAAGATGCTCCCGGCGCAACCGATCTGGAAGCGAGCAAAGCCAAGGTGAAGGCTTCTCTGGAGTCGATGTGGAAGTTCATCGAGGCAGACATCGAGAAGCGGATCTAAAATTTGTTTTTTTTCTGCAACTTTTCCCGAGTTCAGAGGTTAGGACAGTTCTATGAACAACTCTCTTATCGCGGTTGGCGTTGGTGGCCTGATTTTGGGTGGAGCCGGGGGCTTCATGATGGGCGGAAATTCCGGTAATTCGGGCGCCGGAGCAGGTGGCGATCAAAACGACACCAAAACGAATCGTCCCAAGGTCGTGGCGGTGGAGTCCGGTCGAAGCAGCGAGATCATTCGTGATTTGAGAGAGGTCTACAACGAGCCGAGTCAGACCGCGCGCATTCAGAAGATGCTCGATTATTACGCAGACTTGGATCCGAGCAAGTTTGCGGAAGAGGCCGCCAAGCTTGACGAGCTGCCCTTTTCCGAGCGTATTCTGGCCTCCTATCTTTTGTTCTCCCAATGGGCGGAGGTCGATCCACTCGGTGCCTTAGCTCAGACCGACACCATGGGTCGCGGTGGAATGTTTGTTAAGCCAACTGTCCTGCAAAGCTGGGCTTCCAGCGATCCTCAAGCGGCTGCGGATTATCTGAAGGAGAATCCTCGCGACTTTGCCATGATGGGGATGATGGGTGGTGGGCGTGGTCAGGGAGCTGCTGGAACGATCGCTACCGAGTGGGCTCGACAAGACCCTGAGGCGGCATTGGCATGGGCCAAAACCCTCGAGGGGCGTGAGGCTTCCGGAGCGATTGCGAATGTGATCAAGGAAGTGGCTTCCGATGATCCCGTTGCGGCTCTATCTATGGCGAGCACTTTGGACGAAGCCGGCAGATCCGCGGCTTATGCGTCAATTGCCGAAGAGTGGGCCAAGGAAGACTGGAGCGCGATGGAGAGTTGGGCCAATGGCTTGCCTGCCGATGAACGTGACCGGGTCCTCGCGCAGGGTATCGAGGGGCTCGCACAGCGCGAACCCGAGTTGGCTGCGCAGAAAGCGCTATCCCTTGGAGAAGGGGAAGAGCGCGATCGCAGCATCGAAGTCGCTATCGAAAGCTGGGCTTCGCAAAATCCTCAGGAGGCCATGAGTTTCCTTTTGGCCAATGGCAGTGAAGACGCTCAGGAAGGAGCCATGCGCGAAGCCATGTCTCCCTTGGCGAGAACCAATCCCGCCGCAGCTCTGGAAGTGATCAATTCGCTCGAAGACAACTCGGTCCGTGACCGGGCGGTGAGCACCTATGTCTTTTCTGCCGATAGTAGCAATCCGGAAGAGACCCTTCTTCTTGCTGCCACAATTGGCGATGACGACAGTCGCGCCCGAACTGTCGGGATGGCGGCGAGCCAGTGGTTGCGTGAGGACGAAGCCGCCGCGACTGCCTATTTGGAGAGTTCCAATCTCATCGAAGCTGAGACCCTTCAGCAGATCCAAGAACGCGCCGCCAACGGCGGCGGTCGCGGTCGTGGTCGGGGTGGCAGGGGCCGCTAGGGGCGGCTCCCTCAGAATCGGGTCATCGCTTCTCTAAGGAGAGGCGGGTGACGACCCAGTTGGGGTCTTTGCCGCCAGCGTCGGAGAATTCCAGATTGAGCTCGCCGTCTCTGACTTCGACTTCACCATTCACGTAAGGGAAGGTCCCGGCGCTGGAATCGACAAATCCGATTTCCTTGCCCTCGGCAAGGACCTTCATCTTGTCGTGAGGCCTGCTGCGGTCGCCCATATTGATGGTGATGGCCCAACGACCATTGGCCAGCTTGTGGTTCAGCTGAGCTCGGTTTGCGCTGAAGATGAAGTCGCGGTTGATGTTGTTAACCCCTCGACTGGCACCCCGGTCGCGGGCTTCCAGCTGGCTGCCAAGGCTCCAATTGATGTCTCCGGAGGTATCGGGGGTAATGGTCTTCCATCCACTTTCCACCGGAGAGCTTTGAGGCCCCAAGTCGTAGTTGTAGGTCTTCAGAGTTGTATCGACTGCAATCGGTCCATCCACTGTTACATAGACCGCCCCCCAGTCGCTGAGGCCGCTGGGATCGAATACTTGATAGTGGAAAAAGTCCCGGCCCACGAAGCCTTTTGGAGGAGTATAGACCAGTTCATTCCTCCCCCCTGGACCGGTTCCGGGGGACAGGGTGACCGCGCCCCCGTGATAGCTCACCGAATCTAACAGACGAGCGTCGAGGGGGTCGTTGTTGCAGTCGTAATCGTTTGCGATGACGTCGATGGTCAGCGGCTCATGGTCCTTGCAGAAGGCCAGGTCACGATGACCATAGGGGCGGATAGGGCCGGGTTCTGGCACGGGATCACCGAAGCGCCTGCGTTCGTTTCGGATCTTTGAAACCATGTTGGCTTCTTCAGTAGAGAGGCGTCCGATATTATGATTTCCCCCTCCGTGCATGATGCTGACGTGATAGTCATTTCCTCCTGCAGAAGTTGCCCCTCGGTTGTTTCTCGGGCGTGCTTCGTAGAAAAATCCCGATTTGTTGTTGTGATGAAGATTCCATGAATGCCCAAACTCGTGGGCAATGGTGCCATCGGCCCAACTGGTAGCGCCCCTGCCGCAGGAAAGCGCGTATTTTCTACGGGAGCCGACGGTGTTGACGTAGGCGATTCCCGAAGGGGCGGAGTAGACGTGATAGACGGCCAAGTCGTGGGTGTTGCCTACTTCGTCTGCATTATTGTTCCAATAGTTCATGAAGGCATCGAGGCCCTCGCGTGAGTTCCTCGTGATCTGATTCCTCAAAGGATCTTTCTCCGCATCGGTGCGGATAATGACCGTTCCCAGCCGATGCTTGATTCCTGCGGAGTGGAGGAAGCGGGCGTCCAAATTACTTACGACCGATTGGGCTGAAGCTTTGGCCTTCTCCAAGCTGCTTCCATAGGTGTCAGCAAGAAAAGCGCGGGAACCAATCTCCACTCCAATCTCGAATTCCAAGACGTCCATTTTTCGCTCGGGAGGGAGAGTCGCGGTTGATTTCGACTCCAGTGCGACTGTGCTCATCGCAGGAGAGAAGATGGAGAACACGGGGCCAATGGAGGCAGCCAGCTCTTCGCTTTCGGCGACTGGCGAGGTCGTGCCCTCGGTGTAGTCGCCGCTGGTGCCGATTGATAGCCGGTGACTGTTTCCCTGTTCGCCGGTGGGTTCGATCACGATGGACTCCTCGCCTGGGCGAATGATGAATGCCGAGAGTCCGCGTTCCGAGAGAATGGCGCTTACTGTTAGATTGGGGTGTCCGTCGACATGACCCAGGTAGCTGCTGTCGGGGCCGGTTTGGATCTCAGTGAGTTCGTCGCCACCACTATCTACTAGAATTCTAGTATTGGCTCCAAAGATAGAGTTTTTCTTCAAATGAACCGTCAAGTCGTGGCCGAAGCAGGGGACTTGAAGGGAGAAATTTTGGGGTAATCCTGAAGGCAAGGTGAGTTCGGCCAATTGGCTCGCGGCCTTTGCCGTCCGAATCAAACTGGAGGGCGAGGGCTGTGGTTCGTGCGAGCCTTCGTGACAATAGGAAGTGGTCAAGGTTGTCGCGAGCAGAGGGGCCGCTAGTCGGGTGGCGTAGAGTTTCATGATCGAGTGAAGGAAAACGAATTTCGTTACAGCCCTTTACTGCCGATCATCAGGCTCATTGCCTGCGCAAAATGAGTCTTTTCCAGTCTTACCGCCGGTGCTCGGAGCGGTAGGTTCGGGGGGTGACTCCGGTCTTTTGCTTGAAAAGATTGGCGAGCCCGGAGGCGGTCCGGAATCCAGACTGCTCTGCGACCTGTTGAAGGCCCAAGTCGGTCGTAGTGAGCAGGTGCTTGGCGAGGTCAAAGTGCACGCGCCAGATCTCGTCGTGCAAGCTGTGGTGGAACTGGTGGCGAAAACGATTCTCTAGCGAGCGCCTCGAGATGGAAGTGGCCGCGACCACGTCGTTCACCTTGATGGTCTTGTGGGCATTCTCGTAGATGTAGCGCAAAGCCTTGACCAAGTCTGGGTCTTCGAAAGCGTAGATGTCGGATGAACGACGGGTGACGACACCGGTGGGAGCCACGAGCAAGGGTTCATTGGGTCGTTCCTCTCCCGCCATCAACCTGGAGAGAAGGGACGCCGCCTCGAAGCCACGCAATTCCATATCGCAATCGACGCTGGAGAGGGGCGGGGTGCAGAGTTCGCAGAGTTGTTTGTGGTCTCCGATTCCCAGAACCGAAAGATCTTCCGGGACGTTGAGCTTGGCGAGGTAGGCTGCTTCCAAGACGCTGGCAGCCCTCCGGTCCGAGGGGCAGAAGATGGCGCAGGGAAGGGGGAGAGTTTTGAGCCAATCGGCAAGTGCCTGTTCCTCTCCCAGAGGATTTTGCAGAATAGAGGCACGATGGCCATGTTCCTCCAGCGCCTGGACATAGCCGGTTGCGCGATTGCTGGAAAAGCTTGCTTCGGTGGCTCCCGCGAGGGCGAAATTCTTAAAGCCGCGATTGAGGAAGTACTCTGCCGCCAAGCGTCCACAAGCAAAGTTGTCGCTGATGACCGAGGTCTGGTAGGACTCGTAGAAGCGCCCCGCAACATTGACGACCGGAATATCCCGGCTCCTCGCGGCCTCGAGAAAGTCATTGTCGGAAATGGTGCAAATGATTCCGTCTCCCTGCCAAGTCGCGACCATTCTCGCCAATTCCGAGCGCTCGCCATCGAAAAATGAAACCCGCCAGCCGGGATGGGAGTGGACCCACCTGGCCAAGCCATTGAGGATGCGAGGTCCGTATCCATGGAGAGCCTCCACCATCAATCCTACCCGTTTTTCTCGCGCTGCCATTTTCGTATTCTACGTCCTTAAAGTTTTCTCTGCGTCAGAGGTCTTCGTATCCCTCTGACAACGGGGGGCGAGGAGTCTCCCGAATTGCGACAAGTTGCGCAATCATTAAAGTAGGCTCCCCGTTTTTCGGTTTGGGGGAAAATGGCATCCTCCGAATTGGCGGCAGGAGAGAGGCTAGGAAGCGGTGGAAACGAGGTTTGTGAAAAGGTTCACGCTGGCAAGAGTCCAGACTACCACTCGCAACCAATTGAGGTGGGCTAGTAGTGCGAGCTTGGAGGGCACCGGGCGGATTGCGATCTGATTATGGAGGGGAACAAAAATGAGGATGGTGAGCAACCAGGTTGCGGCGGCGCATCCCAGCGACATCGAATGACTGAAGTTGTTGTCTTCCAGAAACAATTGCAGCGAGGTCAGCAATTCCACCAGCATGAGGGGGAAGACGATGAAGGTGATATTGCGACTGTGAATGCGGTGGAAGCGGGGCCAGTGGGGAGCTTCCACGAATTTGAACATGGGGTAGTGGACCAACTGAATGGTCCAGATGAGCCCGAATAGAGCAAATACAGAAAAGGCGTGGGTGATTTCGGTTGTGTCCAAGAGCTCTTGCTACCACGGCAGAGGTTCGAGAGCTAGATCGAGGCCTGTTCTATCATGCCACCGAATGCTTCTTCATCGAGCACGGCGACTCCCAGTGATTGGGCTTTCGTCAGCTTGGAACCAGCCTTTTCTCCCGCGAGAAGGTAATCCGTATTCTTCGAAACAGAGCCGCTGACCTTGCCGCCTTGCTGCTCGATGAGTTCCTTGAAGTGGTCTCTCGATTGAGAAAGGGTACCTGTAATCACGAAATTTTTTCCCACGAACGGCGAATTCTCGGCTTCGGGAGAGAGCTCCGGCCCTTTGGGGGCAAAGTTGTTTGAGGCCGGATTGATCTCCAATTCCTCAAGTCGCTCGAGGACAAACTTACCGGCCTCGGAGGCGAAGTAGTTCAAAAAGGACTGCGCGGCCACAGGGCCCAGGTCGGGTGTGATCTTAACCTCGGAAAGCGAACCTTTCAGAACGGCGATTTCGTTTTTGAGTCTTTCGTATTGTTTCTGTCTCTCCGCCTTTTCGGTTTCGTCGGCGGGAGGATTGCTTTTGTTGCGAGGTGAGATTTGTCTTTGTTCGTCCTCCAGAGCGGCCGCTTGTGCAATGACGGGCAGGATGGTGCTTTCGCTCAGGCTGGTGAGATTCTCGTGTAGTCGGCTCAATTCCTTGGATGTGGACTCGCCGATGTGTGGAATTCCCATCGCGAAAAGCCAGCGATTGAGTGGCATTTCGCTGCGGGCGCGCTCAAGAGCATCGAGGAGAGTCTGCGCTCTCTTCTCCCCGAATCGACGTTCCTTGGAGGCGGCTTCGCCCTCGGCCGTTTTGGCTGGGTCGAGCATTAGGTTAGCGAGGTCATCCAAGGTGAGGTCGAAAAGATCCAGCGGAGTAGGAGCCAGACCTGTTTCAACCAGTTTTTGAGCGACGGCTTCTCCCAGTCCGTCCAGGTCGAGCGCTTTACGTCCACCGAAGTGTTTGATGCTGGTGACCGCTTGGGCGGGACAGGCGAAGTTCACGCAGCGCCAAGCCACGAAGCCCTCGGGTTTTTCGATCGGACCGTGGCAGGATGGGCAACGATAATCAACGTGTTCGGGTAAGGAGAAAGGCCTGCTGTTCGGCTTTCGCTTTTCTAAAACCACACGTTCGATGGCGGGGATGATTTCGCCTGCTTTCTCCACCACAACGGTGTCCCCGATACGGATGTCTTTTCGCTGGATCTCTTCCTCATTGTGCAAGGTTGCGCGTGAGACCGTGGTGCGTGAGACGAAGACAGGGGCCAACTCGGCAACCGGAGTGAGAACCCCGGTGCGACCAACCTGAATGGTGATGGCCTTCAGCAGAGTTTCCTTTTGTTCGGGTAAGAATTTGTAAGCGCAGGCCCAGCGGGGAAAGCGTGAAGTTGCTCCCAACTCTGCGTGGAGCGAGATATCGTTCACTTTGACGACTGCTCCGTCAGTAGCGTAGGGGAAGTCATGGCGGTCAGAATTCAGCTGCGCCACGGCTTCCAGCAAGCTCTCTCTATCGGCGGCTTTCTTCAGCCATTTCGTAGCCTTGAATCCGTAGGTAGGAAGCAGTTGGTGAAACTGCTCCATGGTCTCGAAAGTGCGCGGTTCGACTTTGCCGAAGGAGTGAAAGATGCAATCGAGAGGACGGGCTGCGACCAGTTTGGGATCGAGCTGCTTCAGGGTGCCTGCGGTCGCGTTGCGAGAGTTCACGAAGGCCGTTTCCCCTGCCTCATCGCGCTGTTCATTGAGTTGGGCAAAGTCCAAATCGTTCATGAACACTTCACCGCGAACTTCCATTAGGGCGGGAGCTTCAGGAGGCAAGGTCAGAGGGATAGAGCCGATTGTGCGGATGTTGGCAGTGATGTCGTCGCCGGTAGTGCCATCGCCTCGGGTGGCGGCGTAAACGAGTTGATGATCGCGGTAGAGAATGGAAACTGCGACACCGTCAATTTTTGGCTCGATCGTGAGAGCTGTTCCAGGAGCGAGATTTTTTTCAAGTTTCGCAAACCAATCTGCCAGGCGCCCGGCGGCCGCGTGCTCTGGAATCTCGGTTGGAGCAGCGAAAAGGCTCAGGCCGTCCCCGTGGTTGGGAAGCTCGATTTCAGATTCCTTCAACTCGTGCACATCTTCGATGGAGAGCATCGGGACGAGGTGATCGATTTGGGAGAAATGCTCCAGCGGAGTTCCGCCCACGCGTTTGGTGGGGGAGTTTGGGTCGTCGAGCTCGGGGTGAGCTGCTTCGAGATCCTTCAGTTCATGGAAAAGCTTGTCGTAGGCTGCGTCCGAGATTTCGGGCGTGGCTTCATTGTAATAAAGGCGATTGTGGCGATGAAGCTGGTCACGCAGCTCGGCAATTCTGGCAGCAGGAGTCACAGGCCGATCTTTGGACCAAGTTGACGGCAAAGGATAGTTTTTTTGCCAGCCTCATTGGCATTGTCGGAAGGGATTGCGCCTTTCGCCTTTGACTGTGGAACTCAATAGCGGGCGCCCAAGACCTTAGGGACGCTTTCTTCGCAAAAGAACCAGCGCGGATAATCCAAGCAGGGCGGAGGCAGAGGGCTCCGGGATTGCGTTGAGCTGAACATTGTCGATCAAAAGGTCGGCCGTCGGAGTCGGGCTCGTTCCGCCATTGCTGATATAAAGCTTCAAGTCATAGCCAGCTCCCGGAGAGTTGGTAGGCATCAGGAGGTCGACGCAGTAGGTCTTCCAATCCACCGAAGAGAGCAGGTCACTTGGGCTGATTTGACTCCCTGCGGAGGACTGCACACCGTCGATGGTGAAGTCGCCTGCATAAAGGTCGGCTAAAGCGGTGACCGTCGTCTCGTCACCGGAAGAGGTGTTATACCAGCTGTATTCGTAAACCAAGCTGGCCAGCCCTCCTTTGTTCTCCTCATCAGCGGCAGCGGCATCGACGCAGATGCGGTAGGTCGAACCGGGCGTGAGCACCCCGGAAGAGAAGGTTTGGTAGGCGCAACCGTATTGGCCTAGAGCAAGAAAGCGGTCGCCGTCGCTTGCTAAAGATGAATTGTCAACCCAATGACTTCCGTCGCGATCCCACGAATCGACATCCTGGTCATACACGGTTGTGGCATCCGCACTGGACCCAAAGTAGGAGTCGTTCGCGGAAAAGTCTCCGTTCTCAAATGAAAAATTCTGGGCTGAAGTTGATAAACTGGTCGCAAGGAAGCCAATAAGGGGAAGGGATGAACAAGAAAATTTCACAGGTAAGGTGGGGGTGAACGGCAAGTAGTTTAGCCTCAACCGACAGCGATGACAATGGTTAGTTTGTCCTTAAGATCTCATCACATGGACTAAAAAGAAGCTCATAACTTTTCGTCGTGAGCTCCCATTGCTCCTATGCCTGAAACTGCCCGCCGGAGAATCGGGGGGATGAGGAGGGGGAAGTGATTTCGCGAAAACCCTTTTAGAAAGGCTTCATCACGCCCAGGTAGGCGGCAATGAGTCCGAGGACGATGACTCCGGCTCCAACTCCGACGGGAGGGAGGAATTTTTTGCGCGCCAGCGTGAGGCTTGCACCGAATCCCAGCCAAATCACAATCTTGGCCATCCACCAGAACTGGTCCATGGGGGGCTTTTGCAACATTCCGAATCCGGTGATGAGCATCAAAACCAGGGCGATGCCGTGGATCATTCCGGTTGCTTTCTTCCAGCGTCCTTGGGTATCGGCAATTGCCAACCCGAGAGAGAGAAAGATACACATGACTCCAACCAAGTGGATGAGTTTGAACGTGAGAAACATGGTTTAAGCGTAAGTTTTGATCTGAGGAACAGCGGCGAGAAGCTTTTGCGTATAAGGATGAGCGGCTTCGTTAAAGACTTTTTCTGCAGTTCCGTATTCAACGATTTTTCCTGCATACATCACGGCAATGTTATCCGCGATGTAGCGCACGACCGAAAGGTCATGGGAAATGAAGATCATGGTCAGGTCGAGTTCGTCCCGAAGTTTGAGCAGAAGATTAAGGATCTGGGACTGAATCGAAACGTCGAGAGCCGATACAGGTTCGTCGGCGATGACCAGCTTGGGTTCCGGAGCGAGCGCGCGGGCAATGGCAACCCGCTGGCGCTGTCCGCCGGAGAATTCGTGGGGATACTTGCGCATGTGACGCGGATCGAGACCCACGGTTTCCATCAGCTTGATGACTTTCTTGGTCATTTCACTCCGGTCTTTCAAAGCAGATGGGTGGCGCCGTGCGATGGCTTCGGCCAGCATGGAGAAGACGGTCATCCGTGGGTTGAGTGAAGCATACGGGTCTTGGAAAATCATTTGGAAGTCCAGCCGGTGCTTTCGCACTTCACTTTTTCTCAGAAGGGTAAGAGTCCGGTCCTCCAGAATAATGCTTCCCGAAGTGGGTTGCTGGAGCTGCATGACGGTGCGGGAGAGGGTGGACTTGCCGCAACCGGATTCGCCCACCAATCCGAGAATTTCGCCTTTTTCAAGTGCAAGGGTAACGCCATCGACGGCCTTGACCACATCGCGGCCGCCTTTGCCGAGGAAGCCACCGTGACTGGGAAAATGAACTTTGAGGTCGTCTATACGAAGAAACACGGGCGGGAGGCTAGGAGCTGAGGTCCAGAGTGAAAAGCGCGGAGTGTCGGGCTGTCACCTTTTCTGAAAAGATTCGCCAGTCAGGCTTGAAGACTGGACGGGACTTGAGTAGACGAACGGCATGTCGAAAAAGCCTGTGGTGTTGATTATTCGGGACGGTTGGGGCCTCAATCCAGGAGGTGCCGCGACTGCGGAAAAGGATGGCAATGCCGTCGAGTTGGCAAATACCCCGTTTCACGATCAGGTCTTGTTGCCCAAGTATCCTCGCGGCTGTGTTTCGGCTTCGGGTCTCGATGTTGGTTTGCCGGAAGGGCAGATGGGCAACTCGGAGGTCGGACACCTCAATCTGGGAGCCGGGCGCATCGTCTATCAGGACCTCACCCGTATTAACAAGTGCATCGCGGATGGCGAGCTGGGGCAGAACGAAGTTTTGAAAGAGGCATTCGCCCAAGCCAAGGGCAAGCGCCTGCACTTCATCGGCTTGCTTTCCGATGGCGGGGTGCACAGTCATCAGGATCACCTGGTGGCGTTGGCGAGCGAGGCCAAGGCTGCGGGAGTGGATGACATTTTTGTTCACGCCATCACGGATGGCCGCGACACCTCCCCGACGGGAGGGCAAGGTTACTTGGGCGAGGTCGAGGTGAAGCTAGCCGAATCCGGTGCGCGCATCGCGACCGTGATCGGGCGCTACTATGCCATGGACCGGGACAAGCGCTGGGAGCGAACCCAACTGGCCTGGAATGCCATCGTCGATGGCAAGGGGGAGAAGAAGGATGTCCTCGCCAGCGAAGCGGTGGCCGAGCAGTATGAGCTGGAGAAGACCGACGAGTTCCTTATGCCCATGATTTTCGACGCGGCCAATGAGCGCCGGGTCAACGATGGCGACGTGGTGATCTTCTTCAACTTCCGGGCCGACCGGGCGCGCCAGTTGTGCGAGGTCTTTCTCAAGGATGGGTTCGATGGATTCGATACCGGTGGCGTGCCCAAGGTGCACTTCGTCACCCTGACCGAATACGACGAAACCTACGGCGTGCCCATCGCCTTCCCATCCCAGTCCATGGACAACGTTTTGGGTGAGGTCGTGGCAGCGGCAGGAAAGAACCAAATGCGTATCGCGGAGACCGAGAAGTATCCGCACGTGACTTACTTTTTCAATGGTGGTGTCGAGAAGGAATTCAAAGGCGAAGAACGCTTCATCATTCCCTCGCCCAAAGAAGTGGCGACTTACGACGAGAAGCCGGAGATGAGCGCCGAGGAGGTGGTCTCGACCGTGGTGGAAAAGTTGAAGAACTACGACCTCGTGATTCTCAACTTCGCCAACCCGGACATGGTGGGACACACCGGAATCGTGGAAGCTGCCATGAAGGCGGTGGAAACCATCGATGATGCGGTCAAGCAGGTGGTGGAGGAGACTTTGCGCCTTGGCGGGAAGCTGTTGATCACTGCCGACCACGGAAACTGTGAGTTCATGCGCAATGCCGATGGCTCCCCGAATACCGCGCATACCACGAACTTGGTTCACGCCATCTATGTCGCTGACAATGCGCAGAACTATTACGTCGCGGACGGCATCTTGGCAGATATGGCTCCGACTCTGTTAGACATGATGGGCTTACCCAAGCCCAAGGAAATGACCGGAGAGTCTTTGCTGAAAAAGTAGCGCCGACAAATCTTTCCCAAGCCGCTTCCTGTTCGGGAGGCGGCTTTTTTGTTGCCGCGCTTCAGCCCATGATTTCCAAGGCCTGAATCGGGATGGCTTCGGAGTGCAGGGCCTTTTCCAAATCCAGATTGGCGGGCACGCGCGACATTAGGATTTGGAGACGCTGGGAGGTTTGCTTCCAGAGGGAAAAGTGACGCTGATAGGCCTTGAGGTAATTCTTGAGCACGCGTGGTTCGATGCGGTGGGGATGACGCGTGGCGCGTTCGGCGTCGACGAACTCGTAGTTCCCTTGCCAGTCGGGGTTGGCTTCACTTTCCAGAAAGGGGACAAAGAGCAGGGGTGTTCCCTGGCGTGCGCCGAGAAGGTGCAACACCGCAGCCGGGTCGCCGGGGAAAAGCAGGTCGGAGAGAAGCACGCGGAACGAGCTTTGACGCAGGGGAACCGAGGATAGATTGAGGGCTCCCGCGGGATCTTCCTTTTGCAGTTTTTCCGCGACAGTGAACCACTGATGGGTGGCGACGGCTTCGTTGGGCACCAGTTGGTGGGCGGCTCCCGAGACGAGATGAATGGTTAGCGCGGCCCCGGCCCGGAGGGAGGATTGGGTGAAGAAGGCTAACAGCTCGGCGGTGCGGGCGGACTTGGCTTCGTCCAAGAACATCGAGGGCGAGACATCGCAGATGAGGTCGATGACGGGGCGGACCTCCTCGCGATAGAGCTTCATGGTATACTGTCCGGTGCGCGCATAGGCCTGCCAGTTGATGTGGCGGGGGTCGTCACCGGGCACATAGTTGCGGTGATCCTGAAAGTCCATCGAGGAGCCGGTGCCAGCGCCTGCAAATTCTCCCGAGCCTCCGCGCCAGACTTTGCTGCGCATTGGCAGACGCATGCGATTGGCGCAGGTGGAGGCCTGGGTGTAGGCGGATTTGAGGGCGTCGGGTGTCATGAGGGGGTGTTCGGGTCAGGAATCTCCAATTCTTCACGCTCCAATTCGGTCAACTTGTGCAGAGGACGACCAGCGGAGATGAGACAGGCCAGAATGTAGGCCGCCGCAGAGACCCATGCGATGAGAATGCAGATTTTGTCCGAGGTGTAATCCGTGAGCAAAACCTGCACATGGGGAATGAAGCAGAAGACCCAGGTCACCATTTTGACGTCTCCGATATCGTTCAGGAGTAAAAGTAAGGGAATCAATCCAAAGAGCAGCATGGAGAGGGAGAGGTAGGCCACCATGCGATTGGCGATGCGCTTTTGGATCAACTGCACCACGGCATGGGGGAGGTAGAGCATCCCTGTGAACACGCCGAGAACTCCCCACATCTCGTAGCGGGAAAAGTCACGCAGCTCATCACCCATCAGCAGACTGATTCCGATCAGGAGCGCGATGAGAAAGAGATGGAAAAGCGTTCCCGTGCCCCAGCCCGGAGCCAGGAGTCGGGCGGCCACTCGACCAAGGGGACCGAAGCGCAGGAAGGGTCGCAGCACCACTGAGGGATACTCCGAATCCTCGGTGAAAAAGTCCAAGGACACCATCGCGAGCAAGAAAAACGCTAGAAGCCAAGCGGGCTCGTGATTTACGGCATGGAGGGCAGCGAAGGTCAGGGGAATCACCACGAGCGAAATCAGACGCTTGCGGGTGGCCCGGTTTTCTGCCGATGGAGCAATGGTGGTGGCCGCCACTTCGAGGAAAAAGTAACCCACAAAGGTGGCGACGAGATAAGAGGCCAAGAGCGCGAACCATTCGTTGCGCGAGTTGGGGGAAAAGAGAGCCAACAATTCATCAAACCCCGCGAAAGAAAGGTAGCCGATGGGCCAAATTAGAACCAGGCCTGCCAAAAGCGGAATGGCGCGAATCAGGGCGAGGGTGGAGGCGGAAAGACCAACCGTAACCGCCGTCAGCACTCCCGAGAATAGGAAGAGGGTGAAGAGGAGCAGTAGCTCGGAGAACAACTGCATGCCCCCAAAAAAGTAACGCAGGATGAGATAGGGAATGATGGCAAAGAGCACCAGCGCGGTCTGCCCCATGATGGAGGACCATTTGCCAAACACGATGCGCCACGCCGAAAGTCGGGTGAGGGACATCAGGTCAATGGTGTCCCCCTTGACCTCGCTGGAGATCGCGGACATTCCCCGCAACGGTTGCACCACGAGAACGGCGAGCGAGAAGAAAAAGAAGATGATGGAGGAGACGAAGCCACCCGCATTGGTGTCGGCGGCCGCGGTGGTGAGCAGAATCAGAGCGAGGAGACCCTGCAAGATGAGAAAGAGGATGACAAAGGTGTGGGTGCGGAGGCCTTGGCGCAGTTCCTTGACCAGCATGGGGCTGAACCAGTCGGAAAAATCATTGAGTTTTTCCATCGGAGACGGAGGGAGCGGGGGGGGGCTGGCGCTGGGCGTATCCTCGGGCATCGGGGGAGACTTTGAGGAGAACACGGGCAATTGAAAAGGCAATACCCCCGCAATCCAGTCCTCGATCCGGCTTTCCTTTGTAAAAAGGATTTGCTATCCGCCGCCCCCCCAAGTAACCTAACGCCGTTAACCTGATTAACTTTATCAATTTACTCAAGTATGATTCCTGAGCATGCTCCTTTTTCTCCCGACCAGCGCCAAGCCTTGAATGGCTTGCTGGCCGGATTCGATCCTAGCCAACGCTGGTGGCTGGGCGGATTTCTGTCGGCCAGTTCGGGAATGCCTGCAGTCGCAGCAGCCCCCGCAAGCAAAACGCCTCTGACTGTGCTATATGGCACCGAGTCAGGGAACTCCGAGGCGCTCGCCGCCCAGACCGTGAAAGCGGCCAAGAAAAAGGGGTTCAAGGCGGTGCTGAAAAATATGGCCGATTGCCAGCCCGCTGATCTGGAGAAGGTTGAGAACCTACTCGTCATCGTCAGCACTTGGGGCGAAGGCGACCCGCCGGAAGCAGCGGAAGAATTCTACAAGTCCCTCATGGAATCCGAGGCGGACTTTTCCAAAGTGAAGTTCTCAGTCTGTGCCTTGGGGGATACGTCCTACGAGCGCTTTTGCGAGACTGGAAAGCAAGTCGATGCCCGCCTCGAGAAATTGGGAGGCCAGCGAATCGCCCCTCGGGTCGATTGCGACGTCGACTACGAAGAGCTCTCCGACCAATGGGTGGAAGCCGCTTTCAAAGCGCTCGCTCCGGAACCCGTGGCGGCCGCGCCGGTTGCTTTTGCCGCTCCGGCGGTGGCGGGAGTGGAGTATGGCAAGAAGAAGCCGTTTCCTTCCGAGTTGCTCGACAAAGTTCTCCTCAATGGCGAGGGCTCGATGAAGGAGACTTGGCACTATGAGTTTTCCCTCGAAGGTTCCGGCCTCGTTTATCAACCAGGCGATGCCTTGGCCGTGGTGGCGAAAAATGCGCCCGACATGGTGGAGGGCATTCTTTCCGCTGCCAAGCTGACCGGGAATGAAGAGGTCGTGCTCAAGGGGGGAGAAACCAAGGTGCTGGCCGATGCCCTGCGCGAAGACTTGGAGATCACCGTCTTGTCCAAGGCCATCCTCAAAAAGCTGCTCGCGGTAGCCCCTTCGGACAAGCTGCAAGCGCTCCTAGGGGACGAGTCCAAAGAAGAGCTCAAGAGTTATCTCTGGGGTCGCTGGATTGCCGACGCGGTCCGTGACTTTGCCCCGAATGGATTGAAGGCAGACGAGCTAGTCAGCATTTTCCGTAAGATGCCGCCGCGCCTTTATTCCATCGCCTCCAGCCCACTGGCTCATCCCGATGAAGTTCACCTCACCATCGCTTCTGTTAGATATGAGTTCGATGGTCAGCCTCGCAAAGGGGTTGCCTCGACTTACCTGGCGGATTTGGTTGAGAAGGGCGGGGAAGTGGAGCTCTTTGTGCAGCCGAATAAGAATTTTCGTCTACCGGCGTCTGACGAAACTCCCATCATTATGGTGGGACCTGGAACCGGAGTGGCTCCGTTCCGTTCGTTCGTCGAGCATCGCGGCGAGTCCGGTTCCAATGGAGGCTCTTGGCTCATCTTCGGCGACCAGCGCTATAGCTACGATTTCCTCTATCAGCTGGAGTGGCAGGACCACCTCGCCAGCGGGGCTCTCAGCAAGCTGGACGTGGCCTTCTCCCGGGACCAACCGGAGAAAGTCTACGTGCAGGACAAGATGCGCGAAAAGGCGGCCGAACTCTATCAATGGTTGCAAAAGGGCGCGCATTTCTATGTGTGCGGCGACGCCAGCCGCATGGCCCACGATGTTCATGAGGCCCTCCTCGACATCGTTGAACAAGAAGGCGGGATGTCCAGCGAAGAGGCTACGGAATATGTGGCCCAGTTGAAGAAAGAGAAGCGTTACCAACGTGACGTTTACTAAAGAACAAACCTTTAAAAGATTATTTAGACCATGAGTGAAAAACTCTCAGCCAACGAAGGCATCAAAACCCGTTCCAATTACCTGCGGGGAACTCTCGCGGAAGGTCTCCAGGACCTTTCCACCGGCTCTCTCTCGGAGGACGACCAGCAGCTGCTGAAATTCCACGGAACCTATCAGCAGGACGACCGCGACATCCGCGCTGGTCGCCGCGCCCACAAGCTTGAAAAAGCCTACTCCTTCATGATTCGCATCCGGGTCCCCGGCGGCGTGACCACGCCCATCCAGTGGCAGGAAGTGGATCGCATGGCCGACCAGTTTGCCAATGGAACCATCAAGTTGACCACCCGTCAGGCCTATCAGTTGCACGGGGTGATCAAGTCCAACTTGAAGCGCACCATCAAGGAGATCAACGACACCGCGATGGACACTATCGCCGCTTGCGGAGACGTGAACCGCAACGTGATGTGCTATCCGAATCCCTATCTCTCCTCGGTTCACGCGGAGGCGCTGAAGATTTCACAAGATATCTCTGAACACTTAACTCCCCAGACCCGCGCCTATCACGAGATTTGGTTGGATGGGGAAAAGGTGGAGTCGAGCGAGGAAGAGGTGGAGCCGATCTACGGGAAGACCTACTTGCCACGCAAGTTCAAGATTGCAGTCGCGATTCCTCCCTCCAACGACGTCGACATCTGCGCGAACGATCTGTCCTTTATCGCTATCGTGGAAGAGGGCAACATCGTCGGCTACAACGTGGCGGTCGGAGGCGGATTGGGCATGACCCATGGCGATGAAAAGACCTTTCCCCGCGCGGCCAATGTGATCGGTTTCTGCAAGCCGGAACAGGTTGTGGATGTGGCCGAGAAGGTGGTTCTGGTGCAGCGTGATTATGGTGACCGCACCAATCGCAAGCACGCCCGCTTCAAGTATACTATTGAGGACCGTGGTGTTGATTGGATTTTGGCGGAGCTGAACAAGTATCTCGGTTACGACCTGGAGCCTGCGCGTGACTTTGTCTTCGAAGACAATGGCGACCGTTTCGGTTGGATGGAAGACGATCGCGGCAGATTTCACTACACCATGTTCGTGCAAGGAGGACGGGTGCTGGACACCGAGGCCTATCCGATGCGCACCGGCCTGCGTGAGATTGCCAAAATTCACGAGGGAGACTTCCGGCTGACCGCCAACCAGAACCTCGTGATCGCGGACATCGCTCCCGAGAACAAGGCCGAGATCGAAGCCCTGATGGAGACCTACGGCATCGCGAGCAGTCACGAACGGAGCGCCTTGCGCTTGTCCTCGATTGCTTGCGTGTCACTGCCGACTTGTGCTTTGGCTTTGGCTGAAGCCGAACGCTATCTCCCCGAAGTGATTGAATCGTTGGAGGAGAAGTTGGAAGAGGTCGGATTGCGCCACGATGCCATCACCATCCGGATGACGGGTTGCCCCAATGGTTGCGGGCGTCCTTTCTTGGCCGAGATCGCTTTCGTCGGTCGCGGACCGGGACGATACAATCTTTATCTCGGTGGAGGACACAACGGGATGCGCTTGAACAAACTCTATCGCCAGGATCTGTCCCAAGAAGATATTCGCAAAACCCTCGATCCAATTCTGGAGCACTATGCGAAGGAAAGAAATGACGGGGAGAAGTTCGGGGACTTTGTGATTCGCAAGGGTTACGTCGCCGCTACCGAATGGGGAGGCGACTTCCACGACAACATTAAGAAAGAGGCTTTTGCTTCAGAATAAAGGTGAACGAGACTCAACAAATCAATGGTGCTCAACGCACTGATGTCGCTGCCTTGTCTGATGAGTTGGCTCTTCTCTCCGCAGGAAAACGAATTGAGGAACTTTCGCAGCGCTTTCCCGGTCGGGTCGTTGCCAGCACCAGCTTCGGTCTGCAGGCGGCGGTCATGCTCAAATTGGTCAAAGACCATGCACCCGAGGTTCCGGTGGTGTTCATCGATACGGGATATCTTTTTGACGAGACCTATCGCTATGCGGTGGAGTTGAGTGAAAGCCTCGGTCTCGATATCAAGGTCTACCGACCCAAGTGGAGCCCGGCATGGCAAGAGGCGGTGCATGGCAAGCTGTGGGAGCAGGGGGCGGAAGGGAACGAGAAGTATTCTCTCCTCAACAAGGTCGAGCCCATGAACCGGGCCATCGAAGAGCTGGGTGCACAAGTCTGGCTCAGCGGGCTGCGTCGCAGTCACTCCAAGACCCGGGTGGAACGTCCTTTTGCGGAGCAGCAGTCCAAGACCATGAAGGCCTATCCCATCCTCGATTGGGATGACGAACAGGTGGAGAACTACTTCCGAAAGTATCAACTCCCCAAGCATCCTCTCGCGGACGAATACGTCACTATGGGGGATTGGCATTCGACCAAGAAAGTCTCCGAAGCGAACTCGGCGGAGGAAACCCGCTTCGGGGGCGAAAAATATGAGTGCGGTCTTCACCTCAATTCCGGGGTGACCGATTTCCAAATCTAATTTTCCCTTTTTTCCGTTGGGAAAGTCTCAAAACCTCTCAATAATTAACTGACATGATTGCAAACAATATGGTCGATACCGTGGGCAACACGCCCCTCATCAAGTTGCCCAAGATTTCGGAAGAAGCGGGCGCGGAAATTTTTGTGAAAGCGGAGTTCTTCAACCCGCTCTTCAGTGTGAAGGACCGGATTGGCAAGGCCATGATCGAGACAGCCGAGCGTGATGGCAGCTTGAAGCCAGGCGGCACTATCATCGAGCCCACCTCCGGCAACACCGGAATCGCGCTCGCCTTCGTGGCTCGCTCGAAGGGCTATCGTTGTATTCTCACCATGCCCGAGACGATGTCGATGGAACGTCGGGTTTTGCTTCGTCTCTTAGGGGCCGAAATCGTACTGACTCCCGGACCCAAGGGCATGGGCGGCGCAATTGCGATGGCGAAGAAGTTGTTGGAGGAACACGGTGAAGGCTCCTTTGGCCCCAGCCAGTTTGACAACCCCGCCAACCCCCAAGTCCACCGCGAAACTACCGCTGAGGAGATCTGGAAAGATGCCGAGGGCAAGGTCGACGCTTTCGTCGCGGGCGTTGGCACCGGCGGAACGATTTCTGGAGTAGGCGAAGTTCTCAAGTCACGTGGTGGAACTCACATCGTGGCGGTCGAGCCAACAGCCAGTCCTGTTATCTCGGGTGGATCGCCTGGTCCTCACAAAATTCAGGGAATTGGAGCCGGCTTCATTCCCGGCAACTTGAATACCGAAATCATCGACGAAGTGGTGCAGGTCACCAACGAAGACGCCTTCGCAACCGCGCAACGTCTCGCTCAGGATGAGGGTCTGCCTGCGGGTATTTCCACCGGAGCCAACGTGTGGTCCGCGATGCAGATTGCGAAGAAGTTTCCCGGAGGTCGCATCGTGACCGTGGGTTGTTCTTCCACCGAGCGCTACCTCAGCACGCCATTGGCCGAGGCGGTCAAGGAAGAGGTCAGCAATCTACCGACTCACGAAATTTAAAGTCTCATTCTCCGGTTACCCATTTTCCAAACCCTTCGCTCTCACTGAGCGAAGGGTCTTTTTTTTTGAAATTTCAGCCAAGCATAAGAGGGAGCTGGTTTTGAAGGCCAGAGGATTGCTGAGAATTGCTGAGAACTCGCGACTAATTGGTTGGGTGAACTTGAAAATTTGTAAAACTTGATTAAATGGAAGCAAAAAATATTTACAAATATTAAAAACTTTGTCATGATTCAGATCCAGTGAGTGTTTTCAGCGTTATCAGATCATTTCTTTTGTGCGGAATCTGCCTTGTCGCGGTTCTAGCGAATGCCAACGGGGCGCATATCGTAAAAAAGGGGGAAACCCTCTACTCGATAGCGACTGCCAACAAGGTTTCGGTTCAGCGCTTGATGAGTGAAAACGGAATCACAAAGCCAACGAGCTTGCAGATCGGGAGAAGACTCACCATTCCCGGAACCAGCAGCAAGAAAAAGACTGCCAGCATCTCGCTGAAAACTTCCACCGTCACTCGCTCGTCAAGTAGTGTAACGAAATCGAAAACCGTCATCATCGATCCCGGACATGGAGGTCGGGACAAGGGCGCAGTCTGGGGTGGGGTGCGCGAGTCGGACTTGAACCTGAAAACCGCTTTCAAGCTGGAGTATTACCTCAAGCGTGCTGGTTACAAGGTGGTGATGACTCGGCGGAGTGACAGGTATGTGTCGTTGATGAGTCGTGCGGCGATCGCCAATCGCTATCGCAATGCGGTATTTGTTAGCATTCACTATAACGCGACACGTGAAACCTGGGTTCATGGCGGAGAGACTTTTCACGGCGGTTCGAGCACCAGTCGCTATCTTGCCTCCTCTTTACAGCGCAACTTGGTCAGCCATTGCAAAGTGAGGAATCGCGGCGCGCGCTATGCCGGATTCACCGTTCTGCATAATACCAAATGTCCGGCCGCATTGGTTGAGTGTGGATTCATCAGCAATGCCAAGGAACGGGCTCGTTGCAACACCTCCTCTTTTCAAGACGCGGCTGCTCGTAGCATTCTGGCTGGAATCGAGCGCTGGGACCGGGCTTACTAGAAGGGCACTTCGCTCCAGACAGCGAGGAAGCTCTTGGCCTTCCCGGGGTCATTGATAGCAAGACCTGTTGGCAGCTCGCCTGACAACTCTTTGGTGCGGTGGATTGTGAGTTGTCCCACGGAATCCGGCGAAAGCTTCCGTCGCAGGTTGTGGGCGATTCTTCCCATAGAACAGCGGGCATTGACTTCGACGATTGGTCTCACCTGTGCGAGCGAGTTCTCGGATTGGTAAAACAGAGCGTCAACGGCGACTGGTCCGTGGTAGTGAGGGAGGAGAGTAGAGAGGGATCGGGGTAGGAGCCGTTTATAGAAGGCCGGTCCTGAGTAGTGCTTGCCTCCGGCAGAGATGCAATCCTGATGAAAAAGGATGGTGAGGTCCGAGGGAAAAAGATTCCCGATTTTTGGAGCGACTTGGGTCCCTCGATAATGTCCCCTGGAATCGGTGATGAGACGGGTGAAAGCCAGAAAGCGGACATCGCCATTTTGTGAGATATCGTAAAGGGCGGAGAAATCGAGGAGGCGGGGGAGCAGGGGTTCGATTACGAGCGCATCTTGCTCATTGAGAACCTTCTCCAACCACGACTGAGTTCTTTCTTGGGGTGAATTGCGCTCGATGGCCAAGTGACCTCGGCCTGCACAGCCGAGAGAAGGTTTGAGGAGGAGAGGGCCTGTGACGAGGTTGGTCTCAATAAAAGATTGGGCCTCCCGTAGGCTCGAGAATGTGTGGCTTTCATTATTGGATACATCGAGTTGTTCGACGATTCGGGAGGTGAGTTTTTTTGAAAACTGGTCAGTTGGCAGTGGCTCGCGCCAGGGATGAAGCGTGTTTGAGGTTGGGTTGTCAGCCAAGTTCTCGAAGAGTTTGCTCGAATCCGGAGACCAAGCCCAGGGGCAAAACCCTCCCAGCTTTCGAGTCGCGAGCTCGTCCTTTTCATGCAAAGGCAGAATCTCAGGGAGCGGAAGGCCCGCGTCCTTGAGAGTCTTGAGATGATGGGGCGAAGGGGGAATCCGCAAGAGAGCCAGATCATCGGGATGGGCGTTGGCGAGGATGAGGGCTTCCAAATCTTCCTCAAGGTGTCGGCTGGCCTTGTTCCCTTGGAAGGCCGTTCCCATCGCGGAGGCTGCGGCGTGGGCTTCGCAGTTGGGATTGAAAAAATGGACGAAGGGGGTGCGGCCGCGCGAGCGCTGATAGATCTGCAATTGTTCGATGAAGCTGTCGTCGAGGCCTGCCTTTTTTCGGCCCTCGCGGTTGAAAGGAATCCCGCCCGGAGCCTTTGCTCGCACGGGTGTCAGGGGATGGGCCAAGGAGCGGTGCCAGGCATCCCAGTCCGTCTCCTGTTGCTTCTTGAAGCGCCGAAGCCACTTCAGCCCGTAACCGACATGCGCGATCTCGTCTTTGTAGATCTGCGCGAGAAGCCCGGAAGTCGTTTCGTCACCGACCCGGGCAAAGGCCTTGGAGTAATGGTTGGCGTAGTCGAGGTTGCTTTGCTCGAAGGTGAGGGACAGCCGCGAGACATACTCGATGGGCGAGGTCATGGGCGCGATGTGGTCCCAGATCATACGAGAGAGACTGTGCTCGCCAAAGACCGTTCCAGTGGCGGCCATGCGGTCGAGGTAGAGCCGGGTGTGCTCTTGTTCCTCCTGTAAAGTGTGGAGGAGACCCCGGCGAAAGGCATCGGGCGCGTCGGGAAACTTGAGCAAAGCGAGCGCCATCAGCTCGACCGCGATGAGCTCGTGATTGCAGAAAAAGTGAAGCAAGACCGAGCGATGATCCTCGTCACCAAGTTGCTCGGAGGACGGGATTTTGGTCCGCGTCTCGCCGCTGCGGCGAGGCATCAGAAGCTCGGGTCGTCCCGGCAGGTCGGGGGTCTGGTAGCTGCCCTTGTGGGGCGGATCGAGAGTCATCCCCGCAGGAGGCGGAGCCAACTTGCCCTCCAGAGTCTTGGCTAGGAGGATGCTCTCGGCGTATTCGCGAACGGTCATGGGTGGTCTGGGCAAGGCGAAGTCGCAAAAACCTCGCTTGCAACAGCCGCAGCACGCTACATCACCGCGTGCAACTGGGCGAGGGAAAGCACGGTGTAAGAGGTCACCAGGACGGGATCATTCTCCCACCAGCGGGAGTTGGAGTTGATCCAAGATCCGTCCTCGCGCTGATTTGCGAGAAGCTTGCGGGTCAGGTCCAAGCGCCAATCGGCTTCCTTGCCATCTGGCAATTTCAACTTGTCGACGCCAGCCGCGGAAAGTGCCTTCGCAATGGTCTGATAGTAGTAGTAGAGACCTTGCTCACCAAGGCCTGGATTTTCCGCGAGGGTGTAGTTGCGACCCAGCCAGTCCAAGACCGCGACGATGCGTGGGTCGTCTTTTTCGAGATCAGCATAGATGAAAGAGAGAAGGCCGGCGTAGGACATTGAGCCATAGGAGCGCAGTGCGACCGTTCCGTCTGGTAGCTCTTGCTCGCCTGCCTTGCTGTCTGCGGGAAAGTAGACAAAGCCGCCTTTGTTATCCGGATCATCAGAGGCGAAAGGCTGGTCGTTGGTTTCGGTGAGGTTTTGGCAGCGGGAGACGAACTGCAAGGCGGCTTCCCAATCCAGCTTGGGCTGCTTGCCGTGCTTGGAGTCCGTCGCCAGTTGCTTGCTGTGGTAAAGAGCCTCCAGGGAAAGGTAAGTGTTGGACATATCGGAGTGGGGATAGGAGCCCCCGTAGCCGATGCCCCCATCGAACTGGTCGTCGGTCTCGCCCTTGTTGCCCCAGTCGGTCTGCTGATTGATGAGGAAAGCACGCGCGCTGAGAATGAGGGGCTCGTCTTCCTCTTTGCCCAGAGCGAGAAAGGCTATCATTGAAGTCGAGGTGTTATAAGTGGCAAGGCCTTTGCCGTAGATTCCTCCGTCAGGCTTTTTACAGCTGCGCAAAAAGTCGAATCCTTTGCTCACCCACTCGGGAATCTCTCCGTCGTGGTCGAAGCTTGGGTCGCGGAGCACTGCGGTGAGCGCCAAGGCCGTGACTGCGGGTGTCTTGGGATCTCCCCAGTGGCCCTCGGGCTGCTGCTGCCCCTTCAGGTAAGCAACGCCAGTCGTGATGGCTCGCTCGGATTCGAGCTTGAGCGAGAGGTAGTGATTGGCGACTTCTTTGTTCTCGGTCACCTCTTGGGCGCCGAGAGTTACGGTGGCCGCGATGAGCGGTAGGAGTGCTTTTAACATGGTTCTAACAGGTGTTCGATTCTGGGACTATTTTTTCTCTAACAGAGGGGCAAAGGTGACGGTGACAGGAGTGCCCATGGGGGGCAGGATTTTCTGGTTGGGCGTCCAGGGTTCGTCTGTCTCGTTGTCTTTTCCTGCAAAATTCAGGAGGGACGAGCGGGTGATGTAGATGGCGACGAGGTCTCCGGAGGTCTCGGCTTTGAAGGAGTTTTCGTGAATGTAGGAACCCTGATAGATCCAGGGAGCGGGTTCCATCGGTCTTTCAGTTGTGGTGTGATAGATGAGGTCGTTGAGGGAATATTCCTTCTTCGCGCCGTCCTGCTCCCAAGAGACGAGAATTTGCAACCTCGATGCTGTCTTTTGGGCTTCGGGAACATCGGGAAATTGACCAGTGCTTTCAAAGTTCTCATCGAGAATGGGAAACAGTTCAGGCGAGCTCTGGTAGCGCAGCAGTTTGAGCGCAATGTTGAGGTGCAAGGCGGATGTCCTGGTCATGAGGAGGGACTCGTGAATTTTCCCTTTCTCATGAACGATGGCGAACTCCAGCACGCCTTCAATTTGGTTGATCTCAGCAGGGAAAGAAATTCTCCGGCTGTTCTCGTCGAACTCGACCGTGCCGATGGTATACTTGCCATCCCCGAGTTCCGTGACCACCGGTTGCGTCGGTTCTTCAGCGGCGGTAGTCAGTAAAAGGGCGAGCAAGACGGCGAAAATTCTCATGTGTGTATGAGAGTAACGCTGCATTCCCGACCTGTCTTTGGGAAAAATCAGATTATTGAGCCACTTCTTCCTCACCGCTCGCCTCGCCATTCTCAGTTGCGTCGGAGGATGGCTCTTCTCCGGGCGCGTTCTCGATGGGAGGGCCGGCTTCAAGTGATTGAAAGGGAGTTTCCAAGATCTGTTTCCATGCCAATCGGGTCAGTTTGTTAACAATGGCATTCTCGGGATCCTCGCCCTTGAGAAGAGGGGGAGGTGGAGTGAGTTTGTCAATCGCCACGATGCGGCGCGAAAGGAGGCGATAGAGCCCATGGGTCAGCCTGTCATTCAATTCCTCGTCGGATTTGGGTGCGACCGTCACCACTGCGAATGAAGGCTTTTCCGGGTCTTCGCTCGGCATGGTCAACCACATCGCTACGGGAAGAGCGGGGAGTGGCTGGGAGGGCTCGGGTGAGGTGATGATTTGAAATTCGGCCTGACAAAGGTTCCCACTGCTAACTCGAATCAATTCGCTCAACGTTGCGAGAGCGCCTGACAAGGATTCGGGCGTCCGAGCCGTGCCCAAATGAACTTTGATCTGCGTGGCTGCCGCGGGGTCCGCATTCCATAAGGGAAGGGAGGTTTTGAGGGCAACTAGTGCGGCCTCGGCCTCGGATTGGGATGTTCCTCCGGAAGGCGTGGAGTCGAGCACGCGTTCGTAAGCCAGCACGGAGCGTTGCAACTGACCTTCGTATTGAAGCCGCTGGGCAAGGTTCAGCAAGGAAGGAGCGCCAAGGTGGGCGTCCTTCATATATTCGTCCAGTCCGGGTGAAACCATCAGGTCCCCCGGATCAATTTCCGGAATCGAGGGAGTCTCGGTCTCGGGAGGAGATTGGGCCAGTGGAGCCAGCTCATCGGCAATCTCCCGATTGACTGGAGAGGCGAAGTCCGGGCGCAGCTCGCTGGCGGGAATCGCCCGCGGGGTCATGAAGTCATACTTTCTGATGCCCCAAAACCAAATGGCCAGAGGGGTGAGAAGGAGAATGGGAATGGCTGCCTTGTAAGGAATCATCAGGAGCGGCCTCAGTAGACCTTGTTCCCACCGCGCAGAACAGGAAAAGGTCTGTCGTCAGGGCAGGAAAAGCCGATCTTTCTGAGTTCTCTCGGCTCGGCGGTGTGGAATTCAGAGCAATTTCATTTCCTTCGGTGACTGATTCACTCACGACATTCGAGCGACCCATCCTGATTCGAACGGTTTGACTTTTCGCCGCAAAGGCTTGCCGTGAAACTGGCAGGAGAATGGTGCGAATGGAGGATTTTCGGGATTTGGACTGTCCTTCCAGGCTTCCGGTCGGCGGCACCATTTGATTTTAAAATGGAAGGGGGCTGGGAACTTGGATAGAAACTCGTTCGACTATGCGTTTGCAAACCGTGCGATTTTTTTCCCATCTTACCTGTTTGGCTGCAGCGGCGTTGGCACCGTTCCTTTCAGCTCAACCCAATGTGGTCTTAGTGATTACTGACGACCAAGGCTACGGCGACCTCTCTTGTCACGGCAACCCCGTCCTCGAGACTCCGCATCTCGACGAACTTCATGGCGAAAGCGTCCGGCTGACCGACTTTCACGTGAGTCCTACCTGTGCTCCAACCCGGGGCGCGTTGATGAGTGGACACTTTACCAATCGCGCGGGTCCCTGGCACACCATCATGGGCAAGTCCTTTCTTTTTGAGGGAGAAAAGACCTTGGGCGAGGTCTTCGCCGGTAGTGGCTACGCAACCGGAATGTTTGGCAAATGGCACCTGGGTGACAACTATCCGTTCCGGCCTGAGGACCGGGGCTTTCACGAGGTTGTTCGCCACGGCGGCGGCGGGGTCGGACAGACTCCCGATTTTTGGGATAATTCTTATTTCGACGACACCTACTTCCACAACAGCAAGCCAGAGAAATACGAGGGCTACTGCACGGATGTCTATTTCCAAGAAGCCAAGCGTTTCATTGGTGAGAGCGCCAAGGCAAAGAAGCCCTTTTTCGCCTATATCTCGACCAACGCTCCCCATGGCCCTTTTCACTGTCCCGAGAAGTATACGGAGCCGTATCTGGAGAAGCTGAAGGACTCCAAGAATAAGGAGCGAGTGGCGGTCTTCTTCGGGATGATCGCCAATATCGACGAGAACGTCGGGGCCCTGCGGTCATGGCTGGAGGAGGAAGGCCTTGCGGAGGACACTTTGTTCATCTTCATGACCGACAACGGCACCGCCTCGGGCGCGAATGTTCACAACTCGGGAATGAGGGCCAACAAGGGCTCGATGTATGACGGAGGGCACCGCGTGCCATTTTTCCTTCATTGGCCCAAGGGTGGCTTGTCGGAAGGTCGTGACATTGAGCAATTGACCGCTCACATCGATGTCCTGCCAACTCTCATCGATCTCCTGGGACTTCAGGCTTTGCCTGTCGACTACAAGCTGGATGGGCGTTCGCTGGTTCCATTGCTCAAGGACGAGGATGCAGCTTGGCCCGCGCGCACCCTGGTGACTGATTCCCAGAGAGTTCGTGAGCCTAAGAAATGGAGAAACAGCAGCACCATGACCGAGCGGTGGCGTCTTATTAATGGTAAGGAACTTTACGATATCCAGGCCGATCCCGGTCAAAAGAACAACTTGGCCAAAGATCTTCCCGATGTGGTTGAGCAGTTGCGGGCGGACTATGATATCTGGTGGGACAGTCTGGCTCCTTCGCTGACCCGACAAGCTCGCATTGTTGTCGGCAGTGATGCCGAGCCAAAGGGGCAGCTGACCTCGCATGATTGGGTGACTGAAAGCAATATGGTTCCCTGGAATCAGGCCGCGGTAAGGTCTGGTCCTGCCAGCAAGGGGTTCTGGGCGCTTAAAGTGGCAGCAGAAGGAAAGTATCGCGTTACCTTGCGTCGCTGGCCTCGCGAAACAGGCGCAAAAATCACCGCAAGCCTGGCCCCCGGAGCTCCCGTTCCGGGCCTGGCCGCTTTCCGCGAAACTCCCGGCAAGGCCCTGGCCATCAATCGGGCGAAGATGAAAATCGGAGAGTTCGAAGCAGAACAAGCGGTCGGCGCTGACGACACCGCCGTTTCTTTCGAAGTCGAGCTCGAGGCGGGAGATATCGAGTTGGAAGGAGTCTTCACGACCGAAGATGATCAGGAAATCGGCGCCTACTTTGCCGAGGTCGAGAAGCTCTAGGAATCAAGGCGACTCACTTCGCCTTCAAGGCTTCGAAGACAGGCGGTGGAACGTAACGCTCCACCGTCTTTTCCCACCCTTGCGGCCCGATGAGGGATTCCACCATGCTGGATGAAACTTGCGCCAATTCGCGGGGCGGCATGAGGAAGCAGGTGGTGATGGTGGGGGCGAGATCGTTATTGATGTGGCGCATCACTCGTTCGTACTCGTAGTCGCCAGGCGAACGAATTCCGCGCAGAATGTATTTCGCTCCCTGTTCCTTGGCGTAATCGACGAGGTAGCGATTGTCGAAGTGCTCAATCGCGAGATTTTCATTCGCTGGGACGGAAGCCTTCAGGAGCGAGAGTCGCTCGGCGACCGTGAAGGTGTAGCTTTTGGACGGGTTGGTCCCGATGGCTACAATGAGACGGTCAAAAAGGGCGAGCCCTTGCTCGATCATCCAGAGGTGACCATTGGTAGGGGGATCAAAGGACCCTGCATAAACGGCGGTTCTCACAAGAAGGATTCAGGCACAGTTTGATTGGGAAAAACAGAAGATCTTCCGTTGAGTTTCTCGAAAGATGGACGATACTTTTTCATGCTTTGACTTGTTTGCAACGCCGCCAAGACCCGGTCGGGTCGAATTATTCTTCTCCTGATTTCCCTTGGAATCATCATCGCAATTGTCCTGATGAAGATGCGGGGGTAACCGTGCTCTCCAGCTAGCGGGCTAGGCGAACTGTTTGAGGAAACGGGTGTCGTTCTCGATGAGCAGGCGGATGTCCTTGATGCCCCACTTAATCATGGCGAGGCGGTCCAAGCCCATGCCGAAGGCAAATCCAGTGACCTTGTCGGGGGAGAAAGCCTCGTCGCCGCGGGATTTGCTGATCGCGGAAAATACCGCAGGATCGACGATGCCGCAGCCTGCGACCTCGATCCACTTCGGTGCCCGTCCAGCGATGTGAAGCTTGATGTCAATTTCGAACGAGGGTTCGGTGAAAGGGAAGAAGTGGGGACGGAACTGCAGTTCTGTGTCGGGCCCGAAAAGTTCTTGGAAGAAGTAAACGAGAGTTCCCTTGAGGTCAGCCAGTGAAACATTCTCGGCTACATACAGTCCTTCCAATTGATTGAAGACTGACAGGTGGGTTGCGTCGATCTCATCGCGTCGATAGGCAGACCCCGGCGCGATGATGCGGACTGGCGGGCTCTGATTTTCCATCGTGCGAACTTGCACCGAGGATGTGTGGGTTCGCAGGAGTTTGCCGGAATCGAAATAGAAGGTGTCTTTCTCATTCCGGGCAGGGTGGTCCGCCGGCGTATTGAGCGCATCGAAACAATGAAATTCGTCCTCTATCTCAGGTCCCTCGGCGAGAGCGAAACCCATGCGTCGCAGGATCTGAATGGCGTCATCCTTGATACGGGTGAGGGGATGCAGGCCGCCGGAATGAATTTCACGTCCGGGCAATGTCACGTCGATTCCCGCGATGGCTTCGCGATCCGCAACTTCCTGAAGAGCTGCTCCTTTTTCCTCCAAGGCCGCAGTGATCGCCCCGCGCACAAGGTTCAAGGATTGTCCGAAAGCTGGTTTCTCTTCCTTGGGAAGAGTTTTCATCAGGCCCGAAGCCGCCGTGAGACGGCCTTTCTTTCCTAGAAAGTCGATTTTAGCCTGTTCGAGGCTCTGCCCATCGGGAGCGGATTCAATTGCGGCAAGGGCGGCGGTCTGGATTTCAGCGAGATCGGAGTTCATCGGACGCGGGAGGGATGGCGCAAGAAGGTCAATTAATCAAGAGGCAAGCTTGCCGCGTTGTCGCATTCTCGCGGGCAAGCTCTCGAAGCTGCCCGCAATTGGACAATTTTCCGCCACTCTTCGTCCTCAGGCCATCCTCGCGGCGGTTCTGGTCAGATCTTCCACTCGAAAGCTTGAGCTCTGTCCTGTCTGAAAACGTTCCCGAGCCATTTCTCCCGCAACTGCCAGGGTGGTCTTGTTCTCGGCTTTCGCCCGAGCGAAAATCTCCCGAACCCGGCCTTGGATCTCGTCGACCTTCTGCGTTGCGATTTTCGCGTTGTAGCTTTGGGAAACTTCGCAGGCAATGTTGATGATGCCACCCGCATTGATCACATAATCTGGAGCGTAGAGGATGTCGGCCTGGCGCAAGAGCTCGGCAGTTTCGTTTGACTCCAACTGATTGTTAGCTGCTCCGGCAATCACACCGCACTTCATTTGGGCGATGCTTCTTTCGTTGACGGTGGCTCCCAAAGCGCAGGGAGCATAGACGTCTATCGCAGTCTTGAAAATCCGGTCGGGTGCGACCACATCGACACCGAATTCATGTTCACAGCGGGCGAGCGCGGTCTCATTGACATCGCTCACAATGATGTTGGCACCCTTTTCATATAACAAGCGGCAGAGGTGATATCCCACGTGGCCGACTCCCTGCACCAGCACCCGGACATCCTTCAGGCTATCCGTTCCGAGCGCCTCGCGCACACTCTCCTGCAGACCTAACAGAACGCCCCGCGCGGTGTAGGGGGACGGGTCGCCGCTTGTTTCGCGCAGCCCAAAGATGTGGCGAGTGCTCTTGGCGATTTCGGCCATGTCGTCGCAGTTGGTCCCCACGTCCTCTGCCGTGCAGTAGCGACCCTGCAAGGATTCAACCGCTCTGCCGAAAGCCTGCATGAATTCCGCACGGGTAGACTTGAATTCCTTTGGCGCTAGAATCACCGCTTTGCCACCCCCGAAGGGCAGCTCTGCCATCGCGTTCTTGTAGGTCATCCCGGCGGAAAGACGCAGCACGTCGGTGAGCGCGTTCTCGAATTGATCGTAGCGCCATAGCCTTGTGCCGCCGGTTCCCGGTCCACGGGAGAGATTGTGCACCGCGATGAGAGCCTGCAAGCCAGTCTGCTCGTCCCGGGCGAAAACGACCTCTTCGTGAGCATCGAAATCAGGCTGTGATTCGATCAAATCCTGAAACCTCTTAACGTCGGTGAACTCTTTCATCTTTTTACAAAATGCCATCCAGGTCGCTTTTTTCAGCAGTAGCACTTGGAGCGCTGAACCCTCGTGGAAGCGAAAGAATATCACTTTGCGCTGGTATGTCTTCGGAGTTTTCCCTGAGATGGATGTCGGAAAAACACAAAATGGCCCTGAAAATCTATCACGAGTTTATTCGAGCGGCACCAGCTGCTGAGGCGATGGAATTTCTCTTCGCCGAATTGCGGGACGTGATGTTCTGCATCAAAGACCGCCAGGGGCGATACTTGTGCGCGAACAAGGCCTTTCTACTACGCGTGGGAATCGACAAAATGAAGGATCTGGTTGGGAAAAACACCCGGGAGGTCTTTCCTCATTCACTGGCGATCAATTTCGAGGAACAGGATCTGGAGGTGTTTCGGCAGGGGACCAGTATCTCCAACCGCTTGGACGTCGCCACCAATCCGGATCGCAGCTTGGGATGGTATATTAGTGACAAGGTCCCAGTGAGGGGGCTGAAGCGGGAAATCATAGCGGTGGCTTCGACGACTCGTGACTTGCGGATGAAGGTCGATGTCGATACCGAGATGGCGCTCATCGTGAACTTTGTCAATTTGATGCGGGAGCGTTTTGCGGAGCCGATTCGAATTTCCACCTTGGCTGAGGAAGCGGGAATTCCGTTGCGCAAATTGGAGCGAAGAATGCGCTCCATCATGTCGATCTCACCCCGACAACTCCTCACCCGCATTCGCGTTGAAGCCGCTGCGGAACGGTTGCGCAATAGTCAGGACTCCCTTAGCGAGATCACCTATCGCTTCGGTTTTTGTGATCAGCCAACCTTCTGCCGGCAGTTTAAGAACCTGACCGGGATGACTGCCAGCGAGTATCGCCGGTCCTTTCAATCATAGGCCGATCAGGCGATTGGGTCCGGGCAGACATCACGGCGGCCGCACTTGAGGCATGGCTCGCCAAGATAGAGTTCGTCGATCCATTCTATGAGAGGGCGGAGGTGCTCCTTCTCGTCGGTGAGGATGCCGGCTTCAAAGTTTCGTCTCGTCGGTCCCTTCGCCCCCATTCCCGCGCCAGTTAGATTTGCGGAAGTGATCAGCGCGGTCTTTCCATCGATCACGATGGCTTTGGTATGGATTCGAGGGCAGAGAATTCTTTCGAACAGCTCGCTTTCCAACAGTGCCGAGTAGCGGTCGAAGTCTTTGCGGAAGCGGGGGCCGGGCTCTTTGGCGTGAAACAGACGCACAGCGACTCCCGCTTCGATCAAGTCCGAGAGCACGGCGAGAAAGGGGACGTAGCGACGTCCTTTCTTTACATGGAGGTCCTTGAGATCTGCGGTGACGATCCAGAGGTAGCGTTGGGTATCGGGGACGAGGCCTTCAATAACGCGATGATAGATCTGGTCGTTGAGCAATAGTTCAGTCACGGGCGAGAACTAGGAGATTGGTTTCTTGTAATACTCGAAAGTTCGGCCCGCGAATGGCTTCACCTTGACGATGAGTTCATCCCGCTTCTTTGCATCCATTCCTTTGTAAGACTTCAGGATTGCGATGTTTTCCTTCACTTGGTCCGCGGTCTCACATCCGGAGACCAGCGAGGAGACCGGCAGGGAGTACACGTAGTGATGCATGTCCTCGACGGTTAGATCGAGTTTGTCTGTTAGAGACGGGAGTTCTTCCTCTTTCCCTCGACGCCAGAATGGAGGAACCCCCAGCATCGTTCCGCAGGCCAGAGATTTCATGGCGAAAATTCCGTATCGATCTTTCAGCAGTTCGGGCAGGACGTTGACGATGTAGGAGTCGTAATGAGGATCCACGAGGTTCATGGGCATGAGGCAAGTGTCCAGTGGGGTGCCCAGTTCCTTGAGTCGCTTGAGAAGGTGGAGGTGCGCTCTGAATGATGAGTGGCCGGTGAAGCCCAGATAGCGCGCTTTTCCTTCCTCACGAGCTTTCAAGAACTCATCCAACACTCCATTCTTGATGCGGTTGTCGACATCCTCGGGGGACTCTATGGAGTGAATTTGCCAGAGGTCCAGATAGTCGGTTTTCATCAGGCGGAGGGATTCCTCGAGTTGGGTTCGAACCGCCTTAGCGGTGCCTCTTGAAGTCTTGGTGGTGAGAAAAATGTGTTCGCGATATCGAGGGGTCAGGAACTTGCCGTAGACGACTTCGGCGTTTCCTTCGCCATAGTTTCGCGCGTTGTCGAAGCTGCGAACTCCCAGTTCGATGGCGGTTTCGATGATGTGCTGGGACTCTTTCTCCGATGCCGCCTTTTCGCAATGAGAGCCTCCCAGGGTGAAGCTGGTGATACGCTCGCCTGTTCTCCCCAGTAATCGGGTTGGCAGGACTTGGCCCAATTTGTCCGACGTGGACTCGCCGTTGGCCAGAGTGCTCGCCACGGTCGACGCTGCCAAGGTGCGAAGAAAGGTTCGACGGTCAGTCATTCCATGAAGTTAGCAAGAAGGGGGAAAAAAGGGAGGGCAGAATTTTCGACCCGGTCTGGGATTTCCTTTCTCTTGCCCGGCAAGGCGCAAAATGAGACTCTTAACACGTGGCTGCTCCCCAAAATACCATCGCCCTCGTTTACGACTACGACCAAACTCTCAGTCCGAGCTATATGCAGGATGATGTTCTCTTTCCGCGTTTCGGAATTGATCCCGAGCAGTTTTGGAAAAAGTGCAACACCTTGGTGAAGGAGCAGAATTGGGATGGGGAACTGGCCTACATGAAGTGTTTGTTAGATTACCTCGGAATGGATAATGTGAGCAATCAGGACCTTTCCAATCTGGGGAAAGACCTTCACTACTACCCCGGCGTCGATGAGCTCTTTGACCAATTGAATCGGGTTCTCCGTCCCGAGCATGAAGCGGCTGGAATCATCGTGGAGCATTATATTATCTCCTCGGGACTGAAGGCTCTCTTGGATGGCAGTTCCTTAAAGGACAAGGTCAAAGCCATCTTCGGGTGCGAATTCGGCGAGAACTCGGATGGATGCATTTCCTTCCCCAAGCGCACGATCTCGCACACGACCAAGACTCAATTCTTGTTTCGAATTAACAAAGGCATGCTGGGTTACGACCAGGATGTGAACGATCACATGCCGCCAGAACAACGACCCATTCCCTTTGAAAATATGACCTATATTGGGGACGGCCCTACTGATGTTCCCTGCTTCACGGTGATGAAGAAGAACGGGGGACACGCGGTTGCGGTTTACAATCCCAATGACGATTCTCGCCGCAGCTTCCGCAAGTGTTTCCAGCTTTCGGCCCATGCCGATCGGGTGAAGCACATCGCACCCGCCGATTACCGCCCCGGTAGTCACCTCCGACTGATTTTAGAAGAAACAGTGCTTGGGATAGCTGACGGCATCCTATTACGGCGCAATGAGGAACGGGCAAATGCGACCGTTGCCGCGCCGGGCTTTTAGAATGGGGGACGCCGAGGACTTCTTTCGACGCAACGGAGTCTCGGGCAGGTAAGCCCGACCCCAAAAAAGGCCGGGGAAATCCCCAGCCTTTCTTCAGTGATATTGAGTGTTCCCTAGCTTTACTCGCTCTCGATGAACTCGACCAGGTCGGTCCGCATCTTGATGATGTCAGGCTCGTTCAGGTAGAACATATGGCCTGCATCATAGTAGACGTAGGAGATCCGGTCGCGGCTTTCCTTGGGCATATCCACCAGCTGATTGATTGTGTATTCGATGCCCGAGGGGGGAGTCGCGAAATCCGTCAATCCACCCATCACCAGGAGCCGGAGGTTGGGGTTGTCAGTCATCGCGGTCTGCAGTCGGCCGGAGAGGTTAACCACCGAGTTCTCTGCATCCCAGCGCCAGGGGTGAACCTTGCGGGTGAGAATCCGGTAGGTGTCGTGAACCTCGTTGCCTCCCAATTCCTCGGTCAGGTAGCTGAGCATTGAGGTGGAAAAGGCGCCGTAGGCCACGGCGTAGGATGGGTCATAGGAAGGATAGTCGCTGTCCTTGCTTTGGGCAGGCCAGGCAACCCGGGCGTCAAAGCGGCCCAAGACCTTGCCTTCTTCCCGCAGGAGTTCACGACGGTAACGGGTCGGAGAAAGACGCAGGCTCGTCTCTTTCCAAAGCTCGGCAGTGACGCCGGTGAGTTCGGCCAGCTTGGCGGCGAGGGTGTCAATCTCGGCATCCGTCAGAGTTGCTCCCGCAAAGAGGGCGCTGGCGTAGGGGCCATTCGCAAAGGCGCGGGCCTCGGCGAGTAGTTCGTCGCGGTCGCGCTTCACCTTGCCATGGTGGTGGGCCACAGCGGCCATTGCCGGAAGATAGACCTGATTGACCAAATAGTCACCCTGGCTGCCGCGCAAGGTCCGGAAGTCCAAGAGCGAGGAGAGCATGACCACTCCATTGAGGGTCATTCCATACTCCGATTGCAAATGCTCGGATAGACCGGCTGCGCGGACTCCACCATAGGATTCGCCGAGGAGATATTTGGGAGAACTCCAGCGCTTGTTCTCGGTCGTCCAGCGACGGATGAAGTCGCCCACGGAATTGATATCACCGTTGACACCATGAAATTCCGAGCCTTTCGCTTCGCCTTCGATGCGGGAGTAGCCTGTCGAAACCGGGTCGATGAAAACCAAATCGGTGACATCCAGAATCGAATGAGGATTGTCCTGAAGGGTGACGGGAGGAGGAAGGGTCTGTGTGCCGTCGGGAGAGGTTGGGACCAGCTTCGGTCCCAGTGCACCGAGGTGAAGCCAAACGGCGGATGAACCGGGGCCTCCGTTGAAGGCGAACATCACGGGCCGGTTCTTGGAGTCGCCTCCCTTGCGCACGTATGATACGTGAAAAATAGATGCACGCTCCTTATCATCATCGCTTTTCAGGATGAGGGTGTCGGCGGTGACAGTGTAGGGGATGGTTTGACCGGCGATGACGATTTCGGAATCGACGGGAGCGAGCGATATGCCCTCGGCAGGCGGTTTGGCATCTTTCTTTTTCTCCTCTGGCGCGGCAGCCAGAGGGAGGCAGAGCGCGGATAGCGCTATCAGGGTGAGACGGGTGAATTTCATTTTTGTCGAAAACTATGTCGTGTTGCGCAAAGTGATGACTCGCGAACATCAGAGTGGCAAGCGGGAGTCAGGTAATGACCTGATTTTTTTAGAGAAGGGAAAACAGCGACGCTAAAAAGTCTTTAATTTTGCTGCTGGGTATTGAGGAAGCGTCGCGCGATGGATTCCGGCAGGTTTTGCTCATTGGCCTGCACCCAATTGAGAGCTGCGGCGGAGTCGTTGTTGTTCCACTCGCTCAAGATTCGATGATAATAGCGAGTCTGGTCCTCATTGCTGGAGAGTCCACTCACCCAAGTCGCCGCCAATTCAGGGTCCCGTCGCACGGAGCCTCTCACCAATTCGCGGATCGAACCGTCGAAGTTGGCATCCGGATTGGCGGTGGCCAGTTGGGAAAGCCATTCCGCGGCCTGAATCGGATCCTCCCGAACCACGCGGTCTACGATTCCCTCGGCCGCTTCTCCCATCGCTTCCGCAGGGAGAGAGGTGACCCAGTTGGTGGCGTCTTCCGGAGACTCGCGGTACCAAGTCTGGGCCAAGTCGTCCCCAACCCGATTCAAGGCCTCGACATCCGCAAGCTCGGTGAGCCATTCCGCTGCCTCTGCAGGATTCTTCCGCGCGATTGCTTCTGCAGTAGTGGCGTAAGCTCCCGAGCGCAAAACTTCATCCTGGATGGTGCCAGCCCATGCCTTGGCGTCCTCGGGGCTTTCCATCATCATTTGCTGGATTAAGGTATTTAAAGCCTGACCTCGCTCTCGGGAGCGGGGCATGGTTTCCATCAGGCCTGTGGCCCGAGCCACGTCATAAGGCGCGATTCCTTCAATGACTCCCACCAGCCAGGGGTTGGCCTCGTCCTTGTTTTCATGATTGGCTTCTGCCCAGGCGATGGCTGCATCGGGGTTGGTCGAAGCCCAAGTGGAGAGAATGGTGTTGCGGGCAAAGCTGCCGCTCGTGTTTTCGGAGGCGTAATCGAGGGCTTCCGACGGATTGACCTTGGCCCATGCGGTTAACAGCATCTCATACTCACCCCAGCGGTCCTGGGTGATTCCCAGCTCACGAAAGGCATCGACTACGGAAAGGAACTCCTCGGGTGCCAAGCTGTCAATGAGCGCAAGCAGGGCGTTGTTTCGCTCGATGGCGTCATCATAGCGGGCGATGTCTGCCACCATCTCCTCTGGGGTAGAGCCCTTTTTCACCATAGGAGCGGCATCGAGTCTGGCCTGCGCCGAAGCCATGCTGGCCACGCTGCCGGAGTCTGAGAAGGTGCCGCTACCACCGGATTTTTCTCCCCGCATTGACTTGGCTGATTGGACGGTTTCGGTCGTTTCAATCGCTGGAGAAAGTGATTTGCCAGCGAAGAAGGCTGCTCCCAAGGAGACTCCCCACAGCGAGAGATAGATCGGCAGTTTGGATTTCATGTTGTTGATTCTACGCAGAATGTAGTGGCATTTCTACGTTTCGCATCTGAAAAAATTAGCACAATCGTGGGTTGCGGGATTGCCTTCGCGCCGCTAGCGTCCCGCCCGATGAGTTTTTTGGAAGATAGTTCACCTATTATGGAAAAGACGCGCGAACTTTGCGCGCTGATCGCTGAAGATGCCGAATTTGGCAGTTTGCAGAAAGACGTGGAAGCGTTCTTCGCCGATGACACTGCCCGCGACAGCTTTCGTAAGGTGCAGGAGTGGGGTGACGAACTCAACCAGAAGCAACAGGCTGGTCTTGAACTCAGCGAGACCGAGATCAAGGAATTCGAAACCGCTCGAGGCGCTCTTTTCGAGAATCCCGTTGCGACCAATTTCCTCAACGCCCAGCAGGGCTTGCAAGCTCTTCAGGGAAGTATCGGCAAGTATGTCGGCATGACTCTGGAGCTCGGTCGCGTTCCTACTGCGGAGGACATGGCTGCCCAGAATGAAGGATGCTGCGGCGGAAGCGGCGGCGGTGGCTGCGGTTGCTAAATTATTCGACCCAATCATTTAAACGGCTCGGACGCGATCTGCGTTCGAGCCTTTTTTTTTTGGGTGGGCTTGAGAAGGGAGGCCGAAAGAAATTCCGCTAAACTCTTGCCGTTGAAATTTTTCTAAAGAGGGAGGCTTGTTGCAAATGCTGCCGCTGTTATTTTCCTCCGGTGCGCCGTCTTCTCCTGATTGTCCTTCTGAGTGTAAGCTCTGTTTTCGCGAATAATGATGTCGACGAGAAAACGGCTGATACTTTGGCAAAGCTCTGGGAAGTCATTGTCGATACCCGTTCCGAGCTCGCTGAGATTCGAAAGCCCGCCGCGGTTGCACTCAGTGAGGAAGAGACCGCCTCAAACGAAAAGCGGGAAGCCGAATTAGCGGCCCGCTTGGCAGGACTGAAGAAGCAGTTCGACGAGCTGGCCTCGGGAATTCGCGAGGAAGATCTGCAAACGGCCGACGAGGCCAAGCTGGACCTCAAGGAAGAGTTTCAGGACGTGCTGCGTCCGCTCGTCAAAGAGCTCAAGAAGGCGACCGAACGCCCGCGGGAAACCGAGGAGTTGCGCGAGCGCGAGCAACGCTTGGTTGATCAAGCGGAACTTGCGGAGGAAGCCCTTGCCCGACTTTCCCGTTGGGGGGAACTCAATGGAGGGGCTGGCAAGGAGATCGAGAAGCTTCAGGATCTCTGGAAGGCCCGTCAAAAGGATGCTCAGGGCCAACTGGCAGCCTTGGCGGTGCAGATGGAGCAGCAAAATAGTGAGCGCGGACCGCTGCTCGAGCCGGTGAGCGATGCCTTCGGCAAGTTCTTCAAAGGACGGGGGCTGAGTTTGATCAAAGCGGTCGCAGCCCTGATTTTCACTTGGGTCGCCCTCCGTTGGCTCTGGCGGATGACATGCCGCCTGCCTCTCATCCGGCGTCAGGATCACGGGGCCTTTGGCTGGCGGCTGGTCGAACTGACTATGGTGGTCGCCACCGTGTGCCTGGCTGCGCTGGCGGCCTTGCTGGTGCTTTATTTCAGCGGAGATTGGCTCCTCCTCACCGTGTTTGTGGTCTTTTTGGTTGGGCTGGGCTGGACAGCCAAAAGTACGGTTCCGAGGACTTTTGAGCAGACCAAGATGTTGTTGAATCTAGGGCCGGTTCGAAAAGGGGAGCGACTGACCTTCGAGGGTGTCCCTTGGGAAGTCGGCACCATCGGGATCTATACCGAGCTGCGAAATACGGAGCTGACGGGTGGCTTGATCCGGATGTCCATCAAGCGGCTCAGCACCTTGCGCTCACGTCCCCACGATCCGGCTGAAGCTTGGTTTCCGAGTAAAACGGGGGATTGGGTTCTTTCGGGTGGGAACCTTGGCAAGGTGGTGATGCAGACTCCGGAATATGTCCAGTTGGTTCGGCTGGGAGGCGCGCGCGAGACATTCGCGACTCCGGACTTTCTCTCCATGGCTCCTGTCAATCTTTCCAAAAGCTTTCGGGTGAAAGTGATTTTCGGAATCGATTACGCCCACCAGGGGATTGCAACGGGTGAGGTGGTGGAGTTCTTCAAGGCGCAACTGAAGCTGCGGGTCGTCGACCTGTTGGAGGAGCGAGATCACCTCAACACGATCAATGTCGAGTTTCATGCCGCTGCCGCTTCTTCGCTGGACTACGCGATTCTGGCAGATTTCAAGGGAAGCGCTGCTTCCCGCTACAACAAGATCGAGCGGGGAATCCAGCGTATCTGCGTCGACATCTGCAACGAGAAGGGTTGGGTTATTCCGTTTACGCAAGTGACCATTCACCAGGCTGGAGACCAATGAAAAAGGAGCCGGTTGCCCGTCTCCTTTTTTAGGTAAATTGATTTGTTCGCTTCTCGTTCTTGCGGGAGGAATTCCGCCTAAATGGTCATGGCCTGGAAGCCACCGTCGACAATCAGTTCCGTGCCGGTCAGGAAGCTGCCGGCGTTGTTGGAAGCGAGAAGAAGAGTCGCTCCGATGAGCTCTTGGGGATTACCAAATCGCGAAGAAGGGGTGTGGCGAAGAATCTCGGCAACTCGCGCCTCGTCGAGAACACTTTTGTTTTGTTCTGCAGGGAAGAAGCCGGGAACCAGCGTGTTGACCCGAATGTCCCGGTCGGCCCATTCGCGAGCGAGGTTGCGGGTCAGGTTGTGAACGGCAGCCTTGGAGGCGGAGTAGGTGAACACTCGAGACAAGGGATTCAATCCCGAAATCGAACCCAGGTTGATGATGGAGCCGGGGACGTCGCGGGAGAGGAAGTAGTTGCCGAAAATTTGGCAAGCGCGCATGACACCGACGACGTTGGTGTCGATGATGCGCAAGAATTCCTCGTCTGTGATCTCCACGAAAGGGGTGGGTGAATTTATGCCGGCTCCGTTGATCAAAATGTCGGCCCGTCCGGACTGCGCGATGACGGAGTCGAGGAGATCATTGAGAGCTTCCCGCTTGCCGACCTCCGCTTGGGCGAAGTAGCCCCGACCACCCGCAGCCTCGATACGCTTCAAGCGCTCGTTCGCCTTTTCTTCAGAACGGCCGACCAGAACAACTTCGGCTCCAGCTGCAGCCAAGCCCTCAGCCATGGTTCCGCAAAGTTCGCCTGTGCCGCCGATGACGACAGCGACTTTGCCTTCGAGCCCGAAAAGATTGGTGAGATAATTGTTCATGGATTACGCGAAGCAATGTGAATTCGAACGACTCTTTTGGCGAGCCTTTTAGCTGGGCGAGAAGGACTATGACTCAAGATGAAACTTCAGCTGGGGAGTGAAGAGGTCCGGTTCCAGAAGGAAAGAATCGTGTCCCTTGTCCGAGTGAACGGTGAGGTGGGTGACGGGGACTTCGGCCTTCTCCAGGTCTGCCACCAATTCTGCCTGCTCCTCGGGGTAAAAGCAAAAATCCGAATCGATGGAGAAGACCAGGAACTGATGGCCCTCGCGCTTGGAAGGGGCGAAAAGTTCTTCCGCGCTTTCGGCCTTGGCCTCGTTGAGCGCGTTGTAGGAAGACCACATGTCGACGATGCGCAGGTAGGTGTTGGCGTCGAACCGGCGGGTGAATTTCTTTCCCTGATACAGCATGTAGGACTGAAAAGGATCGGTCACGCCATACCATGAGAGCATCTCATTCTCCTGCACGATCTCTCGCTTGGCCCGGCGCTCGAAGGCATCGATATGGACGAAAGTCTTGTGAGAAATCATGCGGGCCAGCGCGAGGCCCAGCTTCGGGCTACTACCTTCATAGTAGTCGCCTCCATTGAAGTAGGGATCGTTCTCAATAGCGAGAATCTGTTCGAAAAGCAGGAGCCGATTGAGAATGGTGTTCTTGTAGGAGGACGCAACGGAGACCACCTTCTGGGTGCGCTCGGGAAAGAGATTGGAGAAGGTCAGGGCGCAGAGCCCCCCGACCGAAGGACCGACCACCGCATGAAGGCGGGCCACTCCCAGTTCATCTAACAATGCGGCTGCAAAGCGGGCCTGGTCTCCCACCGTGACCCGCGGGAAGCTGGACCCGTAGGGCTTGTCAGTAGCGGGGTCGTGGCTGGCTGGCCCGGTCGAGCCGTAGCAGCCTCCCAGGTAGTTGGGCGAGATGATGCAAAATTTTTCCGTATCGAGAGCCTTACCCGGTCCGATGAAATCATTCCACCAGCCGTCATGCAGTTCCTCATTCCAAAACGATACCCCCGCGATATCCCGATTAATTCCTGCCGCGTGATGTGAGCCGGACAAGGCATGGAAAAGCAGAATCGCATTGCTGGCTTCAGCATTCAGCTCGCCATAGAGCTCGTAGGCAATCCGGGGAGCCTGCAAGACGCTGCCGTCTGCGACCTGGAATTGGTCGAGCTGGCAAAATTGGGTTTGAACGGTTTGATTGGTCACGGGAGGAGGGGACTTTTGAACGGAAAGGGTTCCGGCGGCAAGGGATGAGTTTATCCTAGGAAGATTACTTAGCGAGTTCGAGAAGCCACTTTGAGCCCGAAAATCTCGACATCCACTCCGGGGCTGTAAAGGGCCGAGACCGGTGCGCATTCGGCGACGGAGAATTGATTCCAGCCCATCGGGGCCATCGAAACCTTCTCACAAGCGGCTTGATGAAAGGGATAGGGGCGATGGTGAACTTGCCCAATCTTCAGTTCCCCTTTTGCAGTAGTGGAGAAGAGGTAGTAGCGCTCCAAGAGGAAGTATTCGAGCGTGCCCGAGGCTGCCGTCAGTGAGCTTCCTTTTGCTAGATATTGATAGCGGGCGAGCTCATCCATCCCCTTGCGCTGGCAGGAAAAATCGACCTCGCCATCGCGGTTGGTGGCTGTCATCCGGGCATGTTGATAGGGGAGGTGAAAGAGAGTGCGGGCCAAGGTCACTGCGAGAGCTTGATTGGCATCCAGAGAAAAGAACCAGACCCCGGGGCGTCCCTGCTCATCGTAGACATACGTGCGCAGGTTCAACTCCAGAAACCAAGACAGGCCCGGCACGCAGGGAAGGAAACGCGGGCGAATCTTCTGCATGAAGAAGGGGACGATCCCCAGGTAGGCCTTCCCATCAAAGGTGTCGAGATGAAGGCCTTCGGGAAGATGGGGAGTCAACAGGTCTGACGGCACTTCCCAATGGAGAAAGAGCAAGTGAGACCATCGTTGAAACATTACGGGAGACTCCCCGGGTCGTTCCCGGGGAGCTTGGCGCTGTCCGTCACTGGGGGCCACTTTATTTGAGCGGGTCGAAGTTCGGGTCCTCGTCACGGTTCTCTGGCTCGTCGGGATCTCCCTCGTCCTCATCCGGCTCGATGGGGGCTTGGGAATAGAGATCTTCTTCCTCGGGGTCGGGGCCAACGAAGCCATCGTCTTCGTCAATATCCTCGGAAGCCTCGGCTTCGTCGCTGGATTCGAGGGCAGCGGGGGAGGTGGCGACCACTTCCTCGCTTTTTTCTTCCGACTCATCGTCATCCGCTCGACTTTTTGCTCCTGGTGCCGCCAACAGCCGAGCCATGCGCTCTTTTTCTTCCGCTTCCTCTTTGGCCTTCTCCTTTTTGTCCATGAAGTAGGCCAGCCAGATACAGATTTCGTAAAGAACATACATCGGTCCGGCGAGCAGTCCGAGAGTCAGGGCATCAGGAGTTGGAGTGATGATTGCGGCAATCACAACGATGGCGAGCACGGCGTAGGAACGGGTGTTCCGCATCATCTCGTAGGAAAGAATTCCCAACTTCACCAAGGTCATCACCACCACCGGGAGCTCGAAAGCGAGACCGAAGATCAACACGAATTGGGTGGCGAACGAGATGTAATATCCGATACGCCAATCATTCTGGATCCCCATATCCATCGAGTATTGATAGAAGAAATCAAGGACGTTGGGCAGGATCACAAAGTAGGCGAAGAGCACCCCTGTTAGGAAAAGAAGGAAGCCAATCCCCAGCGCGGGGAATAGGGCTCGCTGCTCCTCCTTGTGAAGCCCGGGAAGGACAAACTGCAAGAGGAACAGCAGGAGAAGCGGGAACGAAAGAACAAGCGCGGCGAAGAAGGCCAGCTTCACTGATAACATGAAGCCCTCCGTGGGGTTCAGGGATTGCATCAGGACCATGCGTCCGCGGGCGTCCAGTTCCGCATTGGGATTGCCTTTTACCAAGGCCTTCAGCTGTTTGTGCTGCTGATCGGATATTCCCGGGATGGACGCAACGTATCGTTCGCGCTTCTTAATGTCGGAAATCGCGAGTGCGATGCGGAAGTGGTAGGCGGATTCAACGTGAAAGGCGAAGTTCTCGTCCTCGGTGCCCGCAAACTTTTGGAAATGCATTCGCTGGGCTTCGTTGAGCCCAATGGCATCGTTGGAGACCTTGACGGCCTTTTCCCAGGTATCGAGCGTCGGTTTGGGATTGAGTCCGGAGAGAGCTTCTTTCTGCGAATGGGACCAGACTTGCTCCACCGGGTGACGGATGACATCCATCAACTGGTTCCGGAAAACATAGCAAACCAAGGTCGCGACAACGAGCGTGAGGATAATCCGGCTCAGAGTCACCCGAAGGTCATCCAAATGCGCAAGAAAGGGCTTTTCGGCATCCGGATTGGAACTGTCGCGGATTTGAAAGAGTTTGGTCAGGAGAAACATGGGATAAAAATGGACCGCGTGGCGTTGGCGGGAAGCTAGGGGACCATACGTCCAGATGCCAGCGACTTTTCCGACAAGGTTTAACGAACTCCCGCAGCGCTGTCGTGCTGGCGGATTCGTCTGCCGAGGTCCTCGATGAGCTCGGGACTGGAAACGATTTCGTTGTGGCCGGGGCTGGCAATGACTTTGTTTTCGGCGAAGGAAAGCACCGAACTGCTGTTGGGGATGATGACCAGGTCGTTCGGGGTGCGGTAGGTCACGACGGGAAAGCGGGGCGTCCGGGAATTGAGATTCTGGGTGAAAGGCGAGTTGGGCAACATTTGGCGTCCGGCCGGGCCTGTATGAAGATTGGCGAGAAAGGTTCCGTGGTGCGGCGTGGCAATGGTAAAGAGCCCTCGGCACCGCTGGGCATGAGTTGCACTCTGAAGATACTGGAGAGCAACCAAGCCTCCCATGCTGTGTCCAACGAACTGCAAGGGAGCGTTGGAGGGCACATTTTTCTGGAGGAAGCTGTCTAGCTGCTCCGCCATCGCTTCAATCGGCAAGCTGCCATTGGACGGTTGCAAATCGGGGGACAGACAGATGATTCCCTGTGCTGCAAGTCCCTCGCGAAGAGGCTCCACATGGTCCGGGCTGGCGAAGAGTCCGTGTAAAACGATGACTGTCGAGGGCTGCGGGGCTGTTTCGACCAGTCCCCGGGGCGGCACCGAGCAGCTTGTCAAAAGTAGGAAAAGTGCCGGAAAGAGAGCGAGAAGGCCTTTCATTTCAAGAGTTCAGCCGCTTCTTCATTGTTGGGGTCGAGGGAGAGGGCTCTTTGGAGGAGAGCCTTGGCAGGGGCCTCGTTTTTGCCCTGCTCAATCCATAGCTTCGCCAGCTTCGTGACCGCCCGGGCATACTTCTCGGGCTGGGTATCGAGGTCCAGTCCTTGCGCGGCTTGCCGCAGGCGAGTTTCCGCGGATTCCAGATCGTTGGCTTCGACGAGAGATTGCGCGAACTCGATTTGAAAGTCCGCGTCGAGATATTGCTCGTCAGCGGGATTCTTTGAGGCTTCAGCCAGGGCCTCCGCTTGTCGAAATAGCCTTGCCGCCTCTTGGGTCAAGCCGTCCCGCAGGGTCGCGATAGCCAGGCGAGCGTGAATGCCTGCCTCATCGGGATAATCAAAACGAAATTTTTCGAGCAAGAGCCGGGCGGGATGGGGTTCGTCCAAGTCGAGATATTCGTTGGCAACTTCGATGGCCTGAGCGGGCGTCCCGCCGCTGATACGAAGGACTTCAGCGCGATGAAAGAGGGCTTTACGAGGTTGCTCCTTTTTCAAGTAAAGCTTGGACAGGGAGCCATGGGCTAGGCTTTGGTCGGGGTCGATGGCGATGACATCCAGCAGGGTCAATTCTCCAGCGGTCTCTTCCTTGTTGGATAACTGCAGGAGTCCCATCCGGGTTCGGAGGGAATGGGAGTAAGGGGTCAGCTCCAAATGACGGCGTAGGGTCTCGATGGCCTCTGCGAGCTTGCCATTTTCGCGATGATATTCGGAGACACGGCGCGCGATGTTCTCTTGGTGCAGCCCGTATTCGGAGACCTTTTCCATCACTCGAGCCAGCTTTTGGCCGTGCTGAGGATCGTCGCGGGGATAGAGGGTGTCGATAATGGGCGCCAGCGCGAGCCAGTGGTTGGGGTCTTCGTTGGCCGAACTCAGCTGTTCCTCCAGCAACCGGATCGAGTCCTCACGACGCTCCAGGTTCTCATAGAGATTAATCAACGGGGAAAAGACGACATCGGTTTCGGGAAAATTGCGGTTCGCCAGTTCGAGGGTCTCCAGGGCGGCCTCGCGAGCGATGGCGTCGTGCGGCGCGTGCTGCCGCAGAAACGCCGAGTAGTGGAGTTGGGCCGCGAGGTGCTTGCGGTGCTTCTTTGCGAATGACCGAAGGGTGGCGGAGGCTGCCGGAATATCCTCCCGGCTCTGAAGGGCAACGACCTTGGTGACCAAAGGGTAGCTTTCGGGGTCTTTCGCCAGGACGCTTTCGTAAATCGCACGGGCTTCCTCCTTTTCGCCCCGCTGCTCCGCGAATACCCCTTTTGCAAAGTGACTCAGATTGTACGTCTGATCCGCGCAAAGGGGAGTCAGAAGCAGAGACCAGAGGAGCTGTGATCGCATGGGTGCAGTTTGGCGCTTTTGTTTCCAGAGGGCAAATGACTTCTCCAACGTGCTCAAATAAACCACATCGGTTCCTCCTGGGGGTGGGCCAGTTGGTCCAAGGTGGTGCTTTGCAGCTTTTCTGAGAGTGTGGAGGTCAATCCTTGCCATATCTGGTGCAAGGCCTCACCGGATTCGCCCTCGCTGACTGCGGGTTCTTCCAGTAATTGAGGGTCCACGGCCTCGATAATTCGGGCCAGGGAGATGTCCGCAGGAGCCGCACTCAGCAGGTAACCCCCGCTCTTTCCGCGCCGGGAGATGACGAGATTGGCCTGTTTCAAATCAGAGAGGATTTGCACTAGGAAGGTCGCTGGCACATGCTCCCTGGACGCGAGGTCATCGAGACGGAGAGGCGACTCCCCATCATAGTGCTTCGCCAATTGAATGGCTGCCCGGCAGGCATATTCCAGTTTTTGCGATACCCTCACTGATGAAAGAAGAGCATGAAGACGCGGCTGAGGCCAGCGGTAAGGCACCCCGGTTGTGTGAACACCACACTGTGGAACTCAACGAACTGTGGCAAGTGATTCGACTGGAGGCCGAGCGGGTGGCTTGTGACGAGCCCCGACTCCAGCCTTTGGTGAAAGGTGTCATCCTGGACCAGGAGTGCCTGGGAGAGGCTCTTTCCGCCCGACTTTCCCGCAAATTGGCGCGTGAAGACATGGGGAGGGAGGATGTCCAGTCGTTGTTGAAAGAGGTCTTTCGCGAGCATCCCGCGCTGGTTCATAGTGCGGCCGAAGACATCGAGGCTATCCATTCCCGGGATCCCGCCTGTGATAGTCCGGTGGAACCACTGCTGTTTTATAAAGGGTTCGCTGCCATCTCCACCTATCGGGTCTCGCATCAACTTTGGAAGAACGGGCGCAGGCAGTTGGCTTACTATTTCCAGAGTCTCGCCAGCGAGGTCTTTGGGGTCGATATCCATCCCGCCGCTCGCATCGGCTGTGGCATCATGCTGGACCATGCTACTAGTTTCGTAGTAGGTGAAACCGCGATCATTGAAGACAATGTCTCCATCCTCCATGAGGTGACTCTGGGTGGAACCGGAAAGGAAACTGGAGCCCGCCATCCCATCGTTCGTTCAGGCGTGTTGATTGGAGCAGGGGCCAAGATTCTAGGTCGGGTTGAGATCTGCGAAGGGGCCAAGATCGGAGCAGGGAGTGTGGTCCTCAATGACGTTGAGGCCCACACCACCGTAGCCGGTGTTCCCGCCGAGGTGGTGGGACGAACCGAGGAGGAGAATCCTGCGATGGGAATGAACCAGGGCTTGGTTTGTCGCCGAACAAGCTGACGAATTGAACCCCTGGGAACCTATCACGGCTTGCGAGTGAGTGTGGCCACGCACTCCAGGTGTTTGGTGTGCGGAAAGAGGTCAAAGGGTTGAATCTTCTCGACCTGATAACCGGCCTCATCCAGCAAGACAAAGTCGCGCATCTGAGTGGCGGGATTGCAGGAGACGTAGACCACCCGCTTGGGGCCGAACTGCGCCAACTGCTCGAGAAACCCCGGGGTGCACCCTTTGCGCGGAGGGTCGATCACCAGTGCGGTTTGTTCGGCAGGGAAGGTGATGTCTTCAAAAATACCCTCTGCTGAAGAGGTCAGAATCTGGACGTGCGGGAGGTGATTGAGCTCCGCGTTCCGGCGTGCGAAGTCGGCGGAAGATTCCGAGACTTCCACTCCCGCCACTTGCTCAAACTTCGATGAGAGCGAGAGCGCGAAGAGGCCGGAGCCGCAATAGGCGTCGACCAGATGGGTGCAGCCATCTTGTGCCGCTTCTGCTGCCACGTAGTCGACGAACGCCGGAAGAATGGAGGGGTTGTTCTGGAAAAAGTCTCCGGCCAAAAAGTGGAAGGTCAGCCCATTGACTTCTTCGCTGATGACGGCCCGGTGATTGGTCTCCACGCCATTTTGATGGGCTCGGAGGAGCAGGGTCACGCCCTTCTTAAAGGTCGAAGCGCGCTCTTTGGCTTCTTTGCGCACGGCTGGGAAGGCCTCATTGATGGCCTCCATCGCAATTGGACACTGCGGGACGTCAACCAGGCGGTTCCTGGTGCCATGGGCCAGAAAACCAATGGGCCCGATTTCGCCGTTCTTGGGTTTGTCGAAATGGGGGGTGAGCTTGGAGCGATAGTTCCATTCCTTTGGCGAAGCGATGGGCTCCAACACTGGAATGGTGAGGTTGGCCAAGCGAACTGTGAGCTCCTCGACCTGCTGACGCTTCCACTGCAATTGCTTGGAATAGGAAAGGTGTTGATACTGGCAACCGCCACAGCTTCCGAAGAGAAAGCACCGTGGCTCTACCCGGTCGGGGGAAGGTCTAACAACTTCTAACAGGTCAGCGTGTGAGCAGTTGGAATCGTTGCGATAGATGCGCGCCCGCACAGTTTCGCCAGGAAGACAAAAGGGGACAAAGACCACCCAGGGGCCTTGGTCGGGTTCCGCGTCTGGTAGAGTGACTCGTGCGACCCCAATTCCCAGATTACTCAGCGAGTCCACTTCCAAAGTGAGCTCGTGGTGATAGGGGAACGGCGTGGCTTTGAACTTCTTGTGTGGGCGCACAATCAGCTAGGCAAGAGGGTTGCTTCCGCGCTCGAGGATTTCGACTTCGTAACCATCGGGATCGGTGACGAATGCCATCTTGCGCTCCCCGCCCGAAAATTTTTCCCGCCATCCGTCAGGCCAGATTTCGATGCCGTCCTTCTCGAGCTTGTCGCAATATTCGATGATGTTGGGTACGCCTACCGCTGTATGCATGAGGTCTTCGGGAACTTCGACCTTGTAGTCGGGAGAGTAGGTTAGCTCGAGAAAGTGGTCGTTGCCGGGGAGGTTCATGAAGGCCAACTGGTTGCCTTGGGGAGAGGTCTTTTTCTCACCAGTTTCAAAGCCCAACTTGTTGTAGAAGGCAATGGAGGTTTCGGGATCGGAGACGCGGATGCGAGTGTGCAAGAATTGGATCATAATCTTCTTTTGGTGTATTGATTGGTTAGTCTTCAACAGGAGGCAGCAGGGCCTCGTCTGACATCGGGGTATTGAGCTGTGGCGATACCCGGCGTTGCCAGATGTATCGGGAGAAAAGCACTTTTATCGCGGCGGTCAAGGGAACCGCGAGCAAGGCACCTAAAAAGCCACCCAACAGGAGCGACCAGAACAGAATCGAAAAGATGACCGTCATGGGATGCAGGCCCACTGAATCGCCTACAATTTTAGGTGCGGTCACCAGAGAATTGATTTGCTGAACGACGAGGAAAATCGCGATGACCGCTCCCACGTAGGCCCACGGACTGTCACCTAGCCACTGGTGATTGGGGGTGTCGCTCCCGAAGTGAATGAAGGCAATCAGAGCCGCAGGAATCATGCAGAGAATGTTGCCGATAAAGGGCAGAATCCCTAGCACGGCGAGGGCAAGACCAATGAGAAAGCCGTAGGGGAGTTGGAAAATGGAAAGCGCGACCCCTACCAGCACCCCGTCGATGAGAGAGACAAGCACCTGCCCCCGGAAGAAGGAGATGAGGTAGGAATTGATCTCAGCCAAGGTGGAGACCACTTCATCCTTGAATTTGGAAGCCTTGAGCGGGATGTATTGATGCCAGGTCGCTTTAATTTTCGATGACTCGTTGAGAAAATAATAGAGATAAACCGGAACGAGAAGAAAGCCGAGCAGGTAGCCGAGCAGGCCAAAAACCTTGGTGGAAGCGCGAAGCCAATCCAGTCCGGTCTTGGTGAGAATTTGCCAGTTGTCAGTGAGGAGGTGGCCGAGCTTGGTGTCGTCGAATTTGATTTGGTTGATTTTGCGTTCGTAGTCTTTTAGCTGCGTCATGTAGTCGCGACTGACGACGACCGTTTGGATGCCTTCCTCGTTAGCAGATTCTTCTTCCGAAGAGGCCTTCTCCCTTCCTTCATTCAGTAAGACTTCGGCAGGATTTTCCGCAGGCGGCTCGATACCAAATGCTTCCAAGCCAAGCTCTTCGCCCTCATTCTCAGGGCTTGAATCTTCGGGCGCGACTTCTTCGTCAGAATCGACGGATGGAGGTTCGCTTGTTGCCGGAGCTTCCTGAACTTTGTCGGGGCGAACTTTGACAAAAACTTTTTCTCCTCGCTTGTTGATGTAGTGGGAGAATCTCTTCACTCCATCTTCCCCCCGGGGGTAGACTGGATAAGGGTAGGGCTTGGGGATCACTTCGCCAGTTGACGGGTCCACCGGTCCTGTAGCCCAATCTACCAGAGGACGTGCTCCGGGGATTTTGTCCTGCATTTTTTCAAGGGAACGCACGACACTGGCTCCCAAGTCCTCGTCATCACCCAGCAACCTGCCAGCCTGATCGAGCAACTTCGGAAAGAGAAAAGAAACGAAGAGCGCGACGATCAAGGTGAAGACCCCGAACACCGTCAGCACGGCCTTCAAGCGCGAAAGTTTGCGATGATTCTGCAGCCATTCGACAATGGGATCCAATAGGTAGGCCACGATTCCAGCAACCGCGAGCGGAACCAATACCGGTTGCAGATAGCCGAGGATCCGGCCGCCCAACCAAATGATGCCCACCAGAATCGCGCCGAGCAGCACGATGGATAGACCGGTCAAGCCAGACCACAGGGTTCGTCTTTGGAAGTCGTTTGGATAAGCCATTTTGTCAGCTCTTAACCAATGCTAATGGGGCAAAAACGGAAGTCCGAAAATGACCTAAAGTTGTAATCGCAAGTGTCTCCGCCACTAGGACTTCAACTTGTCGAGGATGCCATTCACGAAACCGGCGGATTCGGTTCCGCTGTAACGCCGGGCAATCTCGATGGCCTCATTGATGCTGACAGCTGGCGGAATATCCGGGCAGTGATGCAACTCCGTGGTTGCCAGACGCAAAACCGCCCGGTCTACCTGCGCGAGTCTTTCCAAGGAAAAATTCTCCAACTGTTCGGCGATGAGCTTGTCGGTGGCCGGCAAGTTGTCGACCACCAGCTTATAGAGTGCTTCGGTCTCGTTTCGCAGCTGGTTCCGTTCGTCAATGGCATCGAGCAGGGCTTTGACCTCGGGAATCTCGGGCAATTTTTCCGCGAAAAGACTGCGTAGCAATTCGCCTGCAGCCAAAAGGGCCGGAAGCTTGCTCGCAAGAGGCTTCAAGGGCTCGGGACAGGATTCCAGTGGACCCAGGAAATCGGAGAGCACGGATCCTTGGTCGAGAGCTTCCTTGTTGAAATCCCGAATTTTCAGCAGGGTTTCTTCGATCCGGTCAGGTTCCTTTTCCGACTTCAATTGGCGCCGGAGAATATCGAGCAAATCCGGGAGCTTTTGCTCTGCCTCCAATAGCTTTCGATAGCTCCGGTTGGCCGCTCGATCGTCGTAGTAGGTCTCTAAAAGAGGCTGCACAACCATTCGCTGTTCCCAGATGGGCTTGAAGCGTCCGGGGCGGTTTTGCTGCAAGTGAAGAACGGCACGTGCGCGCGTGCGAGTGATCTTGCCTTCCGGTTGGGCCAGAATCAAAGGCCACGGATCACCGGTTCCTTCGGCCTGATGTGTATTCGATTGCGAAGAATGAAGGAGCTGAATCGCAGCCTCCCGAATCTGGCGGCGGGCGACAGTGGAAGAGTTGGTCGGAGTGGGAGATGAGTTCATGCCAGATTGATGCGGTCTGCTAACGTGCTCGGGCCGACCGAGTCAACTCTTTGCAGACTTCCATCATGCTTACGGCTGCTCTCGCCGCATCCACGCCACGATTCATTTCCACTCCCAGACAACGGGCGTGTGCCTGTTCATGTGTTTCAACCAGAAGGACTTCATGAATCACGGGGACGTTGTAGAGAATCGACAGCTCTAGCAACTTTTCGGTAACCGAATCGGCGACCAACTCCGCATGGGCTGTTTCGCCCTCGAGAATGAGCCCCAGGCAGATGACGGCGGAAGGTTCTTCGTTTTCCAAGATGAGCTTGGTTGCCAAGGGAATCTCGAATGCGCCCGGGACCCGGATCAAATCGACCCGAGCGCTGGGAATGAGACCGCTGAGCTCATCAATGGCGGATTCCACCAATCCGTCGGTGTATTCCTGATTGAATTGGGAAGCGACGATGGCGAGTTTATTACGCCCGCTGGTAGGTATACGGGGCTTGGGAGGGACCGAAAGACTCATGAGAAACAGGCTTATGAAAAGGTGTGGCGAGAATGTCAAACGACGAGTCGTTTTTGCCCGCCATCAAGGAAAGAACCCCGAGCACGCGCAAGACGACAAAAAGCTCAAGGCACCTCCTTGAGTTTCGCATGCAGTTTGGGATCCGCAAACAGGAATCCCAGTGGGACGAGCGACGAAAGGCCAATCACCATCGAAAAGAAGAACGACCAACGATTTTCCATCCAAGCAATTAGGAGAAGGAGTCCAAAGAGACAAAAAAGGCCTCCGTGAGCGCGTCCGGCCCAAGAAACAGGTTCATGATGTCCGGTGAAGCCGCGGTAGATCATGGCGCCGATGAGAACTAACCAGGAAAGACCTTCAATCAGGGCCACGATGCGTAAGGCTTGAATGGAAGAACGAGCTGACATTTCACGGGCCTTTAGCCGATGGCAATGAGATTGAAAAGCTCAGCTTGCGGTGGAATGCATTTGGCAGAACCAAGTCCCAGATTCGACATGGACTCTAGGAAGCCGGTCGGAAAGTCCAAGTGTCGTTCGAAACGAAAATCCGAGGGGGCTCTATGGGACTCAAATTGGAGCCTGGTCTCAGGGGTGAAAATTTCGTGGGAACTATTCGGAGGGCCTTTTCAAAAGACAGCCGCCACCGAGAACTGGGAAGGGCAAGGGGAAACCTCAGGCCGTAAATCTCCAATTATGAATTCCGCATTACATTTATTATGCGAAGTTATCCTTAGGAAGCTAGAATGGTCGGAAAGAGCTGGATTCGTTGATTTCTCGGGCTTTGCGGGATGTTGGTGTCTCATGGGTTTGCTTTGTCATAACACGTGGTCTCACTTACGAACCCAACTAGAGCTTGTCTTGCCGCGCGCTTTGCCTTCAGGTGTCCGCGTCCTCATGAAAGTTGTCGCAATCGCGAATCAGAAAGGCGGCGTTGGCAAAACGACGACTTCAATCAATCTCTCCACCGCGCTCGCACGCGAAGGTCAACGCGTGCTGCTGATTGATCTCGATCCTCAGGCCAATGCCACCAGCGGGCTCGGTTTTTCCGCTGATGAGCACGACAGCATTTATAGTGCGCTCGTTGGCGACGATTTGCTGGAGTCTAAAATTTTAACCACCAGCCAAGAGAACCTCCATTTGATTCCCGCTGAGATGGATTTGGCCGGTGTCGAGGTTGAGCTGGTTCGGTTCGACAACCATCTCACCAGGCTTACCGAGGTCCTCAAGGATGCGGCTCGGGTGCAGGCGTCATATGATTTTTGCATTCTGGATACGCCGCCATCCCTTGGGATTCTGATGACTTCGGCTCTGGCGGCATCGGACGAGATTTTGATTCCGCTCCAGTGTGAGTGGTTCGGCTTGGAGGGTTTGGCTAAAATTACCCGCGTGGTGAGCCAGATTCGCGAAGCTGGCGTCAATGAAGACGTGGTGATCGAAGGGATTCTGATGACCATGTATGATGGTCGCACCAATTTGTCTCGCAGCGTGGTCACCGAGGTGAAAAATTTCTTTCCCGGCGAGCTCTATGAAACCGTGATTCCACGCACGATTCGACTCGGCGAAGCGCCCAGTCACGGGCTTTCGATCTTCGAGCATGATCCCACGGGTATCGGCGCTCAAGCCTACCGGAATCTGGCCCTCGAGTTTCTCAAGAGGCATCGCGAAAGCGCCTCCGCAGCCTAAGCTCTACTTGACAGCATTCCCGCTTGCCGCAAGGGCTTGCAACTTCGATAGTTGCCGGACACGGAATCCTAGCCTTTCAGTATTTTTGCGTAATTTTGTGCGCGAATCCTCTGAGAATTAGTCTTTTGTGAAGTTTCACTCGCTGAAATGCAGTTTTTCTCACCTTTAAAAAATAGACGCCCTCGTAATGTTTCTCTCTAAGTTTTTTGGCATGTTGTCGAATGATATCGGCATCGATCTCGGGACGGCCAACACCCTCGTCAATGTGAAGGACCACGGTATTGTCTTGCGCGAACCCTCGGTGGTTGCAGTCAAGGCCGGCACAAATGAGGTTCTGGCAGTTGGTGATGATGCCAAGCGGATGCTTGGCCGCACACCTGGCAATATTGTGGCGATTCGACCGTTGAAAGACGGTGTGATCGCCGATTTTGAGGTCACCGAAGCCATGCTTCGCCACTTCATTCGCAAGGTGAACAACAAGCGCCGGGCCCGCCCGCGGGTTGTGATTGCCATTCCTTCCGGAATCACAGAAGTGGAACGCCGGGCGGTCAAGGAGTCCGCCGAGCAAGCGGGTGCTCGCGAAGTCTACCTGATTGAAGAGCCTATGGCTGCCGCAATCGGGGTTGGTTTGCCCGTTCAGGATGCCTCCGGTAATATGGTGGTCGATATTGGTGGCGGAACCACGGAGGTCGCTCTCATTTCCTTATCTGGAATCGTTTATGCCCGGAGTGTCCGCACCGCCGGTGATGAGTTGGATGAGGCGGTTATCCAGTATATGAAGCGTGGCTATAATCTGCTGATTGGTGAGCGCACCGCTGAAGATATCAAGATTCGGGTCGGCTCAGCCTACGAGTTGCCCAAGGAAAGCAGTATGGAGGTGAAAGGTCGTGACCTGGTCTCTGGCCTGCCGAAAACAGTCACCATCACTTCGGAAGAAATTCGCGAAGCAATGGCAGATCCTTTGGCGACCATCGTGGACGCGGTGAGAACGACCTTGGAACGTTGCCCGCCCGAGCTGGCGGCCGACCTGGTGGATCGTGGACTTGTTCTTGCCGGCGGCGGAGCTCTTTTGCGAGGCCTTGACAAATTGTTGCGCGAGGAGACCGGATTGCCGGTTCACATCGCCGAAGATCCGCTGAGTGCGGTGGCTGAGGGAACGGGCAAGGCCCTGAGCGAACTGGCTTTCCTCAAGCGCGTGACCAATACCGACTACCATTCGAACCGTCGCTAAAGATTTGTTCCATCGAACGAGCGCATTTTGATCTGATATGAAGCCTTTGACCCTTTTTGCCTTACTGATCTTCCTCAGTGCGGGAACTTGGGTACTCACTTGGAGCCCGATGACGGTTCGTAAGGTGCAGGAGACTTATTATAAGGCGATTGGCCCTTTTCTTCAGAGCGGTTCCAAGATTGAGAAGTTCAGTCGCGACTTCGTGCGCGAGGTGGAGCACTCCGAGAATTTGCAGCGGAAGCTGGAAGCGATTCAGGCCGATTATGGCGAGCTAAAAATCATTGAGGGCCGTTTCCGTGAGCTTGAGCGTGAGAACGTGCAGCTCAATCAGGCGCTTGGATTCCAGAAACGGACGACTTTCGACGTGAAGGCAGCCAAGGTGATCAAACGGCAACCTTCAACTTGGTGGGATACTCTCACTATCAATCAGGGTGAGAAATCCGATGTCGGGACCCAGTTGACAGTGTTGGCCGAGGGCGGACTTGTGGGCAGGGTCGATCAGGCTTTTGAAGATATCTCTAACATCATTCTCGTGACGGATGAGAGCTGTCAGGTCTCGGTCTATGTGGAAGGATCGCCGGAAAAGGGGATTTTGAGCGGGGAGCCAGGCGAATATGGCACGACTCCCCTACTCCGCTTGCGTTATCTCAGTCGCAATGCCGCCATCCAAAAAGGGATGAAAGTTTTTACCACCGGACGAGGGGGAATCTTCCCGCCCGATATTCAGGTCGGAACCATTACCGAGGTGATCCCCGGGAGCTATGAAAGCGAGGCGATGGTGAAACCGAGTGTGGATTTACAGAATTTGTCGGTTGTCTTTGTCCTCGCTGGAGATGACACCGTCGAACAAGTGGAAGACCCCGAACCATGATTCGCTATCTCCTGACAGTGCTCGCATTGTTATTGGTCGCCTTCATCTTACGGCAGTTTGTGCCGGTCCTCCCGCAGTTCTATGATGCCAGGCTGTTTCTCGTGCCCTTGGTCTTCATTTGTGCTTCGGTGACCTTGGATGTTCTGGGGATGTTACTCCTGTCCTTTGTCTGTGGTTTGTTGTGGGATGCTCAACACACAATCTTGCCCGTCGTCGGTGATGTTGAGGTCTATCCGGAGGTTTCGGAGACACTGAAGTTTGGGTATTCGATTTTCCTTTTCGCCATTGCTGGTTTCATCATGCAGGGGGTGCAACCAGTTTTCCGCGAAGGGAAATGGCAGGTCTCGGTTCTGGTGACTGGAGTCGCCCTTTTCTTCTATCTTTTTGTCGAATGGATGCTTCTTTCCTTTGTGCGGGGTCATTTGGTTTTCACCACCGATACCTTGAAGTTTATTTTCTATAGCTCAGTCCTGACTATGCTGTTTTCTCCGCTAGTCTTTCTTATTCTCTTTAAGTTAGCGAAGTTGTATCAGTATCGAATCCGTTATGAAGGCCTCCGGAAAGGGCGGCAAATTTACTAAATCTTATGGAATCTCGCTTTCGCTTTCGCCTTTATCTCCTGACTGCCATGATTTTGCTGGGGGTCTTTTCCCTGCTGCATCGCTTGCACCAGTTTCAGATCAAGGACCAGCATTACTACATTCGTCAGAAGCCGGGGTTCAGCGTGGTGGCGATTCGAGAGCCGGGGGTGAGAGGTGAGATTCTCGACCGGAATGGGGTTCCTTTGGCCGAGAATTATCGCATCTACGAGCTGGTGGTCAATCTGGGAGAGGTGCGCGAGTCTTGGATTCGGCAGTGGAAAGTTGAGAAATCGGTTGGCGAAGAGACTGATGAGAAGCCACCCGAGATCGACAAGATTGTCGAGCGGCTGATTCTTCCCCGGCTCAAGGAACTGGGGGTTGAGCCCCGCTTGAACCGGACCGCAATCAGGACCCACTACGTCACTCATGGCGACCTGGTTCCCTATGTTTTTCCGGGAGAGCTCGACTTCGACCAGTTTTCCCGATTGGCAGAGCACAAGCTGGGATTGCAGGGCGTGTATGTGAACTCCCGTCCCCAGCGCCGTTATCCCATGGGAACGCTGGCGGGCCATGTTTTGGGTTACGTCCAGCAATGGAAGAAAGGAACATACACCCCGGCTGAGAAAGCGGAATTCGCCCATTACTTCGGCGATAGTAAGGGAGTCAGCGGGATTGAAAAGACCTACAACGACATTCTGACCGGCTTGCATGGAAAGCGCAGTCTCTATAAGGACGAAAAAAACAACATCATTGGGCGCACGGTGGATTCCCGTGCTCCAGGGCAAGGAGCGGAGCTCACTTTGACCCTTGATGCGGGTATTCAGTGCCTGACTGAGAATGTGTTGCGTAAGGCAGGACGGGCAGCCGCAGTGGTCATGGATGTGAATACCGGGGAGGTCTTGGCCATGGCTTCGGTTCCGAACTACGACCCGAATGACTATGTCCCATCCCTCACCCAAAAGTCGGCGGACTACTATTTTCAAAACAAAGGGCACCCATTCACCAATCGGGCGGTTTCCAGCTATCAGTCGGGTTCTACTACCAAGATTCCGGTGGCGCTCACGGCGTTGATGAATGGTCAGGCCGGCTTTGCTGACAATTGTCGGGGCTATGTGGCATTCGGGCGAACGAAGATTCGCTGTTGGCACACCGCCGGACACGGCACACTGCGAATGGATGAGGCTCTCCAACGATCCTGTAACCCCTATTTCATGGATTTGGCCAATCGCATGGGACGCGAAAAAATGGTGGAGGGATTCTCCGCGCTCAATCTCGGGCGCCGCACCGGAGTCGGCCTGCCGGAAGAAAAGCCCGGAATCTTGCCCGGAAGCCAGCACTGGCTCCAGTTGCAGGAACCGGGTTCGATTGTGACCCCTTCGCAGGTGGCTTTGATGGCAATTGGACAGTGGGACATGGAGGCTACACCTCTTCAAATCTGCGCAATCACGGCCTGTGTGGCGAATGGAGGCACTTATTATCAACCCCGCCTTTTGAAAAAAGCCACCCTGTTGGATGATACAATTGTGCCTGATGTCCCCAAGGTGGAGTTGGACCTCGTTAAGGATAAGGGAGTTTCCCGGAATGATATCAAGCGCGTGCAGCACGGAATGTGGCTGGCAGCCAATGCCCCGGGAGGAACTGCCGGTCGGGTCGCAATCAAGGATTACACCGTGGCAGCCAAAACCGGCACCGTGCAGAAAGGAACACCCCCCAATCACACCAACAATGCTTGGGTGACGGCCTTCGCTCCTTACGATGAGCCCCGTTATTCCGTCACAGTCTTTGTCGAAGGAGGCAAGAGTGGAGGCAAAGTTGCTGGCCCCCTCGCCCACATGATCTTACGCGGAATTGCGGCTACCGAGAAAGGCTTGCGACTTCCCACCAAGCGAATGGGAAAATTCGCTGGTCATTTCGATCCTATCGAAGAGATTGAACTTCCCGAAGATGCCCTGTTGTCCATTACCTTGGAAGATGTGGGTGAAACGGGGGATGAAGTGAGCGAGGCTCTTGATGAAAACAAACCCGTGAAAGTCAAACCCCGCATCATTCCCCTGCCCGGTGGCGGAAGCGGTCAATCCGAGGACGCGGACGAGTAAGTCGTCACGAATAAACAATTTTCAGAGATACACATGTTGAAACAAATCAAAAGAGCCTTGGGCTTTGGGGAAATCGATCCCCGCCAAGGCAATACCATAGTCATCAATGCCGAGACCCTCGAACGACGGGTCGCCCTGCTGGAGAACGGCCAGTTGGAAGAATACAATATCGAACGCGAAGGCGAGGTGAACCTCGTGGGCAGCATTTTCAAAGGTCGAGTCAAGAATATCGAGCAGGGACTCAAGGCCATGTTCGTGGACATCGGGATGGAGAAAAACGCTTTCCTTCACTTCTGGGATGCCATTCCCGCGGCTTTGGATAACTCCATGGAGGAGATCCAGCGCAGCGACCGTCCTCGGAAGAAGCAAAAGAAGATCACCTCGAAGGATATCCCGAGCATTTATCCGATTGGTTCGGAGATCATGATTCAGGTTTCCAAGGGGCCAATTGGCACCAAGGGGCCACGGGTCACCACAAACGTGTCGCTCGCCGGACGTTATCTGGTCTTAATGCCCTTTTCTGAGCAATTTGGTATTTCTCGCAAAATCGACGATCCAAAGGAGCGCGACCGCCTGCGGGGCATCATGCAAAAGCTCGATGTGCCGGAAGGCATGGGCATCATCATGCGAACGGTTGCGCAGGGACAGCGTGCCCGCCACTTCATGCGCGACCTTGATATGCTGCTCGATCAGTGGGATTCGGTGGAAGAAAATCGGGACGCCAAATCTGCGCCCGTTTGTGTCTTCCAAGAGCCGGGAATCATTGAGCGAACTGCTCGTGATTTCCTGACCGAGAGCATCGACAACATCATCTGCGACGATCTTGCGACCACCGAGCACATGCAGGCCATTGCGGAAAAGATTTCCCGTCGGGCCAAGCGTCGAATCCATCACTTCCCCACCCGCTCCCCAATTTTCGACAAATTGGGCGTGCAGAAGCAGATCGATGAGGCCTTTCACCGTCAGGTTTGGCTTCCTTGTGGGGGCTACATTGTCATCGACGAGACAGAAGCTCTCATCGCGGTGGACGTCAACTCCGGCCGGAACCGGGGAGGCAAAGATGTCGACAAGACTCTTCTCCAGACCAATATCGAAGCCGCAGAAGAAGTGGCCCGGCAGTTGCGCCTCCGCAACATCGGTGGTCTGGTGGTGGTCGACTTCATCGATATGCGTCACCGTCGGGATCAGATGGCGGTTTATCGCACGATGAAGGAGCGCATGACCCGGGACAAGGCCAAGACTCAGGTTTTGCAAATCTCCTCCGTGGGCCTCATGGAAATGACCCGGCAGCGTCTCAACGAAAGTCTGCAGGAGACACTCTCCGAGCCTTGTGAATATTGCGAAGGCCGGGGTCGGGTCAAGACGGCCTTTACCCTGAGCGTCGAGATTCAGCGGGCCCTGAACACCGTGATCGCCCGTCATCAGGAAGAAGCGGGCGACTTGATCGTGATTGTCCACCCGGTAGTCCTCGAGCGCTTCAAGAAAGAAGATTCCCATATCCTCGTCGACCTCGAACGGAAGCACACCGGCCGCCTCATCTTCCGCACCGATTCCACTCGTCACCGCGAGCGCTACGACATTGTCGATGCGGCGACTGAAAAGAGCTACGCCTCGGGTTAAGCGAACTTTTAGAATGAAAAAGAGGCGCGTATCGAGAAGATGCGCGCCTCTTTTTTTGTTGGGGGAAAGTGATTACCAGTCCCGGCCCACGCCATGGGCATCGGCCAGCTCAAGCAACTCGTCGCGCATGGGCCACTCGTCAGGGCGCTCGCAAGGTCCCTCGTGGCGTTGGCTCGCTCCTTTGAGGGCCATGCAACCGGTGTTGTCGCCAATTTTCCGGATGGTCTCAACTTCTTCTGGAGTGAAAACCACATCCTCAGGCAAGGCGGCCAAGTCGTCGATTTTGTCTTCGACAGGGCGTGCATTGTCGCCGGCTTCTTGAATAAAGGTGGGCACAACGCTGGCGACTGGCTTCTGGGAAAGATTCCAAATGGCCGCGAACTGCAGCATGGAAAGACCGTATTTTTCCGCAAGCGGACGCATCTTTTCCATTTTTTCACAGCCATTCTCCACCCATCCGGCGGGACGGTAGGCGCGGTGGTCACCGGGACGGAACTCGTGCCCGGGCTTCATGTCGTCATGGAAGACTCCGCCGTAATCGATTACGCGGGTGAGGATCTTGATGTCGTTCTTTTCCGCGCCTCCCAATACCTGTTGTCCCGGCCAGGGTTCCAAGGGATTGAGAATGATCATGGCCCAATCCAAGACTTCGCCAAATCGTTCGAAGCAGTGGAGAAGATCGAGCGTGAAGCCGTTCGCCGGTCCCGGAGCGACACCCAGGCGCTCGGCAAGCCCTTCTTCTTTCAGTCGGCGCATCCCTTCCCACACGGTATCGTTGGTATAGCCGGTCTCGTCGGGGTTGTGAAGCATCACGAGGTCGAAGTGGTTGGTTCCGCAACGCTCCAGTGACTTTTCGCAAGCCATCCGGAGATAGGACGTATACTCGCGCTCACTGTGGAGGTCGGGATGGGTGAAGCGTGGATAGCCAGAGCTCCCCTGCCGCTCCCCTTTGTAAAAGTCGTGCCCGATGGTTCCCACCAGACAATAGCTGTCGCGCGGGTAGTCGGCGAGGGCCTGACCCAGCATCTCGTCAGCCTTGCCGCCACCGTAGACATCAGCCGTGATGAAGGTGCGCATCCCTTTCTCGTAGGCATGGCGAATCATGTTCAGGTAGCGCTCTTCGCTAACCATTTCCCCGAAGTGCATGAAGCGTCCGCCGCTCCAGTTTCCGTAGCAAGTTTTGGTCAAGTCCATCGTCCCTTTGATTTAAACTAGCCACTCAAACAGTCAACCCCTTGCAAAGAGATGGTCAGAATTCCGCAGAATTTGGCACCCAAGAAAGAGAGAGATTTGGATGTAACCCTCGCAGGTTCGAGAGGTTATCAAGAAAGTAGAAACCTGTCCCATGATGAAAATGAAACTCAAGTCCCCCTGGCTCCTCTCGCTGGCCCTCGTGATCCTATTTTCGGTTTTCTTTGTTTGGAGTTCGACCCGGATGCAGTCCTTGGAATCCCAAGTTGCGACTCTCAAAACGGACTTGTCCCAGATGCGGGAGGGGCAAGGCGTGCTTCAGAATGAGGCCCCCGATTCCCAAGACCCCGCCCCCGACGAGAACTCGGTTGCCCTCGAATCACCCGCTGTTCCTGAGCCGGACGAAGTCCCTGAGGAAGACGTGAAGAAGCCTGAAACTCCCGAACGAGCCTTGGGCGAACTCTTCCGGGCCTTTGCGGAAAGCGACACTGCAAAGCAGCTCCAGAAGTGGGGCAACCAATCTCGCGCCGCGCGGGTCTATGAAGCTCTCATCGGTGAATTCAATCTGGAGGGTGACGAGAAGGAATATTTCCTCCAGCTCACCTCATCCTCGGTGGGCGCGCAAGAGAAGCTCTGGAGTGATCTGCTGGCCACCCAAGATTCGGCGGAGAGACAAGAGATCATCGCGCAATACGAGGCGGATTCCGAGAAGCTGAAGCTCGATATGCAGGATTTTCTGAATAACGAGGAAGACTTTCAGCGCTTCTCAGACTTTGAGGAACGTCGGCCTATATACGAGCAGATGGGTGGGATTCGCTCTAGCATGCAGAGGTCGAACCTGCCGCTTTCGTCAGTTCAGGAGACCCAACTCGTTGAGGCCATGCAACAAGCGCGCACCAGTAGTGGAATCGCCGATCGCTGGGAAGGCAATGCTGTGGTCAATCAAATCGACAACCCGGGAATGGCGGAACGCTTTCGAGCCGATTGGGACAATATGCAACAGGAACTCCTCGCGCCAGCCTCAGGGATTTTGGAGCCCGCACAGCTCGAAGTGTTTCAACGTCAACAGGCCCAGACTCGACAAGGCGTGATGACTGCTCTTCTTTTTACCGAATCCACAATGAAGGCTACCGAGTAAGGATTGCCTCGTGGTCAGCGTCATGCTGACAGCGCAAATTGGAGCGTTCGTCCCTTGCCTTGAGCTAAAAACGGGTGAGATTCTGCTCCGTATGATGAGTAAAATCAGCAATCTCTCTAACGAGCAACTCGCCTATCACTCTGCACGCCTCGCGATGGGGGTGAGCCTACTTTTTCACGGAGGAGTTCGCTTGCCCAAGCTCCAGACCTTCGCCAGTGGAGTCGCCAAAGGTTACGAAGGAACGTTCATTGGAGGATTCCCTTCCCTCACCGCAGGCTATTTCATCGTATTCGCCGAGGTCGCGGTGGGACTTGGTCTTTTGATCGGCGGACAATTCACCCGCTGGGCCCTCGTTCTCGGAATCGCTCTGATGGGTGTGCTCATGTTTGGCACAACTCTAGTTGAAGCTTGGGAAAGACTCCCCAGCCAGATTGTCCATCTGATCATCTTTTACCTGATCCTGATGAATCGCCACACCTCAGGTCCAAAGGTCGAGCCTGCGCTGAAATAAAACCAGGGCTTCCGCGCACAGGCTTGGAGAGCCTTGGTGTTCATGGGTCTTTTGCGAATTGTTCGCGATGCATCACTTCCTGCTGGGAATGACTGATTGTTCCGGATGCTCTGGTGAGAGCAGAAATGGAAAAGACACCCAACTCCCAGTTCCAAGCCACAGCCCTTCATCAAGCGGCTGAGAATGGCGAGGGCGATGCCTGTCGCCAACTGATTGCCGACAAGCATCCTTTAAACCCTCTCAATGAGCAGGGATGGACTCCCCTTTTGCTGGCTGTCATGGCCGACAATATCGAAACTGTGGCCCTCCTGTTGGATTCGGGCTGTGCCATCGAATATCGCTATCAGCGGGAAGATACTCCAGATGAGCGGGCCAGAATCAAGGAAAGTACTGAGGCCCTATTCGATAGTCCGGAGATGCAGTCCTCCCAGAAGGAACTTCTTTCCCAGCTTCCCCCTGAACTCGTGGATGACCCCCTGTTCAAAGAAGCTTTTTCGGGCCACCCCGAAGGCTTCGACGAAATCCATTTCGAGGTGCAGACGGAACACGCCATCGAACATGCCAGCTCCCTTGCGATGCTAAAGCTATTGATCGAACGCTATCAAGCTGACGTCAATCATGTGGGCCCGGATGGCTATTGGCCTCTCAGCACCTTTGCCGAATCGGATGATTTGGTTGCGGTCGAATGGTTGTTGAGCAATGGAGCCGACCCCAACCTCACTTCCACGGGTGAAACCGCTATCTTCAAAGCCGTTCGAAACGATAATCTGGAGATGGTTCAACTCTTGCATCGAAGCGGAGCCCGACTGGATGTTCAGGACGTTGATGGCTGGACGGTTCTCTGTGCTTGCCAGTCGCTTCCAGCGGCAAAATGGCTCATCGAGAACGGGGCAGATCCCAGGGTGAAGGACCAAGTCGACTTTCCCTGTTGGCATTGGGTTGAGGATCCCCCCGCCTCGCAATTTTTGAAGGAACAAGCCCTTCGCAAAGGCCCGAGGAAGTGGAACAAGCGATAGTTCGCCTGCCCCTGTTGGTCGATAAATTCCCCGATTAACCTTTTTTCTCTGCTGCCGCTTTCTTTTTGGCTGCCTTGGCGTCTTCCGAGCGCTTTTTCATCGCCGTGGTCACCTTCTGACGGAACTCAGACATCGTTTGAGGAGTTCCCGTTGTGAAGCTCGCAGCGAACTCAGCCAAGAGCTCTGAAGGGATGAGGGATTTTTTCTCCAGCATTTCCTGACAAGCGGTTTGAGCCAAATCTTTTTCCCCAAGGTCCCAGTGCAAATGAGCGATCAAGGGAGCATCCATGAAGTGGTAGGACGAAGCTGATTCCAAACGGGAGAGGACTCCCCTCAAAAGGCTTTCAGGAACCTCTTCTTCTTCCGCTTCGAGAGAAAGTCCGACACTGCGAACACTATTGAGACCCTTTCGATCGTCATCCAGAGAACGCAGAATCTTCTCGGTTTCCGCCCAATCTTTTTGGGCAGTAGTGATCTCAATTTTCATCGCGGCCAGCGTTCCTGCCTCAGTCGACAATTGTGATGCTTTCTCATAGGCGGCTTCCATTGCGGGCACGTCTTTCGCGATTCTGGCAAACTGGAAGTCCATCATGGCCGCATTTTTTTCGACCTTGTCCTTGGCCTGAATCCGGATTTCGTTGATTTCCGCATCAGCCTCTTCTCCTCCCGCAAGGAGAATGGTAACGAGCTCTTCCGTTAGTTGGCTGGGATGAGCGCTGAAGAGATATTCTCCGTTCTTCACCACGAAGGCGTGCGGGATGCTGGTGACCTCGGCGGGCTTGAGCCAGTCTTTCGCGAACTGACCGCTTCTGCCCACATAGGCGACCGGATAGGACATGCCGTCTCCTTTTTTCTCCACGAACTTGACCGCCTTTTCCCGACCTTCCTCAAAGACATTCATTCCCACCACGGTTAATCCCTTCTCGTGATACTTGTCATGGAGCTCGTCGACATGAGGGATGGCGGCGATGCAAGGACCGCACCAAGTCGCCCAACATTCCAAAATATAGACCTCATCCTTTTCCCAGGACTTCGGAGCTTCTCCTTGGACGAAATCGGACTGGGAAAGAGCGTCGATGGTTACCGAATCCCCCGGAGCGAGGGCCCATCCTGAAGTCGTCAGTGCGCATGAAAGCAGGCCTAGTCGGAAGAAGTTTCGTGTCATTTCTGAGAAAACTTGGAGGTTTATCTCGAATCTGACCATGCAAAAGTGTGCCGCATCCCATTTTGGTGAATGACTAAAACCTTCGACCCACACACCTTCAGCGACTTAGGAGTTCGTTGGGAAAACGTGTTTCCAGATTCTTTCTAGGAAAGACGAGAACGTCTCGAGCCGAGCAGCCGAGGGCTGAAAGCGCTCCCTGTCTGGCGGCACTCGAGACGGTTTGAAGGTGGAGAAGGCTAGCGGATTTCCATGCCGGTCTTGGCGTGAATCCACTTCTCGAGCTGGCCTTCGGCAAAGAGCGCTTTCGCTTGGAGGGTCTTTTCGCCGAGGATGGTCATCTCTTTGTAGGTGGCGATTCCGACTTGGAATTCTTCACCGTCGAAGGTCTCGTCCTCGCCAGCTTCCCAATTGGTGACTTTACTCGCGTCGAGTTCCTTAATTTTTCCGCCCTCCAGACTGGCCTTCATCGCTGCGACAATCTGGTCGGCACTCAGCGAGGTGGGTGCTTCGGGTTCTGGGGCAGGTTCGGGCTCGGGAGCGGGTTCAGGCTCAACCATGGGCGCAGGCTTCGGGGCAGGATTGTTCGCCGCGACTTCAACCACAGGCTTGGGCGTTGGCGGAGTCGGTGCGGCCGGAGCTTTGTCGGCTTCCAGCTTGGCCATTCGCTGGTCCATGCGCTTATGAGCGACACCCTCCACGAAATCAGTTTCCAATACCGATATCTCACCCGTGAGGTGAGTCGCGAGTGAGGACGTTACTTTCAAAACCATATCTTCCAGCTCCAGAGGCGTGACCGGGCTGCCGGCATCCAACTTGAGCGGGCTCAGGCCGTTTTTGTCGGTTAGAATCAGCTCGGAAGCCAAAGTCACTTTTTCGGGGAAATCCTTGGGGTCAACGTCTTCCAAGTCAACGACTTCAGTGATCGTTCCCATGGGTGACTTCACCTTGATTTCCTGCACTGTTTCGGAATCCGTTGCCTTGGCTGTGGTCTCACCCAAGAGGCTGGGAGCCAGTGGTCCGTACATGATCTTACCCAAGAAAAACGCGCCGATTACCATTACCCCATACAGAACAAACTTCATAGAAACACAATTAGTTGCTCCCCATACAACGCCACAGAATGACCTTTCTTCGCAATACTTCCCGAAAAATTCCTCGTCAGCGGTTTTTCGTCCCGAAATTCCGTCAATTTCAGAGTTCTTTCTTCTTAGTTGGGCCACCTTCGCCAATCCTTTCTCCATGACTGAAGCACCCGAACCCAACCGCCTCTTCCTCCTGGATGGCATGGCCCTCGTCTATCGAGCGCATTTCGCCCTCATTCGCAGTCCCATCATGAACTCCAAGGGGGTGAATACTTCCGCTCTCTTCGGGTTCACCAACACCTTGCTTTCCATCATCCAGACGGAAAAACCAACCCATCTCGCCGTCGCTTGGGACACCTCGGCGCCGACGCCCCGCCATGAAAAGTATCCGGCCTACAAGGCCAACCGCGATGAAATGCCGGAGGAACTGCGCGCGGCCATCCCGGCCTGCAAGGAACTCTGCAAAGCCTTCGCGATCCCGCTGCTGGAAATCGATGGCTACGAGGCCGACGACTTGATCGGCACCTTGGCCAAGACCGCTGACGAGCGGGGCGAGTTCCACACCTTCATGGTGACGCCGGACAAGGACTTTGCGCAGCTCATCTCCCCCACCACCACGATGTGGAAACCAGGGCGAAAGGGCTCCGACTACGAGGCCATCACCACCAAGGAGCTTCCCGAAATCTGGGGGGTCCAGGAGCCACATCAAATCATCGACCTGCTCGGATTGATGGGTGACGCCTCCGATAATATTCCCGGGGTGCCCGGCATTGGACCCAAGACGGCGGTCAAGCTAATTGCAGAGTATGGTTCCATCGAGAATCTCCTAGAAAACACCGACAAGCTCAAAGGAAAGCAGAAGGAAAACGTGGAGAACAATCGCGAAAACGCCCTGCTCTCCAAAGACCTCGCCACCATCATTCGCGATGCTCCGCTGGATGTCAGTTTCGAGGACCTCACGCTCAGTCCTTACGACGAGGAGGCCATTCAGAGGCTCTTTGCCGAGCACGAGTTCCGCACCCTCTCCAAGCGTCTCTTCGGCAACAAGGCTCCCGCAGTCACTAGTGCGGACGAAAGCGCCTCTCTGCCCGAGCCCCCTGCCGCCCTTCGCACCATCGCGGACACCAAACCGAAGTATCAATTGGTCAATTCTCCCGCACTGGAGAAGCAACTCTTCGAGGCTCTCGAGTCAGCGGAGAGTTATTGCTTCGACTTGGAAACCACGTCCTTGGATCGCTTCGAAAGCAAGATCCTCGGCATTGCCTTTTCACTGAAAGCCGGTGAGGGATTTTACCTGCCCTACAATCGGGTTCACCATCCCCGACTGCAGGAGTTGTTCGCGAAGCCGAGCGAAAAGATTGGCCACAACCTCAAGTTCGACCTGCACATCCTCAATAGCCACGGGATTCAAGTCAGCGGACCCTTTTTCGACACCATGCTTGTGCACGCCCTGCTCTATCCCGAGCAGCGCCACACCATGGACCGCCTCGCGGAAAATCTGCTAAACTATCAAACCATTAAGCTGGCGGATATCGTCCCGGACGAAGTCGAGCCGGAGGCCGAGGAAGAAGGCGCAGACGGCGACCTCTTTGCTTTCGCTGCCAAGAAAAAGAAAAAGGCACCCGCTTCATCTAAAAAAGGTGACCTTAACATGAAGTCCATTCCGCTGGAATCCCTCGCAGAATATGCAGCCGAAGATGCGGACATCACCTGGCAGTTGGCGGAGCACTTGCGCCCTCTTTTGGCCAAGAACGAACTCACCGAGGTCTACGAAACCATCGAGGCTCCCCTGCTCCCTGTCTTGGTCAAGATGGAGGCAGAAGGCATCAAGCTTGATCCGGAATTGTTGGCTGAAGTCGGAGTCGATCTTGGCAACCGAATCGACAATCTTTCGCAAAGCATCACCGCAGCGGCTGGGGAAGAATTCAACCTCAATTCCCCCAAGCAACTCGGGGAGATCCTTTTCGAAAAACTCAAGCTAGTCGACAAACCTAAAAAGACCAAGACCGGCCAGTTCAAGACCGATGAACAGACGCTTTCGCTGCTGGCCATCGAACACCCCATCGCGGCGGACATCCTGCTCTATCGGCAAGCGACCAAGCTGAAGTCCACCTACGTGGATTCTCTGCCCAATGACATCGCCCCTCACGACCAGCGGATTCACACCCACCTGCATCAGCACATCGCCGCGACCGGACGACTGGCCTCCAGCGACCCGAACTTGCAGAATATTCCCATCCGGAGCGAACTCGGGCGGGAGATTCGCAAGGCCTTCGTTCCGCGCCAAGTGTGTGGGGTGGACGTCTCGTCCACCCATCCCGGCGAAGGGAGTTCGAAAAACAATTCCCGCACCACTCCGGAGTTCACCCTCCTGGCGGCGGATTACTCACAAATTGAGCTCCGCATCATGGCGGCCCTGTCCGGCGACCCCTCGATGATTGCGGCCTTTCAAAACGACCAAGACATCCACACCGAGACTGCGGCCAAGGTCTACGGGATTTCTAGTAGCGAGGTCACCAGCGACCATCGACGCACGGCCAAGATGGTGAACTTCGGCATCATCTATGGTATCTCAGCCTTTGGTTTGGCGCAGCGCCTTTCCATTCCTCGGGCGGAAGCAACCGAAATCATCAAGGCCTACTGGGAACAGTATCCCAAGATTCGCGACTTCATGAATGCGACCATCGAGTCCGCCAAGGAGAAGGGCTATACCGAAACCCTCAGCGGTCGCCGGCGCTACTTTCCCGACATCAAGTCGGGCAATGGCACCGTGCGGGCCAATGCCGAGCGCGCGGCAATCAACACCCCGATCCAAGGCACTGCCGCCGATATGATCAAGCTGGCCATGATCCAAACCGCAGACTTGTTAGAAAAGGAGCAAACGCAGTCCAAGATGCTTCTGCAAGTTCACGATGAACTGCTCTTCGACCTTCACGAAAGCGAAGCCCAGACTCTACCCGACCAAATCGTGGCCACCATGGAAGGAGCTCTCACTCTGCCGAATGAAGTCCCGATTAAGGTCGAGGTCGGCACCGGACAGACTTGGTTGGAAGCGCATTAGGGATTGGTTCAAGGACAGGAATGTCCTTGCTCCGTTAGACCTCGGCGGTGTCGACATCGGCGCGGAGGTTGTCGATGATGAAGCCTTGTCGATCGGGAGTGTTCTTCCCCATGTAAAAGGTCAGCATCTCCTTGAGGCTCTTCCCCTCCTCCATTAGCACGGGATCGAGTCGCATTTCGGGGCCGATCATGAAGCCGAACTCGTCCGGTGAGATTTCACCCAGACCCTTGAATCGCGTCACCTCGGCAGTCTTGCCCACCTCTTCGAGAGCTTTCACCCGCTCGTCGTCATCGTAGCAATAGAAGGTCTTCTTTTTATTGCGAACCCGGAACAGTGGCGTCTCAAGAATCGAAAGGTGGCCTTCGCGGATGAGCTCGGGGAAGAACTGCAAGATAAAGGTCAGCAACAGAAGACGAATGTGCATGCCATCGACATCGGCATCGGTTGCGATGACGACATTGTTGTAGCGCAGTCCGTCGAGCCCGTCCTCGATGTTCAGGGCGGCTTGCAAGAGAGCGAATTCCTCGTTTTCGTAAACGATTTTCCGGCTTAGACCGAAGGTGTTGAGCGGCTTTCCGCGTAGGGAGAATACCGCTTGGGTTTCGACATCGCGGCACTTGGTGATGGAGCCGCTGGCGCTATCACCCTCGGTGATGAAGATGGTGGTTTCCAAGCGACGCTTGTGTTTGGTGTCGAGGTGCGCCTTGCAGTCGCGCAATTTTTTGTTGTGAAGCTTGGCCTGGCGTGCCCGGTCGCGGGCCAATTTTTTCACGCCCTTCAATTCCTTGCGCTCCCGCTCGGCTTGTAGAATTCGCTTCTGGAGCTCATCGGCTACCGCACTGTTTTTGTGCAAGTAGTTGTCGAGTTGCTCTTTCATGAAGTTGCTGATGAAAGTCCGCACCGTCTCGCCCTCCGGCGCCATGTGCGTGCTTCCCAACTTGGTCTTGGTCTGGCTTTCGAAGACCGGCTCCTCGACCCTCACGCTAATTGCGGCTTCCACTCCCGAACGGATGTCTGCGGGGTCCCACTGCTTTTTGTAGAACTCGCGTAAAGTCTTTACCAATGCCTCACGAAAGGCGGCGAGGTGGGTTCCTCCCTGCGTGGTGTGCTGGCCGTTGACGAAGGAATAGTATTCCTCGCTGCTCCCCATGGTGTGGGTGAAGACCACATCGATATCCGGCCCCTTCAAGACGATGGGCTCGTAAAGAGGCTCTTCATCCATCTCTTCCTTCAGAAGGTCGAGGAGGCCATGCTTGGACTTATACTTCTTGCCATTATAGACGAGGCAAAGGCCCGGATTGAGGAAAGAGTAGTAGCGGCACATCCGCTCCACGAAGGAATCGCGCCATTTGACCCTTTTGGGGAAAATAGTGCTGTCGACATCAAAGGCCAGACGGGTCCCGTTGGCTGCCTCCTTGTCGGCTCGAGGGGTCTTCATTTCGTCAACGACCTCGCCTTTGGAGAACTCGATGGCCTTGGTCTTGCCCTCGCGCCAAGCTTGGATCTCGAAGAACGAGCTGAGGGCGTTCACCGCCTTGATGCCAACCCCGTTCAGACCCACTGACTTTTTGAAGGCCTCTGAATCGTATTTGGCCCCGGTGTTGATTTGGGCGGCACAATCGTAGAGTTTTCCGAGCGGGATTCCGCGTCCATAGTCCCTCACCTCGACCCGACCGGCTTCATCGATATCGATATGGATCTCTTTGCCATGGCCCATCACGTATTCGTCCACCGCGTTGTCGATGACTTCCTTCAGGAGAATATAAATTCCGTCGTCTTGAGACGAGCCGTCGCCGAGCTTGCCAATGTACATGCCCGGGCGCAGGCGGATGTGCTCGCGCCAGTCGAGGCTCTTGATGTCGTCTTCGGTGTAGCCAGCCATTTTGTTAAGTTGTCTTAACCAGCGGCCCGAGTCCGCGTCAACGCTTGGTCGAGCCATATTTCGACACCCTCACCCTCAGTGTGACAAATTTGTAACGCGATTTCACCCTCCACTCTTCCCCTTGCTGAGCCTATAGAAGCCGCGTGGCAGAAAATTCCGGTAAAATCCTGGTAGTTGAAGACGAGTGCGATGTGGCAGACCTGATCGCTTTTAATCTAGAGCGTTCTGGCTATGAAGTGTTGATCGCCAACGATGGGCTGGTCGGTCAGGACCTGGCCCTGCGGGAACGACCCGACTTGATCATTCTGGACCTGATGTTGCCGGGGAAGGATGGCTATTCCGTCTTCAAAGAGCTGCGCCGCGATAACCGCACCGCCCACACTCCGGTCCTGATGCTTACTGCGCGAGCGCAGACGGAAGACCGCATCAAGGGCTTTGAGGCGGGCGCCGATGACTATTTGACCAAACCTTTTTCCCCAAAGGAACTCGTTCTGCGCGTCAATGCCATTATGCGCCGAACAGAGGCCTCTCCTGGCGCGGTGGAAGTCACGGTCGGCCCTTTCCGGCTCGATAAAAACAGCATGAGTTTCTATCTGGTAGGCGAAAAAGTCGACCTCACTTCGACCGAGTTCAAGCTCCTCCTCTTTCTCGTGGAGCGCCCCGACAGTCCTCAGGATCGCAATGACTTGCTGCGCAATGTGTGGGGTTATTCCGACGAAGTCCATAGCCGCACCCTCGACACACACATGAAGCGCCTTCGCAGCAAATTGGGAGATTACGCCAATCTTGTGGAAACCGTGCGCGGTATCGGCTACCGTCTCAACGTCTCCTAGATGTCCTACCTTCCCACTATTCTTGCGGCTCTCATTGCGGGAGCGTTCGCCTATCTCTGGTTCCAAGAGCGCAAGAAGGCCCGGAAGGCTGAGGCTCGGATCGGGAAGTCGTTGCGCCAGCAGAAGAAGCGTCTGCGCAAGGAGCAAGACCGCTTGCTCAATGCCCTCAGCGATGCCTTTTTTTTGATCGGTCCGGATGGGGTCATTCTTTTTGCCAACGAGACCACCACTGAACTCGTTGCCGGCAGGAGAGTCGCGGGGCGGAATTACCGGGAGGTCTTTCTCGACGAAAGGCTCAACCGGCCTATCGAAGATTCTTTGACCAGTGGTCGCGGGGTGGTGCATCAGGTGGTGCTTCCGCAGCAGGCTTCCCCCCGTGGGATCGTGGAAAAGAGAGGAGAAACCGCCTGGGTGGTCGACGTCGCACCACTCAATCGAAATGCCAAAAAGACCATCACCCGGGTAGTCATTCGCGACATCACGACGGAGCATTTGGTCGAACAGGTGCGGAAGGACTTTGTCGCCAATGCATCCCACGAGCTTCGGACCCCCCTTTCCATCATCAACGGCTATCTGGAGAATCTGGTCGAGGGCGACATCGACAATCAAGCGATGCTGAAGCGGGCGCTGACCGTGATGCAAAAGCACGGCGAACGCATCGCTCGAATCGTGGAGGACATGCTTGTGATCTCCCGCTTGGAATCAGGAGAAGCGGCCGCGCTCAATGTCTCGCCCTTCCTCTTCACCGAATGTGTGGAAGAGGTCCTCGACCGACTTGAGCCGCTCATTCAACAGCAGAAGACGAAAATACGTTTCAAAATCGAGGACGAGAGTCTGGCGCTAATCGGCGACCGCTTTTATTGGACCCAAGTCTTTTTCAATCTGGTTGAGAACGCCCTCAAACAGAATCCTCGCAGACCTCTGACCCTGGAAATTGGAGCTCGATTCAATGGAGAAGACGAGGTGACGCTCTGGGTTGCCGACAACGGGGTTGGGATTCCCGGGGTCGACCTGCCTTTCATCTTCCGTCGATTCTATCGGGTGGAAAAGCATCATAGCCAAGACTCTATCAAAGGAACGGGACTGGGGCTCTCTATCGTCAAGCGGGCGGTGGAAGCTCATGGCGGCACCATCGATGTGACCTCCGTGCCTGGGCAGCGCACCGCCTTTTCCATTCACCTTCCCAAAGAGGCTTTGGCGACGGAAGAGCAGCTCTTACTTGCTGCTGCGGGCGACGGCGACGGGCAGGCCCTTGTAGCCGACCGCGAAAACGAGGAGGGAGAACACGCATAGCCCGACCAGAACTGCCCAGAAGCCCATCCATCCCGGACCGTCACCTTCCACGCACCAACGGTAGAGCCAGCCGGAGAAGAACACTCCTACGATGGTTGCCACCCCGCCAGTCGAGACTGTCATCAAGGCCTGAGCCTGACTCCTGACCTCACGCGGCACCCGCCGGTCGACGAACAAGCGGCCGGACTCAAAGAACAAGGTCCAGCAGAAGCCGTGCATGAAGATGCCGATGGCCACCCATACCACTTGACCCCAACCGGGCAGTGCGCCTTCGCTGAGCACTCCACCAAAGTAAAAGGCATAGCGAAGCAGCCCCGCGCCCAATGCCAGAAGAAAGATCCACTTCACCCGCAGACGTCGAAAGACCCATCCCATCAAGAGCATGGAAATGATCTCGGAAGTTTGGCCCAGGGACAGCATCATGGCGACATTCTCCACCTCCAGATACTTCAAGAACTTGGGGGTGTAGACATAGTAGGCGGCCAGCGGAATGGAGAAGAGAAAGGCGGTTAGGAAATAGACCGCAGTGTCCCGATCCTTTAAAATACTAAAGGCTTTCAGTCCCAAACTTTCCGCAAGGGTCTTTCCTTGGATTCCTGACGGAGGAGTAGCTGGCAAGGTTAGGCTGAACCCCGCCGCAATGACGCCGATGCAGGAGGCGACGATCCCAGTCATGGGGGATTCGTCGAGAGCAAACCAGCTGATCCCCCACCCCGCCATCATCCAGCCAATCGTGCCCCACACCCGGACTCCTCCAAATTGGCGTTCAGGTTCGGTCAAATGCGTCAAGGTGATCGACATCAGGAGAGACCAGGCGGGCGCACCCAGCAGGGCCTTGGCCACGAGGAAAAAGAGAAACCAAGCTTGCGAATTCCCCTGCCCCAGAAACCAGAAGGCTGAGGCGGTGCAGATTGCATTGGCGGTCATCACCGCGGCCAGCACCTTCTCGGCATTGACGCGCTGGTCGGCGACGGCAGCCAGTAGGAGTGGCGAGACTACGGCCCCCAGAGAAGGGATGACAAAGACCCAGTCCGTTAGATTCGACCAGCCTCTCGCTTCCAGCACGATGGAGAGCACCGGAGTCCAACAGCCTGGCATCGCTGCGAGGAGAAAGAAAACCAGCGAAAGACGCAGTTGAGTTGACCGTTCCGACACTGGCGGAAAGCTAGGGAGCCAGCCTCGTCTGTCGATACTGAATCAGTGCTGTCCTAACGAAATTTCACCGGCAGAGATTTTTCCAAATGAGCGAGAAGTGCTTGGTGAGCTGCGTCGACTTCCTTGGTCTTCAAAGTTTTGTCATCCGCCCGATAGAGGAAGGTGTAGGCCACGGATTTCTTGTCGGCGGCAATCTTTTCTCCCGAGGGGTCGCTGAACAAGCTGACGCAGCGACTGGAAACCAACAGAGGCTCCTTGAATTTGGCCAAAGCAGATTCCACTTCCGAGGCGGCCAAGTCGAGAGGCAGTTCCATCGCAACATCGCGGCTGGAACCCGGGAACTGCGGCAGGTCTGTCACGGGAGCTCCACTGCTGACGATTTTGGCGAGCTTGGCCATATCCAGCTCCGCAATGTGAGTTTCCAGCGGGAGGTCCAGTTCGCGGCAGCGAGCAGGCGCCAGGCGTCCCACCACTCCGATATTGGCGTCTCCGAGATGCACGGTGGCAGTCAGGAGGTAGCCTCCCAAGTCCTTGGCCTTGAAAGTGAGTGGCAGATTGGGCGCCAGCGACTGCAAGGTCGCCTTCAGATCATAGATGTCGCTGCTCGCCGGGTGAGTGTTTGCCCACGAGGGCGGGTTCTGTTGACCGGTCTGCAAAATAGCGAGAACGGGGAATTCGTTATCTTTCTTTTTACCGCCGCCGAAGTGGCGAAAGCAGGTGCCAGCTTCGAACAAGCGAATCGCCTTTGCACCCTGCCGCGCATTGTTCGCCGCCGAGGCCACCAGGCCGGGCGCGAGCGATGGGCGCATTATCGAATGGTCCTCCGAAAGCGGCAAGGCAACCCGAATGAAGTCAGCATCTTGAAGAGGCTTGAGCGGAAGCAGATCGGGAATCTGGGATTCGGCGATGAGCTTAATGGTCTGGCACTCATAGAACCCGAGGGCCCCGAGGTGCTTTTTGAGCGAGAGCTCGGCATCGTAGAATTTGTCGCTCGCCGAGCGGGGAACGGCATGGGCAAGAGTCGAAACCGGAATGCGGTCGAAGCCGATTACGCGCACGACTTCTTCTATCAGATCAATGGGTCGGGTCAGGTCGGGACGGTTGGAAGGAATGGACCATGAGCCATCGCCACAGTCACTCAAGCCCAGCCGGGTCAGACAATCGGTGGCCTCTTCCATGGTGATACTCCCCGCGCTCACCTGATTGAGCTGTTCTTCCGAAAAGGTCACCTTCGGAAAGTCCGCTGGAATTTGCCCTGCCACCTCAATGGGTTCGGCCTTTCCTCCCGCGAGCTCCAGAATCAGTTCAATCGCGCGCGCTGCGGCGGGAAGAACCATGCCCGGATCGGCTTGGCGCTCGAAGCGGTAGGACGAGTCCGAAGTGAGAATCAATCGGCGGGAGGTGCGGCGAATCTCGGATGGAGTGAACCAGGCGGATTCGAGAATCAGGTCTGTGGTCGTTTCGGTCACACCCGAGTCCAGACCACCCATTACCCCGGCCAGCGCAAGTGCGGCTCCGCTTTCGTCGGAAATCACGCAGTCCTCGGAGAGCAGGGTGTAATCCTCTTCGTCGAGGGCCTTGAAGACCTCGCCGCCGGGAGAATTCCGAACCAGCAGGTTGCCGGTGACCTTGGCCGCATCAAAGGCATGCAGTGGTTGGCCGAGGTCGTGGAGAATGTAGTTGGTGATGTCGACCACGTTGTTGATGGGACGCAGACCAATCGCTTCCAGCTTGGACTTCAGCCAGGCAGGAGACTCCCCCACCTTGACCCCACTGATGCGAGTGGAGGTGTAGTAGGGGCAGGTTCCGCTTGAGAGAACGACCGGAGACGAAGTGGTCTCGAAGGCAGGGGTCGCCAAGTCCTTCAGCTCCCGCTTGGAAAGTACCGACAGCTCGCGAGCGACTCCGCGGTGGGAAAGAGAGTCGGGCCGGTTAGGCGTCACTTCCAATTCGAAAACGGTATCCGAGGGATAGAGATCCTGGAGTTTGGTGCCGATCACTGAATCGGCAGGGAGTATCATCAGACCGTCTTCCTCATCTGGCATTCCGATCTCGGAAGCGCCGCAGAGCATTCCCAAGGACGCCACCCCGCGCAGTTTGCCTTCCTTGATGACGAATCCCCCACCCAGGTCTGCTCCGGGCAAGGCGCAAGGAACCTTGTCGCCCACAGAGTAATTCTTTGCCCCACAGACAATCTGCCTCAACTCAGGTTCCCCGGCATCCACCATGCAGACCTTCAATTTGTCCGCGTCGGGGTGTTGCTGGGCCTCTTTAATCTGAGCAACGACGATGAGCTCTGAAGGAATCCCCTTTGACTCGATGCCCTCCACCTCGATGCCCGAAAAGGTCAGCAAATCGGAAATCTCCGCAGTCGAAAGTTCCGCAAGGTCGATATGATCGTTGAGCCAGGAAAGAGAGGTATTCATCAGTCGGGGGCTGAGGTTCCAGATTCCGCCGACTCACGCAAGGTTTTTAAGAGTCTGGCAAGCATCCCCGAGCCGGACAGAGCGTGACTCCTTCGTCAAATAGAAGCGAAATAGTGCGCAAAAAGAAGTCGGCCTTCGACATAACCTCTTACCAAATGAGAAAATTCCTTCTGCTGTTCCTGTGCGTCAGTTCGTTGGCACCGGCCCTCGCGAGCCAACCCAATATCCTGTGGATCGTCACGGACGACCATCGCGCGGATTCGATTCGCGCCTTCAATCGGGCTGAATCCCAGCGCGACCATTCTGCTCTCGGATTTGTCAGCTCTCCGGCTGCGGACCAATTGGCCAAGGAAGGGGTTCTCTTTACCCGCGCCTATTGCAACTCGCCGGGCTGTGCTCCCAGCCGGACCTCGATGCATTACGGAATGTATCCCCATCGCTCGGGTCACTTTGGCTTCGAGAATTCCCATCGGGCCCTTCCTGTCTCTCAAAAAACTTTGCCCGAGCTCATGCAGGACCTCGGCTACACCACCGCGCACTTCGGCAAAGACGGTCTCAGGATTTTTAACTATGATCCCCAAAAGTTGCAGAAAGCCTCCCTCTACGACTTTTCGATTTCTCAGAAAGAGCTCTATCAGCACGATCGCACTGATTGGTCCAAGCGGGGCGTCTGGGCTGATGGAAAGAATCAGGGTGACGAGTTCTTTTGGAACCTTCCCGGCAAGCCCGCTCGCTATCTCTTGCCGAAAGATGGCCAAGCCAGCGAAGAAGTTTTGAGTGAAAAGCGCCGCGTGGAAAAGGAGCTGGACCTTCTTTACTCCTATGAGCGCGCAAATCCCAATCTGGTCGTGGGAGGAGTCAGCCCGTGTGCCACCGCAAATACACAGGATGGGCAAATTTCATCGGCCTTCCGCTCCTATCTCGCCCATGCCGACGAAAAATACCAAGCCCCCTGGAAGCAAAAACTGCAAGGCCCTCCAAGCGACAAGCCTCTCTTTGCCGCGCTCTGCCACCACTTTCCCCACACTCCCGTTCTTCCCTCCGGGGAGTTCCGCAAGAAGTTCGCCGATCAGGTCTATGAGATTCCTGACTTCACCAAAGATGAACTCGAAACGCTTCCGCCCCAGCTCGTCAATTGGTTCGAGAAAACAAATTTCGCGGACATGAAGGCGGAGGACAAACAGCAGGCTATTCGCGACTACTTCGCGTTCTGTGCGATGGGCGATCATCTCATCGGCCTGTCGGTGGCAAACTTCAAGGAGTTTAGCAGAAAGCAGGGACGTGATTATCTCATTCTCTACGTCATTGGTGACCATGGCTGGCACTTGGGCGAACAAGGCGGAGAGTCTAAATTCGCACCTTACGATACCTCTAACCATTGCGCGGTGATCGCGGTGTCCTCGGACAAGGAGACTTGGCCTGCCGGTCAAGTGTCCGATAGCTTTGTGGAATTCGTAGACCTGGCCCCTACCCTCCTGCGCGCTGGGGGGGCGGAGTTGGGTGACCCTGCCTACCAGCATCTCGACGGTCTTCCTATGGACGAGATTCTCACCAGCAAGGTCTCTCGCGATTATGTGATTGGCGAGATGAACCATGTCATTGGGCCCCGGTGCTACCTGCGTTCCAAAGATTTTGGCTTCTCCATGCGGCACCGCGAAAAGAACGGAAAACCCGGGGAGAAATGGGGGCAGCCTCCGGGCCACGATATCCAGTGGGGACTCACTGCCCCTATTGAATCGGTTGAGCTCGCGCTCTTCGACCTCCGAAACGACCCGATGGAACAAAACAATGTGGCGGACGATCCCGCCTACCGGAAGCTCGCCGAGTGGTTTCGGGAAAAGCTCGGTCGCATCGTTCTGGGCGACAATCGCCTGGAAGCGGATTGGAGCCAGAAGGAGTCTTTCCAAATCACCAATTTCGCTGCGGGTGCGCACGACCATAAGCTTGAAATTCCTGCCGGTTTGATTCCAGCCCTCTAACAGAACTTACATTTTAAACTCAATTATGAAGCCTCCAATCATTCTTTCCTCTCTCGCCTTGTTCGCGCAGTCTCTCGGCGCGCTTGAGAAGCCAAACATCATCCTCGTATTTGCCGATGACATCAGCGCTCGCGAGCTTCCTCTCTACGGCTCATCGTCCTGGAGCCCTCCTGCCGGCGGCGACACCAACGACCCCGCCTACCGCGCCCACACCCCTGTTCTGGAGCAAATGGCCGAGGAAGGTTGCTGGATCGAGACCGCTTGGGCAGCCACCGTCTGCTCCCCCAGTCGAGCCATGATGATGACTGGGCGCTATGCTCATCTCCACAAGTGGTGGCACAACAAGGACGTCGGACTCGCCCCCGAACCCAATCCTAAAAAGCAAAAGTGGAACCTCTGCGATAGCTCCCCCATTCAGCTCGGACACGTGGCGCAAAAGGCAGGCTACGCGACCTACTGGGCGGGCAAGACCCAGATGCCCGGCGACCTTCGCCGTTATGGATATGACGAAGGTTGCCTCACGCCGGGCAATCTCTCTGATACCGACAATCCCTTCACCGACTTCAAGCATTTCTACAAGAAGGTCGATGGCAAGCGCGTCCTCTTCGATGTCGACACTGGCAAGGAGGTGGACACCTACCAGCAGCATGGATGGTATTGGTATCCCCATGTCCGTCTCATGAATGCGAAGGGCAAGAGCGGCTTTCAGTGGTGGCCCAATACCGAAGAATCGATTGCCGAATTCGGCCTGGGCACATACGGGCCTGATGTCGAACTAGACTTTGTCTTCGACTATATGGACCGTCAGAAGGAGGCGGGAAAACCCTTTTTCATCTACCATTGTTCACACCTCGGACACGATGCCTGGGACTGGCTTAACCCGGCTTCTTCATCCAAATGGCCTGGCACTCCCGTCATCAAATGGACGGGCAAGGGGTATGAGCGCACCACGCCCCACATCACCGGTGATCAAGGGAAGTATGAGACCCATGGCACTGTGACGGAGCCCGGGATTCACCATCACGTCAACTACCTCGATTACCAGATCTGGCTCTATCAAAAAAAAATCGAGGAAATGGGCATAGCCGACAACACCGTCCTCATTTTTTGTGCCGACAATGGAACCAGCGGCTATGGAAAGTCGAGTAGTGATCGTCAAAAAGGCACCCACGTTCCCCTTATCATTCATGCGCCTGGACTCACTAAGCGAGGCAAGCAGGATATTCTCGTCAATCTCTCCGATTTTCTCCCTACTATTGCGGAACTCACCGGCTATCAGCTTCCGGCAGATTATGAAATCAATGGAGAGAGCCTAGTGCCTTTTCTCTTCTCCGACAAAACCGACCATCGGGATTGGATCTACGCTTATCAGAAGAGTGAAACCTTGATTCGGGGTCGTAAGGTGATGAAAGATGGTCGTGGAAAGTGGTGGGACGTTGAGAACACCCCCGCAGACCTGATTTCTTTTCCTCAAATCAAGGATTGGAAAGCTCTCTCGCCCGAACATCGCGCTGAACGTAAAAAGCTCACTGGAATCATTCCTCGATTCGATCTTCATGCCACCCAGCATGATGCGCCAGCGAATAAGTGACTGAATGCCAGAGATCTTTTCTATCGCTGTAAACTGATTGCATAAAAAAGCCGGCTCCTCTGACGAGAAGCCGGCCATCAGTAGCAAATATTGAGGAGGCGCTAGGCTTTCAGATCGAAGCGATCAAGGTTCATCACCTTGTCCCAAGCGGCCACAAAATCATTGACGAATTTCTCTTCGCTGTCGCCGCAACCGTAGACTTCGGCGAGAGCGCGCAGGATGGAATTTGAGCCAAAGACCAAGTCTACCCGGGTCGCGGACCAACGGGTTTCCCCCGTGTTGCGATCAAGTCCGACAAAGGCGTTTCCGCAAGGTGAAGCCTGCTTCCACTCCACTCCCATATCCAGGAGGTTGACGAAGAAGTCATTGGTGAGCTTACCAGGTTGATGGGTGAAGACTCCGTAGTTGCTGCCGTCGTAATTGGCATTGAGCACTCGCATTCCTCCCACCAGAACAGTGAGTTCAGGTGGGGTCAGGGTCAGCAACTGGGCCTTGTCGACAAGCAACGCTTCGGCGGGGATTGAGTAGGCTCCCTTCAAATAGTTCCGGAAACCATCGGCAATGGGCTCCAGAACTTCGAAGGACTCGGTATCGGTCTCTTCTTCGCTGGCGTCCATGCGACCAGGGGTGAAAGGCACCTCGACTTCGTGGCCCGCGTCTTTCGCAGCTTTTTCAATTGCCGCACAACCACCGAGCACGATGAGGTCGGCCAGGGAGATCTTCTTTTCATTCTGGGAGTCATTGAACTCAGCCTGAACCGCCTCCAGCACTTCGATGGCGTGGGCCAGTTGGGTGGGATGATTGACTTCCCAATCCTTCTGCGGAGCCAAGCGAACCCGGGCTCCGTTGGCACCTCCTCGTTTGTCGGAACCCCGGAAGGTCGAGGCGGAAGCCCATGCGGTAGAGACCAGTTGGGAGACCGTTAGGCCAGAGTTGAGAATCTTCTCCTTCAATCCCGCGACGTCACTCCCGTCCACCAGAGGGTGGTCAACAGCGGGGATTGGATCTTGCCAGATGAGGTCTTCGGCTGGCACCTCGGGTCCGAGGTAGCGCGTCTTCGGCCCCATGTCCCGGTGAGTGAGCTTGAACCAGGCGCGGGCGAATGCCTCGGCGAACTCCTCGGGGTTTTCAAGAAAGTGGCGGGAGATTTTCTCGTATTCCGGGTCGGCCCGCAGGGCGATGTCGGAGGTGAGCATGGTGGGCTTGATCTTCTTCTCGGAATGCGCGTCGGGGATGATGTCGTCGGCATCCTTCGCCACCCACTGGTGAGCTCCAGCAGGGCTCTTCGTGAGCTCCCATTCATATTTGAACAGGTTCTCGAAGTAGTAGTTGCTCCACTGGGTCGGGGTCTGGGTCCAGACCACTTCCAAGCCACTGGTGATGGTGTCGGCCCCTTTCCCAGTGCCGTAACTATTTTTCCATCCAAAGCCTTGTTCTTCGATTGGAGCCGCTTCCGCGTCGGGTCCCACGTTGTCGGCAGGACCTGCGCCGTGAGTCTTTCCAAAAGTGTGACCACCAGCGATGAGGGCGACGGTTTCGTAATCGTTCATCGCCATGCGTCCAAAGGTCACACGAATATCGTGGGCCGAGAGGAGAGGGTCGGGATTGCCGTCGGGGCCTTCCGGGTTGACATAGATGAGCCCCATCTGAACAGCCGCGAGAGGATTCTCGAGCCCTTCACTGTGGGTCTTGCCATCGGCATCATCATCGGACACCAATACTCCTTCGCCTTCCGCTCCTTCAGAACCCTGGGGATACCGTTCGTCGCCTCCCAGCCAAGTGGTCTCGCGGCCCCAATAGACGTCCTGATCTGGCTCCCAGGTATCTTCCCGGCCACCGGCAAATCCGAAGGTCTTAAAGCCCATGGACTCGAGCGCGACATTGCCCGCCAATATCATCAGGTCAGCCCACGAAAGTTTACGTCCATACTTTTGTTTGACGGGCCAGAGGAGGCGTCGAGCCTTATCGAGACTCACGTTGTCCGGCCAGCTATTCAGGGGGGCAAAACGTTGTTGCCCGCGACCTCCCCCGCCCCGCCCGTCGGCAGTCCGGTAGGTGCCTGCGCTATGCCAAGCCATACGGATGAAAAGTGGGCCATAGTGTCCCCAGTCGGCTGGCCACCAGTCCTTGGAATCGGTCATCACTTTGTTCAAGTCGGCTTTCACTGCCGCGAGGTCGAGAGACTCGAACTCCCTGGCGTAATCGAACTCTTCTCCGAGAGGGTTGGACTTATTGGAATGCTGGTTGAGCAATTCAATTTTCAGGCGATTGGGCCACCAATCTTCGTTGGAGGTTCCTCCACCTGCGGTTGCTGCTGTGTGTCCCATCGGACATCCGGATGCTTCTGACATGGCTTTTATTTAGTTTTAGGATTTCTGTTTAGAGTTGAGTTCTGGAAATGAGAATCATGAGTTCACCGCTCGGCTATTTTGGCAGCTAGGACAGATGCCCCAGTAGATGACTTCGGCTTCATCGATCTCGAAGCCCCAGTCCTGCGAGGCGGTTAGACAGGGAGTGTGGCCGACCGCGCAGTCGACATCGACGGTGACTCCGCACTTGCGGCAGATAAGGTGATGGTGGTTGTCCCCCACCCGATCTTCGAAACGAGCAGGCGAACCCGAGGGCTGGATCCGCCGAATCAGCCCCTTTTCTGAAAGAAGCCCCAGGGAATCATAGACGGCTTGTCGCGAGACGGTTCCGATCTCGTCCCGAACCGCCTTGGAAATGGAGTCAGCCGTTCCGTGAGGCTCTCCAGCCACGGCTTTCAATACGGCAAGACGCTGGGCTGTTACTGCCAGGCCGTGGTCTCGGAGAAGTTGAACGGAGTCGGTCACGCGGAAAGATTTGCTCGAGTTCTGGACTGAGTCAAGAATTTGATTGATTCTAGTTTTCGGTCTCGATTTTCTTTGGGAGAGAAAGGAGAGGGTTCCCCCGCCTTGACCCGGTCATGACCTACGGGCAAAGAGCCCTCGCAATATGTCTTGGCTCTTTCTCACTGTTTGCTCTTCCGCTCTTCTTGGTCTCTATGACTTCTTCAAGAAGCTTGCGGTTCGGGGAAATGCGGTGCTACCTGTTCTATTTGGTGGCATTTGTGCGGGCGGACTCGCGTGGCTGCCGTTTGTTGTCTGGTCGGCGCTTTCGCCGGAGAGCCTTCCGCACCCGAGTCTGCATGTCACCGCCATCTCTGCTCAAGAGCATGGACTGCTATTGATTAAGTCGCTCATCGTGGTGGCCTCCTGGATATTTGGATACATCGGCTTGAAAGAATTGCCGCTCTCCATAGCGACTCCGATCCGAGCCACCAGCCCAGTCTGGACCATCGCCTTTGCGTTGCTGATTTTTTCGGAAAGTCCCTCCATGAGACAATGGAGCGGAGTCGCGGTGATTCTCGCTTCCTTCTTCCTTTTTTCCTTCGCGGGGAGAAAAGAAGGAATTCACTTTCATCGTAGCAAGGCGGTCTACCTCATCATCGCCGCTACTCTTCTGGGGGCGAGTTCATCTCTCTTCGACAAATACCTGCTGCAATCAGTGGGTCTCAATCCCACTGAAGTTCAGGCCTGGTTCTCCCTCTATTCGGTCCTCGCGATGCTCCCGGCTCTCTGGTGGTGGCGCAGTCGAACTGACCGTCAGGTCTTTCAATTCCGGTGGTCCATCCCCGCCATCGGTCTCACCTTGCTAGCTGCCGACTGGCTATACTTCACCGCTATTGCCGCTCCCGATGCTCTCATCTCCATCATTGCGCCCGTCCGTCGTGCCGCCACCGTGGTATCCTTCACGCTGGGTATTCTCCTCCTGAAGGAGCCCTTCCGGGTAAGCAAGGGATTGGCAGTGTTGGGGATTTTGGTCGGCGTCTTTCTCTTGGCCTGAGACTGAGGCGCGGCTCTCTGGGCTTGCGGAATTGAAGAAGTCAGTGGTTTTGCTTCGGTGCGACAAATCGTGTTTTCAGCTGCGTTGGACGCGGTTCAGCGGGTTCGTAAAAGCGCATGTTTTTCCCTACCCGATTGTGGTCTCCGATATCGTTGCGGGCCTGTTCGGCCAGTTCTAACAGTCTCGCCACCACCTCAGGATTCGCGGCGGCAACATTCTTGGTTTCACTGGGATCATCGATCAGGTGATAGAGGACGGGTTCAGGAAAACCAATGTCGTCCCGGGGATGGATGTGTGCGCTCTTGCGGTGCCTGCCCAGCCATTCCGGATGTTGGGGACGAGGAAGGTGGAGCTTCCAGGGACCTTGGCGAACGGCCTGGAGATGAGACAGCAGGTAGTAGTAGTAGGCCTTGTTCGGGTTGGCTTCTGCGAACTTTCCCTCGAACAAGGGGGTAATATCCTCCCCGTCAATCACTCGATCGGAAGGCACTTTTCCGCCAGCCAGTTTGGCGAAGGTAGGCATCAGGTCCATAGTGGTTGCTATCGCTTCGCAGCTCCGCCCGGCGGGAACACGTCCAGGAGCCCACAGGATGGCTGGCACTCTGACTCCCCCTTCCCAAGTGGAAACCTTTCCACTGCGAAACAGTCCCGCGGAACCGCCGCGGTCTTTCACGAGTGAGCCATCGGCGTAGTTTTTGTTTTTGTTCAACCAAGGTCCGTTGTCGCTGGTGAAGAGAAGGTAGGTATTCTCTTGGAGTTCGAGTTCCTTGAGGGTTGCGACAATGCGCCCCACACTGGCATCGATTTCTCGGATGACGTCCCCATAAAGCCCTCTCTCGGACTGACCCCGAAATTCCTCCGACGCCGCCAATCGGGTGTGAGGCATGGTGTGAGGGACATAGAGAAAAAATGGCTTTTCCGCAGCCGCACTACGCTGGATGAAACCGACGGCCTCCTCGGTGTAGCGCTGGGTCAAGGTGTCCATCGGGGCCTTCCGCTCAACGAGTTCTTCGTCTCGATAGAGATCAACGTAGCTGTCGTTGCTAGTCGGAGTTCCAAAGAAAAAATCGAAGCCCTGATGGGGAGGCATCAGCTCGGGATTGAAGTGTGTCTGGGAGTGGCCCGCCAAATCCCATTTGCCGATGCACCCGGTCGTATAGCCCACTTCTTTGAGGACCTCGGCCACCGTGACTTCCCGCTCGTGGAGAATCGGGTGAATGTTTTTGAAGTTGTCCCGCTCGGCCACCCTCATGGGATAGCAACCCGTCATCACCGCTGCCCGGGAGGGACCGCAGATCGGTTGAGCATAAAAGCTCGTGAACTTGATCCCCTCTGCCGCCAATTGGTCGAGATGAGGGGTTTTGATCTTCTTTGAACCGAAGCAGCCGACATCCTCGTATCCTTGGTCGTCGGTAAAGATAAGAATCAGATTGGGCTGTCCCGCGCCTTTGGCAAAACAGCAAAACGAGGTGACTAAAATAGGGATGAGTTTGAGGGCTGAAGTCATGTCTGTGGACCGGGATGTAAGATTCTCCAGTGATTGAATCTCTTACCGAACAGTGACAGATGTTCTTGCTGCCGGCAAAGGCCCACTATTTCAGTTCAGAAGTGGAAACTCGCTCATTGAAGAATGAAACCCAGTCGCGCCAGTCTTGTTTCTGCGAGTGGGGATATCCAAAACATGTTGAGCAACAGTGGTTAGACCTGGGTTGGCTTAGGTCGTTCGGTTCCTCGTTGAAGGAACAGCTTGCTGACTCCTCAGCTCGGACGAAGGGGGTTCTGAATATGCGATTGTGGACTGAAATTTTCAATTTGAGTCCTTGGAGAACTCTGTGAATCGCCATTTTTCTGACCCAAAAATGGGGAGCACTTCTGCTCCCCCGGGATTCATCAGAGGAGGCGGGTTTTGCCGCACCCCTCAACTCTTGCGAATTTTACTTCTTCTTCGGTACGTGCTTCGGATTGGGCGTCATCATCTGGGCATCCACCGACTTGCGCCAATCCTGCATCTTCTTGAGAAGTCGTTGCGCCAGCTCGGGCTTTTCCTCCGCCAAGTTCTTACTTTCGCTCGGGTCGTTGGCGAGGTCGAAGAGCTCCAAGGCTCCGTCTTCAAAGAACTCAATCAGCTTCCAATCCCCTTCGCGAACCGCGCCGTAGGGCTTGGTGCGGTGGTAGTGCGGATAGTGCCAATAGAGCGTGTCCCGGTCGAGGTCCTCCACTTCGCCTTTCAGCAAGGGAGTGAGATTGAGTCCATCGCAATGTTCGTCGGGACGGGCTGGCAGTCCGGCCATTTTCAACAAGGTTGGGTAGAAGTCGGTTCCAATCACAGGAACGTCGCTGGAGCTACCCGCTTGAATTTCGCCAGGCCACCGCACCACGAAGGGCTCGCGCACTCCGCCCTCATGGGAAAAGGCCTTGTAGTCCCGCAGGCCTCCACTGGTCTCGGGATAGTCTCCGCCATTGTCGCCTGTTAGAATGACCACGGTATTGTCGGCGATCCCGAGTTCTTCCAATTTGGCCATGAGACGCCCCACGCTATTATCGAGGCTTTCCACCATGCCGGCCCGCTTGGGATTGAGCAGTTCATTCTTCTTGTTGTCGAAGCCCTTGGCCTTTTCCTGATACTTTTTCACCAACTCCGGGGGAGCCATGATGGGGCCGTGCAGAGTGTAGTAGGAGAAGTAGAGGAGGAAGGGATTCTCCGCTTTGCTCTGCTCGTCGAGGTAGTCCAAGGCCGCATCGGTGAGCTTGTCGGTCAGGTAATCCCCTTTCTCGCCATCATCGAGGTTGGGCATGCCAAAGGGGGAAAAATACTTGCCGGGACCCTTGGGCTGTCCCCACTCGCGACCTCCCACGTTCAGGTCGAAACCATGGTCGGTGGGATAGTGTTCTTCAAAGTCTTCCGCATCAATGGGCATCAAGTGCCACTTGCCAAAGAACCCGGTGCTATAGCCGCCCTCCTTCAAGGCTTCGGGCAAGACCACCCGTTCATGGTCGATGCGCATATTCCAATCCGGAACCGCCAGCGGAGCACGCGGACGGACATGTCCTTTGATCCAATCCGTGAGATGAATCCGCGCCGGATAACATCCTGTTAGAATAGCTGCCCGACTTGGAGAGCAGACCGTGCAAGCCGCGTAGGCATTGCTGAAAATCATCCCCTGGTCCGCCAGCTTGTCGATATTGGGAGTCTCATAGAATTCCGCCCCATAGCAGCCAAAGTCCCCCCACCCGAGGTCATCGACGAGAAGAAAGACAAAGTTGGGACGGTCCTCCGCCGCTGCCGGCAAACCAGCAAGGAGGAGAGAGAAGAGAAGAAGCGGAATCGTTTTCATTGGTAGGAAGAAACCGGAATACGTGCTGAATCACCCAAGGCTGTCACAAGACTCAGCGGTAATGCAGCCCAGGAATTCTCGATGAAAAAGCCGACAAAGAAAATCCAAACTGTGTATTTCGGTCTAAAAGCAGTTCCCGTGCTAACCCCCTCAAGGGTTCTCTCTCAACGGTTGTCGCCATCCGCTTGGAAAGCTTTCCGCGATCCCTACTCCTCGAATTCATCAAAAGGCGCCGAGTCCTCGGGCGTGAGTGGACGATAGAAATTCCCAGCGCAGTTGCCCGTTTGCGCCACCGCATTTCCTCCTTTGCCAAAGGTGACGATGTTGTCCGTAATCACCGAGTTCACCACGTTGTGCAGCTTCATCACCGTCTGGGTCTGGACGGTATCAACGACATTGTTAGAGAATATCAGGTTGGAAGAATTCTCGATATTGATGAAAGAACGACCGTTGGGCTTCTCGTCCACAGTGCGGGTCTTGGCACGCGAATCCACTTCCTGTTTGATACTGTTGCCCGTCATCACCAGGTTTCGCGACGAACCGACGTGACAGAAGGCGCCAAAGGCTGCCGCCCCAGTGGAGAGTTTCCAATTGAACAAGGTGTTGTTATTGATCGTGGTCTGCTGGGCATCCTTGAGAACAAAGCATTTGCTCACGTAGGCAAAGCCATTGCCGTTCAGACTCGAGGAAACCGCTGCACCCAAGGTCACCCCGGTCTCCAGATCGGCGAAGCAGTTGTTCTTGATCATGCAGATGGGGTTGTGACCTTGCATCCGGATGCCGTAGACCATCTGCGCGAACCAACTGTCCGTGATGTAGCAGACGTCACAATACTCCGTCTCGATTCCGACATAGAGATCAGTGAAAACGCAGCTGTTGACCCGCAGCATCTCGTTCTTTCCGGGCCCCTTGGGAAAGAAGAGCGCGCGCTGCCCCTCTTTCTCGACATCCTGATAGCGACCCTCCGCTGGATACCAGTGTAGGCCTCGGAAATTGGGTTCGTCACCCCGAAAGCGGCTATACCCCTTCGCGGTGTCGACATCGGTATTGTTGTGCCCCACGAAGGTCATCCCCTCGACCTCAACCTTGCAGTTTTGATAAGGCCAAGGGCTGTCTCCCGCAGGAAAGGACTGGGAGTGGCTTGCCCGATTGAAAGTGATGCAATGGGGACCGGTGTTCTCGCCAAAGAGGAAGATGGTCCCGCTTTTTAAGTTCATCCCGAAAATATCGAGCCCTCCGTGGGCCGTTCCCTTGAGCTTCAGGCACACCAACTCAACCGCAATCGGAGCATCGATGAAATAGACTCCCGGGTGAAAAGTGAAATCCGCCGACACATCCTCAAGAGCCGCCGTGCGTTCGAAAATCTCCTGAAGTGCCGCCGAGACATCACGCTTTCCGGTGTTATCCAAGTGATAGTCGAATTGCCCTTGATCCGTCTTCACCTCCACCGTCTTAAAGCGCTCCTCCGTCACGGCAAGCTCCTCCAAAGGCTGAAGCGGCTTCCCTGCCAAGAACGAAGTCATCATTGCCAGAAGGGTCAACACGGTGAGCGTTGTAGTTTTCTCTCTCATGACTCCTTCACTACCCAGCCCCCACCCAATTGGCCATCCTCGGTTCAAAAACTGCCTTTCTCCTTCCCTGTCCTCTCGGAGACTTTCGCGCGAGCGCGTCCGACCAAAGACATCCAGACACGAAAAAGCCCCGGCAAAACTGCCGGGGCCTTTCCGTAACCTGGTGGAGGCGAGGGGAGTCGAACCCCTGTCCTAGATGCCTTTCTTGAAAGCGTCTACATGTGTAGCCAGACGTTTTCTAGTTTAAGGAACCCGAGCCTCATCTGGCGCGTTCTAGGTTCCCGATTATCCTGTTAGTTCTCGCCGCTTTGCCCGGATACCCGGCGCTGCAGCCAGTCTGCTAAGTAGTCGCCCCGCACCCTAACAGACATCAGGATTGGGACGTTGCCGTCAATTAAGCAGCAAGTGCGAGCTCGTTAGAGTCTGCAATTATGTTTTTGGACGGCTTTTTAAGAGGCCAACCGACCAACCTCTACATGCAGCCATCGATTCCAGCATCCAGTCGAAGCCGGGACGCCCCCTCTCAGGTTACGGAGATAAGATGCAGCGGGAATGCAATTTATTCAAGTGAATCTTCGAAAACCGCGCGCACCAATCCGAGGCCGCGCTCACCGGGAAAGAGTCCCAGCTCCATCTGGTTCATGACGTAGGCAAAAGAGATCCCAGTCTGCGGGTCGCAAAAGGCGTGGCTGCCCCCTGCCCCGGGATGACCGAAGGCCTCGAGATTGGGGCCGAACAACTGGCGCGACTTTTTCCCCTCGTGCACCGGATCGAACATCGTGCCCGCGCCGAAAGAAGTCTCCAGCTGCAAAACCTGGTCCGGTCCCTGCACCAGACGACTGGCCAGAAGGTCACGGATCTCCGCCGGGAAAATTTCCTGCTCAGTCTGCCCCAGAACAGCTTGGTAAAAGTGCGCCAAGGCCTTCGCCGACCCCACCCCTCCGAAGGCGGGAAAGCCTCCGGCCCAGGCCGCGGGATCGTTCATCTCGCTGGCGGACTGATAGCCTTTGAGCGAGCCGAATGCGCGACGGGCCAAGGAGCCTTCGGTCTGCATCGCGGTATAGAATGCCTTCTCCTCTTTGCGCACGATGTATCGCCCGGGATAGAGCTTGGCGACGCGCGGAAACTCGCTTTCCGGCAGTCCGATCCAAAAATCCAGCCCCAAGGGTTCGGCCACCCACTCGCGCCAGCATTCGCCCAAACGCTTTTGCAAAAGCCGCTCGCAGAGTTCGTCTAACAGAAAGCCAATCGAACGGGCGTGATAGCCATGTTCGCTGGCAGGTTCCCAGAACGGCTCGGCCTCTTCCAGCGCCGTCACGACAGCCGCCCGATTCGCGACCTCGACCACACCATTGACCCCGGGCAATCCGGCCTGATGGGAAAGAAGCTCCAGAAAGGTCAAATCCCCCACTCCGAGTTCAGGCCAGACTCGTTCGACGAAGTCATCCGGAGTCAGCCCGGCATGCTTGAGCGCCAAGAGAAAGGTCGCTGCTGCCGGCCCCTTGGACACGGAGTAGACGGGAGCGAGGGTTTCGTCGGTCCAAGCCCGCTCCTGCTCGCGCTCGCACCATCCACTGGAAAGGGTCGCCACCTCGCGGCCGTTTTGCCAAACCGAGACCGAAGCTCCAATCTCGTCCCGCTCGGCAAAGTTCTCCGCGAAGACTGCTCGCAACCGTTCCAAATTCATGGCGCTGCCTTACTGGCTGAGGCGGCAAAGAACAAAGGCAAAAGTGGAGCGAGAACCTGCCGATTCCAAAACCACCCCCTTTTTTGCAATCGACCGTTCCGACCGAGCTGACAGGATTCGGTCGGTTATGAAGATATTCGCTTGGATTTCGGGAATCTTGCTTTCGCTCTTGATTGTTCTCGCCGCTCTCTATTTTGGGAAAAGCGTGTCAGGAACAACCCGTTCAGGCGGTCCTGCCTTTGGAAACTACTCGCCCCTCGCCACCGTCGAGTTTGATGATTTTTCCCAGCTTCAGATTCTTAAGATGGAAGTGGGGCGATTAGTGGACGGGAATCCAACTCCGCCGAAAACGGGGCTGTTTTCAGTGCAATCGAGCGGCTCATCGACGTCTTCGTATTCCAACCGTTTTCAAATCGAAACGAAGGAAATCAATGGCGAAATTGCAGCCCGAATCTATGCCAACTCCCATGCTCCCTCCGGCCTTTTTCTTCTCGTCAAAGCACCCTTTCTGAAAGGGGCGCTCAAAAAGTCTTTTTACAATGGTCAGCTTGCCGATCACGCCTTCGGCAAAAGCGGTGTTTTCAATGTCGAGTTCATCAAAAGCCCGTCCACCGAGATGCAGAGCGGCCGCCTCGATATCCCACCCATGTGCCTCCAGTTGGCGGACGGCAAAGGAGGGTGGCACACGTCTATCGGCCCGATTCAGGAAGACAAGGCCTTGGATGACCTCGCGGTGGTGGCTTTTCCGGTGTGGCCCGTGAGTGAAAAGACCCTGGAGTTCCGAGCCATCATTCCCGGAGAACAGCCGGAGACCTTTACCCTGCCCAACCCTTTCCATCGAATTGCGGTTGGAACCACTGCACCCAAAAGTCTTCCGCAAACTCACCGCGAAAAAGATTTCGCGCTCACTCTTCGCTCCGCAACCATTCATTCCCTCCCTGAACTCGGAGAAGTGGTCACCATCGACTACGAGTTTGAGAGTCATCTCCCTCAGACCGGCCTCCGTTTTCCAGCCCGAGAAGCGGTCTTTACGGAATATCCCACCCTCCGCAACCAGCTGGGACAATGGACTCCTGTAGGCCACTTTGAAATCGCTGCCGGGGATTACGAGGGAGGCTTCTTGATCAGCGCCGACAGCCGGGATTTCGAGGTGGCCTTTTCCATCGAACGAAGCACGGCTTATCCGCGCGCGCTCGGTGATGTCATCGTTTTGGGCAAGGCAAAGGTGGAGGCGGATGGAACCACGATCACGATGCTCTCGTCGGAAAAGCATTTGGGGCTGAAGCGTCTTACCCTCTCTCCCAGCGGAAAAGCCTACCACAGCGCCACGACCCAGATTGATGCTGAATTTGAATGGAAAAGTAAAAAGGCCCGGGCGTTCGCTATCGGAAGCCTGCAGTATGATAATGCGGCGCTCTATCTTTTCTTTGCTTCGGAGACCTTCTCGCGAGGACAAGTCAACTTGGGCTCAGGGGGAAGCGGCTGGCGAGGTGAGACCTCAACCATGGAACTCCATCAACCTTGGTACGGTGAGCTTAAGGCTGGCGACACTCTCACGATTGGAATGGCCCGGGTTCTGCCAGTGCAAGAAGTGAGGTTTGGTTTCGACCGCAGCCAATTGGGGTCGCGCTGATTTGCGCGGCAGTGGTAGCAGCGGGTTGAAAACTTTGTTGGCCGAGTTCGGAGTTGGAGAAGGAAGGACAATTCGCCACACTGCAGCCCATGCCCACCGTCCTGCTCATCGAAGACGAACCTGCCATTGCCGATACCGTGCTCTATGCGCTGCGGACGGAGGGGTTCGCCGTTCATCACGCTTCGACGGGTCAGGCGGGGTTGAGTTGGTTGCAGGGCAATCCCTGTGACTTTCTGGTCCTGGATATTGGGCTGCCGGATATTTTGGGCTTTGACGTTTGTCGTCAGGTGCGGACTTTTTCGCAAATTCCCGTGCTCTTTTTGACCGCGCGGGATTCAGAAATCGATCAGGTGTTGGGGCTGGAACTGGGAGCGGATGATTACGTCACCAAGCCCTTCTCTCCCCGCGCGGTGGTGGCGCGGGTTCGTGCGATCTTGCGACGGTCGAATTCTGCCGAAGAAGAAAAGACCGCCATCGGACAGTTCCTTCATCATGACGAATCCTCCATGGCCATCTTGTGCCTAGGGCAACCGCTGAACCTAACCGCCCACGAGTATAAGCTGCTCGCTCTGTTGATGAAGCAACCTGGCCGCACCTTCACCCGCGATCAGATTCTAATGCAGGCTTGGGAAGATCCGGGCTCGGCCATGGACCGCACCATCGACGCTCACATCAAGACCCTGCGAGCCAAAATCCGCCTGGCCGCCCCCGAGCACGACGACCCGATTCAAACTCGCCGCGGCTTGGGCTACTGTCTGGTTCTCTAACAGAGTGTCCGAGTCCTAGCTGGCCAGAGCCTCCATCAACTCCTCCAGAATTTCAGAAGCGTCTTCCCGGAGTTTCTCGCGCTCTCTATCGTCCAGCTTTTGATCGGATTTTGCTTTTTGCTCCAAGGCGACGAGAGCCGACTGCTTTCGTTCGATGGTCGCGCGCTTTCCTTTGCTCAATTTGTCAGTGAGGATACCGAACCACATGAGCTCCTGAGCATTGATCTGTTCGCGGTTGATGTCCAAGGTTGCAGTGGCTGCATTCATCTCACCGTCGGCTGCTTCCAAGGTCTCGAGGCGCAAGCTTTCGAGCTCCTTGGTCATCGAGGCTGCTCCCTGTTTGCCTGCCTGAATCACTGCGGTGATATACTGCTGACCCAAATTTGAAAACTCCTCCTCGGTGAGCCTTTCCTCGTGAACCGCTGAAACAAGGTAGGTATAGAAGTCCAGCGGCTCTCCCTCCCGACTCTCCGATATCTTGAGCAAACCCGATTCGAGCACGCTCAACTTCCAAGCATCGAACTCGGCTTTGACCGATTGAAATTCTCGCTGGGCAAGGCCCCGGTCTCCTACCCGGCTTTTTCTTTGGGCGTGTGCCAAGGAGGAGCCGAACAAGGCTAAGGACGTAAGAATAATCATTTGTCTTTTCATCTCGAAGAAAGGAACCCTTCAAGTTGCCGGAAGTTGCAAAAGCCCTTCTCCCTTCATGCAATGCGCATGGTTTCGGTCAGCTTCCCACGGTATGTGGGCTGCGTTCTTTGTTGGCGTAATTTGCTGGTTGTGAGGTTATTGAGTGTTTTTAGGTGAATGGTTTTTGCGGTTGGTTCACGGATTGCAATTCTTTCGCCGACATGAATACCCAAACCACTACCCCAACTACCAACAGCTTCAGTATTGCTTCCATCATTGCGATTGTTTCGGCCATCGCCAGCTTCATGACCGGAGCAATTTTAGGTCTTTTGTTTGCCGGAATCGCGATCATTGCCGGTCTCTTTGGAATCGCCATGGCCTTGTCCCCGAACAGACGCGGTGGAGTCGTGAGTCTCTTTTCAATCCTCGCCGGTCTGGTGGGTGTCGTTGCCGCTCTCATTAAGGCGGTGATGTATCTCACCTAATGATCTTTCTCATGGCTGCGCTTTTCGATCTGAATTCTCAATCTATTGCGGGCTGAATTCCTGATAGAACCCCTCGGTCTCACCTCCTCCTTCGGGAGGGCGAGACGGCGGGGTTCTTTTTTCTGCGTTTATGCGAAAAGGCTCGATATAGCGCCCAGTTTTCGCAGCCTAGGGAAGGAACTGTTTCGTCCCTTTCATGCGCCTCACTCGACTCACCCTTCTTTTGATAGCCGGCATTCTGGCTTTGGGGTTTTATCGGCTTTGCGATTACCTTTTGGATGATCTCGAGTTTCAGACTTTTCAAGCTACGGAAGAGTCCATGGTGGACGCCGCTCATCTCTTCGCCGCGGCGGCGGAGGCTCACCTCGTCGAAGGTCGTCTGGGAAGCGAGACGCTGGAGGCCTTTGAGAGAACTTTTTCCAATGCCCGGGAACGCGAATTCGAGGCACAGATTTTCGTTAAAAAGAAGACTGGGGTTTCCCTTGATTGCTATCTAACGGATCAGGACGGAATTGTCATTTTTGACTCCCGCCACGAAAGGACGGGACAAGATCTCTCCGTGTTCAACGACGTTTACCAAACCAAACTTGGAGAATATGGGGCTCGTTCCAGTCGCATTGACGAAGGCGATGCTTCCACTTCCGTAATGTATGTTGGAGCTCCGATTCGGCACGATGGTGAAATCGTGGGAGTAGCCACTGCTTATAAGGCGCAGAAAGAGCTTCTTCCCTTTGTTTATAAAAGACGGGGTCAAATTTTGAGGCCCGCGATTGCGATCGCGCTGGCGATCCTATTTCTGATCTGGTCCGTGCTCTTCTGGCTTTATCGCCCCATCGGCAGGCTGGCTGAGTATGCTCGCCGGATTACGGCTGGGGAGCGGCCGGCCTACCCCCCGCTGGGAAAGGGCCAGGAAGTGAATGCGCTGGGAAAAGCTCTCCGCGATATGCGCGAAACTTTGGAGGGCCGTTCCTATGTGGAGAACTACACCCAGACGCTCACACACGAGCTGAAGTCTCCCCTCGCCGCCATCCGGGGTTCGGCAGAACTGCTGGATGAAGAAATGCCTCTGGCCGCGCGTCACCGCTTCCTGAAGAACATCCGGACTGAGGTCGACCGCTCGGAACGGTTGATCAATCGCTTGCTGCATCTCTCGGCCTTGGAAGGAAAAACCGAATTGCAGAAACGGGAACCCATTGTGGTGAATACATTGATGGAGGACTCGGTGCGACTCCTTAAAACCCAAGCTGATTTGCGCAACGTGACGGTCCGGGTCGAGCACCCCCCGCAACCGGTGATATTCTCCGGCGACTTCTATATCATTCGAGCGGCACTGGAAAATCTGCTGCAAAACGCCATCGACTTTAGTCCCGAAGGTTCGGTCATCACCGTCACTCTCGCGCTGGATGAAGAGATGCTGACCCTGACGGTTATAGACGAGGGGCCCGGACTTCCCGAATATGCCATTGAGCGCGCCTTTGATCGCTTTTACTCCCATCGTCCCGAAGATTGCGCTTCCAAGGGCTCGGGATTGGGCCTCACATTCGTGCGCGAAGCAGCCCAGCTTCACGGAGGCAGCGCGCGGATTGCGAATCATCCTGAGGGCGGTGCAGTCGCCACCATTCAGATACCTTTGTAGGCTCGGTCAGTTGAAATCGTTATGAAGCTCAGTCACATCCTTATCATATTCCTCCGCGTTTTTGCCATCAACTGGCTTCTCGTCGGCTTTTTCCGACTTTTCGTGAGCATTCCAATGCTGACCAGCAACTGGCTGTCCGCTTTCTATCTTGCCGGTCCCGGGGTCTATTTTTTAGCCGCCTTGCTTGCTTGGATCTTCGCGGTAAAGATTGCCAAGGTCTTGATTGGGAGAGCGGATTGCGATGTCCAGATGGCGAAAGAAATCACCCCGGCCATGCTTTTTTCCACTGCTTTTCTCGGGATTGGGCTCTATTTCTTTCTGACCTACCTTGGAGGAAGCCTCAATTGGCTCCATTATCTTGCAATTACTCAGGCCGGGCATGACCTCATGACCACTGCGGTAGATGAAGACTCTAACTTCTATTCTCTCACCAGCAGCTTGATTCCTTGTCTGGCAGGTTTGGCTCTGGCTGCTTGCTCTCCGAAGTTGGGACGCAAACTGGCGCGGGCCACCGAGAGCCAGCTTTCCACTCCTTCCGAATAAGCGCTTTGACTGGTAAAGCCCCCCGGGAACTGAGTAAACTCAGGTATGAATTCGAAGCCGGGACCACCACCGCTGCATGAGCAGCCTCCGCCGGGACTCCCCAACCAGGTGATTCCCCACTCCGGAAACCACCAGGCTCCCTACATGCCGAATGAGGATGAGCGCACGACCGCGATGCTGATTCACCTTCTCATGATCGTCACCGGATTCATCGGTCCGCTTATTCTTTGGCTGGTGAGAAAAGATTCTTCTGCCTTCATCAACCATCACGGCAAGGAGGCTCTCAACAATGCCATCACAACGATTATCGTGGGAATCGCCATGTTGGCGGTTGTTTTTGCCACCCTCGGGCTTGGCGTGATCATTTACCTTCCATGGACACTGATGGTCTTGATTTTCGAGATAATCGCCTGTGTAGAAGCTCATAAGGGGAACTGGCACCGCATCCCGCTGATTATTCGCCTAATCCAGTAGTTTGTAGGATAGGGCAGAAGCCTCCCTTGCAACCTACGTCAGGCAGGTGTATGAGTCCGCCCTTCAAGCTCAGCGCAACAATCTCATGCTCAAGTGGACTCTCCAAAAAATCGTCGGGACTAAAAATCAACGTGAAGTCAAACGGCTTCGCCCTATCGCAGCCCGTATCAATGAGATCGAAGAGGCTCTCCAGCAGGAACCGGAGTCCATTTTGATCGAAAAAACCCGTTCTTGGCAGGAAAAGCTTCATCGTTTTCTCCCTCTCCACACCCCTACCAAGCGCACGATTGAGCAGCTTGCCGCTGAAGATTTGGCCGAGCTGACCGCATTTGTTTCTGGGCGCATCGAGTCCCTTCGCCCGGAGTTCCCCAATTTACCAAAAGTCAGCGCCTCCCCGGCTTCAATTGAGGAGGCCAAGGAGGCCTTTCGGGCGATTGAGGACCAATTCCCCAAGTTGCGAGAGAAGTATCTCGAAGAGATTCTCCCCGAAGCCTACGCCGTAGTTAAAAATGGTGCGCGCCGGATGTGTGGATCGACGATCAACGTGGCCGACCAGGAGATGCTCTGGGAGATGGTCCACTTCGACGTTCAACTCATTGGAGGTGTCGGACTGCACCGCGGAATCATCGCCGAGATGCAGACTGGTGAAGGTAAGACCCTGGTAGCGACCCTGCCCGTCTATCTCAACGCTCTGACCGGAATGGGCGTGCACGTCATTACCGTGAATGATTACCTCGCCAAGCGGGACTCGGAGTGGATGGGATCCCTCTATCGTTATCTGGGTCTGTCCGTCGGCTGTATCCAGAACCAGCAGTCCCCGCAGGAACGCCGCGAGCACTACGCATGTGATATCACCTACGGAACCAATGCCGAATTTGGCTTCGACTACCTGCGTGACAATGGCATGGCGACTTCGACCAACCAGCAGGTCCAGCGTGGCCATTATTTTGCCATTATCGATGAGGTCGACTCCATTCTGATCGATGAGGCGCGAACTCCTCTCATCATCTCCGGACCTTCCACCGTTGCGACTTCTACCGAGAAGTATGTTCAATACAAAGGGATGATTGAGCAGCTGGTGAAGAAGCAGAACACCCTCTGCGCCGAGCTGGCGGCCACCGCCCAAAAGCAGCTCGACGACAATGAGCCTGACGAAGCCGGGCGCACCCTTTTCAAACTGAAGTTGGCCCAGCCTCGCAACCGCCAGTTTATGCGCTTCATGGAAGACCCTGATATTCGGCGAATTGTCGAGAAGGCCGAGTTGGCGATGTATCAGGACACCCAGAAGAAGGACCTCTTCGCAGCCAAGGAGGAACTTTACTACACCATCGACGAAAAAGGTCACGATACCGATCTAATGGAAATGGGGCGTGAGTTTCTCTCCCCCGGTGACCCCGAATCCTTTGTTCTCCCTGATATCGCGACCGCTTACGCCGAGATCGATGCCATGCTTGACCTAAGCGACGAGCAAAGGGCCGAAATGAAAGAGAAGGTCACCGTCAAGCTCGATGAGCAGGGCGAAAAGATGCACGTCATCACCCAGCTTCTGAAGGCCTACTGCATCTATGAAAAGGATGTCGAGTATGTGGTTCAGAACAACAAGGTCGTCATCGTGGATGAGAACACCGGACGGGAAATGCCCGGCCGCCGTTGGTCTGACGGACTGCACCAGGCTGTTGAAGCCAAAGAGAATTGCGAAATCGAGGCCGAGACCCAGACATACGCGACAATCACCATTCAAAACTACTTCCGCCTCTACACCAAGCTGGCCGGCATGACTGGAACAGCTGAGACCGAGGCTGCGGAATTCAAGGATATCTACAACCTCGATGTTCTTCCAATTCCGACCAATCGTCCTAACCAGCGCGAGGACTTAAATGATCAGGTCTTCAAAACCCGTCGCGAAAAATACAACGCGGTTATCACCAAAATTCAGGAAGCGCACGACAAGGGGCAACCTGTCCTTTGCGGAACGGCTTCGGTGGAATCCTCCGAGACCCTTTCCCGCATGCTGAAGCGGGCCAAGATTCCCCACAAAGTGTTGAATGCAAAGTTCCACCGTCAAGAAGCTGAAATCGTACAAGCCGCCGGTCAGCGAGGTGCGGTCACCGTCGCTACCAACATGGCAGGTCGGGGAACGGACATCAAACTGGGCGAAGGAATTGCCGAGGTGGGAGGACTCTTCGTCATTGGCACCGAACGTCACGAATCACGTCGAATCGATCGTCAGTTGCGCGGTCGTTGTTCCCGTCAAGGCGACCCCGGGATGTCGCAGTTCTACATCTCTTTCGAGGACGACCTCATGCGCAATTTTGCCGCCGCCGACCGCATGACGAGCATGATGGAACGCTTCGGGATGGAGGAAGGCGAGGCCCTGGAGCACAAGTGGCTCAATCGCTCGGTAGAGACCGCGCAGAAGCGTGTGGAGCAGCACCGCTATCGCCAACGGAAATACGTTCTCGATTTCGATGACGTGATGAACAATCAGCGTGAAGTCGTTTACGGATATCGCAACGAAGTACTTTCCACCGAAGATCCCCGTGAACTTCTTTACGAAGTGATCGAGAAGGTCATTCCCGACAAAGTCGATTTTTATATGAATCAGCGTGACGAGGGAGCTTCCGATATCCTTGAGCTGATCGGCTGGGCCAACACAACCTTTCCTCTCCGTCTCCAAAAAGAAGAGGTTAAGTTTGAGGACAAGAGCGCGGATGATATCTCCCAATTCCTCTTGGAGAAAGTCAAGCAAGCCTACGAGCTGAAGGTCGAACATGAGCATCCCATCATGCTGGACGACTTGGAACGGCAGATCATTTTGGTCGCCATCGACCGTCAGTGGCAACAGCACCTTTACAACATGGACTCCCTGCGCGACGGCATCAGCCTGCGTGCTCAGGGACAGAAAGACCCGCTGGTCGAGTATAAGAACGAGGCCTACAAGCTCTTCGAAGAATTGATGAGCAATATCGAAGAAGAGGCCCTTGGCAATCTGTTCCGCTCCTACACGAATCTGGAAGCTTACGAGAAGTTCTTACATGAACTTCCGATGCAGATGGGTGGAACTCCTCCGACCCAAGGTCAGGTTGCTCAGAGCAATATGTCGGTCACTACGAACATCCCCGAGGACATCAAACCCGACAAGCCCGAGCTGAAGCTGAACCTACCCAAGCGCCGTCCTACCGTCAAAGTGGGACGGAACGACAATTGCCCCTGCGGCTCAGGCAAGAAGTTCAAATCCTGCTGCGGCCAAGAGGAATAATTTCCCGGAGCATGGACATTCTTGTCCATGAACAGAGCTTCCGGTTGCCAGAGTTCTCGTGGGGACGGATTCGGTATGGACGGTTCGTCCCAAGGACAGAAATGTCCTTGCTCCGTTGGTAGGGCTGTTTTGATGAAACAGCCGCGAATGTTTCGGGAAGGTCTCCAGGCCTTCGGCCATCGTCCGCGAAAGAGCCTTTCGAAAAACGCTGAACTCTCGTGGTCCCTCTATCAAAGGGATCCTACCGGAGCATGGACATTCCTGTCCATGAACAGAGCCTCAGGTTGGCAGAGCTTTCGTGAGAACGACTTCGGTTCAGATGAACCGTCCCAAGGACAGAAATGTCCTTGCTCCGTTGGTAGGGCTGTTTTGATAAAACAGCCGCGAATGTTTCGGGAAGGTCTCCAAGCCTTCGGCCATCGTCCGCGAAAGAGCCTTTCGAAAAACGCTGAACTCTCGTGGTCCCTCTATCAAAGGGCCCCTACCGGAGCATGGACATTCTTGTCCATGAACAGAGCTTCCGGTTGCCAGAGTTCTCGTGGGGACGGATTCGGTATGGACGGTTCGTCCCAAGGACAGAAATGTCCTTGCTCCGTTGGTAGGGCTGTTTTGATCAAACAGCCGCGAATGTTTGGGGAAGGTCTCCAGGCCTTCGGCCATCGTCCGCGAGGGAGCCTTTCGAAGAACGGTGAACTCTCTCGGTCCCTTCATCAAAGGGCCCCTACCGGAGCATGGATATTCCTGTCCATGAACAGAGCCTCCGGTTGTCAGAGCTTTCGTGAGGACGGATTCGGTTCAGACGAACCGTCCCAAGGACAGGAATACCCCTGCTCTATTTTCTAAATTAGGACTTTTGGAGGCACGAGCATCTTCAATACAACTCCGTGGCGGGTCGGGGGCGCCATACTGAAATGCACGAGCGCGGCTTTCTTGACCTCGCAATAACCAGTCTCCGCACCTAAAAGCCACGATACCATTCCCGAGAATGTAGGTTCGTGTCCGACGAGAACGACACGCGTGATCTCATCAGGCAAGGCGCCCAGTTCTGCCATCACATTTGCTGGCCGGAGATCGAAGTCCAACCAATCTTGGACCACTGGCTCCCCTTCCGCGCCAGAGGCAGTCACCACCCCCTCGGCTGTTTCAAGCGCACGGACGCGAGGGCTCGTGAAGACGAGATCAGGAATCAGGTCCATTTTCTTGAGCAACTTGCCAACTGCACGAGATTGCTTCCACCCCTTGTCTGTTAGACTTCGGTCGTGATCTTTTTCTCCGGGGGTTACCTCGTGAGCCTTTCCGTGTCTAACCAGAATGACTTCCATCACATCGTCATTCCACCATCGGTAGCAATCACCTGACCGGTGATGTATCGGGCCTCGGGGCTTGCCAGGAAAAGAGCCAAAGCAGTAACGTCACCGACATTTCCAAGTTCCTTGAGCGGAATCTTACCCAGAATTGCATCGATGATCTTCTCGTCGAGAGCATCGGTCATATCAGTGGCGATGAAGCCGGGAGCAATCGCATTGCAGGTCACCTTTTTGCCTGCCAGTTCGCGGGCAACGGACTTGGTGAAGCCGATGAGACCAGCCTTGCTTGCGGCATAGTTCGCTTGTCCGGCATTTCCTATCAATCCAATCACGGAGCTTACGTTGATGATACGGCCATTTCCGGACTTCATCAATGGGCGCTGAAAGGCTTTGGTCATACTGAAGGCTCCCTTCAGGTTTGTATCGAGAACCACGTCCCAGTCCTCCTCCTTCATCCGCATGAGGAGACCATCTCTCGTGACCCCTGCATTGTTGATCAAGATGTCGACTTTTCCGAAGTCAGCGATAACGGTTTTTGCCATTTCTTCAACCGCAGCGCCGTCGGAAACGTCGACCGCATAGGCGCGGGAAACGCCGGGATACTCCGCATTGATCGCGTTGACGGCGGCCCCGCAGCTGCTTTCGTTTCTGGAAATGACTGCGACTTTAGCCCCCTCGGCTGCGAATGATTTTGCCATCTCCAAGCCGATTCCCCGTCCCGCACCGCTGACTACTACCACTTGATCTTGAAATTTTGCCATCGCGGGATTGCACCCGAGACAAGCCCGTCTGCCAACTCCAAAGTCAGGAGCGAACAAAGTGGGCGACAGATCCGGGACTCGCCAAAGTGGGAGACTATTCCTAAGCTCGCATCTCGCCCATGTTGTCTTGTCCCTATTGCCAGAAGCCTGTGACCGAAGACGCGCTCTCTTGCCAATCGTGTAGTCTGACGATTGAGGGCGCAGCTTCCCTGCTTGGGCCGGTGCCTTTGCTGAATCGCGGCCTGACCGACACCACCGAGACTCTTTCCGGTCGGGAACGCCGGGCCTTGGAAGGTGCCATGACTCGGTTCGAGAAGATTCATCCGGCTTCACGCCTGAACATTGTGGTGCGTTCGTTCGAGCCCGAATACAATCTCGCGACCCATCTATTTTGGCTTTTCAACACCGCGGGATTGTCTCCGAGCGAGTCTCAGCAGGAAAAGAATCAGGATATCCTGATTGGCGTCGATCCCCACCAGCAACGTGTCGCGCTGATGGTGGGCTACGGACTGGAGCCTTTTCTGAAAAAGGAGGAGATCGTCGAGCTGCTGGAGACCGCCCGCCCACTGTTGGGGCAAGGGAAACTGGCCGAAGCCCTGCAGGTCGTCATCCGTGGGCTTCATCCCCTACTCCAGCAAGCCTCGATTCAAGCCCACAAAGCGCTGGGCCTGAGTGGGATGGCCTCAGTTGCGGCCTCCCCGGGAACAAGCTTTTAAGTCTCGTTATCCGCGCATCGCCTCCAAGCGATCCATCGCTTCGCCACTGGCAATCAGCCCTCTCGCGATTTCGATTCCATCTCCCAGATCATCGGCCAAGCCGACACAAGCCAAGCCGGCCCCGGCGTTCAAGAGCACCATGTCCCGGCGGGGGCCTTTCTCTTCTCCGCCTAGAATATTGATCAGGATCTGGGCATTCTCTTTTGCGTCTCCGCCAACCAGATCCTCCAAGCTTGCCACTTCGAGTCCAAAGTCTGCAGGTGAGACTTCTTCGTCTTCGTGGTCTTGCAGGGAACCACTTTTGCAAATTCGCGTTGGTCCCATCAGGCTGACCTCGTCAACACCCCGGCCATCTGCGGTTGTGCCATGAACGGCCCACACCGATTCGCGCTCCAAGCGCTGCAGGATTTCGGCAAAGGTCGGAGCCATCCCGCGCTGGGTCACACCCACGAGTTGGCATTGTGGTCGGCAAGGATTGAGCAAGGGACCAAGCAAGTTGAACAAAGTCTTCACTCCTTCCTGGGCCAATTGCGCTCGCACTGGAGCCACTGCCTTGAAGGCTGGATGGTATTTGCGTGCATAGAGAAAGCCAACTCCAGCACGACGAACCGTCTGGCGAAATTCCTCGGGGCCCTGCTCGATATCCACCCCCAAGGCCTCGAGGACATCCGCGCCGCCGCTCTTCGAGGTGACTCCACGGTTGCCATGCTTGACCACCACCCCGCCACCTGCCGCTATCACGAACATGCTGGTGGTCGAAACGTTGAAGAGATTGAGTCCGTCCCCACCCGTGCCACAGACATCAATCGTCGGGCCATCCAGTTCCTCGGGGGGCAATTCCACCGGAATGGAGCGCTCCAAGAAGGCTTCCACAAATGCCGCAATCTCCGCCGGAGTCTCTCCCTTTGCCGCCAGGGCTTTCAAGAAATGAGCCTTCTTCTCATCATCCGCCCCTTCGTCCAAAAGAAAGTCCACCGATGCCTCCACATGCCTCTCATCCAAGTCCTGCCCCTTCTCTACCTCTGAAATCAGTGTGTCCATGTGGTCGACCCTATCAGACCTTTGACCCCGTGCTCCAAACATTTCTTGCGACTTCTTTCGGAAGATTCTACTAAGCGGGTCACATGGGCGGCATTATCATCAAACCCCGGTCTCGAATCTTTCAGGGACACGATTGGATCTACGCATCGGAAATTCAAAAGACCTTCGGCGAACCCGAACCCGGCGACGTGATTACCCTGAAGGACTTCAAGGATCGTCCCATGGGCGCGGCCATCTACAACCCGGCGTCCCAGATCGTCGCTCGTCGCATCTCCCACCGGGCGCAAAAAATTGATGCCGATTTTTTGGTTCGTCGACTTGAGCGGGCACGCAAGGTTCGCGAGGGCATCGGCATTGATGAAAGCGTCTGCCGTCTGATTTGGTCGGAGTCCGACGGTCTTCCGGGAGTGATTTTGGATCGCTTTGACGACGTCTTTGTTTTGCAGACCACTACCTTGGCTTTTGACTTGAGAAAGGACCTTCTCGTGGAAGCGATTGAAAAGGTCTTTGCGCCTCGCTCCATCATTCTCCGCAACGACACCCCCATGCGAACAGCAGAAGGGCTCGAGTCCGAAACCGCTATTTTGCTGGGTGATGACCCCGGTCCATTTGAGGTGATTGTCAACGGCATCAAATTTGAACTCGATTTGGCCAATGCTCAGAAGACGGGTTTGTATCTCGATATCACCAACGCCTATCCAGCTGTGGCTCGCTTCGCAAAAGGGGCCAAGGTTCTGGATATGTTCTGCAATCAGGGTGGCTTCGGTCTCGCCTGCGCCCAAGCTGGCGCGGAGTCTGTCACTGCGGTCGACATCTCGGAGAAAGCGACCGAGGCGGCAGCCCGCAATGCCGAGTTGAATGGTCTAACCCTCAATCTCGAGACCGCGAACGCCTTCGATAACCTGCGCCATCGCGAGAAGAAGGGTGAGAAGTATGACCTTATCATCCTCGATCCCCCCTCTTTCACCCGCAACAAAAAGACCGTCAATGCTGCGATGAAGGGCTACAAGGAGATTCACCTTCGCGCCATCCGACTGTTAAACACCGGCGGTCGGCTTGCCACCTTCTGCTGTTCGCACCACGCCACCCGCGAGCTCTTTCTGGACTCCGTGCGCTCTGCCGCCAACGACGCCAAGAAGACTCTGCGTCTCGTGGAATCCCATTCGCAGCGAGCGGATCACCCGGTCTTGGCCCACCTTCCGGAGACGGAGTATCTCAAGGGCTTCACCTTTGAGCTCGTGGCGAGCTTCTAGACAATGATAAGCGAGAGGCAGCCCGCTCGCAACTTTGCTGTCCGTCCCAGATGATGCGTTCTCCAGCTCAAGAATTGGCCCAGCTCCAGGAGCAAAACCTGCTTCGCTCGCTAGCTCAGATCGAGGGAGGCGAGGTTCCGTGGGTGACGGTTGGGGAGCGGAGGCTGCTTAATTTTTCCTCCAACGACTATCTGGGGCTATCTCAACACCCCGCCCTCAAGTCCGCCGCCATCGAAGCCACTCGCGAGCACGGGACAGGGGCAACCGCATCGCGATTGGTCTGTGGCACTTTCCGCTATCATCGCGAGTTGGAGCAGCGCATTGCTGTTCTCAAGGAGACTGATGACGCCAGGTTATTTGCCAACGGTTACAGCACCGCTTTGGGCACGATTACGGCCTTGGTTTCCAAAGGAGACACCGTAATCCTCGACAAGCTTTGTCACGCCTCTCTCATTGATGCCGCACGACTTTCCGGAGCAACGATCCGCGTCTTTCCCCACAATCAGACTGAGAGACTGGCTGCCATCTTAAGAAATACACGGGAGAAGTCAGGGTCAACTACGAGAATTCTAGTAGTCACCGAGTCCGTCTTCTCAATGGATGGCGATACCTGTCCCTTGGCGGAGATTGTCGCATTGAAGAATCAATATGAAGCGCTTCTCCTTCTCGATGAAGCCCACGCTTTGGGAGTCCTCGGCCCTCGCGGACTGGGGTTGGCTGAAGAACTGGGTTTGCAAAAACAGGTCGACTTTCAGATGGGAACGCTTGGAAAGGCAGCTGGTTCCGCGGGAGGTTATCTCGCCGCAAGTCAGGACTGGATTGACCTTTTGACCAACAAGGCTCGTTCCTTCATCTACTCCACGGCTCCGCCTCCGGCTCAAGTGGCAGCGTCTCAGGCGGGTCTCGACTTGATCTGTTCTTCTCACGGTCAGAAACTTCGAGAGGACTTGAGAAATCGTATCGCGCTGCTGACTTCAGAGGCTGGTCTCGCTGGAAAATTGCCTGCCACTCCCATCATTCCTCACATCTTAGGCGATAATGAATTGGCTCTTTCGGTTTCCCATCGCCTTCGTGGGCAGGGATTGCTTGTGCCAGCGATTCGCTTTCCGACCGTGCCTCGAAACACGGCCCGCTTGAGAATCACCCTTAGCGCGGCCCATTCGGCCGAAGAGATTTCTTCGCTGGCAGCGGCTTTGAAGGCTTTTAGCTAGCGGATTGCAAAATCCGACAGCAATTCTCATTGCGAAAAGATGATAAGAGCGGATTCTGGGACATCGTGAAGAACGTCGTCGACATCAATCCGGGTTCAGCTTCTGAGCTCTTAAGCAAAATTGCCCGCTTCGGGTTTATTCCCGTGGCCATTATTCTCTTAGGGATTATCGCCATCTTTTCATCCATTTATACGGTCCCAGCCAACTCCAATGCGGTGATTCTCCGGTTCGGAAAATTCCATGGAATTGTGGACCGGGGTCTTCATTTCAAGCTGCCCTTTGGTATCGATCAGACCTACGTCGTACCCGTTCGGCGCCAGCTCAAGATGGAATTCGGATTTGGAACCGCGGGAGCAACCAATGAGTATCAGTTCGCTCCCCGCGCGATTCAAGAGGAGGAAATGTCGATGATCACGGGCGACCGTAATGCTGCTCTGGTCGAGTGGGTGGTGCAGTATCGCATCGACGATGCGCGGGAATACCTTTTCAAAGTTCGCAACCCCGAGATGACGCTCCGGGATGCATCCGAGTCTGTAATGCGCGAGGTGGTGGGTGACCGCACGGTGGACGAAGTCATCACGATCGGTCGCCAAGGAATCGAGATCGAGGCCTTGGAGAAATTACAGGCTTTGGCCGACGCCTACGGCCTCGGCTTTGGCATCAACCAGGTTCAACTGAAAAACATCAACCCTCCCCGCGCAGTCCAAGCGTCCTTTAACGAAGTGAACGAGGCTCAGCAGGAACGGGATCAGATGGTGAATATTGCCAAGGGCGAGTATAACAAAAAGGTCCCACGCACCAGTGGTGTCGCCGACCAAAAGATCGCGGAAGCGGAAGGTCAGGCCACCCAGCGAATCAATGAGGCCACCGGTGACGCCGAGCGCTTTCTCGCCCTCTTCGAAGCCTATCAACGAGCCCCCGACGTAACGCGGGAGCGCCTCTATCTGGAGCGGATGCAAGAAGTATTGCCCGGCATTAAGAGCAAAATCATCATGGACGGCGATGCCTCCAACTCCCCTCTCCCCCTCCTTCATCTCAATGGTGAAAGCACTCAACTGAAAGCACGCCAGTAATATGAAAAAAGGAATCTACGCCCTCGCCGGCCTCATTATTGTTCTCGTTCTCCTGGTCGTCACCGGCTCCATCTTTACGGTCCGTGAAGATAGTCAGGTCATTCTTACCCAATTCGGCAAACCTGTGGGCAATCCCATCGTGGAGCCCGGATTGAAATTCAAACTCCCTTTCATCCAAGTTGCCAATCAAATGGAGAAGCGGGTCCTCGAATGGGATGGTCAAAGCACCCAGATGCCAACCCGCGACAAACTTTATATCAAGGTCGACACCTTTGCCCGTTGGGAGATTGAGGACCCTCTGGAGTTCTTTGAGAAACTGCGTGATCCACGCACGGCCCTCTCTCGCCTCGACGATATTCTTGGAAGTGAGACCCGCAACATGGTCGCCAAGCACGACCTGATTGAGATTATTCGCACAACCAAAGACCGTCAGCCCCAGCAACCCGAAGACATCGGCGAAATCTTGGGCGAGCAAGGAAGCTTGGAGCCCATTCGAATTGGCCGTAGTGCCATTGAAAAAGAGGTCCATGCGGCAGCGAAAGGAAAGTTGGAAGACTTTGGCATCAGACTCTTGGATGTTCGCTTCAAGCGCATCAATTACACCCGTGAGGTAGAGTCCCGAATCTTTGAACGTATGATATCCGAACGGCAGCAAATCGCAGAACGCTTCCGCTCGGAAGGAGCTGGTGAGGCCGCTCGGATTAAGGGAAATATGGAAAAGGAGGTGAAGACCATCGAGTCCGAGGCCTATAAAAAGGTGCAAGCCGAGTTGGGGCGGGCGGATGCGGAATCCACCCGCATCTATGCCGAAGCCTATGGCGGCACCAAAGAGAGAGAAGAGTTCTACCGATTCACCAAGACCCTGGAAGCGTATCAGGACATCCTTGGGGCTGACACCTCCCTCATTCTCACAACTGACAGCGACCTCTTTCGCATGTTGAAAGGGCACCAGCGTCAGGAGCGCGAACCCGCCGTGCAGCCTGCTGGGGAAGCTCCTGCGGTCCAGCCTCAAGTCGAACCCGCAGCCCAGCCCGAACCAGCGCTAGAAGCCGTTCCCGATGCCGAGGAGCTTCAGCTTCCCACCGCAAGCGAATTCACAAACTAACAAATGACTGTTCTTAAAACAAAATACACTCTCTGGGCTGCTGATTGGCAGCGTGCGGTCGCATTCTATCGCGATCTTTTCAACGGCATCGTCACCATGGAGTCAGAAGTCTGGTCCGAGGTTCAAGTTGCGAACGGGATCATTGGGATTCATGGCGGCGGCGAGGGCAAGCGGACTTGGACTGGGCTGTCCTTTCAGGTTGAAGACCTTCGTTCAGCAATTGAAGAACTCAAGGCGCACGGAGGTGCCCTTGCCAGCGAACCTCACGACACCCCCGAAGACCCGCTGCACCTGGCTATGTGTATCGATCCTGATGGCAACGAGTTTATGATGACTCAGCCCCGCAAGTGATCTGATTTCGCCAGCTTTTCCTGTAGGCATTTCCGCAGAAACTCTTCCCGGCTTGTTGACTCTCGAACCGAATCGAGAGCCTCGATTTCTGCGGTCGTGAGTTCAAGTGTGACTTGGCAGCGCTCGTCTTCTCCCTCCACTTCGTCAGTTGTGAGATAGCCTATCGAGCTCCCAACCTCGACCAGTTCGCCTTCCCGAATGATATGATGAAGAATCCCTTCCTGATAACACTCTAAGTCCGTGACGACCTTTCTGGTTTCGAGGGTAGCGAGGGATTCACCGATTCTTACCGCAGTCCCATCCTTCACATGCCACTGCACGAGCTTAGCCTTCTTGGAATTTTCGCCAAAAAAGGGAACAACGATTTCGGCGCGTGGCATCGTTCGGGGTTTGGCATTGGGATGCTTTTAGAGTGACTGGGCAATCGCGGCTGCCAGCTTGTCCACCAGGCGACTCTGCGAAGCAGCCAATTCCTCGAATCCATCGTTGAGAAGATCATCTGTCACCGTGGTGTTGCGGTTCATGACCAGGTTCCCCTCGGGCAATCGATAGGCTCGCCAATTGGCTTCCAGAACCGTTTCTCCATCAGGTGTGCCTTGGAAGCGAATGACGTCGATGGTCACTTGATAGTTCAACTCACTCTCCCGCTGCCAAGGGTAAATCTTCACATTGGCGGTGCCCACCCGACGTCCCAAGTTGGTTGCCAGCACGCGGGCAAAGTCATCTTCCAAATCACCCGCCCAGAGGTGTTCATCGGAAAACTCCAAGCGATTGGGTGAACTCTGGAAAATCAAGTTGGGCCGCTCGGTTAAGAAGGGTGCCAGGTTGACGGGGCCTACTCCAATACCAATCCCACTGCGAGTGGGTGCGGGGCCCGCAGCAGTGAGGACATAATAGGAGCGTCCAGGTCCCTTCGAAAGAAAAGAGCAGGAAGAAAGCAGGACCAGTCCAACGAGAACAAGCCCGCGGGTAGCAAAAGAAAAAGGAGAGATCATTGTCGTTTGGCGCGCGGAATTTTATCGGAGGATGTCGGCTTCCCGAAAAGAAGTGAATTCGGCTTATCGCTGATCGTTTCGGTGAGCCGCTCGATTGAACGAGTGGCAGAGCGCAGCTCGTCGAGAGTCCGCCGCATGTCTCCGTAGAAGGCACCCTCCGCCGAGAGAGGCTTGAGAGTGCTGTTGATTTGAGCGAGCGTAGTCCGCACGTCGTCGGGGATCGCTTTGGTCGATTCGGCTTCGAGGATACGATTCAGCGCGGTCAGGCTGGCTTTCATCTCAGCCATGGTAGCCTGGCTTTCCGCAATGACCGGGCCGGTGCTCTCCAACTTTTCGTTCATGATATGGAGGGTGTTCTGCGCGGCCAAAGTAGTGGCTTCGAGCTGCGTCACGAGACTTTCAATCGGCACTCCGTTGAGCTTGTCAACGACTGCCGTCACCCGCTCTTCGAGCTGACCCAAGCCGGTTTCGACTGTTGGAAGGACCAAATAGTTGTCGAGAACCTCCATTCCCACGAACTGCTCCTCGGGGTAGTAGTCCATGTCAACGTAGCGCTGTCCGGTCAGCAGGTTTGCCGATTTGAGGCTGGCCCGGAGGCCTTTTTTCAATGCGTCCTCAATGCCTCCACCCCCTTCGTCGAGGAGTTCGGGCGGGAAGTGTTTCTCCAGCAGTCGCTTGTTGAGCTGAATCAGCACGGGGGTCTGGGACTCGGTCGAGTCGTTGACCAGAGTATAGGAAATTTCGCTCACTCGCCCTACCTTGAGGCCCCGGAATTCGACCGGCGCACCCTCACTGAGCCCTCGAACAGATTGCTCGAATAGCAAAAGAAACTCTCCTTCGGACTCGAAACTGCTGGCGAGGGCTTCCTTTTCATCACCAAAGAGACGATAGACAAAACCGTCGGTCACCTCTTCTCCTACGGTCTCCCCCTCGATGACACCAAAGCCGACTCGTCCTTTGAGAAGAGATTCCAGAGAAGGGAGTTCAATGTCCACTCCTTCGGGGCCGACCCGCAATTGGAGCCCGCTGGCCCCCCAAAAGATGGTGTTGGTCCCGACCAAATCCCGATAGCGATCTTCGATGAAGATACCGAAGCGAACCTCTTCGCGCCGAGGGTCGAAGTTCCGGCTCTCCACCTTGCCGACCAAGTTGTTTTTAAAGAATACTCCGCTGCCCACATCAACGGTGCCCGCATCCTCGGTCACGAGTTCCAGTCGGAGACCCGGGACGGAATTGGGAGTGGGAGGCGGATTCTCCAAGCCTTCGAAGCGTCGTTTGCCCGGGTCCCCGATTCCCGGGTCGAGCTCGATATAAGCACCACTGAAAACAGTGCCCAAACCGGAAACGCTTCCGCCGCTAATGCGAGCCTTCACCACCCAGAACTGGGAATCCTCCCGCAGCAGATGGAGATACTGCGGCTTAATGCGCAGCCCCAGTTTCACCTCCAGCTTCTCGGTCAGACTGATGCTTTCCAAATCTCCAATTTTGACCGCACGGCATCGCACTTCGGTCTTGCCCACCGAGAGTCCTTCCGCGCTTGGTAAATCAACCTGAACCAGTTCGCCAAAGTCGTCGAAGTGCCTTTTCACCAACCAAAGGCCAAGGACCAGTGCCAATAATGGCAAAGCCCAAAACCAGCTGATGCGCCGGACAGGAGTGATGCGTGGCTCATCGGATGGAGCAGCATCTTGGATTGGGGTCTGTTTTGATTTGGCCATTAATCTAGTGTTTCTTTTCTTCCCGAATCCGGTCCCAGATCAGTTTGGGATCAAAGGCATGGGCTGCAAACATGGTCAAGATTACCATGATTGCAAATGCGACTGCGGCAGGCCCAGCTTCGATGCTCATCATCCCACCAAATTTGACCAGACCAACGAGAATGGCCACTACAAAGACGTCCACCATGGACCACCGGCCCACCAGTTCGGTCAGAAAGTAGATCCGATTTGCATTTTTGGGATCGACCGTCAACTTCCCGGCCGCTGCAGCGCAGAGAATGCCAAGGGCGACAAGTTTCAGCCCTGGAATCATCACGCTGGCGATGAAAATCGTGATTGCAACCGGGTAGGCGTGCATGTCCCAGAAGGTCGCGACCCCCATCAGGATGGTCGATGGTTCAGCTGCCCCCAATTGGGTGACAATCATGATGGGCATGACATTAGCGGGCACATAAGCAATCAAAGATGCGATTGAGAGCGCGATACAGCGCTGCAGGCTGTCGGGCTTGCGCAGGTGAACGGGGGCTCCGCAACGCTCACAGTGGTGCAGTTCCGCGGATTGCACGCGACTGCAAGTGTGGCAACTCGCGAGATTCTTCGACATCGCAGTAGGGAGCGAGCTCATGCGGGCTTCTCCCTTCCACCTTCGCGTGCGGCTTCCAATCGGTCCCAGAACTCCACCCGATCCACACTGGACAAGGCCCCCGCCAACATTACAACCAAGAGGGAAAAGGCCCAGAAGCCCACCCCCAGACTGACTTCCGCCAGCTTTACGAGCTTTAGCAAACTCACAATCGTTCCCAAGAAAAAGACCTCTACCATGGCCCAGGTTTGTAAAAAGGTGGCCGCCCGAAAGGCCATCACTCCACCCGGCCAATAGCGCTGGAACAAGAGAGGAAAGCACACATAGATGAGGCAGGCGATGAGCAGAAGTGGCAGGATAATGATGAATAGCGCGGTCGCTATCGCTACCATCTCGCTGCCCTCCATCCACAACTGTTCGGTGGCATCCCAGACCGTCATGGTGCTTTTGAGCCCGTTGTTATCAAGGCTTAGAAAAGGAAAAATCATGATCAGCCCCATCAGGAAAAGAGCGGCAGAAGAGAAGGAGATCGTCCTTTGCAAACTGTGGGGCCTGTTTTCGTAGAGCTCACCTCCGCAGGTCTGGCAATGGGCTGAATCCCCCTCGCTCAAGGGGATGATTCGCTGCAAGGTGTCGCAGTAGCCGCAGGCGGTATGCGACGCCGCACTCTTTGCCCGAGGCCAACCCTTGCTTGCTTCTCGCATCGTTTAAAAGATTAGGCCAGAACGGCTGAATTGGAAATTCAATGTTTGACCACCTCCCGGGGAGCCCGGCGATGGTCCTTCCTTGCTCAGTGAGGCCTCTCCTGACGCCCGTCGACAATTCCACTGAGCTCATTCCGATGCACCCAGACACTCTGAACGAGACCTAGAAGAAACATACAGATCAGCACAAAGGTTCCCGAGTAACTGATCAATGGCAGCGGAATACCGGTAATTGGCATCAGGAGCACGCACATGCCTACACTTTCGAAAATGTGGGCAAAGAACATTGCAACCACCCCTGCGGACACGACTTGGCCAAGAAAGTCCCGACTGTAGAAGGCCACGAAAAGCATCTGAATCAGCAAGAGTGCAAACGAAGTCAGCATTAGCAAAGAGCCGCGGAATCCCTGCTCCTCGGCAATCACCGCAAAGATGTAGTCGTTGTGCGCGGTCGTCCATGGGATGTAGCGCTTGTCGTGGATGGAACCTCGTTCGGCCTTGGCCTTGTAGCCCATTCCCTTCCATCCGGCCTGACCGACGGCCAGTGAGACGTAGTAGGAGGCATAGGTTTCGGCAGACTTCTCGACTTTCCCCTCTTTTAAGAATTCGAGGTATTGGTCAATCCGCCCGGTCGCCCGGTCCGATACTTCGGGAAGAACGAGATAGTAAATGATGGGGAGCAATCCAACCCCTGTCAGCATCAGAGCGCTCAGGTAGCGAAACGGCACCCCGCCCACCAGGAGGGTGACAAATGCGACCGGAAGAAAGACGATGGCTGACCCCATATCGCCATTTTTGATCACCATTAAAAACGGAACTCCACAAATTAGCCCCACCAGAGCCAGTTTGACGATTGGTTCGGCAAAGAAGCGATGGAGGCGGGGCAGCCGGTCGAAGGCAGTCCCCATCAAAATAATCCCTGCTGCCAACACGAAGGTGGTGGGCTGAAAGCTGAAAGGAATGCCTGGAATCATCAGCTGGTGAACTGCTGGTTCGGGAGCCTCCCAAATGCCAGCCATGAGCATCCCTTGCAAGCCGACACCCCCCAAATACATCGGAATCGCCAGCCACTTGACCCATCGATAGTCGATGAGAGCGGTGCAAAAGTAGACCGCACTCCCCAGCAGGATGAACATTTTCTGATTGTTCGCGAACCGCTCCCCGCCCCCAGGGAGGTGACGCGCCGCGCTATCGATCGAAAAGACCCCGAAGACGAGGAGACCGAACATCACGATCACCAGCACCCAGTTGAGGCCGAGAATTTTTCGAAGGAGTGGAGTCACAGGAGAAAGAAAAAGTGACCCCGCGCCTCGAGCGGCGCAAGGCTTGGCCGTGGCTGTAGCGACAATTCCTTCCTATCACCAATCTTCGTTTAAGCGGTCGTTTTCGTGATTGGCCGCCTTTCGCGGGTAAAAAGTTAGAACCACTTGGCCCAGACTTCCGATCCCCTGCCGCTTGCCTCCAGCTGTTGGCGGCGACTATCAGGCAGGAGATTCATCTCTTTCTTCTCATACCCTCTGGCAGCAAAGAATTTGGCAGCGCGATTGGTGAGAGCGAAGAGACCGTTCATCCCCGCATCCTTCCCCTTTTGTTCCGCAGCCTCGACCAGTTGGGCCCCGTAGGCTCGTCCTTCATGACTTTCTTTAACATAGAGGCAGGCCAACTCCCCCATCTCGTGTTGGGGATAGCCGTGAACCGCGACACATCCCACCACGTTGTCATCCACGGTCAGGAGGAGAAAATCCCCCAGTCGGCTGACAACTTGCTCGTAGGTCCGGGGCACCAAATGAGAGGCCCGCACAGATCGCCCCATCATCGCCAACAGTTCAGGAATATCCTCCTCTCGCAAGGGCCTGATCTCCCGATAGCTATCGGCGTGAACCATGGTGCCGACACCCTCGTTGGAAAAAATCTCAGCGGTGAGCGCTCCCTGTAAGTGCCCGTCGAGGAGGTGAATCCGCGGAACGCCGGTGCGACAAATCTCTGCGGCCATCACGAGTAATTCGTGCTCTTCGCCGGGGCGAATCGAAGCCTCCGCAACACTCGGGCGTTTTCCGATATTGGGAAATTCGTTCAACAGGACCATTAACTTGGCGGCCGAGAGGTCCTTGGCCAATTGTCCGACTCCTGTTGCCAGCACCCGGCTTCCGCGACCGTCGACCATAGCGGCCTGACCACGCTTCAGGAGGGCACGGCATTCGTCCGAACAGCCCTCTTCTCCCAGAATCCGTCCGACTGGCTCAGCTCGGAATTCCGACTCCACCGCCCAATTGACCAAGTCGGACAGGTCTCCACCGACAACGATGACCACGAGATGGACTCCGATCCGCTGCAGAGAAATCAGATCGAGCAAAGTCTCGGCAACTGCCGACTCTGGCAAGAGCCCCTCGTCGAAAACCACCACGAAGGTCTTTCCGGCGAAGAGTGGGACATATTGCAGAACCTCGCGAACGTCGCTTCTCATGACTCTGCTTTCCGCTAGAAAGGCCGCCCCGGACCTTCTTCCGAGAGCGCTTTGCGGAGCTCATTCTGGAAGGCGACGAGGTCATCCCGAGTGGGTTGATAGCCAGCGGTATCGGGGTCCAGTGAAGGACGGCCCATTTCATCAATCATCCAGCGTCCCCGCTCGCCATCGCTAAAGTTCACGCCGCCGGAAACCATGGCTCCCGGCACCGCAATGTTATCGACCGTGATCGATACCTCGCCTGGTCCTCCGCCAAGTGCTTCTGGCGCGACCGCACTGTCATCCGCCTGCTCAGCGGGTTCGTCGGGCTCGGGCTCTTCCTGGCTCTGAATCTCCAAACCCAGGTCGAGAACGACGAAGCGCATGTCCATGTAGGTCACGTTGAGGGAAAACTCCTCCTTCATCTTGCGCTGCAAGTCCGCCAGTTGCTCGCCCTCGGCGGTCCATTGGCGCAGCTTCTTGATTTGCTCTTCGCTTAAGTCTTTCGATTGAAACATCTGACTCTGTGTAAGCTTGGTGGCCCTCCGGACTCAACAACTGATTCGGAATAATTGTCGAGCTAGCCCTCACTTCCGGCTCTTGCGCGACTGCAATTCTGCCTCACGACGAGCTTTGTATTCGTGGGAAATCTCAATCGCCTTTTTGCGGTCGGCCTCGTCATAATCCCAGAACTCCTGAACCACTGCTTCGCATTTCGGGTGAATGCTTCCGTCATCGCCGACAGTCTCGCGTAGTTTGGCAAAGTCCTTTTTCAACTGATCCCGCACAGTGGCATAGGCGGGGTCATCATAGACATTGTTGAGCTCGGCAGGATCGTTCTCCAGATCGTAGAGTTCCCATGCCGGAGGGGTCGCATAACCGCCATCATAGTTGACTCCGTAGAAGTAGACCAACTTGTGGGTCTTGGTTCGGATGGCCATTTCGCCCGGGTTGTCGTGGTGGGCCATGTGCATCCAGTAGCGGTAGTAGGCCGCTTGCCTCCAGTCGGCAGGTTCCTCGCCAGTTTCACAGATCTTACGAAAGGAATTTCCTTGCACGCTTTCGGGGATTTCAGCTCCCGCGTAGTCGAGCATAAGGGCTGGAAAATCGACGTTTTCAATCAGAGCGTCACTGCGCTGGCCTGCGGGAATAGACTTGGGATACCGGATGATCAGCGGCATCCGCATGGAGGGATCATAGGCCCAGCGCTTGTCCTGATAATCGTTCTCACCCAGCCAAAAACCCTGGTCCCCAGTGTAGATAATGAGGGTGTTGTCGTAGATGCCCTCGGCCTTCAAATAGGCAAATAGTCGCTCGAGATTGTCGTCCACACCCTTGACGCAGCGGAGATATTTCTTGAGGTAAGTTTGGTAGGCCAGCTTGGTGTTCCGAACTTCGCTTTCTTTTTGGAAGTCGTAGTCAGCGGGAAATTCCTCCGGATATAGACGGCTCAAGTCGTCCGCATAGGAGCGCCGGGGGTTCCGGCTGCCAATGGAAGTGCCAATATGGGGCATGAGTTCATCCTGATATCCCCGGGTCGCAATGGATCCGAAGGTGTCGGGCACGTCGTAGAGAGTCGGGGGCTCGGGAATCTCCACGTCGGCCAAATAGTCCTGATAGCACTCCGCGTTGTCGAACATGTCATGGGGAGCCTTGTATTGATGACAAACGAAGAACGGCTTTGACGGGTCGCGCTTTTCCTTGAACCAAGCGAGAGTGGAATCCGTGATGGCGTCGGAGGAGTGTTCCCCTTCGTGAGTGATTAGATTTTTTCCGAAAGGCTTGTCCCCTTGAACCCGAAATTCAGGGTCATGGTATTTCCCCTGCCCGGGCAGGACCTTGTAGTAATCGAAGTTGGGCTCCACTTTCAGATGCCACTTGCCAATCATAGCGGTCTGGTAGCCTGCTCCCTTCATCTGGATCGGAAGCATCTGATTTGGCGGTTCAATTCGCCCCAAGAGATCGGTCACGCCGTTGACGTGCGGATACTGCCCCGTGATGATACAAGCTCGGCTCGGGGTGCAAATCGCGTTGGTGCAGAACGCATTATCGAAAGTGATGCCTTCAGCAGCGAGACGATCGATGGTAGGGGTTGGATTGAGTTCCTTCAGCAAAGTCGCGTAGGCCCCCACCGCTTGGGTGGTGTGATCATCGGACATGATGAAAAGAATGTTAGGGCGCTGTTCCTCTGCTGTGGCAGGCAATATCAAAGATGCCGCTCCCAGTAGGAGCGGGGCAAAACGGGTCATCATACCCTAGGTTATGCCCCCCCGAGGTTGTTAATTGTCTGAAAAATGGCAGAAATCATGGCATAAGCCATCGTTCCAACCAAGGATGCCATCAGCAAAAGCACTGCCGGCATGACCATGGCCATCACCTTTTGCAGCGCTCCATCCAACTCCTTGTCGTAGCGTTCCGCCGCTCGACGAAGCGCGAGGTCAATTTTCCCCGTTTGCTCACCTACCGCGACCATATCGATGAGCAGAGGAGGGAAAATCTGAGAACGAATCATGGTCGACGAAAGCGATCGTCCGTCCCCTACCATCTCAATCATTTCATCCATACTGCTCCGCAAATGAATGTTCTGCGCCGCATCCCGGGTGAGCTCCAAGGAGCGCAAAAGCGGCAGGCCATTGCCTACCAAGTTCGCCATCGTTTCCAAAAACTGAACGTAAAATCGTCCCCGAATCACATTGCCGTAGAGAGGGAGCTTCAATTTGATACGATCCCAAGCGGGCTTGTTTCGTTCGGCATCCTTCCAAGCCTTGAAGAAGATCGCACCAGCGAGAACGATCAAGAGAATGACAATCCACCAGGCGCGGAGAAAGTCGCTGGCCCCAATCATGACCCTGACCCCAATCGGCATTTCTGAACCGGGAGTCCCTTTCAGGAGGCCGGTCAGTTGCGGGATGAGCTTGGTGACGAAGATGATCGAAACCCCGATTCCGGAAAGAATCAAGAAAGCAGGATAAATCAGCGCCAGCGTGATGCGGCCCCGGAGCTCTTGAATGGTCTTCAGATAGTGAGCCTGTCGACGCAGAATGGTATCGAGAGCTCCACTGGCCTCTCCGGCTGCCGCAAGCGAACAATACAAAGGACCAAAGCTCGGGCTTACTCGCTTCAGAGCTTGGGAGAAACTCGTTCCGTCCCGCACCAGATTCCGAATCCGCTGGGAAATTTCCTTGATGTTGCCCTCTTCCTCACGTGCTTCCATTGCGCGCAAGGCCGGCTCCAATTGGAGTCCGGCAGCCAGCATGTCACTCAATTCCTCCGTAAAGTAGACTACCTCTTTGGACTTCATCTTGAGAGGTCCCTCGGGCACCTCTTTTGTGTCCTTATCCTTGGCTTTGACCTTGGGCGATGCCTTGACGAGTCCTTCCGGCTTGGCCTTCACCTGGGGTGCGCGCCGGGCGGCGGTCTTATCAGTTTTGGCAGGCTTGGCGACCACCTTGGCCTCCGCGACCTTGACGGGCTGGAGACCTTTTTTGTCCAGCTGTCGAAGAGCTTCGCCACGGTCGCCCGCCGTTAATTCTCCGGTCACAACCGCTCCGCCTGCCCCGAGGGCTTTGTAATTGAAGACTGCCATTAGCTTTTTTCAGGAAAAAATTATTCTCCGCCCAAGTCGACCGCAGTCGCGGAAACCACTTCCTCAACCGTAGTCATTCCCGTCATGACCTTATACCAGCCATAATCGCGCATCGGCACGTAGCCATCTTTGACGGCCTGCTCCTTCAGCACGTTTCCATTTGCGCCCTTGATGATCAGGTCCTGCATCGGTTCGGTGAGGGTGGCCACTTCGTAAATCGCGAGACGTCCCGAGAAGCCGGTGTTGCGGCACTTGTCGCAGCCCACTGGCTCGTAGGCCTGTCCCTCGAGATGTGGAATCTTCAAACGGCGTCGCTGGTCATCCGAGATTTCGACCGGGGTCTTGCAATGCTGGCAAAGCTTGCGCACCAGACGTTGGGCCAAGAAGGCTCGCACCGCCGCACTGACCAGAAAGGGTTCCACCCCCATGTCGACCAGACGACTGATTCCTCCCAGTGAGTCGTTGGTGTGCAAGGTGCTGAATACAAGGTGACCGGTGAGGGAGGCCCGAATGGCAATCTCCGCAGTCTCCAAATCCCGAATCTCACCAATCATGACGATGTTGGGGTCAGCCCGTAGAATCGAGCGAAGGCCACTTGCGAAGGTGAGGCCGATCTCGGATTTGACCGCAATCTGCATCACCCCATCCAGCTTGTTCTCCACCGGGTCTTCCACCGTTACGATACGGGTGTCGGACTTGTTGAGTTCGCTCAGGAAGGAATAGAGACTGGTGGACTTACCCGAACCGGTCGGCCCGGTAATCAAAATAATGCCGTTGGAAAGGTCGAGAAGCTGGCGAATGCGATCGAGGACGAAGGGTTCCATCCCGAGCTTGGCCACGTTGAATTTCTCCTGGTTGAGAAGACGAAGGCTGACGCTCTCCCCCTCCACCGTCGGAACGGTGGCAACCCGGACATCGATGGACTGCCCTTCCAGGGAAAGGTTGATCCGGCCATCCTGCGGAAGACGCTTCTCGGCAATATCCAGCCGCGACATGATCTTAAGTCGCGCAATCACCGAGCTTTGCAAAGTCTTGATCTGATCGGGAACCGCTACATCGATGAGACGTCCGTCGACGCGGTAGCGAATCCGGAGATTATTCGACAAAGGTTCAACGTGGACATCAGTCGCACCTTGGTCGAGGGCTTCGCGGAGAATTTGGTTCACGAATTTGACCACGCTGGCCTCGGTGTCATCATCGTCGATGACATTGGTCTCGTCTTGGACCTCGAGATTCTCGAGGTCCATATCGCGCCCTTCCAGAATCTGTTCAAAGGTGTCAGCTCCCACCCCGTAGAGTCGACGCAAGCCATCATAGACCCGGCGACGAGAAGCCATCTTCCAGATGATTGGGATTTCAATCGCCTGCACCGCCGCTTGTTTGGCGAGGAGATTGAAGGGATCGTAAGTGGCCATCACGAGGCTTTCGTCCCCGTCTTCGCCAATCACTTCCACTGGCAACACCTGATGCCCCAAGGCCACCCGTGGGCCACACACGTCGCGAAGGTCGATGGGTGACTCGGGCGCGGGTATTTCCGCCAGCCATTCCATCCCGAGGTTGTCAGCCAGACGCTGCATGTAAGGTTCCTCGTCGACTGCACCCGTATCGAGGACATCGTCGATCTGGGATCGCTGACGCTGTTTCGCTGCTCCCAGAACCTCTTCGACCGCAGCCAAATCCTCACATCCGGTCTCGCGGGCCGGTTCCAACAACAAATTGATCATCGCAATCTTACAGAGAACAGAACGCCGCAAAGAGCTCCAGCTGTCACCCTTTTTTCGAGTTATCTCGCGGAAATCTGACTTTATCCAAAGCTAGAAAGTGCTCCCTACTTCACCAATGCTTCGGCAGTCAGCTCGGCGAAGGGTCCGGGGACCCCGCGATACTGCACTTTTCCCGCTCCATCCAGCACCCAGCAAGCGGGATAATCGGTGACCTGATAGAGGTTCGCAATCTTCCCATTGGCGTCCAACCAGTTCTTCCAAGTGACCGAGCCACTCTTCACCATTTCGCGCAGGGCGGGACGACTTTCACTGGCTACTCCGAGAACAGCCACCCCCTTGGGCCCCAACCGGTCTTCGAGTTTGCGAAGGAAGGCCATGGTTTCCTCGGAGGCCTGCATGCGGGTGTGCCAGAAGACAATGATGACCGGCTTGCCGCGATAGTCGCTGAGACGCATGGCTTGCTCGGAGACATTCCAGCCCAAGATGTCTGGAGCCTCCATCCCCTTGTCGAGTTTGGAAATGGAGAAGAGAAATTCTTCCGCCATTTTGCCGACGGTCGTGTTTCCGACCTCCACATCAGCCGCTTCGATGATCGCTTTGCGAATCCAATCAATGCGCTGGGCCTTGAACTGCGCAAAGCCTCCTCCGTCGCCGAGCTCTCTCGAGAGGAGAGCCAAGGCCATCGCCGCCTGACCCTGGACTTTCTTGTCAGGATGATTGGCTTCTACCTTTTCGAGAAACTTTCGGGTAGCCGGACCAGAGTCGGCAACCAGTGCCAAACACAGTGGGCCAACCTTGGGGCTGGCAAAGTGAAAGCGGTCTGCCGAATCGCGCACCACCGACAGTGGGGTCTTGGTCGAATTCTCCGACACGGGCTTAACAGAAAATGCCGGAGCCAGTTGCAGCAGCTTGGGGGCGTAGTCCAAGAACCAGGGTTGGTTCCAAGCTCCATCCAGTTGGCGTAGAAGCCTGAGCCCGAAGGCGTCGGGGTCGGGAATCACTTTCCAAAGTTCCCGCCGGGCTGCGATGTCAGGGGCGGCGTTGATCTTGGTGACCCAAGCATTCACCTCGGCCTCGTATTGATCGATTACCTTTTTTGCGCCGGCCTCGTCAGCATGGAGACTTGGCAGGCAAAGAACGGAGAGAAGAATGGTGAAGATAAAGTGTTTCATTTTGAAAGGGGTAAGCGAGACCGCTCATTTCTTTTTCTTAAGGAGCTTCCGGAGTTCTGGCCATTGCTCCTGGCTCACGATGTAACCAATGCAATTGGGTGAGCCACATCGACAAGGGTGATCCTCGTAGCACTCCAAGTCAAAGCCGTAATCGAAGCTTAGTTCTTCGCCGGCTTCGATGTCGCGCAAAGCATAGATCACGATTCGATCTTCGTCTTCGCCCTCCTCGGTATAGGCTACGCAATTCGGGTCGCAGGAATGGTTGATGAGGCGGGCGGTGTTCCACTCCACGCTTCCATCCAAGTCCCAGTCGTCATTGAGCGTAAAGATATAGACCGCGGCATCGCCATCGGTTTCCGCCTTGGCCATCTGGACCCAAGCCCGGCGCTCGCTCTCTTCCTTGTCAATGGGTTCACCAACATACTCAATAATCTCGGTGTCCTCGGGGATGTCGCAAGCTGCGTAAACGCCGCGTCCATGAATCTCCGATCCCCGCACTTCGACCCATTCGCTCTCTCCACGTTTTTTGAGCTCCTCCACTCTCTTCAAGGCGGCGCGAGCCTTTTCGTAGGACTTGAATTTACGGCTCTTCTTTTTTTCGGATTTCGACATGACGAAGGGTGAACGGGGACAAGATCAACAATTCAGGATCAAGCGCGAGCCTTAAGCATGTTCGCAAAAGGCTTGGGAGGAAAATTCGTCGGGCTACTTGACCCGGCGAGCACCCTTTTCGGGCACGGCAAACTCTTCGATATCGGCAGGAAGCGTTGGAAAGAGCGCGCGCAATTCCTGCATATTGAGGGTTGAGCCATTGAGGAAGGACCAGCTGGAGCCTTCGGTCTTTTTCCGGATGGCGACCTGGTAGTCCTTGATCTCCATCCGCTCGACCAATCCGGTTGCCGGATCGATGCGGCGAACCAGGCGGGTGGTCGGAACGAAGACCAACCACTCGCGGAATTCAGGGATGTCAAAACCATGGAGGGCGGGCTCGGCCACAAACTTGGTGATGGTGATTCCCGATGCCGCGAGATCGTCCACCATCTTCTTCATTGTTGCTGCCATTTCCTCGTTGCCGCCGAGCTTCTTGGCGGCCCGGTGGCGATAGCGGGGATAGAGCTTGTCGACTACTCCCATGAAGTCCCCCTTCAAGGTCAAATCTCCGACTTGCTGCACCTCCTTGACTGCGTCGGCGAGGACATCCGCAGGGACAGCCTGACGAACGATCGCACGTTCCAAAACCTCCGCATCTTCGACCACCCCGGCTTGGCCTAGGCCTGAATTTGCAACCGCGAAACTAATCGTTAGAGAAAGAAAAAAAGTGCGCACCACTGATGTTTGCACTGCGGACCTTCTCGGGTCAAGCCAGCTTGTCGCGCATTGAACCTCCTCCTTTGAGCGCTTGGCTAAGAAGTTGGCCTTTCGAGCAATTTTAAAAACTTTCGGCTTTGCCAAAGCCCCGCCATTTGTCACTAAGCTTGCCGATGGCAAAACAAGCTTTGGGTAAGGGTCTCGGTGCCCTCATTAACAATTCCGGTAGCAAGGCTCCTTCCAAGGTGTCACCGGATTCCAATGCCATGCCTTCGGACGCTACCGCATCCGTTCGGGAGGTTCCCCTCTCCCAGGTTCGCCCTTCCCCCCTGCAGCCCCGGACTCACTTCGTCGAAGGCGAATTGGACGAGTTGGTCGAGTCCATCAAGCATCACGGAGTCATCCAGCCTCTCATCGTCCGGCCGGTTGATGGAGAGTTGGAACTGATTGCTGGTGAGCGCCGCTGGCGTGCATCCAAGAAGATTGGTCTGAAGACCGTCCCCATTATCGAGCGGGAGGCTACCGACCGGGAAGTGCTGGAGATGGCTCTCATCGAGAACCTTCAGCGTGCGGATCTCAATCCCATGGAAGAGGCCATGGGTTACGTTCGACTCGCCCGCGAGTTTGGACTGAAGCAGGAAGAAATTTCAAAGACCGTCGGTAAATCGCGCGCTTCGGTGGCGAACTCGATGCGTCTGTTAGATCTTCACAAGGATGTGCAGCCCCTTGTGGCGCAGGGCTCCATTTCAGTTGGTCATGCCAAAGCGATCCTCTCCATTAAGGACGGCAAGGCGCAAAAGGTGGCCGCGCAAGAGATCATTCGGCGCAAGCTCACTGTGCGGGCCACCGAAAAGCTGATCCAAGATTACCATCGCGAAACCGATGGCAAGCAGAGGAAAACCAGGTCCAAGAAGGAAATCACTCCAGAGTTGGCGGCCCTCTATAGCCAAATCGAATCCAAGCTGCGGTCCAAATTTCAAACCCAGGTTTCGATCACTCCCGGAGCGGACAAGGGGCGAATCGAAATCGTTTACTACAAAGGTGACGACGGCTTGAACAATATCCTGGAGATTATGGGAATCAGCCTCGACTGAGTCCGTTTCGTTCTTTTTCCCAAGACCTTCTTTTTCATGCGCCTGTCACTCCCCTTGCTTCTCGCTCTCTGTTTGGTCGGTTGCAAAGAGAAAGAAACCACCAGTCCGCCTGTCAGTCTCGATCACTCCGGCACTCCGTTTGCCCACACCTCCAATATCCTGTCCTTTGGCCCGCGCTATCCAGGTTCACAGGGCGCGGTTGAGGTCAGAAATTACGTGACCGAGGTATTGGAAGAGACCGGCTGGACGGTGGGAGCCCAGACTTTTCAATCCCAGACACCCATAGGTCCCCGGACCTTCACCAACCTCATCGCCCGCTTCCCAGCTTCACCAAATGAAGATCCTTGGAAAGCCAGAATCGATGGCCTGCTCTGCGCTCATTTGGATTCCAAATACTATTCCAACCAACGTTTTCTCGGTGCAGATGATGCGGGTTCCGCTTGTGGGCTCATTCTCACCATGGCCCGGGAAATGGCTGAGACGCCCGAGAAGGCGTCCCGAATGGAGCTGATTTTCTTTGATGGTGAAGAAGCTTTTACCGAGAACATGGGACCGAAGGCAGGCGGTCTTTTTGACGGAATCTATGGCTCGCGGGCCTATGCTGCTCGTTGGAATGGCGCATCATACAAACCCTCTTTTGGTATTCTTCTCGATATGGTGGGACATAAGAATCTTTCCATCAAAGTTCCCGCCGATTCTCCCGCTCATTTGGTTCGAGTCATGAATGCGGCGGTCGATAAACTGGGTCACAACAAACACTTCGGGATGGCGGCCGGAGAGATTTTGGACGACCACGTTCCTCTCAACGATGCCGGGATTCCCACCATCGATATCATCGGCGACTTTCAGCGCAGCGGCTGGTGGCACACTCCCAAGGACAACCTGTCCATCATTTCTCCTGAATCACTCGCCATTACCAAATCGGTGGTTGAGGAAATGTTGCGCGAGCTTCTCAAATAGAAGGAAGCCCGCTTCCAGATTGGCGAGTTCAGCCAGAAAACGAAACGAGCGAAAAGAGAACCTTTACTACTGAAGGCTAAATTCCCTTTTCAAGAAGGGCCTTCACCCGTTCTTCGCCTTCCCGGTCGCCCACGTTCTTCAAGAGCTGAAGATAGTTCTCGCAAACCGCCTCAAAGTCTTCGCTCCACTCGCTACCGACACTTTGGAAATTGGCCAAGGCAGATTCAAAGTGGCTGCGGGACTCCTTCTCGTTCCCTTCCTCCGCAAAGACGATTGCAAGGTTTCCGTGCGATTGGGCGATGTCCGCCTTGTTGCCGCCGTCTTCTTTCCGTCCTTCCAACGCCATGACATGCATCTCACGGGCTTGCTCCAGGTGCCCTGCCTTCTGGTAAAGCGCCCCGACATTATTGCAGACGCCCGTGGTGTCGGGATCGGAAGCGCCTAGCTCACCGTGTGCAAGCTTCAGAGCTTTAAGAAACAGGGTTTCAGCCTGATCGAAATCGTCTTTCGCCGCATAAAGAAAGGCCAAATTGTTAGAGAGGCGGACCTCGTCAATGACAGCCGGATGGCGTAGTCGGCCCAATTGCTCGAGCGCGCGCTCGTAGGCATCGATCGCCTCATCAAACTTTTCGGTGCTTTCGAAGAGGTAGCCCAGACTGCCGTAGAGACGTCCAACCGCTCCCTCCTGGCCCGACTTCCCTGCTACCAGCGAAATGGCTTCCAAGTAATCGTCCTTGGCATCCAGGTAGTTCCCCTGCCGGCTGGACCAGTCAGCCCGGGCCTCCAAACAAAAGAGGAGGCGTTCGGCATCCTTGTGGCTGCCATTCTGATTCGAACGCGCATCCTGCACCGCCGTATCGGCAATCTCTTGAGCTCCGGAAAGGTCCCCTTCGGCCTCGGCCGCACGAATTCGATCGTCGGTCTCGGTCCAGTCGAAATTCCCTCCCACCTCAATGAATGGTAGTTGTTGTTCAATCATCGTCGTAGAGCCCATGGGCAAAGGATGGCGACTTCCAGCCTCCTTCCCCATCTTAAATTAGGGCATACATTCACATTTCTGTCAGCGTGACAGACCCCAATTTTCAGTCAAAAGGAAAAAGCGAGAGCATTGCACTCCCGCATCCCATCATTTCTCGATTCTGACGTCAGGCGCTGGGAACGTCGCGTTGCGACGGGGAGTTGCGATGACCTCGGGAGTTCTGCCCATCAAGAGCATGGAAGGAGTGCCGGCATGAGTCAGTTCCTTGATTTCGTCCCCAGTCAAAGCGCGGTCCCAAATGGCGAGCTCGTCGATTTTCCCGCGGAAATTCCGCTTCACGTAGCGGTCATCGGCCTCCTGCTTCCAGTCACCCATCCAGACTTTGCCCGGTTTCACCAAGGCATCGGCAGGGAGCTTGTTCTCTTGGGCAAGGTGGCCATCGACGTAAAAGCGGGTTCTCCGTTCCGTCTTGCTGACGACTGCAACAAGATGAATCCAACGACCCAACTCGATAGGCTTCACCAACAAGGAACCGGTCTCCGCGATCTCGTGGATCGCCAGAATAGGATCCTGCGAGCGCAGGATTTGCCAGTGCAGGTCTCCTGGGCTCCAGCCCGTGCTGGTCATAATCGCATTCAAGGAATTATCCAAGTGATCGATATTGGCCCACACGGATAGCGTGATTTCTTCATACTCCCCCGGGATTTCGAACTCGGCGTGTTCGCCTTGTTGATTGAACAGGAGGGCGTCTTTCTCCGACCAGCGGCCGGAGACCCAACGTGCGCCCATCACGAGCCCGTCAGCCATCATGCGATGGGAGGGCACATTGGATGCCTCATTTTTAAGTACTTCCGGGAGCTCCGGATCGTAATTGAATGGATAATAGGCGATCAGCCCGTCGGGAATGATGGTCGATGGTTGCTGGCTCAACCATCCGCCAAAACCGACATCCTCTGGCAAGGGAAACTCCATTTCAGGCTCCGAGACATCAACCGTGAAGTTCGGTCCCTCCTGACGCAAGGACTCGCCATCATAGACTGAAGCCACCTTGCTGTTGGTGCTGATTTGGTGAGCGTCGACTTGGCCGTTGAAGACGTGCATCTCGCTGCGTCCATCCTGGACAAAGACCCCGAATTCAGTTCCCAAATCCTCGTAGGCCATCTCGGGAGACTGCACCGTAAACCCTTTGCCGCTGTTGGGAACGATTGCGCGCAGAGCGCCATTTTCCAAAGTCATCAATTTGGGATCGTGTAATCCAAAGGTTGCCGGCCCACGCATGACGACATCGACGCCATTGGTCATCCGTAGATGAACAATCCCGCTCTCCAGTTGGTATTTGCCGGGACCGAACCGAATGGGCATGTCATCCTCCAGGCCTGCGAACTGGGCACCCGAGTGATTGACCATCAGGCCAACAGTAGGCGAAGGCACTTCGATCGACTGGGATTCAGCTGCGGCAATGGGCTTCTCAGCTTTGCGCGAGGCCAGTTGCAGCATCAAAGCCGAAATTGCAACCGAGGCAGCCACAGCCCACCCTCCCCAGGCAAAGATGCGATTGCGGTTCTTTCCCTTGGTAGGCAGCGTGATGACCTTCTGGTTTTCCACCGCGCTTTCTGATTGTTCATGCAACTCGGCGTGAATGTTCATCATCCGCCGGTAGTAATGACGAGCCTCGTAGTCATCGAGGAGGAGCTCCTCCAGACGTTGAACCTGGTCGGCACCACACTGGCGGTTGCACCAATCATTCACCAATCCCTCCAACTCGTCGCTGGCGTTCCAATTTTGTGTTTGTTCGGGCTTCATGCCGTCTTCATCTTCATGGTGACGCAGTCCAAAAGGCGTTTGCGCAACCGGTTTAATCTTTTGTAAAGGCTCGAAGCAGTCAACCCGGAGGCTTCTGCAATTTCGTTGATTCTTAAATCTTTTCCGTAAGCGGTCAAAATGAGCTCGCGCTCACTCGCCGGCAACCGTTCCAGACAGGCTGCCAAAGCGTGGCGCTCGTCTTCCAGAACTTGCCGTTCCTCCTCGTATTCGTTGGCGAGGAGCTCCAAGAGGTTCTCGCTGAAGCAAAGGCGATCCCGTGCCTTTTTCCGACGGTAAGCGAGAACTTCAAAACGCGCGACGGCGTAAGCCCAGCGGATGAACTCGGTTCCCGGCTCGAATTTGTCGAACTTTTTCCAAAGGACGATCGAGACCTCCTGCATCACCTCATCGACATCTTGCTGGCTGGGCACCATGCCATAAACGAAGGCTCGAAGGCGTCGTTCACTCGCCATAAAGAGCGGGATAAAGAGATCCCGGCCGTCGCCGCTGGGTTCTTCGTTACCGATTCGGGGTGTGTCTTTCTCGTTCTCCTCCATTTTCCTTCCCTTTCTTACTGCCTTTAGCACCTAAAATTGCCCTGCAAAATGATGTATTGTAAAAATATGTCACTCATTAAGGACGCTTTCACGAAAGAATAACTGATTCGCTCCGGTTCGCATCGAATGAAAGGTCCCGACAATGGTGATGCCGCCCAATACCCCCGCCTCTAGGTTTTAGGGCGTCGGGGGGTGAATTTGCGGGTGGAGCGCTCGCTGGTGAACCATTTTGGACCGCCATGAGAATCCTCTCCCATGGCGTCGAAGCGAGCCCCTCCAATGGTAAGAAAGACGTGTCCATCCCGCACCCAGACTGTGATCCAATCCCCCGCTCCCCGTCGGCCATATCGATAGAATCCCTTGGATGGCAGAGAGCCGTTCAGCAATCCCGCCTCGCGCAGCACATAACTGGTTGCACCCGAGCAATCGTAACCACTGTCGATGTGAGTGCCGTGCCCGCCGCCCCACTTGTAGGGTTTGCCCGCGATGCGATTGGCGGCCGCTACCGCTTTCTTGACGTAGGGCGGAGCACTTCGCGCCACCAGGCCGCGACCGTTTCGGACAATGACCCCATCCCGCGATTTGGCTGAAGGGCCGAACGAACAGCCCGGAATCAATAAACAAAGGGCGATCCCAATCATCAAATGCCTCATCGGGTGAAAGCCTACTGCTCCACGCGGGCCAGAGAAGCTCCAGCCGTGACCGCCTAAGAGAAATTCCCTGTGTCCGCCAGGCAAGCAAGGATGGCCAAGCGCTACCTTCCGGTCTAGCCTCGTACCAATGACTCCACCCTCTGAGGAGACCCCTCCAGAAGAAACCGAAGCTTGGGAAACGCTCGACGAAGCGCTTCAGGCTCAAGATACCGTTCTCACCAAGAGCATCCTCGATGGCTTGGAAGCCGAGGACCAGGCCCGGGCAGTTTCCCTCCTCTCCCAGGAAAATCGGGAAGCTCTGTTAGTCACTCTCCCCAGCAAGGATTTTGCCCAATTGCTTCAGGAGCTACCTGAGGCTCAAGCCGTGGAATTGCTGGAAACTCTACCCAGCGAGCAAACTGCTGCGGCGGTCGAGTGTCTGCCGGCGGAAACCAGTAGCCGGCTCCTGCGCGAGTTGGAAGATCAGGACTCGGCTCAGATCCTCCATGAGATTCAGGACGGAGAGAGCCTGAGCGAACTGAAAGCGCGCTTGGAGTATCCGGAAGGGTGCGCGGGTAGCCTGATGCGGGGCAGTCCGGTTTCTTTTCCTCAGGAGACAACGGTGCAGGAGCTTCTCAACGATCTCTACAATCATGCGGATGATTACTCGGACCGGGACATTCAATACCTCTATGTGGTGGACGAAGAAAAGCGGCTTGTTGGCGTGCTCCAGCTACGACAGCTGTTCTGGGCTCCGCGCTCAAAGACCATCGGGGAACTGATGATTCCCGATCCGCTCTCAGTATCGGATCAAATGGACTTTCATGATTTGGCTGAGATTTTTACCAAACGAGCCTTCCTGGGCCTTCCCGTCGTCGACGATGCCGGCCGTTTGGTCGGGGTTGTGCCGCGCGATACCGTCCAGCGGGAGACCTCGGACGAACAGACTGAGCAATACTTGCAATCGCAGGGTATTGTAGACGGTGAGGAGTTGCGGTCGATGCCTCTCTTCGACCGCTGCCGCAAGCGCCTGGCTTGGCTTGCTCCCAATATTGTTCTGAATCTAGCAGCGGCCAGCGTGATTGCGGCGAACGAGGCCACCCTCCAGGAAGTCATCGCTTTGGCGGTCTTTCTCCCCATTGTTTCGGACATGTCGGGATGCAGCGGAAATCAAGCGGTAGCAGTAAGCATCCGCGAGCTCACCCTGGGGATTCTGAAGCCCAAGGACTTCGTGAGAGTTCTCAGCAAAGAAGGACTGGTCGGAATCATCAATGGCTCCTTGCTGGGGATCCTTTTAGGGGTGGTAGCCGCCATTTGGAAAGGGAACTTGGTATTGGGTGCAGTGGTTGCCTCTGCTCTTGCGTTGAACACGGTGCTCTCTGTTCTTCTGGGCGGTCTGGTCCCCCTCTTTTTGAAAAGCAGAAAGGTGGACCCCGCGTTGGCGAGCGGCCCGATTCTGACCACCTGCACCGACATGTGTGGCTTCTTCCTCGTGCTTTCTCTGGCCTCTGCGGTTCTCGACAAACTTACCTGATCCCCTTCGGCCAGCAGGCTCTTGGTGACGAAGCGATTTTCACGGAGGCAAAAAAATGGAGGGAGCCCTCTTGCCAAGTAGCTCTTCAGGCGCAAAGCTAACGGATATCATTTGGGGTTCTTGATGAGCCCCGTTGGCAGAAACTCCCCGGCAATCAGTGTCTTCACACCGAGTTGCCTTCAAACCTCTTACCGTGATCGAGCAAGAAATCGCAACAACCTTTGTGGAAAGCCTGAGTCGCTCGGCGATGGGCGAGTTTGATCGGATCACCAAACTGGGCGCACGGGTGCTGAATGTTCCGGTGTGCCTGGTTTCAATTGTTGAGAAAGAGCGACAGGTTTTTGCGGGGCAAGTGGGGCTAACGGCCCCGTATTGCGATTTGCGCGAGACTCCCATCAGTCATTCCTTTTGTCAGACCGTGGTGTCTTCCCGTCGCGTGGTGGTGGTCAATGATTCGCGAAATGACGATCGTTTTTGCAACAATCCGGCTGTCGTTGATTTGGGGGTAATCGCCTACCTCGGCTTCCCTCTGTCGGACCGGTTTGGGAACATCCTCGGAGCTTTTTGCCTCATTGATTCCATTGAAAGAGACTGGACCGAAGAAGAAGTCGATCGAGCTCGCGACTTTGCAGCCATTGCCGCAACCCAAGTGCAGTTCCAGATGGAGAAGGCGCGTTGGCGGAGTCTGCTGGATGTCATGATCCATGATCTCAAGAGTCCCCTGGCAGCTGCCGACTTCTCGGCCCGACTTCTTCTGGAAAGAAAATCCAGCTTCCCACCCGAGACCTATCCATTGCTCGACGGCATTCTCTCGTCTACCGGGCAGGCGGTGGAGCTTTTGAAGGAGGCAAACTCTCTCGAGCGGAGACGTTCCGAAGAGAACTCCTGCGACCTATCCTCGGTCCTTCAAAATATTGTGGAAAACCAAAAGGCGACCGCTGAACTTAAATCAATTTCGTTGAAATCGACTCTGACCGATTCTTCGGCTCTTACCAATGCGGACCATTGGTTGGTGGAGCGGGTTCTCGACAACCTCATTGACAACGCGATCAAGTATTCACCCCGTGGCGGAGAGGTTCATATCTCCATCTTTGAGCGCGAAGACATGATTGGCATCCGAGTCCGCGACTCCGGGCCCGGCTTCAGCGAAGACGACCTCACACGCCTTTACCAGCGATATTCCCGCTTGAGCGCCAACCCTACAGCCGAAGAGACATCCACGGGTTTGGGTCTATCCATCGCCCGCAGGCTCGCCAGTCAAACGGGAGGCTCGCTTGAGCTGGTGAGCGAAGTCGGGCAAAGCGCGGAATTCGAGACTCTCTTCCCACGAGCCTAACCGACCGCTCGTCAGGGGAGCTCTTCCCCGTCAACTATTCTTCATCCAACCGAATCTGAAGATCCGAAAGAGCGTTCATAAAGTAGAGGTAGGCTTCATAAGCGCTGGGGTATGGACGCAAACGTTCGTGAACCTTACCCGATTCGCCTCCCTTGGTGCTCATGAAGTAGAAGTGCTCTGCAGTCTGCATCTTGCGCCACTGGTGAAGGAGCTCAGGATTATTTTTGGACTTCACCTGCTTCTCAATGATGAGGATTTTGCGGCGGGCTTCTTCCTGCATGGCGTTCCCTTTCCAAGGCGACAGGTCTTTCTCCGTGTCTGCCCAGGAAGTGGGTTCGTGACAATCATACTCCCCGGCAACCTCGAGTTCTGCCGCAGATTCAGACACCGTGACGAAGCGCCCGCCTAGCTTTTCCCAAGCCGCAGGAAAGGCCCGGAAGAACTCAAAGATGCCCGTGTCCTTGTCCTGATGCTTGCCGATGCACTCATAGTCCATGAAGAGGTTCACCACTTCCCCGCCATTCGTTTGGCACCAAGTCGCGAATTTCTCAGCGGTAAGCGGATGTTGCGGCCAAGCGTGGTTGCCGAACCGGAAGGCCACATCGTCGGAAAGAATCCCGTTGCGAAGGTGCGCCTTCAAAGTCGTACAGTTGGGAGAGCGATAGAGACGGTTGGCTTCCCGCCCATGCAAGATCCACCCGACGGCCTCACCTAACATGGACTCGAAACCCATGCTTTCCACAAAGGCTGCGAGCTCGTTGTAATAGACACAAGCTGTGTGGCGAAAGGCTTTGGGTCGCACGCCAAAGACCTCTTTGATCTTCTCCAGCTGCTTCTCGACCTGCTCTTTGAACTCCTCTTTGCTGCGGTGGAAACCCATCGAGTGATAGTAGGTTTCCGCAACGATCTCGACCCCGCCAGTAGCGTGAAGGTCCTGAAAGCTTTTCAAGACGTCAGGGCGATTCAGCTCGAGTTGCTCAAGGAGGACTCCACTCACCGACAAAGAGATTCGGAATTGGCCTTTCCCCTCTTTGATCAACTCGGTCATCATCTTGTTGGCTGGGAGGTAGGATACCTCACAAACCTCGTCCAAGAGCTTCCGGTTCAGCTCGTCGTCTTCATAGAAAGGATCATTGCCGATGTCGAAGAAGCTGTAGGGCTTGAGACGGTTCGGCTGATGGGCCTCAAAGAAAAAGCAAATGGGCTGCAAGCTTGGGTCCACCTGAATCTTGGAAACCTTCTTCTCTTCCTTGGGAGCCTTTTTCTTTTTGGTATTCGCGACTTTGTCCGGCACGGCGGGAGGCTGGGTCGTCTCCTCCGCGGCTTTCGCGGCTTTCGCGTTCTTGTCGCTTCCCTCGGAGCTATCGCTAGCGAGGACCTTGCTGAGTCTGGTTAGAAAACCTTTCATCATTGTCTTAATTATGGATTCCAAGTTGGTCGCGATAGAGTTCGATGATTCGTTCGGTAGCTGCTTCCCAGGTGCAGTTCTTCTGATCTTCCAGAGAATACTGGATGGCTTCCTCTCTGGCCTTGGGATCCGTTAGAAGCTCGTTGATGTGCTCCGCCATCATGTTGACATCCCAGAAATCAGCGTGCCGGGCGTGAGTCATCACCTCGGCCACCCCGGACTGCTTGGAAATAACGGCGGGGATCCCGTATTGAGCGGCCTCAATTGCCGAAAGACCGAAGGGTTCGCTTACGGAAGGCATGCAGTAGACATCGGTCATCGAAAGAAGCTTGTTCACCTTTTCCTTGTTTAGGAAACCCGTGAAGTGAAGGCGGTCGCCGACATCCTTGAAAGCGCCGTATTCAATCAGTTCGCGCATCTTTTCTCCGGTGCCAGCCATTACGAAATAGACGCCCGGATTTTTCTCTAGAACCTTGGCTGCTATCTCCAGGAAGAAGCGAGGTCCCTTCTGCCCGGTGAGACGCCCAAGAAAGAGAACGAGACCATGTTTGAAAGGGCTCTTGCTGCGGTAGGTCTTCACAGGGTCGGCCCCATTGTGGACAAAGTGCACCTTACTGGCATCGATTCCGTAGTGCCCCGTACAAATCGTCCCTGTATACCGACTCACAGGAATCACCAGATCAGCTGCTTCCATCGCACTCTTTTCAATATCGTAGATCCAACCTCGGGCATCTGGACCACCCCGATCGTAGTTGAGTGAATGGACATGGAGAACCAGAGGTTTTCCGGTCCGCTTCTTGATTTCCATCCCTGCGACAAAGGTCATCCAGTCGTGTGCGTGCACGATGTCGAAGTCCATATCCTCCGCAAGTGAGGCCGCCACTTGGGCATAGGCCCAGACCCGCTCACCCACGTCATCCCCGTAAAGAGTATCGTCACGAAACATTGCCAAGCGTTCGTCGAGTCCCACCGCCCGAAGCCGGTCGATGACCTTCTCGCCAGCGAGGGATTTCTTCGATTCTTCGACCGTGGTGAAGGTCGTTTCGCTGTGACCCTGGGCCCTTTCCACTTCCTCAAGTTGGTAAGGAAGCATTCGGGAAGCGACCTCCCCCTCAACCCATTTGACGTTTGCCACATCTGCCAAACTTTGTTCGACCTTTTCTCTATCAATCGTTCTATCTTCGAGATGATTGAGTCCGATCAATTCCAGCTGATCCACTAGGAAAGCCGGGTCAACTTTGGGAAGGATAAAGCTGAGTTCAACCTGCTGTGCCATCGCCCGACCAAGCCCCAGACAAGCAATGCCAAGGCCTCCGTTAATCAACGGGGGGAATTCCCACCCCAACATCAGTACTTTCATAGTTCCCTTGCGCTTAATGCTTCGCAGTTTCCGCGCCAGCCGCTTCCACCTGCATCAAAATATTTGCAACTCTTTTTTTCGAAGCAAATTAAGTTCACGTAGCTGGACACTGGCCTATCACATGCTAATGCCATAACAATTAACCCCAATGAGCGACAGTAACGAGGATAAATCACTAGAAAACGACACCTTCGAAAAGGAGAACTATATGGACTCCAAAAAGAAGGAGGAAGTGCTCGACCTCTTCCCCGGACGGGTGAAGGAAATTGCAGCTGGCGAAGGCTGCAAGGTCCTTCTTTGCGACAACAAGGTGAAGCTGGCGGTGTGCGCTCTGAGTGACGAAATCCTGCACTTCAAATTCGCTCCCGACGGCCACCTGGGAGATGGTTTTTCCTATGCCGCCATGCCGGAAAACTTTCCGGATCGGGGTGCGCCCGAGATGACAGAGGACGAAGAGTTCGTCCACTTTTCAACCAACTCTCTGCAGGTAAAAATTTCCCTCCAAGGGTTGCTCTTAACTATTTCCGACTCCGAAGGAAATGTCATGAGCGAGGACGAGAAGGGTTTTCACTGGGAAGGCAATCGTGCATTTGGCGGGAACATCGTGCAATATTCGCGACGCATCCAACCGCGGGAGCACTTCTACGGGTTGGGTGACAAATCCTGCCATCCCGAGATTCGGGGTCGTCGCTTTGAGCTCTGGGGCTCCGACACCTATGCTTATGGTTCGGAGACGGACCCGTTGTATAAGAACATCCCCTTCTTCATTGGCATTCACCATGGGCAAGCCTACGGAATTTTCTTCGATAACACCCACCGCTCTTTCTTTGATTTCGGCAAAGAAAGAAAAGAGACCTCTTCCTTTTGGGCGCAGGGAGGTTTGATGGATTTTTACTACATTCACGGGCCAACTGTTAGAGACGTGGTCAGGCGATTCGCGCAACTAACAGGGGTGCCGGAGCTTCCCCCTCTCTGGTCCCTCGGCTTCCATCAGTGCAAGTGGTCTTATAAAACCGAGAAGGAGTTCACCGACTTGGCGCAAGGCTTTCTCGACAATCGAATTCCCTGCGATGCGCTCTATGTCGATATCGACTATATGGATGGCTACCGCTGTTTCACTTGGAACCTCGAGTCCTTTCCGAAGCCGGGTGAGATGATTCGAAAACTGGAAGCAAAGGGGTTCAAGACTGTGGCTATTATCGACCCGGGCATCAAGGTGGACCCTGGCTACTTCGTCTATGACGAAGGCGTCGCAGGAGATCACTTTTGCCGCCAGATGGATGGCGATATCTACACGGGCAAGGTGTGGCCTGGTGACTGTCACTTTCCTGATTTCACCAAGCCTTCAGTGAGAATCTGGTGGTCCGGTTTGTTTGAAGGCCTCATCGCCGAGGATGGGATTGCTGGAATCTGGAACGACATGAATGAGCCAGCTGACTTCAATGAGGATAAGACGTTCCCCCGCCACATCCGGCATGATTATGATGGTCACCCCTGCTCCCACCGCAGGGCCCACAATATCTATGGCACACAGATGATTCGCGCCACCCGGGAGGGCATTGCGAAGTTCAATGACGGCAAGCGTCCTTTCGCCATCACTCGCTCAGCTTACGCCGGTGCCTGGCGATACGCCTCCGCTTGGACAGGCGACAACATCTCGACTTGGGAACACTTGCGGATGGCGAATATCCAGTGCCAGCGCCTCAATCTCTCCGGCTATAGCTTTGTCGGCTCCGACATTGGGGGCTTTCTCGACAAGACCAATGGCGAACTCTTTACCCGCTGGGTTCAACTTGGGATTTTTCACCCATTCTGCCGAGTCCACTCGTCGGGAGAACATGGCAGTCAGGAGCCCTGGTCCTTTGGCGAGCCTTACACAAGTATCATGCGCAAGTTTATTGAACTGCGCTACCGATTGCTTCCCTATATCTACACTTCTTTCTATCAGCACATTCAGACCGGAGATCCAATTCTCCGGCCCCTCATTTACTTGGACCATGAGGATACGGAAACCTTTCACCGGGCTGACGAGTTCACCCTCGGAGACAATCTCGTCGTTTGTCCGATTACGGAAGCAGGAAGCGAAGGTCGCTGGATGTATCTCACCAAAGGCCACTACTACAATTACTGGAACGATGAACTCGTTGCGGGTGGAGAGGAAATCTTTTGTCAGGCCAAGCTCGATCAGATTCCTTTCTTCGTGAGAGCGGGCGCCCTCCTTCCTCTCGACCCGGTGAGGCAATATTCGTGGGAAAAAGTGGATGGTCCCCAAGAGCACCATCTCTACCTCCCAACCGAAGAGTGTGGAGCGGTTCAGTCGCAGATTTACGCCGACGCGGGCGACCACTACGATTATCAAAAAGGAGACTTCGCGCTAGCGACCTATACCGTTCGAAGGACTGCCGCAGACCAAGTTGAGGTTCAGGTGACCCGCGAGGGAACCCATCCCCTTCCCCCGACCCGGATCCACCTTCACGGAACCAATGGCAAGCCAAAGAGTGTAACCGTTGATGGGGTCCCTGTTGCTGCGGAGCAAATCGTGGAAGCTCCTGCTGACTACCGGAAAATCGAGATCGCGTTGTAGGCGGAATCCGACGGCAAGCGAGTGTGCCAACCCTTTCGCGGCAGTGAGAACGCGGGAAAGGGTTTGCGGCTCAATCCTTAGCGCACTTCAGGCAACTCAATGGCCGCAATCTCGCTCATGACCTTGTCGGCGATGGCTTGGTAGGCATCGCGACCCTTCGCCTTGAGCTCCTCTTCCGTAAATTCGATAGGCTCTCCGACAACCAGAGTCACCTGCTGAATTTTCCAAAAAGCAGCTCCACGCGGAAGGGCTTCATGGGCACCGAACAAGCGCACGGGGAGAACTGGAACTTTGGCTTTCGAGACGATGAGCCCCACTCCCGCCTTGGCCTCTAACATCTGGCCATCCCACGAGCGCTCGCCCTCAGGAAACATGACAACCCGCTCACCGGATTTCAGAATCTTAATCGTCTTCTTGAGGCTGCTCATGTCCGGATTCTCCTGGTCGATCGGGATGGAGTTCCACCGGGGGTAGAGCCACGCGCAGAAGCCCTTGAAGAGAGTCTTACGGGCCAGGAAGTAAACTCCATTGTCGTGAGCAATACCCACCAGAGGAGGATCGAGGAAGCTCACGTGATTGCAGACGACAAGGGCTCCGCCTTCTTCAATCAGGCGCTCCTTGCCGACGACTTCATAGTTAAACGAGGCCTTGGCCACGCCCCGGAACCAGCTCCAGCCGGCCCAGTAAATCCAGTTCATGTTTTGAATCAGCTTCATTCCTTCCAACCTAGTTGAATTAACTCATCTTTGACTTGTGCGACGACCTCGTCAATGGCCAGCTCCGAGCTATCGACAACCACGGCTCCCTCGGCAACTCGCAGGGGTGAGGCCTTGCGCTGGGAGTCCAGTTTATCCCGCTCCTCCACCGCATCTTCCGCGCCTTCGGCCGCGCGTCGCTGCCGGCGAACTTCCTCACTGGCGGTGACAAACACTTTATAAGGAGTGTCGGGGAAAACCACGGTTCCAATATCCCTGCCCTCCATGACCAAATCCCCCTTCGTCAAAAATTCACGCTGCTTCTGAACCAACAGCTCGCGGACCTCAGGAATGGCGGCAATCAGAGAGACCGCACCGTTCACTTCGTCCGCTTTCAATTGTTTCATGGTGGGTTCGACGTCCCCGACCTGCATCACGGTCTGACCGTTACGAACCAGACAGCCCCAATCCACTTCGGATAGAAGGGCGATGACTTCCCCAGTGGCAGAGGGGTTGATTCCACGTCTAAGCACCTCCCAAGTGACTGCGCGATACATCGCTCCGGAGTTGACCATGGTCATTCCCCAGTCCTCGGCCAGACGGCGGGCAACAGTACTTTTGCCGGAGGCTGCAGGACCGTCGATCGCGATTGCTCGAAACTCGCTCATAAAATCTTAACTTCGCCTCCTGTCCGCATGGTATTGAGCGCGTCACGAAATCCAGGATAGGAGGTCGCAATGCACTTGGAATTTTGGATATCGATCTCTCCTTCGGAGAGAAAGAGTCCCGCTATTGCAAAGGCCATCGCAATCCGATGGTCACCGTAGCTTTCAATCTCGGCCCCCTTCAAGGGATTCCCTCCCTCGATGACCATGCCGTCTTGGAATTCTTCAACGGACACTCCGATGCGCTTCAGGTTGTCGACCACCGCCATGATACGGTCCGTCTCTTTGACCCTCAGCTCTTCGGCATTGCGAATGGTAGTCGTGCCTTCCGCAAGGGCCGCTGCGATGGCGAGGATGGGAACCTCATCGATGAGGTTGGGAACTTCTTCCTCTAAAATTTCCGTGCCTTTCAAGCCCTTGCCTTTGACCAAAATGTTGCCAATTGGCTCACCTCCGTTGGAACCCAGTTCTTCAATCTCAAACTGTGCTCCCATCCGCTCCAGAACCGTCATGAGCGCGGTGCGGGTCGGGTTTAGACCCACCGTGTTGATGCGAAGCTCGCTACCCGGATGCGCCGCAGCAGCGACAAGCCAGAAAGCAGCGCTAGAGAAATCCCCGGGCACCTGCAAGTCCGCGGCTTGGGGATTCTGCCCTCCTTTGACCGAGATGCTATTGCCGTCCACCTTGCACTCGATTCCGAAGTCCGCGAACATTCGCTCGGTGTGATCGCGCGTTACTGCGGGCTGAACCACAGTCGTTTCTCCCTCGGCAAAAAGACCAGCCAACAAGATTGAGCTTTTCACCTGGGCGCTGGCCACCGGCATTTCGTAGCGAATGCTTTTCAGGCTTCCTCCGCTGATCCGCAGTGGAGCGCAACCGGGTTTCTCTCCCTCGCTCTCGAACTTCGCCCCCATGGACTCCAAAGGAACTGTGACGCGCCCCATGGGACGGGATTGCAAAGAGTCGTCACCGATGAGACGGGATTCGAAACCTTGGGCTGCAAGCACTCCCGCGAGCAGGCGCATCCCAGTGCCTGAGTTGCCGCAATCGAGATCGCCAGTGGGAGCGGTGAGCTTCATGTTGGTTCCCGTGATGCGGAGGTCAATTGGCCCCCAACAGGTGGAATTCACCTCCTCGACCTGAACTCCCAACTGCATCATCGCCTTGAGCGTGCAGAGACAGTCCTCACTAGGCAGAAAGCCTTTCACTTCACTCACTCCATCCGCGAGACCTGCCAGAATAGCCGCGCGATGCGAACAACTCTTGTCTCCCGGAACCTCTATCGCTGTCCCTAATTTTTCCAATGGCCGCACCGTCAACATATTCGTGGGAGACCATGCCCCCACCTTTCGAAAAAAATCAACCCCAACCCCTGTTGTCATCGCTCTTTTAACGGCCCTTGCCAATTTGCAGCACACTTCTCGTTGGCCATGGCGCGGAATTTGACTAACTTCTCTCAATCTAATGAGCAACCCGACCGAAAAACTGCCTGATGCTGAACCACCCCGCGAACTTGGTGAACTGAAGCGTAGTGAACCCAAAGCCTACGCCGTGGGTTCCGCTGCGGTGATTTCCTCTCTTGCTCAAATTCATTCGCACACCAACCCCGTGCGAGGCACCCACGCCTTGGCCAAGCTCAACCAAAAGGGAGGGTTCGATTGCCCAAGCTGTGCTTGGCCGGACCCCGACGGCAAGCGCGCCCCCACCGAGTTTTGCGAGAACGGAGCCAAGGCCATCGCTACCGAAATCACGGATCGCCGGGTGGACCGGGAGTTTTTCAAGCAGTATTCTTTGCTGGAATTGGGAGAAAAGAGCGACTTTTGGCTCAATGACGCGGGGCGTATTACAGAGCCCTTCATTTTGGACGAAGGGGCGACACATTATCGTCCCGCCAGCTGGGAGGAGACTTTTGAGGTGCTCGCTGAGGAACTCAATGCGTGCGCCAGCCCGCACGACGCCATTTTCTACACATCGGGTCGGGCCAGTAATGAGGCGGCCTTCCTCTATCAGCTTTTCGTTCGTCAGTTCGGCACCAACAACCTGCCGGACTGTTCGAACATGTGTCACGAGTCGAGCGGTTCGGCTCTCAACGAAACCATCGGAATCGGGAAAGGCACCGTGACTCTTGAGGAAATCGAAACGACCGATTGCGTGATGGTGGTCGGGCAGAACCCCGGCACCAACCACCCCCGTATGCTCACTTCCCTCGAGCAAACGGTGAAGAACGGTGGCACCATCATCTCCGTCAACCCGCTTCGCGAAACCGGGCTCCGCGCTTTTGCCCACCCCCAGAAGATTTCGGGGATGTTGGGACATTCCACACCGCTTTCGTCTCTACATTTGCCGATTCAGTTGAATGGTGACTTGGCCCTTTTCAAAGGAATGATCAAATGCGTCTTCGAGGCCAAAGCGGTGGACGAAAAGTTCATCCAAGAACACACCGCTGGTTTCGAAGCCCTGAAGGAAGAGTCAGCTCAAGTGCAATGGTCCGATCTCGTTGAGCACTCCGGTCTATCGGAAGAACAGATCCGGGAAGCCGCTGAGATATTCATCAAGGCCAAAGAGGCTATCACCTGTTGGGCAATGGGACTGACCCAACATCACAACTCGGTCGAAATCATTCGCGAGGTGGTCAATCTCCACCTTCTGACTGGTAAAGTGGGGCGTCCGAAGAGCGGACTCTGTCCCGTGCGGGGACATAGTAACGTGCAAGGCGATCGCACTATGGGAATCTGGGAAAAGTCTCCCGAGAGCTTTCTCGCCAGCTTGGACAAGGAGTTTGGATTCACCTCCCCTCGCGCTCACGGGTACGACACTGTCGAGGCCATTCGAGCGATGCACGCTGGCAAAGGACGGGTCTTTTTCGCCCTTGGTGGCAACTTCCTATCCGCCGCGCCGGACACCCATTACACGGCCAAGGCTCTGCGCAACTGCCGACTGACTGCCCATGTTTCCACCAAGCTGAATCGCAGTCACCTGGTTACCGGTAAGCGCGCCCTCATTCTGCCTTGTCTTGGACGTAGCGAGAAAGACGAACAAGCCAGTGGGCGTCAAATGGTCTCGGTTGAGAATTCCATGGGGGTCGTCCATAGCTCTCAGGGGGCTCTTGACCCCGCCTCCCCTTCTCTTCTCAGCGAGCCCGCCATTATTTGCCGAATGGCCAAGGCGACCCTGGGGGAACGCTCGAAGGCCCCTTGGACTGATTTCGAAATGAACTACGACCGTATCCGGGAATCCATTGAACGTGTGATTCCAGGCTTTGATGATTTCAACCAACGCCTTCGTCAGCCCGGTGGATTCTATCTTCCCAACGGAGTGAAGGAGCGCGTCTTCAAGACCGCCACCAACAAAGCCAACTTCACGATCAACCCTCTCTCCAAGATTCAGCTCAAACCAGATCAGCTTCTACTACAAACTTTCCGAAGCCACGACCAATTCAATACAACGATTTACGGAATGGACGATCGCTACCGAGGAATCAAGAATGAGCGCCGCGTCATCTTCCTCAACCCCGAGGACATGAAAGAACGCGGCATCGAGGCGGAAGACCCCGTGGATATCACCAGCTATTTCGAAGGCGAAACCCGCACCGCCGAGCTTTTCCTCGCGATTCCATACGAGACCCCCAGGGGAAGCGCGGCGGCCTATTACCCCGAGGCCAACGTGCTGGTGCCTATCAATTCCACCGCCAAGGTGAGCCAAACGCCAACCTCGAAGTCAGTGATCATTTCTTTGGCCAAGCGGTCTTAGGGTGAAATGGAATAGGTTTGTCTGAACCGCAGATTGACGCAGATAAACGCAGATTTGACGGTTCGGTGGCCTTAAAGATCAGAATAACATTTCGCTCAGATGCTACAATTGAACTTCCGTTGAAACAGCTCTGCGAACAGGTGGCTCTATTTCGTCGTCCAAAAATTATCTCCATAAATCCAATTTCCCAAGACCTCGTCAATCTGCGTTCATCTGCGTCAATCTGCGTCAATCTGCGGTTTTGCTCCCTCACCGATTCCGACGACCCCAGCAGCCCCAAAATTCTCCGCATTGCGGATCCCCTTCACCGGGGTTAGAACGCGTCTATGAACATCACTCAAACCACTTTCCTTACCTCTTCTGCTGATTTGGCGGGCTGTCCGGAGACTAATCTGAATGAAGTCGCCTTCATCGGCCGCTCCAACGTGGGAAAGTCTTCGCTCCTCAACATGCTCACCAATCGCAAGGAGCTGGCCAAGACTTCCTCTCGTCCGGGAAAAACCGAACTGATCAACTTTTTCCACATTCCCCCCAAGACTGGACACTTGGTCGATCTCCCCGGGTACGGCTATGCGCGAAAGTCGAAGGAGCGGCGCGATATGTTCGCGTCCCTCATTACGGAATACATCACCGACCGCGAGCAGTTGAATCATGTCTTCGTGCTCGTGGACTCGATGATTCCGCCCCAGCAGATTGACCTCGACTTCATTCTCTGGCTCGCCGACTTGGGAAAGCCTCACACCATTCTTTTCACCAAAACCGACCGCCTGAAGAAAACAGCGCTTCAGAAAAACACGGATCTCTTCAAATCCACTCTTGGGGAACACTACAATCCCCTCCCCGAGAGCATCTTCACTTCCTCGAAGGTCAGCACCGGCAAATCCGCCATTCTCGCGGTAGTGCGAGAGGCCCTGTTGGGATAGCCCGTGGTCGCGGTTCGCTTCTCGCGCACTAGACCGAAGGCTGCACTCCGGACTCGGGCTTGCGCCCCGTCAGTTTGCGCGCCATCCATCGACCCATCCTGATGACGTCATCCAAGACGACATAAACCGCAGGGACAAGAAACAGAGTAATCGCGGTGGCGAAAATGATACCGAAGCCCAGAGAAACGGCCATCGGAATCAAGAAGCGGGCCTGCATATCTTTCTCCGCCAACATCGGCAGAAGGCCGGCGAAGGTTGTTAGAGAGGTGAGCAAAATGGCGCGAAATCTTCGCCCCCCGGCTTGAAGGGCAGCTTCGCGGGCAGAACCCAAGTCGTCGCGATGGCGATTGACGAAGTCCACCATCACCAGGGAATCATTCACAACCACTCCCGCTAGTGCGACGAAGCCGACCATAGACATGATGGATAGGTTCATTCCTAACAAGGCATGCCCCCAAATCCCCCCAATCAGACCGAAGGGAATCACGCTGAGAATGATAATGGGTTGGAAGTAGCTCTTCAGCGGAATCGCGATGAGGACATACATGATGATGAGGGCACCCAAGAAACCAATGCCAATTTCCCGCATGGAATTAGCCTGATCCTCCTGCTCTCCCTCGAAGCTCCACTGCACGCTGGGATACTTTTGCGACAACTGGCTGAGCGCTTCCTTGGTATACCGCCCGACGACCTCATTGGCATTGGTGTTGGAGTCGACATCTGCGGTCACTTTGACCGAACGCTTGCGATCCGTCCGATTGATCACAGCCGGTCCACTGCCAAACTGATACTCGGCCACTTCTCCCAAGTCCACCCGTTCGCCGGTCGGGCTCACCAGCTCTAACTTTTCAATAGTTTCGACCGAGCGGCGATCCTCCTCCGGCAAGCGAACCATGACTTTCACCTCGTCACGCCCCCGTTGCAATCGCTGAACCTCATTCCCGTAAAAAGCATCGCGAACCTGACGACCCACTTCACCTAAAGTGAACCCCAGCGTTTCACCCGCCCGAGTCAATTTCACAATCTGGATCTCATCCTTACCGGCCCGACTACTGTCGGCGATGTCGATCACTCCAACGTAATCCGCGAGACGCTCTTTGGCGAAAAGAGTCGCCTCATCCAACTCTCTCAAGTTTGTGCCGGTGAGACGAAGGTCAATAGCGTTTCCACCAGCAGCGGTTTCGGCCTTGAAGGAAAGCTCCACCACCCCGGGGATATCGCCGACAATCTCGCGCCAGGCGTTAACCAACTCTTCACTTCCCGCAGAACGTTCGACCGAGGGAACCAGCTCAACGGTCACCTCTCCAATATGCGTCGCCTTGGGTGGGCCGCCTGGCTGGAACCCGGTGATGAAGGGTTGGGTCCCGCTGCTGGCCAACACGTGGCGGACAACCGGGCCGCCATCGTAGCTTTGGAAGCGCTCCCCCAGCTTGTGGGCCGCGGCCTCCAACCGTTCCACGATTCGTTCTGTTTCACTAAAAGGCACTCCTTGGGCCAGCTCCAGCTTCGCGCTCAACACATCACCCTCAACCTCGGGGAAAAACTGAAACTTAATCCTCCCCGTGCCCACTGCTGCCAAACTCACGATAAACAGCGAAAAGAAGAGCGCGATCATGGGGTAACGCCATCGCAAACCGAAATTGAGAGCAGGTTGGTAGACCTTTTTGATGAAGAGCATCAACCCCGACGCGATTTGGTGTTGAATCCAGAAAAGTCCTTCCACGAGGAAGAAAATCCATCTAAGCGGATTCCAAGGGGCAAAGTTTCTCCAACGAGTTTGACTCCTTTCTTCCTCCGTTTTGGTCGGTCCCAGCAGCGCGAGGTGTGCGGGGAGAACCAGCTTCGATTGCACGAGGGAAAAAAGCAAAGTCGGGATCACCACCAGTGGAATGTTCGGCCAAATCTTGCCGCTGACCCCGGTCAAGCCCAGCATGGGAGTGAAGGCCACCACTGTGGTGAGAACGCCGAAAATCACAACCGTGCCCACCTCGTGAGTCCCCTTCCAAGCGGCAATGGCAGGGTGTTCTCCTCCCTGGATCCGCGAGTAGACGTTCTCCCCCGTCACAATGGCGTCGTCCACCACGATTCCTAACACGAGGATGAAGGCAAACAGCGAAATCATATTAATGGAGATCCCGGTCATAGGCATCAACCACATCCCTCCTGCAAATGAAACCGGAATTCCCAAAGCCACGAGAAGAGCAAGTGACGGACGGAGAAAGAGAGCGAGCACGACAAGCACCAGCAGCAATCCGAAGCTGGCGTTGCGAGCCAGCAAGTCGATCCGGCCTTTCAAGAGCTCGCTCTGGTCGTTCCAGATGCCGAGCGTCACTCCCTCAATGGACTGGGAGTTCTTCCAGTCGACATATTCTTCCACCAGCTTGGCCAGTCGAGTGGTGTCCTGTTCGCCAACGCGATAGACATTCACCACCATCGCTTCCTGCTGGTCATATTTGACACTCAGATCGACGTCTTCAAAGCCGTCAATCAAGCTCGCCACCTGTTCCAACCGGACCACTGAGCCGTCGGATAAAGTTTTGACAGGAGCATCTGCAAAGTCGACCGCGCGGTATTTCTTCCCGACAGTTCGGACGATGAGTTCCCCCCCGTCGGTGCGAATCGAGCCCGCCGGAAGGTCTACGGAATAACGACGCACCGCATCGGCGACATCGCCCAGGGTCAGTTCCAATTCGGTGAGCCGTTCTTCACTCAACTCAATGGAAATCTCGTAAGGCCTCGTGCCGGCGATGGAGACCTTGGTGATTCGCGGTTCCCCGGCCAGAGCATTGCCGATGAACTCCATCAGAGTCGGTTTTTTTCGGGTTTCAAATGCGAGGAGCTCGTCCTTCATCTCCTCGGCCATCCGGGTCAAGGTCGTCTCGTCGGCTCCGTTTGCCACCAAGGTAATGGCCATCACCGGGGAGGTGATCACAATTTCTTCCAAGACTGGTTTCTCAGCCTCTTCCGGGAAGTTGTCGATGGCGTCGACCCGCGTCTTCACGTCGTCCATGACATCGCGGACCTCATACCCGACCTCGACCTCGATGGTCACGCCCCCGCCGTTTTGCGAGGAACTCGACGTCATTTTCTTGATTCCCAGGACATCGGCCACCGCCTCCTCCACGGGAATCACCACCCCCCGTTCCACCTCCTCAGGAGTCGCGTTGGGATAGGGTATGGTGACGGTCAGAGCATCGAATGCAGTGTCGGGGAAAATCTCTTTCCTGACCTTGAACCAAGTGGTGAAACCCGCCAGAAGAACCGCGAGCATCAGGAAATTTCCCGCAACATGGTTGCGAGTGAACCATCGGACGGCGGCTTCCATTATTGTTCCTCTCTGGGTTTGGGTTCTCCCGGTTGTTTGGGCTCTTCCACTTCGACTTCCATCCCTTGAACAGCTCCGGCCAAGCGGGTTAAGATCACCCGCTCACCGGCCACGACTCCTTCTGAGACCAAGACCTCGGTTGCGTTGGATCGGACGACCTGAAGATCGCGATAATCAATCGTATTGCTGGGAGTCACCACCGCTACCCGGTTGCCTTCCCGAACCGCCTCTCGGGGAACGACCAGATTCTCTTCGAGACTGCGTCCCGTTAACTCCGCGCGCACAAACATTCCCGGGGGAGGGAGCCTCAGTTCCCCTTCTCCATCCGTTGCTTCGATTGCCACCACCACTCCCGCAGTGAGCGCACCGCGCTCAACTTCTCCGGTCGTCCTGACAATTTCCCCCGGCCACTGAATCGTTCGTGTTCCTAGAGTTCCCTGGAGAACCACTCGTCCAAAGACCCGCCCATTTTCATCCCGTCTGAGGAGCGCGTAGTCTTCAAGCTTGAGTGGGAGTTCGACCTCCAGACTCCGTTCCGAAAAGAGCGTGGCCAAGGTCGTCCCTGGCGCGAGAACTGCACCCACTTCCACAGACTCCTGTCTCACCACGGCATCGAAGGGAGCGCGGATGATTGTGCGTTCCAGATTACGGGATGCCCTCTCGACTTCCGCCTTGGCGCTTTCGACATCGGCGCGGGCGCTCGCCAGCCGGGCTTCAGCACTGGCAATCTGGGGGACGCGGGAAAGAAGCTCGCTTGGCTTCCCTTTTCCTAATTTTTGCCAGTCGCGGAGAGCTTGGTCTCGCCGGGCTTCTTCCTGTTGAAGTGCGAGCTCCGCGTCGGCAACGGCAGAGAGGGCCCGTTCCTTGGCGGCCTTGGTTTGTTCCAGAGCAGCCCGGTAGTCGGCCGACTCGATAGCGGTCAGAATCTCTCCCTCGCGAACTCTCCCTCCGGCTACCAGATTGGGACTCACCTCCACCAGCTTGCCGGTAACTTCTGCGGTCAAGGTAACCACCCGCTGGCTTTCAACGACCCCTTCCGCTGAGATTGAGGCTCCGCCTTTGGCTGGTTCGACGATCGCCACTTCAACCGTCCGAGCCATTTTAGCTTCGTCCGTTTTCTTTGCCGCGCTGGGCTTGCTGATGACTAAAAACCAGACCACGAGAAACAGGCCTCCCAGAATGGCGAGAACCGCCACGAAGCTCATCACCGCATGCAGGGCCTGTCGCCGTTCGGTTTCCAAATTTTCGAAGCTTTCTTCGGTCTCTTTTAAACTACTCATTTTCTCATCACTACTTGGAAATCACTTGCTTCGAACCTGAAAGTCACCTCCCAGCGCGAGGTGCAAATTCACTCGGTTTTCCAAACGTTGCCGACGTAGGGTCACCAATTGACTGGCGATTTGAATCCGTTGGCCACGCGCCTGCAACACCGTTAAAATGTTATCAACCCCTTCAGCGTAGTCCTGCGCTGAGGCGGAATCCGCTTCCTTTGCTTCATTCAATGCTCGACGAGCCGCTGCAATCCGCTGGTCGTAAAAGTAGTCGGCGATCAGCGCTTGCTCAACCTCCCCGAAGGCATCGAGAACTTTGCGCTGCAAATCCGCAAGCGCACCCCGCTCCCGGCTTCCGGCATTCTCAAACTCCGCTTTCAAACTTCCCCCGGAAAGAATGGGCGCGGTGAGATTGCCACCCAGAGACCAAACTCCAAAATCACTATCTAACAAGTCCCCCAACTTCGAAGATGATCGTCCCGCGCTACTGGTAAGCGAAAAGCTGGGGAAGCGGGCCAAATCGGCGACTTTTGTATCCTGAATCGCGGCTGCAAACCGGCGCTCGGCCTCGAGCACGTCGGGGCGTCGCTTGAGGAGTTCACTGGGTAGTCCGGTCGGAGGCTTGGGTGGGAGCTTTGGGAGAGTGACTCCGGCACCGACTTTTCCGGCCGGATATCGACCCGCCAAGAGCTCCAGCTGACGGCGGGCTCTTGCACTCTCCGCCTTCCAACGCTCGATTACCTCTTGGGTATTCGCCGTATCGGTGCGAGCGAGGCGGAGTTGAGCCGCTGTCCCTCCCTCGTCATCCAAGGACTGGGCGAAGCGGTCCTCAATTGCAGTCTCGGTGTCCCGGCGAATCTGCAGAGACTCTTCAGCTAAAGTGATTTGCTCATTAGCCTCGCCCAAGGCCAGCCAAGCTTTTACGACCTGTCCCGCCAAGCTGGCGCGCGCTGCTTGGTAAGCATTCTTCTCCGCACCCAATCGCGCGAGTTCTGCCGATTGGCTGGCCGCAACTTTTCCCCACACATCGGGTTCCCAGCTCACATCCAGCGACGCACCCAAGCTTGAGGAAAGGGATGAGAGCGGGCCGGACGCTCCGGGGATGGGGAGACCGACAAACACTTGCTTATTCCGGGTTCCGCTCAAGCCAGCGCTGGCTTGCGGCAAGGAGGGTGCATTCGCACTCTTGGCCAAAATGACGGCTCGCCTGACCTTTTCCTCAGCAGAGCGCATACTCGGATTTGCAGCGACGGCCTCACTCACCAGAGTCGCCAATCGACGGTCACCGAAACGGCTCACCCAGCGTTCATCGACTCCGGCCTTACCCGCCTGACTTGCAGCCCAATTCCCAGGCGTGATGTCGGCCACTTTTTTCACCTGGGAGTCGGGGACGGTTCCCACCCCGCAGCCAGCTACTAGAACGATAGTAGTCGAGACCAGGAAAGGGCCCAGAGAGTTTCGAATTTTCATCCTTTCAATCCTCCTACACAAAAGTTCACCACCTCTTCGAACAGAAAATCCCAATTCAAGGGGGCGTCCAGGCGCCCCTCGGAAATTTGCTCGAATGCCCCATCCCTCATCAAGGCATCAGCCACAACCGCAAAGCAAAATTTCATTCGGCAATAGGCCTGTTCCGTGGTCATGCCGGGCACCGCTTGTTGGAAAGCTTCCACCACCATTTGGGACATCTCACGAAACTGAGGCACCACCTCCGAGGGGAGACAATTGGCGCCCTCCCCTGTCATCCGGGCCATAAACTTCGCGAAGAGAGCTTGATGGCAATCTCGTTCCAAGATGCGCTCCATCATCGGTCTGAGAAAGGCCTCCGCCACCTCGCGCACCGAGGGCTTCTTTTTCCTGGAAAGCAAGGCCTCCAGGCGCCTCATGCGCTCCTGATTGATGGGGACCGCATGCCGGACCATTACCGCAGTGATGAGCTTGTCCTTACTCCCAAAGTGATAGTTGACCGCCGCGACATTGGCCTCTGCGGCAGTAGTAATTTCGCGGAGAGAGACCGCTTCAAAGCCCTTTCCGGCGAAGAGAGCTTCGGCTGCATCCAGGAGCCGTTCCCGCGTTTCCGTTCCGTCCCGCTCAGTCTGCACCGCCGCAAGCTACCCAATAGAAAGGCGCTGTCAAACACTTGTTTGAATCGAACGTTTGCCTACTGACCTAGATAGACTTTTGAGGCTTGAGAGATCTTTAAGAAAGAGAGACTTGCGGCCCTACACTCCACGCATGCGCATGACAGCGAGAAAAGCCCCGGCTACAACGATCAAGCCCGCGATCACTCCCAGCAGTTGGTCGGTCCGGGTGGCTCGGGGCCGATGAGGAGAGCTGGACTTGGGAAAGACAATCGCGGCGTAAATTCCTCCCGCCAACAAACCTCCTCCATGCGCCCAGTTGTCGATGAATTGGTAACCGACAAAGCCTACCACAAAGGTGAATATCAAGGCTGCGCAGAGTCGCCGGGTGGCTCGCTGGGGTACGAGACGGCCATGCAAATACTCGAACACCAATAGAAACCCGAGCAAGCCCATAATGCCGCCCGAGGCCCCAACTGATGGCTGGGTGGGCAAGCCGTATGCCGAGGCAATTCCTCCGGCCAACATTGACACCAGAAACACCAGGGCCAGGTGAGGCCAGCTCGCCATCACCTCGGTCCTGCGGCCCAGGTAGAGAAGGCCCAGGCCATTCATCACGATATGAATGAGCTGACCGTGCAACATGGGCGCGGTCAAAAGGCGCCACCATTCTCCGTGAAAATACCCGATGCCATCCCGGCTCTTGACCAAGCCTGCTTCGGCAAGTCCGGCCAAGTCCGGTTGACCTCCTCGAATCTCCAGCGGCAGCCACAGCGCGGAAAGAAGTCCTCCGCTTTGGGCCATTCCCTTGAGAACTTGAACAAAGTAAACCCCTACCACGACCCCCAAAAGGATCTTGGTGAATGGGATATGCTGTCGGCGTATCCAAATCTCGAAGCGAACTTCTTCCGCCTCCCCTGCGAGATTCTCCGCATTCAGGCGCAGCGCGCGTCGCGACCGTTTCCACGCTTCATAGGCCGGGATTCCGGCAAACATCAGCCAGAGAACAGCGTAAATTCCCAGCTCCTGTGAGTGCAAAACCCGTCCCGAAGCCAAGGCGCTCCAGAAAAGATAAACAATGGGAAGGGCGAAAAGAAAGGCTCTGAATCGCAGGCTGCTCCAATCGACTTCAGAAAGAGCGGCCTTTCTCTTGCGGAGCGCATTGAGCAAGCGGGCGTCCTCTTCGGGTGGGAAACAACGCTCCCGGTCAGGAGTCCAGATTAGCCCGGCAGGTTCGCGCCACTGGGCCACATGTTCCTCTAAATCAGCGAAATTCGTAAAGGCCTTGGCCTCGTCTTTGCCAACCAGAACCCCGTAGTTACCCCCTGGCGGTTTGGCGGGGAAGATCTCTTCCCTCTGCCAGACGGGCAGGTCCGTCAATTCATCCTGCCCATTCATGTGAAATTAGTTTTCGCTCGGCTCCTCAGTCGTTTCAGAAGGAGTCACTTCCTCGGCTGGAGCTGGTTCTTCAACCACTTCGGGCTCGGGGGCTTCTGTTTCAGCAGGGATTTCAGTCGACTCGGTTTCCTCGGCTGGAGTCGGTGCAGTTTCTTCCGCGGCGTCTGCCTCATTGGCTTCTTCCGCCATGCGGGTTGCAGCTTCGATCTGCTCCAAGAGAGCGTCTTCTTCCCCGTCTCCCGAGCTCAAGTCAACGCCATCGGCAATACCCGGAGCAGGAGCCGCTTTTTCCTCGGTGGGAACGGGGGTCAAATCACTCAGACCCTGCTCCTTATTGGAACGACCGACCAAGATTCCAAGAATCAAGCTCAGCAAGAAGAAGAGGATTCCGAGAACAACAGTGCTTTTTTGTAGGAAGCTCGTTGTTCCGGCACCCAGAAGTTGATCGGTCATACCTCCACCAAAGGCGGCCCCCAATCCTTCTTGTTTGGGACGTTGCATCATTACCACAAGGATCATGAGAAGACTCACCACCACCAGAACGATGATGAGAAGGGTAATGGAAATATTGAGACCTGTTGAAGCGGCTACCAGAGTCATGGGCGGCGGACTATGGGTAAGTGACCCCGTGTTGTCAAAAGAAGTTTAAGACAGGTTTTACTGTCCCGAGCGGGCGATGATTTCGTTGACCTCATTCATCACAATCCTTCGGGCTACAACTGGCCCTTCGGAAAGACCCCAGGCCATAATCGTAACACGTTCACCCTTCTTAATCCGATGGGCGGCGCCACCGTTGATGATGAACTCGATCCCGTCCGGACCCCGTTGAGCATAGGTTTCCAACCTGTTTCCGGAGGTCACCGAGGCGACGAGCACCTTCTCCCCCTCCATCAACCCGACTTCATCCATCAGGTTGCCGGGGATCTCAATGCTTCCCTCATACTCGACGTCCGCCCGGGTGATCATCGCGCGGTGGATTTTTGATTTTAAGAATTGGCGTAACATTCGGCGCACTCTTCTACTTAGGAGGCTTCGGCGTCAACGGCTAATATTCAGCTGTCGCAGTCAGCTCCCCTATCGTTGCGAAACACGCTTGATGGCCTCTTCCAAGACCAGCTTGAGCTCGTCATCACTTGATTCGGCTAGCGCTTCCTGCATGGCTGGCAGCTGAGCGGAAGTTCCAATTTTTCCAAGCATGATGGCAGCAGAGCGAGCCATCCCGACTTCTTCCGAGCGCAGGAACGGCTCGACCAAGGGAGCCGCCTGTGATCCGTAGGATTCTAGGTAACTTTGACGGGTGACAGGACTTTCGGCCCAGAGGTCGACCATCATGGAAGCGGCAGTTGGCGTTTTTCTCTCTGCGACAAAACGCAGAATCTCGTCAGGAACCGGCTGCCCCCGCAACCTCATTCTGGTCCCCATATCCGCGACAATCCGGTCGGCTCCATCGCCTTCTTCAGACCAGACCTCGATGGCTTTTGCCAAATCGCCCAATGTCTCGGGATCGTGTTTTTCGCTCAATAGGCCGACCAGCCTTACGGTGATATCTTTGCGCATCCGAATGGGCTCGGCGGTTGCCAATCGTTTGATGGCCAGCTTTACGCGCCCTCGGTCGAGGGCAATCAACTCGGCGTAATTGAGGGAGTAAAAGGCACCATCATCGGGATTACTGAGCTTGCTGGTCAACTCGTTGCTCACTTCGCCCAGAACGGTTGGGTTCACCTGCATCTGGATGAGACGCAACTCGGGGATGACTTGCTCAATCTCGCCAAAACGCTCAGCGACAAATTCCACTTGATCCAAGTCCAGGGGAATTCCGCTCAGAACGAAAATTCCGCCATCGCTCAAGGTCCGGAAATCCGGGCGAATCGGGAGTTCGAGCTCCTGCTGAAGATACTTCCGGATTTGCAGGTTGTGAAACTCTTCCATGGAGCGCACCCAAATTGCCGCCACCTGATTTTCATCGCCTCGACTCACCAGAGGCAAGACCGCCGATTCCCAGCGGGTCTTTCTCATCACCTGTTGGGGCGTCAGCTTCTCCTCGGTTATTCCTGGGAAGAAGGCTGGGGCTTCTTCTTTTTCGCTCTGATCGCCAATCACACTGCTTTCGAATTCATTGGCGGAACCAACCGCAGTGGCGGAACGATGAACCGGCAAATAGTAAGCCATTGCCAAAAGGCCTGCCATTCCCAGCAAACCAATAATGGCACCCAAGATAGGTTTACGAATATTACCCCAGGTCAAAAGGCCAAAACCCAGCAATCCAAAGAATCCCGCCAAGACATATCGTTGCGGTTTCTCTACATCTTGTAAGAAACCGCCCACGTTTTCTGCTCCCAGGTAGAACGCTAGAGCAGTCAGAATAAGAACGAGCAAACCGCCGACCAAGGAAAAGTTGCGTGCCGGTGGCGCTGGTCCGATCATGGGCTGCTTTGGGATTTTGCCGTACTCCATGGTTCGGAATTCAACCGGAGCGGAAGAAATTGGAGCACGTCCGAAACGGCTCAGGTCTGCCTTTTTCCGAATCTCATCGGGATAGAAGCGGTCCCGCTCATGCGCGATCACACCCTCTGTTACCTGAAAGCGCTTCTCACAAGAGCCACATTCAACAGTCCGGCCCTTTAGCTCTTCACTCACCTCGAAGGTTTGTCTGCAGCCAGGGCACTCAATTCGCAAATTCATCATCAAATATTAAAGGGAAAGTCGTTCGGTGACTTCGAGTGTCACTGTTTAACGTCCATGCATCAACTCATTCTCTAGATTTTAGAGTCTTCTTTTTCGCCCGAGGCATCACTGCTCTTGCCAGCTACCTTTCGACGCGATAACCACAGGGCATGATTCCCGAAATTGAGCGTCTGATAATCTTGCAAACGCGTGATCAGGCCATCGCTGATTTGGAAAGCGACCTCAAACGTATCCCTCACGAAAAGGAAATGGCGAGCACGCGCCTATCCAGTTCCCAGAAGGCCGTCGCTGAAGCCAAGACCGCTCTGCAGGAAAACGAGGTCGCGATTAAAAATGTGGAGCTCGATATTGAAACGCGGAAAACGACCATCGGCCGATTGAAGACCCAGCAGTTCGAAACTCGGAAGAACGACGAGTTTCGAGCCATCGGAACCGAGATCGAACGCTACCAGGGAGAGATCGACGAACACGAAACCACGGAATTGGAGCTGATGGAACGAAGTGACGAACTCCGCTCCAAGCTCGAGGCGGCGAAAGAGGTGTTGGCTAAAGCGGAGGCCAGCGTGGCCGAAGACTTGGCTGCTTATGACACACGGGAGAAAGAAGAACGCGCCCGCTTGGCGGAGGTTCAAACTCAACGTGAAAAGGCTGCAAGCGAGGTAGGCGACGAGGACCTGCTCGAACTCTACGACAGGTTGCGGAATGCTCGCGGAACCAAGGTGGTAGTAAGCCTTTCGGAGAGTGGGCAGTGCGGAGGCTGCCATGTGAAAGTCACGCCATCCACCCTCATCAAGGTCACCGCGGACAAGGAAGTGGTGCAGTGCGAAAACTGCGGCCGAATCCTCTTTGCGGGATAAAAGTGACGAAAAGGTGGCATTCGAGGACCGATTTCGAAAAAAACAGTTGAAACCCTTCCTCGAATCCCTTAGTTCCCTCGCCCCTTCCGGACCGAAACCCTCGGCGCACCGGCAGCAAGTTTTTTCAAGCCATGAGCACCATCATCGATAAAATTGACCAAGAGCAGCAGAAGGATAACATCCCCGAATTTGGTGTCGGTGATAGCGTCAAGATTCACTGCCTCGTAAAGGAAGGCGAAAAGGAGCGGACCCAGATCTTTGCTGGTCTCGTGATTGCTCGCAAAGGTGGCGGCGTCAATGCCTCCTACACCGTTCGCAAGATTTCCTATGGTGAAGGTGTTGAGCGTGTTTTCCCTGTTCACACTCCCCGTGTTGCAAAGATTGAAGTCGTTTCCCGCGGTAAAGTCCGTCGTGCGAAGCTTCACTACTTGCGTGACCGCGTTGGTAAGCGTGCCCTTCTCGTAAAGCCTGCTGACTCCAACGCGGCAGCGAAAGCCCGTGCCGCCAAGAAGGAGGCTTCCGCAGCCAAGCGCGCGACCAAAGAGGAAGCAGCCCCCGCAGCTGAGGCAGCTGCCGAGAGCGCGGAATAAGAATTCCTCATTAAACCACACTTTTTTCAGAGCGGCTCCAGTTGGAGCCGTTTTTTTGTCGTTCCGTCGCCATGTCAGGAATCGGTTATTCCGCGTGCGGCTTCGATTGCCAGACCTCGACTTTTCGGTAGGCTGTTCGCATGCAAATCAATTTTCTGGATTCATCAACCCTGCATCGTGGCGACTTGGATTTCTCTCCTTTTGAAAAGTATGGCTCCCTCACTTTCCACGATACGACCTCACCTTATCAAATCCTAGACCACGCCGCCGGTGCTGAGGTCGTGGTCACCAATAAGGTCCCCTTTTCAGCCGACACCCTGGCCCAATTGCCGGACCTCAAGCTGATTCTGATTGCTGCCACCGGATTCAACCACATCGACCTGGAGGCGGCCAAAGAACGGGGTATCCCCGTGTGCAATGTGGCGGGATACTCGACTTCGGCGGTTGCCCAGCATGTCTTTGCGCTCCTTCTCAATCTCGTCACGAGCGCCAATCGCTATGGAGCCGAGATCCAAACCTGGCATCAGTCCCCGATTTTCACCCACCTCGACCATCCCGTAACCGAACTGGCTGACAAAACCCTCGGAATCGTCGGCTTGGGCGAGACCGGAAGCGCAGTCGCACGGATTGCGGAAGCCTTCGGACTGTCCGTGCAGGCCCTCGCACGCGAGGGTGCAACCAGCACCAGTCGCAACCGGGTGGGCAAGGAAGAATTCTTCGCTACCTCCGACATCATTTCCCTTCACTGCCCTCTCAATCCCGAAACGGAGAAGCTTATCAACGCGGAGCCCCTTGGCCTCATGAAGCCAACCGCTCTGCTTATAAATACCGGCCGTGGCGCTCTCATCGACGAACCCGCATTGGCGAAGGCTCTTCATGAGGACCAGATCGCGGGGGCCGGATTGGATGTGCTTTCGGTTGAACCTCCCTCGTTGGAGAATCCCCTGCTCTCTCCCGAACTCAGGGCCAAGAACCTGTTAATCACTCCCCATACCGCATGGACCGCCATTGAGGCGCGCCAACGCCTCTTGGATGGACTTCTGGGTAACCTGGAAGCTTGGCTGAATGGTGAGCCTGACAATCAGGTCAACTAAGGAGGAGCCGCGCGTTCCGGGGGCGGCGGCTCTTTCCCGACGGAGCTGTCGAAACGGAAGGGGGGCGTTCTGAATGTGATATCCCGACTGTTTTCGACTTTAGGAATTGTGAAGTCTGCTCTTCTTCTTATTCTGGGGAATGAGTTGAGAACCAACTCCTAAAAATCCATCCCCTGACCGCTCATATGACTCCGTCCCTCTTCATCACCCCATCTTTTGGACTACTAGGTCTCCTGCTGGCTTTCTTGTTCTATCGTTCGATCGCCAGGCGTTCGGGTGGAGAAGGAAAGACTGCCGAGATAGCCGAGAAGATTCATCGAGGCTCTATGGTCTTCATGAAGAGGGAATTTCTCCTCATTTCGGCCTTCGCCCTCGTGATTGGAGTCTGTCTTTTCTTTTTTCAAAAGAGCACCTACGGCCCACAACAGAGCCTGGCCTTCTTTTTGGGGGCCATTGCCTCGTCCTTTGCTGGCTTTGTGGGAATGCATACTGCCACCAAGGCCAATGTGCGCACTGCGATTGCCGCCAGCGAGGAAGGAGCGGGACCAGCTCTCACGATCGCCTTCTTTGGTGGTTCCGTCATGGGGCTTACGGTTGCCTCCATGGGCCTGCTCGGATTGGGCGGATTGTTCTTGGTCTTTAACGACCACAAAGAACTGGCTGAGATTTTAGAAGGTTTTGCCATGGGCGCATCTCTGGTGGCTCTCTTTTATCGCGTAGGTGGCGGGATTTTCACGAAGGCCGCGGACGTGGGAGCAGATTTGGTTGGAAAGGTGGAAGCCGGTATTCCCGAGGACGACCCTCGCAACCCGGGAGTCATTGCTGACAACGTGGGAGACAATGTGGGCGATGTGGCGGGAATGGGCTCGGACATTTTTGAGAGCTATTGTGGAGCGCAGATCGCGACCATTGCCATCGCGGCGGCTGCTGCGTCCATCGGGGCCAACTCTTTGGCAGAATTGAGTTTCACTGGAGAAAACGCCAAGAATCTGGCGATGCAGTTGCCCCTGCTCCTGACGACCCTGGGACTGGTTTGCTCAGTTCTGGGAATCCTGGTGGTGCGGCTCATGTGTGAGCGCGATCCGGCTCAGGCTCTCCGCTTCGGCACCATTGGGTCGGCCCTATTATTCATAGTCGCCTCTTTCGGACTCATCGGCATGTTGGGCTTGAAAGCATCTTTGGCATCCTGCGTCTTGTGCGGTGCCTTGGGAGGAATTGTCATCGGCCTCATCACCGAACACTATACGGCGGGAAAACCAATTCGTGAATTGGCCCGACAGGGTGAAACGGGAGTCGCCACCATCATGATTGCGGGACTCTCCCTCGGTCTCAAATCGGTGGCTGTTCCCATGCTCTCTCTTGCGGCCGTCATCTATGGCTCCTTCGAACTGGCCGGACTCTATGGAGTCGGACTGGCGGCGGTGGGAATGTTGGGAACGGTGGGAATCACTATGGCCATCGATGCCTACGGTCCCGTGGCCGATAATGCGGGTGGAATCGCCGAAATGGCGGGCTTGGGTGAGGAAACCCGAAAAATCACCGACGGCTTGGATGCGGTCGGCAATACTACCGCGGCTATTGGCAAAGGCTTCGCCATCGGAGCCGCCGGTCTCGCGGCCCTAGCCCTGATTACCGCCTTTATTGAAAAGACCCAGATTAGCTTAACCTTGGGAGAGCCCGAGGTATTGCGCACCTTTTTTGTCGGTCTTTTCATTGGTGGAGTGATTCCCTTTCTCAATGGGGCAATCACGATGGATGCGGTGGGCAAGGCGGCCTTCGATATGATTTCGGAAATCCGGCGTCAGTTCCGGGATATTCCGGGTATTCTGGAAGGAACAGGCGAGCCCGACTCCGACCGATGCGTGGACATCGCGACCAAAGCGGCAACCAAGCGCATGATTCTCCCCGCGCTTCTCGCGGTCGGCACTCCTGTTGTGGTCGGCTTTGGCTTTGGTGCCAATGGACCCAGTGCGCTGGCGGGCACCCTTTGCGGGGCATTGCTCGGCTGCCTTTTGCTGGCGCTGATGATGTCCAACGCGGGTGGGGCTTGGGACAATGCGAAGAAGCATGTCGAGAAAGGCCACTTTGGTGGAAAGAACTCCCAAACCCACAAAAGCTGCGTGGTCGGTGATACGGTTGGTGACCCTTTCAAAGACACCTCCGGGCCCTCCATGAACATCCTGATCAATGTGATGGCAATCGTCAGCATTGTGATAGCGCCACACTTGGGGTAATCCTGAAGCTCCCCATGTCCGAGACCCCCCGAAAGCTCCCCTATGAGCAACGAGCTCGTTCCCTTCCCCACAAGCTCCACTATCACGCCTCCCTGTGTTGGGCTGTCCTTTTCTACATGCTACTGAGCTTTATCGCCGCTGCTGGTGTCGGATTTGCTTTGGATGGTAATGAGAAGAATGCCTATTTGCTCATTGCTCTGACCTTTCTCGCCATTCCGGTATGGCTACTGGGTTATCTGTCCCGGCGAAAGGCAACCTGCCCTCTCTGCAAAGGCACCCCCCTACTCGACAGCCAAGCTTCCAAACACGTGAAGGCGTTCAGGCTTTTCCCTCTGAATTATGGGAACACAAATATCATCCGCGCAATCACGACTCGCCGAATTCGCTGTCACTTTTGTGGCACTCCCTTCGACATGCTCAAGAACAACCTGCAACCCAGTCAGGAAGAGCAAGGCAGCAGGAACGGTCACCACTCCTAATATCGGGAAACCTTAGAACGTAGCCTCGTCCTCACCGAGGATCTGCACTTCCGTATCGAGTTCGATTCCACGCTCTTCCTTGGCTTTGGCCTGGATTTGATTGATGAGCTCGAGGACCTCGGTCGCGGATCCTTTTCCTCCATTGACGATGAAGTTGCCGTGCTCGTGGGAGACAATCGCCTTTCCAACGGTTGAACCCTTCAAGCCCAATTCGTCTACCAGTTGACCCGCTCCGATGCCGGCACTCTGTGGATTCTTGAAAATACAACCCGCGCTGGCTCCCCGTGGTTGGGAACTCTTTCGCTTGTCGCGTGAGAGGTCGAGCTGCTCTTGAATCTTATCGGCCTCGGCTTTTGGCTCTCCTTTGAAAATAACCCGCAAAGCATAGTTGCGTCGCAGTTCGGGAACGTTGCGATAGTGGGCCTCGATCTCGTTCCGCTTGCGGACCCGTCGCTGACCATCTTCATCAAGAAATTCCAATTCCACGACTTGATCGAATGTCTCTGTGCCCATGGCACCCGCATTCATGCGGAGACCTCCTCCCACGTTTCCGGGAATGCCTTCCATCCACTCGAAGCCACCGATGCCTTGCTTTTGGGCAAAGCTAGCAAGCTTCTTGAACCGGACACCGGCACCGGCCTCGATCAGGCCCTCTCCGACCACACTGAGTGCGCCAAATTCTCCTTTATTCGACGGATGAATGACCGCGCCACGGATGCCGCCGTCCCGCACCAACAAATTGGAGCCCCGCCCAACGACCCGGACGGGAAAGCCTTCTTCCTTAAAGTAATCGATCACGTTGACGAAGCCGTCGAAAGTCTCGGGCTCGACCCAAAATTGCGCCGGACCACCGACCAACATGGTAGTGTGTCGTTTCATTGGCTCGTAGAGCTTCACCTTCAGACCTTCCTCCCCGGCATCGCGCTTCAGTTCCTCCACATAGGCGATGTCGCGGATGATTTTGCGCCCCACCTCGTGGACGTTGCCTGCGCCGAGGGTCAGTAGAAGATCCCGCTCTTTCAACGCATTCCCCACCACGTGATGGGCGGTATCAAAGTTGGGAAGATAATAGCCCTCGGTCGGGCCCTGCCGATCCATGGCTTCCACGATGGTCGCACCAGTGACCCCTTCGATCGGATCCTCGCTCGCCGCGTAAACCGGTAGGACATAGACCAAGTCGGCCAGTTGCAGAGCTTTGCCAAACTCCTCGGCCAATCGCTGGGTGCGAGAAAAACGGTGGGGTTGGAAGACCACAACCAATCGTTCGCGGCCGAGACTCAGAGCGGTCTTCAGAGTCGCTTCAATTTCGGTAGGATGGTGGCCATAGTCATCAATGACCCGAAGCTGCGGGCTCCGCCATTTGGTCTCAAACCGACGTTTCGCGCCGGCAAAAGTCGATAGGGCACGCGCTACCAAGTCGAAATCTGCCTCGACTTCGCAGGCTAGAACGATAGCCGCCAGAGCATTGAGAACGTTGTGTCGCCCGGGAATCCCCAGCTCGACCCTACCCAGTTCTTCTCCCCTCCGAACGACCGTAAAGGCAGTCGTGCCCCGTCCTTCCAAAATGTTGGAAGCAACAAAATCGTTTCCTTCCTCCAGTCCGTAGGAAATCGCTTGTTCGCGTCCCCCGCAAACCCGTCTCGCCCCCTCATCATCGCCGCAATAGATGACCGAGTCCGAAGTCTGACCCAACAAGGTGGAGAAGACGGCATCGATCTCGTCAATTCCACTATAAAAATCCAAGTGCTCGGCCTCCACATTGAGGACGATGCTATACTTCGGCCGGTAGAGACGCAGGGTGCCATCACTCTCGTCACCTTCGGCGACCATCAACTCACCACTTTCCTCCCAATGGGCATTGGTGCCGAGCACAGGAATCTCTGCCCCAACGTAGTGGCTGGGCTTCTCGCCTGCCTTGCGCAAAACATGGGCGCACATCGCGGAAGTAGTGGTTTTCCCATGGGTGCCTGACACGACGACCCCTTCTTTGCCCCCCAAAATGGCGGCCAAACATTCCGCACGCAGAAGACAAGGGATGCCTGCAGATTCCGCGGCAGCACGCGCCGGATTACAGGGACGAATCGCCGAAGAATAAACCACCGCATCCACGCCCTCCACCGCTTCGGCGGTATGGGGACTCGAAAACTGAAGCCCCAGCGACTTCAAACGCTCGACTTCGCCGCTGGTCACGCGATCTGACCCACTCACCTTGTGACCCATCTGCAAAAGCAATCCTGCCAGCCCACTCATTCCCGAGCCTGCTACCCCAATCAAGTGCACCCGCGCCGGGTTGTCCCGGTCCAAAAATCGCTCAGTCCAATCAGCCATCTGTGCGCTCAGTGTCCGAAACTCATACGCCCCCCTCAAGCAACATTTCTTACGAGTTGTGGCACGATTCTTTCAATCCCAAATCGGATCTCTTCATGCGCGACAAACTTTTTCCCCTTCGCTCTTCTTTCGGAGCGGAAAAGAAGTCACACTCCCGCCCGTGGCCCTTCTGGAAGTTTCAAATCTGACGACTCGTTTTCACACCCGCAACGGTATTGTCCATGCCGTGGAGGATGTTTCCTTCTCAGTGGAAAAAGGCAAAACTCTCGGCATCGTGGGCGAGTCGGGCTCAGGAAAATCGGTGACCTGTTATTCCTTGTTGGGTCTGATTCCCAAGCCCCCTGGGAAAATTCATTCCGGAAAAGCGCTCTTCGACGGTCTTGACCTCTTGGCTAAGAACGAAAAGGACCTGCTCTCCATTCGAGGCAAGCGCATTTCGATGATTTTCCAGGATCCGATGACTTCCCTCAATCCTTACCTGAAGATCGTCGACCAACTTACTGAACCTCTGGCTCTCCACGAAAACATCAAAGGAGCAGAGGCTCGCGAACGGGCAATCCAAGCTCTCGCCGAGGTCGGTATCCCCAATCCCGAATCGCGCGTCGATAGCTATCCGCACGAGTTCTCGGGTGGAATGCGCCAGCGGGTGATGATTGCGATGGCGCTCATCACCAAACCCGAACTCCTCATTGCCGACGAGCCGACAACAGCGCTCGATGTGACCGTGCAAAAGCAGGTCCTCGACCTCATTAAGAAGCGTCAGGAAGACTTGGGTTCGGCGGTGATTCTCGTCACCCACGACCTAGCGGTTGTTTCCGAGACCTGCGACCACGTCAATGTGATGTATGCCGGCCAAGTGGTGGAGAGCGCCCCCGCCGATGTTCTTTTCCGCAATCCGCGCCACGCCTACACCCGAGCCCTGCTGAGGAGTATCCCCGCCAGCCAGGTGAAGGGTGAAAAGCTCTACACCATCCGAGGTCTTCCTCCCGCGCTGACTCAGTCGCCCACGCGGTGTTCCTTCAGCCCGCGAAACACTTTGGGCGACCCCAGCCTTTGCCTCACCGACCGTGCTCCCGTTCTCACCGAAGTTGTCCCCGGTCATTGGGTGCAGGATTGCCCAGGCTGTTTGGCTCAAGAGACTCCTGCAGCCGCGCTGGCTTAGCATTCCATTCAACCGGATGCTTGAACGAATGGTGATTCGCGATAGCCTCGCGGCATGAATGTGGTATCCAATTTGGGTTGGTTCGGGCGCATTGGACGCTCGTTTAAAGGGATTCTAGTGGGCGTCGTGATGGCCCTGGTTTCTGTCGTTCTATTGGTTGGAAATGAACGCAATGCGGTGCGTGACATCCGGGCCAATCGCGAAGTTGGCAAGGAAGTGATTCCCATCGGTAACGAAAGTGTCGATCCCGGCAAAGAGGGTAAACTGGTGCATCTCAACGGCCCAACCCTCACAAACGACCTCGTTGAAAATCCTGAGTTTGGTGTCAGCGAAAACGCCATTCGTCTGACTTGGAATTCGGAGATCTATCAATGGGATGAGAGAAGTGAGACTAGCACCGACAAGAAAGTAGGAGGTGGAGAGACCACCAGCACGTCTTACACCTACGAAAAGAAGTGGGTGCCCAACGCCATCGATTCCAGTAAGTTTGAGGAGGCCGGACACGAGAACAACTCGGTCCAGAAATTCAGCTCGGGGCAATCACAAGCCACCAATGTCACATTGGGAGCCTTTCAACTCCCGGAAACTCTCATCAATAGAATCACTTCCTCCGAGCCCTACCCGCTTCAGGAAGTGCCAGCCGATCTTGTTAGTGAGACCGCCAATGTCACTGGTGGGGTCTTTTACACCGGCTCACCGACGGCACCCGAAATCGGCGACGAGCGAGTGACTTTCGCCCTGACCCAACCCGGCAACGTATCGGTGATGGGGGTGCAGAAAGGAGAGAGCTTCGAGCCCTATCGCGCGAAGAATGGCAAGATTCGCTTTGAACTCAATGAAGGCCTCCTGAGCGCCAATGAGATGGTTCAAGTCTTGGAACAAAAGGCCAAGTTCCTCCGTTGGGCGCTCCGGATCGCGGGCTTTGTTCTGATGTCGATTGGCTTCGGGCTGATCCTGAAACCACTCTCGGTTCTCGCCGACCTGGTGCCCTTCCTCGGCAATCTCGTGGGGGCTGCCACTGGTATCATCGGGATGCTCCTCGCAGGTGGAATCACCCTTATTATCGCGGCGATTTCGTGGATCACCTTCCGTCCCCTCATCGGAGTGCCTCTGCTCATCGTAGCGCTAGCAGCTCTCTTTTTCGGGATCAAAAAGCTGACGGCCAAGCCTGCGAATGCTCCTCAAACTGCCTAGCCCGCGACTTGCAACCCTACCGTTTTTGGCCAAGATTGCCTACGCAACATGAAACTGATTACCCCTCTCCTCTCACTCTTCCTATTGGCCTCGTGCTCGGATGCTGACGAAAAGTCCGCAGCTCCCGCCGAGAAGAATGCACCCGCCGAAGCCGCCGCCGGCAAGGCTCATCCCGCGATGAAAGACCCGTCCAAGGCGACCGAAAAAGCGCCGGAGACGTTCGAAGTTGTCTTCGACACCACCAAGGGTCCCTTCGAAGTCAAAGTGAATCGCGAGTGGTCCCCGCTCGGAGCAGACCGTTTCTATAACCTGGTCAAGATCGGCTACTTTCAGGACGTCGCCTTCTTCCGCGTGATCGATGGTTTCATGGCCCAATTTGGAGTTCACGGTGATCCTGCTGTGAATGCAGTTTGGAAGGATGCGAACATCAAGGATGACGGCAAGGCGGTCGTCTCCAATACCCCGGGACGCATCACCTTTGCCAAAACAGGGGCTCCCAATTCGCGCTCGGTGCAGTTCTTCATCAACTACGGCAATAATGGCAATCTGGATGGAATGGGATTCACTCCCTTCGGCGAAGTGACCAAGGGAATGGAAGTCGTGAAATCGCTCTACGCCGGCTACGGCGAAGGCTCTCCACAAGGGCGCGGACCGAACCAGGGACTGTTGCAGGCCCAAGGGAACGCTTTGCTCAAAAAGAGCTTTCCCAAGATGGACTACATCAAGTCTGCCAAGTTGAAGTAGTCCCTTTGGCGGGACTTTCTATTTTTTTCAAAGGCGGGTCACAAACCCGCCTTTTCCTTTCTCTCCCGACTGCTAGCCTCTCCCTCATGCCCTACGCGCTTCCCATCCTCGCCTTCATCATCGCGGCGACTCCCTTTGGTCTCATTATCGGTCGCATGGTCAAAGGAATCGACATCCGCGAACATGGTTCCGGCAATATCGGAACCACTAACGTCTTTCGGGTTCTCGGCATGTGGCCTGGAATCATTTGTCTGATTCTCGACATTCTCAAGGGATTCATCCCGGTTGTTCTGGCCATCAATCTTTTGCAGTTTGGCGACCGCCAGCCCATCCCTCACCTTGCCTTTCTCGATTCGATGAGGACGACGCTCCCTGAATCGAGGCAGTTCTTTGTGCAGATGGTTCACATCATCACCGCTCTCTTCGCCATCCTCGGGCACAATTATTCTCCCTGGTTGGGTTTCAAGGGAGGAAAGGGGATCGCCACATCCCTCGGGGTTCTGCTGGCTCTGATGCCCTTCGCCGCCTTGATTCTGGTTCTTCTTTTCCTCATTGTTTTCCTCATCACCCGATACGTCTCGCTCGCTTCCATCATCGCGGCAGGTTCTCTTCCCCTTCTCACGCTCTGGGGTTCCTGGCACCATGGCCGGATCCAGGATGGAACCTGGAACATTCCCCTCTTCATGTTCAGCCTCGCGATTGGAATTCTGGCCATCTGGAAACATCGTTCCAATATTCAGCGTCTCCGCAACGGCACGGAAAACAGGTTCTCGAAAAAGACAAAGGCGTAGCCCCAGTCCACTAATACTTTATGAAGACCACCATCATCGGTTCGGGATCTTGGGGCACGGCCCTTGGCATACTCTCGGCATCCAACGGGCATGCCGTCACGCTCTTGACTCGCGAGGAGTCACAAGCCGCAACCATCAATTCCAGCCGCGCGAATGAGCGCTACCTGCCAGGGGTCAGTTTGCCCGACAACTTGATTGCCAGTGCCGATCCCGAGTCCGCTCTAACAGGAGCTGAACTCGTTCTCTTCGTGGTCCCCACCGCCCACTTCCGTTCAACCGCTGAGAGCTTTCGCTCTCTCATTCCGAAGGAGGCCGTCCTTCTTTCCTGTGCCAAAGGCATCGAGCGCGGCACCGGCAAACGCATGTCGGAGATTCTAACAGAGGTCTTTCCCAATCATCAGGTCGCGGTCCTCTCTGGCCCCAACCACGCGGAAGAAATTGCCCGAGGACTACCTGCCTGTGCGGTGATCGGAGCCCGGAACGAGGAACTCGCAGAGCATCTGCAGGCCCAGTTCGCTACCGACACCTTTCGCACCTACACCTCCACCGACATCGCAGGAATCGAGCTCGGTGGGGCAATCAAAAACGTTTACGCCTTGGCGGCAGGTATCGCGACCGGGCTCAAGCTGGGGGACAATGCCTTGGCTGCTCTCGCGACTCGTTCGCTGGCGGAGATGACCCGCCTTGGCATTGCTCTGGGTGGGCAGGCCGAGACCTTTGCCGGGCTCTCTGGAGTCGGCGACCTCATCGCAACGTGCTTTTCAGTCCACTCGCGCAATCATCAGGTGGGGTTGGCACTCGCGGCGGGAGAAACGGCCGCCGAGGCGGAAGCCCGTCTGGGAATGGTTGCCGAGGGTGTCCCCAACACGCTCTCTATTTACGAGACCTCCCGTAGCATTGGGGCCCGGACTCCTTTGGTCGATGCTGTCCACGCCATTCTCTATTTGGACCAGCCGGCAAACAAAGTTTTGCATCAGCTCCTTACCCGCGATTATCGGCCAGAAGCTGATTAGGAAGGACTACTGCCAGCCGATTACATGGTGAGGAAGTTGCCTAACAGCTTCTTCCCTTCTGCTGTGAGAATGGACTCGGGGTGGAATTGAACGCCATGGATCTCGAAGTCCTTGTGCTTCAGCCCCATGATTTCTCCCTCGTCGGTCCAAGCCGTGACCTCCAGGCATTCTGGTAGGGTGTCCTTTTTGACGATGAGGGAGTGATAGCGAGTGGCCTCGAAGGGCTCCGGCAGATTGGCAAAAACGCTGCCACCCTCGTGATGCATCATTGAGGTTTTTCCATGCATGAGACGTTCGGCGCGCACGACATCTCCGCCAAATGCTTGCGCGATCGATTGATGTCCCAGACACACTCCCAAGATGGGAATCTTGCCTCCGAAACGCTGAACCACTCCCACGCTGACCCCTGCCTCGTTGGGCGTACAAGGACCGGGTGAGATTACAATTTTGTCCGGAGCCAGCGCTTCAATCTCGTCGAGCGTCAACTCGTCATTGCGAATGACCTTCATCTCCGCCCCCAACTCGCCAAAGTATTGCACGAGGTTGTAGGTGAATGAGTCGTAATTATCGATGACTAACAGCATGTCAGGCTTCCTTTTCGGTTTTCAATAAAGTCTTCGCAAGACCAATCGCACGGAGCATGCCGGCGGCCTTGTTGGCTGTTTCCTCGAACTCAGAGGCCGGCACACTGTCCGCCACCACTCCCGCTCCCGCCTGGACGTAGGCTTTGCCCCCTTTGAGCAGAACCGTCCGCAACGCAATGCAGGAGTCATGACTGCCATCCCAACCGAAGTATCCCACCGCACCAGAATACGCTCCGCGTTTGGTGGTCTCCAGCTCGTTGATGATTTGCATGGCCCGGATCTTCGGAGCTCCGCTCACGGTTCCGGCCGGGAAAGTCGAGCGCAGCACATCATAACTACTATGGGTATCGTCGAGTCGTCCGCTCACATTGGAGACGATGTGCATCACATGGCTGTAGCGCTCCACGATCATGAAGTCGTCAACCGAGACGCTACCGTGCTGCGCGATTCGACCCACATCATTGCGAGCGAGATCGACGAGCATGAGGTGCTCGGCGCACTCTTTTTTGTCAGCCAGCAGGTCTTCCGCGAGCGCTTGATCTTCTTCTTCCGTCTTCCCTCTCCAACGTGTCCCGGCAATCGGACGAATGTCGATGCGACCATCGATCGCCTTGACGTGAACCTCCGGGGAGCTACCCACCAGCGCAAAGCCGTCCAGCTCCAGGATGAAAAGATATGGAGAAGGATTCACATGTCGTAAAGCCCGGTAAAGGTCTGTCGCTCCACCCGCAAAGTCGGTTTCGAAGCGTTGGCTGGGGACCACCTGAAAGGCATCGCCGGCCCCAATGTATTCCTGGGCCTTGCGCACATTATCCTCATAGCGTTCGCGAGTGACATTGCTGCTCGCGACCGGGGTCTCGAACTCAACCAGCCCGTTGAGAGCGGGAACCTGAAGCGGGCGCTCCAACATCTCTTCCAAAGCGGCAATGCGACCGCGTGCATCAGCCCACGCCTCTTCGGGCGTTTCGTGTTCATCCAAAAAAGCGTTTGCGACCAAGATTAGGCGACGCAATTTGTGATCAAAAATGAGAACCTCCCCCGCGATCATAAAGAGAGATTCCGGGAGACCGAGATCGTCCTCGGGTGTCGTCTTGATACTTGGCTCGAAGGTTCTGACCGCATCGTATCCAAGATAACCGACAGCTCCGCCATAGAAGGGAGGAGCGTCACCGTGCTCCACCACTTGGTAGCGGCCCATCACCTTTTCCAACTCGGCCAAAGGATCCCCTTTGAGAGTCTCACTCTCCTTTCCATTCCATGACACCTCACAGTCGGTGCCATTCGAGCGAAAGACTCCCCGCGGACTGGTCCCCACCAAGGACCATCGTCCGCTTGCATCGGTGCTTTCCGCACTCTCTAACAGAAAGCCCCATTGGCCATCCCGGATCTTCAAATAAGCCGATAACGGAGTCTCGAAATCGGCCGCCAGCTGGGCGTAAACCGGCACGACATTCCCCTGCTTTGCCAACTGGCAAAACTCTTCCATCTCAGGTTTGACTGCAACCTCTCGCACGGGCGAGACCCTAGCGGGACTTTCACGAAGTCCAATCCCTGATTTTTTGGGTGGCAAAAGTTTTTTCAAGCTCCTGAAAAATCGACTGGCAAAAAAAGTTGCTGCAAAACACGACCTTTTCTTGCCCTCCTCGTCAACTTTCTCCATGTTCGCCGCTCGACGCTGAATCACCGGAGGGGTGGCAGAGTGGTCGAATGCACCGGTCTTGAAAACCGGCGTAGGGAAACCTACCGTGGGTTCGAATCCCACCCCCTCCGCCAGTCGAATCTCTCTTTAGTCAGATTGTGACCGACTCCTTTCTCACCCGCTTCTCGGGAATTGCCCGTCTCTATGGTCAGCAGGCACTGGATAATTTCGCGAACGCTCACGTGGCAATCATAGGGATTGGCGGGGTCGGTTGTTGGGTCGCGGAGGCCCTTGCGCGTTCCGGGGTTGGCACCTTCACTTTCGTCGACCTCGACGACCTCTGTGTCACCAATATCAACCGGCAGCTGCATGCGGTCGAAGAAACTATTGGTCGGTCCAAGGCCCAGGTCATGGCGGACCGACTGCGGAGCATCAATCCCGATGTGGTCGTGCATGTTCGCCAGGAGTTTTTTACCGAAAAGACCGCCGAAGATATTCTCTCCGATTCCTACGACTGGGTCATTGACGCCATTGATTCCATCAAGGCCAAGTGCTTGCTGCTGGCTCTTTGCCGGGAGAAAGAAATACCCGTAATCACTTCGGGTGGCGCGGGTGGACGCATCCGAACTGATAAAATCGAGGTTGCCGACCTATCCCGAACCCATGGCTGCGCCCTTCTTCTGCAGGTCCGCAAGAATTTACGCTCGGATTACGGCTTCCCTGCCGGTGGGAAGAAGGCCAAGAAATTCAAGATTCCTGCCGTTTTTTCCTCTGAGCAACCTCGCTATCCGACTTCGGATGGCTGCGTGAGCACCCAGCGTCCGGATGATGTTGTGCCGGGGATTCGATGTGACGCTGGCTACGGGACAGCCACCCCCATCATTGGCAGCTTCGCGTTCGCAATCGCAGGGTTTGTATTGGACGACCTGGCTTCCGCAATTCCAGACGAACAGACTGAGACAAAATCGTCTTTGCAGACACGTCCTTCGGTTTGACCATTTCCCAGCCTTCGACCATGCTGCCGCTTCTGTGCTGACTTCCACTTATCCGCTTCTCAAGTCCCTTCTTTTCACCCTCGATGCCGAGAAGGCCCACCATCTTTCGCTAGCTTCCCTGCGTCTCGCCGAGCAGTCGAAAGTTTTGGCCGCAATCGCTCCCAAAATACCAGCGACCGATCCAATCGAATGCATGGGGCTGAGCTTTGCCCATCCTGTTGGATTAGCCGCCGGACTCGATAAAGAAGGCAATAGCATCGATGCCTTTGGCCGGTTGGGTTTTTCTTTTATCGAGATTGGTACTATCACTCCCCGTCCCCAGCCGGGCAATCCTCAGCCGCGCCTCTTCCGCTTGCCGGAGCATCAGGCACTCATCAATCGGATGGGCTTTAATAATCCGGGAATTGACACCGGGGTCGCCAATGTCCGCCACCGACAGACCTTCCAAGGTCCGGTCGGTTTCAACATTGGAAAAAATAAAATCACTCCCAATGAGAACGCGCTTGATGACTACCTCATCGCCTTCCGGGGAGCTTATCCCGTGGCCGATTACATCACCGTCAATCTTTCCTCTCCCAATACCCCGGGGCTTCGCGATCTGCAGGCCGCAGAGCCGACCGCCAGGCTTCTGGACGCTCTCCAGCAGGAACGGGAGAAGTTGAAAGCCGCCACCGGACGCCAGGTCCCGATTGCCTTTAAAGTCGCTCCCGACCTCCAGGACGACCACATCAGGGAACTTGCCCGGGTCTTCCGCGAAGGAGGTCTGGACGCCCTCATCGCGACCAATACCACTATCGACAAGAGTGCGGTCAAGGGACACAAGTTCGCGAATGAACAAGGGGGGCTCTCGGGTGCACCGGAAACCGAGCTTTCCACCCAAGTCATCGCCGCCTTCCATGCCGAATTAGGAAAGGAAGTCCCTATCATCGGCGTCGGTGGAATCATGACCGCTGAGGACGCCTTGGCCAAGCTGGCGGCAGGCGCCACTCTTCTTCAGCTCTATACCGGCTTTATTTATCGGGGGCCGAAATTGATTCAGGAAATCTTGAATAAACTGCCAGCAAAGAAAGTTTTATAGCCAGCAAGGATGGAAGGATTTCGATTTGACCAACCGGCCTGTTTAGTTAAGATTTATTAAATACCCCAAACAACTATGAAAAAAATAATTACCGCAAGCTTGGCAGTCGTTTCCGCAATCGCGTTGAGCAACTGTGCTCCTCAGAACAACATGCAACGTGATGCCGCCACTGGCGCTGCTGGCGGAGCCGTTCTGGGTGGAATCATTGGAAACAACGTCGGTGATGGCAACGCTGCCCGTGGCGCTGCGATTGGTGCGGCCTTGGGTGGACTCGGTGGTGCTGCTGTTGGCAACAACAAAGACATGCAGCAAGGCGGAGGCTACACCGGACAGCCAGCCTACGGATACTAGGATTCAAACAGAACTATTCTCTCGAAAGGCTCCGCTATGGCGGGGCCTTTTTTGTAAAATGGACAAATGAGGGAATGAAATCGCTCCTGAAACATCGTAGGAATAAGCCAAGTTACACGATGAAAGTCTTTTTCCTCCTCCTCACCACGCTCTTTTCCATCGCAAGCCCTGTCTTTGCGCAGGACGATTTTGATCCCTTGAACCTGCCAAGCGCGACGGACAAGCCGAAGAAGCAAACCACGGAAGCCAAGCTTCTCTCCGAAGTATCCGCTGTCGCTCCCGGCCAACCATTCACCGTCGACCTGAAGCTGACCCATCCCGATGGCTGGCACAGCTACTACGTCAACACCGGTCTGATTGGCGAAGTCCTGAAAACCAAGTGGACCCTCCCCGATGGTTTCACCGCCACCTATCTGGGCTGGCCCACGCCGCACCTGAGTAACTCCTTCGGCTACCAATCCATCGGCTACGAAGGCACCGTTCACCACCTTTACCAAATCACGCCTCCCAAGGACCTCGCTCCCGGCACCACCATCGAAATCACCGCAGAAGCCAATTGGCAAATTTGCGATGACACCGGGTGCGTCCCCGAGGACACCACTCAAACTCTGACTCTCTCTGCTGCAGCCGAAGTGCAACTGGATGCTTCGGTCAGTGACAGCTTCGCGGAGGCCAGAGCGCATTACCCCAATAGTAGCAAAGACCTTTCCATCGAGGCGACCGAGACGAATAGTGTCATCACCCTGACGGTCACTCCCGCAGGTTCCCTGGATCCGGAGAAAGTCCACTTCTTCGATGAAGACGGCCAAGTCTCCGTTCAAGAACCTCATGAAGCGAGCAAAGAGGGCGACGCTCTCATTCTGAAGCTTCCCCGCAATCAAGGCAACGACTTCGCCGATGCCGGTCCAGTTCTCGAGGAACTGACCGGGATTCTCACTGATGGCAACACCAGCTATTTGGTGAAAACCAATTTTCAAGAGCCAGAGATTGTCAAAGCACCAGTCTCCATCTCGAGCCTACTCCCCATCCTCGGCGGGATGTTTCTCGGAGGCCTCATCCTCAACCTCATGCCCTGTGTCTTTCCCGTGATCGGAATTAAGATCATGGGCTTCGTCGACCAAGCTGGTCACGATCGAAAGAAAATCATGCTGCATGGCATCGCCTTCGCTGCAGGAGTGTTCGCTAGCTTCTGGCTTTTGACCCTTATCATGTTGTTAGGAGGGATCAAGAACTGGGGAGGACAACTGGAGAACCCTTACGTAATGTTCACCCTCATCATCGTGATGCTGCTTCTGGCGATGAACATGTATGGAGTCTTCGAAATCGGCGTGGGGGCCACCGGCGTGGGCTCCAACCTGACCCGCAAGGAAGGGTTGGGAGGCTCGTTCTTCTCCGGTGTTCTGGCCACCGTCGTCGCGACGCCTTGTTCCGCTCCTTTCCTTGGTGCCGCCCTCGGTGCTGCCGTGGCGCTGCCCACCTTCTGGTTCATTGTCGCCTTTACCGCGATGGCGGCCGGTCTCTCGCTCCCCTACCTGACCCTTTCGGCTTTCCCTGACTTGGTGAAAGCGCTTCCCCGTCCTGGAGCGTGGATGGAGTCCTTCAAGCAAGGAATGTCCTTCCTCCTCTTTGCTACTGTCGGCTACTTGTTGTGGGTCTACTCTGCCCAGGTCTTCGAACAAGACTATGGACAAAAAGGCCTCTTCGTCATGATTGGACTTTCATTGGTAGCAGCTGCGGGCTGGGTCTGGGGTCGTTGGACCACGCCGATTCGCAAGCCCAAGGTGAAGTGGATCGGCCGCGGGATCACCGCTCTTCTTTTCATCATTGGGATCATCCTCGCCAAGCCTGGTGCCGAGTCAGACGCATCGGAAGCGGTCGTCATTGAGTGGCAAAAATGGAGTAAGGAAAAGGAACAGGAACTGTTGGCCAAGGGAACGCCAGTCTACGTCGATTTTACCGCCAAATGGTGCCTGACTTGTCAGGTGAACAAGAAGAACGCCTACACCCAGGAGGTCGTCGACCTAATGCAACGTCAGGGTGTTGTCTTCATGAAAGCGGACAAGACCACCACCAACGAGGAAATCGATGCCGAGCTCACTCGTCTCGAACGCTCGGCGATTCCGGTCAATGTTCTCTACACTCCCGGCGACAAGACGCCCCACATCACTCCCGAAGTTTTAACTCCCAGCTTCATGAAGAAATTCGTTAACGAAAAGCTTGGGGAGTTGCCCTCGCAGGCATTCACCCCCGAGTCCTTCGAAGAAGCACAAGCGAGTCAGGAGCCAGTGCTCGTGAACTTCCGAGCTGACTGGTGACTTTCTGCCAGCTACTACGAGTGGGGTCTCTTCTCGAATCAGGAAGTGGTGCGAACTCTCCAGAAGAAACGAGTGCGTGTGCTGAACGCCGACCTCACTCCGGGCTTGCGTCACCCCTCGGTTGAGCCAATTCGGGAAGAGATGGTCCGCTTGCAACGTTCTACCGTCCCCGTGCTCGCCCTCTATCGTCCTGACGACCGTCAGAACCCCCTCGTCTTCCCCGAAATCTGCACTCCTGAAACCCTTCTCAAGGCGCTCGAAGATCTCTGATAAAGACAGGAAAGGGTCTTCACACCTGTTAACCCAACCGCAAAGACGTCTCTGGAGCAGGGACATTCCTGTCCCTGAGACGGTCCGGCGCATCGAATCGTTTCTCCGAGTCACTCGATACCGCAGCACTGCCTGACGCAGGTTTTGACACTCCGAGGCTCTGCTCATGGACAGGAATGTCCATGCTCCGGTAAGGGGTCCTTTGATAAAAAGAGACCGCGAGTGGTCTTGAGTGCTCGTAGGGGTCTCCCGCGGATGAGGGGCGAGAGCCTGAGGGCCTTCCCCGAACATTCGCGGCTGTTTTGGCAAAACAGCCCTACCGGCGGAGCAGGGACACTCCTGTCCCTGGGACGGTCCGGCGCATCGAATCGTTTCTCCGAGTCACTCGTTAATGCCGCATCGCATGACGCAGGCTTTGACACTCCGGGGCTCTGCTCATGGACAGGAATGTCCATGCTCCTGAAGGGTTCCTTTGATAAAGAGACCGCGAGTGGTCTTGAGTGCTCGTAGGGTTCTCTCCCGGATGAGGGGCGAGAGCCTGAGGATCTTCCCCGAACATTCGCGGCTGTTTTGGCAAAACAGCCCTACCGGCGGAGCAGGGACATTTCTGTCCCTGGGACGGTCCGGCGCACCGAATCGTTTCTCCGAGTCACCCGTTAATGCCGCACTGCCTGACGCAGGCTCTGACACCCCGCGGCTCAGCTCATGGACAGGAATGTCCATGCTCCGGTAAGGGTTCCTTTGATAAAGAACCCGCGAGCAGTCTGGAGTGCTCGCGGGGTTCTTCCGCGGATGAGGGGCGAGAGCCTGGGGAATCTACCCCGAACATTCGCGGCTGTTTTGGCAAAACAGCCCTACCGGCGGAGCAGGGACATTTCTGTCCCTGGGACGGTCCGGCGCACCGAATCGTTTCTCCGAGTCACCCGTTAATGCCGCACTGCCTGACGCAGGCTCTGACACCCCGGGGCTCAGCTCATGGACAGGAATGTCCATGCTCCGGTAAGGGGCCCTTTGATAAAAAGAGACCGCGAGTGGTCTGAAATGCTCGTAGGGGTCTCCCGCGGATGAGGGGCGAGAGCCTGAGGGCCTTCCCCGAACATTCGCGGCTGTTTTGGCAAAACAGCCCTACCGGCGGAGCAGGGACACTCCTGTCCCTGGGACGGTCCGGCGCATCGAATCGTTTCTCCGAGTCACTCGATACCGCAGCACTGCCTGACGCAAGCTCTGACGCTCCGGGGCTCTGCTCATGGACAGGAATGTCCATGCTCCGTTAACCTTGACACCTGAAGCGCAAAAAAGCAGCGGTCAGACCCGCTGCTTTTTTGATTTCCAAATGAAAGGTTGTTGTTGCTGCAAAGCCCTATGGAGAGGGCTGGTGAAACAGGTTGGTAGGCCCGGCGAGATTCGAACTCGCGACCAAGGGATTATGAGTCCCCTGCTCTAACCGCTGAGCTACAGGCCCCAAAAGACAAAGTGTCGAGAAATTGGGTGGACGCCTTTTAGCTCAGGACCGCCGCTTCTGACAAGCGAGGTCTTAAACTTGTTTGCGTCAGTTAGGCAGCGATATCGTAGTGCTTGGCGATCTCGCGGAAAATTCGGTCACGGCGTTCGCGTGCTTTTTCAACTTCCCGGGTTTTGAGCGAAAAGCGAAGACGCTCGGCGGTAGCGTCAGGTTTGTGGACAGTAAGGTGGCACCACCAGATTCCCCGATTGTTCCACAAGTGGTGATTGGGGTTATCTTCGTTAACCCGGACAGCTAAAACAGTTTTGCGTTTCATAAGGCAAGCCAAGTTCACGCCCTAAGGGTGTCATTGGACAATGTAAAATAGTCTTAAAATTTCGTATTGTTTTTAAAATTTTCAAGCGCTTTTAAGCCTGATTCAGTGCGATCTCTAGGCTTTTCAAGAGATAATCACCCTTCTCAACTCCTGCGGAAAGCCGTAATAAATGTGAAGGCACCCCACAACCTGCCGCCCAGTCCAATTCACCGTAATGAGCGAGCAAAGTATAAGGACAGGCCAGCGAAAATTCGGTCCCCAAGCTGGGTCCCTTGTTCCACGCTAGAGCGTCGTAGACCTTGGAAACTTTCTTCTCATTTCGGAGGGTGAAGCTGATCAGTCCCCCGTATCCACCCGTCTTGCGGCGGATGGCATCGTAGGCTTTGCGAGCGTGATACTTTGGATACCAAACCCTCTCCACGGCGGGATGCTCCTGCAGGAAATCGGCGAGCAGTTCCCCATTGCGATTCACGGCCTTCATTCGCCGGGGAAAGCCTTCTGCGTTCGACTTGAGAACTCGGGAATCACCCGGATACAGCCGGTTGTGACTTGGATTTCCTTCTTCCAGAGCCGCCAGAAGGTTTTCGGCAAAATGAGAGTCCGGATTGACCCGCACGGAGCCGCCTGTGACATCACCCTTGCCCGAAATCCATTTGGTCAGACTGGTTGTCACGAGGTCCACATGCGGCAACACATCCACATTGTGGTGCGAGGCTACAGTATCGTCTGCCACCAGCGGCACGCGGCCCGCTCGAGCGGCCTCGGACAATCGGACCAAATCCACGGAGCTCAAGAGTGGATTGCTAGGCAGCTCACAAAAGACTGCCGCAAACTCGCCTTGTCGAATCCGCGAAAGGGCTTCGTCGAAGTGTTCTCCGGTCGCGTCGGGAAGAAAGACCACCCCGCTCCCAAAATTCTCCTGAACCTTGAGAGCATCCACGTAGGGAAAGTCCAGTTGTAGCGTCTTCTTGGCAGGAGCCATTCCGGTGACGGCCCGATGCACCGCGTAGAAGGAAGACATCCCTGACTCATAGAGAAAGAGCTTGGAGCGCGAGCAGACAAATTTCTTGGCGAGGAAAGCGAGCAAGTCGCCGTCGTCCCCGGGCTCGTTGTGGGCCAAGGTGTCTTCTGCCTGACGGCTGCTGACCACCTCTCCACTAAAACGCCAATACTGCAGAGCACAGCGGTAGGCTTCCTCGCTGACCACCAGAGCCTGCAAGCCCTCGAAGCTGGCAATGCGGGAGGCTGAAGAATTTCTTTTTTCCACAAAGCGCTGGGCCCGTTGCGCAACCTCTTTGGTTGCGAAGACCACCACCCGTTCGCCTCCGTGGGCAACGCTTTCTTGCGCGGCGTCATTGAGAGCCTTGACATGCGCGTTCATGAAAAAGCGGGGATAGCCCGCGCGAAGCTTGCGCAGCACCTTGTCCCGCTCTTCTTCATATCCGAGTACACTGTCCCAGGTCGGTAGACATACCGAACAGGCGTGGGGGGAATCTGGTAAAGGCAGCCCGAGGTCCCCGCTTTCCCAAGCGGGCTCGGTCATGTAATCTCTCAACACCCCTATTTCGTCGTTTTCCGGAGCAAAGGACAAGCCTCTTTCGCTCCTGAATCCCGTCACCATTTTTTCGGCGATGTCCTGAATTCTTCTTGTGGTCGCGTCGAAGGGAGCAGATCGACCTTCCATGTAGCGCTCATTGGGTGGGGAATTCCCCTTTCATTCAGCCGATTTCACCGATGATTTTTTGACCCGCTTGGCATTGTTAGCTGGCGGACATTCATCTGAATAACATAAGGTGGAGGCTGGTTTTCTGGTCGAAGGCAGAAAGGCACCTTAGTCGAGCATGGCACGCATCCCGCCAAGAAAATCCGCCAAGTCATCTTCGCTGGCTTCTTCCTTCATAATCGCGGCGTGATCCGTTTCCTCGATCCAATCGAAGTTCAGTTCGCCGATGAAGCTGCTGGGTTCACTACGAATCTCCTCCCCCCATTTGACCCGACTGGAGCAATAGGTGAGAGACAAGCGCTCCTGAGCGCGAGTGATACCCACATAGAGAAGACGTCTTTCCTCGTCCTTGGTCCCCTCTTCCACCGAACGCTTGTGGGGCAAGATGCCCTCTTCCAATCCAACAAGGAAGACTACCGGGTATTCCAAGCCCTTGGCGGCATGCAAGGTGATCAGGGTCACTCCTTTTTTTTCGGCGAGTTCATCGTCCTTTTGAGGATCGAGTAAAGTTTCTTCCAAGAAGGTCTGCACCGTCTTCCCTTTGGCGATAGCGCGATCGAGTCCTTCGAAAAAGAAGCCCATCCCCGCCCGGCGTTGATCTTTTTCTTGGTCGGTCTTGGTATTTCGCATCAACCATTCGACGTAATCGGCGCTTTCCAAGACTGACTCCAAAACCTCTCGCGGATGCTCACCATCCAGCAAGCGGATATGTGCTCCTTCGATGAGGGCTTGAAACTCCCCAATCGACTTTTGGGCCTTGGTGCCCATTTGATCCAAAAAGTCCGGGTTTCCCATCGCTGACCAAATGCTGGTCTCGTGTTCCCGACTCCAATCATTGGCGATGAGAGCGGTCGAATTCCCGATTCCCCGAGGCGGAGTGTTCAGAATTCGCAACAGCGGAACGTCGGCGTGCGGATCTACAATGGTCTGCAGGTAGGCCAAGATATCGCGCACCTCTCGGCGGTCGTAGAAGCTCTGCGCTCCGACCAGACGATACGGGATCTCCTTTTCCCGCAACATCTGCTCCATTTTGCGAATCTGGGTATTGGTTCGGAAAAGGATGGCAAAGTCTTCCCACGGTCGCAGGTTCGGATCCTCGCCTCCTCCCTCCATCAGCGCTCCGGAACCGCCTCCTAGCATACGTTGCACTGCAGAGTCGATTTTAGGTTCAGCGGCTTTCCCTTTTTTGCCCAGTCGGCGCAAACGTTTCATTTCGTCCGCGACCCATTCGGCCTCTTCGTCTTCACCGCCAAAAGCCACCAATTGAATGAGATCGCCTCCAGGGATGGTTGGGCGGAGTTCCTTTTCCCGCCGCCCCACATTCACCTTGATCAATTTGTTCGCCACCTCCAGCACCGCTTGGGTGCTGCGGTAGTTCTCTTCCAAGAGAATGATTTCAGGGTTGGGAAAGAAGCGTTCGAACTGGAGAATATTGGCAACCTCCGCACCACGCCACCCGTAGATACTCTGGTCATCGTCCCCCACCACGCAGACGTTGAATGGCGTTCCCACCAAGTTCTGCAGCAAATTCATTTGCAGGGAGTTCGTGTCCTGAAACTCGTCCACCGTCACATAGCGATAGTGCTCTTGCCATTTGGCTCGCTCCTCGGGATGTTCGCGCAGGAGTTGCTCGCCCAGTAAGAGCAAGTCATCGAAGTCGACACAGTTCCGCGCGCGGAGCTCATTCTGATAATCGATCGCGATCGAACGGAAAAGTTCATCCCCGATGGAATCCATTCCGGCGGGATCGTTCTTGGCCTTCGAGATCACGCCGAGCACTTCGCCGGGTTTGATTTTTTCCTTCAATCCACCGCGCTTGACGATGAATTGCTTGATTAAAGCCTGCTGGTCGCCCGGGGTGCAGATGGAAAAATTCTTTTTGTAGCCCATCCGCTCGATCCCGCTGCGCAAAAGCCGCACACAGAGTGAGTGGAAGGTGCAGACCGTCAGCTTCTCGGCCGCAGCCTTGCTCACCATCCCGGCGACCCGCTCTTGCATTTCGCGAGCAGCCTTGTTGGTGAAGGTGACCGCAAGGATTTGTTCCGGCCGCACGCCCTGATCGATCAGGTTGGCCATGCGACAGGTCACGGTCCGGGTCTTGCCTGTGCCTGCACCCGCCAAGATTAAGACGGGACCGTCCAAGGTCTCGACCGCTTTCCGCTGGGCAGGGTTTAGCTGCCGGATGTCAAACCCCGCTGCCACGCAATCGGATTAGTGGGCCTCTCCCTCTTCCTTGTGCTCCGCGGCCTTGCCGTGGTCACCGTGATCGTCGCCGTGGTGTTCACCATGCTCTCCGTGTTCGCCATGGTCGCCGCCATGCTCGCCATGATGAACATAGAGCTCTTTGGTGCCCATGTTTCCATCTTTTGATTCCCACTCGTGACGGTCACAAGCGCTCAGGAATAAGGCCGCAGCGGCAGCAATCAGGGAAAATGCTCTCATCGCGCTCCTCATAGCCCAGCGAATGCCGCTCGCCAACCCCGAAACGTGCTCTTTTGCGACTTAGTTTGCTGCCGCCGTTTCGAGCCGCAGACGAAAGAACTCTCTTTCCGAGACCGGGCGTTCGACGGTGACGGTCTCAAGCTGATAATTCAGCGGAACCACGGTCATTGAGGTCTCCGTTACTTTCGTCCAATTGAGCAGGTCGGGAGAGCTTTCCAAAACCAGTTCAGCCCCCAGTTCGACGGCAAAAGCGCGCTGGGAATATCCAAGAAAGATGGCGTTGCCGGAGAAGGAAACAGCCAGAGGCCCGTTCTCCTCCGCGCGACCTCCATTGGTTCCCAAGGCGTATTCCAGCTGATTGTTGACTCCGTCTCCATCAGGATCAGCCAGCAAGTCCACCGAGGAAAGGCCCGCTGCCCAACTCTGGTAACTCTGCATCACCTCCGTCGATTCGCTCGTCGCGAGAGTCTCGCTCCCATCCGCCTGCAGGTTCACTGACAAGGTAACCGCTCCTTCAGGCTCGTCCGGTAGATTCAAGGTCACGGTCAATGAGGTAGAGGCCTCGCTCTCCAGTGTGCCCCGCAAGGCAGTCAACGTCTCTCCTTCCTGAACGAAAATCCATCCCTCTTCCGAGCTCTCGTACGATGCGAAGTTCGCTCCCGCATCACAAGTTAGGGTAATATGCAGATTGCGCGCAATTTCGCCCTCGAAAGCATTGGAAATCGTCACCACATAATCAACCCCATCTGACGAAAGAACAGGGTCCGCAGATTCCGCGAGAGAAAGCGCCAGGTTCGGCTGGCTTTCGTTGGAGCGCTTCACACTGTAGCCGTCCTCGGCCAGCACGGCGTCAATTCCCGCGAGGTAATGGGGTGCAAAGACGTCAAAATTGGTCTGGGTCGTCGTTCCGGATTCGCTTTCCTCTGCAATGGCTGAATGAGTTCCAACCAACGCGAAACCCTTGTCTTCCAATACCGCAGAAGGCCCACCCGAATCTCCATCGACCAAGCGGCATTCATCCCCACCGGTCCCCGGTTCGACATAAAGAAAAGTCAGCCCCCGATTCACATTCAATACTGATCCAGACTCACCTCCAAAGTCTTCGATGGTGGCGATTGTCCCTTCTCCTGCTCTCGAATTCCGGCCGCTTGCCACGATTGCCTGACCCACATAATCAGCTTCCGCCGGTAAATTCAGGAAAGGCACGATGCTCACCTCATCTTCTGGGCCCACAATCTCGGCCAACTCCCCGACGAAAAGATCCGAAAAAACCGCTGGCTCCTCGTCATTGAGAATATCATGGCGCGCCGCCACCGTGTAAGTCTTCGCCACTCCCTGCCGGTTCACGAAACGGATCTCTTGCCCGATGGCGGGGCGAAAGTGACGGGCACCTACGAAGTGCTTGGGAGAAATCAGGGTGAAATGCTTGCGCGTGTCCTGCACACACCAGCCGAATCCCGACCAATCTTCCTCTGCCAGGTAAAAGTTTGAATTGGAGGTGAGGTCTGACGGGAAATCCACAAACCGGTCGTGCCGAAGCGGATCGTAGGCCCGAATCTCGACCGCCCCAGCAAAGGGCGACAAAAGGCCAATGCCCCCGATCAGGAGCAAGGCTGAGCTCGGTCGAGTGAAAGCGGGCATCATTAAATCAGACCTTTTCCCCGCCCAATGGAATTAGATAAAACAGAACCATCGATATACCCATCCTCTGGCTCCAAGCTTTTGCAAGTTCTTGAAAGTCAAAAGTCTCCTCGAAAGACGCAGCGCGCGGTCGGAGTCTCGTAGATGACGATCTCGCACAGTCCCGGCAAATCGGCCTCCAGTTTTCGCCAAAACCACGCCGCCATGCGCTCAATCGTGGGGCTTTCCAGACCAGGGATATCGTTCAAGTAACCGTGATCGAGAACCTCCAGCAAGGGGTTCATGGCGTCGGAAATTCGCTTGTGATCGTAGACCCATCCGATCTCCTCGTCGACTTCCCCCTCCACGGAAATATCGATCTTGAAGGAATGACCATGCATCTGACGACACTTGTGGTCATCCGGCAGGCTGGGCAAAGTATGAGCCGCTTCGAAGCGGAACTCTTTTGTCAATTGGGCTCGCATGGGGAAAGTGTCCGGAATTTACGCCTTCCAAGCAAGACCCGCTTCTGTTCTGCCTGCCCGCTCGCACCGGGAGTCAGAAGGGGTAGGGTTCTCTTCGCCCTCCCCTCCCGTCAGCCGATCACTTCGACTCTTCTTTCGGAGGATCCCACTTGGTGACAGCCCCCTCGGGACGGGTGGTGAACTTTTCAAACTCTTCCGGAAAGGATGAAATGGGACGCAGCTTGATGTCGCGATAGAATACCTCCGCAGCCTCGGACTGAAGCTGAATTTTCCCCTTGGTGAGGGCAACCAGGCCTTTGCCCTCGGGGCCCTTTTGCGCGGTGTCGAAAAGCGCCATGTTCGGGGTCCCGTTGACCACGAAGATTGCACGGTCACCCACGGTATAAAGCTCCAACAAGTTCCACTCGCCGTGATCATTCTCTTTGCTTGGACCATGCTGGGTATAGTTGGTGTTGGAAAATAAAGTTCCATCCGGAGAATAGACCGCCTGCTTTTGATTCAAGTAACCGTAGGGCCCGACCGGAATACTGGCCGCAGTGCCGGCAAGCGGGATGAAGTCGCCGCAATCATTCTCCTGCACTTGGAATTCCAGCGAACGCATCCAGACCTTCCAAAAGGCCCCATGCTCACCCACACAGTGGAAGAGAATCCCGCTATCCCGCTTGGTGTTCTCACGCGGCGGCCATTTCTTGTCTCCCCATTTGAACTCCATGCTCAGATGATAGTTCTCAAACTCTTCTTTGGTGCTCAATCCCGCATAGATTTCGCCACTGATATGCAGCACCGGTTGGCCGTCTTCTTCCACCACCTTGAAGACCCCCAAAGGATCTTTCCCCAAGCCAATCGCGACTCCGCTCATATGGTCGGTTCCCTCCTTATGGGTATAGCCCTCTACCTTGGTGGACTTGTGAGGAACTCCCATATAGATATCCCAGAGAGACAAGTCGGCGTCCAAGAGCGGACGCCATTCATCGGCACGGAGGGAGACTGGCAAAAGGGCCGTTAGGAGTAAAATGGTTCTCAGCTTCATCGTGGTAAAACAATCAACATTTCACCCCGAAGAAAAAGGGTAATCTCGAGAATCAGTTCATTCCTCGGGCACGACAATCGCGGGTTCGATACTGAATGTGTCGTGCGTCGGAAAATCCATAAAGCTGTCGATTACAGAGCCCTGCGTGATGAGGTGCTCGCGGTAGCTCCGCAGTTGTTCCGCATCCAGAATAGGCGCGAGCTCGCTCACCTGTTTTTCGATCTGTTGCTCTCTTTGCTTGCGCACCAGTTCTTTGACATCAATTTCGCCCCCTTCTTCCGCCGCCTCTTCAACCAAAGCCGAGAAATCAGTATCGAGAAACCCGTAGGGATTCACTTCGACACCAAACCCGTCGGAGATTCCGTTGTAGACCGCTGACATCACGCTCTCTTCCGAACTGTCGGTCTCGATCGCCAGACGTTGCTGATAGAAGTGTTCATAAATTGCGTCCCTCTGTTCTTCGCGAATCTCAATCACCGAATTCAAGCCTGCCAACTTCTTCAGTGCGCCGGAGTCAGCCAAGCGGTGCTGTTGCTTCTTCTCGCTTTCTTCCCAAACCTCCTTCTGTTCGGGAGTCAAGAGCTCGGACATCAGGTCGTTTAGTCCCTTTCCCTCCAAATGCTGCATCGCCTTCAGATTCTCCATCGGATCCTCTTGATTGACATCACCACCCATCAATCCCCCCGCCAGCTGGACCTGCTTGGCAAAATGCTCTTCCAAAAGGCCGATTTGGTCGGGCGACAGGTTCATCTCCTTGGACCATTTCTCGATCAGCCTGGTGGCCTTGGCCTCATTGCGCTGAGTCATGGCATCGCGCATTTGAGCCATCATTTTCTGCGTTTCTTCATCATCAGCGTGACCAAATGAGACACTTGGTGCCGAAGCTTCCGTAGGCTCCGATTTGCTGCCGAGCGGGGTTGCGGGCCCTTCCTGCTCCGCGCTCTTTCTGACAAAACCTTCACTGGCGGTGGCCTGACGTTCCTTGGTCTCTTCGCTTCCCGCGGGGCCTTGGGACGGATTGCGCAAGAGTAAGACGACAGCCAGAATGACCACGAGGGTCCCAAGTCCGACCAGGAGAGATGATTTTTTCATAAGCACGAGCTGTTTCAGCGATAGCGCTTAAACCGCTCGTTCCAGAACAAACTTTCAAGAAGCCATCACCGCTGAAGGGGAGCCTATCTCTACCGCGAAGTCTATTCAATTACCGAGAAACCCGATTCGGCTTCCAATCCGATCACCACTGCGAAGTTGGGATTTGTATCACTTGCCCGTATTCCGGTCAGCCGAACTCGACTCCCTTTGGACTGATTGAGCTTCTCCGCAAAAGGCCGATTGGACAAAGCCCCACCTACAGGAAAACGCCCGACGATGGCGTATCCATCTTGAAAAAGAAGGTAGACGAAATCCCCGTTTTTTCTGAAATCCGCAAAGGCTCCTTCGAAGATCACTTCTTCTCCCTCACTGACTCCCTTCAGCTCCTCGAGGTCGGCAAACTGATAGACCTTTTCCTCAGGCTCTTCGGGCTGAAAACGAATGTCGTCGATTGAACTTACTCTCAGCCAAACTCCACTTCCCCTGGCCATCTTTCCGCTGTCGACCTGAACCGTTGCCGACACAAAGACCTCTTTCCCAACGAACTCGTCCCAATCTGCGCGCTGAACGGGCGTTTCGCTTTCGGTGTGCCTGAAAACGACAAAGGGTTGATCGCGCCGGTCACCAAAGTCCAAATACCACAGGGTCCCTTTTCCTCCACTTTGGTTACTTTCCACGACTTTGCCGCGAAAGGAAATGGCCTGCCCGTCCAGTTGCTTGAGCTGAGCCAAGTCCTTGGGGGTGAAATAGGGGCGGTCCGGGTCGGCGACCTCCTCGTCATCGCCAAAGAGATCAATCTCCCCCTCGAGCGCTTTCTCCTCCATGACAATTGGGCGATTGCGCGGTGCGGCGGCCCCTGGTGATTCTGCCTCAGTCTCTGGTTCGGGAACCGTCTCCTCCACTTGGGCGAGCTCGACCGGAGCTTCACTTTCCCCGTCTGAGGGTATCTCAGCCAATTCTATCGAATCTTGCACGTCTTCGTCGGCGCTCGCGGCCAAGGCACTCGCGGCTGGCTCTCCCGTCGCCTGTTCCCGAACCAGCTCTTCAGACTGAGGTTCCTCTCTGGTTTGCGGAGCCTCTCCTTCAACCGAGAGCTTCTTCTCTTTCGAAAAGCTGAAAAGAAACCAGCATCCCACCCCAAGCAGCACGAAAAGGGCGGCGAGACTTCCCCACAGCAAGCCCCCGTCACTCCCTGCCTGCGCGCTTTTCAGTGGCGTGATCGGAGCCGTTTGAATCTCTGGCGAGCGCATCGCCGGCTCTGCAACGGATGCCGCAGCAGGAAATCGTTCAACCAACAGACGCAGCGCTTCTTCCTGATCCACCCTTGGAACAGTCATTCCCCCCATGGCGCCAAAGTAACGCAAAGGCGAAAGAAGTAGCATGGTGTGTAGACCGCCGGAATCATCCCGCGCGATTAGAATCTCCTCCTCCCGCAACTGAATCGCAGACCGCGCTTCCTCGGGCAAGGCCTGCAACACCGAGCGCACCTGCGCTTCGAATATTTGCCCATCTCCCGGCGAGAAAACGTTTTGCTCGTGGGCCTCGTCCAGCGACTTTCCTTCAATCCATTCCGTTACAAAAAAAGGAGTGCCATCCAGCTCGTCGAACCCACCTCCGAGGATTTTTTGCAAGTGAGGTATCTCAAGGGCTTTCATCCACTCCAATCCCTGTTCGAAACGACTCTGATTATCGCCCTCCCTTTCCCTCAGTTCTTCTAACACCTCTTCTTCCAAGAAAAATCGGCGCAAGGCTACGAGATGTCCGGTTTGCCTCTCGAAGGCTTGAAACAGCACTCCATCAGCATCCTGATAGATCATTTCTTGGATCTGAAAGTCACTTGCCACTCCCTACTGACTAGCGCAAGCATTCGGAAGTCACAAGTACACAAGACTTCCCATTACCTGCTCCGGAAAAATCACTCGTCTTTGCGCTTTCCATTCTCGCTGAAGTTTCCAGCCTTTCTCCCACTCCATGCCTGCTGCCCAAGTCCTCATTGATGGTCCCTCCGAACTGGTTTTCGACTACGCCATCCCGGAGAGCCTCACCGTGGTGCCAGGTCATCGGGTCCGTGTTCCCCTGCGCAATCGCCCGGCTTCGGGAACCGTTCTCCGCGTGCACGAACCCGAGGAGATGCAGTTCGACCTGCGCCCCCTCGAGTCCCTCATCGACCCCGACCCGCTCGTCACCGCCGGCCTCCTGAAGCTCGCCGACTGGATGGCGGGCTACTACGGCACCCCGCTGGAGCACATCATGCGCTCCTTGTTGCCCGAGGCTGTCCGCCAGGAGAATCACTCCGAAAAGACCATCAAGCAGGCCATCGCCAGCGACCCCATCGACCCCGAAGCGCTCGCCAAATTGCAAAAGCGCGCCCCCCGGCAGCACTCCATCCTGTCCATCCTGCAAGCGGTCGGAGCGGAGGGGATGCCGGTCACCCAGTTGGGCGAAGGAGCGGCCGGACCAGTCAAAGCCTTGGCCGAAAAAGGCCTTCTTACCATCAAGGAGATTGCCATTCAGCGCGACCCGGATGGCGACGAGGTCTTTCTCCCCGATCTCGAAAAAACACTCAATCCCGAGCAAAGCGCGGCCTACGACATCATCCGGGAAAGCCTCGAAACCGAAGGCCCCCGCAAACCTCTCCTCCTCCACGGCATCACCGGCTCCGGAAAGACCGAAGTCTACCTGCAAGCCACCCGGGCTGCCCTCGCGGCGGGAAAATCGGTCATCGTTCTCCTGCCCGAGATCTCACTCACGCCCCAGACCGTGCAACGCTTCAAGTCCCGCTTCAGTGACGATCCCGAACTGGTCGCCGTTCTCCACAGCACCCTGACCCAGGGAGAGCGCTTCGATGAGTGGCACCGCATTCGCAAAGGCAAGGCCCGCGTGGTCATCGGAGCACGCTCCGCTATCTTCGCCCCTCTGCCCGACCTCGGGCTCATCCTGGTCGACGAGGAGCACGAGACTACTTACAAACAAGAGAATCCACCTAAATACCACGGTCGCGACCTCGCCGTGGTGCGCGCCCATCTCGACGGTGCCACCGTCGTTCTCGGCTCCGCCACTCCCTCGGTCGAAAGCTACTACAACGCTATCACCCCACTCAAAAAACCCAATCCTCAAAAACTCAAAAACCAAAACTCAGAAGAACAAAATCCAATCCATCCTATCCATCCTGGGCCCAAGGACAAAGAACTCAGCGAAACCTCTGAGTCTCCGCGCCTCTGCGTCGAAAAAAGCGAAGAGCCTTCGACCAAATACCAACTCGTCACCATGAACCAGCGGGCCGACGGTCAAGCCCTTCCCCTCGTTCGTATTGTGGACATGCGCAACGAGCCCAAGAAAGGCGGCCCGCCCATCCTCTCCCAGCGCCTCCGCCATGCCATGGACCAGAAGCTCGCCGCCGGAGACCAAATCATCCTCTTTCTCAATCGCCGTGGCTTTGCCCGCTCCCTGACCTGCCCCACCTGCGGCCACACCTGCGAGTGCGCCCATTGCTCCATCCCGGTGACCTATCACCGTGCGGAGGAACGCCTCATCTGTCACCTCTGTGGCTACCAATCCATCGTCCCGCGCACCTGCCCGAAGTGCCAGGACCCCGCCATCCGTCTACAAGGTTATGGCACGGAGAAAGTCGAAGAAATCCTCCGCAAAGTTTTCCCCAAGGCCCGCCTCGCTCGTCTCGATGGAGATACCGTGCGGAAAAAACACGTCCTCAAGCGCACCTTGGGCGAATTCAAGGCGCGCAAGATCGACATCCTGTTAGGGACCCAAATGATCGCCAAGGGACTGGACTTCCCCAACGTCACTCTCGTCGGCGTCCTCAATGCTGACCTCTCGCTCAACGCGCCCGACTTTCGCGCAGGAGAGCGCACCTTCTCCCTCCTGACCCAAGTTGCGGGCCGGGCGGGTCGGGGCGAAATGGAGGGCGAAGTCTTCATCCAAACCTTCGTCCCTCACAGCCCTTCCATCCAGTTCGCACGCCACCACGACTTCCAGGGCTTCGTTGAGCAAGAGCTGGAATTCCGCGAAAAGTATCACTTCCCGCCTTTTTACAGCATCGCCTTGTTATCCACCCGTAGCCGCCACGAAAAACGAGCCGAGTTCACCCTCCAAACCATCCACCGCCGCCTTTCCGAAGACCCACCAGCCGGGATGGAGATCGGCCTCCCCAATCCCAACCCCATCACCCGCGCCCACGACCTCCACCGCTTTCAACTCCTCCTGCGTCACCGCAACCCCCGCACCCTCACCAAACACATCCACACCGTCCTCTCCAAACTCCCCATCCCCGAAGACGTCATCCTCGTCACCGACATCGACGCGCATGATTTCTCGTGAGTTAGCTCTTTCACAAAGCTCCTCGAGCGTCGAATAGACCCAACAAGACAAGCCGACTACCTCAAACCCAGCAGATCAGAAATAACTCACTTTTTCACCGTCTGCCCGGTTCACGGCTGACCTCGCTGGCTTCTCTAAAGCCATGCCAATCAATCAAACCGAATTTTCGACTGTTCTCCAAAGCAGAAGAAATCTTTTGAGAGCAGAGACTTCAAGAAAACAGAATCCCGGCCACGAACTCTCTCACCGCACGGGGTGGTTCGGGTTCTTTGCGGGTGAGGACGGCGAGCTTACGGGTGGGTGACCCTCCCACGTCGAGCCTTTGGAGTTTGGAGGAACGTCGGAAAGCGGAGAGCGCGCGACGTGGGACAAAGGCGACTCCCATGCCGAGTTCGACCAGCTGCACCATCACATCGAAGCTGTCGAGTTCCATCGCCGGAGAGACCTCGACTCCTTTTGTTAGAAACCAGTTTTGCAGCACAAGCCGACTGGTCGACTGCGCAGGCGGAAGGAGCCAGCGCTGTTTGACGCTCCAAGTTCGCAGCGAGGGTTTACGCCTCAGATTCGCATTCGACTCCTGGAGTGAAATCAGAACGAACTCATCCTCAAACTGATGACTCACCTCCAGGTCCTGCGGGATCTGGGGCGGCAGCGGCACGATACCGACATCCAGCTTCGCCGATAGCACCCCACCAATCACCGCTTTGCCACGGGGATGGGAGAGTTCGATGCGGGTTTGCTCCTCGGTCTTGTTCGAATGAAAGAGTCCAGGCAAGTGAGCGAGAGAAAGACTGCGCGACACCCCCACCCGGATGACCGGAAGTTCGCCGAAACAGTCTTCGCGAACTTTTCGCAAAGCCCCTTCCAGGATGTGGGGCATGGCTTCAGTTTCTCTCAAGAGAATTTGACCGGCAGCGGTGAGAACCAGGCTGCGGGTCGTTCGGTCGAAAACGGTAAAGCCCAGTCTAGCTTCGGCTTCTTGAATGCGACGACTCAGGGCACTCTGCGAGCCCCCGGTTTGCCGAGCAGCGCTGGTAATCGACCCCGCGTCAGCCACCCTCCGCAGCAACTCTAACAGCTCCAGATCGATGCGCGGCAGACTTTCGTTATTCATGCAAAAACTGCATCAATCAATCGCAACTCAACCCTATCTACCAGTACTATTCACGGACATCGTTTCTCCATGGCAGACGAAACCGACAAAAATCCGCGCAATGCCCCCGGGTCATTCTTCAACGATCTTAGCTGCATCGACTGCGGGCTTTGCCCGGAACTCGCACCCAACGTCTTCAAGCGTGATGACGAAGAGGGCCTGAGCTACGTGTGGCGCCAGCCCGAATCGGCAGACGAGATTCGCGCCGCCCACGAAGCCATCGAAGCGTGCCCGACCGAGTCGATTGGGCACTCTGTCCAGTTGGCGGGAAAGTGAAACGACGAGTTCACTTCCATGCAATTCGCATTATTGTCAGGAAGGCTTAAATAACTTTTAAAATTTTATTAGCGAGAGCACCGTTCACCACTTGAGTAACTCTCACCCTCAAAACACTGGAAACAAGAGGATTGCTAGCGTTTCACCGGAATACACTCGGATAGCGTTACCATAAATTTATTTAAACATTTTATGAAAATTCATATTCTTCACGACGTTCACCCACGTCTTGAAGACAATCGTTCATCATCTCGCATTCACCTGCTGTCTCCTGCTGCAAGCTTGGGGGCAGTCGGTGCAATGCGATTTGGTGTTCGAGCTCAATTGGCGGGGCGAGCGCTACCAAGTGGGCACTGAGCGCGAAGGGCGTCGAGTCAGTCGCTGTGACTATCTCCTCTCGCAGTTCGCTCTGCAAAAAGAAGATGGCTCCTGGATGGAAGCGGACTCCTCCTTGATCGCCTTCATTTCTCATGGCGAGGCTCGCACTCGTTTTTCCTTGGGGACCATTCCGGAAGGCCGCTTTCAAGCTCTCCGTTTTGTCGTTGGTCTCGATGAGAACACCAATGCCTCCGACCCGAACCGCTATCCACCCGAGCACCCCCTCAACCCCCAGCTCAACAACCTCCATTGGACTTGGCAGAGCGGATACATCTTTTGCGCGCTGGAGGGTCACAGCGAGCAGGACCTCGGCTTCCTCTATCATCTGGGCAATGACTCCAACGCCACCGAAATCGTTTTGCCTCTGGAGCTGGATCTCGAGGGTGCCCAAACGCTCTCCCTAAGTCTGGATTTGGCAAAAATTCTGGCGAGTCCACGGCTCGATATCAGAGAGACCACCTCCACCCACTCCCGCCCCGGTGACCCTGTCGCCACCACCTTTTCCCAGCTTCTCGGTCAAGCCTTCACCGTCGACGCCATCACTCCGGGCATCTATCATTACCCCCAGGCGAACAACCCACTTCACCCGAATCAACAACCCACTGCGGAACCGGCGATCCAACGTCACTTCCCTCAACCCGATTTCCCTGCCGACAATCCCCTTACCTATGAAGGAGTGGCCTTGGGCAAGGCGCTCTTCTTCGACCCCATTCTATCCAAAGAGCGCAACATCTCCTGTGCCAGTTGTCACCAACCCGAGGCCGCCTTCAGCGACGCGGGCTTGGCCTTTTCCGAAGGTCATCTCGGAGGAAAGAGCACCCGCAATTCCATGCCGCTCTTTAATCTCGTCTGGCATCGAGAGATGTTTTGGGACGGACGGGTCCAAACTCTCCGGGAGCAAGTTCTTCATCCCATTGAGCATCCCGACGAATTGGCCCTGCCTCTCACGGAGGCCCTGCAGCGGCTCAATGCCAACCCCGAATACCCCACCACTTTTGCCAAGGTCTTTGGAAAATCCGAAATCGATGGCGACCTCTTGGCGAAAGCCTTGGAGCAATACTTGCTGTCCCTGATCTCTCAGGAATCGCGTTTTGACCAAGCGATGCGCGGGGAGGTCGAGCTGACCGCTGAGGAGAAACGGGGCTTCGAACTCTTCATCACCGAGCATGACCCTGACAACGGCTTGCGGGGCGCCGACTGTTTTCACTGTCACGGGGGCGCGCTCTTTAGCAATCACACCTTCGCCAACAATGGCTTGGACCGCACGTTCTCAGACCTGGGCCGGGCGGCCGCAACTGGGCTGGAAAGCGACCGGGGCAAGTTCAAGGTACCCAGCTTGCGCAATCTCACCCTCACTGCGCCCTACATGCACGACGGACGCTTCGCGACCCTGGAAGAGGTGGTGGAGCACTACAACTCCGGGGTTCAACGTTCTCCCACTCTAGACCCGAATCTGGCCAAACATCCCGAGACCGGACTCGACCTCACCGAAGCGGACAAGGCGGCTCTCGTCGCCTTCCTCACCACTCTCACCGACCACCAATTCCCAAACCAGCCATGAAACGTTCCACCCTTTTCGTTCTTCCTCTTGTTTGGCTTTCCCTTCTGACCAAGGTTTCGGCGGACGCCAACATTCATGCCGAAGACGATCTTTTCTGGCAACAAGCCGCATCGCTTCTTCCAAACTACACCGCGCCCCCAAGTGCGCCCGCCGTCTCGACCCGCGCTGGAAAATGGGGTCCCGTAATCGACTGGCCGCACACCCCCGTGACCATCGCGGTTCTCCCCAACGGCAAGCTCCTCACCTACGCGGGGCAAGAGCCCATGACCTGGCCGGGCACCGCACACCAGACCAACTGGGCCCTCTGGAATCCCGACAACTGGCAATTCGCCAGCGACCTCTATCAAGGCCACGAAATGTTCTGTGCGCATCCCGTGATGCGGACGGACGGCATCCTGCAGACAATGGGAGGACGCTTCACCATCGAGCACTCATCAACCTACGACTGGCGCTCGAACTCCTGGAACAAGGTCCCCGATATGAACGGGAAGCGCTGGTATACCACCGCGGTGGCGCTCTCCGATGGTGATGTGGTGACCTTTGGCGGCCAAGGCAGCCCCAACACCGTCGAGCGCTTTGACCATAACAACCAGCAATGGAATCTGCTCAGCGGCATCAACTGGCAGCCGATCTCCGGCGCCTCGGGATTCGAGAGCAACGGCTGGCCCTTCCTGATGGTGGCTCCCGATGGCCGCCTCTTCCACTTTGGCCCCACCGACACCATGCATTGGGTCGACGCCAGTGGAAACGGTTCGCGCACCTCGGCCGGGGTCACAGTGCCAGGAAATCACTACCCTCACGATGGCGGCATTGTGATGTATGGCTCGGGCAAATACCTCATCGTGGGAGGAGCCGCCAACCCCAACTCCTCCACCGCGAGCAAGCTTTGCTACACCGTCGATCTCAACACCACACCTCCCACCGTTCAGACCACCGGCTCGATGGCCTTTGCCCGCAGTCTTCACAATATCGTCTCGTTGCCATCCGGAGAAGTGGTCGCCATTGGGGGAAATACCACTGGCCTTCGTTTCTCCGATGGAGGCTCCATCTTGCCGGCCGAGGTCTGGAACCCGGCCACCGGCACCTGGCGCACGCTGTCCAGCATGGCCATTCCCCGCAACTACCACTCCACCGCCGCGCTGCTCCCCGACGGACGGGTCTATTCCGGAGGAGGCGGCTACCTCTCTAACAATGCGACGAGTTCGGCCAACCATCCTGACGCGCAAATCTTCACTCCTCCCGCCCTGCTCGACGCCAGCAACAATCCCATTGCCCGCCCTACCATCAAGGAGGCTCCCGAAGCGGTGGCGCTGGGTTCGGTCTTCGAGGTTTCGGCTAGTGCTGGTCTCAATCGCTTTTCCATGACCCGCATGATCGCCATCACCCACGGCGTCACCTCGGACCAACGCTTTCTCGATATTCCTTTCACCGAGACCTCGCCCGGAACCTATCAGCTCATCTCCCACCCTAACAAAGACGTCATGGTTCCCGGCTACTGGATGCTCTTTGCCACCCAAGCCAATGGAGCTTACTCCGAAGCGAAAATCATTCACGTCAAAGAGACTTCGGATTCCGACACCAGCGGTCTCATGGCCCAATACTTCGACGGCACCAACTTCCAAACCCTCAAGGAGACCCGCACCGATGCCCTCATTGATTTCACTTCCACCTCGAACTCGCCCCTTCCCGACTTGGTGGGCAATGGCACCTACTCCGTTCGTTGGACGGGTTGGATCATTCCCGATTATTCCGAAGACTACACCTTCTACACCCAGTCAGATGACGGGGTCCGGTTGTGGGTCGACAACCAGCAAATCATCAATAACTGGAATAGTCACTCCTCCACCGAAGACTCCGCCACCATCGCCCTGCAGGGCGGGGTTCCGGTGCCCATCCGCCTCGATTACTACCAGAATATAAATGACTCCACCATCCAGCTGAAGTGGTCCAGCCCCCGCACCAGCAAAGCCATCGTTCCTTCGGGGGCCTTGCGCTCGGTCGAACCTCGCAACGAGGCGACCATCGCCTCCCAGAACCGACACGAGCTCTACATCGATGGTCAGCTGACCCAGTTGGGCCTGAACTCCAGCAGCGCGACCACCACTTCCTTCTCCGACGAGACGCACCGGACGATTGCCATTCATGTCACCGACGTCATTGGCTCCACCGGCTTGCTTGGGCACTTGCGAGTCAATGGTGAGATTCTCACCACCTCCTCGGATTGGAAAGTCTCCCACACCGCCCCCTCCGACTGGGAGCAGCCTGAATTCGATGACTCGGCCTGGGCCTTTGCCACCGAGCACGGGGACCTCGCCAGTGCGCCTTGGGCCCCGGTTTCCGGCTTTCCCAAAAGCTCATCGGCGAAATGGATTTGGTCCTCCGACCTCAATAATCGCAACGGACTCTATCTGCGCATCAAGGTGGGAGAGCTCTCCCTCGCACACCAGCCACCTGCCAACGCCTTTCTCAATACCACCCTCAATCACTCGGTCTCCGCGAGCGGTGGCGTCCCCCCTTATACTTTTTCGGTAGAAAACCTTCCCCAAGGTCTCACTCTCAACCCGAGTTCCGGCCTCATCACCGGTCAACCCACCCTGACGGGCACCGGCACCGTGATTATCACCGTCACCGATAGCGAAGGTCAGCAGGTGGCGAGCACCCAGCCTTGGACCATCCACGGCAGTTTGCTTTTTGAAGAAGACTTTGAAAGTGACGACGGTGGCTTCAGCTATCGCGATGACGCCTTTCGATCGACGAACAATCCCGCCTACGCAAAAGGTTCCAACTCCATTCAAAGCCGGGTGGGTGGCGACTCCTTGCAAGCGCTCTACACCTTCGAACAAGGGTCTGTAGCCAATACGGTCTATGATCTTTCCGGAAACGGCACCCCTCTCAATCTGACCATTGCCAATCCCTCCCTGACAAGTTGGAACGCTGATGGCAGCCTGTCAGTCACAGGAAACACCCTCATCCAAAGCACCACCGCCGCGAGCAAACTGCACCAAGCCATCACCGGCAGCAATGCGATGACCCTCGAAGCCTGGGTTCGCCCACAAAACCTCACTCAAGCCGGTCCCGCCCGCATCGCCACGCTATCGAGCACGACCAGCTTGCGCAACTTCACCGTGGGGCAAGAGGGACGCAACTATCACGGCCGTCTGCGCACCCCACAGACTTCGACGAACGGACTCCCCGGGGTGGAAACCACCTCCAACCCCGCCGCGCTCGCCTATCAGCACGTGGTCTACACCCTTTCCAACGGTGTTGGCCGTCTCTACGTCGATGGTGACCTCGTGCAGACTGCCAGTGTGCCTGGTGCGCTTTCCAACTGGGACTCCTCCTATCGCTTTGCCCTCGCCAACGAACTCACTCTCAACCGTCCCTGGTTGGGCGACTACGACTTGCTCGCGGTCTACAGCAAGGGCCTGACTGCGGCGGAGATTGCCACTAATTATCAGGCCGGACGCGCGGGTTCACCCCTCCGCGATGGTCGGCTCCATGTCGAACTCGGTGGCGTCGACACCACTACCCGCTCGGGGATGTCGGGAGCATGGGAGCGCACAATCCAATTGCCCCAACCGGGAACTGTTGTCATTTCTCCCCAATGGAGGCTCGATGCCAGCACTACGCTGGATAGCGATGAAAGCAGCGAGGTCCTCGTTTCCCTGAATGGTCAGCTTCTGGGATTGAATGGGAACGACTATCTCATTCAAAACACCGGCGGCGGTGACTCCGGCTATCAAACCTCCACTGTTTCCTCAGCCATCGTGCCTGCGGGAAACCACACCCTGCGTCTGGGGGCCTATCTTTCCAAAAAGAACGACCCAAGCGAGACCGCTCACTTCGAGCTCGAGTCGCTTCTCGTCACATTCATTCCCGACGAAAACGAAGCTCCTACCCTGAGCGAGGTTCCGGATCTCACCCACACCGAAGGGACCTCCATTAGCTATCTGGTCAGTGGTGCGGACGCGGACAATGACCCGCTCACCTACCGCGCAACGGGTCTTCCGGCGGGACTCGCCATCGATCCCAACAGCGGACGAATCACGGGGCGGCCTACTTCGCCGCAAAGCTACACTCCCATCGTCACGGTCTCCGACCCCGATGGAGAACAGGCCGCGCGCACCTTTAGCTGGACAATTCATCCCATCATCGACCTCCCAGAGACCTTGACCAGCCCCAGCCAGTCCGGCTCAGCCACGACCTTCAACGTGGGTGCAACGGGTGGCACCAATGTCACCTATGCTTGGAACTTTGGAGACGGCACTCCAGAGGTCACCACCAGCGCTTCGTCCGCCAGCCACGTCTTCAGTCAACCGGGCCGTTACACGGTTTCCCTGACCGCCACTGATGCCAACGGCGATGCCGTGACCCGGCGTCTGACGCACCTGGTTCACCCCGCTCTGACCGCCAGCCGCCCCCGCAATACCCAACCTGTTATCACCGTGGTCAACGGCACGAGCGAACAGATCTGGAACGTCAATCCCGACCAAGATACCGTCAGCGTCTTCGACCTTCCTAGTCGCAGCAAGCTTGCGGAAATTCCCGTCGGGGACTTTCCCCGCACTCTCAGCCTCGCTCCCGACGGTCGGGTCTGGGTCTCTAACAAGACCTCGTCAACGCTCTCGGTCATCGACCCCAACGACTACAGCGTGGTCACTCGCGTTCTTCCCCGTGGTGCCATGCCTCACGGAATCGTGCACAGTCCCGACGGAGCCAGCGCTTGGATCGCGTTGGAAGCTCTGGGTGAAGTGGCGAAGCTGCATCCCACCACCGGCGCAATCCTGTCCCGCCATCCCGTGGGGGACTTTCCCCGCCACCTCGCCATCAACCACGATGGCAGCCGACTCTACCTGCCGCAGTTCATCTCTCCCCCTGCGCCGGGTGAGTCCACGGGAACCCCGGATCTGAGCACAGCGGGTGGGTATGTGACCGTCATGGAAACCGCCACCGCCAACATTCTGACCCGCACCCGCTTGCAAGCTTCCACCGAAAGCGATTTCGCGGGTGGCGGACGCGGCCTTCCCAACTATCTCGGATCACCCGCTCTCTCTCCCGCTAATGATTCGGCCTGGATTCCCTCCAAGCTCGACAACATCGAGCGGGGCGTGCTGCGCGACGGGCTTCAGCTGGACCACCAGAACTCGGTGCGCTCCATCTCCTCCCGTATCGACCTTTCGACTAACAACGAGGATTACCTAAGCAGAATTGACCACGACAACTCGGGGCTCCCTTCCGCCGCAATCTATGGTCCCTACGGGCTTCATCTCTTTGTCGCCTTGGAAGGTTCGCGCGAAGTCGCGGTCGTCGATGTTTACGGCGGGCAGGAACTCTTCCGGCTGAATGTCGAGCTCGCCCCCCAGGGTCTCGCGCTTTCCCCCGACGGACATACTCTTTACGTCCACAACTTCATGAGCCGTTCCCTCACTTGCCATGATCTCTCCGCTCTCGTGGAGCATGGCACCGAGGCGGCGCCGACTCTGGCCACACTGGATGCCACCAGCACGGAAACTCTTCCCGCTCAGGTCCTGTTGGGAAAACAGTTCTTCTACGACTCCGAGGACGACCGACTCAGCATGGAAAACTACATGTCCTGTGCCTCCTGCCACAATGAGGAAGGACACGATGGCCGGACCTGGGACTTCACCGGATTTGGCGAGGGACTACGCAACACCATCGACTTGCGCGGCCGGGGCGGAGAAGAACACGGCCCCTTGCACTGGAGTGCGAACTTCGACGAGTTTCAGGACTTCGAAGGACAGATCCGCAGCTTTGCCAAAGGAACTGGACTTCTTTCGACGGGAACTCCCCACCCAACCCTGGGCTCGCCGAACGGAGGTCGTAGTGAAGACCTTGATGCCTTGGCTGCCTATCTCTCCTCTCTCACCGAAGTTCCTCAATCCCCTCATCGCTCCAACGGAGGCGAGCTGACTGCAGCTGCCCTCACGGGGAAAGACCTCTTCCTTTCCAAGGGCTGTGCCGATTGTCACAGTGGATCCGCCTTTACCGATTCCGGCTCGGCCTTCCACGACATCGGCACCATCACCGCCGCCTCCGGGCAAAGGCTCAATGGTGCGCTGCCGGGATTCGACACTCCTTCTCTTTTAGCTTCATGGGCTGGTTCGCCCTATCTGCACGATGGCTCGGAAAACACTTTGGCCGGAGCCATCACTGCTCACGAAGGGGTCAGTGTGACGCCTGCGGAACTCGAGTCTCTTGTCGCCTACCTGAATCAGCTGGAAGAGAATCCAGATGAAATCCCCGCGCAGTCCCTCGCCCTCGGAGGCACTCCCGCCCCCGTTCCCGGCCGCATCGAGGCGGAGAACTACGACACCGGCGGTCCTGGAGTCTCATATAGCGATACCGACCCGGAAAACTTTGGAGCCAACTTTGGCGAAAACTTCCGTGCCGAAGGGGTGGACCTGGAAGCCTCCCTCGACACCGCCAACACCCCCGCCATCGGATGGATCGAAGATGGCGAGTGGACCAGCTACACCGTGGCCTTGACCCCCGGCACCTATGACTTGGCTGCCCGGGCTGCCAGCGAGCTGAACATTCCGGGCTCGATTCGAGTTCTGTTAGACGAGGCAGTGTTGGGCGAGATCGACATCGACTCCACTGGTGGCTGGTATGCCTGGGAAGACTTTGTCCTGCCCAATCTTACGATTAGTGAAGGCGGAACGGCTGTGCTGCGACTGGAGTTTCAGGGAGCGTCCTTTAACCTAAACTGGATCGAATTCCGGGAACCCGGCAGTGGGGGTGGCCCCGGCGAAACCGAGGACGACCAGACTCCCTTCGGCGGCCCTGCGGCACTCATACCCGGACGGGTAGAGGCCGAAAACTTTGATGATGGCGGGCCCGGAGTGGCTTACCTCGACTCGGAGGAAGAGAACTTCGGGTTCACCTACACCGACCTCAACTACCGTCCGGGTGGAGTCGATATCGAGGCTTCCTTTGACAGCCCGTCGACCCCTTCCGTCGGTTGGACCGATCCCGGGGAATGGATGGAATACACCGTCGAAGTCACCCCGGGCACCTACGACCTCAAGGCCCGGGTTGCCAGTGGCTTCGCGCTTCCGGGTGGGCTTTCGGTCGAACTGAACGGTCGGGCGCTCGGCACCTTCGAGGTCACTGGCACCGGGGACTGGTATCAATGGGAAACCGTTACCATCCCCTCGGTCGAAATCGTCGAGACCGGTCTTCAAGTCCTGCGACTGAAGTTCACGGGACAAGCCGGATTCAATCTGAACTGGATCGAAATCGGCGAAGGAGCCGGCGAGCCCCCTGTTCCCGAAGGGCAAAATCCATTCGGAGGAACCGCCCACCTCATCCCCGGACGGGTGGAGGCGGAGAACTACGACTTGGGTGGACAGGGAGTAGCCTACTCCGATGCTGAAGAGGCAAACTTGGGCGGAGCCTACCGCACGGAGGGCGTCGACATCGATCCCTCGGGCGACACGGAAGGCGGCTATAGCGTGGGCTGGTTCGACGATGGCCAATGGATGGAATACACCGTGCAAGCCCCGACTGGAATCTATCAGCTGAACATGCGGGTCGCGAGTGCCGAGAGCGTGGTGGGTGATGTTCGCGTGACCCTCGATGGAGAAGAACTCGGGATCATCGATGTGCAATCCACCGGCGGGTGGGCCAATTGGATCACCCTTTCCCTCCCCTCAATACCCATTGCCAGCGCTGGTCAAAAGGTGATCCGATTGGAGATGATTGGCGACGCGGTCAACCTCAACTGGTTCGAGTTGGTGCGCACCGATGCCTTGACCAATCTCAGCGCAATGTCCTTTCAACAGGTGGGGCTGGTCGTCGAGAGCAGTGTCGACAGCGACGGCGACAACAGCAGTAACCTTGCTGAGTTCGCGTTCGGCTCCCACTCGGGACAAGCGAACAGTCAACCGGTCATCCCAGTGACAGTCGATGAAGAGGGGCGCTGTTGCCAGACCGTCCCGGTAGCTGTAGGTGGAACCTTGGGGAGAAATACTTACACCGCAGCCGGACTGGTCTACACCTTCCAAGGCTCCCGTGACTTGGCGAACTGGGACGAGCCGATTCACTTTGTCGACAATCCCAGCGGACTCCCGACTCCGCCCACTGGCTACCACTATCTCACCTATCGCCTCGCCGACCACAGTCTCGAGAACGGCTACCTCCGCGTTCTGGTGGACGAGGAGTAGAACCCCTTTTTTCATTACCGGCGCAAAATAGCACGACCTCGGAGCAACCGCTTCGGGGTCGTGCTATTTTGTGGGAAAGGCCCTCTCTCTTTTTCGTTTTATACCAGAAAGTGCTTGTAAGTGTATTTTTTACACTTTACCCTATCCGCATGCAGACCCCACTCCTTACCGACCTCTATCAACTCACGATGGGGCAAGCTTACTGGCACCACAATCGCCACAATCAGGAAGCCGTCTTTCATCTCTTCTTCCGCCGGGCACCCTTCGGAGAAAGCGCGGCCATCGTAGCCGGCATCGAACCCGCAGTGGAGTTTCTCACCAATCTCAAGTTTGAAAAAGAAGACCTCGCCTACCTCGCAACTCTCAGAGGAAATAACGACGAGCCGCTTTTCGCCCCCGAGTATCTGGAGGCTCTGCGCAACCTCGACTGGAGACTCACCGTCAAAGCCCTTCCCGAGGGAAGTCTCGCCCTCGCCAACATGCCCGTCCTGCAGGTGCGCGGGCCAATCTTGCAGTGTCAGTTGGTGGAAACCGCTTTGCTAAACATCATCAACTTCCAAACCCTCATCGCCACGCAAGCGGCGCGAATCTGTGAAGCTGCCGAGGGCGACACTGTGCTGGAATTCGGTCTTCGTCGCGCGCAAGGTCCTGATGGCGGAGTCAGCGCCAGCCGGGCCGCCTATCTCGGAGGCTGCCACGCGACTTCAAACGTCTTGGCGGGTCAGCTGTTCGGGATTCCCGTCAAAGGAACCCACGCACACAGCTGGGTGATGAGCTTCCGCGACGAGAGTGAAGCCTTTCAAGCCTACGCCGAGGCGATGCCGAATAATACCACCCTGCTGGTAGATACCTTCGACACTATCGAGGGGGTGAAAAAGGCAATCGTCGTAGCTAAAGAGCTGCGCAAGACCGGACATCAGTTTGCAGGCATACGACTTGACTCGGGAGAGCTCGGCCCCCTCAGCATAGCAGCCCGCGCACTCTTGGATGCGGCCGGATTTCCGGAGGCCCGAATCGTGGCCAGTAACGACCTCGATGTGGAAACCATCAGCGAACTGAAGCGCGCCGGAGCCAAGATCGACACTTGGGGAGTCGGCACCAAACTGGTGACCGCCTACGAACAGCCCGCGCTGGGAGGAGTTTTTAAATTGGGAGCCATTCAGGAGGAAGAGACTTGGCGCTATGCCATCAAGCTGAGCGAGGACCCCATCAAGGTCTCGAACCCCGGTTGCCTCAATGCCACGCGCCAGGGAAGGAAAGTGACGCTATTCAATGAGCTTGAAGAGACCCACGAAAACACACTGTTAGAAGAAATCCTTCTCTATGGTCGACGGGTTGCGGAGCCGCTTCCCTTGGAAAAAATTCGAAAGCGAGCGCTAGCCAGCTGGGCTGATTATCGCCAGAATCCCCTGACCCTTGAGCGAAGCCCCCGGTTGGAACAGACCCGCGCCGAGCTCATGGCTCCCCACCTCAAACCTCAACCCACCCTAGCCCTCACCCCATGAGAACTCTTCACCTTGCCGCCGCCTCGCTCAACCAAACCCCGCTCGACTGGGACGGAAACGAAGAACGCATCCGGGTTGCGATTGCTGATGCCAAGAAGCAGCACGCCACCTTGATCTGCCTCCCCGAGCTGGCAATCACGGGCTACGGTTGCGAAGACCAGTTCTTGGCTCCCGACACCGCCGACCGGGCCCTGGCCAGCTTGCGGAACCTGATTCCCCTATCGGACGGAATCGCCTTTGCAGTGGGACTTCCTCTCCGCTATCAGAACCGGCTCTTCAATGTCGTCGCTTTAGTCGCCAATGGCGAGCTAGTTGGATTCTATGCCAAGCAAAATCTAGCAGGTGACGGACTGCACTATGAGCCCCGTTGGTTTTCTCCTTGGCCGGAAGGAATGCAAGAAACCGTTACCCTGGAAGGTCGCGAGGTTCCTCTGGGCGACTTTGTCTTTCAGCTGGATGATGTCCGCATCGCTTTCGAGATTTGTGAAGACGCCTGGGTGCCCGACCGGCCCGGCCGCGACGCCAGTTCGCTGGGGGCCGACCTCATCATCAATCCCAGTGCCAGCCACTTCGCCTTCGGAAAGCAAGAGATTCGCCGCGGATTCGTCTGTGAAGGCTCACGTGCCTTTGGGGTGGCTTATCTTTACGCCAACTTGTTAGGCAACGAGGCGGGAAAGATCATTTACGATGGCGGCAACCTCATCGCCAACAATGGCACCCTCATCGCGGAAGGCACCCGCTTTAGTTTCCAGGACCATGCCCTGACCTGTGCCACGGTTGACCTCGAACTCAATCGCCTGGCGCAAGCGCGTTCGGCAGGAAGACCGTTTCTGTTAGAGTCTGACGAAATCTTTTCTCATCCCTTCCGCCTCCCTGAGAGTCCGCATCTCCCGACACCCATCAATCTACCGGACCACCTGAGCAAAGAAGAGGAGTTCACCCGCTCGGTGACCTTGGGTCTGTTCGACTATTTGCGAAAAAGCTACAGTCGGGGTTACGTGATTTCGCTGAGCGGCGGGGCGGATTCGGCGGCTTGCGCTGTTCTCGTCGCCCAGGCTATCCAACTGGCGCGGACCGAACTCGGCGAAGCCTCATTCCGCGAAAGACTGTGCCACCTAGGTGACCAAGACGAAGCCTTCTCCAGGCCCGCCCTGCTCGCCTGCATCTATCAGAGCAGCGAGAACAGTGGCGACACCACTCTCAATGCCGCGCAATCTTTGGCCAAAGTTCTTGGCTGCACTTTCGATCATTGGAACATCGCCCCCATGGTGGAGGAATACGAAGACATGATCGAACGGCATTTGGAACGCCCCCTCAGCTGGGAACAGGATGACATCGCGCGCCAGAATATTCAGGCCCGCGTGCGCGCTCCCGGCATCTGGATGCTCGCGAACCTCCGCAATGCGCTGCTCATTACCACCAGCAATCGCTCGGAGGCTGCTGTCGGCTACGCGACCATGGACGGCGATACCTGTGGCGGGCTGGCACCCATTGCGGGCATCGACAAGGCCTTCTTGAGACACTGGCTGCGTTGGATGGAAACCACCGGAACGACCGAGATTCCTCCACTACCCGTTCTCTCGGCCGTCAACAAGCAACAACCCACCGCCGAACTCCGTCCCGACGAGGCCGAACAAACCGATGAAGGCGACCTCATGCCCTACCCTCTGTTAGACCAAATTGAGAAGTGGGCGATTCGCGACAAGCGCAGTCCGCGCGACATTCTCGCCCTCACCCTCGCCCGCTTCCCCAACTATCAGGAGAAGCAGGTGCGGGTCTGGGTGAAACGGTTTTTCCAGCTTTGGAGCCGCAATCAGTGGAAGCGGGAACGCTATGCCCCCGGATTCCACCTCGATGACGACAACCTCGATCCAAAGACGTGGTGCCGCTTCCCGATTCTCAGCGGCGGCTTTCAAAAGGAACTGAGCGAACTTTAAGCGATGGACTACTGCTACAAATATCCTCGTCCAGCGGTCACGGTTGACGCCGTTGTTTTGGCTCCCGCAGAGAAGCCTACTCATGTCCTGCTGATTCAGCGAAAGAACGAACCGTTTCGCGATCTCTGGGCCTTCCCCGGCGGATTTATCGATGAGAACGAAGATCCGGAAGACGCGGTCGGTCGGGAACTTGAGGAAGAAACCGGATTGACTGGGCTGATTTTTGCACAAGCCGGATTCTACGGACGACCTGGCCGGGATCCCAGAGGACACACCGTCTCTCTTGCCTTCGTCACACGAACAAATCAAGACACCCAAGAGGCCATCGCAGCCGATGACGCCAAGGACGTCCGCTGGCACCCACTCGCCGACCTCCCGCCCTTGGCTTTCGACCACGCGGAGATCCTCAGCAACACATTGGAGCAGGAACAACTCTGCCATTGAGTCGAGCCCCCGAAAGCCAGATGCCAATTTATGACCTCGTCGTAGTTTAGGCGATTTTCTTGAGGAACGGAAATATCCCTGCCTCACTCTCACAAAGTGTAAACTTCACACTTTATAGTTTGCTTAGTGCAAAGTTTACACTAAGATTGCGCCCATGAATCAACTCCCCCTAACCTGGTCCGACCTCGTTGGACGCTTCGAAGTCGAAGACTTCAAGTATCTCTTCTTCTGGGGACACAGCGCTCAAGAAGGCTCTATCACCAAAGCCTGTTTGAGCCAGTGGTATCCAGCCAGCTTTCAGGTTTCTGGAATCAACTACCCTTCTACCGAACACTTTATGATGGCCGAGAAAGCCCGCCTCTTTAACGATGAGCCAATTCGCCAGCGGATTCTATCCTGCCAGAGCCCTGCTGAGGCCAAAAAGCTCGGAAGACAAATCGCCAATTTCGATGAGCAGGTCTGGCAGCAGAATCGGTTTAAAATCGTGGTGACGGGAAACGTCGCGAAGTTCAGCCAAAACCAGAAACTCGGAGACTTTCTCAAGCAAACTCAAAAACGGATTCTCGTCGAAGCGAGTCCTCGAGATAAAATCTGGGGAATCGGAATGGCTCAGAGCAATCCGGACGCTGAAAACCCCTTGCTCTGGAAAGGGCCGAACCTTCTCGGGTTCGCCCTAATGTCAGCCCGCAATCAAATCGCTGCCCACTAAAAATTCTTAACTCCAAAACTATGCCTAGCTACGAATACGCCCGCCCTGCCCTCACCACCGATTGCGTTGTCTTCGGACTCGATGAGGAGGACTTGAAGGTTCTCCTTATCAAACGCGGCCTGACTCCTTTCAAGGGAAAGTGGGCCCTGCCCGGAGGCTTTGTCCGCGAGGGTGAGGATTTGGAAAAAAGTGCCCGGCGCGAGCTGCAGGAAGAGACCGGACTCAAGGATATCTTTCTCGAACAGCTCTACACCTTTGGCCATCCCAAGCGCGACCCGCGTGAGCATGTCGTCACCGTGGCCTACTACGCCTTGGTCAACCTGAGCGAACACCCTCCAACTGCGGACACCGATGCCGATGAGGCGGCCTGGTTCCCCTTCGATGACCTTCCCAAGCTCGCCTTCGACCACTCCGAGATTCTCGCCAGCGCGCGGGAAAGGCTGCGCTCCAAGCTCCGCTATTCTCCCATTGGCTTCGAACTCCTTCCGGAAAAATTCACCCTCACCCAACTGCAAAGTCTCTACGAACGGATTCTCGACGAGCAGCTCGACAAGCGGAACTTCCGCAAGAAGCTGCTCAAGCTCGAGATTCTCGAAGAGACCGACGAGATCGAACAGGACGTCGCTCACCGCGCGGCCCGACTCTACCGCTTCGACCGCAAGGCCTACCTCGAAAAACAAGAGGCTGGTCTCAATCTAGAAATCTAACCTCCCAATCAACATGAAAACTCTTCTCATCATCGACCTGCAAAACGACTTCCTCCCCGGCGGTGCCCTCGGGGTGGCTGGCGGCGATGAACTCGTTCCTCTAGTCAACGACTTGCTGCCTCACTACGATCACGTGGTCGCCACCCAGGACTGGCACCCCGCTGATCATGGCAGCTTCGCCCGGAACAATCCGGGGCATGCAATCGGCGACACGATCGATCTAGCAGGCCTTCCTCAAATTTTGTGGCCGACCCACTGTGTGCAAGGCAGCCCGGGAGCCGAACTGGCACCGGGTCTCGACGCCACTCGAATCGACACAGTCTTCCGCAAAGGCACCGAACGCGACATCGATAGCTACAGTGGTTTTCACGACAATGGTCACCGTCACAGCACCGGCTTGGCCGACTACCTGCGGAACAAGGGAGTCACCGAACTCCATATCTGCGGCATCGCCACCGACTACTGCGTGAAGTTCACCGTCCTCGACGCCCTCGCCGAAGGCTTCAATACCACCCTGCTCGCCGACGCCTGCCGCGGAGTCAACCTGACTGACGGAGACGTGGAGCGAGCGGTTTTGGAAATGAGTGAAGCTGGGGCTAAGATAAAAGAGACCGGAGGAATACTTTTCGCAAAATGATAGATATGAACTTCACCAACAAATTCCGAGGCTGCCTTCTGGGCCTGGCCGTGGGCGATGCCTTGGGAACGACTTTGGAGTTCCGTTCACCCGGGACCTTCACTCCTCTCGACGATATGGTCGGGGGCGGACCCTTTAGTTTGCTTCCAGGTCAATGGACGGACGACACCTCGATGGCACTCTGCTTGGCCGAGAGTCTCATCTCTTGCAAAGGAATGGACTTGGCGGACCAGTGCGAGCGCTATCTGGACTGGTGGCTACGGGGTAGCAACAGCGTGACCGGAGAATGCTTCGATATCGGAAACACGGTGCGCACGGCCCTTGCGGCGTATCGTCAGTCCGGGGATCCTCGATCGGGTCCCACTGACAACTACTCGGCCGGAAACGGAAGCATCATGCGGCTCGCCCCCGTTCCTCTCTTCTATTATTCGCAAACACGGGTAGAGCTTCTCGCCCGCTGCGAAGAAAGCTCGCTCACAACCCATGGGGCTTCGGAGTCGATTTGGAGTTGTCGAATTTTAGGAGCACTGATTTGTCAGGCGATGGAGGGCGAGAGCAAAAAGGAGGCCCTCGCCTTCGATGAGGAATTGTTGGCGGAATCGGTTCACGGTGGTGAATTGTCACCTGGTCTCACCGCCATTCTTAGCGGCTCGTTCCGCAACTCCGAGCCTCCTCACATTCAGGGAACGGGCTATGTTGTCAAATCCCTCGAAGCCGCGCTTTGGGCTTTTGCCAAGGCCGACGACTTCCGACACGGAGCCCTTTTGGCTGCCAACCTCGGAGACGATGCCGACACCACCGCCGCCATCTACGGACAATTGGCAGGAGCCTTCTGGGGCGAAAGCGGCATTCCGACAGACTGGCTCGCCAAGCTGGCGTGGCGGGAGAAGATCACGAGTCTGTCCGACCAATTGCAGAAAGCGTCCCCCAATCGCTGATAAATGAGCAAACGCCTTTAACTTTAAAACAACACGCAAATATGAGCCCCCAAAAACTCAAGATCCGCAGTAAACTCCTCAGCCGAGTCCTGCGTCACGACCCTTCCTATTTGAATATCGAACTGGACTCCCACGGATGGGCCCAGGTCGACCAACTACTAGAGCGACTGAGCAAGCGAAACCTTCCTACAACGAAGGATGACTTACTCGAGCTCGTAGAAAGCAACAACAAGAAGCGCTTTCGACTATCAGAAGACGGTCTTCGTATTCGGGCCAATCAAGGGCATTCCATTGATATTGACCTTCAGCTGGAGCAGAGAACTCCCCCTCCGCTCCTGTTTCACGGAACCGCCATCTCCTCATTCTCGTCCATCGAACGGGAAGGCATTCAGCGCCGTTCACGCCAACACGTTCATCTCAGTCAAGACGCGGAGACGGCGCGGGCAGTCGGCTCCCGACACGGCAAGCCGATTCTCCTCCGAGTTGAGAGCGGAAGAATGCACCACGATGGATATCAATTTTTCCGGTCGGAAAATGGAGTGTGGCTCACCGAAGCGGTCCCTCCACGTTACTTCGAAAAATATGAAGCACCTGCCGCCATGCCTCTCACTGCTATACAGGCGGACATCACGAACCTCTCAGTGGACGTCATCGTCAATGCGGCCAACTCCAGCTTATTAGGAGGTGGTGGAGTTGATGGTGCGATCCATCGGGCAGCCGGAAAAGAGCTGGTTCATGAATGTCGCTTGCTCGGAGGCTGCAAAACTGGAGAGGCCAAAGCAACCGCGAGCTACAACCTCCCTTGCCAACGTATCATTCATACGGTGGGGCCGGTCTGGCAAGGTGGTGATTCATCTGAAAAGGAGAAACTCACCCAGTGCTATCTGAACAGTCTGAAAATTTGTTTAGCGGAAGGCTGGCGATCCATTGCTTTCCCCTGCATCTCAACGGGAGTTTACAATTTCCCAGCTGAAGAGGCTGCTCGCATTGCCGTCGAGACCTGCCGCTCGTTCTCGTCTGAACTTCAGATCACCTTTTGCTGCTTCGACGAAGAAAGTCTTCTCATCTATCGCAAGCTACTAACTGCGGATTGAATCCAGTAGCCTTGCATTGTGAAGTTCGGGTCCTAACGTAACTATCGAGTAACGAGAGGCCCCGAATTATCCTCAGAGCCTGGGGCTCAGGGTAAACTGGGGACCAGTTCGTCACCCTCACGCACTTGGAACTGCGTGCAACGTTTCAGTCCCAATCCCTACTTCTCCTCGATTTCGCGAACCTTGATGTTGCGGAAGGAGACGATGTTGCCGTGGTCCTGAAGACAAAGGTGGCCTTTGGTGGGCTTGCCGAAGTGGGGCTTGTCGGCGAATTTAGAAGCAGCGACTCGTTCGTTCCAGTCCTCGGAGCCCTTGACGTATTCGACATACTTGGTGCCGTTCATCCAGTGGACACACTTCTCGGGAGTGATGAGGATGCGGAGCGTGTTCCATTCGCCAGCGGGATTGGTGGCATCGACAATGGGCTCCGGCTTGTAGAGCTGATAGAGCCAGCCCGACTTCTCGGGATCATGTCCATCCACGTTGTCCTGAATCTGAATCTCGGCTCCGGTGTGCCAGGGCTTTTCCGAAATCTCCTGCACGTGAAACATCAACCCGGAGTTCCCTTCTTTGGAAATCTTGTAATCCAGAGTGAGCTCGAAGGCTTCGAACTCCTTCTTGGTGATGATGTCTCCCCCGCCCTTTTTGGTGAGAATGAGAACTCCATCCTGAACCTGCCAAGCGTCCTTCACGCCTTCCTTCTTGTAGTTGCGGAAATGCTCAATGGTCTTGCCATCGAACAAGAGTTCCCAACCCGCTTCCTTCTCCTCCGCGCTCAGTTGATTTGGTTCAGCTTGGGCAGCAGGTTCGGCGAAGAGTGGGGCCGCGAGAAAAAGAAGAGGGAGTAGGAATTTCATGGCTCAAATAGTGGCCAAGCGAAGAGCCCTCTGGCGAGGAGATGCTCAATTTCGTTAAGGCTTTGAAGACTCGCTTCCTAGCCGGACTGGACGTTCCAATTCTTGCGCGCGCTATCGAGCAGGAGCTCGACCCGCATTTCCATCGCTTCCAGCGAAAGAGCTTCCGCCCCGCTGTCGATGACGGAAAGCTGCACCGAACGGTCATTGGTGGCCACGACAACCGAGCGTTTCTTGCCCTGACTGGCGGCCAGTTGCTCCACCACGGCATCGGCGGTTTCCTGGCTGCTGGCGTAGATCACCATGGCCTCGCCTTCGTCACCGCTATAGACATTGCGATCGTTGCCTTTGCCATCAAAGACGACCACCACCGCATCATCACTGGACGATTGGTAGCGGGAGAGCCAATCGACGAGTTGTTCGCGGGCATCTGCGGGATTGTCCCACAGAGCTTGCGCGAACCGCTTCAACCCCATCAGGGCGTTATGACCATCTACGATGAGAAGTTGGCCGTCCATGTTCTTACTGTAATAGTTAGTCTAGAATCACCACCTTGCCGGCAACGCCGCGAGCGGCAGCTTCGGCACGGGCCTGGGCCTCATGTTGCTCGGGAGAGCAGGACGAATCGATGGGTGCGTCGGGTGCTTCCTCACTATGCGTGATGAGCCCTTGCTCCACCATGTAGCTTTCCACTTCTTCCCCGCTGACATCGGCAAGCATCTTGCCGTTGACCTCGACACAGGGCGAGAGAGGTTGGCCGGACTTCAATTCCATCTCCATGCGCATGGCCGGATTCTTGATGATGTCTTTTTCTTCCCATTCCAAATTGTATTTGCGGAGGACAGCGCGCACGCCTTCACTCCAGCCACAATAGGTTTTCAGATAACACACGATTTTTGGTTGGTCGCTCATTGGTCGGAAAGTTACCCTCGTTTTTCGAAAAGCTCAAGCTCACTTCAAGGCCTCATTTGCGGCCTCGATTGAGCCCCAGACAGCGATTCCAGCTGCAAACGCCCCCCGTCGCAACCGTTGCGTAACCGGGACTTCCATGACGGAAAGAGCCCATTTCAGGCTTCGGGCTCGTTTCCCGGGCTTTTCCCAACTAGAAAAAGCCGAGATGGAAAGACCCTACATCCTCATCAACTTTGCAATCTCGGCGGATGGAAAGATTGGGACCAGCAGCAAAGGCCCCTCCCGCTTCACCGCCCCTGCGGACTTGGAGCGCCTTCTTTCCATTCGGGAGAGAGCCGACGCCATTCTCGTGGGTCGCGGCACCTTGGAAGCCGACGAGATGTCGATGACGATTCCGCCCGAGCGCCATCCTGAGAAGCAGCCCTTGCGCTTTGTCATCTCTCGCAGTGGCAAGTTCGATCCCTCTCACAAAGTGTTTCAGACAACGGGGGGAGCGATTCATTTGGTCGTAACCGAAGCCAGCGCCCAAGTGGAAGACATCAAAGGCACAACCCTTCATCGCTGCTCTTTGGAAGAATTCCTTTCGGTGGCGAAAAATGAACTCGGGGTTACGAACCTTCTTTGCGAGGGCGGAGGCTCTTTGGTCAAAGACCTCTTTGCCCTCGATGCCGTCGACGAAATCAACCTCACCATTGCGGGACATTCTCTCATCGGAGGGAAAGCAGCCCCCACTATCACCGGATTTCCCGGTGACTTTCTTCCCGCCTCGCGAGCGTTCCAGATTTCACACTTCGAGCCCACCGCGGATGGCGAACTCTTCGCGACTTGGACGCGCTAACGCGGACCGCGGGCGCCCTTAATCGCCACTGACACCTCGTCAAAAAAGCCCCCTACCGAGCCTTGATCTGCCCTTCGCCTCGCAAGCGATACTGATAGCTCGTCAACTCGCGCAGAGCCATGGGCCCACGGGCGTGTAGCTTGTCAGTGGAAATCCCGATTTCCGCGCCAAAGCCAAATTCTTCGCCATCACTGAAGCGGGTGGAGAGATTGTGGAAGGCGCAGGCGGAATCGACCCCCCGCAAAAACTTTTCGGCCTCCGCATTATCCTCGGTCACGATGCAGTCGCTGTGCTTGGACCCATACTGATTGATGTGAGCCATCGCTTCTTCGACCGAAGCAACCACTTTGATCGCCAGAATGTAGTCGAGATACTCCATCGACCAGTCCTCTTCGCTTGCGGCCTTCACCCGGTCACCCAAAATTTGCTGCGTCTTTTCATCGCCGCGAAGCTCGACCTTCTTCTCCTCCATGGCCTCTGCCAGCTGCGGTAAAAACTCGGCGGCAATGGACTCGTTGACCAAGAGGGTTTCGAGCGCGTTGCACACACTGGGCTTTTGCGTCTTGGAGTCGACTGCAATGTCGATGCCTTTCGCAAAGTCCGCCTTCTCGGCGATGTAGACGTGACAGATTCCGTCGTAATGCTTGATGACCGGCATCCGCGCCAGGGAGACCACGGTTTCGATGAGCCCCTTGCCTCCCCGGGGAATGATGAGGTCGAGATACTGGTCCATGCCCGCCATGACCTTGACGCTTTCGCGGTCGGTGAAAGGAATCAACTGAATCGCGTTCGCCGGGAGCCCCGCCGCCTCGCCGCCTTCCTGCAGCGCCTTCGCGATGGCCCGGTTGGAGTGAATGGCCTCGCTGCCACCCCGCAGAATGGTCGCGTTTCCGCTTTTCAGACAAAGCACTGCCGCATCACTGGTGACGTTGGGACGGCTTTCGTAGATGATGCCGATGACCCCGATGGGAACGCGGATTTGTTCGATGGAAAACCCCTTGGGATGCTGCCACTGGGCGAGTTGCTCGCCGACAGGGTCATTGAGAGTGGCGACCTTTTCGATTCCAGCGGCCACAGCCTCTAGCCGGGTCTCATCCAAGCGAAGACGGTCCAGCATTGCAGAGGACAACTCCCGCTCCTCGCCAGCGGCAATGTCCAGAGCATTGGCGGCAAGAACTTCGGACGCCTGGGCGCGCAAACCAGCGGCCATTGCCCGCAGGATTTCATTCTTCTTCTCAGCCCCCAAGACCGCCAACTCGAGAGCTGCGGCGCGAGCCTTTTTGCCCATCTCCAGGACTTGGGTTGTCACTTCTTCCGTGGTCAATGCCATAATCTTAATCTACTAGAAATCTCGTACAAACTCCCCCGCCCGCTACAATGTCAGCCAAGCGTTCGGGGTGACGGCCGTTGCCAATGGCGACCTGCACGCCACAAGAAAGCGCCAATTCGACCGCTGTCAATTTGGACCTCATGCCGCCGATGGAAAACTTACCGGATCCTTCCGCCACTTGCTGACGGGCCTCCTCCAAATCGCGCACCTCGGGAATCAGCTCGCCGCCCACCCCACGGCACAAGCCGTCCGCACTGGTCAGCATGACAAGAAGGCGGGCATCCATGAGCTCGGAAACGCGCACCGAAAGCATGTCATTGTCCCCCTGACTCAATTCCTCCACCGCAACGGAGTCGTTCTGGTTCACGATGGGCACAACATTACCTTTCTCCAAAAGACAGTTGATGGTGCTCTTCACGCGGGCACGCACCTCGTCCTTCTGCAGATTGTCGCCGGTCAAAAGAATCTGTGCGACGCTGAGACCAAACTGGGAAAAGAGATTTTCGTAAGTATGCATCAAGCGCGCTTGCCCCACCGCTGCGGCAGCCTGTTTCTCCGAAAGTTCCGTGGGATATTGGTCCAAGCCCAGAGCTGAAACCCCGGAACCCACCGCGCCGGAGGAAACCAGCACCACTTTTTGCCCCCTATTGGCTTGTTCGGCCAAGGCGGTCACGAGCTTGACCAGTGAGCCGCCGTCAATGCGTCCATCGCTCACCCGGGTCAGAACCCCGGTGCCTACTTTCACCACTAACAAATCGCTCATCCTAGGCAGTAGCAGAGATTTTGCTCGCGGCACTCCGACAGGCTCCCCAGACCGCGGGGAAGACTTGCTTCTTCCGGCTCACCACGCCAGGCGCAATGAAAACACCATCCCGATTCTCGTAAGGGAGAGCCTCCAAGAGAGCCGGATCGCCACTGGCCAGAATCAAACTATCGTGAGTAGAGATATCGGTCACGACGAGGAGAGCGAGGTCGCAGCCTTCCAGCTCCCGCAAAGCCTCGAGGGCATTGACGAGCTTGTTCTTCCGCTTGTCAAAGCCGCTCAGACCACGCTCCTCAATCTGGGAAATACTGATCTTGACCCCTTCTTCAAAGAACTCCTTGCGGTCTGTGGTGAGGATTTCGTTCGGAGTCCCCCCCACCAAGAGCGAGCCCACTGCGAAGAACTCCTCAGTGAAGGTCTCGGGATCCACTTTGGCGATCGGGGCCAGCCACTCGAGCATCTCGCGATCCAGAGAAGTGGTGGTTGGAGAGGTGAGCATGAGGGTGTCCGAGATCAATCCCGCGCAGAGACAAAGCGCCACTCCGGGACTGGGCTCAATGTCACGATGAATGAATTTGCGAGCTACTAGAGTACTAGTAGAACCCACCGGCTCGTTCAGGAAACGAATGGGTTCGCGCGACGCCAAGTCCCCCGCCAGGCGGTGGTGATCAATGACCTCGTAAATTTCGGCTTCGTCCACCCCGGTCACCGCTTGGGCGAACTCGTTGTGGTCCACCAGAACCAAGCGCGTGCGCATCGGCTCCACGAGGTTGGACTTGGAAAGCACGCCCACCATGGTGCGGGTGCCGCGCTTCACGACCGGGAAGAGATCCTGGTTCTCGACCGAAAGACGCTTGCGAAGGCGGGACACGATTTCTCCTTCTTCCACTACTAGAAAATCACCTGAAACCACGGTGCTCACTTTGCGCGAACACTGGATCAATTTCGCCACACTGGCGGTATCGAGACTGGCCAACAATACTGCGACCCCCTTCTCGCGCGCGGCCGCAATCAAATCGGGCGCGACCCCAAAGCCTCCAGTCACCACCAGAGCGCGCACTCCGTGCCGAATGGCCGCTTCCTGCACTCCGGGGCGGTCGCCACAGATCACCAGGTATTTCGCCACAATCCCGTCGTTGGCTGCTGCGGTGAGACGTTTCTGAACCGTTTCCTCGCTGGAAGCGCCAACCAGCAGGTGCAGCTCCTCCTCCTCAGTCTTTTCACTGGCACAAGCCACCGCTTCCGCTTGCAAGGTAAGACAAATCTTCTGCAAAGAGGCCTGCACGGTGCGCACCGCGATGCCTTCCATTTGCGCCGGAAGAAGCAATTGCAAGAGGTCCAGATAACGAAGAAGTCCTTTGACCTCACCCGAACTATCCACCACCGGCACGCTCTTGACCCCGCTGGCCAGCATGCGGCGATAGACGGTGAGAAAGCTGTCTTCGGGAGAGACCGAAATCACCTCGCGCCGGGCGATCTGCCCTGCCGTGACCCGAACATCCGTCACCAGGCGAGGAGTCTCCAGTCCGGCCTTTTCCAGAACCCAAGCGGTTCGCGATGGCACATCGCCACAACGAATAGCCTCGGCATCACTGCCTGTCATACGCAACAACTCGGCCTGACCGATTGCGGAACAAATCGCGTCGGTATCGGGATTCCGGTGCCCGACCACCAACAGCTTGGATTCTGAACTTTTCATGAAATTACGGATATCCGTCCGTGCGAAGGACGATAGAGGAAAGCACTGAGGCTAACAAGACCAGTCTCCTCCCCATCATTGAAAAAACAAGGCCCCATCACCCTAAAAACGGCCAAGGGCCTCAAAGAAGTTCAGTAAGATTCCAAACCCGATTGAGAATAGAAAAAGACTCATTAGAATGAAAGTTAGCCCGATAGGCCTTGAAATCCTGAAATAGATATAGGTTGGAAGCCCGACAAAAAGTCCAGCGGTAGAAAGTTTCCATGCAAGGGTAGAAAAGGGTCCTCCACTTCCGGATCTGATCCATGTGGTCCAAATCACTAAGATGACAAATGACGCACTTAGAACGAGCAGCGCGAGACTAACTCGGTCTTTGCTTCTCTTCGACAACTTCATTGGAAACTACATCTTCTCTGGCACCCCAATCCCCAGCAAGCTGAGACCAAGCTTCAAGACCCGGGCGGTCACTTCACAAAGAGTGAGGCGAGAGGCCTTGGTGGCGCCTTCGGATTTCAGCACGGGGCAGCTTTGGAAAAAGGAATGATAGGCGCGTGCGAGCTCCAGGAGATAACTCGCCAAGACGTTGGGACGAAGGTCTTCCAAGACCTGCGGAACGACTTCGCCGAAACGGGCAATCATCCGGGCCAGATGAATCTCGCGCTCGTCCTCCAGAATCAGCTCGTCTCCCCCGAGGGCAACTTCCTCCTCCAGCTTGCGGAAAATACTCCGGCAGCGCACATAACTGTATTGCAGGTAGGGCGCGGTATCCCCTTCCAGCGCGACCATCTTTTCGAGATCATAGGTATAGTCTGATTCGCGGCGATGAGAGAGTTCCATGAACTTGATGGCGCTCAGTCCAATCAGCTGGGCCAGCTCTTCCTTCTCCTGATCATCTTCGAGAAAACTCTTCTCCGCCACCGACTTCCGCGCCGCTTCCACCGCGTCATTGATCACGTCCTGCAGCTCGGGCAAATCTCCCGCGCGAGTTTTCAGCGGAGTGCCGTCCGCGCCCAGAATGGTGCCGAACTTCACGTGCACCAGCTCGGCCTCGCAACCGCGGCGCTTGGCCACCTCGAAGAGACGGGCGAAGTGCTCCTCCTGACGAAAATCGACCACATACCAAATCACCTCCGCCTGCCATTCCTTGAGCCGGAAGTCGATGGTCGCGATATCGCTGGTGGCATAGTTGAAGCCGCCATCGCTCTTGCGGATGATGAAGGGATAGTCCTCCACCCCCTCTTTGGTGGTCTTCAGGAAAGGGTCTTTCTTGGGCGGTAATTCGCCGGCCGAGAAGACACAAATCGCGCCCTCGCTCTCCCGCGCCATGCCGCTGGAGACCATCTCGTCCACCAAGGGAGCGAGTTGGTCGTTGTAGAAACTTTCGCCCAGCCAATGATCGAAGCTGACTTCGAGACGGTCGTAGATGTCGTTCAGGCCCTTTTTGGAAAGCTCGATGCAACGCTTCCAGATGGCGGTGTTTTCCTCGTCGCCACCCTGGAGTTTCACCAATTCGGCGCGGCAGGCATTCGCAATCTCCTCGTCGGACTTGGAGGAGCTACTCCCGAGACGATAGAGTCTCAGCAGCTCGCGCAAAGGCTCTTCTTCGAGCGCGGTTTCGTTCAGCTCTTTCTTCCAAGCCCATAGCACCATCCCGAATTGTGTGCCCCAGTCCCCGATGTGATTGTCACGAATGACCTCGTGCCCGAGGAAAGCGGAAAGCCGTGCGAGCGCTTCCCCAATCACAGTCGAACGGATGTGCCCCACGTGCATGGGCTTAGCTACGTTCGGAGCGGAAAAATCAATGACAATTCGCTTTTTGTCAGCCAGCTCGGGGACTCCTAGACGCTCATCTTGAAAGACTCCCTTGAGATGCTCGGCAAAGAAAGCGGGCTCGAGCTTGAAGTTGATGAACCCCGGTCCCGCCAGGGAGCAAACCACTTTTCCCGCAAGGGCGGCTTCCAGATCTGCCACCACCTCTTCGGCCAAGGCGCGGGGATTTTTCTTAGCAACTTTGGCCAGCATCATCGCGGCATTGGATTGATAATCTCCATGACGAATATCGGAAGCCGCCACCACCGCTACCCGATCGAGGTCCGCACCCTCGATTCCGTTCTTCGCAAATGAGTCTACCAATACGCCCCGCAGGGTCTCCGCCAAAGTCATGGAGGCTAGTTGCCTGCATTGCGTCCTTTTTTCAAGTCCCGCGTGCAGCTGAATCCAAACGAACCCAGCAGCCCTTTCCCGCTTCCATCACCCAGAGTAAAATCTCCTCAAGGTGACATTGAACTAAGAATCAGGCGATAGATGTCGTAGTCTCGACCACTTGCTCGTTCCGACTTTTTCGGCGCGGGTTTTCAATCACTTCATTTTCTCTTGGTCAGCCACCTCATCTCTCCGCAAGCTTCTCTTATGAAACCCCTTCTTCTCCTTCTCACGAGCGCCCTGCTCTGCGCGGCCAAGACCCCGCTCAATGTCATCGTCATTTTTACCGACGATCAAGGATACGCCGACCTCGGCTGCTTCGGCTCCAAGACCATCAAAACCCCTCACATCGACCAACTCGCCAAGGAGGGACGCAGGTTCACCTCCTTTTACGTTGCCAGTCCGGTGTGCTCGCCCTCGCGCGCCGCGCTCCTGACCGGAAACTACCCCAAGCGGATCAACATGCATCGCCACGTTCTGTTCCCCAAGTCGACCTTTGGGCTCAATCCGGAGGAATACACCTTGGCCGACCACTTCTCCTCCCACGGCTACGCTACCGCCTGTGTCGGCAAGTGGCATCTCGGTCACAAGCCCGAGGTCCTTCCTCGCGCCCATGGCTTCGATTCCTATTTCGGGATTCCCTACTCCAACGACATGAACCATCCCGACAACTCCAAAAGACCCAAAGGCGGATCGGAAGGAATGGATGTGCTCTGGAACGATCCCGAATCCGCTATCACCGCTTGGAACACGCCCTTGGTCGAAAACGAGACCATCACCGAGGTGCCGGTCGATCAGCGCACCATCACCCGCCGCTACACCGACCGCGCCATCACCTTCGTGAATGACTGTGCGGAAAAGGAAAAACCGTTCTTCCTCTATCTGCCACACTCCATGCCCCACATCCCCCTGTATGTGCCGGATGAGGTGCGCGATGCCGACCCCAAGAACGCCTACATCAACGTCATCGAGCACATCGACGACCAGGTCGGCCGCTTGGTGAGCACTTTGCGCGAGCTCGAAATCGCCGACAACACCCTCATCGTCTACACCTCCGACAACGGCCCGTGGCTGACCTTCAAGCACCATGGCGGAAGCGCGGAACCCTTGCGCGAGGGCAAAGGCACCAACTATGAAGGCGGCCAGCGGGTCCCTTGCGTCATGTGGGCCCCGGGTCACATCAGCCCCGACACCACCTGCGACCAAATGATGTCCACCCTCGACCTTCTCCCCACCCTGGCCTCCATCACCCGGACCGAACTACCCGAAGGACATAACTGCGATGGCTACGATGCTTCCCGCATTGTGCTGGGCGACGAGGCTTCGCCGCGAAACGAGTTCGTCTACTACACCTCCAACGGCACCCTCGCTGGTATCCGAATCGGGCCTTGGAAACTCCTCGAGTTGACGAGAAAGAAAAAACTGGTCCAGCAACTTTTCAACTTGGAAAACGACCTCTCCGAGACCATCAACCTCGCGCCCAAGCACCCTGAAATCGTGGCGCGCCTGCAAAAGCGCATGAAGGAGATTGATGACGAAATCACCCTTAATGCTCGTCCGGTCTGGGGAGTCTACAATCACAAGTAACGTTCGTGTCGCAATACCTCATCTCCCTCCCGGCCCTCGAAAGCAACGCCAGCATTCTGCGCGAAGTCGCCGAGCGCTCGGGTGCCAAGATCGTTCTCGCGCTCAAGGCCTTTTCCCTCTGGCCCACCTTCGCCAAACTGCAGCCCTATCTCTCGGGTTGTTGCGCCTCGGGGCTTTGGGAGGCCAAGCTTTCCCAGCAATATTTTGGCAAAGAAACCCTCACCTATTCCCCCGCCTACACCCGGGGCGATATCGAGGAGCTGTTAGAATTCACCACCCATCTCGATTTCAACAGCCTGTCCCAATGGAAGAGCTTTCGGGAAGTGTGCCTGACGCATCCCCGCGCCCAAGCGGGAGAGATTCATTTCGGTCTCCGCATCAATCCACTGCACTCCACCGGTGAGACTCCACTCTACGATCCTTGCTCCCCCGGTTGCCGTCTGGGGGTCACCCGCGACCAGCTGGAAGGCGCCGACCTCAGCGGGCTTTCCACCCTCCACTTCCACACCCTCTGCGAGCAGCCCGCCAGCGATCTGGTTTCCACCATGGAGGCCGTCGAGCGTGACTTTGGCCATCTGCTGGCCAGCCCGCAGTTCACCGACCTCAACATGGGCGGCGGCCACTGGATCACCAAGCCCGATTACGACCGCGAGGCCCTCATCGCATTGGTGCAGCGCATTCAGGAAAAATACTCCATTCAAGTCTGGCTCGAACCCGGCGAAGCCGTCGCCATCCATACTGGGGTGCTCCACGCGCAAGTTCTCGACGTTTTCGAAAGCCAGGGCACGCGCCATGCCGTGCTCGACATTTCCGCCACCTGCCACATGCCCGACGTCCTCGAGATGCCCTACCGGCCGGACGTCTTTCTAGTAGCTGATGGCGAGCCCGCCGCCACCCCACCCGCAGTCTGTCTGGCAGGAGAGAATTACCAGCTCGCCACCGAACAAGGCCCGCACCTCCACCGACTCGGTGGCCCCAGCTGCCTCGCGGGCGACTCCATTGGCGACTACGCCTTCCCGCGCCCGTTGGAAATTGGCGACACTCTCGTTTTCGACGACATGGCGCACTACACCTTCGTCAAGTCCACCCTCTTCAACGGCGTTCCGCATCCTGATTTGGCTTTGCTGCACGAGGGAGGAGAGATTGAGACTGTGAGGCGGTTTGGCTATGAGGATTTTGCAGGGCGGTTGGGATAGTTTTTCATTCCAACCGCAGATTGACGCAGATGAACGCAGATTCGATTCATTGAGACAATCTCAGTGAGGCTCAATTGAATCATTTCAAAATCATCACTTTTCAAAATCCTTAATGAGCACAGGTCCGTCAATCTGCGTTCATCTGCGTCAATCTGCGGTTCCCAATTCCCTCCCCAAGAAAACCCACCCCCTGCAAAAGACAGAAAACCTTCGTGCTCTTCGCGCCCTTCGTGGTTAATCATCAGAACAGCACATGACCGACCCTTTCGATCCCAAGCTGGCACCCGAAGAAGACACGCCCTTCGATGTCTCTTTGCGTCCGCCCGATTTCGCTGATTTCCATGGGCAGGAAAAGGTCAAGGACAGGCTCATTCTCATGGTGGAGGCCGCGCGCCAACGGGGGGACGTCTTGGAGCACGTGCTGCTCTCCGGCCCTCCCGGCTTGGGGAAAACCACTCTCGCAAACATCATCGCCGCCGCCACTGGCACCAATCTCCACACCACCTCCGGACCCCAAATCGAAAAGGCGGGTGACCTGGCTGGCATCCTCACCAACTTGCAGAAAGGCGACCTTCTCTTCATCGACGAGATTCATCGCCTCCACCCCGCGATCGAAGAGTATCTCTATCCCGCGATGGAAGATTATCGTCTCGATATCATCATCGATTCCGGCCCCTCCGCGCGTTCCATTCAGCTCAACCTGCCCAAGTTCACCCTCGTGGCCGCGACCACCCGTGCCGGAAAGTTGACCGCGCCTCTGCGGTCCCGATTCGGGCTAATCAATCGGCTGGACTACTACACTGCCGAGGAGCTTGCCTTCATCATTGAGCGCACCGCCAGCATCATCGATGTCCCCATCAGTGCCGAAGGCGCACTCGAGGTCGCACGCCGTTCACGCGGCACTCCCCGCATCGCGAACAACCTGCTGCGCTGGGTGCGTGACTATGCCCAGGTCCGCGCCGAAGGCGAGATCACTGGTCCCGTCGCCATCGCGGCCTTGGGGATGATCGATATTGATTCCGATGGTCTCGACGAGATGGACAAACGCCTGTTAGAGGCTCTCATCTACAAGTTCCAGGGAGGCCCCTGTGGGCTCAAAACTCTCGCCACTGCGGTGGGCGAGGACGAGTCCACACTGGAAGAAGTCCACGAGCCTTTCCTCATCATGCAAGGTTTTCTCAAGCGCACTCCGCGTGGTCGCGTGGCACTCCCTCCGGCCTATCACAAGATCGGAGCCGAGCCCCCCAGTCCGGATGGACAGGGAACTCTACTCTAACGGAATTGCGACGAAGCCACCCTTCCCGTCTGAGCGAGGTCGGACGAGATGGGAGAATGGCCTTTTGGCATATGACGAGAGCACGGGGGCGAGTAGGAGCACTCGCGGTCCGGGCCTATTCGGCAAGGGAGAAGATGAAAGCCGCTCCGCCGTTCTTGGCCATGGACACGCTCATCTTGTCTTGCGAGCTCACTTCTTGAGTCGCGCGGGAAACCTCGGTAGGCTTTTTGCCGCTGGGATCGGTGTCGGTGAAAATGCGGGCCTGATACTTCTGTCCTTCTTTCAAGAAGTCCAAGTTAAGCGAGATTTCGCGCTCCTTCTGGCTATTGAGAACACCCACAAACCACTTGTCGCCCTTCCGTCTCGCCATCGCAACATACTCTCCGATTTCCCCCTGCACGAAGCGGGTTTCATCCCAAGTCGTGGAGACCTCCTTAAAGACATCGAGCTCGGGGCTGATGCGGATGGTCCCGGGGCGATCATACCAAAAGATGAGCTGCAAGGGACTGTAGTAAACGATCGAGGCCGCCAACTGATGGGTTCTGGTAGTTTGAATCCGACCGCTGTAATAGCAAACGGTGTAGTCGCCAGCGCCACAGAGATAACGGGTGTAGGCGAGGTTCACGTTGTGCTCGGCAGTGGGCATTTGCTCGTTTCCACCGATCCCCTCTTGAGTCAAAAGGTTCGGATAGGTGCGGCTCCAGCCCGTCGGCAGATAGTGGTCGTGCACATCCACCATCAGCTCATACTCCGCACACTTCTTGATCGCTTCGTGCAACCAAACGGTCCACTCCTGAGCCCCCACATTGACGAAGCCAAACTTGATCCCGGAGATGCCCCACTCTTTGTAAAGCGGCAGCAAGGTATCCAACTGCTTTTCCAATGCGCGTCGATTGACATAAACGAAGACGCCAATCTCGTGCTCGGTGGCGTAGCGAATGATCTCGTGAAGATCGAATTCGCCATGACTGCGGGCAGGGTCGACTGTAACCGTGGTCGCATCAGACGAGTTCGAGCGCTCCGGTCCATACCAACCCGCATCCAGCAAGAGATACTGAAAGTCCATCTTCACCGCAATATCAACACACGCCTTGGCCTGCTCGGTGGCTAGCTCCGCACGAATCGCCTTTCCAGGCCGAACCCACGACGGGTCTTCAATCGCGCAGGGCTCGTTCAAGTTAGGAACCAGCGTCTTGTTCTCAATCAACTCCCCTTCGTCCGCGCCCATCATCACGTAACGCCAAGGGCTGGTGAAGTCGCCTTTGCTTTTGATTTTCCCGGCCAAGTCAGGAATCACGGTATGAGCCTTGTCGGGTGAAGGCTGGAATCTCATGCGGGCCGAGTCGACCAAAGCCGCTTCGCCCAAAGCAACGAATGGCCCCTTCTCCACCTCGATGACAATCGGACGGATGCGGTTAGGGGTAAGCTCCGAAAGCCGGCTTTCCAGATAATCTCCTTCCACTTCCCGCGTGCTCCACAGCGGGTAGTCCCCACCAAAGGTGAACTCGCTCAACTCTCCCGAGATGGTCAAGGGCTTCTCGGAGCTCAGGTGATAACGAAAGGCGAAGCCTTCATCATAGCAACGCACCTCCAGTTGAAAGGCTGGAGCCTCTCCCTCCTCTGGGGCAAAAGTCACCAGCGCCTGATGGTAGTGGTCTTCGATCTCGGCCTGTTCGCCCAGGACTGGCTTCCACTTCGACTGATTGGTCTTCCGCTCGGTGGAAGAGATCACCAGCTTGTCCGAGGCGACTGCGCTTCCCTCGACGGTCAGACCGAGGCGGGAAGGAAGAATGACCTTCGCCTCACCGTGCCACAACTCGTAGCCGGGCTGGCCCTTATCGTTCACAAAGACACGGGCTTTGATCTCCTCGTTGGGAGAATGCAGTTCGATTTCGGTCGAGGCCTCCGCGTGAACGAGTGCCAGTTGGGAGAAAAATAGCAAAGAGGCAGGTTTGAGATCTATCATGGGTAGTTCAGTTTAGAGCCCCTCTGTAAGGTGATTCAAGAGACTATCTTTCAGCAACTTCTTAGCAAAAACCCTCAGCCTCTGAATCACGGAAAATCGCGCAGGCTGAAGCCATAGCTCCAACTTGCGCGACCCTTTGAATAACCTCGTAAAAGCTAGCTGATACTATGCAAACCGACGTGGTTGCCCTCGCAATCTTCGAAGACCGCGATGAACCCATGGGGAGGAATCTCCATCTTCTCGAGCACCATCTTCCCACCCGCTTCCTTGATTCGCGCGATGATGGCGTCGAGCTTCCCGTCCGCATTGAGATAAACCAAAGTGCCGCCTGGGCCCGGCTGACAATGCTCGACCTTTAAAAGTCCTCCGCTCACGATGCCCTCTTCGTAGGGAAACATCACTCCCTCGCAGGTCTCCGACTCCATCGGAGCCATGGTGATATCGAGGACCTTTTGGTAGAAGCTTTTCGCCCGGGAAAGGTCCGCCACATAAATCTCAAACCAATTCAACGCATTCTGTATATTGCTCATATCTGTTAGGGAATCAGTCAACTCACTCAACTGACTCGCGCTCATTTGAACACGACGCGTTGACAACCCTATGTCAGGAGCGTTTCGGGTAGCTCGGATTTTTCGGTTTTATATTGGGCAGCCACTCCACGGGCAGCGGAAACAACCTTCTCCACCAACTCCTCCGGGGCAACCGCCCGCACGCCAGTGCCCAGCCCAAGCAACCAGGCGGCCAGCCAGTCGAGCGAAAAGGCCTCCGCACTGAGCCGCGAGCGACCATCCGCCAACGAAGTTCTCTCGATGCGACGCGCTGGCATGTCCGAGAGCAAACGCTCCAGAGCCCAAGCCTCGCACTCGACCACCACGTCCACGAGGTCTTCCCCATCCGCCTCACATTCGAGAAAGTCCATGAGCGAAAAGTCATCATGTCCCTCGAAGCATTCTTCTGACAACTCCCACCGCGAGATGCGGTCGAGGCGGAAGTCGCGCATCGCTTTCCGCAGGCGGCACCAGCCCAAGAGGTGCCAATGGCCTCCGTAAAAAACAACCCCGAGGGCCTCAACCACTCGCTCCGAGATTTCGCCGCGTGAACCCGTATTGTAGCTGAGCGCGAGACATCTCCGTCGTACCACCGCCTCCTGAACGCACATCAGCGAGCTCACCTCCTCCTGATTCTTTCGCCCACTCCACACCCCCAGCGAATTGCCCAAGCGGCTGAGATAGTCCTTTTTCTCCTCGGGTAAGACGGAGCGCACTTTCAGCAAAGCACCCCGCAGCGATTTCTTGAGAGACTCGTCCCCGAACTGCTCGGCCAATTCCCCGCTCATGAAGAGCGCGGCGGCCTCGTCCTCGGTAAACATGACCGGCGGCATGTGATAGCCGCGCATCAGGCAATAGCCCACCCCCGCCTCTGCAACGATGGGGACCCCGACCTCGCCGAGGGCCGCGATGTCGCGGTAAACGGTGCGCACCGAAATCTCGAAGTGGTCGGCGATTTGCTCCGCCGTCACCACGCGCCGCCCCTGCAGCATCAGTACCATGGCGGTCAGTCGGTCGATTCGGTTCATGGCCTTGTTCGTGAAATTCTAAAGCCCCTTGTCTGACCAAACTGCGAACTCGTTTCCACTCGGCTCGCGGAAGTGAAAACGGCGACCCCCGGGAAAAGAAAAAATCTCGCGGGTAATTTCCGCTCCGGCCTTTTTCACTTTTTCCAAAGTCTCTTCCAAGCCCTCGCTATAGAAAACAATAAGTGCTCCCCTACGCTCCGCGCTGGTGGCGAGGTCAGCCTGATAGAATCCTCCGTCCAGGCCTTCCCCCGAAAAGGCGGTGTAATCCTCCCCATAATCCGTGAACTCCCAGGCAAAGGCCTTGCGGAAAAAGTCTTTGGTCGCGCCCAAGTCCTTGGCTGCGAATTCGACGTAGTTGATTTTCTCGTGAGCGCTCATGGAATGACCACCCCATACGAAACACACTCTCCTGACAACCCTATGTCAGGAGGGTCTCGGAGATTGGACAGCCAACACCTGCAATTAGAGCCGGCTGCGACGCTTGTTAGGCGATACCGGAGGGTTCATGCGCATCACACTTCTCTCTTCGGAGCTCCGCACCACTTCGGCCTTATCCCGTCCATGGGCGTGCACCATCGCGGCCATTCCTGCCCATAGCACAGTGAGAATCAGCACCAAGGGACTCCAGAAGAGCCCCCACAATGCCAAAATCGGCGAAGCCATCGCGATGAGAACGAGCGCGCTGAGCATCAGCATCAAACGCCGCCCCACCCCCGGAGTCCCTTCAATCGAGAAAACAGCTCCAAAGGTCAGGATGACCATCACGATGAGAGAAATCGGCGAACTGCTGCCCACCTCGCTCATGGCAGGAAAGCCCTGGGCCTCGTAGCCAGCCTTGAGCCACGCCGCGAAGCCATCACCCGCCCCCATGACAAGACAGACTAGCCCCACGACCAAGCCCATCCCGGAGGCCAGCCAAACTGTTGGTGAAGCGAGTGAATGCGGTTTGTTCATGCGTCGTTTTCAGCCGCTGGAGAAGCGTCTGAATCGCGACTGTAACTCAAAACTACCATTTCACTCAAGAATTTGTCTGGATCGGCGACCGCATCGGGAGTCAGGACAAACTCCCGCTGTCCGGTGTTCTTCTCTATCAGCTTGATACCGAACTGGTAATCCTTGAATCGCTCGCGGCAAACCTGCAGGACACTTCTTCCCTGTTCAGTCGCTCTTTCCGCCAGGGCGAGCACTGCCTGGTCGTCCAGCTTGACCGAAACCTCGTGCTTTTCGCTGAATTCCTTCTCCCAAATCTCGACTTCGCTGCGGGTCTTCTTCACGTCCACGCGCTTGCCGAGTTCGGCGAACTCCTTGAGCTTGGCCTCGCGGTTTTCTAACAAATCACGGTCGATGATCAACTCGCTGACCGAGGTGCCAGGCAGGTCGAACTTGAAGTCTCGCAACTGTTTTTCCAGAACGGTCATCAGGGCCCGGGCCCCCGTCTCTTCTTTTTCAGCCAACTGGGCAATCATCTCGATGGCATCGGGCTGGAACTTGGCATCGATTCCGTAAGCCTCGAACTCGCGTTCATACTGGCGCAGGATACTGCCCTCCGAGTCATTGAGAATCTTGACAAAATCTGCTGCGGTGAGCTTTTCGCAAATCACCCGCACGGGAAGACGGCCCACGAACTCGGCCTCGAAGCCGAACTCGACAAAGTCCCGGGTCTCGACCTCGCGGAAGGATTCGCCATCCAACACCGCCTCCGAAATCTCGGCGCCGAATCCCATCTGACCGCTCTTGAGGCGGCCCTGCACCACTTTCTCCAAGCCGGAGAAAGCACCGCTCACGATGAAGAGGATGTGACGGGTATTGATGGTGTCCTTGTTCGAGCCCCCGCCGGACCGCATCTGCATCATGGCCTTCATCTGGGCGCGCATGTCCATCGGATTGGTCATGGGCACCTCGGTCTCTTCCATCAACTTCAATAAAGTGGTCTGCACTCCGCGTCCGCTGACATCGCGCCCCGACATTCCGGGCTTGCTCGCCAGCTTGTCGACCTCGTCGATATAGATGATGCCGTATTCCGCCATCTCGACGTCGCCGTCGGCCTTTTGCACCAACTCGCGCACCAAGTCATCGACATCACCGCCGACATAACCAGTCTCCGAGAACTTGGTGGCATCAGCCTTCACGAAAGGAACGCCCATCAACTCGGCGATGTGTTTGACGAGGTAGGTTTTCCCCACCCCGGTCGGTCCCACAATCATGACGTTCTGCTTCTGATATTCCATCCCATCAGGAAGCTTGCCACCATTCTCTTCCTCGAGGGCACGCATCTGTTTGGCGTGGTTGTAGTGGTCGCAAACTGCGATCGCCAAAGCCTTCTTGGCCTCATCTTGTCGGATGACAAAGCGGTCGAGGTGACGCTTCACATCGCGGGGCAAGAGGTCGAAATCAAAAATCGACTGGGACTCGACCACCTCGACTTCCTTTTCGCCGTCATCATCGGGAGTGGGGGCATCCATCCCGCCAATATCGAAACTCACATTCCCGAATTTGCCGAAAAAATCTTGGAAGACTTTCTGCAATTCTTCGGGGGTTTTCGGGTTCTTGGGCTCCTTGGGATCGTCTTTGGGCATGGGCAAAGTCTTCACCAGCTCACAGGGATTTCAACCCGCTTTGTGTCCAAAAAGAGGCGAAAATTGGAATCGGAGGATTTTTTTCGCACCCGGCTGTCAGAGGCCGGGATTTGGCAGGTAGTCCCAGTCAACCGGGACCTCCATGAAACGCCTCACTCTCCTCTTCAGTCTCTTCGCAGCCGCCCTTAGCCACGGCGCGGTCAACGAGACCATCTCCACCGTCACCATCAACAGCGGCCCCTATGTGATAGCCTCCGACGCCAGTCGAGAAGGCTTGGACCGCGATAAAATCAGCGTACGAGTCGACTTCAGCTACGTGAGCAATTCAGGCGGAGTGGAGTCAACGGACTTTCGCATTGATCTTCAGGTTCGCGAAGCAGGCACCAATGCGCTGGTCAGCACCGATCAGGGAATCCCCTTCTCGGTCAACGCGGGAACGATTACCACCAACGATTTCCGCACCCGCACCATCACCCCGACCTCCACCCTCGTTCCTTGGAAAAACTACTACGTGCGGGTCGGACTCTTCGAACAAACCACGGGAAGCACCTACGTGCTGCAGGATAGCCTCGACACCACAGCGCAACAATTTCTCCATTTCGAAAACACCGACAACTCCGACACCGAGGTGAATGTTCTGGGGGAAATCACCTCCATCGACTGGGACCGCCGCTGGGCTCTCCAAACCCATACCGATCCCGAGAAACAGAAGTTCAAGGCCACCGCGAACATCACTCTGCATCGCTACGATGACTATCTGGAGACAGTCCCTGACGAACACCTCATTGGATGCAAAGTGACCTACGAGCTGCGGGAGGAAGGCTCTAACAACCTCATCGCGGTGGCGGACGACGACGCCAACTTTGGCCGCAATATGGACGAGTTTCACTACACCGGTTCGGTGCAGGAGCCCTACACCCGAGAGGTCATCAAGGAATTCACCTTCAAGCCCACGACCCAATTGGCCAGTCTCTCCTCGACCTACTATGTCCGCGTGAGCCTTTCGCACGAAGAGGTGGAGGACTCTTCTATTTACTTGGATGACCAACAGAATGTGAGCTCCTCATCGGAGATTTTGCATCATTTCAACGGCCAACTGGTGGGAGTCAATGATGGCAACAGTGTCAATCTGATCATGGACTCGCTGGACAATGCCGACGACCGGGTCAACGACCAGATCATTGGCGGCAAACTCTTCTCCATCGTCACCAATCCTGCGGGAACCATCGAGGGCTATCCCAACTACACCTTTGCCGCCACGCGGGAATACTTTGTCCACCTTTACGACGACGGGCATGCCGAGCTCGAGGACCTGTCCTTTCCCATCGACATTACCATCCCGCTGCAAGGCTTGATTGGGTCTGTCAATTTGATCCGCTTCACACGCTCGAATATGTATTTCGACGGCAATGGCGTGCATGCCGATATTTCCCTGATTCTGCCAGCCGGTCTCGGGGTCCACAATCAGAGCCCGGAAAACACCCAGCCCAAGGTCTACCAGTCCACCCTGGATGCCGGCACCCGGCTCATGACCACCACCTTGACTCCCACTGCGGCGAACATTCTCTTCGTCCATCCCTCGGGAGCCAAATATACTTTGGTAGAAGAGATCAAGCCCATCGCCATCACCTCGGCGTCCATCCTCTGGGATGTAGCCGAAGGGGCGATTCAACCCGGGGGCGCGATCACGGTGCAATACATCCGCGACCACGAGGAGCAAGTGCTGGCCAGTTCGCCCCTCCCCGCAGGCGACAAATTCTATCGCTCCAACGAAAACTACTACAAGCATGTCACGGGGGTGACGGCTCAGCTTCCCACCCCGAAGATCGAGCCTTCCACGCTGGGCACGGCAGAGCTCAGCATCGAACTCGAAATCGAAGCGGGCGATTTTCACAGCCACTTCCCCTACGACGCCGAACTCTCTTGGGCCGACCCGAGCGTGCTCGCGATCGAAAATGATCTTCCGGTCCCCACTGACAGCTCGCTAGACAACCCCGGGAACCTATCCGTCAGCTTTGCCCGTGATTGTGCGGATGCGGCGGCAATGGGCTGCGGGGCCATCGGTCTCGCTACCGCGAAAATCACTCCCACCGCCGACCTCGCCTTCACTCTGGATGGAGGTCTGTCCACGGGCGGAGACCTTGTTCAGCTTAGCTCGCGACGCGATGTGGTGATGGGCTACATTGATGCGCTCTCTTCTTCAACGGTCACCTATGCCCATGACAGCACCATCTTTGCCAACGGACGCTTCCTCATGGCAGGTCACTTCATCTCGGGAAAAGAACAAGGTCTGGACCTAAAGAACGGACCCGGCCGAATCCTCAGTTCCGGTTTCTCCGCAAATGACACGAGCGTTGATGAGCGCCCGGGGACGCCCGAGTATTTGGCGGGGCTTGCTGACTATCCTGGAATGAACTACCGCGTGGCAGACGAAGCCTCGGTAAGTGCAGTCAGCACCATCGGTGGCGTGACCACCCCCAGCTACACCCTTTCCAACCGGGCAAAATATTACACCCGATTGTCGGGGGTCAGCGGCATCCACGAACCCTCCGCAAATCCCTTCACCGGTCCGGTGCAAATCTATGGCTACGACTTTGACTTCACCGCCTTCGGTTTCTCTTTCCTATCCAGCGAAGTGCACGAGTCCATCACTGCGGGCAGCATGGACGTCCCCTATCCCTCGGAGTTCACCTTAGCGTTCGATCCGCTTTACCTCAACTGCTTGGGAGCACTAACCACGGCAGAAATCGATGGCGGAACGCTGGAGGATGACCTCGATTTCTGGCAAGCTCCCTTCGTCGCCAGCGCGGCCCAATTCGAGCCTCCCGCCGGGGGCGAGTGCGATCCCTCGGAGGCCTATCTCACCCTTGGAGTCACCGCCTACGCCTCCAATTTCTCGACTGCCCTCGCTGGCAAGCTTGGCTTCAAGGCGGACGGCAATCTCACGACCCTGCAGGACTCCGACAACGGCACTGGTCCCGAGGGCGTGGACTCGCGGCTCAGCCTGACCAGCAACGCCTATATCGATGGCCCGGGTGATGAACGCTATCACTTCACCCCCATTGCCGACGCCTACTTTGACAACTTCTCACTCGCCGAGAACCAGAGCGCCGACGTCGGCCTTCTCAATCTCCACGGGCAACTGGATGTCTCCTTCTTTGAAAGCCCGATCGTGCACGTGCAAACCGGCGCCAAGCCCGACAATACCACCGACCTCATCTACATGCTGGGCGGCTGGACCGAGGCTGGGATTCGTACCGAAGACAGCGCGGACTTTGACCCCAACAATCGGGGGAGGCCGGCTAGTGGAACTCTGGCGAACTATCGGAGCGCGACCTCGGCCGACCACCAGATCCATGCCGTGCACGACTGGCTCAATGTCGTTGACTTCGACTACGCCCTGCAATGGTCCACCGCTTCCCGCTCTTTCAAATCCATTGCACCCAAAACGAACGACCTCATGGTGCTAACGACCGAGAATGAGCTCACCTATCTCTCGGCCGAAAATGCCGAACTCGATTTCGGAGCATCCCTTGATCTCGGCATTCCGGAAATCAATCTCTCCTCCCTCGCCATCAATGCAATCGACGAGTCTACCGGCGTATTGGAAGCCCTGACCCAAAGCCTCGCGCAAGAAGCCACCGATGTGCTGCTCGAGGGGCTGGATGCGGGTGAAAGCCTTCTCAATGACAGGCTGGACGAACTCTTCGACGAGCTCTTCGAGTCGGCCATTGATCCCGTAATTGAAGATTTCTACCACGTCCTCGCTGCCGCCAATGGTGACCCTGTGGCGATGCAGAACGCGATCGACACCTTCACCAATACCAACGGACCCGGCACTCTCTATTATGCCTTGAGAAACCTCACAGGATCCCCCGGAGACTCGGGGTCTTTGGCCGACTCGGTAGACCATTCCTTGGCCCAGGTGCAAGCGGCGATTCGGGCGGTGATTGGACAGGTCCAGTTCGATAACAGCTCGGAAGTCATTCTCGGGAACCCCACCCTAACCGTGCCGGAGGACACGGTGATTGCGGCCGGAAGCACCGCAGTGGAAGGACTCTTTGCCCGCACCGATGCCGACGGAAACGGAACGCCCGATGAGCTGGGTTATGAGATCGCAAAGGTTCTCGTTATTGCCCTGTTGGAAGAACTCGCGCCCGAGATAGCGGACAACCTTTCCGCCGTTCTCAATGCCGCTGCCGGAGCCCTGCTGGCGGAAGTCGAAGACGAGCTGATCTCGGCTCTGGAGGAAGTCGCTCCCTCCATCGAGGCGGTCAAGGAGACCTTGATGGAGATTCACAACACGATTGGGGATATTCGGGAAGAGCTCACTCTCTTCGAGGCGTTGGAAGACGCCTTTGCTGCCAGTAGCGCGGAAATCTTCATTCTCTTAGACAGCGTGGAATCAGTTGCAGAGGAGTTTATCGAAACTGTGGACCTCACCGAATACACCGAGGAAGAGGTGAAGGAACTTCTTCACATTGCCCTGCGTGACCAGTTCGACGGTTCTGCTCTCATTGGCGAGGTTCGCGTCATTTTGGCCTCCTATTTGTATGACCTCAATGCCTCCCTCAACGAGGGCATTTCTTCCGGCTTTGCCCAGCTCAATCGAATGCTTACCGAGTTGGTCGAAGATGTGATGCCAGTTGATTCCGGCCTCCAGAACCTTCTCGACGATTTGGCAAGTGTGGGTACCGCAGGCAAGATCGACGGGTATGCGCACATCAACGGAGATGCCTTGCGCACCCTGCGGCTGGATGCGGAGATCGAGCTTCAGCTCCCCGACGAATTCAACATCGCCGGCTACTTCGAAATCAATCAACTCGACTCGCTCGGAAGCGATGTCTGCAGCTATGAAAGTGATGGAGAATATGCTGCCGAGGTCAAGATGGGGGCCGTCGACATTCCCGCCCGCTTCCTGGGAGGCGAACCCCGCTTCGACATCGAAGGCAAATTCACTTTCGACACGGGCAGCGGTTTTTCACTCCGCGGAATGGGGGGCTCCTTTGAAATGACGGGAGGGAGCTTGGAATTTGAAGCGATGGAGGTCACCTCTTTGGGTGCAGCGGCTATGTTCGGCATCGACGAGAACTACATGGCGGCGAAAGTGGGACTGGAATTCGATTCCTATCAGCTGGCGGGCGGCGTGTTTTTCGGCCGCACCTGTAGTTTAGAACCTCTCCGATTGGTCGACCCCGATGTGGAAAACGTGCTCGGCGATCCCCCCTTCACCGGAATCTATGCCTATGGCGAGGCGCAGATTCCCATCGTGAGTGTGGGTTGCCTCTTTAGCCTGAGCGCCAAGGCTGGCGTGGGCGTGTTCGTTTTTGCCGAAGGGCCGACAGTGGGCGGCAAGATGCTTGTGGGAGCATCAGGGCGCGCTCTTTGTGCCGTAGAAGTGGGAGGCGAACTGACGCTCATTGGAGCGAAGGTTGGCAATGACTTCAACTTCTCGGGCAAGGGGCGCGTGTTCGGCAAAGTGGGCGTCTGCCCGCTCTGCACCGAATTCAACAAGTCCGTGACCCTGACCTACAAGAACGACAAGTGGGACTACGATTACTAAAGAAGGACCGCGAGTGCCCCCACTCGCCCCAGCGTTCCGTCAGCCATAACCCCACCAGCACACTCTCATAGAAATCAAAGCAACCTCTATGGAATTTCCACCTCCTTCAGGTGGTCCTATCTCTCTACCAAGAACAGTCCCTATAGTAGACCACCCCCTCTTTATATTTCAGGAAGCGAGTCCAGCCTTCTTCATATTCGAAATACGTCGTCTCGTCTGCCCTCGGAGGATCCCACCATTCAGGAGCATCACCATGCCCTAAATTGGCATACGTTCGATTCGGGTCTTTCTCGCTAAATCGAGTCTTGAAGCCCATGCTCTTGGCGTATTCCTCGTAGTCTTCTGGAGGAAGAGACGCCTTCACCAGCCGAACATAGTCAATGACCCCTTGGTAATATTCCTGCTTGTTCGTCGCTGACTTCGGAAGCCTTGCTATCGCTTGAGATGGGACAACCAAATCAACCACTACTCCTCCAACCACTAGCAGTAAGAGGACTGCGATACTTACCAAACATCCGCGGCTCATATACCCCTATCCATTTCCCGAGATGCCGACGAGTTCGTTGGGGCGAGTGAGGGCACTCGCGGTCCTTGGGTGACTTAGCTTTTGGAGGGGAAGTGGACCATGGTGACCAACTCTTTCTCGGACACCTCGGCGGGATCGTTTTCGTAGATCTCGAAGGGATGGATTCCCCGGCTACACTTCCACACCTTGGCGCGAATGCGTGCCATCCCCGCAGACCAGGCATTGCCGAGATGCAGGTAAGCTCCGGTGTGGCGAATGCGTTCGACGTCACAGGAGGGAATCTTTCCCGAAACCAAGTCCTCCGGCAACCAGCCCGGAATCTTTTCCACCGGAAAGCCCAGCGTGTAGGTCGTCGTGCCCTGCGTCACAGACCACTTGTGATAGATGGAAAGCGCTTTCCCACTTGGCGTGATGTGCTGGTCCTGGGCCCACTTGATGATGCGGTGCATATCGGCCTCCATCTTCTCGGCCACGTCCGCAATACGGCAGGTGGTCTTGACCCCAACATAGGACAGTCCCGGAAACTTGCTCTGCCCCAGGAACTCCAACTTGGAAGGAACCTCACCCTTCTGCATCAGGTCCTTCAACATCGCGAGACCACGCTTGTAATCCAAGCCGATCGCCGCAGCCATCATCCCTTTGAAGAGGAACATATAGAATGGCAGTTTGCCATCCATCAACCAAGTGGTGCGGGTGCGATCCCCTTCCCGACCGAAAACAAAGCGGACCTTGGCCGTCGATTTCCAAGGCGAGTGAAAGGTGAGGTCATACTCGATGAACTCGTTTTCGCGCTCGGCTGTGACCTTCATTTCCCCCGACCCCACGATGTCACCTTTCCACGAATACTGGCTGCCATCGGGGGCGAAATCGAGGGCGCAATCCGGCTCGGCACAAAGCCAAGGGGACCACGTGGGCCATGTCTTGAAGTCACGCACGGTGGCGTAAACTTGTTCTACTGGAATCCCGATCAGGGTAGACCGCTCGACCTCGAAGTTGCTCATGGGCGGGAAGCTGTCAGGAGTGAATCTCAGACACAAGCCCTTCTCTCAATTGAGACACAAATTGGACAAGTCGGCCAAAGAGTCTAATTTCGGGAGTGAAAGCCCTTTTTGCCAGTCTCCTTGCCATGACTCTTACCTTACCAGCCAATCCATTGAAGAACTACCAATGGAAGAACCGCATTCTCCTGATTCATCCCAGCGCGGACCAAGCCCAAAAAGAAGCCCTCCGACAGCTGCTAAAGAAAGAAAAAGAGTCCCTCGCGAACCGAGATCTGGTCATCATCAATCTCTCGAAAACGGCTCTGGACTGGCCTCAGGTCATTTCCATGCCGGGTGAAAAGCGGGAGGAACTCCGCGAGAAGTTTGCCCTTTCTCCAGAAGGCAGCACCTTCATCCTCATCGGAAAGGACGGCGGTGAAAAGGCCCGGCAATCAGACACCCTGAACTTACAGGAACTGTTCACCCGCATCGACGGCATGCCGATGCGGAAAGCAGAGATGAAGGTCGCAAAGTAACTTTCCCGGCCTTTTTTGGGAAAAGTCTATCCCTTCAAAGCATCCAGCAACTTGCCGTGGATGCCTCCGAATCCGCCATTGCTCAGAACAGCGACCAGGTCCCCTTCCTGGGCTTCGTCTGCGACCCAGGCCACGATGTCTTCCACCGAGTCAATGCTCCGCACATTGCCACCCGCCGCATTGGCATCGATGACGAGTTGCGGGACATTGAGCAGGTCGTCCTCCGCGATTTTGCCCGCCTCCAGAACCGGAGGAACGACGGCGAGGTCCGCATTGGCCAAGGCTCCCGCGAGATTTCCTTTGTGTGCTTCCTGTCGCATGGTGTTGGAGCGAGGCTCGAGGACCACAATCAGGCGGCGACCGGGATACCCTTCGCGCAGACCTTCGATGACCAGCTCGACGGCAGTGGGATGGTGGGCAAAGTCATCAATGACCGTCACCCCCCGCTCCACGCCCCGGACTTCCTGGCGACGTTTGATGCCCGCGAAGGAAGCAAGCCCCTCGCGAATCTCGTCATCACTCAGACCAGCCTGGCGCGCGACGCAAATTGCCATCGCCGCGTTGCGCACATTGAACTCGCCCGTCATGGGAAGAAGGAATTCCTCGCCATTCAGTTTGAAAGTCGTCTTGCCATCCTTGGGCACCATTTCGCTGATGCGGACGGCGCAGTTTTCACCCAAGCCCACGAGCTGAATCGGGCACGGAGCCGCGTCCACCAGGGTGAGGGAGTTTTGGCAATCTCCGTTCAAGAAGGCCACTCCATTGCTCGGCACGATGCGAAGGAGGCGGGAGAAGGTCAGAAGCACCGCGTCGAGGTCCTCATAGATGTCGGCGTGGTCGAACTCGATGTTGTTGATCACCGCCACCTCGGGCAGATAATGGAGGAACTTGGAACGCTTGTCGAAAAAGGCGGTGTCGTATTCGTCCCCCTCCAAGACCACGAACTCGGAGTCGGTGAACTCCGCCCCACGCTCGAAGTTTTTCGGCACGCCACCGATCATGTGGCTGGGATTGCGGCCCGCGGATTTCAGGAGCCACGCCACCATCGAACTGGTGGTGGTTTTTCCGTGGGTGCCGGCGATCACGAGATTCCGCTTTCCACGCAAAAAGTGTTCCTTGAGGACTTCGGGGAGAGATTGGTAGAGCAGCTTGCGGTCGAGAACCTCTTCGGCCTCCTCGTTGCCCCGGCTGACGGCATTGCCCACGATGATGACCTCGGCCTCTTCCGGAATGTTCGAGCGCTTGTAGCCTTCGAACAATTGAATCCCCTCGCCCTCCAGGAAGGTGGACATGGGAGGGTAGACGTTGGTATCCGAGCCCGTGACCTCAAAACCCGCGCGCTTCATCGCCGCTGCCACCGACCCCATCGCGGTCCCGCAAATACCTATAAAGTGAAAGTGCCTCACGCCTGTAGCCAAGCGGATTAAGCCCTTGCGGGAAAGCTTCGCGCCCGAAAAACAGCGTCATCTCGTCGGGCTGCTCTTCGCCTCGGGAAATCAAATCTCTCATCGAAAGCCTGTCGTTCCCAAAAGAACAGGGTCAGCCCCTGGCGCTCTCGTGCCCCTACTCCTCGAGGTCGGCGAACACTTCATCGTAGTATTCAAAGAGGTCGCTCTCGCCGACTGCCTTTTGAAAAACCGAGTAGAGAACCTTGGCCTTTTCATTCTCCTCAAGGTCCAAGAGATAATCCAACGCTGATTCGTAGAACACTTCCTCATCGCGTCCCTGCTTAAAGATTCCGGGAATCTCCTCGCGGATCTGCATCAAATTGCTGCTGGCCGCCAGACTAGCAGCGCAGGCCCAGGACAACGGATTGTCTTTCAGTCCTCGCAAAGCAGCTTCTCGCGCATGCTCCATATCTCCCAGTTCATAGTAGCAATCTGAAACCATCTCCAAGACATCACTATCCCAGCCAAAGAGTTTGGCGTGACTGGCGAACTCTTCAATCGCCTCATCATAATTCTCATCCGCACTCAGAACCGAACCTTTGAGGTAGTGCCACATCGGACAATCGAAGCCTTCTTGTCTGGCCGCGGCGAGTTCTTCCAATGCCCCTTGCACTTCTCCCTTAACCTGAAAGACCGCCACCTTCATCACACTCGCAAAGTTGCGGAAATCGTCAGGCAACTCGGTTTCCGCCAAAGCGAAGATGGGCTTCTCCAACTTGACCCAAGAATCCGGATCACCCATATCCAGAGTCTGCATCGGCACTACCACCGCCATCACGGCCGGGAACCACTCGGGAACTTTATCCCCCATATTCGCGATCAAGGCTGCGGTCATGATGCTGGTGGTGCGTAGTCCAACCGAAAGATCCTCGAAGTCATAGGCCCGATAGATATCCTCTTCCTTCACCAGCCACCACCGCATGGGAGTGGTCACATTCAGTTCGTTATCATAGAGGCGAACATAGACGATGCGCTGACCTGCCTCCAATTTTTCTATTCGAAGGACCTTGAACTTATCGTAGGCAAGCATCTTCAAGGGAGCGCTCATTGCGTTGATCGCCGTCGGCAAGGCCATTTCGATTGCCCTCACCTTATCTTCTGCAACTCCCTCAAAGGCACCTGCCTCTTTGGTGGCATTAAACAGTCCTGTTGCGGATAGAAATCGGGTGGCGTCGAGCTCCTTCTTCTTGCGGGTTGCTTTGGAAAGCTGATTGAAATACTGACGAATGGCCTTGGGAACCTTCACTGGCTCTGCTCCTTTTTCTTCAGAAAAAACGTCGAGCGCCTGGGCTAACTTGGGGTCGACTTCCACCTCTTCAAGGGACTGGGCTTTTATCGATGGAATACCAAGGGAGGCGATGACCAGAAACGTCAGAATGTTTCGCATAAAAAGGAGTCTAACCTTTCCCAGCTGGTCTGAGAAGAAACTTGGGATGCACCAGCCCTCTTTTTAAGCCGACACCGACGGCGAGAAAATTTCTCGCAAGATTGATTTCGGAAAACAGTATTGCTAATTCCGCTCGTAAAATCCACTTTCTGACTAACTTGAAAATCATGAGACTCACTCCCTCCTCCCGCGGCCTTCTCAGCATGGTCTGCCTGTGTGCCCTTTCCGTTTCCACCCCCGCCCAGGCGGCTCTCCGTCGAGGAGAATCCCCTGTCCCGGACTTTACTGCAGGAGGCGAGAAGGACGACAAACATGATTGGAACCTCGGACCGACTGGCGCCAGAGGATGGATGTGGGGCTACAAACTCCAGACCAGCAAAGCGCGTCAAATTCTAGTCACCGAAGTCGCCGCAGGCTCACCGGCGGATGGAAAACTGCAGGTGGGCGATGTCATTCTGGGGGTCAGCGAAGAATCCTTTGCACACGATCCCCGTATGGAATTGGGAACTGCCATTGGCGAAGCGGAAGCTGGCTCGGGCGAACTGAGCCTTATCCGTTGGCGCGAAGGAGAAACGAGCACCGTGGTTCTGCCGATTGGAAAGAAAGGCGCCTACAGCGAGAACTCTCCCTTTGACTGCGGAAAGTCCCAGCAGATTCTCGCCGAAGGATGTGCTCACATCGCGAAACGACTCGAAGCGGACTTTGCCGAATTTCGCTCGCCTCTCAGCAAAGGTCCGGACCGCTTCCGAACCTACTCCAGTGACGACATCATGAACGCGGTGGATGCCATGGCGCTGCTCGCCAGTGGCAAGCCGGAGTATGCCACCCTGGTCACCCGCTACGCCCATGCCTTCGCACCAGTCAATCTGGAGATTGCGCTGCATTCCCACAGTCGGATGGCCTCCTGGGGCTGGGGCTACATCAACCTTTTTCTCTGCGAATACTTTCTGGCAACAGGCGACGAAGCCGTCCTTCCTGCCATCGAACTCTACACCACCAACATCGCCAAAGGACAAAGCTTCATCGGCTCCTGGGGACATGCCATGGCGTGGCCGGACAAGAATGCGGGCAAGCTCCACGGCGTGCTGTCCGGCTACGGAGCGCTCAATAGCGCCGGCCTGATTTGCCATCTCTCGCTGGTGTTAGGAAAGGAATGCGGAGTTAAAAACGATGAGGTCGATGATGCCATCGCCAAGGCGAACAAGTTCATTGGCTTCTATGCCAACAAAGGCTCGATTCCCTACGGAGATCACCTGCCCAACTGGGACCGACATGATGACAACGGCAAAAACTCGATGGCCGCAGTCCTCTTTGATCTGCAGGACCAGAGCGAGCGCGTCCGCTTTTTTTCAAAGATGACGGTAGCGTCCTACGGCGAGCGCGAACGAGGTCACACCGGCAACTACTTCAGCCTCCTCTGGGGACCGTTGGGAGCCCGACGGGCAGGCAGCGAAGCCACCACCGCATTCATGAAACCCCAGCGCTGGTTCTATGACTTGAACCGTTCTTGGGACGGCAGCTTCCCCTATCAGGGCGGGGCCAACTCGGGGAAAGGCGAGCACTCCTACGCGGGATGGGACAGCACCGGAGCCTTCATGCTGACCTACGCGCTCTCTCTCAAAAGACTCTATATCACCGGTCGGGGAACCTCTCCTGCCAATCAGTTGGCGGGCTCGGAACTGGACTCCGTGATTACCGATGGCGCGGACTTCACCGTCTGGGACGAAGGTCTCGCTCCTTATCGTAAAAAGACTGCAGAGGTGCTTTTGCAAGACCTGCAAAGCTGGTCCCCTGCGGTGCGCTTCCGGGCGGCCCAAGCCTTGGCTGAAAAGGAAGGCAGTGAAGCCCATCTTCCCGACCTCATCGCGATGCTCAATGCCGAGAACCTCACCGCCCGCTATGGAGCCTGTCAGGGTCTGGCCGCTTTCGAGGAACGAGCCCAATCCGCGGTCGAGCCTTTGCAAGCCCTCCTCTGGTCCGAAGACACCTGGCTCCGGATTCAAGCCGTGTCCGCGCTTTCCAATATCGGAGAAGCTTCCAAGTCGGCAATCCCCGCCCTCCTTCGCCTGGCGATTGTGGAAGACGAATCCGACCCTCTGGAAATCACCCAACGCTACCTGGCTCTCGGCCTCTTTGATTCCAAAAAGATTCTTGGCAACGTCGGCTTGTTAGCCAACTCGGTTGAAAACGTGGATCGGGATCTTCTTTTTCAAGCGGTTCAAAAGATTCTCACCAATCCCGATGGCAGAACGCGGGAAACGGTGGCCTCCGTCTATCGCAATCTCAGCTACGAGGAGCTGAAGCCACTGCTGCCAGCGATTCTCAAAGCGATCAAAGAGCCCAGTCCCAGCGGCGTGATGTTCGCCAGCGGAATCCGCATCAATGGCATCGAACTCTTGGCAAAATATCGCATCGAAGAAGGAATGGCACTCTGCCTTGATATTCTGGAAATTGACAAGTGGGGCAAGCGCAAGCGATTGGACCAGTGTCTCTCCGTCCTGGCCACCTACGGAGGGGCGGCTAAGCCTTTGCTTCCTCGCCTTCGTCAGTTGGAAAACGACCTGCAGGTCCATCCCGAAGCTACCGGCCTGACTCCACAGAGAGAATACTTGCACCAACTCATCAAAGACATCGAAACAGCGGAAGAAGAGGTCGAGCTGCGAAGCATGAAGGAGTAGGGTCGGAATAGAGGCGAAGAGTTGGAGAACAGCGGGGTAGAATCCCCCCATCTTACTCGCCCTAGCCTAGTCGGCCATTACTCTTCGCCTTTTCTCCCTTCCCTCACCCAGCCAGGAAGGTGGCGCCAGATGCGATGAAAGCCATAGCCGCCGGAAGTCATTTCGCCGACGGCCTCGTCAGCGGACCAGCCCTGCTTTTCGATTCGATAGACGGCACACATCGCTCCTGTTCGATCGGAGCCGTGCTTGCAATGAACGAGAATCGGCTTGGGCGAATTCTCTAACAAGTGGAGAAACCGATCATCATCCTCACCATCGGGACTCCAAGTCAGAATCGGGATGCGTTCCGTTTTCAGAGTAGTGCCGGACACCTCCTCTTCATCGTCGGAAAAGGCCCGCAAATTGATCACGGTGCGAACGCCTTTTTCTTCCAAAGCTGCCATACCCTCCGCGGTCGGTTGGGCGCTGCGATAAAGCTCCGGCGAGACCTGATAGAGATTGGGCACTCCCGCCAAGCGGACCGGCTGAGCCCACTTGGCTGGACGAAGACTCGGCGGCAGCGCGGGAGTCTGAGCGCAAGAGACCAAGAAAAAAGGGGCCAAGACCATGGAGCATAGACTCCAACGCATTGTTCTTGGCTCCTTCATTTCAAATCGAATTTCTAACTCCCCACGAAGTCGAGAACGCGCTGATTGAAGTCTTCCAAATTCTCCCAATGGAACGCGTGCCCTGAGGCGGGATAAAGGTGCAGCGTGCTGTTCGGCAGCGCGGCATGAATCTCGTCCGCCATCCATCGGGGGGTGAACTGATCGTCTTCCCCACCGATGACGAGGCAAGGAGCTTTGATATCCTTCAGCTGGTCGTAGACATCGTGATTGATGCAGGCGGCCGCTTGTCCACAGAGACCGTGGAGAGGTTGTGGATTTTCATTCTCCATCGCCGCCTGTCGCCCCTCTAACATCGACTGGTAGACTTCGGAATCATCCCAGCTCTTTTTGGCAAAGATGAGCAGCTGAATGTATTCCATAAACTCTGCAGGAGAGACCTTGGCCTTGAGTGTTTTGATGTGTTCGAAAACCGACTTGGCGTAGGCATCGCAGCGCGCCCAAGAGCACATCAAGACCACGTTCTTGACCTTGTCAGGATGACGCAGGGCCAGTTGCTGGGCGATGATGCTGCCCATGGAGCAGCCCACAATGTTGGCGCTTTCGATTCCCAGCGCGTCCATCAGGCCGGCGTAATCATCGGCCATCATCGCACTGGTGTAGTCGCCTTCCGGCTTGTCTGTGAGACCGACTCCGCGGTTGTCAGGAGTGATGCACTGGTAGTGCTGGCTCCAGACCTTCACGTGTTCTTCCCAGACTTCGCCGGGCGCGGTGATGCCCATGATGCAGATGAGGGGCTCGCCCTCGCCATGCACCTCGTAGTTCATCTCGATTCCGTTGGTAGATACTGTTGGCATAGGTTTTTGCTGAAGAAATTTAGGTCAAAGAAGGAATGAGGGTTTCGCGAATCCACTGGCCGTCGTGGAGGGTCACGCCATCCGGATCATCCACCGCGCGGGGAGCCTCGTCTTCGCAGATGACCCACCCGTCATAGTCGCGGTCCTTGAGCCATTGGGTCACCCCGACGAGGTCGACCTTGCCCTGCCCCATGAGCGCGAACTCGGGGTTGCCGTCCCAGTCCTTGTAGTGAACGTGGTTGATGAGGTCGGCATATTCTTTCATTTTGCCAAGCGGATCCATGCCGCCATTGATGATGTGCCCCACATCGGGAGTCCAGCCCGTGACCGAAGTATCGAGGCCCTCGAGGATGACCTTGTAATCCTCCTCGGTGCGATTGGTCGAGGTCTCCGGTGAGTTGGGGTGAAAGCTGCACTTGATGCCCGCATCGGCCGCCCGACGCGAAACCGCGTTCACGTTCGCCACCAGGTTCTTGCGGCGTTGTTCTAGATCATGGCGCCCCGTCGGCATCTGCACGGTGCACAGAACCGCGCCCGGAAAGCGCTTGAGCAACTCGATGGCCCGGGCGGCACTTTCTTTTTCCGCTTCTGTTTCCTCGGGATGATTCCAGTCTTCCACAAAGGCGATGGCGGCCAGTTCGACGCCATGCTTTTGCAAGCTCTCGGCCAAGAGACCCGGGTCCGCAAGGTCTCCCATCCAAGGGAAAATCGGCTCGATACCAGTCATCCCCGCCTTGGCGGTGACCTCGATCATGTGATCGAGCTTGTTGGCCCAATAAGCTCCCGATTCCTTCATGAACCAGGTGTAACATTCGTTTCCAAATTTCATTTTCATACCTTGTGTTTGGCGTGCATTTCTTTGACGAACTGGTAGCCGTTGCGGCAAATATCCATGCGGGGATTGTAGTCGCGCCACACGTTGATGGCGTTGGCGAAATCGACATCATCACGCGAGAAAGCCTCGATGGTGTAGTAGCCATCGTAGCCTGTTTTCGCGACTGCGGAGAAGATCTCATCAAAAGGAATATGCCCTTCACCCGGGGTGCCGCGATCGTTTTCGCTGATGTGCACGTGAGCCATCACTGGGGCGATGGTTTCAATGGCTTGGGTGAAAGACTTCTCCTCCACATTGGCGTGGTGACTATCGAACATTCCCCGCACATTGGGGTGGTCCACCAAGTCCACGAGATGACGAAGCTGGGCCATGGTGTTGCAGAGATAGCACTCGAAGCGATTGAGAGACTCCGGAGTCAAGGTGATGCCAGCTAGCGCCGCATGCTCACCCGCCGCGCGCAACACTTCTGCCGAACGCTCATACTCGAACTGTTGGGGTGCATTGCGGGAGAAATTGGCGAAGGCCGAGTGGAACGGGCCACAAATGTTTTTCCCGCCCGCAGCGTGGATGTTGTCGATGGCTTCCTTCAGCTTATCAAGAGCCGCCTGCCGGACCTTGGGGTCTTCCGAGATGGGGTCTTGATCAGGTCCCACGCCCAGACATCCATTCACCTCCATGTCGATGGATTTGGCAAAAGCGCCCAATTCGTCATAGCTTGCACGCTCTGGACTGGCCAAAAATACTTCCACACCATCGTATCCAATGGCCTTCAACTCCTCAATGGCACCAAAGTGTTCGCTCGTAATGTGAGTCGACCACAGGTGCATGTTTAATCCGATTTTCATAAATTTGTCAGGTTTACGCCGACGAGCAACTTGCTTGCGCACCCCTTATTAGGGACACGTCCGCAGGCTAGCCAGTTTGGAAAAAATAAATTGGTTTTTCCCTGCACTCGAACGAGCCCCCAGCCGCAAAACGCCTTTGAAGGCAACCTTCTACGCCTCGTCACTACGATGAACACCCCTCTCCCCTTTCTTCCGATCACGTCGAAAGATTGTGAGGGTCTCCTTTGACCACAAAGCTCTTCGGGGCCTTCCTTGGGGAAAGAGGATTTCGAGAATTCCTCTTTCTGCACATTGCTTCTCTGCTAGAAAAAGAATCGTGGCGGAAAAAATGTGCACCAGAGCCCTTCCCCAAACGCGGAGTCTCGTCTCAGTGTTCACGACTTTCGGCTTTGGATGGTTGCTCTTTCTGGGGTCGACGTCCGGAAGTCCCTCCAGTCCGTTCTATTCCGACCCCTTGCGGCCTCCCCCTCCTGAAACCTGCTCGCACTCGAAGATTCCCTTCTACCAACTGAGTTCGCATCTCCAGAGACTGAGAAAGAGCATAGAAAAAGAAGAACGGGAGCTGGAAGCCCTGGCACCCTTGCAGCTGGGGGTTCAGTTTGATGATTTCGGCTACCACAGTGATTTTATCCCTGCTGTGGAAGAGGTTCCCGACGAGCCCCTGTGGACACTGGACCTGATTCCCGGTTCCTTTCCGACCTTGGCCTTGGTGCTCGTTCCGGCCTTCGACCAACGGCTCCCCAACCTTCGCGGCTACGCCTTTCCGAAACGTTTCCGCATCCGTTCCGTCGACAGTGAGGACGATCCTGGAAAAATTCTGGTCGATTGGACCAGCCGCGATTTTCCCGATCCCGGAAATCGTCCGGTGTATTTTTCCTTTCCCCAAGACGAGGCTCCCGAGGATCGTCTCCGTCTCGAAGTCTTTGCCGGTCACGAACAAAATGGAGAGGAGTTCTTCGCCCTCGGGCGTATTCATCCCATTCGGCAGGGTGAACAGCAAAAAGCGGGAGTCGAGGACGTCTCCTCGAGCTTTGACTCCCCACCCTTCTGGAGCTCTGAGGCCTTGGTTTCCTCGCGCCAGAGCCTGGGGATGCCTCTCTCCGCAGAGAAATCCGAATCGAAGGACCTCGTTCTCAAGCTCCCCGCCGAAACCTTGGAGGGAACTTTGGTTTTTCGAATCGAGCTCGACGAACCGCAAATCCTCGGGTGGGTGAATCTCTATCCGGGAAAAAACCCGGAGGGAGTCAATCTCCCCGGCTACGGCTTCCCCAAGCACCTGCGACTTTACCGTGTCGAACAAGACGATAAACCTAATGAACGTGCGCGTCGTTTTCCCTTGGGGGAACCGGTCAACTGGGAGCAGCCCAGCGACCAAATGATCCGGATTCCCGGAGGGGGCTCCCCGATTAAAGCCTTGGAGATTTCTTGCAACGACTTCCCAAGCTACCAGGGGCAAGCGGTCTTTTCGCTTGGAGAAATCGAGATTGTGCGTTCGGGCCAGAATTATTCCAGAGGCCGAAAAATCACCACTCGCAACTTCAGTCTGCCGGATGAGACTGACCTCGACCTCCTGGTGGACGGCAAGGTGGGAGGTCATTCCATCTTGCCTTTGCCAGAATGGTTCCAGCAACTGGCCAAGGGAAAAGCGCACGAGGCGAGACTGGTCAGCCTCAATGCCGAACTCGCAGTAGCCACTGCCAGATGGAAGACCCTGCAAGAGCGGGCTCTACTCACTTTTGGCTTCTTTCTCTTGTTAGCTGCAGCGGCAGTAGTGGTCATCATCCGCCGGAGCCGAACGCAAGCGCGACTGAGTCTGCGGAAACAGATTCACTCCGACTTGCACGATGATGTGGGCAGTAGCCTCGGGAGTATTTCCTTGATTGCGGAGCAGCTGCAGCAAGCCAAGTTGGACGAAGAAGTCCGCGAGGACCTGGGTGACTTGGCCCTGATTGCCCGCGAGGCCTGGGCCTCCTTGCGCGACATTGTGTGGGTGATCGATGAGGACTCCATTCGTCTCCCGGCCCTCATCGATCAATTGAGCGAGCGGGCCAAACGGGTGCTGGCCGGCACCACGGTTTCCGTGGAAACACCCGAAGCTTGCCCGAACTCCAAGGTTTCCCTTCCTTTCAAGAGGCACTTCATCATGTTCTTCAAGGAAGTCCTGCACAACTGCGCCCGTCATTCCCACGCCACCGAGGTTCACCTCAAGTTCCGCATCATCGATGAAGCCCTGCAGGTCTCGGTTCGCGACAATGGTTGTGGCTTCAACCCCGAGATGGCTTCAGGCGGACTGGGCTTGGAGAATATCCGCAATCGGGCGCAAGAGATGGCTGGCCAGCTGACGCTGAATTCCAGTCTTGGAGAAGGGACTCAGGTCGTATTAGAAGTTCCTCTGAAGGCCTTGCTGAACCAGTCTGATCACTCCTACAAGACTTCAAACTAGAATCTCATGACCGCAATGAACATCTGGGTAGTCGAGGACGATTCGGGCTATCGTCGCACGCTGCAACGCTTGCTGAATCGCGATCAGGATATCTCCTGCCCCCAGGTCTTTGCCTCTTGCCAACCGCTGTTTGACACCCTCTCTGCCGAATCGCATCCCGACCTCATTCTGATGGACCTCGGTTTGCCCGGGATGAGCGGAGTCGAAGGGATTCAGAAGCTGGCCGAGCTGGCCCCGAACATCGTGGTCGTGGTGCTCACGGTGTTTTCTGCTAAAGAAAAAGTCATGGATGCCTTGGATGCCGGGGCTGCGGGCTACTTGCTCAAGTCGGCCACTCCGCGGGAAATCATTCGCGGATTAAAAGGCGCTTCCGAAGGAGGAGTCCCACTGAGTCCGGCCATCGCGAAAACAGTGCTGGAGGAAATGAACTCTTCCCCCTCGCCTGAAGACTTCGACCTTTCGGAAAGAGAATTGGAAGTGCTGCAATTGTTGGCCGAAGGATTGGCGAATAAACAGATTGCGGAGAGGCTGAATATTAGTCCCTTCACGGTGAATTTTCACTTCCGGAATCTCTACAAGAAACTGCAGGTTCAGTCTCAACCAGCGGCAGTTGCAAAGGCGTTTCGGGCCGGCTTGCTGAGTTAAAGAGCCGCTTGAATCCAAAGCGAGACGTCCCTCCTACTTATTCGAGTGGGTAGGCAAGGCAGTCAACTTGTGTCCAAGTTGATGAAGTTGGCACAAGAACCTTCGCGGGCATAGCTATCGCGGCAGGTTAGCAGCAAAAAATATGCCAAAACACCTAAAACCATGAAAAACCTCCTTCATCATACTCTAGCTAGCTCTCTCTTAGTCGGATCGGTCTCGGCCGCAACAAGGTATATCGGTCCCGTCTTCGACCTCTTCGACGACACTGCCACCACGAACACCAATGCCGACAATTGGACCAATGGAACCCCCGGTGCGGGTAACGATGGCAGCGTTGCCAGCAACTTCGATTTCTCAACCTTTGGGGCAAGCAACAACGGTAACGTCAATCCCCTGCCGAGCGGCACCTTCAGCGTAACGCAAACTGCTGGGGCAGGAACAGGCGGACAGTGGAACTTAGCCGGTAATTCCGATTTCACATACAATCTCAACGGCGGGAGTATCACCAGTACTGCGGGAACATTCTTCATCAATGGCAACACCTTTAATGTTGCTGGAGGAGATCTGACCGCGAACACGATGCGCGTTTTGGGTAATCTCAATATCTCCAGCGGGTCAATCGCTGTGCCGGCCCTGGATATGGAAACCAACTCAGTTCTCACCCAAACGGGAGGCACAATTACCACGACCTCGGCTATCGTTCTTACTCAGTCCAACTCAGGTTCGAAAGTCGCAAACTTAGTAGGAGGCTCCTACAGCAATAGCTCCGCTTCCTTCTTGTTTGCGAATGCAAACATGGCCATTGGAATTGGTGGCGACTTTGTCTTGGATGCTGGTTCCGCCACTGGCCTTTTCAACAATACCGGAGGCACCTCGACGATTAATTTCGCCTCTGATTGGACTGGCTCTCTGACACTGGATTCCGTGACCGCATGGGATGATGTGTTCGAGGCGGAGGTGGGCCGAGTCACGGTTGAAGGAGTCAACATTGGTTCTGGCGAATTCGAAACCTATTTCCTCAACAACGCCGGGGTCATCACCTTGGTTCCCGAGCCTTCTACCGCGCTGTTGAGCCTTATCGCTTGCGGCGGTCTCTTCGTGCGTCGCCGTCGCCATTCCTAAACCTAAGACGGAATTTTCACATAGCGGCAAATTATGAAACTCAAAAAACTCCCTCCATTTATCGCACTCGCACTGGGCGTCCAGATTGCCGGTGCCCAAACAAACTATACCGGACCAGTCTTCGACCTCTTTGCGGGCGAGGGCGACTGGAGCAACGCAACTCCGGGTGAAGGCAATGATGGCACGATTGCCATCGACTACGATTTCACGACTTTAGGCGCAGCCGATAACGGAAATGTGAACCCCCTTCCGAGTGGCGCTTATAGTGTGACCCAGACCGCGGGTGACGGAACTGGTGGGCAGTGGAACTTAGCTCAGAACCCTGATTTCACCTACAATTTGAATGGTGGAAGCCTGACCAGCACCGGTGGCACTGTCTTCGTTAATGGTCATACTCTCAATATTGATGGGGGCTCGCTGAGCAAGACTGGGGGTGAAACCCGCGTCGCAAGTGGTGGAGCCTTGAATCTTTATACCGGTAGCTACACTGGGACGAACACCAGACTGATTGGAGGGTCGTCGATCACTGTGGAAGGTGGAACCTTCTCCAGTGGGACCCTCGACCTGGAAGGAGGGACATTCACTCAATCGGGCGGAACGGTCACAACCACCTCAGCCAAAGCCTTGGCTCAGTCTGCCGCAGGTTCGAAAATTGTGGAGCTATCAGGAGGTTCCTTTCTGAACAACTCGGCAACAGCCTTGCTGGCGAGCTCCAACTTGACTGTCACTATCGGGGGAGACTGGACCTTCGATGGCCCATCCGTAACCAGCCTCTTCAGTAGTCCCGGTGGCACTTCGACGATTGATTTCAACTCGGATTGGACGGGTTCCCTGACCCTGGATGCAGCTACCTTGTGGGACGAAGTTTTTGAGGAAGAGGGTCGGGTCAGCGTCAATGGAACTGCTGTGACGGCCGACAACTTCGAGTTCTTTTTCCAAAATGACAGTGGCGTCATCACCTTGCTCCCACTCACTTCTCGCATGGCCCAATGGACCGGGCTCGGTGGGTCCACTTGGGATTTTTCGACAACCGCAAATTTCGCCTTCAACGATGCGGCTGAACCCTTGAACAATGTCACCTTCAGCACCTTTGCGACCACTCCCCTTGATGTTGCTATTTTTGCAGATAATTACGAGTTCGATGGTGGAAGCTCCCCAGTCGCTACTTCAGATGTCAACGTCGAAACGGGAGGAATCTTCGACAGCTTGGTGTCATTCACCAGCGACTCCACTCCATACGTAGTCACTAGCTCGGATGCCAATGGAATAGCAGGTTCCACTAGCGTCTCGATCGAGGGTAGCTCAACAGTAACCCTCTTGGGAACCCACGCCTATACAGGAGCAACCACTATCGAAGGGGGCACCCTGAACCTGGGAGATGGCACGACGGATGGTTCGATTGTGGACAGTGCGATAGCCAATGATTCCGTGTTGGTTATCACGAACATGGCGGACATCACCCACAATGGCCTCATTAGCGGTGATGGTTCTTTTCAAAAGTTAGGGGCGGGAATCCTGACTTTGGCTGGGAATTATTCCAATGTTGGAAGTGTAACTGTTTCCAATGGTGAACTTGTCTTCTCGGGAACGATGGGCGCAACTTCTTACAGTATTGCTCCTTCAACCGTGCTCGAGATTAATTCTGGGAGCGGTTTTAACGTGGGCGGGGCGAGCACAACCTTCACTGGTGGGGGGACACTCCGCAAAACCGGCAGCGGCACGATTGGCTGGGGAGCCGCGGCGGCTACCTTCGCATTCGAATCGGGCGCTCTGATAGACGTTCAGGCTGGCTCCTTCACCGGAGCTGCCGCCGGAAACGAAGTCTCCCGAAGAGAAATTTGGACTGATAACCTTTCTGATCTCCACGTCGAATTTGGAGCAACTTTCGCGGGGGTTGAGGGAAATATCCGAGTCGACAGCCTGACGGGCGAAGGAACGATCACTTCCGGATTCAATCCAGAGAATACGGGCTATACCGCGTTCACGTTTGGAGTAGACAATGGAAGTGGTGACTTTGGCGGTTTCTTGCGAGATGGGGCAATTTCTGGCAATTACACAAAGGTTGGGACAGGAACACAAACTCTCTCAGGTCAAAATTTCTACACTGGAAATACCACCATTGAAGAAGGAGTTCTCACCCTCTCTCCAAGTGGAGAGTTGACCGCATCCCCAGCAGCGAATGGAGTAAGCAATGTCGTCCAAGGCATCTCTGGAGGAACAGGAACCTTCAATCTCGACGGGACCTTGGTGGTCGAGATCAGCGAAGACACCGCACAGTTCAATGGTAGTAGCTGGCGCTTGATCGACGATACTCATTTGACGGTCAACTATGGGGCAAGCTTCTCCGTCGGGCTGTTCGATGAGATTGGCTTTCTGTCATTTACTGAATCTGCTGGAATTTGGACTCTAGTCGACGGTGACAACACCTGGACCTTCTCAGAAGCAACAGGAGTGCTCTCTCTCGCCAATTCGAATGCCGGAACAATTACCATCACTGATTCCGGTTTCGATGAAAGCGGGAACTACTTCATTGAGGTTGCAGAAGGCGTTGCCGGATTGACGGTCACCACTTCGCCGGATCTCGATACTGCTTTCGCCGCCGCCTCGGGAGTCAGCAATGACGGAGTCAATCGCTTCACCATCGCTGCCAGTTCCTTGGATAGTGACAGTGATGGCAAAGACTTCTTCCGAGTCGAAGCGCAGTAAAAATCTGAAATACTAAAAATCTAGTAATCACCCCCTTTCAAGCAGGCTACTTGGGTAATCAGCTTACCCAAGTGGCCTGTTTTCTATAAAAATCGATTTCTCGCACCCGATGCGTCCCCTTTCCATGTCCCGACTTCACTGTTCAACCCTCTTGGCCGCCTTCGTCTCTCTGACTTCTGAAGGCTTTTCTCAAACCAATCTCAGCGGATCCGCTTTCGACCTCGATGGTACCGGCAGCTGGGACAACGGCACCCCGGGAGCAGGCAACGATGGCTTCATCGCTATCGACTACGATTTCTCGGCCTTGGGCGCAGGCGATAATGGCAACATGAATCCCCTTCCAAGTGGGGCCTTCAGCGTGACCCAGACTGCGGGCAATGGCACCGGCGGACAGTTCAACTTGGTCGGCAATCCTGATTTCACCTTCCATTTGAACGGAGGAAGTCTGTCTAGCACCAGCGGGACTTTCTTCGTGAATGGCCATCGCTTCCGCATCGACGGAGGAGCGCTCACCACGACAAACCAAGCTCGTCTGCGAGGTGATTTCACCATCTCCAGCGGGAGCTTCTCCACCCCCAATCTCGATCTGGAAGAAAACACCGTTCTCACTCTTACCGGCGGAACCATCACCACCACCTCCAACATCGCGATCAATCAATCCAATGCGGGTGAAAAAACCGCCAATCTGCAAGGGGGATCTTTCGTCAACGGCTCGGCAACCTCGCTTCTTACCAATGCCAACGTGACATTGAGCATTGGAGGCGACTTCAGCTTCAACGCGCCCTCTGTCACTGCGCTTTTCAACAGCAGCGGCGGCTCTTCTGGCATCCATTTCTCTTCCGACTGGACGGGCTCAATGACCCTCGATTCCGCGACTGCTTGGGACGACGTTTTTGAAGCCGAATGGGGTCGGGTCACGGTCGACGGAGTGAGTATCGCACCTGGCGAATTCGAAACCTTTTTTCTCAACACCAACGGGGTGATTACCCTCTCCTCCAACGTCCCGCCGCCCCCGTCTTCCAATGTTGAAATTTCCTCAGTTGCGCCCACGGCAGAAATCCTCTCGGCCAATAATTTGGGCACCACCTTTTCTCGGATTTTCGACGAAGACCGGAACACGAACCACGCCCGGGGCCAGTTGTTTGATTTAGGTAAATCCCCGAGCGGCGGCTACCAAATCACGGGGATCACTATCCACAAAAACAGCAGCCAGACCTTTTCTAACGACACTCTCTCCGTTCGCCTCTTTAGCGGCTCTCGCACAGATTGGGATAGTGGAACTGGGCATAGCACCTCCTCCGACCGATCCAATTATTTCGCCGGCACTCAGGTCAACGAGCTCTATTCCGAGCCTTTTCTTCTCAATGGCCCCATCGCCGGAGACCGTTTCGTGACCTTGGAGTTTGCGGAACCTGTTTTCGTCCCGGACGAGTCCAGCTTCGGCTTTCTCCTAACCTATGACGAGTCCAGCGCGTCCAGTCCCGACTACTTTCAATACAACGAAGGAGAGACCCAGGGCCGGATTCAAGTGACTGCCACCGCGCACGAAACAGCAGACACCCGTCACCTGCGTTATTTCGTTCATGGAAATGCCTTTGAAGACGGATTTCCTACCACAGATGAGGACGAGGATGGTCTCTTTGATATTTGGGAAACCGTGCACTTCGGGAACTTGGAACAAACCGCCTCCGACAATCCCGACGGGGACTGGCTTGATAATTTGTCCGAACAAAGCGAAGGAACCAATCCTAACTTGGCGGACACTGATAGTGATGGCTTGGATGATGATGTGGAAGTCGCGGGAGTGACCGATCCCACGAACCCCGATAGTGATGGGGACAGCCTCCTCGACGGGGTGGAATCCAATTCGGGAAGTTATCTCTCGTCAGGCGATACGGGGACAAACCCTCTGCTGGCAGATACCGATAGCGATGGCATCAACGACGGCATCGAGATCACCCTGGGATCCGATCCTTTTGACAACACGAAACAGCCTGCCGAACGCCCTAACATCATTTTCATCATGATCGACGACCTCGATACGCGCGAGATTGGGGTCTACGGGCAGGCCACCCTCAAAACTCCGCGAGTGGACCAGATGGCTGCGGAGGGCATGATGTTCACCGACTACTACACCGCCAGCCCCGTCTGCCATTCCTGCCGCTCGCAACTGATGACAGGTCAGGACTCCCGTCGAGGACAGGATCGGACCAACTCGGTTCTCAACCTAGAGGCCGAGCGCGTCACGATCGCGGAAACCCTTAAGCAAGCCGGATACACCACCGGATGCGTAGGCAAGTGGGGACTGGGAACCGCCGAGGGCACGGGCGCGCCATGGAACCAAGGATTCGACTTCTTCTGTGGCTATCTCGATCAGGTCAACGCCCATCGCTTTTTCCCCAAGTTTCTCTGGAGGAATCAAGAGCAGATCTACTTCGACCAAGCGCTTGCGACCGCGAACGGAAGTGAGCTCTATATTCCCGGGGCGCAGAACTTCAATACCCAGACCGATGACTGGAATGATGCGGTGGGCAATGTTTGCTCTCACGACGTAGTCGTCTCGGAAGGCCTGCAATTCATTGAGGACAATGCGGATCAGCCTTTCTTCCTCTACTGCGCATGGACCCCTCCGCACGCCTACTTCTACAACGCGGCGCGGGTGGAAGCGCTCACCGATGCGGACGGACTGATCTACGATCACACCGACCCCGAACAAACTCTGTTAGAAGAACTCTATCCTGGGGCTCCTTTCGGCACCGACGGTCAGGGGCGGCCACGTTTCGTCCCCCACACTTATGCGACGATGGTTTCCGCTGCTGACCGCGACACCGGCCGCATCATCGACAAACTCTTCGATCCCAACGAAGACGGGGACTCCTCCGACAGCATCGCGGACAATACTCTCGTCATCTTCTGTTCAGACAATGGAGAAGATGAACCCACCTTTCTAACCGCTCAACACCTCAAGCTGGGGTTCAACGATCTGCGCGGCATGAAGCGGGACACCTACGAAGGTGGAATTCGCTCTCCCTTCATCGCCTGGTGGCCGGGAAAAGTCCCCGCAGGGTCGACCTCGGATGTCATCGGCACCTTCGCGGACATGCTTCCGACCTTTGCCGAGGTCGCGGGACTCGCCACTCCTCCGCACCTAACAGGCCGCTCGATTCTGCCCGCCCTCCTCGGTGGCGACGAGTCTACCTTGGAGCCGAGGGAGTATCATTACTGGGAGTTCCCCGGTTTTCGTTCAGTGCGAAAGGGCGACTGGAAGCTGGTGCGAACCCGCAACGACATCAACCCACCCAACTACGAGCTCTTCAATCTCGCGAGTGATCCTCTGGAAAGCAATGACCTCTCCGGCAGCGAAAGCGAGATTCTCAATCGCCTGATTCCACTCATCGAGGGCACCCACGAAGTGCCCGTCGACAGGTATTACCGCGACTTTGAAGAGTTCTTTGTGCAGTCCGGATTCTCCGACAACTCTGGCTTCAAAATTCGAGAACTCGATGGTTCGGGAGCCTCCAACGGCTACTCCCTCACCTCGACAAATGTTGGCTACGGCTTCAACTACCTCCCTTTCGAGACGGGTTTGAGCCAAGCCGTCACCTTCGACCTCGTGATGCAATTCCCCTCCGGTGGAGCTGGTTCCTTTCTGTTAGGAGCCAGTGATACCCGAGCGGAAGCCCTGGCCCTTCGCATCGATTCCGACAACCAGCTCCTCGAAGTCCTCTCACAAGGAAACGCGATTGCGAGCGGGCAGTTTCAAGCCGCCGACTTTGCGGGCAATCGGGCCGAGCTCACTCTCGCCTTTGCTCCTACAACCGGAGTTGGCGAAGTTCAGTTGGGGGATTTCTCTTTGTCCTTCAGTGCCGGCACAAGCTTCAACCCTCTCCAATTCTGGGGATACGAAGTCGAAAACACCACGATGGAGACCAGCCGTCCCCGATGGAAATTGGGAAGCTTTGCGGGAGCTGCCATCGACTTGAAGCAGCAAGGAGGAAGCCTCTTCGGAAGCTACCAACTGCCGCTCTCGGTCGGTGAGACGGTGGTCCCGCAATATAGCTTTAATCTCGAGACCTGGTATGACCACCCTCCCGGCCTTCGGGTGGCCCAATCGAGTGGTTCCCAAGGAGAGGTCTTTGGCTTTTGGGCCCTGCCCGACGACAACTTTCTTCGGCAAAATTCCGAGCGTCTTTTTCTTCGCTACCGCAGCGGAAAATAGCAAAGCCTGACGAAGAACTCCGAAGTGATGGAAGCGCAGACGCAGGCGTTCTTCATTTGAAGTAAGCATTTTCAAACTGGGGTGAGGCCCCCCTTTCCGCGAATCTCGGTCGAAAGATTTTAAGGTTCTCCTTTGACGGCAAATTGCCTTCAATCTGGCGAATCCTTATTGAATGCCGTTTTCGTTGTTTCTTCGCCTTGCCCTTTTTTCCGTCGCTCTCTGCGGACAACTTTTCGTGGCTGCTGCGGAAACTGCGATTGCTCCCTATCAAGCTGATCCGCACACCCTCCACCTCTGGCATCTCGATGAGGCAAAAGCGCCCTTTCGCGACGAAGGACCAACCCAGACCGACATGCTGGGATTGTTCAACGGGGCCAGGCCGTCCCAGAACTCCTACCCGGGCTTGGGCAAAGCCATATCCTTCAATCACAATGTGGGAGGAACGCCTGGGAATTCGGACTTGATGGGAGCGGTCCTCATCGCCAAGGAGGAACTCGCCGAGGGTGCGGCTGACCGCGTGGACTCCTCTTTTCAGTATTTTGGTGAGGATGGCGCTTTCACCTTTGAAGCAGTTGTCAAACTCGACCAGCACCCCTCCGAGGCCGAGGTGATCGCCCTTTCCATTCTTTCCATGGATGGGGAGGACAATGAACGCATCTTCAACTTCCGAATCGAGAGGCAGGGATTTCTCACCTTCAATCCTCTACCCGATAGCGGCAGCACCGGCGGAGCAATGGCCACGATTCCCACAGTCGGCCCCCATGCTCTCAATACCAAAGACTGGTTCCATGTCGCTGTCACCTACAACGGGCGCGAGGAAACCTCGGCCAACCTCCGCCTTTATTGGACGCGGCTAGACAGCGGAGCCACCGAGGCCAACCTCATCGGAGGTGGCACCCTTTCCAATGACCTCAACGGTAGGCTGGGTGACTTGGCCATTGGTAATGAGGCGCGCAATCACTTTAACGCGGAGGCGGAGCCCTTTTGCGGCAACATCGACGAGGTGCGAATTAGTTCCCTCGCTCGCCACGAGACCGACTATCTATTTGTCCCCGGAGAAATGCGCGTCCCTTCGGAAAAGTTCGATCCCTCCCCATCTAACAAAGCTCGCTCGGATGGAAAGATTCTTACCATTACCGAGATGCGGGTCGACGGAAAGCCAGTCGCTTTGCCAGACCGACCCGGTTCATCCCCCCTGACCTTACCCCCGGGCATTCACCGCATTGACTTCGACCTCCAATTCAACAGCCAACTCCAGTCCCTCAGCGGCTTGTCCGACATTCGCTGTCAGATGGAAGGCTTCGACGAAAGCTGGCGCAATGCCGATGCCGGGATGAGTCTGACCTTCCAAGTATTAGATGCTCAAGACCGTATCGTCTCGCAGAATCGCCATCTGGTAAACGGCAGCAGTGACGGCTGGAAGACCCCGATTTCCGAGTCCACCTTTGGCCCACGGGCCGAACCTTTGTTCATTCCTCTCACTGGCAGGAAACTCAGAATCAGCCTCGACTCAGGGCCTCCCGATACCACTGGCAACTTTGCCATCAGCCAATTGAACCTTTCGCTGGCCAGTGATTCCGCGAACTCCTTTTGGCCCAACTCCAACTTGGCCGACGGAGAAAACCTCGACTCCCCTGCCGGAGTTCCCCGCGGTTGGACCCGAAGCGGCGGCGACCCGGCCATCGCCCAAGTCGATCGTTCTTCGACGAGCCGGTTTCTCGTGTTAGTTGATGGAGAGCAAAGCAAGTCCGGCAGCTGGATCTCGGAGATCGACCTCGATCCCGAAATTCATCTTGGGAAAACCATCTCGTGCACTTGGAAGGAATCCTACAATGTCTTTGCCAAGGGAGTCCATCAATCCAGCTTTCTCAATGTCTCTAGCGGCGACTATGTCTTTCGGGCGGTGGGCCTCATCAATGGCGAGCTCATCGACGGTCCTGACCTCGTGCAGGCCTTTCGGGTTCGCCCTGCGCTGTCCGAACGAGCTTGGTTCTGGCCCGCACTGACGTCGGCCACCGTCGCTCTTTTCGCCCTCGCACTGTTCCGGCACGCCCGTCGGCTCAACCGACGACGCCTCCGTCAGATGTGGTTTGAAAATGCCATCGAGCAAGACCGCATCCGCATCGCCCGCGACATGCATGACGACCTCGGCAACCGGATTTGCTTTCTCCGCATGACCGCCGCCCGTGCCAAAGAGGAGGCTGAACGCGACCCAGCCAAGTTGAAGCAACATCTCGGCAAGTTGGGTGCCTCCGCACGTGAACTGGTCAACGCCATGAACGAGCTGGTCTGGGCCGTGGACCCCAAATACGACACCTTGGATCACTTGGCCTCCCACCTGACGCGTGTCGCGGAAGACGTCTTTGGCGACAGCACCATCCTCTGCCGCTTTGACATCCCTTCCCGGGTTCCCGACTACGTGCTGGGGTCCGACTATCGCCATCACATCTCTCTCGCGGTGAAAGAGGCACTCTACAATGTGGTCAAACACGCCGGCCCGTGCGAAGTCCATCTCTCTCTCGATTGCAGTGACGACCAATTGAATATCGAGGTGCGAGACAACGGCTGCGGGTTCGATCCCAAACAGACAGATCCGATCTGCAACGGCTTGAAAAACCTCGTCGGACGAATGAAAGACTTGGGCGGCAGCTGTAAAATTATATCTTCTCTCGGGAAAGGAACACAGGTCTGCTTGAGCGCACCCCTTCCCACCCAGGATGAAAGTTCCTGCCCCATACTATGAAAAAGAACACCCTCGCTGTCGTCGAAGATGAAAGGCCCCTCCGGGAGCTCTTGGAAGAATTGATCGAATCATCCGAGGGGCTGGAACTTTGCGCTTCCTACTCGACTGCCGAGGACGCCATCAAAGGGATCCCGAAAAGCGGCGCGGAGATCGTCCTGATGGACATCCAGCTGCCGGGAATGTCCGGCATCGAATGTGTCGCCCAACTGAAAAGAATCTGCCCACAGATTCTGGTGCTGATGGTCACCATCGACGATAAGAACGACCGCATCTTCGAAGCCTTGGCCGCGGGAGCATCGGGCTACTTGCTGAAGTGCGATGTTCCTAACAAACTCCTGGAGTCAATTCAGGATCTGATGTCGGGAGGCTCCCCTATGTCCAGCGCGATCGCGCGAAAGGTGGTGCAGCACTTCCAACACGATCCCCCTACTCCTGCGGACGAGAACCTCAAGCTCACTCCCCGCGAAACTCAGATTCTCGATCTCTTGGCAAAGGGGCGCCTCTACAAAGAGATCGCAGCCGAACTCGGAATCGGCTTTGCCACCGTTCACACTCACCTCCAGAGAGTCTATGACAAGCTCCACGTCCGCACCCGCACCGAAGCCGTGATGAAATATATCGGCCACGGCGAGAACTCGCCCTAGGAGCCGACTTCCATCAGCCTCGCCGGACCGAATCCTTTTCCAAGGAAAAAGGGCTCACGGGAGATTCACTCGCGCGCGATAGAATGCCCGGGGCGAATCAGGCAACGTGTCGTCAATGAGGGTCACTTCCTCATCTTCGAGCAGAACTGAAGTGGTATCTACGGTCTCCCACTGGAGCGGCTCTAACAGGGTCGAACGTTCGAGAAGGTAGAATCGACCTCTCTTTCCAGGGACGGAGAGTTGAAAGAATTCCACATCCAGATCGACCTCCATCTCTTGGACCTCGAAGTTCTCACCTGCATCGAGAGGATCCGTGTTGGCAAGGAACTCTTCCAATGTGGTCTTCCCGTCTCCATCGAGATCAAGGGAGTCACCTGAGACAACCGGATTGGAAGCCTCGCTCCCGAACATAAACGCTTTCCAGTTCTCCTTCAGAACCTCGACGTCTGGAGTAGCAGAATCACTGAGCCAGATCACGTGTTCACCCGACGGCACGTTCTCGATTACCAAATAACCATTCTCCTCTACCGCAGGAACCACCACACCGTCACAAATCACGGAGGCCTCGGCGAGCCCTTTGGAAGGAACGAGAATTCGGGCGGACATGTTGCCAGGAATCTCGACCCGAAGCCTGAAGGTCGACGGCGAATTCTCATCCACTGCCACCATCACTGGACCACGAATAGTAGGGATCTTTCCCGATGCCGAGGTGAGCCCGTTGACTCCGTCGCCAGTTCCCATCTGCGGCTTGATTTCGACTTCCCCATAGCCCGCAGTCAACGGCTTGAGACCGAGAACATAGCGCGGGATGATGTTCCCCGGCACAGCGCCCCAAGCGTGATTCCAATCCTGATTGGGCTTAAACTCTTGCCCCCAGGCTTCCATACTGATGGTCGCCCCCTCTTCAATCATGTTCCACCAATGACGTTTGTATTGCGGGTCGGTGTCCGTCATCAGACCAATGGCATAGTCTTCCTCACCGCCTTCAAAGAGCGCCTCCATGAGGTATTGGGCGCCGTAGACGCTACACGCCATATGTTTGGTCTTGAGAAAATCCATCACCGCAGTCACCCGGTCCTCCGGAACCAAGCCATGGGCCATGGCAAAGAAGTTGGCGTGGGCCGAGACATGAGAACGCGACGCCCCATCCTGATAGAGACTCCCGTTCCAGAAGCTCGTATTGAAGGCGGACTCTAACAGGTCAGCTCGGGCGGTGAAGTCTGCCGCATCGCTTCCGTTATCCAGCTCGGTGGCAATGAGGGCCATCAGGCGCAGCGCTTTGTAGTGGAAAGCGTTCACCACTGTGTTCAAGTTGCTGAAGCTATAGTTATCCCGCTCCCCCGCCGGCCAATCCACAATGTCACGCGGAACCCCGCTGGTCTGACTTTGCAGCAAACCATCCGAGCGGCTCCAGTCGAGCAGCAGCTGAGTCTTCAAGGAATCATAGTTGGCAGCCAAGGCCTCCTTGTTCCCGGTCTGCATATAATCGGCCCAAGCCATGAGGTGAAAGTGCAGTCGCCACTCAGTCGGCCAGGTCGGGTTATCGAGCAAGTGCTCGTAGCTCTGGCGCGCAATGGTGAATTCCCTTTCGACCCCATAGTGGCTCAGCTGATTGATGTAGGCATCCGCCTCATAGGGCAATCTCTCCCGATCGCCATCGACATAGACCCCGGCAAAGGAAGTGGCTTTCATGGAGTATTGGCAAAGGTCCCACACCGCGTTCAAGGTGCTATCCGAGGAAACAAAGGAAGCAGCGTCTTCATCAAACGGAGTGTGAAGCACCACCTGCCGCACATTCCCCAAGGTGATGGGCTCGGGTGAACCCAGGATTTCCACATAGCGAAAGGGCATCACCCCACCGGTCCAGGAAAGGTCGATCCCAACCGAAGTGGTCGAATAATGAACATCATAGCTTTGCGCCCCATTGCGCAGAGATACCGAAGTCGATCCCGAGCGAATCGTGCCACCGGGACTCATATTCACTGACGTGCCAAAGGCCTTTTCCCCCATTCTAACTTCCAATGATTGACCGGTATAGTTTCCGTCCAAGTGAAGAGTTAAATACCCAAAGGCGTCGCGACCGAAATCAATGTAGTAATTTCCACTCCCCTTGTCCACAACGGTAACGGGGGCAACCTGAGTGTCGAAGTCGGGTTGGTAACGACCCGACCATCGGTTCTCGGAGGAATTGCTCACACTCCGTCCACCGTTCGGGGTAGAAGTCGCCTCCGTTTTGAACAACTGAATCTTGGACCACCCTGACGGTTCTTCACCTTCGCCCCAAGTTCTCACCCGCCAGAAGTAGGTCCGCCCACGAGCCAAATCGGTGGTGAAGGGGGCGACATTGACCGAGGCATTCGAGAGAACTTTGCCGGTGGCGAGAACATCACCCGTGCCAGCGCCAACCAAACCGGCGGTGGATGAGACAATGATTTCGTAGGCACTCTGGACCTCACCGCGTTTGCCGGGATGAAAAATCCACGCGAACTCTGGCTGAGTATCAGGAATGGTGGTGAGATGAGGATAAGCCAAAAGATCCACCATCAACCCGCTTGGCCTGGTCGAGTCTACCGCAGCGCCTGGAAAGTCAGCTGGGTCGTTGGGATCGGTATTTGCCGCCTGCTCGGCCGAATTCGAGAAGCTATCTCCATCAGGGTCACCGCTCCCCGTCTCGTTCAGCCCACCAAACGACTGCTCTTCCCAATCATCCGAAAGGCCATCAGAATCCCCGTCTCCGGGAACCGAACTTGCAGCCGCAGGGTCTGAAAGCGCGATAAACTCAGCGCTGTTGGAAAACCCATCCCCATCGAAATCATCCTGAGGAAAGACATCGATGATGGAATTCAACCCGTCGCCCGTAGTTGCATCCACAATCGATTGCTCCCAGGAGTCCAGCAGGCCGTCCCCATCCAGGTCATTGGGATCATCGAACACAGTTGGGTTCGTCGCATTGTTTTCCTCCTCTTCATTGGAATAAATATCTCCATCCGGATTGTCGGTTCCATTATAGGCGAAAATATCGGGAAAATAAGCCAACTCCCAATTGTCGAGCAAGCCGTCCTCATCGAGATCATCAGGATCATTCGCGACCACCGGATTGGTCCCAATCGTGAACTCCTGCTCATTGGTGAGATCATCCGAGTCGAAATCATCACTCGCGATCACATCCTCAATGCTGACGACGGCATCCCCTTCGTCAGCCGCTACAATCTGGAGCTCCCAGGAATCAGGGAGCCCGTCACCATCCACGTCATTGGAAAGGCCAAAGAGAAACTCATTGGCACTCTTGTCTCCTTCCCAGATGGCCACCTCATCGATGCATCCTTGCAGACTTTCACTCGATGCATCACGGAATTCATTGCCAATCCCGAAGTCGCCATTTCCGTCAGAGACGTCAGCAGTCATATCGAAGCTGCCAATCGGATTGGCTGCCACCACGCCGCTATCGACCCTCGTCCAATAGAAAGTGAGGTTATCTGATTCGGCCTCATCCCCGGTGTAAGTCACCGCGACATGAAACCACTCATCAGCGACAAAGGCATGGGGGCCGCTGGTCGGAATCTCCGCGTCGAACGGGTTGCCTATCAGCGCTGATATTGAGTGAAAGCGCAGGTCGGCACCATTATTGAAGAGAACGAACTGGAAGGGACGATCCCCGTCGGAATTCTCATCATCCATACTGATAATTTCCCGTGGCGAGCCCGCGACAGAATCGAACTTCACCAAAGCCTCTATCGTCCACCCCACCAAAGTGTGGTTGGCACCCAAAACTTGCGAGACATTCACGTCACTCCCCCCGAGCAACCCGTCATCGCTGTCACTCAGTTCGACCGCGTCCCCGAAGTTGAAGACCCCGGTGACTCCAGCACCGGGATTGCCGACCGAACTCAAGGCAAGAGAATTTCCGTTTCCCGTATCCGCAAACGGAGCTGCGGACTCGTTCAAATGCCAAAGGTGAAGAGGAGTTCCATCGGAGTAAGGAACGGGTAGACTCTCTGAGAAGATAAATTCATCAACGGCCCGCGCCACCGTGCTTACCCGTCCTTCGTCCAACTGTCCCTGCACCCCTTCATCCAACCCCAGGTTCCCACTGCCCCGTCCCTCGTTGCCGAAGACCAAGGGAGAGTCGATGGTCCCATCGAAAGAAACGGCCCCCTCCGCACTGACGAAGACTTCGTTGGCTATCGGCGCGCCGCTATCGAGCCTCGTCCAGTAGAACCGGACCACCTCGCTTCCGGCCGATCCACTGCCGTCATAGGTCACCGCGACATGGAACCACTCGTCAGCAACGAAGGCATGATCGCCGGTGATAGACGTAAGATCGAAAGTCACCGCGCTCCCCCCGGGAACCGGATCGAAATTGAGCACTCCTCCGTTGTTGATTCGAAATTGAAACGCTCGCGTCAACTGGCCGTCCCCACCCCAGATGTGCATGTGATTGGCTTGAGTGAGGGAGGGTAGCTTCACCAAGGCCTCCAGCGTAAACTCGTCTCCCAGCAAGGACATGTCGAACCGGTCCGCGGGTTCCACACTTTCAAAATTCCAAGAACCACTCTCATCGACGTCCACCCCGACGCCCTCGTTCACCCCCACATTCAGCGCATTTCCAAAACCTGAAAAGCCGGAGGTCGAAGAAATCGCCTGGGCACTCGCAGGCACACTGCTGCCCGCTGAAAACACCCCATCATAGATTCCTGGTGAAGCCGCATTCACGAGAGCGCTCCCGCTTCCTTCATCCAAATGATAAAGAATCAAGGTGTCGCTATCGGTCTGCTGATAAGGCGCAACCCCTTGCGCCGTCGCAGGCGAGGCACTAAAAATAAAAATGAGAGAAAGCCCCAGAGTGAGCGGGGATTCAGGGCGAGAGTTTGAAAAAGACATAAATAAAAAAAGGAAATGGGGGATGCGGCAATGAACGTTCGACTAGAGAGCCAGCCCGTGATTGAGATTTTTTAATCTCCAAACTGTCCTCTTTCGGAGAGGGCTTCTGCCAGCTACTGGACTCGAATGCCCAAGGCAAAAACCACCCTACAACCTCTTGGTCGACTCGTAAGTTGACCAAGAGGCCGGCAAAAGTAGGGATAGGTTTGTTAGAGTTATTTAGAGGGACTCGATACGGAAGAAGTCGTTCCCATCCGTATCCAGCGCGGAAGCAGGCACGGTGAAAGTATCGACATTGTCATAGGTCGCGTTCACCTCTTCAGTGAAGTCAGCCGATGAAGTCAAATCATCCGAAGAAGTGAGAATGAAACCAGGACCACCGGGAGAGAACTTGATCTTGAGGTCCGCGCCTTCGAAAAAGATGTCGACAATCTCCGGTCCGACTGGTCCGGCTTCGACTAGCTCATTGGTTAGTCCATAGAGATGCAGGGTATCGAATCCTCCCGTGCCCGCATTGGCTCCCAGAGGCATCGGTGCCTCAACGACCAAGTCGGAACCTTCGGCGGTGTAGCTATAGGAAATGAAGTAAGCTTCATCGTCATTTCCAAAACCCAGCACCTTGCTCGGGCGGTCAAAGGCCAAGGAGTTCCAGGGTTGCACCTCCTCGCTGCCATTGATGAAAGTGAGGTCAATCAAGCGTCCGCTATCATCCAGAGGAGACCAGGCCCGTGTGTAAATGCGAAGTTCATAGGTCGACCCTGGGGCAAGCCCCGAGAGGGTAAAAGTCTGAGCTCCCCCGGGAGGCGCGATGCCATTCGAGTAGGTGAATCCACTCAGCAAGTCGATGACCTCACTGCCGGTGACTCCCCCGCTGGAAGGCAGCCAACTCCCTAGATTCGCAGCGGCAATCTGGTTCTTTCCACTCGGAGCCGTCCACTCGAAATTCGCTGGCGCTTCCGTGGTATTCAAAACATCAAAGTCCACCCCATTGACTGTGGTTGCATATCCCCCGCTAATTGCGTGGGTGTAGACCTTGCTGTCACTGATGCCCGAACTCGCATCATCGGTGATCTGGGTCACACTGACGCTGGCAGAAACAGAAGGAGGAACACTGCTGTCCAGGAGAGGGTCACTTCCCTGTGCGAGCTCATAGCCATCCTTGGCCCCGTCTCCATCCGAATCCAAATTGTTCCCGGAGGTCCCCACAAGAGGCAAGGTCTCCACCGCTCCCGATCCTGTTTCATTAAAATCAGTCAAGCCATCGAAGTCCGAGTCAGGATTCGTCGGATCAGTCTGATTCCGGTCACCCACAAATTCGAACAACTCCTCCTCATCGGTCAGGCCATCATTATCGGTATCAGAGGATCCGGGATTGATATCATAGGCCGGAAGATCCAAGAAACTACCCTGGAAAATCGCGTATTCCTCATCATCGAAAATGCCATCGCCGTCAGCATCATTGCCGACGGAAAGAGAAGTGAGGACCCCTTTCCAACGCAATTCCCACTCATCATTGAGACCGTCGAGGTCGTCATCCTTGGAGACTGTAATGGTAAGAATCATCTCCGTGGTCAGGTTTCCAGTCGCAACATCAGTCGCCTCGACTCGAATCGAGTAAGTCTGCCCATCAACGGGATCTTCCCCCGCAGCGGTGAAGTCGGCGTTGGTCAGCAACTCATCGGAATGAGTCCCTCCGATCTGAAACAAGCTGTTGTCTGTGTCGCCTTCTCCCGAAACCAAAGAAAACGTCGAATCTTCAAAGGCCTCAAAAACAGTGGCAGTGAGAATCCCTACCAAGAATCCGGTCGCTTCGCCAGTCGCGAAAGTGGCTTCGCTGATACTGAACTCATAGCCATTTGGGGCTGCAGCGATGCAGAAGTTATCCAGATCACCCAAAGTAGAGAGCGCCCGGACATCCGAGTAGATTCCAACATAGTTTCCGGAATTCGGAACAACCGGACTCCTCGTGGTCACCACCTCCCGATCTTCCCCATTGTAGAAACCCGCTTGATAAGTGTTCTCTTCGATCCGTGCGATAAAGAGTTTGTCGTAATCGGTAGTGATGCGGCGGGGGTTGTCATACTCCACCGTTCCGTCAAACCCACGGCAGAAGATGCCATTGTTCTTGGCGTAGACCGTTATGTAGTCCTCACGCACTCCAGTCGTAGGTGCCGTGCCCCCGACGTAGAGTCCCAAGCTGTCGTTTCCTCCGGGTGGCTCAAAGTTGGAGAGTTCAACTTGAACCTCCTCCCCCACCGCAAGGGCTAATCCGTCGTAGGTGAAGGCTGATTGCTCAATACCATCGTAAACTGAGGTTGTCAGCTTTAAGACTTCATCGACAATTTCCCAAGCGAAGGCATTACTCCCGGTCCCTCCCGCATCAAGGATTACGGTACTAGTCCAATTTGAGAGGTCATTACTAAAGTCATCAATGATAACTTCTTCCGCTTGAAGAAAGTTACTGCTTAGAAAAGCAGTTAGTAAGATCGGTTTGAGTGTTGTGAGTTTCATGAGTTGCTTTGCTTGTTGACCCTGCGCCTCGGGATGCCTCCAGAAGACAAAGCCAGAGTAGAAGAAGATAGAATCCCCCTTTGGAGTCAAGGGACCTTCCTTTCCCTAAACACTATTATGGACAAGGTATCTCAAGCATCATCCATAATAATGTTTACATGCCTCGACCTATCTTGACCCAGTGCGCCCATCCGTATCCTACTGGACGTTGCGCTCGAAAGGAAAACTGTCCTTCCGGCTCAGATAAAAGAACCAAAACTCAAATGAAAAAATCAACAACTCTTGCACTCCTGCTCAGTGGAATCGGTGGCGTCACAGCTCTCCAAGCGGCATTGGTCGCAGACGACTTCAGTAGTGGACTGGGGAACTGGACTTCCACCGTGATTCTGGATGCCAACGGAGGCGGCAGCAATACCGCGGCATTCCAAGTGAACAGTGGGCAACTCGAACTGAATACGACAGTTTTCGACGGCATCGAGCAATCAGCCTTCATCTACAATGGACTTTCTCTCGCGATCGGCGAAGAGGTCCAACTCGATGTGATTTCCTTCAGCGGAAATGACGGCAACGACGCTCTAGGTCTCTACGTGGGGGGCACCGCACCGACGGTTGGTGTCCGACAAGACTACGTCACCGTCTACAACAAGAATTCCGGCGGACTCTTTACCCGCGGCTTTGACGGGCCTAGCGAATTCCCCAGCTCTGGTTCAAGCATAGGAAATCCAACTTACGAGACCCTCTTCATTGCCCGCACCGACACCAATACTTTCGAAACGGGGTATTACGCTGGAGGCGTCCGCACCGTTGGGCAAACCCGCACTCCCGGCACTCCTAACAGCGCGGACTATGTCGGCATTTATTCCGACGCCCGGAACCTGGGGACAATCGGCAGCGTGGACAATTTCCGGGTGGTCGCCATCCCTGAGCCTTCGGTCGCCCTACTCGGAGGTTTTGGCTTCTTGGGGCTCCTGCGCCGGCGGAGGGCATAGGAACACTCCACTCGATTAAGTCGGGGGCCTCAACTGCGATAAAAAAAGGCGAGGCAGCTATCGAAATAGCCAGCCTCGCCTTTCTTGTTAGAATCTAAAACTAGCCGTGCACTTGATTGATATCGATCATCACGGCCAAAATATCATTCCAAGTTTGCTGCTGTTCCAAAGTGCTGTTGGGGAACATGCAGCCATCCCAACAGATGTGCTGAATCTCCGGTCGCTGATTCCCCTTCTCATCGAGAAGCCAAGACTTGGCACACTTCACAATATCCAACTTCCCGTTTGGATCCTTGGCAGGACAGTGACGTCCAGTCTTGTCGTGTGCTCCGGTCCCGTGGACCGTCCCGTCATTCTGGGCTACGTGGAAATCGTAAGTCCAGGGAGCAAGCTTGGAAGTCATCTCCGCATAAGCGGACTCGAATTCTTCCTCACTGTGTCCCTCAGAGAGCAAGCGGTGTTCCTCCGCGTTATACCCTAGCAAAAAGAGATAAGTGTGGGCGAGGTCAGCTTGGAAGCCCAAGCGCCCGGGGAGGCCGACAGCCTCCAGCAGGTCGAGCATGTCTTTCCAAGAGTGCATCCCGCCCCAACAAATCTCCCCTTCCGCTACTAGTACCTCGTCGAACTCCTCCGCGACTTTTGCTGCTTCGGTGAAGGTTTGCGCGATGAGTTTCGTGTTGGCTACAGGATCTTTGGCCCAGTCCTCGACCCCGCAAGCAGAGTCGATGCGGATCGAGCCATACTCGCGAACACCATGTTCGCGCAGGACCTTGGCGTATTGGCAACCTTTACGCACGGCATTCACGAACGCGGTGCGTTCATCGGCCGACCCCATGGCGCTGCCTCCCTCGGTGTCGGGCCAGATTGGCGCCACCACCGAGCCGACTTTCAAGCCCGCGTTTGCGATCTTGTCAGCCAGTTTTCGAATCTCGGCATCACTCGCATCAATATCGAGATGCGGTTGATAGAGAAAGAGGTCCACTCCATCAAAGGTCTTTCCCTCCACTTCACTCCGAGTCGTGAGTTCCAGCATCCGGTCGAGACTGATGGGCGGCTCCGCAGAGCCCTCCTCTTTCCCGACCAGACCGGGCCACATTGCATTGTGTAATTTCCAAGCCATTCGTTAGTAGTCTATTTTTTGAGAAGCTCCTCCGGTGAATAGAAGCCCACTTTGTCTTTAGTCTTCTCGCGAACTTCTTTCACTTCCGCAGGAGTAACAGGTTCGGACTTGTTGCCGAACGAGTTCCGCACATAGGTCAAGACCGCTGCCACTTCCTCGTCCTTCAGCATGCCACCGAAGGGAGTCATGGGAACTTGGCCGGGATACTTCACACCCTTCACCTCGATTGGTCCCATAAGACCATTGAGGGTCAGCTTGATCAAAGCCTCCTTATCGTCGTTCACCCACTTGGTGCCTGCCAATGGCGGGAATCCAGCGGAGGGAAGTCCGTTGCCGTCCTCCTGGTGACAAGTGATGCAGAAACCTTCACGATGATAAATCTCGTGACCGGTCCGGTAAGCGTTGCGGAATTTCTTCGCGAGGTGCTTGGGAATGACAGCCTTTGCTTCCTCGTCGCCGCCATGCTCGATTCCTTTCAAGCGGTCGAGTGAAGTTTCAATCGGCTTCTCATTCCACATGTCCTTGGCTCCTTCTGCCGCTGCAGTCGCAATTTCAAGACCTGCAGCATTATCCATCCATGAAGCAGTGACAGCAGCTTCCATCCGAACCCGTCCATGAGAATCGGAGGCGGCGGTGAGAAGCAAGTCTTCGGAACCAGACACGAACTCGTAGTTGTAGCGCAGGACCCTAACGGCAGCGGCACGGACGCGATGGTCTTCAGACTGAAGCAAAGACTTCAGCAAGTCCTCGTCCAAACGTCCGATACCCCAACCCACCCAGAGTGCTTCCAAACGAGCATGCTCGTCAGTCTGCTTGGCAACCCAAGCCTTGGTCGCTGCAGCGACTTCGTCCGCATCGTGGCCGCGCAGTTCGCGACGGGTGCGGTAGCGAGCGCGATACTCGGGCTCCTTAAGGTTTTCCAACAACTGGGATACCGAAGCTCCCGCAACCGGGGCGGACTTGACCAAAGGACGGTCCTTGGCGGTGATGCGATAGATCCGACCATGCGCATGGTCACGATAGGGGTCGCGAGCGTTGTGCTGCATGTGCCCAATCAGGACGTTGTGCCAGTCGACCAGATAGAGGGAGCCATCAGGGGCGAACTCGAGGTCAACGGGGCGGAAGTTGCCATCTTTGGAAACGACCAGGTCCTGGCGGTGCTCCAACTTATAGCCGGTGCCGTCTTCTTTGACGCTGTGCTGCTTGATTCCAAGGAAACCAATGTTGTTACAGAGCAGCATGTCGCCATGCATCTCCTCTGGGAAATGACGGGACGAAACAAACTCCAATCCAGAAGTCGGGCGCACGCGATGACTCTCTGGAATGAGGTCGTGGGTACCGGGGTTTTTCACTCCATAAGGGGTTTTCATGGAAACTGGCAACATCCAGTTCACCTTCGTTCCTGAAGTGTGCAGGAAGAAGTCCTGACCCCACTCGTCGAATGCAACTCCCCAAGGATTGGGAATCGAAACCTGAACCGTGCGCTCAAGACGCTTGAGTCGTGGAGAGTAGCGATAGAAGCCACCATCAACCCCGCGAACCGCACCGCGCATGGTCTCGGTGTTGGAGTGAAGGAAGACCCCTTCGGAAAGCATGAAAGCTCCGGAAGGATCCGCGCAGAAGGCACTCACCGCGTGGTGGGTATCGTGATGGTCGAAACCAGTCATTACGATCTCCTGGGTGTCGCACTTGTCATCGCCATCGGTGTCGCGCATCAGCACGAGGTGAGGCGCTTGGGAAACAAAGACGCCATACTCGGAGAGTTCGAAGCCCATGGGGAGGCTGATTTTGTCGACAAAGACAGTCTCCTTGTCAGCTTTGCCGTCGCCGTCGGTGTCTTCGTAAATCAGAATTTTGTCGTCGGGATAGGCATCGCCGGGACGGTAATGCGGGTAACTCGGCATTGTGGCAACCCAGAGGCGGCCCTTATTGTCGAAGGCCATTTGCACGGGATTGGCCAAGTTGTCGAACTCACGCTCGGAGGCGAAGAGCTCAATCTGAAAACCATCGGCAACCTCGAGGCTATCGATAGCATCCTGACCATACTTATACTCAGTGCTGCCGTTTTTCACACTCGGCTTGTAGTTGGTGTCCACCGGCTTCAGTTCGGTAGTCTTGGCATCGGCCGCAGCGAGGTCGAAGGCCCTTCCTTCGGCAGCGGCCCAGATCGCTTGGTCGCGGTTTTCAGTCATCTCGCGATTCTTCTTAATCTCGTCGGGATAGTTGTCGGGGCCAAACGGCTTGTATCGACGACCGTAGACGTGAACGCCGTTGGGCATGCGGTAATCATTCATCCAGTGCCAGTTCTTGGCCTCAACCGCTGCGTAAACCTTCTCCAACTGAGGAGCCTCAAAGCCCTTGGCGTTGAAGAGAGCCTTTACCAGCTCACGACCCAACCAGCGATAACCCTCGTCACCGGGGACGACCCCGTAGGGAGTCTTCACAGTAGAGCCACCCAGTTCGGCGCTCTGTTGAGTCATTTCGAACAAGTTGACGAAGCCAACTTTTTTCTCCGCCGCGACCTGAGCCATGACAGCCACGTAGTCCGTCAAATCGGCGACACGGGTCTCGTAGTCTTCCACCCAAGTCTCGGGCGCGATTGGAGAGATCAGCACCAACTTGGGTGCGGCCTGACCGTTGTATTTTTGCGAGCGGGAATGGTCGATCCAAGCATTCAGTTCAGCCTGAAACGCATCGAGACCACTCTTACCATCGAAGGATTCACTCCATCCGAAGAAGCCCAGGACGGTGTCGGCTTTCAGCGTGGTCAACCACTCATCTTCAGTGGGATAATGGCCAGTGCCCTTGTGGATGCTGAACTCGGGTCGAATCTTGTCCGCACCGGGGAATGCCCACTGGGATTTGCGGGAAGGATGGGGACGGAAGCCTGCCGTAAAACCAGGGTGGCAAAGGTTGCGCACTACCAGCTTTTTGCCAGGAAAGGCAGTCTGCAAGTAAGCCTCAAAGTGAGGGTGGCGCTGCATGCCATCACCCAAACCGCCACCGACAAAGACCAAACGCTCACCGTCTTTCACCTCTCCGAAAGGCAAAGTAGTTTCCTGAGCGGAAGCCTGCTCATCTCCCTTCGACACGGTCCAACCAGCGGGAATCATTCCGTCGGGGAGACCCGTGGAAGCCGAAGAGCCGAGCTTGAAGTCGTCCACTTGAAGATTGCGCTTAGCAAAGAAGCCCTTCTGCTTGATGAAGCCATAGAAGGTTGGATTGAAGGCATCGACAGGGGTCACATCAGCTTCAGCGGGAACTTTCTCGTCAGTCAGAAAGAGGGCCGCATTCACCATCAAACGGCGAAGGTCTTCGCTTAAGAAGTCAACGGATGCTCCCATTGTGGTCGCAAATGTCAGCCCCTTCGTCGAGCCATTGGGTGCGGTGTATTCACGCAACCAAGCGAGTGGCTGCATGGGCTTGTTCTTCTCTCCTTCCACCGCTTTGGAATCGGGAGTCAGTCCATCAGTCACCTCTCCTCGTAGAAGAATGGTCGAGTTGTCGGGCTTCACGGCCCTGATTCCGTAAACATCAGAGGGTCCGAAGACATCGGATACCCCGTTCAGGATCGCGTGGCCTTCGTTCGCCTTCTCAATCACTCCGCGGGCTCCTTCGACCTTGTGCTTACCATGGTGGCTCACCCATCCATCTCCGATAATCCGGGGACCAAAGGTCTTCCACTTGAAGCCCTCAGTCTCCCCGTCGCCCGTAAAGGCATGGGTTGAGGTGCGGAATCCGATCACCGGTTTCCCCTCATTCAAATAATCAGCCAGAATCTGATAAGAACCATCGTCCAGACGTCGAAAACGAGTGCCAATGATCATCAGGTCGGCATCCTTCAGCTCCTCAATCCCCGGCATGCTGCGCTGATTGTTGGGGTCGATATACTTGCCCTCACTGTCCATGGAGAACAAAACGGTGCAGTCATAACCAAAGCGCTGACTGAGAATCTTGGCGAACATGGGTCCGCTTTCTTCTCCTCGATATTCTTCGTCTCCGGTTAAGAAGACGATCTTCTTCCCTTTGCCGACACCCTCTTTTCCTTCGAAATGAAGCTGTCCCTCTGCCGTGGACCAAAGTCCGGTAGCGACTACCGCTAAAATCAATTTTCTCATCGTCTGTTTAGTTACTGCCCCGAAGCACGGGTGATTGCACATTTTTTTTGCCGAATCTGAGCCATCATCCCAAGCCTGTGATGATTTCCGCCAAACTTATGGTTTATTCTCTTTCAAGAAACGTTCCATAAACTCTATTGGAGGAAATCTGAGGACATCAGACCCGTCCACTCTCCAGCTTTGTCATGAAACCACGCACCCCTCTTCGCCACGAACTCGCTGAACTCCATGCCATGGCCCTGGAGTTGGCTGAATTCGAGAAAATCACCCACTTGGTCAAGTCCACCCCAGCTGATCTGGAAAGAGCGATGTTTGAAGAAAAAGTTCTCGAAGGACTCGTAGTCGATGCGCCGGATGGTCAAGGTCTGGCTGGATTTGCCATTTTTTATCGCAATTTCTCAAGCTTCACAGGCAAGACCGGACTCTGGTTGGAGGACCTCTATGTGCGGCCAGAATATCGTGGACATGGCTTCGGCCGCGAGCTCTTGGACCACTTCCTTTCGCTAGCAAAAGACCGGGGGTGCGGCCGCGCGGAGTGGTCGGTCCTCGATTGGAACACAAGCGCCATCGAATTCTATCAGTCCCGCCAGGCCGATGTGATGCCGGACTGGCGTATCTGCCGAGTCACTTTCCCGGCCTGAATCTCTCGCCCATTCATTCAGCCCCCGACGGTCATCAGGCCGAGATACCACTCCCAGATTTTCCATCCTCCAAAAGCCCAGGTCACCCCCGCCAAGGCCAAAAATGGGCCGAATGGCAAGGGTTTGCCCAAGCCAACCCGCAACAGCAGGGCACCCAACAGAGCATAGAGAGACGAGCCAAAAAGCGTGAAAATCACCGCAGGCCAGCCCAGAAAGGCCCCGATCATGGCCAACAAGGGAGGGTCGCCTCCACCCATCGCCTCGCGGGGGCGAACCACTTCTGTTGCCTTCCCAGAAAGCGAACTGATTTCTTCAATCTTGAAAATTTGTTCCCCGATGGCGACCTGCTCCCCTCTCATCACGAGACTCTCGCCTGCCACTTTCTTGCCATCCACAAGGAAGTCGCAACCATCCATCATAAGCTTGTCGGTGGGCCGATAGAACATATCACCCCATTCGAAGGCTTCCCCGTCGAGCACGAGGCAGAGCTGACCCATCGGATCGTCCTCCTCCGGCTCGCGCAGTTCCCAATCAACCGGCTTTTCAAAAGAAAACTTCTGCTTTCCGAACGCCAGCTTCCCCCCCCAGACCACGAGCTGCAAAACCGCGTAACCCGCTGCAAACCCAACGAGAGCCTCCCGCCAGCCCGGCCAGCCCAGGTCCGACTTTACCAAAGTCACGAGCTCGGGAAAAAAATAAGCGCCCACAATCGCAAATGCGGCCCCCCACCAAGTCATCTTGACCGGAATAATGTAGTGCTCGGCATCAATGAAGGAAATGCTGACCAACAAGGTTAGGAGCACCATCAGGAGAAAGGCCTCGCCCGGCTGCCCGTTCATCCCAAAGAAATACCAAGCCGCGCCCCACAGAATCATAGTCAAGGCTTCCACCAATACGTAGCGCACCGGAATCTTCATCTTGCATTCGGCGCACTTGCCCCGCTGCCAGACCCAGGTGAAAATTGGGATATTCCGATACCACGGAATGTCTTTCCGGCAGCCGGGGCAAAACGAACGCTTGGGCTCATTGACCGACATATTGAGCGGCACCCGATAGATCACCACGTTGAGGAACGACCCCACGCAGGCGCCCACGAATAAGACAACAAACCACCAAAACGGACTGCTCCAAGCTACGATCACGGCGGAAACCTAGCAGCCCACCCCACAACCCCGAACTGAAAAGTTTGGCAGAACGAAATACTTCATCATCCTTCCAGACGCAGGTGCCCCGAGGGGCTGCCATGCCGATGTAGAACCCTCTTCCGATTCAGAAAATAGGCTTTCCTGAATCCTTCCCGCTATTAATAAAAGGCCACCACATGGACGATCCCGAAATTCTCGCTCTGCTGCCTGCTATCGAAGAACAACTGACCTCATCGGAAACCCCTTTCGTCGCCAGCACCCTGACGGGTCTGTCGGCTGAAGACGACATCGAGGAAGAGGAAGCCAAATACATGATCGCCTTTTGCCTCGCTGATGAAATTGAAAAGATGGACCGTGAGGAGCGTCCGTTCGATCTGGAGCGCTACAAGCTCCTTCTCACCCTTCTGCCTGCTCTGCCCCAATGATTCAGGCCCGGCTCGAGGGTGATGCAGATTTCATCCGATAGAGAGGGAACGAAGCCACCTTTATAGCCTAGTCCACGTTCGGACCCTGGTGTTTATGATCACAAAGGACACCCCAATCGCGAAAAAGAGAGGAAGCTGCGGTTCTGGGATCGTAGCAATGGAAGCAAGTTCCAGACGCAAGTTCGGCTCAACCCGACTAGCCGAAAATACAATCTCCGCCGGGCTAAAAGTGGACTCACTCGTGAACGCTGAAAACGGGATCTCGATTGTTCCAGGCCCCTCCAGAGCAAATAACTCACTTGAAATACTAGATTCCACCCCATCGACAGTGAGGTGATATGAACCTCGCCAAAAACCGGAATCCACATAGGAAAAACTCAGTAGGAAAGCGGTGTCTCCACAAGCCAACAGGTCAATCTGGTCTTCAGGCTCGATAGAGTAGCTCAGGGACAAATACCCAAAGTCGCTGCTCAAGAAGGAAAATGCCGTTGCCTCGGTGTCAACTGTCAGGTTCAGAGGTGCAGACCTCAATGAACTAGCGCTAATCGATCGTCGTCCCCCGAAGACCAAAGCAGGATCCAAGCCTTCCTGTGAAATTGAATCCGAGTGATTAAGAGCGAGCCCCCCCACGCTAAAGTCATCGACCGTGATAGCGCCGTTTGAAAATCCTGCAGGAAAGAGCAAACCGCAAGCAAGCAAAAGCCTTTTCATGAATCTACATTGTATTCACCGATGTGGGAGTGCAAGTTTAAATCTCTCGAGAGTTTCACGATGCCTCACTTCAGAGAAAAGCCGATTTTCTATCACGTTGGAGACAGCCATTCATTCTCAGTGGTGATGGAAGCTTCTCGGCCGACAAGTCAATTGTTCAAGACGCGCCAAATGACGATTTCATCATCTGTATCTTCGCAATTCTACGGATTGCCAGGAAAAATATCACCAACCCCAGCCAAGTCAGAAGCGCTAAGAATCCGCCGTGATTCCTTGAAGCAATGACACCCAGAACCACTAGTGCTGGCAGCACGAAACAATAGAGTAATCCCTTGGTAATGGGTGACTCACTCGCCTTTAGGCCCAACCACGCAGCCGTGCCCATTGCGATGCCTCCAAAGACTTGCCCGAAGCCCCACGCATCCTCCCCATCAAGGCCAGAGTAGCCAACGGCGATCAATACACTCACCAGCGTGACCAGGCGCATATATTCTTTTTCCATACTTCGGCGAATCTTGAACTTCATCTCTCCCGTTAGGTTCTGGGCCCCTCCAAGAGGGCGGTTGAGGACAGCCTAAGTCCTATCCCTTGATTGTATAGAACTCATAGCTCCGGTTTTCCGGCTCTTTTTTCATCATCAGGCGAGCACCCAAACCTGCAACCACCCCTGCCACGAATCCCCCGATGTGCGCCGCGTAGGCGACTCCACCGGTTTGCGAATTCTGCCCGACCGTTCCCCATCCACTGAACAGTTGCATCGCAATCCACATTCCGAGCACCACCACTGCAGGTACTGAGACCATGTGAAAGAGAAAGATTGAGTTGACCCGATTCTTGGGAAAAAGGACCAAATAAGCGCCCATCACTCCCGAGATGGCACCCGACGCACCTAAATTCGGAATCACACTATCCGGCCCCAGGGCCACCTGCGCGACTGTGGCCGCGATTCCACTGAAGAGATAGAAGAGCAAGAACTTCATGGGACCAAAACGGTGCTCCACATTGTCCCCGAAAATCCAGAGATAGAGCATGTTCCCGCCGATATGCCCCAAGCCTCCATGCATAAACATAGCCGAGAAAATTGTGAAGTAGATGAGAGCCGGTCCGGGTGCTTGCGGAACCTCAATCGCCCCCTGTGGCCCCTGCACAATCTGTGGCTCGACTAAATCCTGGCCAGTGACGATCTCCTTCGGGATCACGCTCCAGCCCAGAGTGAACTCAGGATTCAAGGACTGCCATCCAAAGAGAAGGACATTGAGAACAATCAAAGCAATGGTCACTTTACCGGGTCCTATCAAATGACGATCATCATCGCTGAGGGGGAATATCATGCCTCAGCCTGCGTGATTTCCGGTCCCTTGCAAAGAGAGGAACGTATCACGAAGAAATCCGGGAATAAATCAGCTCCCGACGCATCCTGCATGGCAACGATAGTTTCTCCTCAGGTGTTCATATCTCGAACTCACCCGTTCCGCTCCTGTTTTCCTCTGTTATTTCGAACTTCGCCCGAACAAAAAATTCACCAAAAGCCGCTTTACTTGACCAAAAAGTCAAATAGCTTGCCCGCGCATGGGACGAACCTCTACAGCCCCCCTTCAGCTTCAGGAAGCTCTCATCGAGCTTATCTGGGAGCAGAGCTACGCCCACGTCACCATCGATGCCATCTGTGAGAAGGCCAAGGTGAAGAAGGGCTCTTTCTATTACTTTTACAAATCGAAGGGAGCACTCGCTCTCGACGCCTTTGATCATCATTGGGAAACAGTGAGCCGTCCCAACCTCGATAGAATTTTTTCCGTCTCCAAACCTCCCCAGCAGAGACTGCAGGATTGGCTTTCCTTCGGGTATCAAAAGGTGCTCACCCAAAAAAAAGAACAAGGGCAAATCAAAGGCTGCCCTTTCTTCAACATCGGTCAAGAGACCAGCAAAATCGAACCCGAAGTGAGCGCCAAGATCGGTGACTTCCTCTCCCACTTCGTCAATTACATCGCCGCCACCTTGCGCGATGCCAAAGAATCGTCCCAGCCTGAAATCAAAGACCCCGAAGCTTTGGCCCGAACCATTTTCAGCTTGGCCCAAGGGAGCCTGACGCAAGCGCGCATTCTCAATTCTCCGGCTCCCCTCGCGGATTTGCCCGAAGCCGTTTCTCGACTATCAGGTCTAGAAATTGCGTCTCATCCAAAAGAAATTCTCACCGCCTAACCAAGGCAGACTCTCAATTCACCCGTTCAACACACCATGACCCCGGAACCATCCGCACAACCTCAATCGAAAAACGGCCTGGGAGGCCGTATTCTCCTGTTCCTCTTTCTCGCTGTCCTGTTGGCAGTGGGAGTCTGGATCGGACTACGAACTCTCCAAAAAACCAAAACCGTCGGCGAAGAGCAAGGCGGGGGCGGTGCGCCGCAAGGCCCCCCACCCTCCGCAGTAGACGTGATACCGGTCCAACTGGTTTCATCCCAGAATACCCACCGGGTTGTGGGTTCCATTCGGGCGGTTAGCCGCGCTGATGTCGCTGCCCGCGAGGAAGGAGCCCTCACCGAAATCTTCGTCGACGAAGGTGACACCATTGAGAAACACCAAATCCTCGCCCGCCTCGATCCCCGCCGTCTCGAAGCCCAGATGGCACAGGCTCAAGCGACTCTCACCGCAGCCCGCTCCCTCATCGCCCAGCGCGAGGCCGAGCAAGCACGCAGCACTACCGACCTGAAGATGAAGCGCAGCCTTTTCGAACAAAGCGCTATCTCCCAAGCCGAATTGCTCGACGCCGAACGCTCCTTCAAAGTTGCTGACTCGCAGGAAAAAGCAGCACGGGATTCCCTCACTGCTGCTGCGGCGGCTCTGAAGCTCCTCGACGTGCGCAAGCAGGACCTCGTCATCCGTTCCCCCTTCGATGCCCGAGTGGTATCCCGTCACGCGGAGTTGGGCGAATGGCTACGCGCTGGCGACCCGGCCTTCACCATCATCACTTCTAACAAGGTCGAAGCTTGGCTCCAGGTTCCCGAGCGCTTTGCCGGGATGATTGAGCAGGGTGATATTGAAGTCGAGGCCGCTGGCCAAACCTTCACCGCCACCAATCTCCGGACGGTGCCCGAGGCCAACAACTCAACCCGGGTGATGACCGTCATTGCGGATATCGCCGATCCTGAGAACGTGCTTTTGCCCGGTCTCTCGGTCACCGCCAACCTCCCCGTCACTGACGATTCCCAACGTCTCGCGGTGCCCAGTGACGCGCTCGTCACGACCTACGCCGGTCGCGCCATCTACCGGGCCAACACCCGTGAGAATAACCTTCCGATCGCCGAGCAATTGCCCGTCACTTTCCTTTTCCAACAGGATGGTCTCGCCTTTATCGAATGCGAAGGACTGGAACCCGGTGACTTGGTTGTCACCGACGGCAACGAGCGTCTCCGCAGCGGAGCCTCCCTGATGTTACCGCCCCCGGCGCAAGCCTCCAACGAAAGCCCGGACGCCGCGAACCTCTAATTTTCCGTTTCCTTGAATTCCCTTATCTCAGCCGCATTGCGGCAACCGATCAGCGTCACGGTCGCGGTCTTCCTCGCCGTCTTTTCCGGCATTCTGGCCATCGCCCTGGTCCCCGTGCGAATGACGCCCGAGGTCTCTTCCGTGGTGGTCTCGGTCACCACCAACTGGGAGTCCGCTTCCGCCGAAGAAATCGAATCCGATATCATCGAAGAGCAGGAAAAAGTGCTCGGCGAAGTCACTGGATTGACCTCCATGATTTCGACCTCCGCGGCGGGGCAAGGCTCCATCCGTTTGGAGTTCGAGACCGGCACCGACATTGAGAAAGCCAATGCGGAAGTGCTGCAAAAGCTCGACGAAGTTCCCGGCTATCCCGACGGCGTGCTGCAACCGGTCGTCGAACCCATCGACATCGAGTCCGTGGACTGGATCGCATGGGCCGGCATCTCATCCTCCGACCCCGCCTTTCCGGCCGAAACTCTTTACGACCTGATGGAAAGACGCATCAAGCCTCGCTTGGAGCGCATCGAAGGCATCTCCCAAGTCGGGATGCGTGGAGCGGTGCAGTCGGAGCTTCACATCCGGGTCGATCCCGAAGCCCTCGCCCAACGCGGCATCACCTACTCCCAATTGCGGTCCGCGATTCAGAGCGCCAACGCCAACTTCTCGGGAGGGCGCATCGTGGATGGCAAGCGCGACCTGCGACTACGGTCCACGGGACGCTTCGAAGATCTCGATTCCATCAAAGAGACCGTCATCCTGCGCACTCCGGAAGGTCAAGTCACCGTGGCCGACATTGCTACGGTCGAAATGGCCTACAAGGAGCCCACCTCCTGGGTGCGGGCACGGGGCCAGCGGATGCCGTTCTTCAACTTCCAGTTGCAACGCGGCGCCAACCTTTTGGAGACCATGGGCTTGTTGAAAGCAGAGTTTGATTTGCTCAACGAACCCGGCGGCCTGTTGGAACAAGAAGCCCGCGAACTGGGTCTCAACGGCACCTTGGAGATCGTGCAGACCTACGACTCCACCACCTACGTTGAGGACGCCATTGCCTTGGTGAAATCCAACATTCTGGTGGGAGGAATTCTTGCCACCATCACCCTTCTCTTCTTCCTGCGCTCCATTCGGACGGTGGGAATCATTGCGATTGCAATTCCGGTTTCCATCGTTTCTTCCCTGGTCGTTCTTGTGTTGTTAGGACGCTCCATCAACATCATTTCCCTCGCCGGTCTGGCCTTTGCCATTGGGATGGTCGTGGACAACGCCATTGTGGTGATTGAGAACATCTATCGCCACCTGGAGATGGGCAAGAAGGTGCGCCAAGCAGCCTTGGAAGGCACGCAGGAAGTGGCCGGCGCGGTGCTGGCCTCCACCATGACGACCTTGATCGTCTTCGCCCCCATCCTGATGATTCAGGAAACCGCAGGGCAACTCTTCCGCGACATCGCGCTCGCCATCATGGCCGCAGTGGGACTTTCGCTCATCGTCTCTCTGACCGTGATTCCGACAGCAGCGGCCCGCTTCCTGCGGGAGAAGTCGAACAACGAGGAAAAGAGCGCCTTTGACAAAGCCTTCGACAATCCGTTCTTCAAAATCCTGGGACTCCCCTTCGCGCCCCTGATGTGGCTCTTCAACCACATGCCCAACATGGTGGCCAATATCATCGGGAAGATTAACGCCAACTGGCTCACCCGCGTTTTCGTAGTGGTGGGCTTCACTGCCCTGACTCTCTTTGGGACGGTCAAGCTCCTGCCACCCCGCGACTACCTGCCCACAGGTAACCGGGAGTTGGTGCTGAGTCTTCTTTTCCCGCCGCCGACCTACAACTTGGAGCAGCTTTCCGATATCGGAACCCGCATCGAGGACAAGGTCCGACCCTATTGGGAAGCGACCCCCGACAAGTTCCAAATCGAGTCCGTCCGGCGCGGAGAGTTCTCCGACGGTGTCGACAATCGCACCGAGGTCCCGGTCTTCCCCCCGGACCCTGTTCGCCCGCCGACCGTCTTGCCGCCCAAGATTGAACACTACTTCCTCGTCTCCTTCGAAGGACGGATGTTCCAGGTCGTTCGCTCCGGGGATAAGAAGCGCGCGGTAGACTCCAAATACCTCCTGCAAGAAGCCATCAGCGGCATCCCCGACACCCGTGGCTTCGCCTTCCAAGCTCCTCTCTTCCGTATTGCCGGAACCACCGGTTCTGCCATCAAGATCGACATTCAAGGCAATGACCTCGAATCCATCAGCAGCACGGCGGGGACCTTCTTGGGTGCGTTGGTTGGTAAGTTTGGCCCCTATAGTATCCAATCCTCACCACCCAATTTCGCCCTCCCAGTCGAAGAAGTTCGCATCGTGCCAGATGATGAGCGCTTGCGCGAAAACGGCCTGACGCGCACCGACTTGGGTCTCGCGACCCAGGCTGCCGGGGAAGGCATCCTCCTTTTCCGCGACTACGAACAAAACGGCGAACTCAAGGACATCAAGCTCATCAACCAGGGCACCTTCTCCGAGCGTCCTTTCGAGAGTTTGCTCGACACTCCAGTCGCCACCGCCACTGGTGCGGTGACCGATCTCCGCTCCCTTTCCGCGATTAAGCGGGTGCAGGGTCCCGATCAGATTCGTCACGTGGACCGTTTGCGGGCGGTTACCCTGGAGGTCACTCCCCCCGCAGGATTGGCCTTGGAAACAGCCATCGCCCAAGTGGATGAACTGGTTCAAGAGCTGAAAAAATCAGGCCAAGTCGCTCCCGGCGTCACGGTCGAGATTGCCGGCTCAGCCGGACCTTTGGCGGAAATCACTACTGCTCTGGTCGGAGACGGAACTTTCTTCAAGACCCTTACCTCCAGCGTCGTGTTAGCCCTCTTCGTGATTTATCTTTTGCTGGTGATTCTTTTCCAAAGCTGGTCCTACCCGCTGGTGATTTTGCTTTCGGTTCCCTTGGCAACCTTCGGGGGCTTCCTTGGCCTCTTCCTGGTCCACAAGTGGTCACTCTCCGACCCCTACATGCCGGTTCAGCAACTCGACGTCTTGACCATGCTCGGCTTCATCATCTTGGCCGGAATCGTGGTGAACAATGCCATCCTCATCGTTCACCAGACTTTGAACTTCATGAAGGAAGATCCGAACATGATTCCAGACGAAGCGATTCGGGAGTCCGTTCGCTCCCGCGTGCGGCCCATCCTGATGGCGACCCTCACTTCCGTGGGCGGAATGCTGCCCCTGGTGGTGCTTCCCGGTAGCGGTTCGGAGCTCTATCGCGGACTTGGTGCCGTGGTGGTCGGAGGCCTTGCGGTCTCGACGATCTTTACTATGTTTCTCGTTCCAGCCGTTCTGAGTATCGTCTTGAACCTGACCAAGAAAGTCACTTCCCACACCGCCAACGCCTAACAACCTATGAACCAACGCACTCTTCCGACCCTTCTGATCACTTGCGCGGGCCTCACCTTCTCGGCCTGCACCAATGTTGGCCCCAATTATCAAAAGCCCAGCGACAACCTGCCGGATGCTTTCAAAAACGCCAATTGGCCTGCAGCCCCCTCCACCGGCGATCCTTATACCGCCTTTCGCGATGGCGAGCTCAACCGACTCCTGCGAGCTGCCGAAAAGAACAACCAGGACTTGTCGGCAGCCTTGGCGCGCATCGACCAGTCACGGGCACTGTTAGGTCTTTCCCGTGCCGATCAAACTCCGACTTTGGTAGCGGATCTCGCGGGCAACCAAAACCTGGATAGTCGCAATACAAGACTTCCGAGCTCCGGCGGAGCCTACCGCGATTACGACGCCCAGTTGACCCTAGCCTACGAGGTGGACCTCTGGGGTCGAGTGCGTCGTGGAGTGGCACAGGCCGAAGCGAACTTGTCCGCGACCGAAGCCGACTACGCCGCCGCCCTTCTATCGCTCAAGGGCGAGGTGGCGCGCAACTATTTGACCCTTCGCTCCCTCGACCGCGAGATCGCCCTCCTCGATCAAACCTCAGATTTGCGGAAGCAGCGACTCGACCTCACTGGTTCACGGAGAAAGGCCGGCACCGCCAGCGGGTTGGATTTTGCCCGGGCAGAAACCGAATACCAGAGCACTCGGGCCGAGGTTGCTCGCTTGGCCCAGCGTCGTGGCGAGTTAGAGAACTCACTTGCCGCGCTCACCGGCGAAGCTGCTTCCACCTTCGCCATCGCGCCCAAGGTCAGCACTCCTCACATCCCGCAGGTCCCCAGCGGAGTTCCCTCCGATCTTTTGCGCCGTCGTCCTGACATCGTCGCGGCTGAACGTCGCCTCGCCGCGAGCAATGAAGGAGTCGGGGTCGCCATTGCGACCTACCTCCCCAGCCTAACTCTAACAGGGGTAGGCGGAGCGCGCTCCTTGCAGGCGGCCGATATTTTCAATCCCAAATCAGTCTTCTACTCGGCTGGGGCGGGACTCTTCACCCCCATCATCCAGGGTGGCCGGGTCAAGGCGGACAGGGAACAAGCCGAAGCCCTCTTTCGCGAAGCCCTCGCGACCTATCGCCAGACAATGCTGAGCGCGATTCGCGATACTGAAAACGCTTTGCTGGGAGTCCGTTCCCAGGACCAAGCTTTGGCTTCCCAACGCAAAGCGACGGAAGCATCCGAGCGCACCGCCCGTTTGGTTCGGGTGCGATATGAAGGCGGACTCGACTCCCTCTTCGAAGTCACCGAAACCGAACGCCAGACTCTCGAACAAGAACGCCTCCTCACCCAGACCGAGCTGACTCGCCAATTGGCTGCTGTGAATCTGATTCAGGCGCTGGGTGGTGAATGGAAAGCGGCGAAGTAGTTTTCTTCCCAAAAAACTCCAGAAACTTGGCGGGTTGAGGGAATAGAATTCACGGTCGTTCTTCTCACCAACTCAACATTGTCGTTGAACCCACACAGATCCCACAAAGATGAAATACTCCCCTAGCAAAACCACTCCACTCCTTGCGGCCCTCGCCCTCACCTCCTTGAGCGTCTTCGCGGAAAACCTCCAAGTTGAATTGGATAAACAGAAAGCTGCTTTCGAGGAAAAAGCTCCCGCTGAAAAGATCTCGGAATACGACAAAGGCATCAAAGCGGTGCAAGAATCCGGAGTGCTGGAAAAAGCCCTGAACGTCGGAGACACCGCCCCCGACTTCACATTGAAGAATGCGACGGGCGAAGAGGTCACTCTTTCCACCCTTCTGAAAGATGGTCCCGTCATTCTCACCTGGTATCGCGGATCCTGGTGCCCCTACTGCAATATCGCCCTGCGAAGCTATCAAGAGAACCTCGACAAGTTCAAGGCGGCCGGAGCCCAGTTTGTCGCGCTCACTCCCGAGCTGCCCGACAAGTCCTTGCCGACCTCCGAGAAGTATGAACTGCAGTTCGAAGTCTTGACCGACCTCAACAGCGAAGTCGCCAAGAAGTTCGGCCTCGTCTTCACCATGACCAAGTGGGTTGAGGATGCCATGCGTGACTTTGCCGACCTGAAGAAATACAACGGTGACGAGTATGACGACACCACCCTTCCGTTGAGTGCAACCTACATCATTCAACCCGACGGAAAGATCAGCTACGCCTTCCTCGATGCGGAATACCGCAATCGCGCGACTCCCGAGCAAATCTTGGAAGCGCTGAAAAAGTAATTCCCTTTTCGCATTCCCCAAGGGCTGCTCAGGCGGCCCTTGGGATGCCTGCGATTACAAATCCAGGCTTTCTTTCTCACCCTTCGGGCGAATAAACTCTCTCCTTGTGCCGCTATAGTAGGTAACAAGATTAGAAACCATTATGAGTGATTCCCCGAACAAACTCCCCCGCACCCGTCGCTGGCGCGCGCCCATCATCATTCTGGCCGTGCTCGGCTTGGGCGTTGCAGTTGCTGGCGCGGCCATCTGGTGGGCCAACCGTCCCATCCAAGCCACGATCCTGACCGCCCCAGAAAAGGCGGCCGTCGAACAGAAGCTGGCAGCGGTCGAACAAGAGCCGTCCGATCCGGAATATGTCCCCGGAGGAAAGGAGATTATCCTCACCGAGCGCGAGCTCAACGGACTGCTCCACGAAAACACCAACATGGGTGACCAGCTGAAGCTGGAGCTGGCCCGTGATGCCGTGCACGCCCGCCTCAGCGCGGATATTCCCGAGGACTTTCCCATCATGGCGGGTAAAAAGCTGAAGGGCAAAGCGCGCTTCGTCGTGAAGAGCGAAACCGGTGCTCCGGCCCTCATCCTCGATGACCTGACCATCTGGGGAATCTCCCTCCCGAATGCCTGGCTGGGCGAATTGAAAGGACAGAACCTCTTGGGCAACGTCATTTCCTCTGACGGCGGTTCGCTTGCCGGCGTGGAAGACATCTCGGTCAGCAATGGCCAGTTGGTCATCAAACTCGCGGAGTAAGCCAAAACCATCGCAAAATGCGGTTGCTCCCTAGACCGCTTCGGAGCAACCTTTCCGCTGATGCGATCCAAGATTTTCACCACAGCCCTCGCCTTGCTGGCTCTCGCCAGTGGAGCGATGGCTTTTTTGCATCTTACCCAGAAGGATCTCTCTTCGCTTTTTGGCGATCCTCCGGCTGAAAAAGGCAGTCGCCTTTTCGAATTCCAGCCGAATGAAATTCGCGGAATCATCATCGAAGCGGGTGGCAAGCCCCAAGGCTATGAAGAGCGACAGGGGCAATGGCTACTCAAGGGTGGTGCTTCCCCGGACCGCGCCGACTATCGAGTCTTGGAGGCCCTCCTCGCCTTTTCTGCCGACTTGACCATTCTCGACAGCTTCCCCGCCAATGAGGACAATAAGAAAGCGATGGGACTGTCCCCAGCGCGCGCCCATATCCAGCTGAAGGATGACAGCGGCAAATCGATCGCCGATTTCTCCTTTGGAAAGAAAGGGGCCTGGCAGCGACACATTCCCGCCCCGGACCAATACACCGCGCCGCAGAACTGGCCTTCGGTCTATCTCCTCCCACGTGGCAGCGAGTCCATCTACTTGTGCTCCTCTCCCTATCTCGACGACATCCTGGTGAACGGTTTCGGACCCCACCGTGACTTGCGCCCTTTCTTCTTCCCCCCCGAACTGCTCGCCGAAGTCACCATCGCCCGCCCCAACGGCAACTTGGTCCTCGCTCGCAGCAATCCGGCGGCCGCTTGGAAGATCGTGAAGCCTTTCAAGCTGGATGCGGACTCCGAAGCCGTCGCCGAGTTGGTAGGAGGCCTCTACAAGCTCACCGCCAAGACCGCCAGCAACAAACCCGCCCCTCCCAGCGGAGAGCCCTCCTTGCAGCTCGGACTGCGCTTCTTCTCCCTCGACGGCAGTGTGCACGAGGTCCCTGTCACCCTTTCTCTAACAGAACCTAGCAAGGAAGAATATTCCTACTACCTCGGACGGCTGGACGACTGGCGCAAGAGCATCGAGTTCCAGATTCCCCGCTCCACCACCGAACAGCTCATCGGAGTCGACGAACTACCATTGACGATTGAACGTCTACGCGGGGCCAGCTTGTCGGGCTTGGACCTCCGCCAGTTGAGAAAGCTGAAGATCGAGACCCCTGAGCTGACGGGACCTCTGGAAATTGAAATTGGTAAAAGTCCCATCACCGGCGAATGGCGGGCCCAACGACGATATGCCGGGAAGGTGAGCCCGGCCAATGAGCTCACCTTTTTTACGGTGAAAAAGGCTCTAACGGAAGAGAAGGCGCTCGCATCCGTCTCCGATTCTGTCGACGACCTCTCTCTCTACGGACTCGACACACCAATCTTGAGTCTTTCGATGGAGCTCTTTGATGGCACCGCAGAAACCATTTTCTTCGGCGAGAAAATTGCCGCGGATGGCGTCCCACACTATTACTTTCGGCGCAATGAGTCCCATACCGTCATGGAGGTGGAGTCTAGCAGCTTCTACAAAATTGCATCCCGTCCCTACCTGTGGAGAGATGCAACGATTTGGAATTTCAACTTGGTAGACTTAAAAATTCTTCAGATCGAGCGCGAGGGTCTGCAACCGCTTGTCCTTAATTACAGTGACCTCACACAAACGTGGTCGGCCCGCCTTGGGAACGAAGAAGCGACCGCTCTGTTGAACGAAAACCGGGCTAACCGTTACCTGGAAACTCTCGAAGGACTCAAGGTTACTCGCTGGCTGGGTCCAGATCATGAGCCCGCCGCTCGAGCACTGCAGAATCCGGTTTTCACTCTCACCGCATTCTTCCAAAGACCAGACGAGTCGAATGCCCCGGTCGAAAGAAAACGTCTCCGACTCGCTGGTGCGGGGCAATCGGGAAGCAGTCCATTCTATTACGGCCAAGTCGAAGGAGACAGCCAGTTCTTCATCCTTGATCTCGCATCGGTAACCAAGCTGGCAGAGCCTTTGTTAGAGAGCGAGTAGGCGTTTCCCGACGAAGCCCCATGGTGGCTAAACTCAAACCCAGTCAGGCACGGCCATTCCAAACTCTGGAATAGCGACAAAGACTCGCCGACCTGAGTCCGTCACTCCGTAGAATGCGCCACATGCAGTGCCACTGCCGGCCAAGACATGATAGCTGTTGTAGGAATAGCGGTCCTTGGGAGGCAAGACCGGACGCTGCCCGACAATCCCGTCCCCTTCCAGCACGGTAGTCTCGCCGTTATGTTCGCGCACCACCCACTTGCGGCCGTGAAGAGTCACTTGCTCGTCTGAATCATTGATAATATCCACGAAATAGACGAATGGATGGGGCTTCTCCTCGGGAGCTTCCAAGGTTGGCACATAGAGCACCTCACTCACCTGAACGGAAAGTCCTTTCAATTCCTGCCATTGCTCGTCCACAGCGCGAGGCTAGGTTGCGGAGAATATTTGCCAAGCATCCTTCCCGCCATTGCCTCTAATTCAATGATTCCAACAAGGGCTTGAGCTTCGCGTATTTGAATTCATAGCCCGTCCGCTCAAGCACCGTCGGCTGGGCCCGATAGCTCGCTAAAAGGGCGTTGGCAAAATCTCCCAAAACGAGCTTCAGGGCAAAGGGCGGCACCGGAAAGATCGCCGGACGATGCAGCACCTCGGCCAGGACACGCGTGAACTCGGCGTTTGTCACCGGATTGGGGCCCACCAGATTAACTGCACCTCTCACCTCCGTGGTCTCCAAGCTATGCACGATTCCACCCGCCACATCATCGAGATGGATTGTAGGCCAGAACTGTTTCCCATCTCCCAAGCGGCCACCGGCCCCAAGCTTGAAAATCACTTTCATTCGGGTCCATGCGTCTGCCTCTTTCCCGAGTACAACTCCAATCCTCCCCAAAGCGACCCGCACCCCCAACTCCTCGGCCTTCACTGCGGCAGCCTCCCACTCCTCGCAGAGACCGGCCAAATAATCAGACCCCATCGGCGACTCCTCAGTAAGAATATCCTCCCCCTGGTCTCCGTAATAGCCAACGGCAGAGGCGTTCACCAACACCTGCGGTCGTTCGGAATCAGGAAGGGCAGCCATCTGTGCCACGATATCATCTGTGACCCCAACCCGGCTCTCATGGAAACGCTTCTTGTTCTCTTCGGTCCATCTTTTGGCTATCGATTCCCCCGCAACATTGACGACCGCATCTAGGCCGGCAAACCCATCCTCCAATCTGCGCCAATCGCCTTCCCGTTCATCCGGATTGCGACTAAAACCAGTCCAAGTATGGCCCCTGTCTTCTAAAGCGGCCCGCACCGCACCGCCAACTAAACCACTCGCGCCAACAATTCCTACATTCACGGCGCAGGATAGACCACTATCGACGTCTTCTCAAACTGAATGCCAAAGCAAGTCCGAGCAAGCTCAGCGAGGATGGCTCGGGGATCACCGACCAACCCACATCACGGAGCGCCGCAACGTCCATATTGGTGAGCTCCAAGCGCCTTTGCACCGAATTTAGATTCGCTTCAGGTTCCATCAGGAGGTCCTGAGGTTGTCCCAATCCTACGGTTCCGACTAGATTGGGGTCTCCATACTCGAAAATGGGTGAATCGTAACTCCCGTCGCTCCAGTGAAAGTCATCGCTGGAATCGAGATCAAGGAAGGTAGCGGAGGTGTTGTTGGCTTGATTGTATTCGTCCAAAACGCTGGCTCCGGTATAGCCACCTGCTCCATTGTGAGGCAATTGGTTCCAATCTGAAGCAAGCCCCAGAGCATGTCCCAGCTCGTGAAGAGCAATGGAATAAAAATCCACCAGCCCTGATCCGGCAACTTGGTCCAAGGCAAAATGCCAGGCGGTCGCGGTATTGAAAGTTATCGCTCCGCCCCAGCGGGGAAGATCCTTACCGCTATCAGTTGGGGTGTTGTCATCGAAGCCCCGGTGGTAGGGACCATCGATATCATTGAAAACCCCTGAAAAATTTGTGCCGCCCCCGGTTCCTCCCAGTCCCGCAGAAGACAGAGCCCTTCCTCCCGCATAGAGAATCCACTGGTTCTTTTGCAGTCCTTCAAAGCCATAAACATCCGCCCCGGACAAGCCCCGCGCTACCAGTGGGTCTGATTTATCATCTGCAGCAGTGCTGATTTGAATGGTATCTCCCGTCCCCGGGTGAGTGAAACCCAATCGCCATCCTTCACCGGTGCCGGTATCAGTGCCGCTGGGAGAAACTCCCAAAAGATTACTGTTAATCACCCGACTATAGCGAGCCGCTACCGCTTCCAAGGCCTCACGCCGCTCGGGAGTATTGAAGAAGTTATTGGTATCATAACTGTAGTCGACAACGATTTCGAAAGCCGAGAGCCTGGCTACGGAGCTTGTTAGAGTAACTGTTAGAAAAAATGTCGAGAACTTGGGTACGGGGACTATTAATGATTTCATTTAAGGGGGCCCCGCCAGAAAACACTAAAGAAATGCTAACAGTCAACCCCTTAAAATTTAAAATGCATTTTTTTGCAGTCAGCAAACCAAGATCACCTGCCTTTCGACCGCATCCCTACTAACTCACCGCCAATGAATTAAGGCGAACCACTCCCCTCGCTAGCGGCGACGCTTCAAAATACCCAATAAACCCAGACTCAAGAGAGCCAAAGACGACGGCTCGGGCACGATGGTGAATCCGATGTCCTGGAGCGAAGCAATGGACGTGAAACTCAGGTATCCACTGCCACTCAACACGCCAGTCATTAGTTCGTCATCTAACGACTCACCAAAGTTGTCGCCATAGAGAACGGTTAGAGCAGCACTCCCATCGCCCGGATCGCTATCGAATCCCGGGGAATTCTCAGAAGCAAAATTGTCGAGCACTTCGTTCCAATGGCCGTTTGCAGTTCCTTCTCCCCCATCGAGCTCAATCGGAATATAGGTCGCGGATGGATCAAACTCAGCCTGATAGGCGGCCAGGGCCGCAGCACCCACGTATTGCCCGGCCACCCCTCCTGCCAGAGTTCGATTACTATTTCCACCTACCTCATCAGAGTAGACTTCATTGTCTTCCCACAGGGTGCCAATCCCGAGAGCGTGGCCGATCTCATGCCTCACAGTGAGAGGATTCAGGGCACCCGCGTCGGGATGGGTATTGAATTCAGCCTGACCACCCAGAGCCAGAATATACCGATTATTGCTGGTGTTCGCGTCCGCTACAAAGTTACTAAACCCCAAACCATTGGGTCCCGCAGAACCGAGAAGAACTCCTCCTCCTGATGAGGCCTGCGAAAAGGAGTCCACTTCCAGAGTCCAAGTCCGGGAAACGCCATCTTGATATCCAGTAATGATGTTGGACCAGAAGTCTACCCCATCTTGAAAGAACTGCTTCTCGGCAGCGGTGTAGTTTGCGTCCGCATTGGGAGTAAAATTGACCGCAAAGGTGATCGTTCCCGAAGCGAAGCCCGTTCCCAAAATGAAAGTTAGTAGCAAAGTGTTCCTCATAACTAACTTACGCTAATCAACCTCTCTTATGTCCCACAAGGAGAAAGTCGGCCTTTACAGACATCCCTCCAACCAACAACACTTGTCCGGTGAGAGGATATTTCTTCAGGCTTCACATTCTCTCGATTTGGCTGGTCCAAGGTTCATTGGGGCAGACCCCGTCGGACGCCCCTTCCCAGACCACCCCCACCCTCCCAAAAACCGACACCCCTTCGGTGGCGGAAGGTCTCATTACACCGTCCACAGTCGTTCCCTCCGGGTTCACTATGCGAGCTGAAAGGTTTGACATTGAGAAGCTCATGGACACTGGGAACTTGGAAGCGACTGGCAACATTCGGGTCGTCACCGACAAGGGCGATACCATCCTGTCCACCCGTGCCATCGCGGAGAAAGCTGATGGAAACGAAGACTCATTCACTTTCAAAATGCTCGACAACGTCAGGCTGCGAACGACCAACGGAATCGAGGTCTATTCTGACCAAGCGACCATTGAGGAGGCTACCAAGAGCATCGTCTTTTCCGGAGATGTTTCCGCCTACCAAGGGACCGCTCTGCACCGTAGCGACTCGGTGACGTATAACTACGACACCCGTAAACTCTCCACCAACCAGCTACGGACCTCATTTGCTCCTGTTCTGTTGGAGGCGGGCAACTTTCGCGCAATCGAAAGCCCGGAGGGAAATTACTACCAAGGCACTAATGCCGGAGTGACCACCCACGATTCAGCGACCCCGAACTTCTGGCTTCGCGGCGAGGAAGTCACCGTGCTCCCCGACGACAGAATTCGCTTTCGCAATATGAGGCTCTATGCGGGAGGAAGACCCATACTCTGGCTCCCGGGCTTGACTCAAAAGTTTGATGGAGAATTCAACTATCGCCCCACCCCCGGATTTCGCTCGAACTGGGGCCCCTACCTACTCAATCAATACTCACATGATTTCGGAGGATTGCGTGATGTCCGAACCGGACTCTTGAGCGACCCGACCCACCAGCTCACTTGGCATGGTGACCTATACGGCCAACGAGGAGTTGGTCTTGGCCTGGATGTGGAATCCTATGCTCAAAAGGCGAATCCGAATTTGGGAATTATCTCCGGATACTACATCCATGACTTCGATCCCTCCGAACGGCGCTCGGCCGAGCCCCGCACAAATTTCGACCAAAGTGAGCGCTATCGCCTGCAGGTCCGCCAACGTGCCGAGGTCAACGCCCTTCCCGGCGCGAAAGGGCACGCCGACATCAACATGACCCTGCTGTCGGATCGGTTCTTCCTGGAGGATTACCGGACCAAAGACTTCACCACCGACTTTCAGCCCGACAACACCCTCTCCCTTTCCCAAAGCTGGGATGACAATCACCTGCTCACGGCGTGGACCCGCCTGCGAATCAATGAGCACTATCGCAGCGACCAGAGGCTCCCCGAAGTCGCATTCGACCAAATTCGCAGGCCCCTTTTTGGCTCTGCCATCCTGCATGAAAGCCAGAATACAATCGGACTCTACCGCGAAGAACTAGCCGACTATGTCGAGGATGATCTTCGGGCCGAATACGATGACCCGAGCACCTCGGCATCGCGGCGGAACACCATCGAGGGCTTTCTCGCCAATACCGGCTTCGCTCGCTTCCACACCTACCACGAGCTGTCTCTGCCAATGAAGCTCGATTCCGGGCTCCACGTGATCCCCCGGGTGGGCATGGGGCACACCCGCTACGAAGGAATTCAAGGACCACTCGATTCGCAGAGCCGCACTCACTTCAGCGCATCGGTGGATGCTTCCCTGAAGTTCACCAAGCGCTATCCCGATTGGATATCCAAGCCCTTGGGACTCGACTCGGCCCTTCACGTCTTTCAACCCTATACCACCGCGACGATTCTCAAGACCGATGCTCTCGACGCCACCTTCCGCCCCATCGACAAGCTCACTGCCTCTACCCGACCGCGGGCCCTCTACCCCGGGCGTTTCGCAGCGATTGACGATCTGACCGACTGGAAAATCCTCCGCCTCGGTGCTCGCAATCGCCTCTTGACCAGGAGGGATGGCTCCTCACATCAGTGGCTGGAAGTGGACACCTACATCGACGTGTTTGGAGAGGATCCGGAGTTCAACCGTAGCGTCTCCAATCTCTATACCGACGTCCACTGGTCTCCCCTTCCCTGGCTGGACCTCACGGTCGAAACCCAGCTCCCCCTTTTCTCCGATTCAAATTTCACCGAAGTAGCCACCGGGCTGGAATTCATGCCCAACGAAAATACCGAAATCGGAGTCACCCATCGCTACCTGCAGGGACACCCAATCCTGAGCGACTCGAACAGGTTGGAATTCCGGGCTTATCATCGCATCAATGAAGAATGGGGAATTGGAGCGACCCACCGGTGGGAATTTGCAGACAGCACGCTCGAGTTCCAGCAATACTCGCTCCATCGCAACCTCGACTCATGGGCCTTTACGATGGGAGTTTTCACTCGCGATAATCTGGATCAAGACGAGTATGGAGTGCTCTTCGGCTTCACCCTAACGGACTTCCCTTCACTTTCATTACCATTGGAAGTGAACAACTGAAGAGCCCCTCAAAACATCCACATCCTATATTATGACCGACGAACAACTCATCGAATCCTTCAACTGGCGTTACGCGACCAAGATCTTCGATCCCGGGGCAAAGATTGCCGAGAAAACCTGGCACACATTGCAGGAGTCCATGCGACTCAGCCCTTCTTCATTCGGCTTGCAGCCTTGGCACTTTGTCAGCATCACCAGCAGTGACCTGCGGCAGCAACTTCTCCCTCACAGCTGGGGGCAGAAGCAAGTCGTCGACAGCTCCCACATGGTGGTTCTTTGCACTCGCACCGACATCGATGCGGCCTTCGTGGAAGAATTCATCGCCTCAACCGCAGAGCAACGCAATGTCACCGTCGAATCCCTAAAGGGTTACCGTGACGTCGTGGTGGACTTCATCAGCGCAATGACTCCCGAGGTTCGGGTGCAGTGGTGCAAGAGGCAGACCTATCTAGCCCTGCAAAGGTTGATGGACGCCGCAGCCCTTCTCCAAGTGGACGCTTGCCCAATCGAGGGATTTTTGGCTGCGGAATACGATAAGATTCTCGACCTTCCAGCCAAGAACCTCACAGCCACTGTCTGCTGCGCTCTAGGCTACCGTTCTTCAGAGGACAAATACGCCGAGCTCGCAAAGTCACGCTTCCCCAAGGAAAAACTTTTCACCGAACTCTAAGCGTTCGGACCCTGCGCAAGCTGAATTGAGAAAGCCCGCCGACTACAGGCGCACTTTCTCTTTTTTTTGAATACCCCAGCCCATCCCCCGTTCAACGTTCTATGAAGTCTCATGGGAAGATGGCGTTGGTGGGAATTTTGGCGATGGGTGTTGGTGTGCTGATCACTCTGAGTCTGGTCGAGCTCCGCAACGATTCTCTCGCGAGTCAAAAGAGGGCGGAATCCCAGCAGCTCCAGAAGACCGAGTTGCCGGAAGAGATTTCTCCAGCCGGGGAAGATGAAAACCCGGGTCTGGCCAACGCCCTCAAGCTGGAAGAATACCGGGAGAAAATCCGGCTTGGTGTCGAGCAGCGGGAACTCGAGCGAGAAGAACAACTGGCCGCCCAGCGCCTGGAGCAAGAGCGTCTCGCCTTGGCCAGAGTGGAAGAGGAACGGCTGGCCGAAGAGGCCAAACTGCAGCAGGAGCTCATCGCTTCTCAGAATTTGGCTCTTGAGCTTCAACATCAGGCTGAGCTCGCCCGTTCCGCTGAAGAGCAGCGAAAATTCCAGGAAGAAATGCGGCGTGAACAGACCGCGCTCGCCCAGCTCGAGGCAAACTTGGCCGAACAGCGTCGCATTGATGAAGCCAATTTCCGTCGGGATGAAGCCGAGAGACAGCGAATCGCATTCCGCGAGGAGCAGCAACGAATTGCTTTCGTTCTTCAGCAACAGGAACTCGCCCGACAGAGAGCTCACCACGAGAGAAACCGCCATAAGTCGCGCCCGAATCACTTGCCATTGGATCAAAGGCGAAGTGAAGAATTACGCAAGAGACGTGAAGAGGCTGCCCGTCAGCAGAAGCAGCGCGAAAAGGAACAACACGAAGCAGCCAGACGGCAGGCCGAGGAGCTGCGTCGGCAGCAAGAAAAGAAGGATGCCGACAGACGTCGCATGAACCTAGAGCGCCAGCAAAAGGAATCCCAAGAGGCAGCCAAGCGTGAAGCGGCCGCTGCGGCACAACGTCGCGCCGTGGAAGAACGGCAACAGCAGGAGGCGCGCGAAGCCGCCCAACGGAAAGCGGAAGAACTTCGCCGCCAGCGAGAGAAACAAGACATGGACAGGCGACGGGCAATCCAGGAGCGCCAGCAGTGGGAAGCCCAAGAGTCCGCCAAACGGGCAGCCGAACAGCAACGCCAACAACGGGAAGCGCAAAAGGCCGCCCAGCAGGCCGCCGCGCAAAGACGCGCCGAACAAAAACGTCAACTCGAGGAGGCTCAAAAGGCCGCTCAGCGTCAAGCAGAGCAGCAACGTCAACAGCGTGAAGCTCAGGCCGCAGCCCAGCGCGCGGCCGAACAACAACGGCAACAGCGGGAAGCACAAGAGGCCGCTCGACGCCAAGCCGAACAAGCCCGCCAGGCTCAAAGAAAAGGAGCTAACGATTCAGGCTCAAAGCGCCGGTAAAGGGCAGAAGCGAAAACCCGCAGCCCAATCAAATTTCTCTCCCGCAGAATGGAGATCTTGAGCAAGGCTTCAACGGTTGCCTCTGAGCCCTGATTGCGGTAGGTCAATCAATTAGAACTCGAACTCGTCCACCAATACTTGGGCGTCGGAATCACTCGCGGCGTAAGACTCACTCTCACTCGGTGTGCCGGTCGCAACTCCTGCAGACGGAATCTCAGTTTGGGTTGCTTCCAGTTGACTCATTTTAGCTGAAAAGCATACCAATGCGACAAAGAGAACCGCCAGCAAAGTCGCGAAAATCCAGAGTCCACGCTGGCTGTTCCGCTCCATTTGGCGAAGAACAGTGAGAACGTCATCGCTGGATTGCTCCAGACGCTCGGTATTTTGCTTGGCAGCCTCGGCCACTTTCTCGAAGTGGGCATCCATCCGGCTCCCCAAATCTCCGACGCTCGCCACGGCCGTCATTTGATTTTCGGCCAAACCGGCAACTGCTTGATTCACTTTCTCAACTCCGGACTGCACCACATTCACCCCACCGTGGATGGCGTCCATGGAAGTTAGCATTTTCTGGTCACGCTCAACCGTGCTGCCGATGCGTTCCCGGATGGAGGTCAGAATCTCGCTGGCTTCTTCCTGCCGGGTCTGCAGACGCTCAATCCCGGCTACCGCAGCAGGAAACGGGCTCAGAGCCTTGGCCACATTGTGCCGGCTTTCCGTCTCCAGTTCGAATCGGTCACGAATATCTTCCGTGCTGTGTAGGAGGCCCGCGTAGCTGGCGCGAAGATCCTGCAGCTCAGCGGCCAGCTGCTCCTCACGCATCCGGCGCTCGGCGCGACCTTTGAAAAGCTTGTGAAACCAATTTTTTGAACGTGCAAAAGGTTCAGAGTCTCTCTCCCTTTCGAAGGCCATCTCGGGAGTGGGGAAATCGTGGACACCCGCCTCGAACGGAACGTCCTCGAGATTTTTTTTCATCTCTTGGAGGGATGAGGGCGTCACAGGAACGGGAGCCTCGATGAAAGACTCGGTTGTCGTGCGGAATGGGGAAGCGCTCATTAGATTCACCTCTTAAGGCAATCTCTTATAGGCACGCCTGTCAGGTGCAGAGAATCCTCTTTCTGACATGCATTTTTCAAAAAAAAGACGACTACCTCACTGTCTTGCGAGAGGAATGGAGGCCAGATCCCTTATCTCTCAAAGCTTTCAACCCCATACAAAATACTCCTTAACAGAGGTTAAAGTTCACCCATCGCCAGATATGATGACCAACTCTTTGGGTCAGTGGCGAAAAAGTCGCTCAAGAGTTGATACAACTCTGGGTGCTCTTCTTCCATCTTCCGCGCCTTCTCAAAGAAGGTCTCGGTTGCCACGGCAAAGAACTCGGCCTCATTGGTTGTGCCATAGGAATCCATCACCGTCTTGCGCCCACTGTCGACGTCATCACAGAGAGTTTTGAACTCTCGCCCAAAGACCTTGGGCCAACTCTCGAAATCCGCGTTCGGAGGCAACTCAGGAAAGCCATCCGCCGGCCCATTGACGGTGTCAAGTTGGTGGGCGAATTCGTGAAGGACAAGATTGTGTCCATCCTCGTCATTCAGTCCCCCGCCACGCACACTGTTCCAAGCCAGCACCACCGTTCCCCGGCTCCAACTCTCTCCCTGACGAACGCTTTCCATCCCGTAGTCATCCTTGACCCGATAGGCGTCGGGATACATCAGGATTGCCCGAAGCGCAGGATAGGGAGCTCCCCGTTGATTGCTCCACAACAGGCAGGCCTGGGCTGCAACCACGGTGCGCATCTCGTCCGTGACATCAAGGAGTCCCCCGCAGGCTTCGAAGACCTTCTCATCGAGAAAAACGAGGGCCAGCCCCTCAATCTCGGTGCGCAGGCCCTCCGGCAGCTCGTCCCAGAGCTTCCAATTCTGTCTAACCCATTGATGTTGCTCTTCGCTGAAGGTCGAAGTGGCCAGCAGCCTGCGCCGCTGGCTGCGCTTCTTCCAACGCCAATAACAGATTCCCAGAACCACCGCCGTGGCCACGAGAATAACCAGAATTCCGTCCATGGACAGGAATCTAGGAACCAGCCAAACGAAGGGTGATACGCTTCATGCGATCATTCCCTCCCGGCGAAGTGGTTTCGATCTCGGGATCGTCGACCACCGCATTGTGGGCAATACGCCGGTAGTAAGCGTTCAAAGGCTTCAGGCGAAACGGCTTGCCGGTCTCTTTCACTTTGGCGGCTGCCTCGAGGACCGTTTCACAAAGCTTTTGCTCCTGCTCGACCCGATAATCCTCGCAATCAATGCGCACCCGCGCGGCGTCGGGATTCTTTTTCTGCAAAATCCGATTCACGAGGTATTGAATATCGTCGAGACGGTCTCCGCTCCGTCCGATCAGGTATTTCCCCTGTTCGGTGCGAATCTGGAGCACGGTCCCCTCCTCACTCTCCTCTTGTTCAATGCTGTAGGCGAACCCCAGTTTTCCCAGGATCGAATCCAGCACTTCTTCTGCTTGCTTAGCGTCACTCATATTCTGATAGCGGAATCCTACTCAGTCAGCCCTTGTGGTCAACAAAGCTTAATCCTGTCTGTGACAGGCAGGTCACTGGAAGAAGAACAGGAATCGGTCTTCCTCGCCTTCGAGACTCCAACGAGAGCCTTGCCCTCCGAGGCAAAAAGCATGTCTTCTTTCGGTGTCGGTTAGTTCTTGCTTAATCAGCCTCGGGTGATAACAACCCCGCCCCGCCGTGAGTCAGCAATTGAAAATCGCCCTCCCCAAAGGCTCCCTCCAGGAACCGACCCTCTCGCTCTTTGAGAAGGCCGGCTACAATATTTATTCTTCCGACCGGGGCCTTCGCCCTTCTTCCGATGACTCTGATCTCGATATCTATATGATTCGGGCGCAGGAAATCGGACGCTACATTGACCAGGGTTTTGTCGATTGCGGCATCACCGGTTACGACTGGGTCTATGAGAACAAAGTCGACTTGGAGGACTTGGCCGAACTACCTTATTCCCGTGCTTCCACCCGCCCGACCCGATGGGTGCTGGTCGTCCCGGAGAACTCTGAGATCCAGACCGTGCAAGACCTCGAAGGCAAGCGCATTGCCACCGAGGGAGTCGGAATCACCGAACGCTATCTAGCTGAAAAGGGAGTTTCCGCAAAACTGGAATTCTCCTGGGGTGCGACCGAGGTGAAGGTGCCCGACTTGGTGGATGCCATCGTGGACGTCACCGAGACCGGCTCCTCTCTCCGTGCCAACAAGCTGCGTATCGTTGATGAGCTACTGCAATCTTTCCCCCATTTTTACGCCAATCCCAACGCTTATCGCGATGATTGGAAAAAAGAAAAAATGGATCGTATCGTCATGATGCTCAAGGGGGCGCTGGAAGCCCGCGACAAGGTTGGCCTCAAGCTCAATCTCCCGAAGAGCGCGCTCGAACCCGTCTTGGAAATCCTTCCTTCCCTTCGTCGACCCACCGTCTCGCCATTGGCGGATGGGGACTGGGTCGCGGTCGAAACCGTGATTTGCGAGTCGATCGCCCGTCAAATTATCCCTGACTTGAAAGTTTTGGGAGCAGAGGGTATTATTGAATTCCCCCTGAACAAAATTGTCCCCTGAATCACTCTTAAGAAAGTAAGAACCCCAACCTAAGAAAACACCTTATGGGCTCATTAAAGAAACGCCGGAAAACAAAAATCAATAAGCATAAGCGGAAGAAGCGTATGCGCGCGAACCGCCACAAAAAGCGCCTTCGCTACAAGTCCTAGGCTCCAAGCCGACCGACTCCGTCCTGATGCACGGAACCTTTCAAGACGCCCGAGGGCGTCTTTTTTTGTGGCTTCGACCTTCATGCCCGAGAAAATGGTTTTTTCTGGTGTGAGGCAGGCTTTTACAGACGTTATCTTGTGTATGCTAATTCCCAGAACTCTTTTTTACCTCGCGGCTACCACCAGCCTGTTGGCGGCTGATGAATTCGGCGAACCTCCCGTGAAGGCTCCCTTCCAACAAGGTGAAGATTCTTTTGCGACCGATGATTGGTGGAACGAGAAGCCTACCAACATTATCGACCTACGGGTTGATCGCGACCAGACGGTGGCCTTTGGCATCTACACGACCAGCAATGGGATTCTCAAGCTGACGGCCCAACTCTATCCCCTCTACCCGAAAGAAACGCGCACGGTGCGTCTGGAAATCGATGATGACGGCAAGTGGGTGGAGATCGGCCGCCAGGATATTAACGACATCGGCTGGTCGACCTCATTTCGCATTGCGGACTGGGATATGACCAAGGATGTGAAGTATCGTCTGCTTCATGGGGAAAAAGCCTCGTTCGAGGGATTGATTCGCAAGGATCCCATTGGCAAAAAGGAAATCGTCCTCGCCGCCCTGTCGTGCAATTCCAATCGCGACCGTGGCTTGCGCGAGGAATACACTCGCAGCATCAATGCCCAGGACCCCGACCTGATTTTTTTTGCCGGGGATCAATCTTATGACCATCGTCAACACACCGCAGCGTGGTTAAAGTTCGGCCTCGCTTTCAAAGAGCTTTTCCGTAGCCGTCCCTGCGTCACCATTCCCGACGATCACGACATTGGACAGGGCAACCTATGGGGAGAGAATGGAAAGAAATCGAATACCAAGGTCGGCCACGATGGCGGTTACATCTATCACCCCGAGTATGTCAAAATGGTGGAGCGCCAACAGTGTGGTCACCTGCCCGATCCCTACGACCCCACTCCCGTCGAGCAAGGCATCGGGGTCTATTACACCAACCTGATTCTCGGTGGAGTCGACTTCGCGATCCTGGAAGACCGGAAATTCAAGACCGGTCCCATGGGACGCCACCCCATGAAAGGGCCTCGTCCGGATCATATTCGTGACGAGAACTATGATCCCCAGGTTGTGGACGTGCCAGGTCTCAAACTGCTCGGTGACCGTCAGCTCTACTTCCTGGAAGACTGGTCCGACGACACCGAGGGCGTCGCGATGAAGGCTGTCCTTTCTCAAACAGGATTCTGTGGTGGGGCCCACTTGCATGGATCCAAGGACAACCGCCTGCACGCCGATATGGATTCCAATGGCTGGCCGCAAACGGGGCGTAACGAAGCGCTGAAATTGATTCAAAAGGCCAATGCCGTCCACATCGCGGGCGACCAACATCTGGCCACTCTGATCCAGCATGGAATCAACGAACACGGGGACGGTCCATGGGCTTTCGTCGTTCCGGCCATCGTGAACACCTACTACGGTCGTTGGTGGTGGCCGGAGGATGAGAAGGCGGGCCCCAACGCACCGGAAGGGTCAACCCTCCCTTGGGTCGGCGACTACAAGGACGGCTTTGATAATAAGATCACGATGCACGCCTATGCGAATCCCACGAATGATCGTTCGATGCTTCGCGAAGGCGGTAATCCCGATCCGAATGGCTGGGGCGATGGCTGGGGGCTCATTCGGTTTGATAAGTCAGCTCAAGATGTCACTTTCGAGTGCTGGCCACGTTTTGCCGATGTCACCAAGCCCGACGCCAAGCAGTATGAGGGCTGGCCAAAGACCATCTCCTTGGACTAAATAGGCCTCGATGGCCGAAAAATCCTTCCTCGCGGTTCTCACTGGCGACTTGATCAAGTCGTCGTCTTTATCTCCTGACGAACTCGATCAAGTTCGCGAGCTGGTGCTGGCCTCGGTGCGAGAGCTCGACTCGTGGGCTCCGTCCGACTCGCCTGTTATCGTGGGATCGGCGGAATTCTTCCGTGGAGACAGTTGGCAGGCGGCCTTGGTCCAGCCTCAGTTTGGTCTGCGAGCCGCTCTCTATCTGCGCGCCAAACTGATTCACCAGGGGCTCTCCGATAGTCGGGTCGCCATCGGTTTGGGCTCGGTTGATTCCATAGAGACCACGCGAATCTCTTTATCCAGCGGCGAGAGCTTTCAGCTTTCCGGCCACGCCTTGGACAATCTCTCCAAACAGATCGACCTTACCATCGCCATCGCGGTGGAAAGAGAAGCAATTCTCAGCGAGTGGCTCCCTGTGGTAGCCCAACTCTGCGACGGCTATTTGTCCCGCTGGACTCAACGCCAGGCCGAAGTCATGACCCTTCTCCTCCATCCCGACAAGCCAACCCATCAGGAGATCGCCAATCAGTTGTCCGTCACTCGCCAGACCGTAACCGCCACCGTCGAAAGCGCTCAAGGAAGCGCCCTCGAGGTTGCTGTGGAGACGTTCGAAAATTCTCTCACCAAGCTCATCGAGGCCCGCCCCTAAGCAACCATATTCGTTTGCTTTCCCAATTGCAGCCATATTCATTTGCCTTTTCGATTGCAACCCCGCCCGCTTGCCTCTCACCTTAGACCATTCTGACTTCATGCTCGTCACCTTCATTCTCCTCCTGACCGGACACCTCCTCGGAGACTTCGTTTGCCAGACCAATTCCATGGTCGCGAACAAAAAGAAGCCTCTGATTCTCGTGCTTCATGTGGCCGTGGTCACCCTCGTCACCGGCTTGATTCTGGGCGTCTTTCATCCCCTCGTGCTTGCTATTGTCTTTGCCACCCACCTCCTTCTGGATGCGCTCAAGACCTATCGTTTTCCCGATAATCTGCGCAGCTTCCTCATCGATCAAGGCCTCCACCTTCTCGTCATCTTCGTGATCGCGCTGAAGATGCCAGAATTCGTGGGCGACTCCTTCTGGCTGGATACCGGGGACCTCGATCTCGGGCTTTTTTATCTAAAAGCCATGATCACCTTGTCCGCCTTTATCCTCCTCGTGCCAGCGGGCGGCACCCTCATCTCCAAGGCAACCCAACGCTTCTCCACAGAGATCGGCGACTCCCTCGACGGGCTCAAGGACGGCGGAAAAATCATCGGATATCTGGAGCGCTCGCTAGTCTTCCTTTTCATTCTCGTCGGTCACCCTGGTGGAATCGGATTTCTCGTCGCAGCCAAGTCCATCCTCCGCTTCGGAGACATCAAGGATCCCGGCCAACGCAAAGTCACCGAATACATCATCATCGGCACCTTTCTCAGCTTTGGCTGGGCCCTGCTCGTCAGCGTTCTCGCGCAAAAGGCTTTTGAATACTTCAGCTCCTAAGCGTGCAGAAAAAGACCCAGCCACCCTTTGCCAGTCCTTTCACTTCCCCTTAAACTAACGGCGTGAGCGACCACCTTTCCATTGCCCGCCAAGTCATTCGACTGGAGGCGGAAGCCCTGCAAGCCTTCGAAGCTCGCCTGGATGAGACCTTTGCCAGCGCAATTGAAGGCCTGCTCACCGTTCTCAATAGTAGGAAAAAGATCGTCCTCGTCGGGATTGGCAAATCAGGAAACATCGCCCACAAGATCGCCGCAACCCTGACCTCGACAGGCTCTCCCGCCGTCGTGCTCCATTCCCAGAACGCCCTCCATGGAGACCTTGGCCTCCTGGCGGAGGGTGACGCTGTGATCGCGTTGTCCTATTCGGGCGAAACCAGCGAGTTACTCGACCTGCTTCCCTATCTCAAACGCCGCTCGGCTTGTCTGGTCGCCCTCACGGGAAAACGTCGCTCCACCCTCGCGACCCACGCCGATCATATCATCGACACCTCGGTCCCAAGGGAAGCCTGTCCGCTGGAGCTGGCCCCCACCTCTTCATCCACGACCATGCTGGTAGCTGGCGATGCCGTCGCGATGGCTCTGATGAGCGCGCGTGGCTTCACGGCGGAAGACTTTGCCCAATTCCACCCCGGCGGTTCCCTCGGTCGCGCCCTGCTGACGACGGTTGGCGAAATCATGCGGACTGGCGACCGTCTCGCCATCGTTACTCCTGATCATACCGTCTTCGAGACTCTCAACGCCATGACGCGCGCCAAGTCCGGGGCCGCCATCGTCCTCAACGCCGACCGCTCACTGGGCGGCATCTTCACCCACGGCGACTTTGCCCGCTCCTTTCAGAACCAACCCGACGTCGGCTCCCGCACGGTCTCCACCCTGATGACTCCCCAGCCCATTAGCATTTCCGCCAAAGCCCTCGCCGCCGAAGCCGTCCGCCTCGTCGCTGAGCGCAATATCGACGACCTCATCGTCCTCGATCCTGATTCGCAAGAGGTCCTCGGACTCGTCGACTCGCAGGACTTGGCGAGCTTGAAGCTCACCTGATCACGCTCGAAGCGGGCTCATTTCATCCTTCGACTTTTCCCCAGAACACGCTAGTTTTTGTCCATGGCTGGCGAAAATCCGGAATCCAATTGGCTGCGTATGGCAAAGACAACCGCGCGGCGCTTCAACTGGGCTTGGTTCTTGGACAAGCTTTCTCTCCCACTCCTCATCGCGGGATTGCTTGGCGCCTGCCTCATCATGTTGGCGCGGCGGGAATGGACCATTTTCCCGTGGGCCCCTTCCCTAGCCATTGCGGCCGGGGTGCTCGCCAGCGTGGCCCTCATTGCCTGGTTGGTTGCCCGCCGCCACTTCACTACTCAAGACACCGCCCTGGTGAGATTGGAAGCCGCGATGAAGCTTAACAATTCCCTCACTGCGGCACGCCACGGAATCGCCCCTTGGCCCAAAGCCGTCACCGAAAGCTCGGACGGCACTTCATGGAACTGGCCCCGCCTTCTCGTGCCCCCCTTGGCCACCTTGTTCCTTCTCTCACTCGCTTTTCTACTACCCATCTCAGCAAAGAACGACCCCAACGCGGCCCCTCCCGAGGAGCCCGCCAACCGTCAATCCCTGCAGGCCAGTATCGACGAACTGCGCAAGGATGAGGTCATTGACGAAGAGTATCTCGACGAGATCGAAGAGAAGGTCAAAGAGCTCCGCGAGCAGCCCAAGGAAGAATGGTTCGACCACTCTGCCCTCGAAGCCACCGACAGCCTGAAGGAGGCCCACGAGCAACAACTGAAAGAGCTGGAGCGCGATGTCCGCAAGGCCGAACGAGCCCTCAATGCTTTGCAAAATCACAGCCAGGGAATGACCCCGGAAACCCGCGAGCGACTCCTCGACGAATTCGACCAATCTCTGGAAAAGATGAACAACGGAGCCATGAAGCCGAACAAAGAGCTGCTCAAACAACTCGGCGACATCGACCCCAACCAGCTCGGCAACCTCACCCCCGAACAACTGGATCAACTGCGTCAGAACATGCGCGAACAAGCCCAGAAGATGCAAGGAGCAGGCGGCCAACCCCAGCCCGGTGAAGGTGAAGGCGAAGGTGACGAATGGCTCGACGAACTCATGCAAGAAGGCGGTCAACCCGGTCAGGGCCAAGGGAACGAACCAGGTCAAAATGGCCCCGGCCAGAACGGTCCCGGCCAAGGAGGAATCAACCGGGGACCCGGAACCGCCCCGGGAGTGCTCGGACAGGAAGGTGAAGAACTCGGAATCGGAGGATTGGAAGGACTCGAATCCCGTGACCTCTCCAACACTCTCCCCGGAGATTTGTTAGAATTGCAAGACGGTGAGCACAATGTCGACAAAAGCAAAGTCGGCGTGCGCGAAGGAGGTGCGGTGGAAGACCTCGGTGAAGGCGGCGAGCTAATCTGGAAAATCGCGCCCGACCTTCACCCGAACGAGAAAAAAGCCTTACGCGAGTTTTTCAAATAAGCTCCACCCGGAACCTCCTCACAAGGTCGCTGCGACTGAACAAACCTCAGTCTTCCTGCGGAGCTGAAGTCCGGCTGGCTTTGAGCTCCTCGTTGGGATCGACAAATTCGGAATCGTAGCCTTTGGCGTAGTTGAAAAGATGCTTCCAGCCGTACTCGAAGTAGGCCTCCTTCTCCTCTTTGCTCAAGCCATGCCAGATCGTAACATTGAAGGCCCGTGTGACCTTCATCATCATCTTTAACGTCAAACGACGCCCCTTGCGAGCCCGCTGGACTTGCTTGTGGGTCAATTGCTCGGTGGAAATTTCCACCAGCTCATGATTGGTCAGACCCCAGTCGGTCATCAGTTTGTCAAGCGGCTGGGGGCCGAGGTCCATTTCTTCCATAGAGGGAAAAGGTTAAACGCTTTTTGCAAAAGGAAAAGAACGGAGCGCGGGTAGAATGAGATTCATACCAGCCCCCTTTCCGTCCTTCACCCGCTCATTTACTCCCATTCGATACTCGCCGGCGGCTTGGTGGAGACGTCGTAAAGCACCCGGTTGACACCGGGCACATCGTTGAGAATGCGGTGACTGGTCTCGCGGAGAATCTCGTAAGGCAGTTCGACCCAATCGGCGGTCATGGCATCTTCGCTAATTACAGCGCGCAGACCTACCGCCCACTCGTAGCTCCGTTCGTCGCCTTTCACTCCCACTGTCTTGACTGGGATGAGGCAAGCATAGGCCTGCCACACCTTATCATACCAACCATGCTCGCGCAGCTTGCCAATGAAGATGTCATCGGCGTCCTGAATGATACGGACCCGCTCCCGATCGACTACTCCCGGACACCGCACGGCCAAGCCGGGTCCAGGGAAAGGATGACGATTTACAATATCGGGCTGGATGCCCAAAGAAATGCCCAGCTCGCGCACTTCATCCTTAAAAAGCTCGGCCAGAGGCTCCAACACTTTGCCCTGTCTCTGAAGCTCCAAAATCCGATCCACCCTATTGTGGTGAGTCTTGATTTTGGAAGCTTTGGAGCCTTCGTTCGAGGCACTTTCGATGACATCCGGATAGAGGGTTCCTTGAGCTAACAACTCGGCGTTCCCAACCGCTTCCCAGAAGACGTCGATGAACAGGTTGCCGATGATCTCGCGTTTCTTCTCAGGCTCGGCCACCCCTTCAAGTCTTTCGAAAAAGAGTTCACTGGCATCGATGGTCTCGATGGGCACTCCCATGCGCTCGAAGTTCTTGCGAACCTCCACCCCTTCATCTTTCCGCATCAAACCATGGTCCACGAAGATGGCGCGCATGTTGATACCGGCCTCGTTCAGAAGAACCGCCAACACCGTACTATCAACCCCGCCACTGACCCCACAAACGACCTGCTTGTCGCCAACCCGCTCCCGGATCTCGGCAAGCAAGTCCCGCTTCATGTCTTCGATACGAAACTCGGTGAGACCTTTCGCGAGGTGAAGGAAGTTCCGCAGCACTTGGGTGCCCTCGTGACTATGGGTGACCTCGGGGTGAAACTGAATACCGTAAAAACGATCTCCCCAGCCCAGACTGACTGGAGTTCCGTGCTGATTCTCGGCCAAGACCTTGGTTTCTCCGGAGAGATTCTTCACCGTATCGGAGTGACTCATCCAGATCTGTGAACGCTCGGATAGATTGGCAAACAGTCCTGTCTTTTCTGTCGGAATAAGCTGGGCCGGACCATACTCCCGACGATCACTCGGCTCGACCGTTCCTCCGAACTTCAGATTCAACAACTGCATCCCATAACAAACTCCCAGCACGGGAACGCCAAAGTTGTCGAGTGTTGCGAAATCGATATCGGGAGCATCGGCATCAGCGGTGCTCTTTGGCCCCCCCGACAGAATGATCGCTCCGGGTTCACCCAGCCGGGAAAGGTCCTCGGGCCGGTAGAGCTTGGCGAAATAGCCCAACTCGCGGACGCGACGGACAATGAGCTGAGTATACTGCGAGCCGAAATCCAGCACCGCGACGTGGTTCACTTCTTCCATAAAAAATCTGTTTGTTAGAACTAGCCGCCCAGAGGCTGATAATTGGTTGGTTCCTCTGTGATGGTGACATCGTGTGCGTGACTTTCACGCAATCCGCCCGGGGTGATGCGAACGAACTCCGCGAACTCGCGCAGTTCAGCCAAGCTATTGGCTCCCACATAACCCATTCCCGATCGCAGCCCTCCCATCAGTTGGAAAAGAACATCAGCCAAAGGCCCCTTGTAGGCCACCCGACCTTCGACCCCCTCCGCAACCAGCTTGCCACTGCTGTTCTGGCTATAGCGATCGCTCGCTCCCTTTTTCATCGCCCCCAGAGATCCCATCCCGCGATAGGTCTTAAAGCGACGACCTTGATAGTGAACCGTCTTGCCCGGACTCTCACGAGTTCCTGCCAACAGAGATCCCAGCATCACCAGGTCCGCGCCAGCGGCCAATGCTTTGACCACATCTCCGGAGTAACGGATTCCTCCATCGGCAATCACGCGCACCCCCGCCTCGCGGGCCACATCGGCCACATTGCGGATGGCGGTGAACTGCGGCATCCCCACCCCCGCAATCACGCGGGTGGTGCAGATTGAACCCGGGCCGACTCCGACCTTGATCGCGCTGGCCCCAGCCGAAATCAAATCACGGGCTCCTGCCTCAGTCACTACGTTGCCCGCAATCACAGGAAGCTCGCCCAGCGAGCGCAGCTCGCTAATCACATGCATCACACGGTCGGTATGACCGGTAGCAGCATCGATGAAAAGAGCGTCCGCCCCGGCTTCCATAAGCGCCTTTCCACGGTCCAAAAAGTCTGGACCCACCCCCACAGCCGCCCCACAGCGGAGACGTCCGTCCGGATCCTTGGCCGCACTGGTATAGGTGATCCGCTTTTCAATATCAGCCCCGGTAATGAGACCTACTAGTTTTCCAGTAGCATCGACGAGGGGCAGCTTTTCAATGCGATTTTCGTAAAGAATCCGGCGGGCATCCTCCATTCCGGTATCCGGTCCACCCGTTATCAGACGATCAACAGGGGTCATCACTTCCGCGACCTTCTCGGTATCACCGTCAAAGTAACGCAAGTCCCTGCCAGTGACCATTCCTTCCAGAATTCCCTCGCTGCTCACCACCGGAAAGCCAGAGAAACCACGCTCCTCGACCAAGTCCCGGACCTGGCCGACACTCATCTCCTTGGTTACGATTTCAGGGCGGTGGATCACCGCGTTCTCCGAGCGCTTGACGCGGGAGACCATCACGACCTGCTCGTCGATGGAGCAAGCCCGGTGAATCACCCCGATCCCACCTTCGCGGGCCAGTGCGATGGCAAGTTCGGACTCTGATACCGTATCCATCGCTGCCGAAACGACAGGTGAAGTGAGTTCGATATCAGCGGTTAGGGTACTACTTAAACTCACCGCATTGGGAAGCACACTGCTTCGCTGCGGGACTAAAAGGACGTCGTCAAAAGAAAGGCCTAGAATGGGCTCTGCCATGGGCGAATGAAGGGAACTGGGCGACGATGATCAAGCCCGAAGTGCAACTAAGATGGCATCGCCCGCCTATCACACCAAATGCATGGGCGCGGGAACGGCCACAACCTGCATTCCGGCCAATTGAGCAGCCATAATGCCGGGAGCAGCATCCTCGAACGCGACGCATTTCGTAGGCTCGATACCGATGCGCTCGGCAGCCTGAAGGAAGACTTCGGGGTCCGGCTTGCCGTTGGTCACATCATCAGCAGTCACCACCTCATCAAAGAGGTCGGAAAGCCCGAGAACCTGCAGAGTCTTTTCCGCAACCAAGCGGGAACCACCTGTGGCAATCGCCATCGGCACCTTGCCGCGCCAAGTCTTGGCATACTCGACGACTTCTTCATTGAGCGTCACTTGGTCGAGCCGCTCGAGAAAAGCCTTCTTCTTGGCGAAGGCAACAGTGTCCGGATCCAACTTCAGGCCGTATTCCTCATTCAGCTGAACCACGATGTCCTTGGTGGGACGTCCGCCCATGGCGTAGAAAACGTCCTCGCCAAAAACCCCATCCGCTCCGACTTGGGACAAAGCCTCACACCAAGCCTCGAAGTGAGCTGGCATTGAGTCAACCAAGGTTCCATCCAAATCAAATACCAATCCTTCAAAGCCGTCTGTGGGAAAATCCATAGCTGAGACGCAAGTGCCGAAAAGAATGCGATACTTCAAGCTGATATTCGCAGATTTGTGAAACAAGTTCGCCACGCCACCCGAATTGAGAGCAATTTCGGCCCCAGAATCGTTTGTCCTCAAGGTTTTGCGGAAACTTGGCGGGGAAACCTCGCCCAGCAAAATTCTCTACTCAGATTCATTACTTTTTCCAGGGAAAAGGAAATACCCATAGATTCCCACCCCTGACAGTCTCTCCAATTTCTCCCCTCCCCGGCCCGTCATTCAAAGTCCTTCGCCAAAAAACCTCTCCCCAAAAGCTTTCCCTCCTGAAAATCCTTGTCCAGACTCCCGCGCACATGATTCCGAACGTCCTCGCTGAACGCTACGCTTCTCCCGCCCTGAAAGATATCTGGTCTCCCGAAGGCCGCATTTTGCTCGAACGCGAGCTTTGGCTTGCCGTCGCCCGCGCCCAGAAAGACCTCGGTCTCGACATTCCCGACGAAGCCCTCGAGGCCTACGAGGCGGTTAAAAATCAAATCAACCTCGAATCCATCGATGCCCGCGAGCGCATCACCCGTCACGATGTGAAGGCCCGCATCGAAGAGTTCAATGACCTCGCCGGCCACGAACAACTTCACAAGGGCATGACCTCGCGCGATCTGACCGAAAATGTGGAGCAGCTCCAAGTCTATCGCTCCCTCCTTCTGATGCGCGACAAAACCGTCGCTGCCTTGGCCCGCCTCGCGAAACTCGCGACTGAGACCGGCGACCTCGTCATCACCGGCCGCACCCACAACGTCGCCGCGCAAAGCACCACTTTTGGGAAACGATTGGCGATGTTCGGGGAGGAACTCATCGATGCCCTCGGCCGCTTCGAGCATCTCATTGCCAGCTATTGCGTGCGTGGGCTCAAGGGCGCGGTCGGCACCCAGCTCGACCAGCTCTCGCTCTTTGATGGTGATTCCGCCAAAGTGGCCCAACTGGAAAAGAGCCTCGCCAGCCACCTCGGCATTCCCGATGTCTGGGAAAACGTGGGCCAAGTCTACCCACGCTCACTTGATTTCGCCGTGGTCTCCTCTCTGGTCGAACTCGGGAGTGGTCCTTCCTCCTTTGCCAAAACCCTCCGTCTCATGGCAGGTCACGAAACCGCCTCGGAAGGCTTTGCCCCCGGCCAAACCGGCTCCTCAGCGATGCCCCACAAGATGAATTCGCGTTCCTGCGAGCGCATCAACGGTTTCCATGCCATTTTGAAAGGCCACCTCGCGATGGCTTCTTCCCTGGCCGGCGATCAGTGGAACGAGGGAGACGTCTCTTGCTCCGTGGTGCGGCGCGTGATGTTACCCGATGCCTTCTTTGCCTCCGACGGATTGTTCGAAACCTTGCTCACTGTTCTCGATCAGATGGACACCTATCCCGCCGTGATCGAGAAAGAGAATCTCCACTACCTCCCCTTCCTCCTCACAACCACCATCATGATGGCGGCAGTGAAGGCAGGAGTCGGCCGCGAGACCGCACACCATGTCATCAAGGAGCACGCCCTCGCCACCGTTGCGGACCTGCGTGGGGGAAGCTTGACCAAAAACGATCTCCTCGAGCGCCTTGCTGCCGATGACCGTCTGCCTCTCGACTTGCCCGCTTTGGAGAGCCTCCTCGATGCGAACAAGACCAACACCGGCAATGCTCCCGCGCAGATTGAAAGCTTCGTTAAAACCGTGGCCGAAGTTGTCGCCAAGCATCCCGATGCCGCCAGCTACACCCCCGGCGACATTCTCTAGTTTTTATTTCTGATCATCTCTCCGTCTCTACCGAACAGCTCCCCCAACCGTTTGTCCCATCACTCCGATCACGAAGCCGAGCACACTCCCGAAGCCATTCGGGATCGGATCTCGCAAGGCTCCAGCCAAGACTTCCTCAAAGACTCCATTTACGGAGCAATTGATGGAGCGGTGACCACCTTCGCGGTGGTCTCCTCGGTAGCGGGGGCTGGTCTCCCCTCGGGCATCGTCATCATTATGGGTGCAGCCAACTTGTTGGCTGACGGATTCTCCATGGCATCCGGAAACTTCCTCGGCACCCGGGCGGAAAACCAGGCTGCGGCACGGGCCAAGAGAGAGGAAGAGCACGAGATCGATTTTCATCCCGAAGGGGAACGCGAGGAAGTCCGCCAAATCTTCGCCGCAAAAGGCTTCGAGGGCGAGACTTTGGAAAAGGTGGTCGAGGTGATCACTGCGGACAAAGAGCGTTGGCTGGAAACGATGCTGTTAGAGGAACACGGTATCACCCCCGATCGCCCTGCCGCGTGGAAGGCGGCCTTGGCTACCTTCTTTGCCTTTCTGATCATTGGCGTCATCCCTCTACTCGCCTACTTCGTGGACTTCGCGTCGCCCGGAGCCATCGGCAACCCCTTCCTCCCAGCCTGCATTCTCACCGCAATTTCCTTCGCGGTGGTTGGAGCGCTTAAGGCCCGGGTAGTGGGACAAAGAACCTTCTCCGGCCTCGTGGAGACCCTCGCCATCGGAGCCTTTGCCTCCGGTCTAGCCTACGCCATCGGCTATCTCCTCCGCCCTCTCGCAGAAAATCTCTAGACCGCAAAGGAGAAGGCCGGAATCTGCCCAAATCTCTCCGTTAGTCCCCAAAGACAATCGCGCGGCGACCGTGAATAATCGTCCGGTCCTGTACGTGATAGCGGATCCCTTTAGCCAAGGCCGAACGCTCGCAGTCGCGTCCCAGACGAACCATGTCGTGCGCGGAATGGGTGTGCTGAACCCGCGCCACTTCCTGCTCAATAATCGGGCCTGCATCCAGATCGCCAGTGACATAGTGACAAGTCGCCCCAATCAACTTCACCCCACGCTCGAAAGCCTTGCGATAAGGGTTCGCGCCGATGAAGGCCGGCAGAAAACTGTGATGAATATTAATGATGCGCCCCTCATAAGTCTCGCACATCCACTGCGGCACGATTTGCATAAAGCGCGCCAAGACCACCAACTCAACGTCCTGCTTCTGCAACAACTGCTCGATCTCCCGAAAGCCCGCTTCCTTGTCTTCGCTCATCTCAATGTGATGAAAAGGCAATCCCTCGCGCTCCGCCACCTCCCGACAATCCTCGCGATTCCCGATCACCGAGGTCACCTCAATCGGCATCTCGCCAAGACGCGTGCGCCAGAGAATTTCGTTGAGACAATGGTCGGTCTTGGTCACAAGAACCGCAGTCCGCATCTTGTAGGGGAGACGTCGAAAGTGCCACTTGCCACCCACCGCTTTCCCCATCACCGAGAATCCCGTGACAAAGTCCTCAACCCCCACAGTCATCCCGGAGGTGTCGATTTCCAAACGGGCAAAAAAGCGTCCGCCCTCTTTGTCGGTGAACTGATTGAACTCCACCAGATTGCCCTCGTACTGCGCGACATAGCCCGCAATCTTCGCAACCAGACCGGGTTGGTCGGGACAATCAATCTTGAGAATCAAACCTTCTTGCAACATGAGTGGCAGAGTCTTGCGGGTTCGACGCGCCCTGCCAATCCCTTTGTGAGGCGGACAGCCAGAGCTTTTTTCCTAGAGCTTGAACAGCCCGCCCTTTTTCCCGCCCAGCAACACCGCGCCCACAATTGAGATTCCGAGGAAAACCATCGCCCACACTCCCAGCGCCGCCGCCAGTTCGTGCCCGTTCCCCAGCGTTCCCAACAGGGCATAGATCGCCTTGGTGATGGGGAAATGCTCCCGTTGCTGCGCCAAAATCAGCGAATCACTGACCTCCAGCATGGCAAAGGCAAAGGCCAGAATCGCCCCCGCCACCACATTGGCCCCGATCAGTGGCAGACTGATTCGCTTCAGGGTCCGGATCGGTCCCGCGCCCAGACTGCGCGCGGCTTCCTCCAGCTGAATATTACTTTGCTCCAGCCCAGCCACCGCCGCGCGAACCACATACGGCAAGCGTCGCACGGCATAAGCAATCACTAACAGGATGATAGGATTGCCCAGGTCTCCGACCAGAAAATGAAACGCCCGCCCCTCCTGCGAGAGCGCGAGATAGCCAAAGGCCAGCACCAGTCCCGGCACTGCCAGCGGCAGCATCACCAGCGCATCCAGCACCCCACGGCCCTTGATATTTGACCGCACTACCACCCAGGCGATGGCCACCCCCAGAATAATATCCACCAAGGTCGCGAGCCCCGCATAGACCAGACTATTCTGAATGGAAGGGACCACCAGAGGGTGCCCAAGCGCCTCCTCATAGTTGTCCAGAGTGAAGCGCTCGGGCAGAACGGTGGCGTACCAATCCCCTGCCAAGGACGAGAAGATGACTCCAAGATGAGGGATAGAGGCAATCAGAAAAACAAAGACAAAGAGCGCCGAACAGGCCCACCCCTTCCAGCCCGCGAGCGGCTTCTCCGAGCTCCGGCCCTTGGGTCGAGGCGCTTTGCCAAGATTGGATTTCCCCAGCAGCTTTTTGGAAATCAGGAAGACCGTCGAGGAGACCAACAACATCACCGCCACCAGCGCATAGGGAAAGGGATTGTTCCCAAGGTCCTTGATCCCGTCAAAAACCTGCACCGGCGCGACCCGCGTGTAGTCAAAGACCAAGGGCACCCCCAGCTCGGTGAAGGACCAGATGAAGACAATCGCGCCTCCGGCAAAAATCCCCGGGGTGCACAGCGGCAGCGTAATACGCCAGAGCCGTTTCCAAGGCCCCGCGCCCAAATTCTCCGCAGCCTCTTCCATCGCCGGATCGAGATGCGACAACGCCGCCGCCACGTTCATGTAAAGAATGGGATAAAGGTGCAGCGCGTTCATGATCACGATGCCGAGAAAGCGCGATTCGCCCAACCAGTCATAGGGGGCCTGCGCGCTCATGATGCCGAGGTCGATTAGAAAGGCATTCAACGAGCCCTGCACTCCCAGGATCTGCTTGACCCCCACCGCGCCCACGAAGGGAGGCAACACCAGCGGAATCAAAACCAAGGCACCCAGGATACTTTTTCCCGGGAAAAGATAGCGATGCGAAACCAATGCCAGCGGAAAGGCCAGTGCCAGACTGGCCAGCGTGCTACAGATGCCCAAGGCGAAGGCGTTCCAAAGCCCTTCGAGGTAGAGCGGGTTCGAGAAAATTTCTCCCACAAAAGTAAAGGTCAGCCCCGTTTCCTCTGTCCAGAAGGCCTCGCCCAAGACCATTACCGCCGGATAAATGAAGAAGACGCTGAAAAACGCCACCACCAGCGCGGTCAAAACTCTTGCCACTGTTTGATTCACGCTCAGTGTTCTGGCCAAAAAGCGCCCTCCTGCCAATCAAAACCACCCCTCCTCTCCCCTGATGACGACTTTCCTCCGATTTGTTCTCCGCAGCGCCGTCCTTCTTGCCATCCTCCTCAGCCTCGCCCTGTTCGCCGGTCACTGGCACTGGTTGCCCGAGCTCCTCACCCATTTCCGCCTCCCCACCGCCGTCGGGTTCGCCGTCCTCACCGCCCTCCTCTTCGTCGCCAAGCTTCCCAAAAGCGGAGCGATCGTCGCGGTGCTGTTAGTGATTCAGTGCATCCCCCTCAGCCTCCACTACCTGCCTTTTACCAAGGACAATCGCCCTACTACTGGACCGGAGCTCAAGCTCATGACCTTCAACGTCCTCACCAGCAACAACCGCTATGCCGACGTCGAAGCTCTCATCCGCCAGCACGATCCCGACTTCCTTCTCTTGCAGGAAACCAGCAGCGAGTGGATCCAAGCTCTCTCTTCTCTCCGTGCCGAATACCCTTACCAAATCGAGCATCCCCGTAGCGACAACTTCGGCATCCTGCTCTACTCCAAATACCCCTTCACCAGCTCCGAAGTCGACACTAGCAAAGAGTTCGCCACCCCTCTCGTTCTCGCGAGCGTTCAATTTCAGGGAAAAAGCCTCAACCTCATCAACACCCACACCCTCCCGCCCATGAGCGCCGGGACCTCACGCTCCAATCAAGCCACTTTGGAGAAAATTGCAGAAGAAGCGCGCAATCGCGATGCCCCCCTCATCGTCGCCGGCGACTTCAACTGCAGCGCCTACGCCCCTTCCTTTAGAAAGGTCGGCCCCGAACTCCGCGACTCCTCCCGTGGCCGAGGCTACGCCGCCACCCATCGTCGCTATCACCCCCTCCTCGGCATCCCCATTGACCAGGTTCTCTACACCGACGAGCTCGTCTGCACCTCCCGCCAAATCGGCCCCCGCACCGGCTCCGACCACAGCCCCATCATCACCACCTTCCGATTCGCCGCCGAGTGATATTCAGGACCTTGCCCTTTCACGGATATTCTCCATTGAAGGAATCACCCAACTCAACGGGCCTCAACGCCGCCGACCATGGAGCTCTCTTTCTTCGCTTAAAGAAAACTTCAAAGTCGGGGCGCGGGCCCATTGAATAATGGGTACTCGATGGGAGTAAGAGACAGACCCTAAACAATCCTATTTTCCTTTCGAAAAAGGAAGTCCGCCTTCCGAGAGTCCCCTCTCAAACCTCACCCCATCATCGCCCTTCGCCCTATCGGCGCCGGTGCATGAAGCCCAGTCCGCCGAGCAAGCAAAGAAGAAGAGAAGAAGGCTCCGGGATAGCATCGTAGCTCAGCGAAATGGCGTCCACCATCCCCTGACCAGCGCCCGCCAACTTGTTGTTCATGGTCGCAACCAGAAACACCTCGGTCGCACCGGAACCGGTGTAATTGGCTGTCCCATTATAGTCGATGTAGGAACCTGTCGGGTCCTGGAAAACGGTCGAAACAAGGTCGAGCTGTGTATTCTCAGTATCGTTGAAACGGAGGCGAAGATTGTAGGCAACTTGATTAGTGCCTGCATCGCCCACAATTCGATTCCCGAAAGCAGCACTGAAATTGAAGGCATCCCCGGCAGCAAAAGTTCCGGTAAAAGTCTGAGAGGTGATTGCAACAATCGCGTTGTCGTTGACCACTACCGACTGGAGTCCGTCATAGGAGGCTGTTGAATCACTATGGTTGACCCCCCAAAAGCCCCCATCTGGTGAAGAGATATTCCAACCGGGGATCTCAATCGTGCCGCCTGAAGTCCTGGCATAACGTTGCCCACCAGAACCTCCTGTGCCCGTGGTCGTTCCTCCGGTCGAATTCCCCGGATCAGTGATGGCATCATCGAAGGAGCCATTGTTAGTGGAACTGTCGATCAGGGTCACTGTCGCAGCCGTTGAACCCGCAGTGAGAAATGCAGTAGTGGAAGCTAGCACAAGGCTATTCTTGAAAGGCGAGGAGTGGTTTTTCTTCTTCATGTGTATCGCTGGTTTCCCCGAACAAATTGATTTTTGTCGGAAAGACTCCCTTTAGGAATTCTCTCAAGAAAATAGGGTCTGGGGCTCTCGGTTCGCATCATCCATTTGGATGAATTCTCGCCCGATTTTTTGCGAAAACAGCGGTAGCACTCTGAAAATGAGCCTATTCAAGAGCGCATTGTTCCTATTCGACGAGACGAATCAATCCCCGCCGAGCCGCTTTGACCACGGCGTTGGTCCGGTCATTGGCATCGACCTTTGCCAGAATGTGGGAGACATGGGATTTTACCGTCGGTTCGGAGACCCCGAGTTCCTTGGCTATCCCCTTGTTATCGAGTCCACGCGCGAGCAGCCTCAGGATTTCGTGCTCCCTTTTGGTGAGCTCTTCGCGGCGTTCTCGCGTTCTGATCTTTTTCAAGATTTCAGCAGGAAAAAACTGACGTCCTGCCGCAACCTCTTTGATGCCGTGATAGATCTCCTTCAGTCGTCTGGTCTTGGGAATATATCCCATCGCGCCCGCGAGAACGGACCTCCAAACGTCTTCCTCCCACTCGAAACTCGAGAACATGATCACCTTGGCGGCGGAATCCAACTTCAGGATTTCTTCGGTGATCTGATCGCCATCGAGCCCCGGCATCCTGTAATCCAGTAGAACGACATCGGGTCGGGCTTCCTGATAAAGCTCAAGCGTTCGGGGCCCGGAAGATGCCGCCCCAACCAACTCAAAATCCGGATGAGCGCGAAAGCCTTCAGCCAACCCGCGCAGGATCATCTCGTGGTCATCAGCGATTAGGATTCGGATCATTTCAGTCATTATACGGTCTCCAGCTGTTGGTTTGAGGCCGAAACTTTTAAAGAAATACGCGTTCCTTTGTTTCTCGATGAATCCAACTGCAGCTCAGCCCCAATCAATTCAGCCCGCTCGCACATGCCAATCAAGCCGAAGTGCCCTTCGGTCTCGACTGTTCGGGGATCGAATCCACGCCCATCATCGCTGAGGGTGGTGACAAGCTGCTCGTCCTGATAGTCAAAGATGAGCCTGATGCTATTTGCCTGACTGTGATTGATGGCATTCACGAAGGCTTCGTGGAGAATCCTGAGGATATGCCGGACGGTAAAGGAGTCGTAGGGCTTGGGTTGGCCGATGGTTTCAACCTCGAATTTCACCTCCGCAACCCGAGCCCTCTCCCTCATCGAATCTTCGACAAAGATGGCCAGGGATCCGCGAGTAGTGGCCGCACCACGAAGCTGGGAGATCGCCTCCCGCGTCTCCTGCTGGCACTCGACGATGAGCTGATGGATGCGTTCGAGGTTCTCTTCGCTCTTCTCACGGGATTGCGTCTCGAACTGGAGCTGGGCATTCTCAACCTGCATCGAGATTCCGGTCAAATTCTGCTGCAAAGTATCGTGGAGTTCGCGAGCGAAATGCTGCCGCTCCTTGTGGGCGGCTTCCTTCTCGATCTGCTCACTGATGATGGCGGTTTGACTGGCGACCCGGCGACGCAGGCTCAGCCCCCAGGCGACAGCAAGGAGACAAGCAGCTGAAAACAAACCCAAGGCGACGAGCAACCTCCCGGCAGACCACCAGGGAGCCGCCTGAAGCACAATGAGGTCGTCAATATTGCGCGCCTTGATCTGGAACCGATCGGTCACGCTTGCCACGGTGGGGTTCGGTTCATCGCTTTTCAGTTCGCAGATGCCTGTGATCTCGAGTTCGCATCCTGCCGCAATCTCGCGCCCAAGGTTCGCAGGTCCGCTCAGATAGAGCTCGAAGGGTTCTCCATCTGCCAGACAATGGATGATCGTCAGCTTGTCACTCGCCGCCACGCTCAGAACCTTTGCCGAAAGACGAACCAGGTCATTTTGAAGTCCTGCAGTGTAGACGTCATTTTCCAAGGGAAATGGTCGAGGCAAGACCTCGGCTCTGCGATCGGTTGGAGTCAACGAATAGGCCAACAGGTCCGGTCCAAATGCCCCGGGTAGAGAGTAACCTTCCACCCGCACCTCTGCTCCAAGCTCGAGCGAGCGGGACTTCGGGAGACGGACCCGCAGACATCCCTCATCCCCCCTTAGATAGACCGTCTTCCCGTCGCTGTGCGTGACGATTCCCTCTGCGGCCACCGGCTCTTCATCGAAAGCATCTTTCTGCAGAATCTGCCCAATGGGAATGACCTCACCAGGAGGCGACTCGATGAGCTCAATGTCTCGCATGGACGGCAGCTGAAAGTATCGCATCGTCATTTGCCGTTCCTGATTGCTACGGGTGGCGACGATTGCGGACACCTTCACCCGGTGATGCATCAGGCCCTCGAGAATTTTCTGAGTCTCAGGTGACTTGATGACCCGGATGATCAAAGCCCTCGAGTGCCACCAGACCTTGATGAAGAGATAGGGGCGTTCCGAAAAATCGGAAACCTCCATCAAGGTCCCGGAAAACCAAACCCACTCGCAGTCTTGATCGGACTGAAAGAGCCGAGTTCGGTCGAGCTCATCCGGAACGAGGGGGGCCTCTTGTTTGAGAAGCTGAACCTTCTTCGCGATGATGTGCGGAGTGAATCCCCCCGGAACGGTAGCTCCTTGAATACGAACCACACTCCCAGGACGAACTTCAGCGGGGACCTGATCTTTGTTGTTGAAATGAATATAGATTCCGTTCTCCCCATCATGAATGAATCCCCCGCTCCGGAGATATCCAATCAAAGTGATCTTAGCCTCCAGCTCGACCGCAAGCTTCTGACCCGCATCTTCCGCAGAAAGCTCTCGAATCTCGGCAATCGAGCGAAGCGGTTCCCCTGCCACGCAGTCACTCCCCCAGCAAACAAGCCAGAAGCCAAGGCTCCAAAGCGCGAACAAAGAGGGTAAGGAATGATTGAATCTGGACACCACGGCAGGAAAGTTCAACGAGGAGAAAGGCTAAAGCAGCAACGGCGGCTTGGAGAAGAACTACTTTCGAGACCAAGTTCTGCCCAAAACAAAATGGAAACACCCCAGCGCGTCAGACTTTCCGGTCTGCGTCGCCCGCAGCCACCACCATTCAGCGATCGCTCTGCGTTCTATCTTCTACCGGCGCTCCCTCATCTGGGTCCACACTGCGAGAGTCTTCTAAGACAGCTACTGAGTTCCATTCCTAGCGATCGCCCGGCGGCAATTTCAGATTTCGCTCTTTCTACATGTCGTTTTTCAACACATCGTCAAGAAACGATAAATTTCGATTCTCCCTATCCCCGTTCACCTCATATGATTCGAACCTTCACGATCCTGCTGCCGCTCCTCTTCTCCCTTTCCTCCGGGTACGGCCAAGTGGTCGCCTCTACCGACTTTACCAATCGGACTGTAGCCGGAAAGGTCGCGAGCAATTTGACCTGGACCCTCGATGGAGTGGCTGACCCGGGCGATTTGACTTGGACGCCGACGACGCCGCAAAACTCGTCCAGCTCCACTGCGGTGCTCTTCGACACGAATGATGCAGCCCACCACTTCGCCCCCCAGCGCAATATCGACAACCAAGGAGCCTGGAGCGTCAGCATTCCTCTAGTGCCTACGGTGCCGGAAATCGAAATCAATGAAGTCGCTCTCGGGTGGCAACACTTCAACAACTCGGGCAACTTCCAAACCGCTGATCGCTCGGCTGACTGGACCGCAACCGTTGAGGGGTCTGCCGCGGGGCTCGTAGCCAGCACGACGGCCACCGGAGTGAGCGGGCTCGCGGGCAACACGGTCTTGCGCTTTCCCTCAACTCTGATCCTCGACGACTCGCAGACCTACACCCTCACCATTCATGTCGTCGGCACCAACTTCCCAGCGGTCGGAAACAATACCGCCTTGACTAGAATTTCCATCGGAAAGACCGAAACCGACACGCGCCCTAACATTCTGTTTCTGATGGCCGACGACCAACGGTTCGATACTCTGGGTTGTTATGGTCACCCGGTGGTGAAGACCCCGGTCATCGACTCCCTGGCGGAACGAGGGGTGCGCTTTGCCAATGCCTTTGTGACCACGCCCATCTGCGCCGCCAGCCGGGCCTCGGTTCTAACAGGCGTGACCGAACGGACACACGGCTACACCTTCGGACAGCCCAGTGTCCCGGCGCAATTGGACGCTCTCACCTATCCCAAACTTTTGAGACAGGCCGGCTATCGTACTGGATTCATTGGTAAATATGGGGTCAGCTTCGCCACCTCCGCCGCCAACCACTTCGACTCCGTTCAGCAAGTCGCAGGCTACGCCACCAGCACTCCCTACTTCATCCAACAACCCGATGGCACCTACCGTCATTCCACCGACGTCTGTGCGGACAAGGCCATCGAGTTTATCGAAGAACAGAGCTCCGGACAGCCCTTTTGTCTCTCCATTAGCTTCAACGCTCCTCATGCCAGAGACGGTGCCACCGTTGCGGAGGAGTCCTACCCTTGGCCCTCTTCGGCCGATGGACTTTATCTAACAGAAGAGTTGCCCGACCAAGGATTGAACGAAAGCTGGTTCGCCAACCAGCCCGCGTTCGTCCGCAACTCCATCAGCCGAAACCGGTTCAACTGGCGCTGGAACACCCCGGAGAAGTTCGACTCCCACATGCGGGCCCATCTGCGGATGATTACCGGCATCGATACCGCCATCGGCAACATTCTCACCACCCTCGAGAATGAGGGACTCGCCGACAACACCATCGTGGTCTACACCGCCGACAATGGATTGTTTCTTGGCGCCCGGGGCTTTGCTGGCAAGTGGAACCACTACGAGCAGTCCCTCCGCGTTCCCCTTGTCATCTGTGATCCCCGTCTACCCGAAAACCGACAAGGCCGGGTCGAGCCTGCCATTGCTCTGAACATCGACTTCGCCCCCACCTTTCTCGAATGGGCGGAGCAAGCTCCATCCGATCATTGCCAGGGAATCTCGCTGGCTCCTATTGTGGAAGGACGCAGCGCCATCACCCGCGCCGACTTCTTTTGCGAGCATCACATGGACAACGCCAGCATTCCGAAGTGGCGGGGAGTGCGCGACCAACGCTATGTCTACGCCGACTACTACGAGGAAGGCTATGAATACCTTCACGACATTCAGGCCGATCCCGGGCAATGGGTCAATCTGGCCCTTGATGTGAACTATCAGGAGGTGCTGCAGCAAATGCGGAACCGGAGTGCCACCTACCAAGCGGTTCTACAAACCCGGGCTTCAGTCGCCAACAACGAGGTGCTGGTTCTCGACTCCGAGCCAGATGGGCTCCTCGACTTTTGGGAACTCAACACCTTCGGCAATCTAAATCAGAACAGCCACGACGACCCCGATGGTGATGGCTTCGATAATCGAAGCGAGTCCCTTGCCGGCACCGCCCCGAACGACGCGACATCACGCCCCATCTTCACCATCCATCCCAACCTGCAACTCACCTACGCCCCCTATACACCAGGGCGTACTCTCGAACTGCAACACAGCGTCAACCTTGCCTCGGACGGATGGACGAACCTTTCTTCCCCCGCCAACTACGATGGGACAGCCGTCACCTTTGCCCCCTCAGGAGAAAGTGAGCCCGCACAATTCTTCCGCATTCAAATCAGCGATTCGCTCGCACCGTAACGAATGAAAAATACCCTTCCCCGTCCCGCTCCTTTCCCTCAAAATCCCCCCTTGTCCTCTCTGCTTCGAACAGCCCTAAAGCACCGCGCCCCCCTCCTAACGGCCCAAACCAATGCCCTCCGCCTCATCGACGGGGAGGGTGACGGTTTCCCCGATCTCTTTCTTGAAACCTACGCCGACCGCTGGCTCCTCTCCACCCGTCACGATTGGCTGCTCAACCCCAGCCTGCGGCACGAATTGAGCGAAACCGGCAAACCCGTCTACTGGAAGCACCTCGACCAAAACCAGAAGACCTCGCCCCATCATCTAACAGGACCCGAGGTTACCGAGCCTTTCCCTATTTTGGAGAACGACATCCGTTACCGTATCGACTTTTCCGCCGGCTACTCGCAGGGCATCTTTCTCGACCAACGCGACAACCGCCAGCGCGTGCGCGACCTCGCCCAACCCGGCCAGACCGTGCTGAACACCTTCGCCTACACCGGAGCTTTCTCTGTCTGTGCCGCGATGGGTGGAGCGACCACCACCACCCTCGACCTCTCGCAACCCTACCTCGACTGGGCCAAGGAGAACTTTCGACTCAACGAGCTCGACCCCGCAGAGCACTACTTTTGCAAAGGCGACACCTTCCATTGGCTCAAACGCTTCTCCAAACAAGGCCGCCAATTCAACGGCATCATCCTCGACCCGCCCACCTTCTCCCGCGACAAGCAGGGCAACGTCTTTAGCGTCGAAAAAGACTACGGCGACCTCTTCGCCCTCGCCTTAAGCTGCCTCGCCCCCGGCGGCTGGATTCTCAGCTCAACCAACTGCCGTAAACTCGACGAAGAAGCCTTCCGCCGCCAACTCACCCGTCATCAACCCCGCGGCACCACCCTCGAATCCGCTCCCATGCCCCCCGATTTCAACGGCGAGCCCTACCTCAAAGCCCTCTGGCTACTTCCCCGAAGCTGATTCGTATCCCGCGAAATCCCCATGGATAAAGGGAAAGAAAAGGAAGACAGAAAAACTCGCACTTTTTTGCCAGATTTCCCTTGTAAAAACTTGGTCCCAGAACTATCTCGCTCCCCCGCGCATTGCGCACCCTCTTCAACCGGGTAGGTGGCCGAGTGGTTAAAGGCGGCAGACTGTAAATCTGCTCACGTAAGTGTACGCTGGTTCGAATCCAGCCCTGCCCACCATCTCTCTTTTAGAGAGTTATGGATTTTCGGGTCTACACCAAAGTTGGGTGGGTCTACACCAAAGGGGTCTACACCAAAGTTTGGGGACGAGACGTTTTTTTTGGGTCTACACCAAAGTTTGGGGACGAGACGTTTTTTTGAGGTTTCAGGGGTTGTTTAACCGCACTGGGCGATGACTCGAAGTCGGTAATTGTTGAAGTTTTTGAAGC
>NZ_BMXI01000005.1 GCF_014651675.1 Roseibacillus persicicus
TGAAAGCGCGCTGAGTCGGTCGGATTGGGTGTGCTGCTATGAGGCTTTTATTGTCGAGTGTGTTTTCTCGGTTTTTTAGTTGGTGAGGTTTGAAAGATTAAAGAGATGTTCCTCCGACTTGGTGAACGTGCCTTTTCTGGCGGTCCAAACTGCTATCCGGGCGTTACGCGCAATGACGCAAGCTCAAGGTGTCTTATGCGATGACTGTCAGAGAGATGAAGGAAGGGCTCATTCTGGAAAGCGGCACTGGATAACCAAGCACACCTGCGAACGCCTTCCAACAACTCAAACTTGGTGGTTAAGGATGATAACCTGAAGGTTTCTAAAAATTTGGCTTCGTTCTTTTGTTCGTGTCGTGGTTGAGATGAAAAAAGGGAGGTGGGCGCGGTCAAGCTGGCGTCAGCTTGCCGGGGTCTGGGGCGGGTAGCCCTCAGGTTGAGCCTTGGCTGGAGTGGGCCGCGTTTCTCACGCGGGATTGGCTGGTTGTAGTCCGAGGTTTTCAAGGGTGGTTTGTTTGGTGGCGATTCGCCAGAGGTCGACGGCTAGGATGCGTGCCAGGGCGACGACGATTTGTTTGCGTCTGCCTCCACTGGCTTGTTGGTATTCGGCTTGCCATTTTTTCCAAGCATACCAATCGGGTTGCCAGCGGATGAGTCGCCAGGTGGCTTCGACGAGGTAGTTGCGCAGGAGTCGGTTGCCGTGTTTGTTGACCGAACCCAGGCGGCGGCTGCCTCCGCTACTGGATTCACTGGGGCAAAGGCCGGTGTAGCTGGCGACTTGTCCCCGGTTGTTGAAGCGGGTGAAGTCGCAGACCTCACCTTGAACCATGCGCCAGGTGAGTGCGCCGAGGCCTTTGGGTCGCAAGTTTTCGGCGATGGATTCTTCTTCGAGCTGGCGGGTAAGGGTTTTGAGTTGGGTCTCGATGGTGAGGATGATTTCGCGCAAGGGGATGAGGAGGGCGAGGAGTTCGGGTTCTTGCTTTTGAGTGCTTTCCCAGAGGTTGCCCTTCCACCATTGTCCCTTCAAGCGAACAGCCCAGAGGAGGGCTTGTCCGCGGCCGCGTTGGGCGTTGCTTTGGAGTTCTTTTTTGAAGGCTTCGCGTTGCCGTCCGAGGGCACGGCGACGCTCTTCTTCTTCGGTGGGAACACGCAGGACGTTGAGGACGGTGTGATTGCCGCGGTGGTAGCTTTCGACCCGTTGGCAGAGGATTCTGGCGTCGCGCTTGTCGGTTTTGACGCGGTCTTCGTTTTCAGACCAGCGCTTGGCGGCGACGACATGGCAGGTCACTCCCATGGCATGGAGTTGTCGATAGAGGACGAATCCGAGAGGGCCGGCTTCATAACAAGCGACGACGTCGTGAGCGGCCTTTTGTTGCTTGGCGACCCACTGGAGCAGGGAGTTTTCGCTGCGGAAGGTTTGCGCGGGCTGGGGGGAGAGTCCGTCGACTTGTCGAACGACGACGTATTTGTCGAGGTGAGCATCGATTCCGAGATAAATGACTTTGGCTTTTGGGGCAGTTTCTGATTTTGTAGTCTTCGACATGGTGGTTGTTTTTGTTGTTTGGTTTTGACGTCTCAACAATAGCAGCGCGTTCCGCGCGTTGCTAGCAGCCCCATGTCATCTGGAACGTTCGGCTGAAAACTTGTGCATATCTTTATCCTGCTACCATGTTTCGCGCTCTCCGGGTTGGTAATCGCAGGTTCTCTAGCACTTGTAATCAAGAGTGATTTCGGTAAGCCATTTCCTGATATTCTTTGCACGTTGGCTTGCTTGACCTCAATCCTTCTCCCTTTGAGTTTTGTTGAACAGGCAGGAGAGGTTACCAAATTACTCTATTTTCTGGGACTCTATGGCACTCCGTTGCTAATTTTTCTGTCGTTGGTAGCAAGGCTCTTTGGAGGAAGTGAGAATCGGCGAAGTAGTGTCCGCCTAGTAAAAATAAACTCAGTTTTACTGGTTGTGTGTGTACTCATTTCGCTTGCTTTCTCATGGCTTTCGGCCGTTTCAGCAGTCGGCGTCTGACTAGCAGCACGAACTAGGGCCGAACAATGCGCAGTACCACAAATCCGACCGCGCTGGCGAGTCGGAGGTTGACGGGAGGAGGGAAGGTGGTAGAACTGTTGAAAGCGCGCTGATTCGGTCGGATTGGGTGTGCTGAGACGTTCGAGTAAAATGAAGAAGTTGTTGAGGTTTATACCGCTAGTAGTCGCGTGCTTTTTTGGGGCGCTTATCGGTGTGAAGCTTCAAGATAGTCGGATTCCAGTCGAGGACGCTGTGGTAGGAAGAGATTTCCGTATTCTGTTGGTGGATGGAAAGCCTGTCGAGCGACGAAAGCATGGTGCTTTTCTAACTGTAGTTCCGGTGGCGATGATAGAGCCGGGTTTGCGAACTCTTACTGTTGAGCCGCGAAGTAGGGAGAATTCAACGCACAAGAGTGCCACTTCGTTCGAATTCAAGGCAGAACTGCTAAAGGGGATCGACCGTTATGTTGTTGTGGCTGACGAGAATGGGAATCCGGTATTAGTTGTGCTGAAGATTTAGCTTCTAGTAGTCTTCAGTGAGGTTGCATTGCTGTCAACTTGTCGAACAATTCGCAGCACCCAAATCTGACCCAGCGCGTGGCCAACTCGGAAGTTTTGCTTCTTCGGTCGGGATTGTTGGCTGTCCGGATGCATTTTGGCTTCACGGGTCAGATTGTGTGTGCTAGACGTACGACTAAAATGATTTCATGGGAAAGTAAGCTCAAGGTGACGGCGAGTATTATCGAAAATTAAGATGTCGACGCTGAAGATATAGGAGCAGACTTCTACTTGAACCCGAGTGGGGGAGCCTGCGAAAAGGATCTTGCTATGTTGACAGCCGAATTCGGCTTCATCCCAAAGGATTACCTGCGATTTCTAGAAGTTACGGACGGAGCCGATTTAGTCCAGTGCGTGTTCTACTGTGTTGGTGAATCTGAATTTTTACACTTCAATAATGGGGAAGTCTATAAAGAGGAGTATCCGAAGTCTGAATGGTATGTCTTTGGTCACAACGCAGGGGGAGACCCCTTGCTGCTGTCCATCGATGGAACAGTGCATGTTGGATTCGGTAAGTCAGTTAAGGGAGAGTCACGCCAAATAGCAGATTCATTTTCAGAGTTTCTTAGCCTTGTTGTGTTTGGTCAGAACTTTGGCATGTTATATGGAGAATCGGCAGACTTAGCAGAAGACGCATGGTTTGCATTCTTGAACAAACAAGGCTGGATATAGTGGTCGAACAAGCAGCAGCACCACAAATCCGACCGCGCTGGCGAGGTGGTGGATTGATGAGGTGTTGGGAGTTGGGCTGTAGAGCTCGTTGAAATGGTTGTAGCGTGTTGTGGTACTTGAATTGAAATGGAGATATTTCTCAGTTGTTCGACGTTCCTTGGGTATGGGAGAGACGTGCTGGAAGATGCTGTGGAGGAGTATCTGGGTAGTAATGCCGAAGTGACCGGCGGTGGAGCTGGCAATCGTGGATGGAACGTTGATATCGACGTCGTTCGGGAGCTTGATGAGTGCGAGCTGAGGGATTTTTGTAGATTCCTGATTGGCTTTGGTGTGGCCCCCCATGCTTTGTTGGAGCTTTATTCGGAGGGTGGGCCAAAACGGAGGCTTGTGATTGGGGAGTTTTCCGGTCTTGGCTCGTCTGAGTGACTATTCAGCATTGTGAGGGGCGGGGATGAACTTTTAACCGCCCAATTTTGAAATCGTGGGAAAGTGGAATTGTTCCCGATGAGGCCGGAGGGAGTTATCGCGGTTCGAGAGCGGGTGCCAAGCTCGCTCCTTTACATAAGAAAAAGGGAGCCGCAGCTCCCCTTGATTTCTTGAAGTTTGAGATGTGATCCCGGCTACCGCACTACGCGGAAGAAGTTTGCGGGGCTGCTGGTAGGCACTTGATAGGGGGATACTGCGCCAGGGACAGGAGTCCAGCCGGTGGGATTGCTCAAGTCCTCGTTCTGATGAAGGGTGCCCGAGGGCCAAGTGATGGTGGGGACTCCGCCGATGGTCTCGATGTCGATGGTGACATCGGGGACGACGCTCAAGATTGCAGTCTGATAGCCTAGTCCCAAGTAGAAGGATCGGTTCAGGCCATTGAAGTCAATTAAGGCGCTGATCTCACCATTGGAATCTGCTTCTCGCACACCGAGGAGACCATGGAAGATGTCGAGTGTTCCGGTGGCCCCGGTGTTCAGGCCGGTGTCGGAGGCTAGGGTTTCCTCGAATGTGATGAGCGCATTTCCGTCGAGTCCGGCGCTAATGCGATCGCCTCCGTCTTGAAAGCCGAAGAGAAGCCAAACCGCATACTTTTCGCCGGGAGTCAGTCCGGAGATCGTGGTGCGGAGCTCGTTGTCGACATCGGAGACGTTCTCGTTTTCGCGATAGGACAGGTAGCTCGCAGTGGAGAGGCCGGGCACGATTGCGTCCGTGATTTCGGTCCACAGTCCGTCTGTCTCAGCAGTCGCCTGATCGTTCGAGAAGAAAGTGCTGCTGTTATTGCGGGTCAAGACGGTATTGGAACTGTCGGGGAAGACGAAGGTGCCGATGTAATCTAGAACCGTCACCAAGGATGCCCCGGTGCTGGTTGTTGAACCTTGGGAGTTGGTCGCCACCACGGTGTAGACTCCGGCATCTGTTTCATCGACTTCCGTCAGGGAGAAGGTCGAGGCGGTGGCTCCCGGAATATCGACTCCATCTTTCTGCCATTGATAAGTAATCGCTTCAACCGAGCTGGCGGAGGCGGAGAAGGTGACATCGTTTCCATAGAGGACGGATGCATCACGGGGAGCAATGGTGAAGAGTGGTGCGGAGGCGGCGGGGACCGCCAGCTGATATCCTAGGCCATTGTAAACCGTGCGACCGCTGCCGGGGAGATAGTCGACATTGACTTTGATCTCACCATTGCTGTCGGAAGTTTTTACCCCCAGTAGGCCGTGGAGAATATTCCAAGTGTCGCCTCCGCTACCGGGAAGAGCCACCGAGCCCAGTCCGGTATCGAGCATCTCTGCGATGAGGATGGGTTCCATGTCTTCGCCGGCAAAGGCGGCCTGAAGGCCAGTCGAGAAGCCGGGCTTATAGCTTAAAAGAGTCCAGACTGCGTAATCAGTATTGGGTGTGAGGCCGGTGATGGTGGTTTGGAGCTCTGTTCCGCCAGTATCCGAGCCCAGAGTAGCCGCCGTGGTCTGGTAACCGTAGGGGCTGATGGAAGGCAGAATACCGAAGACTCCCCGTTGGAACCAGAGGCCATTGGAATGCGAGCTTGCTTCCGTGGTGGCGAACCATGTGATGGTATCATCTTCCACTAGAACAGTGTTGTTCTCATCGGGGATGACGACCGTTCCCAAGTAATCCTGGAGAGGGACGAGGGTGGTCGCATTGCTGGTGACCGAGCCATTGGTATTGCTAACGATAACGTCGTAGTCGCCGGCATCGGACACAGCGACTGAGCTGAAGGTGAGGGTCGCGCTATTGGCCCCAGGAATGTCGACTCCGTTTTTGCGCCACTGGTAGGAGAGGGCCGCACCGGATTCAGCAGAGACCGTGAGGGTTGTGCTTTCACCGATTAAGGTCGTCTGAGTAGTTGGGCGCTCTGCCACTCTTGGCAAGGCGGTGGGATCAAAGGCTGCAACATAATGCGCGAGCACTTGACTGCCAGACAGGACTGAACCGTAGAAGGCGACCTCATCGATATCTCCGGTAAAGAGGTCTCCCGGAGTGGCCTCCTCGTTGGCTCCCGCACCAATGCGGCTTTCCCAAGATGTTTGCGGGACAAAATTGGTGATGGGGAGGGTTCCGGCTAACAAACCATTGACATAAAGTTCCATTTGGGTGCCGTCGCAAGTGGCTACGACGTGACTCCAAAGGTTCGTCGCGGCTGTCGGTCCAGTGAGCGTATTCCAAGCATTGGAACCAGTTCCGGTCAGATCACCCTGTCCGGTTTGGAAGGCCCAACGACCAGCTGAATCGAGGCCGACTTCGTAGCCTGTGATATTTTCCGTAGTTTCGAAAACGCGAGAACCAAAGACGGTGCGAACTCCGGTGCCGCCGGTCGGCTTGGCCCAAAATTCTACTGAAAATACTGCAGGGTTGAGGTCGGCATCAAATGAAGTGGGCCAAAGTGCAGAGTCTCCCGCGGCATCGAATGTCATGGCGGTGTTAGAAGAACCGAGAATGGCTCCTTGGGTCTCCAGCACGGTATCTTGACCAATGGGGAAATTGTTCTGCGGGGTGGTTTCGTCGAGAGCTTCCGTGGCTCCACTGCCTTCTCCCAGACGGAGGTATGCGACGGGAAAGTCGGCGAGGATGGTGTCGGGGTAATCGCTGCTTGGTAGCGCAGGGACAACGAGTTGGCCACCGGCAGAGGAGGCCACGGCATTCCCCGCGAGGCTGACCAAGACATCGTAGTTGCCAGCGTCTCCGGTCGCAATGTTCTCAATCACGAGGGTGTCCGCGGTGGCTCCTGCGATAGGGGTTCCGTCCTTCCGCCACTGATAGGTGTAGGTCTGGGTGGCAGGCATCGCGATGGAGAAGCTGGCGGAGGTCCCTTGCAATCCAACTTGCTGGGAGGGAGTAACGGCGGGAACTGTCACCGAAAGAGATGCGGCGCTAGTGGAGATTGTTCCACCCGAATGAGAGATGACGGCCGAGTAGTTGGCGATGTCGTCGTCATCTGCTGCGGAGATGGTAAGAGTCGAGTTGGTTTGCCCTGGTAGGTCGGTACCGTTCTTTTGCCATTGGTAGGAAAGTGACGCAGACGTGACGATGGTGGCATCGAAGGTCACGCTTTCGCCAAGAGTAACGGTAGCGGAAGAGGGGGTTACCGGGACGGAAGTGACTTGGCGGTATCCGACGCCATCATACCAAGTCCGACCGCCTCCGTCGTAGGTGTTGATGTAGACCGGAACGTTTCCCGAGCCATCGGCAAAGGTCAATCCAAGCACGCACATGTAGAGGTCACGATTGTCCTCAGAGGTCTCGAGGGGAGCCGAAAAGGAATAAGTAACCCCATTGATGGTCACCTCGCTACTAGTTGATGGATTGGGTGAGGCATCGGCAGTCAGGTCGCCGAGGGGAAAGAAACGCCCGGCGGGACCATTGCGGAATTGGGTCAGGTTTCCTGACTCCAAGCCTGCGCTCATGTCCCATATTGTCCCGGCGGTCCAACCAAAGGAATAGACTTCGTAGAGGCCGGAAGGGACCAGGCCGGTCAGGGTCGTTGTGAGCTCGGGGAGTCCAGTTTCAGTCGTGCCACCCGCCCAAACAGCGCCGTCAGAGGGAGTAGGGTTGGCAAAGTTGGAGTCATTGTCGTAACCCCATTGATTGTCGCCTGAGGGGCGAGCCGGGGAGGTGATGTTCCCTCCCGGGACGGGCACGTCTCCGCCGACGAGGGTATTGGTCAGATCGGCATCGACGTAGGTGATTTGGGCATGGAGCAGGGGCGCCGATACGAGCCCTCCAGCAATCAGCCACTTTAAGCTTTTTAGGTTCATGGATTCAATGGTTTGTTAGCCGAAAACTACTCGGCCATCAGGAACACTCCACCAACGGGTAAAATTGCCCATGAAATGATCGAGTGGATGAGCCACAGAATAAACGACTAGCTCTCAGCGAATCTTAAAAGTCATCATCCCTCAAGGAAGAAGCACTCTGAAGTGACTGAAGATCGCCAATGGGGTGGGGAGCCTTTGGCTGGCTACCTGCTTTTTTTCTAGAAAGAAGAAGGCTGGCGAATAAACTTTTATGAGCCGTGATAGTCCCGATTTTCGAGGTAGGAGGCGTGGACCTCTACGGTGGCTTCGAGAAGTTGCTGCAGCTCTGAGGGAAGGGTGATTGAATGCTTCATCTCGATGGTTGAGACTGCAATCAAGCGAGCGAGGACTGTGCGGCTCAGTTCACGGTCCTTGCTAGAGATGCCTTGCGAGTCCACGGACATTGCTTCGAGGAGTTTGCTCTCCATGCTTTCTAGCATTTGTTTGCGGAGGTCGGGGGCGAAGGTGTAGGCGAATTCCAGGATTTCTTCTGCTTGCGGACTGGCGCTGACTAATGTGAAAGGCTCCAGAATCCAGGTTTCCAGCACGGCGGTGAGGCGCTCCCGAAGCCCGCAGCATTGGAGAAATTTTCTATCCGTTTCCTGACAAAATTCTTCCTCTTTCCGGGTGATGACGGCGCGGAAGATGTCCTCCTTGTTGGCGAAAACCAGATAGAGGGAGGGGCGTGACATCCCGGCCTTATCGGCGATGTCGCCCATGGTGGCTTTCTTGAATCCATAACGGAGGAAGACCTCAAGGGCAGCATCCAGAACCTGATTCTGTTTCTCGGTTTCGGGGGTCACTGAAAACAGTTTGACAAAATTGGTAAATTTGTCAATTGTTCGTCGCTGACAAATTTACAAAAAACGTCAGGAGGCGGACGTCGCTCGAGGAAGATTCCGCAGGGCACCTACCTTTTCCTCAAAACCCACATCCTACTCGATTATGAAAGTGAGCTCTCTTTTCCCAAATTCGATTCCGGCCTCCCGCACCCTGGGCCTGCTGGTGATGCCGCTATCGTTGCTTCTTCTTTCTTGTCAGGAGGAGCAAGAGACGGCGGTGGAGAAGACGCCACGACCGGTGAAGGTCGCGGTCGTTCATGAGGGAGGTCTACCGAAGGTGGTTGAATTTCCCGGTCGCATTGAACCCGTCCAAAAAGCTTGGAAAGCCTTCGAGGTCACGGGACGCATTGTCGAGTTGCCGGTGAAGGAGGGGCAGGAGGTCCAGAAGGGGGAGGTGCTCGCCAAGCTGGATGCGAGAGACTTTCAATCTGCCCGCGACTCTGCGCGGGCGAGCTACGAGGCGGCCCAAAGTGTGACCGAACGCTTTCGAGCTCTGATTGAGAAAAAGGCGATCTCGCAGCAGGAGGTGGATTTGGCGGAGCGCGATCTACTGACCGCGCGGGCGAACTTTGAGCGGGCGAAAAAGGCGCTTCAAGACACGGTCATGGTAGCGGACTTCGACGGGCAAGTGGCGGAGATTCGGGTGGAGGATTTCGCGAATGTGACCGCAAAGCAGGAGATTTTACTGATTCAAGATACCTCGGAGCTGGAGGTTGCGATTCAGGTTCCGGAGCAGATGCTCACCGTGCCGGTGCCAGGGGAAACAGATGCGGAAAAGGTCGCCAGCACCAATCCCGTGGTGGTGGTGAGCTCTTTGCCGGGGCAGGAGTTCCCCGCGCGTTTCAGTGAATTTTCCGAGAGGGCAGACCCCGTGACGAGAACCTACGAAGCCACTCTAGTCTTCAGTCCCGGGGAGGACTCCCTTCTCCAGCCGGGAATGACTGCGAAAGTGCGGGCGGCGATTCCGGCTAACACGGTTTCGGGTTCGGTCGGTTTTCCCGTTCCTCTCGGTGCGGTGTTTTCGCGGGAAGATGGGCAGTCGCGGGTTTGGAGGTTGGACCCGGAGACCTCGCTGGTGGCCGGAGTGGAGGTGACGCCCGGGGCAATCGTCGAGGGCCAGATGGTGGTCAGTGGTCCGTTGAAGGACGGTGATATCGTGGTGACCTCCGGGGTGCATCGCTTGAGTGAGGGCGATGAAGTGCGGGTCTGGAAGGAACAGTAGTCCTGCGCTTGGCACTCAAAACAAACATGCTTTTTCGCTATGAATATTGCTGAATTTTTTCTCCGTCGCAAGACCACCACGCTGGTGTTGGCGGCAGTGCTGCTCCTCGGCGGCCTGATCAATTATCAGGACATGAGCCGCTTGGAGGATCCGGAGTTTACGATCAAGGACGCCCTGGTGGTGACTCCTTATCCCGGGGCTTCGCCCAAGGAGGTGGAGGAGGAAGTGACTGATGAGGTCGAGACCGCGATCCAGCAGATGGGGCAGCTTGATGAGATTTTGTCGCGCTCGGAGCGGGGTCTTTCAACCGTCACGGTGAGTATTCGCGAGCAGTATGACCGCGAGACCTTGCCACAGGTTTGGGACGAGCTTCGCCGAAAGGTGAATGATGTGCAGGCCAGCCTCCCGCCGGGAGCGGGGCCCTCGGTGGTCTTCGATGACTATGGGGACGTTTATGGCATCTATCTCGCTCTCTACGGGGAGGAGTATACCTATGCTGAGTTGAAGGAAGTTGCGGACTTTCTCAAACGCGAGCTGCTCCTAGTCGACGATGTGGCGAAGGTTGAAATCCATGGTCACCGCACCGAGGCGATTGTTGTGGAGCCGCGAAGCGAGCGTCTGGCCGGCATGGGCTTGAGCCGGGCTGCACTCTTGCAGGAATTGCGGGAGAAAAACCTGGTGCGCGATACGGGCCGGGTTCGCATCGGTGATGAGTTCATCGCCCTCGACCCCACGGGCGAGATCACCTCGGTGGAGGACTTTGAGGACATTACGTTCTCTCTGGATGGCAACCAATTCTTTCTGCGTGACCTCGCGAAAGTGCATCGGGCCTATATCGATCCTCCGGGAGAGATGTTGCGTTTCGATTCCCAGAAGGCTTTGGGGATTGGCATCTCCACCGTGTCGGGCGGTAACGTGGTGACGATGGGAAAGGCCATTGACCGGCGCCTTGCCGAGTTGCAGGGAGACATTCCGCTGGGGGTTGAGGTTGGAGTCATCTCCCATCAGGCCGATTCCGTGACCGAAGCGATCGATGGCTTTATCTCCAGCTTGATGCAAGCGCTGGCGATTGTGTTCATCGTCTTGTTCGTCTTCATGGGGCTGCGCAGTGGCTTGCTCATCGGGGCAGTTCTGGTGCTGACCATCATTGGAAGTTTTATCATTCTAAATCCCATGGGCGTGGCGCTGGAGCGGATTTCGCTGGGAGCTCTCATCATCGCGCTCGGCATGCTGGTGGACAATGCCATCGTTATCGTCGATGGCATGCTCGTCGAGATGAAGCGGGGGCAAAAGGCCAATGATGCTGCCATCAAGGTGGTGAAGCAATCGGCTCTTCCTCTGTTGGGGGCGACGGCCATCGCGGTCTTTGCCTTTGCGGCCATCGGGACTACCGACAATGCCACCGGGGAGTTCTGCCGTTCGCTCTTTCTAGTGATTTGTGTCTCGCTGTTTCTCAGTTGGGTCACCGCTGTCACGGTGACGCCACTGTTGGGGGTGATGTTTCTCAAGGTGAAGTGTCCGAAAGAAGGGGAAGAGCGGAGTGAGCCTTTCAACAATCGTTTCTATCGAGCCTACAAGGGGATTTTGCGCGGCTGTATCCGCTTTCGCTGGCTCACCGCGTTGGTCGTCTTTGCACTTTTCGTGACCTCGATGTGGGGCTTTGGTTTCGTGAAGCAGGCCTTCTTTCCACCCTCTAACAGAGACCAGTATCTCGTCGATTTCTGGTTGCCGCAGGGGACTCACATCGAGGAAAATAGTGAACAATCGAGACGATTGGAGGAGTGGCTTGCGGAGCAGCCTGAGGTCGAGCACGTGACTTCGTTGATCGGGCGGGGCGGGCTTCGCTTCTTGCTAACCTATCAGCCCGAATTGCCGAATCCGGCCTATACCCAGTTCATTGTCGATGTCGACGACTCCCATTCGGTTCCGGGGTTGATCGCACGCACCGATGCCTTTTTGGAAAAGGAATTTCCTGATGCCCTCGGCTATGGGGTGAAGTTCGAATTGGGACCGGGAGGAAAGGGCAAAATCCAAGCTCGATTCTCCGGACCAGATCCCGCGGTTCTGCGCAATCTGTCGTCGCAAGCGGAGGAGATCTTTGCCGCCCATCCCAATAGCAAATCGGTTCGTAACGACTGGCGTCAGCGCGTCAAGGTGCTGCGCCCGCAGTTGGCCGAGGACCGGGCCAATTTGCTCGGAATTGGCAAGAGCGAACTCTCGGATGCGATTCGCCAGGCCTTCGAGGGGGTGATGGTAGGTGTCTATCGGGAAGGCGACCAACTCCTCCCCGTGGTCCTTCGCGCGCCGGAGGACCAGCAGAGCGACTTCGACCAATTGGACAATATTCAGATCTGGAGCCCCGTGGCTGGTCAGCGCGTTCCGCTGGGGCAGGTGGTCTCCGGGGTGGAAACAGTCTTCGAGGACGAGATTCGCATGCGCCTCGACCGCAAGCCCATCATCACCGCCTACACCGACCCTATCAAGGGGCCCGCCAGCGAGTTGTTCCAAGAGCTGCGTCCGCAAATTGAAGCCATTCCCTTGCCGGAAGGTTATGAGTTGCTCTGGTATGGCGAATACAAGGACTCGAACGATGCCAACGAGGCCCTCGCCGCCGGCCTGCCGTTATTCACCCTCCTGATGGTGTTGACGACCATCTTCTTGTTCAACTCCATTCGCCAGCCGCTGGTGGTTTGGCTTTGCGTGCCGTTGGCGCTGATTGGAGTTTCGGTGGGGCTGCTCACCACGGGGCAACCTTTTACCTTTATGGCCTTGTTAGGATTTCTCAGCCTGTCCGGGATGTTGATTAAGAATGCCGTCGTCATGATCGACGAGCTCAATGTCCAATTGGCGGAAGGGAAAGAGCCCTTCGATGCTGTAGTGGACTCGGCTGCCAGCCGTCTCATGCCTGTGGCGATGGCGGCATCGACCACGGCGCTGGGGATGATTCCGCTCTTCTTCGATGCCTTCTTCGCAGCCATGGCGGTGACCATTGTCTTCGGCCTGATGTTTGCGACGGTTCTGACGACTATCTTTGTACCAGTCCTCTACACCATCTTTTACCGCGTGCGGGTGAAGTGACCTTTCTGAAAGCCGCTTGAGGCGGGCGGCTAAGGAAACGTTGTGAAATTTAAGCCGCAAAAATGCGCAAAAAGAACGCAAAAAAGAAAAGTAATTTGAGTATTACAAAGCTTTCCGAACCCGAATTAAAATTGATTTGTGTTGTGTTAGGGTAACTTGGGGACAGTTCCTCTTCGCTTGGGGTAGTAGCTTAAACTTTTTTCAGATCGTCTTATTAATCTTGATGAGATAAAGGTCCAATCGAACCCAATATGCATTCTCTTCTCGAAGCGCCACTCGGACGATTTGTTGTTACATTTTTATTGGGTCTTCCTGTTGTCCTTGCTGTTCGACTACTGAAGGACCGAACTCCTGAGGGCAGAGTGAGTGGAAACCTGGCATGGTTGCTTGGCGATTCGCCGGAGTATCCTGAGGGGCTGCCGTATGAAAAGTTTTGTTTGATCGCCGGCTCGGTGAGGATGACCTTACTCGCCTCTTTGCCACTCTTGGCGGGGATTAGTTTGCTTTTGGTAACGGTTCATGAAGGCTCTGGATCAGTGTGGAGCTGGATTGCGGGGGGATTCGGTCTTTTTGGAATATCGATGCTTTTTGGAGGGATGACGAAGCTGTTCTTCAAGCGCTACCTTGGGGCTGAGATTCGGCGATTCAACGAGCAAACTACCGAGATCGACTGAGAGGGGCTCTGGGTCGTATCGGACGCTGTTTTCTCGAAGGAGCAGGAGGATGCACTGGCACTTGAGGATTGGAGCGCTGGGTGCGTTCTGAGGGCGGGGGGCAATTTTTGTCAGAGTGGCGCAACTTTATGGGTATTATCTGGTTGAATGGGAATGATGGCTGAGCTTTCCAACGACTGGACAATCTACGAGGCGGCGCATTTGCTGAATCGGGCGGGCTTCGGGGGCACTCCGTCCGTGATTGAGGATTTTCACCAAATGGGGCGGCACGGAGCGGTCGATTGGCTCTTGGAGGCCAAGGAAAAGACCCCGGTTTCGCCCCCGGCGTGGACGAAGGAGGAGCGGGGCGACCGGCTTGCGGAGCTCCGACAGGACCGCGCCCAGTTCGCTGGTCTAAGCGTGAAAGAACGGGAAGAGATGCGGCGAAAGCTTCAGCGCGAACGTCAGCAGGAGTATCGCAAGCAGAACCGTTCGCTCACCGGATGGTGGGTCAATCGCATGATTCAAACCGATGCCCCCTTGGTGGAAAAGATGGCGCTATTCTGGCACGACCACTTTCCCAGCAGCAGCCAGAAGGTTCGCGTTCCCCAGTTTCTTTACCAACAGAATGCTCTCTTTCGCAAAGAGGCGTTGGGCAACTTTGGTCGTCTGACCCATGCCATCGCCGAGGACCCGGCGATGATGATTTATCTCGATTCCTCGCAATCGAGTAAGAAGAAACCCAACGAGAACTTTGCCCGCGAGTTGATGGAGCTCTTCACCCTGGGGGAGGGGCACTATACCGAGGAGGATATCAAGGGAGCCGCGCGAGCCTTTACGGGCTACCGGGTCGATCGCTTGACTGGGAAGGTGTCCTTTCAGCAGCGGCTGTGGGATGAGGGAGATAAGACGATTCTGGGGCAGACCGGCCCCTTCAAGGGGCAAGATGTGGTGAAGATCCTGTTGGAGAATCCGCGGTGTGGCCACTATCTGGCGGAGAAGATTTGGGAGTTCTTTGCTTACGAAAATCCCGAGCCGGAATTGCTCTCCCGTCTCGGCAACGGCTTCTTCAAGGTGGGATACGAATTGAAACCGCTCCTGCGAAAGATCTTCCTAAGCGAAGAGTTCTATTCGCCCCGTGCCATGCATTCGCAGATTAAGAGTCCGCTCTCCTTCCTCGCGATGATGTATCGCCAGTTGGAGCTGGGCAGTGTGCCTGAGGCCGTGGTCTTCCAAGTGCTCCAACAATTGGGACAGTTGCCTTTCCTGCCGCCCAATGTGGCGGGATGGGATTGGGGCCGGGCGTGGGTCAATACCAACACCCTGCTCACCCGCTATCACTTCGCCGGATTGGTCACCGGGGCAGGCGGTGACCCTAAAATGGTGATGAGTGGTCAGATGGCGAACAATGCCAAGGCCTCAGCCTTTCTCGGTCGCGCTCTCCAGCGGGGCATGACCCGTCCGGACTTTGAAAAGCTGGCACCGCGCGAAGAGCGGGAAGACATTCCCAAGCTCGTTCGCAATCTGGGCTTTCGACTCTTCGGAGCGCCCCTTTCCGAGAAAGATCGCGTCGCCTTTGAAAGCTATGCCAAGGCCAAAAAGGGCGTGGTCTTTACCAACACCGAAGTGGCGGAGCTCATGCACCTCATGATGTCCACCCCAACCTATCAACTGACCTGAAATCGAGTAGTTCAAAGCTAATGAATGATTATTTTAAAACCCGCCGGGAGTTTCTTCGCACTGGAATCTGGGGCGCTTCCGCCTCGTGGACTCTTCCGCTTTTCCTGCAAAGAACCTTTGGGGAAATTGATGCCAGTGCGCGCGATTTGGCTATTCAAGCCGCGAGCGGCAAGGACGACGAGATCCTGGTGGTGCTGCAAATGGCTGGGGGAAATGACGGGCTCAATACCCTCGTTCCCTTTGGCGATGAGGACTACCACAAGGCCCGTCCCACACTGGGGAAAAAGGCGAAAGACCTCATCAAGGTTGGCGATGGTCTGGGATTGAATAACAATCTGAAGAGCCTCGCGGGGCTTTATGACGAGGGCGATCTCGCCATTGTGCAGGGGGTGGGTTATCCCAATCCCAACCGCTCGCACTTTGTCTCGACCTCGGTCTGGGAGACCGCCGATCCGCTCGCGCGATCCAATACCGGATGGCTGGGACGCTACTTTGACAATCAGTGCGAGGGCAGCGATCCCATGGTCGGGGTCAGCCTGCGCAAGACCCAACCGGAGTCCTTCGGGGCCGAGCGCAATTCGGGCATCAGTCTCTCCGCGCCGGAGCTCTACCGTTGGATTCACGGCGGAGATCAGCTGGAAGCGGCGGAAGAGGTCTTTGCGGATTTGAACGCACCCGGGATGTCCGAGATGGCTGCCGCAGCGGGAGATTCCATCGCGGAAGTCGGAGCTACGGGAGGTCTAGTAGGTGAGGACAATGCGTCCTATCTGGAGCGCGTGGCGCTGAATGCCCAAGTGAGCTCGGACGAAGTGGTCAAGCTGGCCCGCAAGCACAAGTCCTCCACCAATTACCCCGGCACTCCCTTGGGGCAGAGCCTCGGCTTGGTGGGGCGAATGATTGCGGGAGGCATGCCTACCCGGGTCTATTACGTCAATCACGGTGGCTTCGATACCCATCGCCAGCAGGCTGGTCGCCACGATCAGTTGCTTGGGCAGATGGATGCCGCGCTGAAATCGTTTTTCGCAGACTTGAAAGCGCAGGGAAATTATCAACGGGTCACGGTGATGACCTTCTCCGAGTTCGGCCGTCGCGTGGGCGAAAATGCCAGTGGCGGAACCGACCACGGTCAGGGCTCCTGTCTCTTTGTTGCGGGCGGGGGTGTGAAGGGTGGACTCTACGGGCAATATCCCAGCCTGACTGATCTGAGCAAAGGCGATCTGAAGTTCACCACCGACTTCCGCAAAGTCTACGCCACGCTGTTAGATGGCTGGCTCAAGACCGACTCTCAAGCGATTCTCGGCAAGAAATTCGACCCACTGGGTTTCCTGGGTTAGCGCGGATCGCGAGTGCCCCCACTCGCCCCACCATACCGGCAAACAGCGAAATCGTTCCCGCGACGGAGCGCGTCGAGGGGAATTTTCTACTCCCAGACTTGGCCTTTTCCTCCCGATAGCCTAACAAATGGGCTCATGAAAGTCTTGGAACTCTCTCAGCCATCGGTGCTTAACGTTCGGGAGCGCGATGAACCCGTCCCCGGGGCGGGTGAGGTTTGCATCGCGGTGCGAGCCTGTGGAATCTGTGGAAGCGACCTGCACGGGCTGGACGGCAGCACGGGTCGTCGCATTCCGCCTGTGGTGATGGGGCATGAGGCGAGCGGGGTGATCGAAAGCATCGGAGAGGATGTTTCCTGCTGGATGGTGGGCGACCGAGTGACCTTTGACTCCACCGTCTGGTGCGGTGAGTGCCACTTCTGCCGGGCAGGTCGGGTCAACCTTTGCGACCACCGGCAGGTTGTGGGGGTCTCTTGTGCGGAGTTTCAGCGCGATGGTGCCTTTGCTGAAAAAGTAGTGGTTCCCCAGCGCATCGTTCATCGTTTGCCAGTCGGGCTCTCGTTCGAGGAAGCGGCCTTTGCCGAGCCCGTTGGAGTCGCACTGCATGCGGTTGCCCGGGCGGGGGAGGTGCGGGACAAGACCGCATTGGTGATCGGGTCTGGCTTGATTGGCTTGTTGGTCATTCAGGCTCTTAAAAGTGCGGGAGCAGCGGTCACGGCGGTGGATCAGGATGAGAGTCGTCTCGCTTTGGCCAAGACCCTCGGTGCCGAACACGTCGCTTTACCTAATGAACTTTCCAAGAGTGATTTCGACTTGGCTTTCGAAGTTGTGGGAATCGCGCCCACCATTCAATTGGCAGTGAATTCCGTGGTGAAAGGCGGCCGTCTGGTCTTGGTCGGCAATCTGTCGCCTGAGGTTCCGCTGCCTTTGCAAGCAGTGGTCACTCGCGAGCTGGATGTCCTGGGTTCGTGCGCCATCGCGGGCGAGTATCCCGCCGCCTTGGAGGCAATTGCGACCGGGGCGATTCAGGTCAAGCCGTTGATCTCGGGTCTCTATCCATTGGACGACGGCGCCGAGGCCTTTGCGGCAGCGGGACGAAAAGGAGCCCTCAAAGTGCTCGTAACCCCCAGTGAAATTCTATGAACCCCTTTGATTTGACCGGAAAGGTCGCACTTGTAACTGGCGCCAGCCGTGGTTTGGGAAAAGGCTTTGCCATCGCTTTGGCGAAAGCGGGAGCTGATGTGGTAGTGACCAGTCGGACCCGCGAGTCGCTCGATGAGACCATTGCGGAAGTGGAGTCCTTGGGGCGAAAGGCCTGGCCTGTGGTCCTGGATGTTCGGGAGCAGTCGAGCATCGAGACTTGCGTGGCGGAGGCTTGGGAAGTGAGCGGGGGAGTCGATATCCTGGTCAACAACGCGGGATGCAATGTGCGCAAGCCTGCGCTGGAAGTCACTTGGGAGGACTGGAATTTGATTCTCGAAACGAATCTGCGCGGAGTCTTCTTCGTCGCTCAAGCCTGTGCCCGCCGGATGGTCGAGCGCGGTTATGGGCGCGTGATCAATATTGGTTCGGTGACTTGCGTGAATGGTTATGCGGGTCTCGCTCCCTACGGGGCGAGTCGGGGAGGCACCAAACAGCTGACCATGAGCCTGGCCGACGACTGGGGGCCCCACGGAATCACGGTCAATTGTCTGGCGCCGGGCTGGTTCAAGACTGCGCAGAACAAGGTGATGTATGAAGACGAGGGTTGGGTCGACTACCTCACCGACCGCATCCCGCTCAAGCGCCCCGGTGCGCCCGGCGACTTGGATGGCGCGCTGGTCTTTCTCGCGAGCGATGCCAGCGCCTACATGACGGGGCAGACCTTGCTCATTGACGGGGGTATATCGGTGGGAGCTGTTAGAGCGGTTCCGACGAAGTGAGCGGAAACTCGGATTTCTGTTCGCCTAACCCACTGACTTTGTGAAAAGCTGGCGGGAACATGCTTTCCAATCATCCCTTCATCGCGGTTCTTGTTGCGGTCGTCTTTCTGCTAGGGCTCATCTTGTGGCTGCGCTTGCAAGCCTTCGTGGCGTTGTTGGTGGGAGCTCTTTTCTTTGCCGTCATCGTTGGGATGCCGATGGGCGAGATCACGGACACCGTGGTGTCGGGGATGGGGTCCAGTCTGGGGCTGGTGTCCATCTTGATTGGGCTCGGAGCCATCTTCGGGATTTTGTTAGAGCACTCGGGAGGGGCGCAGATTTTGGCCAAGCGAATGATCGCCACCTTCGGGGAAAAGAACGCCTCGTGGGCCCTGGTGGTGGCCGGCTTTTTGATTTCCATCCCCGTCTTTCTTGATGTCGCGCTGGTGATTCTGGCGCCCCTTCTCCTCGCGCTGGCGCGGACCCAGAAGAAACCGATGCTCGCCTTTGGACTTCCGCTTTTGGCCGGGATGGCGGTGACCCACGCTTTTGTCCCGCCCACTCCGGGGCCGATTATCGTGGCGCAGAATATCGGGGCCGAGCTCGGTTGGGTGATTCTTTTCGGCGCGATTGTGGGTCTGCCCGCGGCTGCTTTGGCGGGACCGATTTGGGCCAAGTGGATCGTTCCGCGCATGAACCTCGCCATTCCCGAGCCCCGCACCGAGGAGGAAAAGGATGAGGAGGGTGATCCGGTTTCTTTCGGCCTGGTGCTGGCACTTATCGGAATTCCCATTGCCCTCATTGTTTCCTCCGCCGTCACCGATACCGTTTTGGGCAAAGTGGATCGCGCGGCTTGGCACGAGACTCTGGCCTTCGTGGGTCATCCCATTGTTGCGCTCCTGATTGTCACTTTGCTGTCGATGTATTTGTTAGGAACGCGGCGGGGAGTGGATCGGGAAGAGTTGATGCATCTGGCGACCAAAGCCCTCGGGCCAGCGGGAATCATCATTCTCGTTACCGGAGCTGGGGGAGTCTTTAAGCAGGTGCTGGTTGATAGTGGGGCGGGGGAGGCGCTGGCGCGCGAGATGGCTGGCACCGCCATCGGGCCCATCACCTTGGCCTGGCTGCTGGCAACTGTGGTGCGCGTGACCCAGGGCTCGGCGACGGTCTCCATGATCGCCGCATCCGCCCTGATGGCCCCTTTGTTGGAGCCCATGAAAATGGGGCAGGCCGACCTCGCCTTGGTGGTGGTGGCCATTGCGGCAGGAGCGACCACCCTCAGTCATGTCAACGATAGCGGATTTTGGCTGATCAGCCGCTATTTGCGCATTACCGAAAAAGAGACTTTGCGCTCCTGGAGCGTCGCTACCGTCATCATCTCGCTGGTGGGGTGGCTGGGGGCTCTGGTCCTGAGCCTGGTGGTCTGAGCCGCGGCAGATCGGTCGTGACCTTCGGGCCGAATCAGGGTATGGAGCCCATTCCCTTTTATGAAATTGTTTGGCACTGACGGCATCCGAGGCACCGCGAATGAGTTCCCCATTACCCCCGAACTGGCACTGCGAGTCGGCCGCGCGATTGCGAGAGCCCTCAAGGCCCAGCTCCCCGGTCGGCACAAGGTTGTGATCGGAAAAGATACCCGCATCTCGGGCTATATGCTGGAGACCGCCTTGACTTCCGGGTTGGTGAGCGAAGGAGCCCGCGTTCTTCTCACGGGACCGCTGCCTACTCCTGCGGTGGCGCATTTGACCAAGTCCATGGCTTGCGATGCCGGCATCATGCTGACGGCTTCCCACAATCCTTTTCAAGACAACGGAATTAAGATTTTCGGGCCTGATGGTTTCAAGCTCAGTGATGAACTCGAAGCGACCATCGAGTCCCTCGTCGCGGGCGAGTCCCTGCAGCAGCCCATCCCGGGAACGGAATTGGGCAAGGCCTTTCGAATCGACGACGCCGCGGGACGCTATATCGAGTTTGCAAAGAACGCCATTGGTTCGACTTCCTTGAATGGGCTCAAAATCGTCGTCGATTGTGCTCATGGCGCGGGATATTTCGTGGGGCCTCTCATCTTTGACGAGTTGGGAGCGGAGGTCATCTCTCTCGGGGTGCAACCCGATGGACGCAATATTAACGAGAACTGTGGAGCGCTTCACCCCGAGCATGCTGCCCAGCGGGTGCGCGAGACCGGAGCGGATCTCGGGGTTTGTCTCGATGGTGATGCCGACCGACTGGTGCTCATTGATGCGACGGGAAAGGTGGTCGATGGCGATCGTCTCCTTTGTCTGGCTGCCCTCGCGCTCAAGCGTCGCAATCAGCTCGATGGGGACACCCTGGTGGCAACCGTGATGTCCAACTTGGGGCTCAAGGAAGCTTTAGCGAAGCAAGGGATCGGTCTTGAGACCACCGCCGTGGGGGACCGCAATGTCCTCGAGCGTATGCGAGAGAAAGGCTATTGTCTGGGTGGAGAGAATTCGGGCCACGTCATCTTTTCGCGGCATGCCACCACCGGTGATGGCATCATGGGGGCCTTGCAAATTCTCGCTGAAATGAACGCCACTGGCCAGTCCTTGGCCGAGTTGGCGGACTGCATGGAGATTTTTCCGCAAAAGCTGGTCAACCTCGCGGTCACTGACAAGCCGGCCCTGGAAGACATCTCCGGGCTTAATGAACTCATTGCCAAAGCGGAAGCCGCGATGGGCGATAGCGGGCGGGTGCTCGTCCGTTACTCCGGCACAGAGAAGAAAATGCGCGTGATGGTGGAGGCCCGCGACCAAGCGGTGATGGAGGATTGGTGCGGACAGTTGGTCCAACTGGTTCAGAATAAAATCGGCGCCTAACGATCCGGAGTAACTAACCTTTATTTCACGATATGAAACTCTGGCCCCTGACCGACGCCTTCGACACGCTGCCCATCGCTGGAAAGACTCTTTCCGACTGGATTGCGGTGGGAGTGCTTTCCCAAGGAGACCTCAATGCCATCGAGTATCCCTGGCAGTTCTTGGAAAAGCATGAGGAGCTCTTGGAAAAAGTCTGGGCCGAGCGCGGTGAGCAAGCCGAAAGCACCGCCGCCCAACTCGCGGAAGGAGCCCGGCTCTTGGTTGGCGAGGGGACCCAGGTTCTCCCTGGGGTCTATGTCGAAGGTCTCGTGGTCATTGGCAAAAACTGCAAGATCGGTCCTAATCTCTATTTGCGTGGTCCCATCTCGATTGGAGACAATTGCCACATCGGTCAAGCAGTGGAGCTCAAAAACACCATCGTGGGCAATGGCTCCAACGTGGGCCACCTGAGCTACATCGGTGACAGCGTGCTGGCCAACAAGGTCAACCTGGGAGCGGGCACCATCACCTCCAACCTTCGCCACGATGGCAAAAATCATCGCTCGGCCGTGGAGGGCGAAATCATTGATACCGGCCGTCGGAAATTTGGCACCATCATTGGTGACGGAGTGCACACCGGGATCCACACCAGTCTCTATCCCGGCCGCAAGCTGGGCCCCGGCACCACTACCTTACCAGGCGAAGTCGTTTCGCGGGACAAGGAGTAGGGATGAAAGAGGACTGAGATTCTCTGCTCTAACCGCAACAGTCACTCGCTCCTCTTTCGAATCGCCAGTGGTGGGGTTCTGAGTAGATTGATTGTGAAGTCGCTTATGAAGTTCGTTCCCTTTTCTCGCAATCCGCTCACTGAAAAAGAAGCTCTCGCGGCGAGTGAGGAGTTCTACGAACTCATGCGTTCGCGTCGAACGGTTCGCGACTTTTCGCCCGATCCGATTCCGGAGGGAGTGGTGGAAAACGCCATTTTGACAGCCGGCACAGCTCCCAATGGGGCTAACCTCCAGCCCTGGCACTTTGCGATCGTGAAGAGTGCGGAGGTGAAAAGGCAAATCCGGGAAGCGGCGGAGGAAGAGGAACGGGAGTTCTATCAATCCAGGGCACCTCAAGCATGGCTCGATGATTTGGCTCCGCTGGGGACGGATGCGGAGAAGCCTTTTCTGGAAGTAGCTCCGGTGCTGATTGTCATTTTTCAAAAGAACAAATCGCTGCGGGCCGATGGTCGGGAGGATAAGACCTACTATCCCAAGGAGAGCGTGGGAATTGCGACGGGGATGTTGATCTCCGCTTTGCATCAGGCCGGATTGGCGACCTTGACCCATACTCCGAGCCCGATGGCTTTTCTCAATCAAATCCTAGAGCGCCCATCGACCGAGAAACCCTTCGTGTTGCTCGTCGTCGGCTATCCCGCGGAGGGGTGTCAGGTTCCGCAGATTGAGAAGCTTCCTTTTGCTGAGATCACCTCGCTTTACTGAGCCTGGCTTTCTCAACCGGAGGGAACTGTTAGACCCGCTCGAACTTCAGGGGATAGGTATTCCCGCTGGCGTATTGGGCGACGTAAAGGCTGTCGTCGTTGCCGACAATCAAGTCGTGGGGATGCTGAAAGACCTCGCCTTGCTGAGACATTTTTTGGAGAGCGTCCTTGTTATCATATTTCGGGACCGTTCCTCCGATGTTAGATACGACCCGGAAGTCGGCATCGAGCACGGAAATGAAGCCTCGCGAGTTTCGGTCGGCCGGCCAGTTGTCGGCGAGATGTCCGATGAAGTAGTGGTTCTCTTTGCTGAAAATTTGGCGCGGATTGCCACCGGGGAGGGGGACTTTCTTTCCGAGGGTGCCATCGGTTGAAACCTCGAGGAGGTGTTGTTGATCACTCATGGCGATGAGCAATTTCTGGTCATTGAAAATTCCGCCATGGGGTCCCCAGTGAGTGATTCCGCCTGCCTGACCGCCGAAGACCTTCTTCTCTTTTCCTGCCGAATCGTAGTGGATGATGTGGTCGGTGCCGTAGCCATCCAACACGTAAAAGTCCCCGCTTGCCGGGTCGTGTAGGGTCCAGGAGGGTTTGTAATCTTCCTCTTTGATAGCGGGCGGGCCGGTCGGAGGGCCCCATTCCTGAAGAATCTCACCGTCGAGAGTCGTCTTGAAAACCCGGTGGCGAACAGTGTCGGTGAGATAGAGGACCTCACGCCCGTCTTCCTGCACGAGGGTGAGACCATGGGCTCCGGGGAAGTGGTGGCCCCATTTCGAGACCAGTTTGCCATCGGGGCTGTAGACAATCACATTGTTCTGAACCTCGTCTGTTAGGAGAATGATGTGGCCTTGCGAGTCCTCGACCAAGCCGTGGCAATTTTTAACCGGAGTCTGTTTATCCAAAACACCCCAACCCGGAATCTGACGATATCGGAAGTCTCCCTGTCCGAGAATCTGCGTCGGTTCTGTGGTTTTGGCCCGACAGAGCAGGGTGGGGGCGGCCCAAGCGGAAGTGTGGAGAAAGTGGCGGCGGTTCATTGATGGAAAAAAGGGGTTCTTCACCCAAGACACGGCCGGTAGAGCCTAGATCTGGCCGAAAATCTAATCCCCTATGCAGATGAAGTGGCCATCTCGCCTTGGCAAAGTTGTTTTCACCATGGTGGCTGTGGGGCTAGTGGCTTTTTTATGGAAAAGAAGAGGGTTCTGGGTTCTTCCGAAGCACTTCCACTGCCGCACTGCGTCGGGGGCGGTCTCCAAGAGTCTCTCCGGCGCGAATAGAAGGCGTTAGAGAGAGAAAGCATGGTCGGGATGACAGGATTCGAACCTGCGGCCTCTTCACCCCCAGCGAAGCGCGCTACCAAACTGCGCCACATCCCGACTTGCGGCGGCGGGTTTAACCTTTGCGGGACCGCTTTGGCAAGCAGGGAATTTGAATCTTTTTCAATCGGAGGAAAGAGAGGGTTTTCCGTGAAAATCCCGGAAACTGATGCATGACAAAGCGGTGTTCCTCTGGCAGCCTTGCGCCCCCTTCACCCCTTATGGAAACAATCAAAACAGCTGTTCTTGGTGCTTCTGGATACACTGGTATCGAGCTTCTGCGGCTCCTCTTCGCCCATCCGGCGGTCGAGGTGTCGGCCATCACTTCGCGGGCCAATGCCGGGCAGGCTCTTTCTTCCGGATTGCCTCGTTTCAAGGGAGTGGAGGGGGCGGACATCGAATTCATCATGCCGGATATGGAGGCGGTGGTCGCGACGGGAGCCCAGACTGCGTTCCTGGCGCTGCCTCATGGCATGGCGGCGGATTATGCGCTCCCTCTTTTGGAAAAAGGTCTGCGGGTCATCGACCTATCAGCGGACTTTCGGTTGAATGATGCTGCGGTCTATGAGGAGTTCTATGGTCAGGCCCACCCCGCGCCCGAGTGGTTGCCAAAGGCGGTCTACGGCATGCCCGAGTTGTATCGCGACGAGATTGCGGCTTCCCAGTTGATTGCCTCGCCCGGCTGTTACCCGACCTCTATTATTTTGCCACTGGTGCCTTTGCTGCGGGCTGGTCTGCTTGATACTAAATCTCTAGTAGTTTCCTCCCTGAGCGGAGTTTCTGGCGCGGGGCGCACCGCGTCTTTGCCAATCATTTTCTCGGAGGTCAACGAGTCCTTGCGGGCTTACGGCCTCCCCAAGCATCGCCATCTTTCCGAGATTGAGCAAGAGCTCTCGCTGGCGGCAGGGGAGCAGGTGATGATCACCTTCACGCCCCATCTCGTGCCGGTCACGCGGGGCATTCATTCGACGATCACGGCCAGCTTGAAAGGGAGCTTCGAAGAGGTGACCGCAGCATTGGAGGCCGCTTACCAGGACGAGCCTTTCGTACGGCTGTTGGGTGCGGGTGTGGCGGCGGATACGGCGAATGTGACGCGGACGAATTTTGTCGATGTCGGTTGGCATCATGACCAGCGAACCAATCGCTTGGTGCTGACCTCGGCGGAAGACAATTTGACCAAAGGGGCATCCGGCCAGGCGGTGCAGTCTTTCAATCTTCTCCACGACTTGCCCGCGACGACCGGGCTGATGAATCTCTAACAAAATCCCCAGTTCTACCCCACACCCCATGCCTTACCAAACCGTCAAAGGAGGAGTCTGCGCCCCCGCTGGTTTTCTTGCCAGTGCGGTCTCCGCGGGAATCAAAAATCCGGATGCCGAACGTCTCGATTTGGCGCTGATTTACTCGGAACATCCCTGCGTCTCGTCGGGAACCTTTACTACCAATCGGGTCAAGGCGGCACCGGTGCGGGTTTCGCACGCCCATCTGCGAAACAACGAGATCCGCGCCATCATCGCGAACTCCGGCAATGCCAATGCGTGCACGGGAATCAAGGGTCTGGAAGATGCCCGGACGATGGCGAACTGTGTGGCCAAGCCGCTGAAGATTCGACGCCGCGAAGTGGGAGTGTGTTCCACCGGGGTGATCGGACTGCGGATGCCGATGGAACGGATCACTCCGCATGGACAAGACTTGGTCGACAAGCTGAAGCCCAACAACGGCACCAAGGTAGCCAAGGCGATCATGACCTCCGATACGCGGCATAAGGAGCTGGCGATCACCACGCAGATCAACGGGAAAGAGGTGACCATTGGAGCCTGTGTAAAAGGGGCTGGTATGATTTGTCCGTCGATGGCGACGATGCTTTGTTTCGTGACCACCGATGCGAAGGTGTCGCGGAATTGCCTGGAGCTTTGTTTGCTGGAAGCGGTGGAAGCGTCGTTCAACCGCATCACTATCGACGGGGATATGTCGACCAACGATACCGTCTTGGCCCTGGCCAATGGCGCTGCGGGAGGCTCACGCATTCAGCGAAATACCAAAGGCTGTCGCCAGTTCCGCGATGCGCTGGAATGGGTTCTCACCAATCTGGCCAAAGACATCGTCCGTGATGGCGAGCGGGTGACCAAGTTCGTCACCGTCGAGGTCAAGAATGCGCGGACCTACCTGGATGCCAAGAAGGTTGCGGAAGCGGTTGCAAAGTCCCAGTTGGTGAAAGCCTCTTGGAATGGCAACGACCCCAACTGGGGGCGAATCATCCATGCGGTGGGTTACTCGCGGGCCCCGATTCGGGAGGAGTTGATCGATATTTATTACGAGGACCTTCCGGCCTGTATCGGCGGGTTGGTGGCGGATACGCCCTTGGATAAACTGCGGGAGATTGCCCGGGAGGCTCGCTTCAAGATCGTGGTCGACCTCAATCTTGGCAAATCCGATTACACCATCTACACCTCGGACCTTTCGCCCGAGTATATCGACTTCAACCGCTCCGAATACGCCTACTGGAATCAGGCGCGTAAGGAGGGGATGGTCGAGTAACGGTTATTTCGCAACGAGGCTTTCGTTGACCTCGGGATAGACAAACTTCTTGCCCTCGTAGTTGCGGAGCACCACCTCCTCGGGGGTGCGGGAGACCACATAATTCGGGTTGATCGGGATTTTGCCACCCCCTCCAGGTGCATCGAGAACGTATTGGGGAAGCGCGTAGCCCGTGGTGTGGCCCCGCAGCTTTTCAATCAAGTCGATGCCGGTTTGGACCGAGGTCCGCAGGTGCGAGGAGCCCTGAATGAGGTCGCACTGATAGAGGTAGTAGGGCTTGACCCGGCACATCAGGAGCTTGTGCAGCAGGGCGGCATGGACGGGTAGGCTGTCGTTGACTCCACGCAGAAGAACCGACTGGTTGCCGAGCTGGATTCCAGCCTTGGAAAGACGGGCCAAGCCATCGCGAACCTCGGTGGTCAGTTCGCGGGGATGGTTGGTGTGGATGGAGATGAAGAGCGGGTGGTGCTTCTCTAACATCTCGCAGAGTTCCGGGGTGATGCGCTGGGGGAGAAAGACGGGGATGCGCGAGCCGATGCGCACAAATTGAATGTGGGGAATCTTCCGCAGTCGGGTCAGGATCTTATCGAGGCGGTTGTCAGAAAGCAGGAGTGGATCGCCCCCCGAGAGCAGGACATCCCGCACGGTGGGAGTTCGCTCCAGATACTCGAAAGCCGCTTCCCATTGGGTCTCCAGCTTTTGGTCCGAGACTCCGGAAACGACCCGCGAGCGGGTGCAGTAGCGGCAGTAGGAGGCGCAACGGTCGGTGACGAGGAAGAGAACGCGGTCCGGATAGCGGTGCACGAGACCCGGGACGGGCATGTGGGAATCTTCGCCGCAGGGGTCGGACATCTCGGTGGGGTCGGTGAGGGACTCCTCGATGCGCGGGATGATCTGGCGACGGATGGGGTCGGCAGGGTCGGTGGCGTGGACCAGATTGAAAAAGTGGGGAGTGACCGCGGTTGCCAGTTTGGTGCCTGTGAGCAGGAGTCCCGCGCGCTCCTCTTCGGAGAGAGTGAGATGCTTTTCCAACTGGGGCAGGGTCTTCAGTGAGTTTTTGAGCTGCCAAGTGTGGGAATTCCAGTCTTCTGGAGAAACCTCGGGAAATCTTCCGGGATAGGAACTCTGAAATTGGATTTTCCGTTGATAGATTGGATCGTGAGTCATGCTGCGATTTTGGCTACTCTAGACCCTTGCGCCATTATGTCAAAGATGGGGATTTGTAATGACCAACTCGTCTTCTAGGCAAGTAGCTGTCAAACAATAGGTTCAGAATGTTTTCACAAGCTTTACGTGATATTGCGAGGCCTTCGCAGGTTGAAATTTTAGAGGCTCTCAAGAAGTCTGAGGGAATGCCTGTCTCCGACTTGGCCCGGGCCATTGGGATGAGCTACATGGGGGTCAAGCAGCACTGCGTGGCGCTGGAAAAAAAGGGCTACCTGGAGTGTTGGCGGATCCCGCGCTCGGAAGTGGGGGTGGGGCGGCCCGAGAAGCTCTATCGTCTCACGGAGCAGGTGGAGCCCCTCTTTCCCCAGGCGGGGGTGGAGCTGACCTTGGAGTTTATGCAGGCGGTCAGCGAGCAGTTCGGGGAGACCGCCCCGGAGAAGCTCCTGTTCCGGTTCTTTCAGAAGCGCCGCGATGAGTGGCAGAAGCGGGTTCAGCTGGGACGCTCGTTAGTCGAGCGGTGCACGCGTTATGTGGATATCTGGGAAAAGCACGGAGCCTCGGCCCGGGTGCATCATCAGGCGGGAGAAGGGCTTCGCTTGGAGGAGTTTCACAATCCGCTGGCGGCTGTCTTCGAGGTCTATCCCAATGCCCGCCGCTTCGAGGTGCAGACTATGGAGCAACTTCTTTCGTCCAAGGTTACCATCGAGGAGCGCAAGGTCTCCAAGAGCGGAGAACGTCTCCTCTATCTCTTGGAAAGTCTTTAACAGAAATCAGAGCGTTCTCGGCTAACGAGTCGAAAGGCTGAATTCGGGAGCGGCTTTGCTTGCGCTCTACAGTCCGACGATGGGGCCGGTAATGATTGCGGTGGATTCCTTCCAGCTGAGAGAGCCCAAGGTGTCGGTGAAGGGGCCATCTTTCGCGAGAGCGATGAAGTGACCCTGACGATCGGCGAGCAATTCGAAGCGCCTCTTGCTGTCCACATTCAGGGTCTTGGTGATTTGGGATCTCCAGTCATTGAACTCAGCGGTTGTGCAAGGGACGAGTTCGCTCTTGCGCCCGCTTTTCACCTCGCCAGAACTTTGCCAAAGGTCGCCGCTACTAGAAACGTAGTAGATTTTTTCAATCGGGAAATCAAAGGTCGAGGTGAGGGATGGGCGGCCATTGGGTGAGAGCAATTCCAGGCGCCCACGGGTCGATTGGATGGAGGTCACGATGTGGCCATACTCCGAGCGGGACTTGTACCAATCGCCGGAGAGGTCCAGGGTGTTCTTTTCGCCGTTGGAAATCCGGTAGCGCGATTCGCCGCCACCATTGCGAGGAGTGATGCGGGCCCAGCGGGAGGCATCCAGGGCCACGGGAGTGACGATGGCGTTGTTCTTGGTGGTGAAGGAGGTGTTGAGGAGGACTCCGGTGCGGGCGATCTGCTGCTGGTGGATGTAGGCCGTATTCTCTTCCGGCTGAACCTCCACCAAGGCCAGGCGATGACCTTTTCCACCGAAACCATCTTGGAAGACAATGATGAGCAGAAGCAGGGCCGAGGCCGTTAGTGAGATGATGGGGGTGGTGATGAAGAGGCGGTGGCGTTGGCCTGATTTGGCAAAGACAAAGAGGTTGACCGGACCTACAATGATGCCGAAGGCGATGAGGATGAGGATGAAGAAGACCGGATTGAAGGAGCGCTCGCCAAAGGAATATTGCAGGGGCCAACTCGAGACGAGTTCTTTACCAAAGATACTGGCCCGCGGGTCGAGTTCTCCGGTTTTCATCATCGCCATGGTGCGGGAGGCATTGAGCAGACCGGAGGCGGGAAGCTCTAACAACTCGATGGAACCCCAACTGCGGTAGGCCTCGTCTCCTTCCGCGTCTTCGATGCCCAGGGAAAGGAGTGTGACCGAGGGATCGACGGCATAGATGACGATGCGTCCACCCAGTCGGTTCCACTTCATGAGAGCGGTCTTGGCCCCGGGCTCAATGGCTTTCCAGTCCGCACTGGTCAGCATGATGGCATCGAAGCCGGCATAGCCCCGCCAATCGTTGGTCAGGTCCCGTGGGGTGAAGCTGCCCGCAAAGGCCGGGCTGCCATAGTGCGAGCCGCTGGCGGCGGCGGAATTGAGGGGGCCGGAGTTGGGGGTGTAGAGGGCCTCGCTCATCAGGATGCAGGGCCAGTTGTGGCTCTGGTCGCTGGTCATTTTTTCAAACGTGCTCGTCAGGGGTGGCCGACCAGAGATGGAAACCTCCAGCGAGAGGGGGGAGTCATCCTGAATGGCGGTCACCAGAGGCACGAGAAACTCCACGTTCTTTTGCTGATCGGGGGGGCAGCTGAGAGAGAAGCTGGAGCTGAGCTGGTTGCTTTCCGCGTAGTCGTGGTCGCTGGAGGTGAACCCGAAGCTCCAAGAGACCGGAATCTTTTCGCCATTTCGCGCCGTCACCCGCACTGCCATGTAACCGGAAGAGGGCAGGGTGCTGCTCATCGCGGTCATCTTCAGACTGGTTCCAGTCTTGGGATTATACTCGTGATCGTAGAAGACGTGCTGCGCCGAAAGAAACGGGAGCGTGCTGCAGCAGACGAGAAGGAAGAGGGCGAGAGCGCGGTTCATCTGGCGGGCTTAGTTGCTTTGCAATGTCTTGGGCAAGGCGTCCGACTGGGTCGGGACTTCGGCGAGAATCTTTTGCACCAAGTCGTTGTTCGTGAGTCCCTCCACACGGGCGTTGTATTCTAACAAGATCCGGTGGCGCAGAACGGAGGGGGCCACAAAGCGGACGTCCTCGAAGGAAGCGTGGGTGCGCTCATTCAAGAGTGCTCGCGCGCGTGCGGCGGAAGCCAAGGAAAGCGCGGCCCGGGGGGAAGCCCCGTATTTGATTGAGCTGGAAGCCGAAGATTGTCCCGGGTGGGTGGCGTCTACCAGGCGGGCAATGTAATTGGCCACCACGTCGGGCAGATAGATGCGCCTCACCAGCGCGAGCACTTCCTCCAGCGCGGCAGCATCGAGGATGGGATTGACCTCGGGTTCCTGCCCCAAGTCGCGGGCCGTGATGATGCGCTGTAGGGTGGCCACGTCGTTGCGGGTCACTTCCAGCTTGAACAAAAATCGGTCCAGCTGAGCCTCGGGCAGGGGGTAGGTGCCCTCCAGCTCGATGGGGTTTTGGGTCGCGAGGACGAAGAAAGGGGCGGGGAGGCTGTGGGTCTTGCCGAGAACGGTCACGCGGCGTTCCTGCATCGCTTCCAACAGGGCGGACTGGGTCTTGGGCGAGGCCCGGTTGATCTCATCCGCCAGACAGAGGTTGGTGAAGATGGGACCTTCTTGGAAGACGAACTCGCGGCGGCCATCCACCTCTTGGAGGACGGGGTTACCGGTGATATCGCCGGGCAGGAGGTCCGGGGTGAACTGAATTCGTTTGGTCCCCAGGGCGAGGAGTTTGGAGAGAGTCTTGACCAGTTCGGTCTTACCCAGACCCGGCAGGCCCTCCAGCAGAATGTGACCGCGAGCCAACAGGCCCGTCACCACAAGTTCCACCAACTCCTCTTGGCCAAAGATCACCGCGTTGAGCCCTGCAGTGAGGGATCGGACGTGGCGGCTGGCGCTGGCAATTTCGGATTCGGAAGCGTGCTCCATCTCTGGCAGCATGCGAACTCAAACCCTATCGGTCAATGCCAAGCCCGAAAAGATAGCGGGTTCGCGGGAGTTGTGTTGCTTTTTCTATCAAGGGTTCCCCGCGAGGCGTCGGACGGGTGGTCTGCAAGACGCTTTGGAGGGGAAGGGATTGAGAGTTAGTCCGCGAGGGACATCTGAATGCGGAAGAAGTTCTTGTCCAAGTTGGAATCAATACTGGTGACCCGGAGGGCGTAGCGGTCTTCACCGATGGGGCTGACGCCCCCGTCCTGAACAGGACCTGCGAAGGTGGTTATGGTTTCCGACGAGAGAAGGTCAAAGTCGACAGCGGAGATGAATTCATCAGGGAAGGTGAACTCAATATCATAGGCGTTGAAGACGGGGAGCCAGACGATGGTGATGTCGCTGGGGGCGAGATTGACGACATCGCTGTCGAGGTCCCCATCGCGTGGGTCGGCTCCTTCGAGGTGATACTGGAAGTAGCTGTGGCCAGTGATGGGATGGGGATCGAAGGGGTTGACCACACCGAGGTCGCCGAAGAAAAACTTTTCCCAATCATCATCGAGTAAGTTTCCGTTCGAATCCGTATCGGTGGCGACGGGGGTAAAGACGAGTTCGAGAGAAATGGCTTCCATGGTATCGAAGGTGCCGACGGGATCGACATCGACGTATCCAGTGATTTGGAAAACAGCGCCAATATTAAGTCCAAGGCCTTGTTCGATTAGAACCCGGTCGCCGAAGCTGTCCACGAAGTAGGCGAGGTCGCCCGTGCCGGGGTCGGTGCGCCGGTAGTCGTAGTTGTGGAGTGGGGTGGTGGGACTTTCGATGGTGATGGTCCAGGTTTCCACGTCGCGCTTGAGCGAAGGCACGTTTGCCAACAGGGAAAGCATGGCGCTGCGGGCGTTGGAAATGAGGCTTGCGGATATGGTGGAGTAGGGGTTGGTCCGGGTGGTCGAGGTGTCGACTTCGCCATCTCCATTGTAAGTCAAAGCAACTACGCTGCCAGGGTCGGTGATTGCTCCGTCGTGCAGCACCGATCGCAGCGCGTCGAGGGGAAGAGCCATATTGGGAGTGCTGTCGGAGATGGCGACGTGGCGCGAGTAGATGGCGTCGCTCAAATCGGAGATGTCTCCATTGAGGCGGGCCTGCGAGTCGAGGTATTGGATGATGGCGGGGAAGTCGCAACCATTGGTCACGAGGGCGCGCTTCATTTCTTCGCTGAAGGGAGTTTTTCCGCTGTCGTAGTCGCGGCCACCGAAGAGGGTGAAGTCGTCGATGTCTGAGGGCACGCCGAGGGCAATGAGATCGGCCGGAGGGAAGCTTTCGTAAAGGGCCTGCTCGGCCAGGACCGCGATGGCGTTGTCGATGGGATCGAGTCGCGTAATCGTGGTCACGGGGTCGAAGCTATCGTGAGCAGTGCGAGCCGCGGCGACCCACGCGAGGGCATCCGCGCTTCGGTCGGTGCCGGTGGCAGTGGCGGCGATGGTGGGGGGAGCAAAGACAGGACGGCTGGCAACTCGGAGGGTTTCGCGCCCCCCGCGAACGGTGCCGCTGGGAGCGAGGTCGAATTGAATGGGGGAGGAAAGGATCAGCCATTCGGATTCGGGCAAGGGATTGCTCACGTCGATGCGGGCGGCGTTTTGTCCCACTAAAGTTCCGTCAGCTACAGTAGACACCTCGCCAACGGCCATCAGTTCGGAAAGCATGTTGTAGCTTCTGATTTTCTCACCCGGGGTGTCATCCTCGCGCTGGGTCGCGGCCAGATTGGCATCGTCGGGATCCGTGACGGGCGTTCCTCCATCATCGAAGGGGTTGGCTCCAGTGCCTGCGGGATTGTAAGCTTGCGCAAAGAGGTAGAATCCTTCGCCGAGATAGGGTGGGTCGCGGTCTTCTTCCGCGAGATAGTCGGCAGAGTCATTGGGGCCGGTGCCGACTCCATCGTGGCCGAGAATTTCTTCCAGATCGGATTGGAAGTCCCCGTCGCTATCGGCTCCGCCGGCAGGGTCTAGACCGAAGTGGCGCTCCACGTAGTCGGGTACTCCGTCCTGATCGCTATCCAGATCATTGAGCGGGCTGCTGAATTGATAGCTGCGGCTGATGATGGGGCCGTTGACCCGGTTGGCGCGGTCGTAGGCATAGAAAAGCCAGTCGGAAGGATAGCCGATGGTGAGCGGGGCTTCATAAGTCTGCCACACGGAGCCCGGGGTGTCTTCGCGGTAGCGAATGTCGAGGGTGGAGCTGTCGGCAAGGACTTTGACCAACACACTTTCCGCATAAGTCCCGCTATCGGGCGAAACATTGAGGGGGAGGCTGGTGAGGGTCACGCTGTCGTCGAGAGCGGAAACTGAAGCGTTGTCCTGATATTGGTTGGACATCACGAAGGTCGCTCCCGCGGGGGCAACGGGCGAAGCGGGAGAAGGATTGTTGAGACCCTGGTCGCCATCACCATCATTGGGGTTGAGATCGCGCAACTCCGTGGTGATGGCCTGTGGAAGAGAGCCGGTGCCAGTGGTCCAGTCGGGCACGGTTTCCACGCGCAAAAGCTGGGCCATGGGCTGGATGAGAGCTTGGTCATCGAACCAGAACAGAGTGGCGAAACGATTGGTGGTATCGATCCAGGGAGTGAGATTGCCGGAAGCGACTTTCTGAAAGCCAGCGCCGGAATCGCGGTAAAGATCCCAGTTGGAGCTTGTGCGGTCGCCCGGGGTGCCGAGCAAGGTCATGAAGCCCCGCCCCGGTACCGGGACCAGGCCGGAGAAGGCCGTGCCGGCACTGGCGAAGAAGGTCTCCTGAATACTCAAGGTCGTGCCCGCGATGATGCGGGCCCATACTGCGACAGTGCCATCTTGTGAGGTGATGAGGATGCCGTCAGGTGCGTTGGGAATAGTGGTGCCCACCGAAACAATGGTGCCGATGGGAAAGCCGATGGAAGGAGTTGTCGTAAAGCCTTGCGGAAATCCGGAAAATCCGTGGGTGAAGATTCCGCATTTGCTGTCGCCGGGTACCCAGGCGACCGTGCAGAGGCGGCCGTCATTGCCCTGAACCTCGGTCGCGAGGAGAGAGGCGGAAGGCACCGGAAACTTGGTGGAGCGCACGATATTGCCGTCGCCGGAATTTCTGATTTCCTGCAATCGGGAGGTGTCCTGACGAATCAACATTCCCCGGCGCTCGCCGGTGCCGGGGACGCGGAAGGGTTGGAGGGCTGTGGCGCCACTGTCGTAGATGTATTCGTCGGTGGAAGAGGGGACTCCGCCGGCAATCAGGGTCTTGTTGAGTTCGGCTCCTTCCCCACCATCCACATAGAGGCAATGGGAAAGGGTCATGGGCGTGAGACCAGCCTCGAAGAGAGGGATGGTGGATTGCGGTCCGGCGAAAGCAGTTGAGCGGGACGACGGGCTGGCACTGCCATCAACTGGCAGAAAGCGCATCTGATTATGAGTCGCCGAGGAAAGAATGAGGTGCTCCGGCCCCCCTTCAAAGTATCCGGAAGCCAAGCCCGTCACGTTGGCCAGATAGGTCTCGGTCGGTCCGGTCTGCTGCAAGACATTGGCGTTGGAGAAGGTCATGACGCGGACCTGACCTGTGGCGGTGTCCGTGAGGGCAAAGCCGGTTTGACTCTCCAGCGGAGCGAACCATTCCTTGGGCAGTTGCACCGAGGGAGCGGCAAGCAAGGGAAGGCCGGAGAGGGCGAGCAGGAAGAGTGGGAGCTTGGTTTTCATGAGTGAAAAATGGCTGGAATTCTGAACGGCTGGGAAAGGGATTAAGGAGCGTGCTCCACAACGTTGGTTGGAATCACGCGGTCGATCTCGCCCCGGTCATCGAAGGCGACGATCAGGTATTGATAGGTCGCACCCTTTGCTGCGGGTTGCGCATCGCGGACCCAGATAGTGGAGTCCTGTTCCGCGACATCGGGATACTCGCTGGAGCTGAGATCAAGGTAGGCAGGCGAGGGACTATTGGCCATGGGGATGCCGATTCCGAAGGTGCTATTGTTGCGTGAGAACTTCCCGGTGAGGGGGACATCCAAGTAGTTGGACGATTGTTCGTAGGGTTGGAAAACGAAGAAGGGATCCGTGACGCGGAAGGCGTCTATGGAGGCACCCTGCCAATCGAGCCTGACGTTCTGATAGGCCATGCGATCGATGAGGGGAGTCACCTGCACCAGGTTGGGCTTGGCCTCAGGGTAGACTTCGGAGGGAAGTTGATAGCGGTAGACCGTAAAGGAACTCAGCGGCGTCACGCTATTTTCTCCCGAGGACACCTCGGTGTTCTGACGTCGGTATCCGAAGATCCACTCGAAGGGATCGCGGTTGTTGGGGAAGTAGGATTCGTAGCTATTTTCCTTTCCCCCGTTGATGGCGGGAACGGCTCCGACTAGAATCAGGCTGGACGCGCGGAACTGCAGGGTTTGCTCGATGTGGAGAGGATGGGCGTAGTAGGGACCTTCTCCATTTTCGTAATCACTCACCTTGACCGCCACATTGGCGAGACCGGGCAAGGGACGGGCGGGCCAGGGGATGACATCCTGCAGGGCGGCGGGAGGTGCGGTCCACATGTTGGAGACCACATTGGAAAAGTCACCCGCCGTGGTGAGGAGTTCGGTGCTGCCGGGTTGTGGGATGGGCAGGCCGATGGGGCGGATGCAGTAGGACAACTTTTTGTCGGCGGGCACAGTCAGCACTACCGAGAATTCGCCATTGTCGCCGAATCCCGAGGATAGTGAGTCAGTGCGGTAGGGGGTGAAGACGAGCTCTTCTTCCACTCCGTCTTCATCGGTGACGGTGAGGACGAGGTTGTCATCGCTCTCGATGGCTTCAGTGAGATTGAGGGACTCGACCTCGGGATCTTCGCCACCTTCGGCCGCGGCCCAGACCTCGAAGCGGTCGATGCCCACGGGGTCGCAGAACCAGGAAAGCTGCACCACCGCTTTGCCTCCCGAGGGAGCCAGATTCACGGGGTCGGTCACCATCGCGACTCCCAGGTCTTCGTTTTGGGTGGTTACGCATCCAATCCGAACGAGCGGAGAAGCATTGCCGTTTTCGTCAAAGGTTTGGGCGTAGTAGCAGCCCACTTCTCCGTTGTTGAGAACGGGTGCGCTTTCCTTCCAATTGTAAACCGCAGGCAACGCGCTTTTACCCGACTGGCGGGAGATCAGGACAAAGGGACCTCCGTTGCCGACCCGGCGGTAGACCCGCACTTCGCGACAGTCGCCTTTGAGGTAAACCTGTCCACAAACACCCACGATAGTATCGTCATTGCGCACGGGGACGAAGATGGGAGGGACGCCTCCGGGAGTGACCTCGATCCAGGATGGACAGCGGGGGTCGTTGGAAGTGGGAGGAAGAAGCTCTTGGATCTCCCGGCGAATCTTGCCGCTTTCGTCACGGAGAACGGTGCTCGAGATCAGCACGGGGCAACAGAGCTCGGCCCAGGCCAAGAAGTGATAGCGATTGATCTCGCCGGGCTTGAAGGCGGCGCTGATGGGGATTTCCCGCCAGTCGCTCACCGAGCCGTCACCCAGGCGGCTGCGGGCGCGCAGGATGGTGCCATTGGGGGTGGTGGTCGGGATGATGACATCGCGGAAGGACTCCAATCCTTTGAAAAGAGTGGTGCGGGCAAAGGTGCGCTCGAAGGTTGTGCCTTCTTCGTTCTGCTGATAGGTGCCGACTTCCAGGTCGAAGGACTTGACCTTCTTGTATATTTTAGAACGATCGGGTTGTTCGTAGCGTTCGACCCGGGCGATGACACCCCGGAAGTCCGCGTCCAGTCCATAGAGTTCGCGGCGAACCGCAACTCCTTCGTTGGTGAGGTTCATGCGGGGAATGCAGAAGCAGGTCTCGAGGGAACCTTCCGGACTAGGTGGTCCCACCCGGTCGCGGGGCACTCCGAACTTGGGACCGGAGTGGCCGGACAAGTTTGCGGGGGTGCAGGCGGAGGTGTCGACCGCGCGCACGGTATACCAAAAGGTTTTACCCATCGCAAAGTCGGTCTCGGAGGTGACTACCGGCGAGCCGGTATCGGGGCCGTTGTTGCCCGGGCCCACGTAGTCGGTATCGACGTCGCTGGCATCATCGTCCTCGAAGGTGACGTATTCCTGTCCGTTGACGTGGGCCACGGTGCCGATGTGGTTGAAGTCGGGATCGCCGCCAAAGGTCTGCCAATCGGTGGCGGAGTGCCAGCGGTAGATGCGGTACTCTTTCGCCGAGTTGTCGGGTTCGGTATTGGGAAGCTGGCGGATAGTGAGGGTGAGGTGCTGCTGTCCTTCCTCGGTGTCCGGATTGTAGCCCGCGAGGTCGAAGGTGTTGTCCACGGTCACGATGGAGGGCGCGGAGCAGGGCAGGCGGTCACAGATTGTGATTTCAGTCGGTGGGGAAAGTGGTCCGGGATGTCCTGCGATGTCGCGAGCGGCCACGTAGTAGTAAAAAGTGTCGCCATCAAAGAACTCGATATCCGGAGCCTCGAAGGGAAGCTCGGGAGCGTTGAGTTGAATGAAGACATCACCGTCGTCACCGTAGAAGAAGGTCTCGTCGAGGTAGTTGATATTCGCCGCTTGTGTTGCGGTCATGAGTGCTCCGGCGGGGATGGGCAGGGTATTGACGCGAACGCCGGCTGCCGATGCCACATCGGCCTCGCTGGTGATGAGAAAGGGATCGGGGGTGTTGGCCTTTTCAACCCGGTAGAGATTGAAACCGTAGGTGTGGGGAAGAAGGGTGCGCAAACCGTTGGGGGTGGACCAACGCAGGCGGGCGTTGAGGTTGTCCTTGGGGGAAGCCACGACTTGCTGCAGTTCAGCTTCGAATTTGTGGGGCAGGAGTTCTGGCTTTCCTGGTGGCAGGAGAGACTGGGGGGCGCTGGTGTCGAGAGTCACCCGACCAATCACGCGAAGGTCGTTGTCGGCGCCGTCAACCTCGCGCACCTCGTAGGTGGTGACCGAGGGGTCGAGGGCCTTGATGGAAAAGCCCAGGCCAATCGCCATCTGCACGCCGGGATGTGCACGTCCTAGGGAGATGAGGGATTGCAGCACCTCGGGGTCGTCCTGAGCCACGGTCATAATTTGCGCGAGACGCTGGGCCACGCCGAGGTCGATGCCGCCCGGGAATTCGGGGCTGCCGAGGGTGGGCATGGAGGCCGGGTCACCCTGCGCTTCCGCATTGAGAGCGGTGATGCGCATGGGGAGGAAGCGGGCGTCCTTGTCGAACTTTTCCCCCAACTTCAGCAGGGCCTGAATGGCCGAGGGCGAAGTCTGCAGGGTCTGGACCCCGAGCAGGGTATAGGGATTGGGGGAGGTGGCGTCACCCGCCTTGGAGTAGATGCCAAAGCGTTTGCCAAAGGTAGTCTTGGCGTCGCCCGGCTGCCAGAGGATGTAGTCGTGCAGAGTGGTGCCTCCGTTGGTCTCGAAGGTCTTGCCCACGGTGTAGACCAGCGGATCGGCGTTTTGCGCGGGAGCCAGCCCGGCCACGAGCCAGGCCAAGAGCAGAGTCGTCTTGGCGACGAATTGTTGGAGCGGAGAGGTCATCGATTTCATAACCGGAAGGGATGGGGTGGGATTTTCGTTTTTGAGTAAAAGGTTCATCGTCGCGTCATCCTACTGGATGGACCAGGAGCCATCGTTGAAGAGGAGTTTCACCGATTTGCTGAACTTGATGCAGAAGGGGCACCAGCCGACCTTGGCGGTGAACTTGCCGTTGCCGGCTCCCTTCAGCTTGCCTGCCTGAGAGGCCAGAATGATTTTGATTTCGCCCTTGATGGAGACCACACAGAGCGCTTCGCCGGAAACTCCGAGGAAGATCTTTCCGCCGTAGGTGGGTCCTTCCAGGAAGAAGAAGGCTCCGGCTCCGACCCCGGCATCAATGCGGAAGAGGCAGGAAGGGGGGACCCCGAGCACAAGCTGGGAGATCGGCAGCCAGACCTCGCCGTAGACATAGGCACCGGTGAAGGTCGTGCCCGGGTCGACCACATCACCGATATCGGGGTCGACAAAGATGAGCGGCTCCAGGGTGCAGGTGCGGCCAAAGAAGATTCCTGCCGCGACCTCGTAGTCGGAGAAGATCGCCCTCGCCTTGGCCCCGATGTAGCACTCTTCCAGTCCGATGGCCATGGTGGCCCCGAATTCCAGAATCTTGAAGGCTTGGAAATCGATTTCCCCATCCGCCAGCTCGAAGGTTCCGCCCACGCCCACCGGTATCGGCGGCACCGAGTCGGCGGTGTTGAAGTCCTTCAGGGACATCTTGACCTCGAGGTTGATTTTACACTCCGAGATCCATTCCACCGAGACGTCCTTGGCCCCGATGCGGACCTCGACCATCTTCTCGCCCGGTTCGATGCAGCCGGAGTCCACGAAGTTGTCTTCGGAGGTATAGCAAAGAATCTCGAGATAGACGTGAAGTGCCATCTCTTCCGGAATCTCAAACTGCATCTCAGCGTCCAGGCGCAGCTTGCGCAGGGAGTCGCCATTGAACTCGGCATAGCCCGAGATTTCGCCGGAGCCCATGTATTTGGAGACCTCGCCCAGCAGTGGATTGATCTCGTCTTCCAGCGCGCCGATGGTGTCGCTGATGACGGTCTTCATCACAGTGGTGATCTCCGCCAGCACGGATTGCAGGGAAGAGGTCACGCGGTCGGCGATGTCGTAGAGCAGCTGGCGCAGAAGGAACTGGGCCTTGCGAACGATCTCGGACTGCAGGATGGCGTCCTTCAGCTCATCTTTGACCAGTTGGACGAATTGGTCTTCGGTGAAGTTGTTGAAGAAGTTGTCGCCGAACTCGTCGAACTGGCGGCCCGCGTCGACGAGGTGGTCGATCCCGAGTCCTTCCTCGACTTGGAGGAACAGGTTCCAGGCCCTGGTGGTAACGGGGCTAACAAGGTCGTTGAGGAAAGCCTCTTTCGCCAGGGGATCAGAGGGGAAGAAGTCCTTGAACTTGTCCACGATCTCTCCGCCGGTGGCTACTTTGCCGTGAATTTCGACCAAGTAACCGCGCACGGTCAGGAGAACCTCGGTGATCTGCTCCAGCGCCGGGTCGATGTCTTCTAACAGCATGTTGAGCTGGTCGTTCAACTCGGAAGCGCCTTCCTCTAACAGCGGCTGAATCACGTCGCGCACCGCGGGCTCGACCAAATTGGCGAGCAGCAGGTCGATGAGGGCGTCCACAATCTCCAGCTCTCCCGAGCCGTTGCGGTAGAGGATGCCCTTGATGTCCGAAGCGGTGATGGTGGGCGGATTGATGTTCACCTCGTAGTCCTGTGTTGCCTTGATGCCAGTGGTGATGACGTCGATGCCCTTGATGATGTCCTCCAGAGCGACTTCGATTTGGTCCACAAAGCTCGCGGTGTCGGCGATGGCGGTGTTGCCGGTTTCCGCAATGGTGCAGATCTTGTCGCGGAATGCTTTCAACTTCGGCAGACTGTTGAAGGCGAGGGCCGAGGGGTTGTCCAAGGCGTCCTTCACTTTCCCGCGGAAGACTCCGTAGTCTTCTGTGGGATTGTTGTCATAGAGATCGTAGAGGTAGCGATAGAGCTCGCGGATGACGCCAGGATCCATCTCGGTTCCGGCGGCTTCGTCGACCAGAGGATTGATGATGGCGCAGAGAGAGTCTTCCAGCATCTGGTCGAGCTTGTCCAAGCCCGTGTCGATGGCCTGTTTGGGGAGCTCTCCGATCTTGTTGGAGATGACTTCGGAAGCCTTGTCGATTTCGCCATTCAGGAAGTTGGAGATTTTGATCTCGGGGAGTCCGTCGTAAGTCGCACCGAAGGAAATGTTGGTGAACTTGGCGTCCATCCAATCGATCTTGTGCTCCATCTGGGCGACAAAGATGTTCTCCTTTTCCGTCCGCGCGGAGGCGAAGCGGCGGGTGTTGTCATCCCAGAAGAGAGGATAGGACAGGGGGATGAAACCAAACATGTCCTGCTCCGCCACGACGAGATGACCGTTGGCGTGGAGGGTGTCGGGATCGATGCCGGAGAGCTTGGGATTGCGATAGTCGTTGATGCTGATTTCGGCAAACGGGAAGCCGGCGTGTTCGGGGTCGAAGTTCGCTTTGGTAAAGAAGGTGTCACCGCTGCCATCGTCCCAGCCGGGGGTGATGGCAAAGGGGGCGGTGGAATCCCCATTGGGGAGCTCGTTGGTTGCGGTGGTGATGGCTTGAACCTCAAGATCGCGGAAGTAAGGGATGTCGATGGTGGCCGCGAAGGTGACAAAGCCAGTCGCGGGACGCTGCGCGCCCGTCATGCCGGTGGGCTCGGGATTGCTGAAGCGCAGCTTGCTGGTGGTGACGAGGTTGTAGTCCTTGTTGGGACCCTTCAGCTTGACGAGCGAGGGGATGCGGAACTGAGAGTCGATATCGCCAAAGGCTTCCGGCTCATCGAGGGTGTTCTGGAGGGTGGAAAGGTTTCCGTTTTTGCAGAAAACCAAGGTGCCGATGAGAGGTTCGGTCACGTAGTTGGCGTAGGTCTTGGCTCCCACGGCCAGCTTGCCGTTGAAGACTGGCGGGCACTGGCCGTCGGGTTCCTCATAGTTGAGGAAGGCGAGGGTCTTCAGGTCAAAGGTCGACTGCCAGTAGTCCAATTGTTTGTCGTTCGCGTCGGATAGATTGGGAGTCATCTCGCCCGGCTGTCCGTAGCAGTCAAAGGTCAAGCCGGTGAAGACTTGATCCCAGTTGGAGTAGCCACTGACGTTGATGGTGCCGTCGACCCAACTGGTGCACCCGTCTTTCTCATTGGTATTGTCGAGAAAGGTGAGTTGGAACTGGCTGATTTTGCATTCGAAGCCATAGAGGTCGAGCTTGTCGTCGTAGGTGCCGTCGCGTCCGACCTGGCGACCACTTACACCCGCCTCGCGGATGTAATACTTCGAACCGCCCTGACCCTGATCCTCCAGCAACTCGTAGTTGTAGTTGGTGGGGTTGGCTGCCAGCTTGGAGCCTCCATTGTAACCCGTATTGAGCACTTCAAGGGTCATCCCTGGCAGAGAGCCTTTGCCATCGCGGTATCCGCCTTCGCCGGGAGAGTAAAGATCCACTGGGTTGGCGTCTTCCTCGACTCCCGAGAGCAGGAGAGAGGCCGCCGATAAATCCGCCGCGTCGTCATCGTAGACCGCGCTGCTGAACAAGTCATTGCTGAGGGCGTAGAGATTGTAGCCCGGCATGTAGAATTTACCGCGGTCAAAGTTGCTGGTGAAGTGGGTGTAGTCGTTCGCGGCAGGGGACTTTCTCCCCCAGCCGAGCTTGCCGTTGCTGATGATTTCGCCGTCACCCCACAAGCCCCCGTTACCGGTGAAGTAGAGCTTTTCTCCGTCCGGCTTCTGGTCGACACCAACCGTGGCAAGTCCGCTGGTGCAGCCCTCCGCAATCGGTCCGGGGCATGTTTGGTAATAAGGCACCTCCACCGAAGGAGTCTGCAAAATCGAACCCGCCGACTCCGCGAAGTAGCCATCCTTGAAGGCCAGGGTGGAGCTTAGGTGTCGAACGGTTGCCTTTTTGGGAAAGTGACTTTGGAAGTTCCCGTCATCGATCTTCATATTGCCCTCAGCCAAGCGGGCGGTCCCGTCAGTGGCTGTGGTCCATTTGATGCCGTTGGAGACGTCGACAATATTACGGAGGTAGAGGTCATTGGAGCACCGATCAGCCATCGTAGGATCCAAGAGCTGGCCGTTGGCGGCTTGCACCTCGAGGTATTCCAGTTCCGCCTTGTGGATGTATTGGGGGAGGTCCGAGCCGCTGGTCTGGGCGGTGATGGTCCCGTCGGTGGCCACCACGAATCCATCGGCAACCTTGTCGAGAGGGAAGACAACTGGATGAGCTTCGTCGCCCAGTGCGGGCGCCGAATAGCCGCTGGTGGGGAAGGTGAAGTCGGAGGGGGGGCAGAGCGCTGAATCCAGTGTTAGCGAGGTGGCCCGGCTGATGCGGTTTTCCCCCAAATAAGGGTTTTGATTGTGGTTCGGAAAGAAGACCAAGCCCTGGGGCAGGTGATAATTCACTCCGGAAGCGGTAAAACCCGAGGTCGAAAGACTGACGCTGTTGTAGGAAAAGTCAGGTCCCGCGAGGCAGTGAATATCGTCGCCGGAACCATCTGCCAGATAGAGAAGTTGCGAGCCCGAGGTCAGGGTCATGGTGCCATCGACTGCGAGCCGGACCCCGAGGTTGGCCGTGTTGCCGAAGGTGACGTCCGGCCGCCCGCTCACTTCGCCACCGTCCGCCGCGACCTGAACCACTGTGTTGACATAGGTGGCAGTAGAAGTTCCAGGAGAGGGAATGTTCTCGAAGTCGTTCACGGTGACGACCTCGGGACCGGCGTTGAGGGTGCCGTTGAAGTGAAGCAACTGCTCGGCAGGGAGCTCGCAAGTGCCAGCAGTCTCGTAGCTGCCAAAAGCATTTTCCACGTGCCGGACGGTGGCTTGCAGGATGTAAGTCTCGTTCACCGAGTCCAGCTGCATGGTGGGCACCAGCTGTTCGTCAAAGATGAAGCCGAAGAGGGTGGGGTGAAAGTAGACGGGCAGCGGGCGGCCCGATCCATCGTGCGAAGGGGCGTTGCCGGTCTGGGTGAAAATGCCATCGTTGACCAGAGGCACCTGGGAGTTGTCACTGGCCCGCAAGAGGTCGAAGTCGACCTGAACGGTGGCCGTGAGGTTGCTGACCGGGCTATCGAATCCATCATACCGCGCGGCCAGAACACCTATGGAGGCGCGGAATCCGTTGTCGCCCGGGTCGGTGCTCAAGGCATAGGTTTTTCCCCAATTGAGTCCGTAGGGAACGGTCTCGATATTATAGTTGAGATCCAAGCTTGCGGTGTTGTTGAACTCAAAAACGACGGCTTCAGCGCTGGCATCGAAGTCGTCGTTCTGGGGGTCGGTAGTATCGAAATAGTTAACTGGATCTGGAAAATTGAAGAACCCTTTTTGTAACTGTCCCTGGATGAAGTAGGTCTCCTTCGCGTCGAGCGGAGCATCGGGAATGGGGAGTCCCGTGAGTTGAAAATTCTTGCTGTCGACTCCCGCGTCCAAACTTTGGAAGGTTGCGTTGGTGTAGCCTGTGGTGCCCCCTCCGTTCAAGGTCACCGGAACAGGTGAGCCGTCGTTGGCTCGCATCAACTGATAGGCCACCCGGTAGAAAATGAAGGAGCGGGCGGGATCTGCTGCGGAGGTGTTTTCGATAGTGATATCGAAGGTCGTGTCGAAGCCGTGAAAGTTGGTGGCGGGATCTCCGTCGCTCGCCTCCCGGTCAATCAGGTAGTAAGGGTTCGCGACAATCGTATCGTTGATTTCCTCATTGAGCGCTGCCGGAACCGACTGCGTAGCGGCAAAAATGAGAAGAATCGCACGGACAAAAGTGGTGGCCGAGAAACCGGATGAGGAGGGCGTTTTCATAACTCAAAGGCGTTAACCGAGGCGGTGGATCGATTTTTCCAAATACTGCGGAAATTCTTCACGAAGCCAGTTTTGGACGATGACCTTCTACTACGAGAAATCGTCCCAATTGAGTCTACGCAATTACTGTTCCCGCAATAATCAGAGGAATGATGAAGACTGTCGACCCGATCAGGCAAGAAGAGATGAACTTTTCATCTAATCTAACAGATGTTAATTCGTCCCTTGCGGTTTTTCATTTACCCAATCCAATAGTTCGTAAACCACGGCATCCCGCTCTTTATCATAAAAGAGAAGGTGATGGGATTGGGGAAAGTTGAGTAAAGTTGCAGGGGGCGAAAAATCATTTGCAAAGTTTGAAATTTGCCGGGGGTTGCTTAAGAAATCTTTACCACCGTGCAAAATCAGCGTGGGAGCCGTGACTTTATCTGCATGGCGAGAGCTTTCTTCTGAAAGTTGGGCGAGTTCGTTGAGAAAGCGCAAGGTGTAGCTCTCGACGTGATAGGGATTGGTCTCGCTTTGCGAAAAGTGGTCCGAAGAGGTCGTGGCCTGGAATGAACCACCCGCCAAAGTCTCGAGCGAAACCCGGGCCCAGGGAGTCAGGCGGGCGGCCAGCCTCAGTAGTCCCAGCTGCCAGCCGGGGATGGAGTCCAGGCTGACCACGGGCGAAACGAGGACTAGTCCGTCAGGTTGCACTTCGCTCTGGGCGGCGGCTTTGAGGGCGATGAGCGCTCCCATGGACTCGCCGACCCAAATAATGCGGGCCTCGGGATGGCGAGCCCGGAGGCCGGTGTCCAGCTCGACCAGATCGCGCATCCAGAGCCGGGCTTTGCCAATATCGCCCTGGCGCGGGAGGTCTTCATCGTAACCTGCCCCGCGTAGATTGAGGGCGTAGAGGGTGGTGCGGGGCGATTGCAGGGGAAGGGCTTTGCCCAAGTTTCCATAATCGCGGGCCGCCCCCTCGATGCCATGCAGCCCAATGAGCACGGTCTGCGGTCGGCTTTGGAGATTCCAGTGGCGAAGCGAGAGTTGTTTGCCATCGGAGGTGGTGAGGTAGGAGGCGCGGGCGGTCGGTGCAGGGCCTCCGCCGATTTGCTGGCTGCAAGAGGTGAGCCAACAGAGAAAGAGAGGCAGGAGGGGGAGGAGCAGGCGCACAACTTTTTCTATCGGAAGGAAAGTCCTCCTGCGACTGGATTATTGCCCCATCACCGCCGTCCAACCCACCGCTGTCAGCCCGACAAAGACGAAGAGTCCCAGGGCCAGCAGGGCGATGAACTTGGGCTTCATGATCGTCGAGTAGAGGAAGAGCAGTTTGACATCCATCATGGGGCCAAAGACGAGGAAGGCGAGGCGGGCCGCCGTGCGCGCTGCGGCTGGAGGAGCCAGAGTGGCGGCAATGAAGGCGTCCGAGGTGCTGCAAAGGCTCAGCAGGAAGGCGAGGACCATGAAGGCCGCGGTTTGACCGAAGGCAGAGCCCTCCATGGACTCCAGCCACTCGGCGCCGGGGGCGATCCCGACATTGAAAAGAGCGGTGATGATGACCCCGATGGTGAAGTAGACCCCCACGTCGGTGAAGTCTTTCAAGGCCGCCCGCATGGAAAGCACCACGCGATTCTGGCCCTTGTCGCCGTGGTCGTGATGATGGTGGTCGTGCCCGTGATCATGATCGTGATGGTCGTGGCCATGGCAGCAGCCCTCGTCGTGGCAATGGTCGTGTTCGTGATCGTGGCTGTGGTCGGACTCTTCGCTGGTGGTGTTTTCGTCGGGCAGGACTTTAGGCTTGAGCACTTTGTCCAAAGGAATGCGCAGGACGATGAGACCCACCAAAATGGCGGAGAGGTAGCCCAGCAGAACGCGGGAAAAGGTGAAGAACTCGGCTCGCTCGGGCCAAGTCTCGAAGTCGGGGAAGGCGTTCCAGGTCGAGAAAATCGTAATCGGGTTCACGATGGGAGCCGCCAGCATATAGGCAAAGGCGCAACTCACGGGGAGCCCTTTGCCCACCAGACGGCGAATGACCGGCACCACCGCGCACTCGCAGACCGGAAGGATGAGCCCGAGGAGGCCGGAGACCAGAATGGCGGCCGTTTTGTTCTTGGGCAGCATCTTTTCCATCGCCCCGGCGGGCAGATAGACTCCCAAGAATCCTGAGAGCAGCGTGCCTAACAGGATGAAGGGCGCGCCCTCAAAGAGGATCGACTTGAAGGCGATGGCGAAGTTGGCGAAATCGTCTGGGGACACGCGGGGGAGCAAACCAGAAAGCCCCCCCGCAGGGCCAGTTTATAAAGTGATTTCCGGAGTCCCGAATCTTCGCCAGATCCACGGCCTAAAATGCTCCGGGAGGGCCGCCGGGACCCCCGGGACCGCCGGGGCCTCCAGCGGCTTCGGTGCTGAATTCCGTAGTGTCGTAGCTCGAGAGACCGGTTCGGGTCAGACGATAGAACTGGGCAGCATTGGCTTTGGCTCCGGTGGTGGCGAAGACATCGAGCTCGGCGGTGAAGGTCGTGCCACTGGTATCAAAGGTCGCGAGGTCGGTGCTGGGGTCCACGCGGTAGATTCCGCCCTCGGTGCCTTGCCAGGTAATCGTCACGGTGGAATCGTCGACTGCGATCTCCTTGGCTGAGGGCTCGATTGCGGTCGCGCCCTCGAAGTAGACCGTGACCCCCAGAGCCTCGACCTCGGACGAGGCAATGCCGGTGGCGCTGGTGGCGTCGCCGAAGTATTGAAAGGCGAGGTTGTAGGGATAGGCGGGGGTGCCGTCTTCTTCCACGCTGGTGAAGTAGGCCCAGGTGCCTGCCGGGAATTCGGGGGTCACGCAATAGCGCACGTTATACTCATTCAGATCATAGTGTTTGCCCGCATCGAAGGTCCCGAGGCTGGCGCTGGAATAGAGTTGGAAAGCCTCCCCCGAGGCGTCGGAGATGAGGTCGGCCTTGGCAGCGTAGTCTTCCATGTAGTGGCCCAGCACAAAGTCCGTGGAAACCGCGGGCCCATATTGCGAGGAGTTCAGGCTGGCCGAGGTGGTTCCGCTATCTTGATCCACTTTCCACTGCGGCAGCGTGGTGCGTCCGGTGACAGTCAGGTCGGTGGAGCCGTTCGAACCATCGCGCTTTTGATAGCCGGTAATCATGCGGCGGACGCCACTGTCGGGGTCAGTGGGATCGCTGTAGCCGTAGGGGCCATACATGGGGAGGCCGTCATTGACCCAGCCGATGATGGGGCTGTGCTGGCCGTTGAAGTTTTCCGTGTAGGGGGAGGCCCCTCCGATTCCTTCGTAAACAACCGAGGAGTCGTAGTCGACCGAATCCCCCAAGGTCGAGCGCAGGGCAGCCGGGCTGGCATGGTAATGGAAGGCCTCCATCGCCTGGTGGGCATTGCCGGCATCGAAGGATTCGCCCTCATTGGTGAACGCGTCTCTGTTCCAGATGCCATCTCCGGTGTTGTTGTTGGTCGGTTCCTGATCGGCGCCCGCGGAGGTGTCGTAGGAAAAGGTGTCGGAGGTGTTGAAGAGCGGCACCCCATCGACAAAGAGCCCGCAGGTTCCGATGTTGGTCTCCGAACGCGAAGCGGGTGAGTAGTTCACCGAGTAGTTCGGATAGCGAGGGAAGCGGTAAAGGATGGCCGCGTTGCCGGGGAAAGAGGGGAAGCGGGTCGTCCGGCTGGAATTCAGAAACCAGGGGCCCATCGTATTGTTAGCGAGTCCGGTGGACTTGATGTAAACGTAGTCGTCGGAGTAGGAGATGCCCTGAACTCCCGCGTAGACCGGCAGGGGCTGGTCCCCCACGGTGACTCCTTCGTAGTCGGCCGCGTCCCAGGTCGTCAGCGAGCTGGTTCCGCCGCCACCGCGTTCGATCGTCTCCTGTTCCACGGTGGCCCAAATGCGGGCATAACGACCGGAGCCCTCGGTATACCAGGAGGAAAGAATGGGTTCGGCGCAGAGGGCACCGGGCAGAAGGGCCAAGAGGCTGAGAAGCGAAGTAGGATGGATTGAGTTCATGGCAGCGGATTTGATTTTGTCAGCTATTGGTGAACTCCGATTGTTAAGAAATGATGTCGGGCAGGTAAAATTTCAGGAAAATCGCTTTCAATCAACCAGCGCCGGGTCGGTCAGGGTCTTAAGGAAAGCCACCAGAGCCGCCTGATCGTCTTCGGAAAGTCCCAGCCCATTGGGGTGCTTGGCCAAGTTGGGATCGAGGGTGCGGCTGCGGGGGATGGGGTTGTTGTAGTGGGCGATGACTTCTTCCAAGGTGCGGAAGCGTCCGTCGTGCATGTAGGGCGCGGTCAGGGCGATGTTGCGCAGGCTGGGGGTGCTGAACTTGTAGCGGTCGCTTTCCTTGCCCGTCGTTTTTTCCAATCCAATATCATCCGTTGGCGGGAGACCGTTGTTGTGAAAAAAGTGATCGCTGAAGAGGGCTCCTCCGTGACAATGGAAGCAGTCCGCACCCTTCTTGCCGAGGCGCGGTTCGGACTCGGTGAAGAAGAGTTCGAAGCCCCGCTGTTCTTCTTTGGTGAGCTCCGCCTGCCCTTTGCGAGCCTGGTCGAGCTTGGAGTCCAGACTGAGCTGGGTGAGAAGAAAGGCCTCGATGGCTAGACCGAGATTTTCGGCGCTAATGGCGCCCGAGCCAAAGGCCTTGGCAAAGAGGGGTGGATACTTGCTCTCGGCCTTGAGCTTGGAAATCACGTTCGTGAGATCTTCGTCCATTTCGAGATGGTCTTCAATGGGCACGAGGGCCTGCTCGCGCAGGGAAGAAGCCCGACCATCCCAGAAGAAGCTCGTTTTCCAGGCCAGGTTGAAGAGGGGCATGGAGTGCCGGGTGCCCAGCTGTCCCTCCGTCCCCAAACTGAATGAGCGGGGATCACTCAAGGTCTTTCCCTGATGACAGGAGGCGCAGGAGAGGGTGTTGGTGCGGGAGAGGAGGGGCTCGTTGAACAACTCTTTTCCCAAGGCAACCCGTGAACTTAAAATCGGGTTGTCGGAAGGAAGGGCGGGCAGCGGGATGTGCTTGGGGAGGGTGATGGGATAGCCCATCGGGTTGGTGGGCAGGTCGATGGGCTTGGGCTTCCCGGCGGTCTCGGGAAGTCCCCCTTCCTGAATGCTGACCACACGAAAGGCGGTCTGCAGATTACGCTTCAACCGTTCGGCCACCGGGTCGTCGGGTTGCGAGTGAGTGGTTGCGCCATCTTTGGCGAAGGAGAGTCCCGCGAGTAGTTTCTGCGGATCCAGCGCGATGGCGATGCGGGACTCATTGTTGAGGGTGAGGTCGATGGGCAGGGTGATCCGGGTGCGGTTCCAGTCATTGGCAAAGTGATAGGCAAAGCCGCCCGGAAGCTCTTCTCCTTTCGCCCGCCAGTGTCCCTCGATGGCTAGAAAGATATACCCGCCCTGCCAGTCCCAGTGCAGGTTGTTCAGGTTTGGGTTGAGCGGGTGGTTCGCTGAGTATTGTGCCGGATCGGAGTGATTGATTTCCTTGTTCGGCCCGACGTGGAAGGAGAGGGAGGTGAAGCGCTTGTTCGGGAGGTCCGGGAGTGCGTAGCTCGATCCACGAGTGGAGGCCAAGGCCGTTTGCTTGGGCAGATTCCACTTCTCTCCCTCTTCCGTGACCAAGGTGAAGTCCGTCGCCAGCCAGTCCAGTCGAGTGACGGAGAAGGTTTCCGCTTCGCCACTCTGATACCGCAGCGAGTCGATGAGGAGCGGCTTGTCCTCGACGAGATTGAGGAAGTCGAGGTGGAGTGGGGTGGCTCCCAAATGCCCGCTGAAGCCAATGATGGCTGCAGTGAGTCGGAGGAGGGGGTAACGAAGTTTCATCGAAGGGCGGCCGAGCTCGAGTGGAGTCGAGCTTGGAGTCCCCCCGCCTTTGACGAAAGCTTGGAATTGTTAAGTCTTTGCTAAGAGCGGCAACCCTATTCCACCACGAGCTCGCCCTTCATGATGATCCAATGCCCCGGGAAGGTGCACAGGTAGGGGTAGGTTCCGAGAGTCTTGGGAGCCACGAAGCGCAGGGTCTCGCTCTCTCCCGGCGCCAGAAGTTTGGACGCCTGGAGGATGCGCTTGTCTTCGGGAATGAAGTGTTTCGCGGCCCCGTCACGGTCCTTTGCCATCTCGTTGGCGGCTTCTCCGATTTCTTCAATCGGCGTGTCCTTGGCCAGCAAGACGAAGTTGTGGGCCGTAGCGTCAGGGTTGTTGAAGATGAGTTTGACGGGCTGTCCGGCCTTTGCGGTGAGCTGGTCCTTGGTGAAAAGCAGGCGCTCGGGGATGCAGCCGATTTCGAGGGTTTGGAGGCCCTTCTGTTGATCAAAGGTCTGGTGAGCTTTGCTTTTGGTTGGCCCAGCTTTTTTCTCGGGAGCGGTCAGGGTCTTCAGTTTCTTTTCAATCTCACCCGCATCGGAGCGCCCCTCCCAATGTCGGAGCAAGTTGGCGGAGCCAAATGACGATTGGATGGCATAGGTGAGGTGAAGACCTGCCTCTTGATCGAGAACCGGAAGAACAGCTTCCAGTGCTCCCGGCGTGCCCACGTAGCTGGCGGCGATGACTGCCTCGCGACGCACATGTTGCGAAGGGTGGCTCGCGGCCGAGGAAAGAATGCTCACCGTCTCCTGATTGCCCATTTCTTCGTGCCAGAACCTCACCGGTCCCAGCGCGGCGGCCGCAGCGTGAGGATTGGAGCTGGAAGAGAGTTTTTTCAGGAGAGACAGATTCGGGGAATCAATGCCTTGCGAAAGCCAGAGCGCTTCTAACAGGTGGTGTTCGTGGCGGGCGGACTTTTCATCCAATCCGTCGAGCCAGACCGAGAGCTGGGCGTTCACGATGGCGGGCTCGCGGCTGCGAAGCTCGCGCTTGCTCCAGTAGCGGGTGCGGTATTGCGCGGACTTGAGGTTATCTAACAGCTCGGCGATAGAAGCGTCTTCCAGTTGAGGGGGGTCGGAGAGTTGGGCTCCCTTGGGAACGATGCGCCAGATTCGGCCGGCCTTGCGATCCCGCCGGGGATCGCGCAGGGAATATTGGGCGTGACCTTTGACGGGATTATACCAGTCGCAGACATAGGCCGCTCCACGAGGCCCGAAGCGCAGGTCCACCGGAATAAAGGAGAGGTTGGTGGAGAAGATGAGGTCGCTGACAAATTCCTCCGTAAAGTGGTCTTCCTTCTCGACCCACTTGTGGATTTCGATCTTATTCGTCGGCTTGTAGCGGGCCTTCAGAAAGCCGCCCTGCATCTCTTGGGGCCAAAACGGAAAGTCCACGAAGTCCTGCCCGCACGTGCCCGAGTAGGCTTGGACGATTTTGGAATCAACCCGTGGATGCTGCTTGGGATAGGGAGGGTTGGTGGCGTGAAAGGTGGAGGCGAACACGGGGTGGGAGGCTACATGGTTCCCCCAGTCATCGAAGGTCACTCCCCAAGGGTTGGTGTTGGGATAGGCCCCGAAGGCGGTGAGACGCTTGCTGCTGGGATGGTAGAGAAACCACGAGGAGTTCTTGGCGCGAATGGGACCGTAGGAGGTTTCCACCTGACTGTTGTGAAAGATGGATTCGCGGAACAGCAAGTCGCCGCCGGGGGTCCAGGTGAAGTCGTGCAGGGCATGGTGGGAGTCCTCGCAGCCGAACCCGGTGAAGAGAATTTCCCGCGTGTCCGCGCGGTCGTCGCCATCGAGGTCCTGCAAGTAGGTCAGGTGGGGTTCCTCGGAAAGATAGACCCCGCCCTTGCCATCCAAGGCAAAGGAAAGAGGGATGTGCAAGTCGTCAGCGAAGGTGGTGCACTTGTCCGCTTTGCCATCGCCATCGGTGTCCTCGAGGATGATGAGCTTGTCCATCGCCCTTTGCCCCGGATAGACATGCGGATAGGTCGTGGAGCAGGAGACCCACATGCGGCCGCGCTCGTCCCAACGCATCTGGATGGGGCAAGCCAGTTCAGGAAAGTCTTCTTCCGAAGCGAAGAGATTGACCTCGAAGCGTGGGTCGACCTCGAAGGCCTTCAACTCGTCCTCCGGCGAGAGCCATTCGTTCGCGCCCCGGGCCAACAAGACCTCGTCCATCTTGGGCAGGTTGGAGTCATCGGGTTGGGTGGGTGTTCCGGCGGCAGTTTTCCAAATCGCCTGGTCGCGATTGGCCACCATCAGATCGAAGTTGCGCATCGCAGGCAGGAAGTCGAGGTAGCCGTAGCTCTTGTTGCGTGCCCCCGTGTAGTAGTAGGTGTTGAGGGGGCGGTAGCGGTAGAAGAATTGGGTGGCCTTATCGACCACCAGCGCGCGGAGTCCCTCGTCGATGGGAGGCGCTTGTTTTCCGAACAGTCCCTCGAAAGCCGCTTGCGCGAAAAGCTGGTGCCCGGTCGCGTTCAAGGCGCTGCCATCGGTGGTGGGAGGTTCTTCCGAGGCGGCGAAAAGCTTCTGGCTTTGCTCAAAGTGATCGACGAAGGCGACTCCGTGTCGGGCCGCGACTTCCTTCATCGCCTTGCTGTAGAGCGCGAGGTTGGCGTTGTTCATCCGGGCCGCCGGAACGTCCTCGAGATCGACATGCGGGGTGGGGGAGAGTAGCACGATTTGCGCGCCAGTTTTCCCGTTGTAGGCGTGAGTCTTGAGGTGAGTCAGGGCCTTCTCCAACCGGATGCGAAACGAGGAAAGACCCTCGGGGCCGGCAAAGGACTCGTTGGTGCCAAAGGCTGCCACGATGAGGTCGGCCTTGAAATAATGCAGGTGCTGGTCGAGGTCGGCGAAGTTGTCGGGGCGAGGCTGCAGGTCCACCTCATCAGCGGGCCAAGCCAGATTGCGCACCGAGAGTTCCTTTTTGGGAAAAGCCTGATGCAGCAGGGTTTCCAAGTGGCCGTAGCGTCGTTCGTTATCTAACAGTAGGTTGCCGATGAGGGCGATGCGGGTGCGGGGGGCGACCTTGAGAGGGAGCTGAGTTGCAACCGCCTCTGTTGTTTGGGGTCGAGGAGAGGTTGCTAGATTGAGATAGAAACTGGCCAACGAGGGGTCTTCTTCTGGTGCTTCGGTCTCGAGGAGATTGTTGCGGCCGTCTTTCTGTTTGATTCTCGCTTCTCTCGCAGGCGCCGCTTGGGGCTTCTTTTTTTGCTTCGCTTCGGATGCCTTCTTTTTTCTCGTGTCGATGGGGTCGTGATTCTTGCCAGTGGGCATGATGGGCGATTCCCAACCCGCGAGATCCGAGGGTTTCACATTGCGCACGTTGCCGGGAGGGCCGTAGACGTGGGGCTGGAAGGGACCCACGAAGTTGACCGCGAGGTCGGGCTTGATTTTCGACTCCAGTCCGCAGGCCCAGAGAGTGCCGTTGACGATGAGGCGGCGGTAGTTTTCGTCTAACAGGTCTTGGGAAGCGCCTTGGGTGGAATGGAAGACGCGGTGCTTTTTCCCGTCCTTGCTGGTGTAATGGCGGGTCCAGGCTGAGGCGTTGGCGGGCTTGCTCTTATCGACTTCCGCCTTCGGGTCCATGGAGACCAATGGCTGTGAATTCACCAAAACAGTGAAGTCGGGGGCGGGGATGCCCACATAGGCTCCGGCATGGCAAAAGGCCTCGCCGACTCCTTGGAGGATGGGGTGTTTCTCTTGGCCCTCTGCAATCGTGAGGCGGGTTCCTTGCACATGATTTTTTCCATAATGGCCCACCCAAGTGTTGCCGAGGATCTGATGTCCAAAGCCCCCCTCGTAGCCCTTCACCTTCGAGTTGAAACTGTATTTCGCATAGGGCGAGTCGGCCGGAATCTTGAAGGCATGGGACGCGGTGCGCAGTCCCACCACGGGGCCTCCTTTGTCGAGATAGGCGATGAGGTGGTCCATCTCTTCTGCTGGGAGATCAAGGAAGCGGGTGAAGATGAAGAACAAGTCGGCATCAGCCAAAGCCGCCAAGCCGGAAACCTGGGAGGAGCCTGCCTTCAGGTGTCCTTCGTCGTCCACTCCAAACACTACCGTGCACTTAAATCCATGATGCTTGGCGAGGATACGAGCGAGCGCGGGACAGGTCTCTTCCGCCCGGTATTCGTGGTCACTGGCAAGAAAGACAATGTGCTTTCCCTCGCCGATGCCAGGCCCGCCCGGATAAACGACAGCGGTGCTGGCCCAGAGAGGGCAAATGAGAAGGGCGAGAAAGAGTAGGATTTTCATGAGATTAAATGACTGACTTGAGATAAATGTTCGCTGCGGCCGGGATGTGAATTTAATAGCGGACGGAGATGGTCCCTAGAGTCGAATTGGAAGAGAGAATTCCAGACAATGAGGTCTTCCCCTCTGGACTGAACTCCGAACGCTGGAGGGTCATTAACAGGGAGCCGTTCGGGCCGGGGGCAACCGCCTGCTCTTGATCGGATGAGACTTGACCGTCAGTGGAGAAAAAATACAGAGAGTCCGGGGAGCCGCCCCAACCATCCGGGGGCGTCAGTTGGAGTTGGATCGGGGTGGCGTCGGGAGCTGTTAGAAGCTTCGCTTGCCACTCGGCGAGCGCCTTGGGTAGCTCGGCATCGGCACGGGCGAAGAACGGTCGGGTCCTGGGATCGGGCTTCGAAGTGCTTGCAACTGGCAAAGTGAGGGAAACCTTTTGCTGCCCCGGATGGCAGGTTCGCGCGCAGGCCATCCAGATCGCTTCGGCCTCCAGTGTGATCTCACCGGAGGGAAGAGTCGCTGGTGGAGTCATGGTCACGGTCAGGAGAACCTCGCGGTGATATCCGTGCGCGGGGTGCCCGGCCATATCGACTTTTTCAGGGAAAGGCCATTGAATGGGAGCTGCGGAAAACCCCTCCGGGAGAGACCAGTTCAGCTGGGTTGCGATGCCAACTATGCCGGGGTTCTGCCAGTAGGTGTGAAAGCCTTCGTCGTGTTGAATGCGCAATCCCACGCGAAATTCTTCGCCGGGAACAATAGCAGAGACTTCAGAAATCAGCGCCAACTGGACTCCGGTGGGAGCTTGCTCGTCCGCGTGGGACGAGCCCAGGGGCAGGAGGAGAAGTGAGAGGAGGGAAAAGATCGTTTTGATTCCCTAGATACCGCCCGAGAGCTCGTGGGTTGTCAGATAATTCTCGGCAGCAAAGCTCTTCAGTTTGCCGTGAGATCTTCGATCAAATAGGGGTCGAGTGAGAAGTCAGAGCTGGTGAGCGAGACATTAAAGCCCTCGATCGCAATGACATTCTGGCCGATCACAAAGTGCTGCGCGAATTCTTTCAGGCTATAATACTCGAAGCCACTGGCCTCGTGGCTGGCGATGGTAAACTTGCCATTTGGGCTTCGACGCACGGAGCGTGAAATCGCCTGATGGCCATTGATGTGGAGAATGAAGCCGTCGTCGAAATTGATAGCCACGCCGAGTTTCGCCAAGTTGGTGCCCTCGGGAATTTCAAATTCCTTGCGGATGTAGACCTCGGTATATTTTTTCGCCATGTCTTTGAATACGGTGCGATCATCGCTATCGCCGTAGCCAAAGCCGGCAGGACCTTTGGCCCAGCCCTCTTCCGCGGCATCGAAGCCCACGCGGGTCCACATCTCTGTTTCCGGCTTCTGATCGTGTGCGAGATAGCTCCACTCATCATTGCGCGGAATGAGGGGGGTGAACTTTTTGGGGAGTGGCTGGGGGATGCTCTTCTCTCCCGCCAGCTTGGCCAGTCGGGCCGCTTCCCGGGTGGCGGGAGCTCCCAATACTCCCGCTCCCGTTCGCTCCTCGGTTTCGCGCGTTGCGATGCGGGGGTTGGCAATCACTTCGTGACTGACCTGTCCCTCCTTCTTGATTTGAAAACGGTCGCGCTCCTTACCATTGAGGTCGATCATCACCGCGTCGAGGGTATCGCCCGAGATGTCGAGAATGGTGGAGCCGTGGTCCAAGACGATGGAGCGCATGATTGGCATCACGCCTCTGGAATTTCTACCCAAGGCTCCTCCGTGTCCGGTCACGATGGCGACGGTGCCCTTGTGGGGAGTGACTTCCCCGGGCTTTTGATAAGCGCCATCGCCGGTCGGGTGGCCGTCGCCATCGTCGAGGACAACGCCGTCGGCCGTGGTCGGGGTGTGGTAGGCTTTGTCGATCAGCATGGAGCGTTCGTAGATGTGCGAATGCCCACTAAGCACGAGGTCCACGCCCCCGGCCTCCAGAATGGGCATGATGGATTCGCGCATCTCAATGAGCTCGATCTCAATGTCGCTATCGTGGGTGCCTTTGGTGTAGGGCGGGTGATGCCAGAAGCCGATGATCCACTTGGCCCCGGTTGCTGCCAGATCGCGCTTCAACCATTGTGCCATTTTTCCCTTTTCGCTCCGGTCGACATCGTAGGAATTGAGGCAGATGAAATGAGCGGTTCCGTAATCGAAGGAGTAGTAGGACTCGTTGCCCGAGGGGATTCCTCCGGACTCGCCTTGGGTCGGGTTGACGTAGGCATCGAAGAAGGGACCCACCCCCTTGCGGCCGTTCGACGACTTGCCCTCATGATTTCCCAAGGCGGCCCAGCAACCGATGGATTGAAGGGTGACCTGATAGGGCTCGAAGAAGCGGCTTTGGAATTGCGGGTCGGTTCCTTGGCCGTAGGCCATGTCTCCCACGTGCAGGTAGAGATCAAGCGGGCTCTCCGCAGTGTAGGCCAGCATCGCGGAGTGAACTTTACGCTGGTGGATCTGTCCCGTGCCAGAGTCTCCTACGACCCACACCCGGGTATCTCTTTCCTCGCCGATCAGGGGGTGGGTTTGGAGTTGGTAGGAGGCATCGTCCGGGGTCAGACGTTGGTCGCCGTCGAAGATTGCATATTGGTAGGTGTGGTCGGGTTGCAAGCCGGTGAGCGTCGCTTCGAATTGGAGTTGGCCCTCGGGAATCGCGCTCAAGCTTTTTTGACCACGTGTGAGGATGGAGCGACCTGAACAGGATTTTGCCGCATGGCCCTCTTGCCAATAACGCACCACGGGAGCTTCCATCTCGCCCTGCGTTCGCCAGACGATGGTCATTCCTTCCGAGTGCCCCAACTGAAGATAAGGACCGCGGGTGATCTCAGCAGCCGTGAGGGAGAAACAGGATAGAAAGAGAGGAAAGGCGAGGCGCATGCACAAGAGAGTAGCGGAATCGGGAATTGAAACAAGATGTCCCCATCCCGCAGAAAAGACTAAGCCGAAGAGGGCGGAGCTGGGCTCTACAGTGCTGGGAGCCAAAAAGTTGCGCTTGCGAGAGGATGTGGTAGCTTAAGGTGTCCTTATCAAAGGGCATTTAATCATGAAATTGAAATTCGTATTCACGATGATGGCTGCTAGCGGTCTTCTCGTTGCGCCAGCTCTCGCCGATAATCACGGCGAAGGCAAGAAGGCTGCAGCGGAAGCGGTGGCAGACGGCTCGGTGACCGCCTATGTGGTCGCCGCAACTGGTGGGGGCTGAGGCGCAGCAGGAAAGGTCAGTTCGGCCTTGAAAAGTCAGCCCGGAGTCAAAAGCGTAATCCTCTCGGGCCTGCGTGCAACGGTGGTCATGGACGGCGATGCCGCTCTGGACGAAGCAAAAGTCAAAGCCGCCCTCAAGGGGAAAGGCATGGGCTTCGCCTCCATGGAGAAACAAGAAATCACCCGACCCAAGGTGGCCTACGAGCTCATTGTGAGCGGTGCCACTTGAGCGATCAAAAATGACAAAGCCCGTGTGGCTTTGGAAAAATTGGACGGGGTTTCGGGAGCGTTTGTGAACAACAAGATCGCCATCCACTTCTCGGAAGAGAAGGAACTCGATGAGAAGCTGATAGCTTCCACCATCAATGAGTTCGGGATGAAGGTGAAGAGCTCGAAGAAGCTCTCTACGCTTCCATTCTAAAACATTCTAACAGAAATCGGGAGGTCCGTCGCAGAGATGCGTCGGGCCTCTTTTTTTGTAGCCTCCGAACGAAGGTCTCCTCTTCAGGTGGTGTTGGTCAGTTTTTCTAACAAAATCTAACAACTCAATTGGGTCGAGGAGTGACGGTGTTCAACTGTCCTCGAGCTGTGACGGTGCTTTTCCCGTCCGGGGAATAACTGAACACCGCTTGGGCCTGAGTTCGGGAATCGTTGAATTCGAAGAAAAAGGTCTCGTTGGCCCAGTTGGTGTAACCGGTTTCGAGAACAGTCTGCTGGTCGCCGGAGAATCGATTGCCGTTCCATTCTCCAGTTAAAAGAACCCGGCTCTTGATGTTTTGATTGTTGCTATCGTTCTCGATGCAGAAGAGCGAAATTTGATTCGGGGTGGCGGGATCCAGCACAATCGATCGCTGCGATTGAGTCACGGCCTGACCCTGTCCATTCTGGAGCTTGAAGGTGAACGATCCTGCCAGGGTTTTCTCACTTTGAGTAGACTGGTTCGGAGTAGGGGCGATTTCTCCGCCTCCCTCCAATGCCGAGAGGTAGGTTTTGCCCGAGGAACTCACCGCCGTGGCCCAGCCCGTCCACTCCACTTTCTGCCAGTCATAGTTGCCATAGGTGGTGAACTCGTTCAGAAGCTTTCCGGTGGCTCCGGGGGAGAGCTTGCTGGTTTCCTTGAGGGAAAGGTTGGCGTCAGGACGAATCTTGATGGCTTCGCTGAGGACAGTGAAGCGACCGCTCTCGCGCGTGAGAAATTCTTTTCCTGTTTTGATGTTCCGGCTCAGAGCCCAGCCGACCACCTTGACGGGGTAGGAGGTGACTGAATTCTCGGTGAATTCCTCGCTCTTGTTCGTGAACCCGACCCGGGCGGAGTCGTTGTGTTGAACGAGTATTCCCTCTGATTTGCCACCCGGTTCTTGGCGCAGATTGACTCCTTCGCCGACTTGGCTTGTGAGATAGAGACGGTCGGGATAGGTCAGGGGTCGGGTTGCGCTGACATTGAGCTTCTGCACCGGACTCGGGCTGATGTAGGTCGTAGGAGGGAACTTGAAGGACGCGATGCGACTGGTTGGTTCCAGATAAAAGGCGGGGGTCTTGTCCGTTTCGCGGCGCATTCGCTGGGAGACGAGTTCGAAGGATTCGCGCACCGTCTTTCTATCTTTCATCGCTTGCGCAAAGGTCTCGGTGAAGACACTTGCGCTCACCTTATCCTTCGCGTTGTCGGCCCGTTGCAGGGGCTGGGTGGAGCAGATCACTCCGACATCATTCCCGTAGTTGATCACTCCTTGTCCGGCAGCGCTACCAATGCGACAGGCGTCAAAGATGACCAGCATGCCCACCCCGTTGGTGGGCTTGAGATTGGGCACAATAGAAGCAAAGAGTTTTCCTTCGGAAAGAAGCATGCTGTCGCTTGCGTTGGGAGGAACGACCGCATCCACTCCGAGAAAGATGAGGTCATTCTTCACCTGTGCACCGTGTCCGGCGTAATAGAGGATGACGAGGTTGGCATCCTGAAAGCGGGTCCGGTTGCGTCTGATTCCGCTTCGCAGGGATTCGGCGGTGAGGTTCTCGGAAACCAGAGTCTCGGGAGCAAAGGGAAACTGGAAGCCCGCTCCAGCGAGAATCTCCGCTACCAGACGGGCGTCGCTGGCCGCACTCGGCAGATCGCCAGTTTTGGTATTGTAGTCACTGTTTCCAATTACCACCGCCAGGTTCTCGGCGGAGAGAGTGGTGAGAATTGAAAAGAAGAGCGCGAGAGCGGCCTGGAGCTTCATGGGAATGAGGGCTTAGAGTTGAGACCAAGACTTCACCGCGAGCTGCTGCTCGATAGCCGACTCCACATACTGAACTTTGGCTCCCTCGTAAGTTTGCCATGAGCTGAGCATCTTATCGATCAAACCCAAGCCCACCAAAATCGCGGAGCCAAAGCGCCCTTCGTTGGAGATCTCCGAGTAGTAGGCGCGGAGGGCGTTGCCGTCATTCTCGAATGTTTCAAAGCGTTGAGTCGTTAAGGGACTGGCACCCTTTGCTCCGGTCTTCACATCTTCAATGAGGCTCTGGCGGGCCTGTTCGAGAGAAGTCTTGGCGGTATCGTATTTGCGCTGAGCCTCGGTGAGAATCTGGGGTTGGTTTGCGTAATTTGTTTTGAACTTGAGAGCAACGGCCTCCATATCATCGGCCAATGCCGCGGGCTCGCGCAGTTGGGGCTCGAGCTGGCGGTAGATGACTGCTCCATGGGCATTTCCAATTGGGCCGGAAATGACGGGGCCGTTGTTGTTGCCAGGAGTGCAGGAAACAGAGAAAGAGATGAGGCCCAAGAGTGAGTATAGGGGATAGGATAAGCGTTTCATGATATTCGTTGTTCACGGTCAAAACTAATTTGACCGCAAAGATTTAGAACGCTTTCGCTATCTGTTGACAAGGTTCAATCCTCGTGGGTGACCGTCCCGATATTTTGCGGGACGGCTCTCAGGCCTCTAGCTATTGAATGGGCTCGGAAGCCTTCTTCAGGTAGCCCTTCGCCTTTTTGACGATCTCGGCATACTGGGGGTCCTTGGCGAGATTCTTCTTCTCGTAAGGATCGGAAGAGAGGTCGAAGAGTTCGAGGCTGCCTCCTTTGGCCTTTTTGTAAACCTTCCACTTGTCGAAGCGAAGGGCTTGGGAGTGGAGGATTTGATCCGAGCCTTGGGTGAACTCGATGTAGAGATAGTCGTGCTGCGCTTGCTCTCCGTCGTTGGTGAGGGTGGGCAGGAACGAGATACCGGTATTCTGCCCGGGGATTGGCTGGTCGATGACCTCCGCCATGGTGGGCAGAATATCGTGAAAGCCGCTGAGGAGGTGGGTCGTGCTGCCGGCGAGGATGTGTCCAGGCCAGCGGGCCAACATGGGGGTCTTGATGCCGCCCTCGTGCATGTCGCGCTTGTGACCTCGCAAGCCTCCGGTGGAGTCAAAGAATCGCGGGTCGTGACCACCTTCCAGATGGGCACCATTGTCGCTGGCAAACATCACAATGGTGTCGTCCTCGATGCCCAGTTCGGTCAGTAGATTCAGGATCGAGCCGACCTCGTTGTCCAAGTGCTCCATCATGGCGGCAAAGCCGGCGATGGGGTTGACCACATCAGGGGTATTCTCGTTGGGGCCAGCTCCGTACTGACCGATCTTCTCGTCAAACTGGGGAAAAACCTTCCGCCACTTTTCATGCAATTCCTTGGGAGCATGCATTGCGGCATGGGGGATGGCGGTGGGGATGTAGCAGAAGAAGGGGGAGTCGGCTTTGGCGCTGGTGGAGATGAACTCGCGGGCGGCATCCATCACGATGGGGTGCAGGTAGGTCTTTCCGTCGAGAGGGATTTCCTTGCCGTTGCGAACGTAACTACTGGGGTAGTAGGTGTGGGCGATCATCTGGCTCTTCCAACCACAGAACTCGTCGAAGCCATGGGTGTGCGGGCTCTCCTTGCCGGTCTTGTGGGTCTCGCCCAAACCCCATTTTCCAAAGGCTCCCGTGCGATAGCCTGCAGTCTTGAAGACTTCGGGAAGAACGGTGAGCTCTTCCGGCATGGCCGCCTGGGCTTCGCCGGGGACGTTGCCACGCAGATAGTTCTTTCCTGATTCGATACCAGTCATCAGGACCGCGCGCGAGGGGGAGCAGACGGTGTTGCCCGAATAGTGATTGGTGAACTTCATCCCGTCCGCCGCCAGGCTGTCGATGTGGGGAGTCTTGAACTTGGTTTGCCCGTAGCAAGAGAGGTCCCCGTAGCCGAGGTCGTCGGCCAGGATGTAGATGACGTTGGGCTTTTCGGCCGCGCAAAGAAGGGGAGCCAGTAAAAGGCTGAAAAGGAAAAATTTCATTGAGTGTAGAACGTTTCCCTAGCCCTGTTCCTATCGAAATAAACTGGTTTCGGCGATGCGGGGAACTCTCTTCATTTTTGCGGCCAGCTAGCGAGGTTCGTTTCTTTCCAGCTGAGGGGCGGAGCGGGAAAAGAGGGTTCTTTTGAGTAAAAAGCCAAAGAGGTAGGGAGCAACGATGAAGGTCAGGCTCGAGAGAACAACAGCACCCAGGGCTGGCAAAAAGTTCCAGATTTCTTCAGGACCTTCACTGATGACTCTAATGAAGCCCATGGTCGTAATCAGGACAAAAAAGAAGGCGGGAACAGCGAGGAGAATGGTCAAATGAAACCGGAGCCGCGAAAAGGCCTCGGTATCCGGGCTCTTGGCTTTCGAGCTTGTTTTGAAGAAGCCCACCAAAAAGAGAATCGAGGTGATAACGAGCAGTTCTGCGGTGCCAATGATTGCCATTTTGTCTTCTGACTTGAGAGAGTTCGGGAGGGGAGAGGAGGAGAGATCTGGTTTGACCTCTATTGCTCCTGTGGCGGCGAAGTCAGCTTGGTCTCGTTGGTGACCTTGCCGTCGACGTCGTGATGGGTGATGGTCAGGACGTTGCCGTCGACTTGCACGGAGAGGAAGCCGCCTTTGACACGAAGAAACTGGTGCTCCGGCCGCTTGTCGTTCGGATTCCATCCTTGGGCGTGGGCATCGGAGGCGGGTCCCGCTCCGAATTCCTGCAATCCGGTCTCGGAGACAATGGAGTGGTATTGCCAGTGGCGATCGCCGTTGATGACGAAGGTGCCGGGGGTGTGGGAGAGGAGCCGGCGCAGGCGTTCCCCTTCGAAGGCAAAGGTCTTGTTGGCGTGGTTGTCTTTCTTGCTGTTTCGGTCCGGGCCTACCACCGGGGTGGGCGAAACGTAGAGCTTGAAGGTGGCGTCGGAGGCCTTCATCGACTCTTCCAGCCAAGCCCATTGTTCTTTCCCTAGAATCGATTTGAAGGGACCGTCTTCCATCTTTTTAGGCGAACGATAGTAGCGGACTTCGGGCAGCCAGATTTGCAGATCCTTACCCCAACGGAAGGTGCGATAGGGCTTTTCCGACCAAGGGACTTGTTCTTCCCAAATCTTGATCCCGTCTTCCCAAGTGAGCTCGCCATAGGTGTCGCCTGGCTGGCAATCATCTTTCAGCAGGTCGTGGTCGTCGTGCATCCAATAGGAAGGAATGCGGTTGTGGAACTCGCGCTGGAAGGGGAGGGAATACATCCGGTGCCACCGGTAACGGGCCAAGTCCACGGTTTTGGAGAGGGGTTGCTTCCGATCGTAGTAGACGGTGTCGCCGGTTTGAATGAAGAAAGCCGGATCCAGTTTCAACATCGAGGAGTAGATCTTATGCCCCTTTTCTACGTCGTCGCGCAGTCCGAATTCCTGGCAAGTGGAGACCGTGAAGGTGATGGGCGCGGAGACCTTCGCAAGAGGTGGAGTGGTGAAGAGGACCTCAATTGTAGCGGTTTCGGACGTATCCGGAGACGCGGTAGATACTGCTGTTAGATTGAGCTGATAGGTCGTGGCAGGTTCGAGATCGTCGAGACGCTTCTGGAGACAATAGTCGTCCTCCGGTCCAGTTTGACCCAGCGCCATCGGTTCGATTTTTGAGGAAAGGTTGTCGGGACCTGTCTTGGTGAGCCGGACTTCGACCTTGGCTTCTTCTCCCGGGACGACCCAGTTGGGTTTATCCTTGGTCCATTGGTCGACCGCGTTGAGGGCGGCGTCGTTTTCGGTGGTGCGGACCCAGATGACTACGGAGTTGGGAGTGAGCTCGCCAATCTTCACCCCGTTGGCAAAGCCGAGGCCATGAGCATGTGGACTTAAAAAAGCGAGGGTGGCGCAAAGAGGGAGAAGTTTCATGGCATGATTAAGGAATGGAATTTTGCAGTTGGCGAGAGCTGAATCCCGAGGACCTGCACCCGGGACGGGGATAGGGGCGGTTGCGTCAGGCAATCTCAATGTCTTGCGGGAAAAAAGGCGGGAAGGAATGCGCCTTAGCGTCGCAACAGTTTGATCACTTCCTCTGCCGTCTCCTTGTCCTTAATCAGCCAATGACCGCTGCGCACGATGGTTTGGCTATCGGCTTGTTCGAGCTTGGCAGAGGTGTAAGGGACGACCCAATCGCCCAAGCCTCTTTCGCTGCCGGTGATGGTGGCGACAATATTGTGGAGCTCGACTCCGCTGCGAATTGGCATTTCGTTGAGAGCTTGCAAGGCGGCACTTTCGGGATTGAGTTCCGAGACCGAGACCTCGTTGCCCGAGAGCAGGGAGGCTCCTTGCTGCGTGAGGATGCCGGGCTCGGCGAAGGCAATATTTTGCGCGGTGCTGAGGGTGGCTCCCAAGATGCGGGCAGGGGCTTTGACGAGTTTTTGGGCGAGCCAAAGGAGAGGGCCTCCCGCCAGTCCCGCGCCTTTGTGTGGAGTGGCGAGAAAGATGACTTTGGAAGGCTCTTCCAAGGGTTCGAAGAGAAGTTGCTCGCGGATTCTCTTCCGCTGATAGGGGAGCAATCGGATGTCGTCGACGGGGCGGTTGAAATACTTCTGATAGAGTTTTTCGGGCTCTTCGGAAAGGGAGAGTCGGGTGATGAGTCCGCCCATGGAGTGGGCCACGATGGTGGTTTCTTTTCGCAAAGGGCGGTCGTTCTTGTCGGGGTCCAGGGTTCGGACCAAGACACGGAAATCCTCGCGAAAGTTTGCGGCTGTTAGAACCCAAGGGTCGCCGGTCGGATAGAAGTAGAACCAGAATTGATAACGGTCCCAGAGGTCGGGCTTGCTGGCGATGGTGGAGGCTAAAAATTCGAAGTCCACGGGGGTCGAGAGAAGGCCATGGATGAAGATGAGCGGGATTTTCTCAGGGTCGTATTCTGTGGCGAGATAGAATCCACGTCGGTCCGACCAACCCGCAGGATCGAGGAGGGTGAGGAGGTGGACGATGGAGCTGGGTTCCTGTTCTTCTGCAAAATCGAAGGGCAGCCGGAAGTTACTGGCAAGGGGAAGGCCTCCGAGTTGATTGTTCTCCCGAAAATCGAGGGCGGTCAGTTTAAGTGAACCGTCTCGTTCGGAGCGGGCCACGATAGTTGCGGGTTGGCTGGTGAATTGCCAAGCCTGGGAGGTGATTTGTTTGAGCTTGAGGTCCTCCCGGGTGTGCATCATCGCCACGGTGCCGAGGTGCCCCGGATTCTTGTCGTCCTTGGAAAATTTTTCAGCCGGAGTGAGTCCGGTGATGTTTTCCAGGTGGGGGTGCTCGTCGACCAGTCGGATAGGTCGTCCCGCCACGGTGTCTGGATAACCGTTGCCCGCCCAGTATTCGACGAGTTGGCGGGTGGTTCGTTGGGTGAGGTAGCCCGTTTTGTCAGGGATTTGCGGCGCGTCCGGGACTGAGGAGCACGCGGCAAGAACGAGAGCAAGGGCAATAACGAACAGGCGCACGGAGTGAGAGTTCAAAATTTAGGCATCAGAGTCGAGTCTTCCCTGAGGGCAATCGTAGTGCAGGAAAGAACGAATCGTTCAGCCGACTTCATTGGGGTCAATGAAGTTGGTTTTGCTGTAGTGTCGCTGCGACGCGGTTTCGGACACGGTGTGTAGTACCTTCCGCCATCTCGTTGTTAGAGAAACCGCTTCGGGATGGCGGGAGAACTTTCGAATCTCCCGCTCGCTTTAAATCTGCTCGGACGACAATACCCAGGGCGTTGCCCTGGGCAATCTTGTTTCGCCCCGTTGGGGCTGACGGGGTCGGTGTGGATGTGATCGTCGCAGAGCATAGCCCCAACGGGGCGAAAGAGGATAGCCCGGGGTGCAACCCCGGGTCAGCGAGGGGAAGTGGTTGGGAACGAGCGTGCGATGAGTGAGTTCGAGGGCGTTCCCGAAGTGGGTTTGGAAGGTGGGTTTGTGGCGTGAGCAGTTTACGTGGGCGGGAGGGGCTTGGGCTGCCTCGTTGTTAGAGAAATCGCTTCGGAATGGCGGATGAACTTCCGAATCTCCCGCTCGCTTTGATTCTGCTTGGACGACAAAACCCAAGGCGTTGCCCTGGGCTATCTTGTTTCGCCCCTTTGGGGCTGACGGGGTCGGTGTGGTGTGCCCGTGGATGCGTCGAATAGGTGTAGGGGTGTGGATGTGATCGTCGCAGAGCATAGCCCCGACGGGGCGAAAGAGGATAGCCCGGGGTGGAACCCCGGGTTAGCGAGGGGAAGATGTTGGGAACGAGCGTGCGATGGGTGATTTCGAGGGCGTTCCCGAAGTGGGTTTGGAAGGTGGGTTTGTGGCGTAAGCAGTTTGCGTGGGCGGGAGGGGCTTGCGCTGTCTCGTTGTTGGAGAAATCGCTTCGGGATGGCGGGTGAACTTCCGAATCTCCCGCTCGCTTTGATTCTGCTCGGACGACGAAACCCAGGGCGTTGCCCTGGGCTATCTTGGTTCGCCCCGTTGGGGCTGACGGGGTCGGTGTGGTTGTGGTGTTGTTGGGAACACCCTTGCTCTTCGCCTGCTAGGGTTGACCAATTTGGCGGGTTATCGATGTTCCAGACGCTGCTCGCCCGTTGGGGCTGACGTATTTGGTTGTTTTTCAGCGTGTCTGTGGAGGCGGCGAGCAGCCCCGATGGGGCGTGAGAGCTTGGCCCGGGGGAAGCCCGGGTTTGCTCTGGAATGTTCTTTTCGGCTTTCTTTAGAGAAAGACCTTCTTCCCGTCGTTCTGTGCGCTTTCGTAGATGGCGCGAATGACGGCGACGGACTTGCGGGCTTCGGCGGAGGAGGTGCTGGGCTCGCGGCCTTCCGCGATGGCATTGACCACTTCTTCGAAGTTGCGCTGGTGCTGATAGAAGTTAATGGCGGAAGGGTCGTTGGCTCCCAGTCCGGCTTCCTGTCCCTTCATGTGGTTGGAGAGGATCTCGGCATCGATGGGCTCTTCTTTCATGAAGTCCCAGATCTCGAAAGACTCGTCGGCGAGGAAAACCGAACCTTCGGTTCCGGCCAGCTGCACCCGGGCCGGGTGGCCGTCCTTGGACCAAGTGGCGGTGGAGGCTTCGATAACGCCGCGGGCTCCGTTCTCGAATTCGATGAGCGCGACGCAGTGGTCTTCCACTTCGATGCGTTCGTGGGCGAGAAGGGCGGTGTTGGCTTGCACGGATTTGATGGGGCCGGCGAGGTGAAGCAGGGCATCCACGGTGTGGATGGACTGGTTCATGAGGGCGCCACCGCCGTCGAGGGCCCAGGTGCCACGCCAACCGGCGGAGTCGTAGTAGGCCTGGTCGCGATACCACTTGATGTAGGCGGAAGCAGACGTCAGCACGCCAAAACGTCCCGCCTCGACTGTGGCCTTGAAGGCGTCCATGCCAGGGTGGAAACGGCGATTGAGAACGGCGGCGAGGGTCTTTCCATTGGCTTCGGCGGCGGCAATGAGCTCGTCGCACTTTTCAACGGTGACTTCGAGCGGCTTTTCGACAATAGCGTGCTTGCCAGCATTGAGAGCGGCCAAAGTGGGCTCGAGGTGGGCGCCGCTGGGGGTGCCCACGGTCACGATCTCCAGCTCGGGATCGGCGAGAAACTCAGCCATGTCCGAAAAACCCTTGGCGCCATATTCTTCCGCAAGCTTGTCTGCGCGTTCCTGGTTGAGGTCGAAAACCGAGTGAAGAGAGCCGCCTTCCATGGCGGTGATAGCTTTTGCGTGAAAGTGGCCGATCATGCCGGCACCGATGATTCCGAATTTCATAGAATATTGTGTGGTGAAACTGCGGGGTCAGTTTTGACCGTCACACCGCTCAGGTCACGGAGAAATCACTCTCTTTTTTAGAGCATTTTCTTTCATCGAAATTGAGTGGGGAGGGTCTCTTGTAAAGCCAAGCGATATTTGTTCGACGACGAAATTCGGAGCAGCCTAGTCTGGTTCATGAAATATTGGTTGAGAACGGATGCGAACCCGCCGGTTATTGGTCCTCTCTCTTTGGAAGACATGAGCTATCGCTTCAAGGCCGGGACGATTGCGATTGAGACTTTGGTTTTGGAGGACAGGGGGCAATCTTATAGAGACCTGTCGGTTGAGGACTTTTCGCTGCCGCTTTCCAGCCTAATTGATTCGGAAGGAAACCCGAGGCCGGCTGAACAGGCACCAGTGGAAGCTTCGGTGGAATTTTCGGGACGCTATGGTGAATTGCGAAAGCAGATTCAATCCGGTTGGAAGGCGATTTGTGTGGTTTTGATGCTATACACGATTTTTGTTTTCGCTGTAGCGGGAGTTGCCGGTCCGTTGGCGCTTTTGTGGGGCTTATTTACCGCATTCTCAGGGCTGGTGGTCGCCTTTTTTGGGAAGCATGTCCTTTTGCTCCTGATTGATATCTCGGAAGCGTTGCAGAGTGATAAAGAATAAGCGAAAAGTTTGAGGTTCAGTGTCGATAGACGACTGATGATCAGTTCTCGAACAACCTCGTTTATACTATCTTTCGCTTTGCTCTCTCAGTTCTCAGTTGGGGAGGGAGATCCTAATTTCGTGTCGCAGATAGAAGTTCGAGGCGATGTTGAAGTTGAGGGAGTATATATTTATTCTAGGAATCTGACACTAGGGAAGCTTCTTGAGCTGGCCGCTATCAAAAAAGACTGGTCGTATCGAGAGGTCCGGGTGCTGCGGGATGGGCAGTTGTGGTGTCTGCGTCCTTATCCAAGTCCGGTGTGTCGCGAGGAAAGAGTCTATCCTGGCGACACAGTGGAAGTTCGCCGACGGGAACTCTGGGATTGGTTCAAGCTGCAAGCTCTCAACAAAAAATCTCTTTCTGCATCGAGCAGTGGACGTTGAAAAGCTGTTTTTTGCCGTTCTATTTCGCGAGGGGCCAGAATGCCAGCGATGATGAACGAAGGATGTCGTTAGCGCGGCTAACAAGGGGAGGACTTAATCACCACTCTTCAGCACCTTGATGAAGGCATCCTGCGGAATGTTGACTTTACCAAAGGCTTTCATCTTCGCTTTCCCCTTCTTCTGCTTTTCCAACAGTTTGCGCTTTCGGGAGATGTCACCGCCGTAACATTTGGCGGTCACGTTTTTGCGCATCGCGCTGATGGTCTCGCGGGCGATGATGTTGCCACCGATGGCTGCCTGGATGGCGACGGTGAACATCTGGGTGGGGATGACTTCCTTGAGCTTGGCCGCGAGTTCGCGTCCCCGGGCCTGGGCCTTGTCGCGGTGGACGATGGTGGAGAAGGCTTCCACGGGTTCGCTGGCGATGAGCATGTCCATCTTGACCATGTTGGCGGCGCGATAGCCGGCGTGCTCGTAGTCCATGGAGCCGTAGCCGCGGGTCATGGACTTGAGGCGGTCGTTGAAGTCGACGAGGATGTCGGCGAGGGGGACGGTGGCAGTGAGCATCACGCGGAACTCGTCGATGGTCTCGGTATTCTCGAGCTCGCCGCGCTTTTCCATAATCAGCTGCATGGCGTCGCCGATGTAGTCACCGGGCAACATGATGAAGATACGGACCATGGGTTCGCGGATTTCTTCGATGACTTGCTGGTCGGGGAGGAAAGAAGGGTTGTCGATGATGAGCTCTTCTCCGTCGGTCTTGGTGACCTCGTAGATTACGGAGGGATAGGTGGAGATCACGTCCATGTCGAATTCGCGGCGGAGGCGTTCCTGAATGATTTCCATGTGCAGGAGACCCAGGAAGCCACAGCGGAAGCCGAAGCCGAGGGCGGTGGAGGACTCGTTCTGGAAGGTGAAAGCCGCGTCGTTGATCTGCAGCTTGCCCATGGCGACTTGCAGGGCCTCGTAATCGGAGGTGTCGATGGGGTAGATGCCGGAGAAGACCATGGGACGGATTTCCTTGAAGCCGGGCAGGGGCTCGGGGCAGGGCTTGTCCTTGTGAGTGATGGTGTCGCCAATTTTGATCTCGGCGGTGGTCTTCATGTTGGCGATCAGGTAGCCCACGTCGCCCGCGACGAGGCAGTCCATTTTCTTCATCCCGGGGACAAAGACGCCGGTCTCTTTCACCTCATAGTGATTGTCGGTGTGGAAAAGCTTGATGCGGTCGCCCTTTTTGACCGTGCCGGACATGACCCGGACGTATGAGATAACACCCCGATAGGCATCATAAAGACTATCGAAGACCGAGGCACGCAGGATGCCGTCCTCATTGTCCACGGGCGGGGGGACGAGCTCGACGACGGCCTCGAGAATATCCTGGATGCCGATTCCTTGTTTCGCGGAACAGGGGATGGCGGTCTCGCCGGGGATGGCGAGGATGTCTTCGAGCTGCTGGCAGCACTTGTCGACATCCGCCGCGGGGAGGTCGATCTTGTTGAGAACGGGGACGATGGCGAGGTCTTGCTCGAGGGCGAGGTTGACGTTGGCCATGGTCTGGGCCTCAACGCCTTGCGCGGCATCAATGATGAGGATAGCGCCCTCACATGCGGCGAGGCTGCGGGAGACTTCGTAGGAAAAGTCGACGTGGCCGGGGGTGTCGAGAAGGTTGAGCTTGTAGGTCTTTCCGTCCTTGGCGGTGTAGGCCATGGTCACGGGGTGGGACTTGATGGTGATGCCTTTCTCCCGCTCCAGATCCATGGCGTCCAGAAGTTGGGCTTTGGAATCGCGCTGGGCGACAGTTTGGGTGAACTCCAACAAGCGATCGGAAAGAGTGGTCTTTCCGTGATCGATGTGTGCGATGATGGAGAAGTTACGAGTGAGGCTGGTGTCCATGGAAAATGACCCGGGGAGGCGGGAGGGGAGACTCTTGAATCGTGGCCCAAGAGTCAAGACAGGGCTGTCACGATCATTCTTCCATTTGGGCGAGTTTTTCGCGGTCCTGCAGGAAAAGGCGGCAGAAACGCTCGCCCTCCAGCTCCAATTGCATCAGGACGGCATTCACGGGACGGGCGGAACCATCGGTGTGGGCGACTTCGGCCGAGAAGGTGGCGTAGCCGGTCTCTTGCAATTTCGCGACTGCCTTGCGGAATTTTCGCAGGGAGGAAACGGTGAGCAAGTCGTCTACGGGGCGGCCAATCAAGCGGAGTGGAGAATGTCCGGAGAGCTTCTCGGTGTAAGGATTGGCCTCGGTGATGCGCCCGAACTGATCGTAGCGGATGAAGCCATCGGTGGCGTTGTCGATGGAACGGCTGAGACTTTGTTCGTAAGTGGTGCAGAGAGTGACTTCGTCTTCCAGATCACTGAGATCCCTTACCGTGGCGAGGATCAAAGTTTTGCCCTGGAATTGGAAGTCCGTGAAGGAAATGGAGGCAGGCACGGTCCGGCCAGCTCCCACCCTGACGCGGCAGTCGAAGCGGGAACGGCTATTGCTCTTCAGTCGGCGCAGAGCCTTGAACGCTTCGGCGCGGCCCGAGGAGTCGGCCAGTTGACTGACGCGCAGGCCAATCAAGGTTTCCAAGGGCTTGCGGGTGAGGGCGATCATGGCACGGTTGGCATTCAAGATGAAGCCGTGGTCGTCGGTGACCACGATGCCATCCGGACAGGCTTCGAAGAGCTTTTGAGTATAGGCCTCCAGGCTGGTCATTCTGAGGTAGTCCCGCAGGCGACACTCTTGCTGGGCAAGTAGCGAGGTTAAGATGGAGAGGTTCTCGTCGTTGGGCTGGTCTGAGAAGTTGTGGAGAAGCAGAAGTTTGCCAGCGTCCTTCAGCTGAATGGCGAGTGAGTTCTCATTGAGAGGCTCTTCGGGTTGGTCTGGGGAAAACTTCGAATAGCTCAAACGCTCGCATCCAAGATACTTTGGTCCAAAGTCCAGGATACGCGCCAAGTTACGCGCAGGGTCGGCTCCCATCTGGCCGAGGAGTGAGCTGAGCGAGGCAGGGGGGGCGGTGCTCTGAGTTGAAAAGTCCAGAGGGCTTTCGGAGGAAGACTCTTCCTCGGTCGTTGTGTTCTGGCCGAATTGGGATTCTACGTAAACCATAGGGGGGGAGCTGTTTCGAGGAGTTATGGTTACATTAAATTTCAAATTCGCTCAATAATATTTTATAAAAAACAGGATAAGTTTTAACTTATTTTCAGTAAAATTAAAATATTTTGCGGAATTGGGACAAGATTTTTTCGTGGGTTTTTAGGGCTGGTTTGAGTCTATGGTGTTGTATTTGAGTGACTTAAATTGTTTTTTGCGGTTGTGGGGAGACGCTCGTTTTTCAAGCTAGGCCGAAAACGTATTTTTTTGTAAAAACCGACCGACAAGGCCTCGTCGCCGCTCCTAGCTTGGGGTCTCGTCCCGGTTGTTGACGCCTTGACTGGTCTTACCCCTGTTCCGCAGAAAGGGAGCGGAGGTCTTGGAGGAAGAGGCGGCAGAAGACCTCTCCTTCGTGCTCCAGTTGCATGAGAGCCGCTCGTGAGGGGATCTTGGTTCCATCGGGCTTTGCGATTTCGCAGAAGAAAGTGGAATAGCCGGTTTTTTGGAGCTGGGCCACGCTTTTGCGGAAGGCTTTCAGAGAGCTATTGGACAAAAGATCGTCGACGGGCTTTCCAACGAGATGCTCCACCAAGTGTCCCGTGAGGACCTCGGTGTATGGATTGGCTTCGGTGATGCGGCCGAACTGGTCATACCGGATGAAGGCGTCGGTGGCGTTGGTGATTGAGCGGCTTAGGCTCTTCTCATAGGTCTTACATTGATTGACCTCTTCTTCCAAGTAGCTGAGGTCTCTAATCGTTGCGAGGAGAAGGCCCTGGCCCTGAAAGACGAAGTCGCGGATGGAGATTGAAGTCGGAACCCCATTCCCCGAACCAAACCGGATGCGGCAATCGAAGCGCGCCCGGTTGTTGGTTTTGAGGTAGCGAATGGCCTTCATCACTTGGGAGCGTCCCTTGGCATTCGTCAATTTGCTCGCCCGGAGTCCCATCAGCTTTTCCCGGGACATGCGGGTGAGCATGACCATGGCGCGGTTGGCGTCGAGAATGTAGCCGGACTCATCGGTTACGAGGATGCCATCAGGGCAGGATTCAAAGAGGGCTTTGGTGTATTTCTTCAGGCTGGACATCCGTTCAACATCCCGGATGCGGGTTTCCTGCTGATTGAGGAGGTTTTTGTACGCTGCCAATCGACCGGCATCCGGGGAGGTGTTCGAGGTCCTGACTACGAGAGATTTATGGCTGTGGCCGTAGGGCTCGACGATTGTTTCGGAGTCCGCTTCCGGGCTTGTCGAACCAGTTTGATCGGTGAAGATCTCGACGCTTTGGCAATGGAGAAATTTCGGGCCGAGCTCGATCAGTTTGGCGATGTTTTGCTTGGCGCTAGGCCCCAGGCTGCAAACCAAATATTCAAGGTTCACCTCCGACGGATTTTCAAGCGGTCGCGATGGGCTGACCGCTTGTCCGGCGATAGGGTCTTGAGATGGGTTGGATCCGAAAGACAACATGGCAGAAACCTACGTTCCTTAAGCTCTTCCGGATTCTAACAAATTTCAAATAAAATGAGACCGAGATAGATAACTTTTATAGGTTTCTAAGGCGCGGCGGGGGAAGGGTTTGGACGAACCTTGGCCGCGATGAGGAATCCGATGCCGATGAGGATAAAGAAAAGGGAGTAGAATTGCCCTTTTGTAAAAATTCCGATCATGGCGGAATCGGGGACGCGGAATTGCTCGACGAAGATCCGTCCCAAGGCATAGAGGAGGAAAAAGAGGCCGGTCAGGGTGCCGTTGGGGAGTTTGGGGAGACGGAAGCGGAGGGTGGTGAGGAGGAGGAAAAGGAGGAGACCTTCGATGAGGCCTTCGTAAATTTGGGACGGGTGGCGGTTGAGGAGGAAGGGCTCGATGGCCGTCTGGACGGCATCGCTGCTGCGCACGGCGGCGGCCAAGGCTTGTTCGCCCCCGAATCCGGAGTTGTAGGCTTGGATGAGGCTGTCCCGGGTTTCGCCCTCGGCGCTTTCGATCGCGACTGCCATAACGGAGGAGTAGCTCTCGGCTTCCTCGCATTTCTGGTTGAAGATGGCCCCGGGAAACTTCACCGCCCAAGGCAGGGAGGACTTGGCCACGTGGCCGAAGAGTTCGCCATTGATGAAGTTGGCCATTCGGCCGAAGAACACCCCAAGCGGGGCCACGCAGACGATGCCGTCGCCGAGGGCGGCCCAAGAAATCTTGTGTTTGCGGGCATAGAACCAGGCAAAGATTGTCAGTCCGAGAATCCCTCCGTGGGAAGCCATCCCTCCGTCCCAGACCTTGAAGATGGTCAAGGGGTCATCGGCGATCTGCGCCCGACCGGCAGCGGAGGGCAGCATGTAAAAGAGGACGTAGCCCAAACGACCACCCAAGAAGACGCCGAGAAAGGCTCCGTAGGCGATGAAGTCCGAGACTTTGTCGGGGGCGAGGGGGAAGAGTTTTCGCTCGGCGAGCTTTTTTAAAATCCACCAGGCGGCGATGAAGCCCGCAAGGTAGGCGAGTCCATACCAGCGCACCTTAAGGGTTTCGGTCAGGGAGATGAGGACGGGATCGAGGTCGTGGACGTAGGCGGCGAGCACGGGGTCTTTTAAGCGGGAATCCGCATTGGTCGAAAAGAAAATACCGCCAAAGGGACTTCCTTGCCGGGATGTCTACTGCTCCAGGTAACTTGCCAGTGACTCGCGCAAGGTGCCGCGGGCGCGAAAGAGCTGGGACTTCACCGCTGAGACGGTGAGGTCCAGAACTGCTGCGATCTCCTCGTAGGAAAGGTCCTGATAGCGGCGCAGAACCACGGCCATGCGCTGCTTTTCCGGCAGGGCTTCGATAGCCCGGTCAATCGCGGTTCGGAGTTCGGCATTGAGCTGCTCGCGATCCGGTTGCTGGTTGGGATTGGAGGGGAGCTCGAGCTCGTAGTCGTCTTTGCGCTGATCGAGGGAGGACTCTTTTTTCCGGGATTTGCGACGGGATTCGTTGAAAACGAGATTGCGGGTGATGGTGTAGAGGAAGGTGGTGAACTTTGCGCTGGGCTGATAGCGGGCACGGGATTTCCAGATGCGCAAAAAGACTTGCTGGGCAATATCCTCTGCCTCGCTGGGATTGCCTAGCATCTTGGCCACGGTGCCGATGACGGCGTCCTGATGCCGCTCGATCAATTGGCGGAATGCTTCGTGATCGCCGGTGGCTTGAACGGAGAGCATCAATTCAACATCCCGCGCGTTCTCGGAGTCGGGATCGGGGGGCGTATCAATCATCTGTGCTGCGGCTACCATCGATAGGTGGGATGGAACCTCAGGGCGAGCGGGAAGTTGCGGGGAAATGTGATTCGACTGAGATTGAGTCGCAGCCAACAACCGGTTTGGGGGGGGGGCGCGGGGGATGGATGCGCGTTCGGCTCAGCGATCTTGCGTTACGAGTTTATCACCATGTTTGAATCGTGGAAATTGAGGTATACGTGACGATGAGGGGCCTTTCAGGCGTTTGTGAATTCTATCGAACTATTATGAAAACGATCTTTGGGCAAAAGCCCTTCGCCTTGTTGTGTTGGCCCTGTCTGTTTCCGATGTTTCTGGGGGGGCAAGAGGTCAAGATTGCAGTGGAAGCAAATCAAGTCGCGGTTGCGGACGGATTATACGTCGACGATGTCTTTGGAGCCTTGGGGGAAAACCAGAGTATCCCCGGATTACAAGACCTGCTGATCTATCTCGCCTTCGATCTCACTACTCTCCCCGAGGGGGCCGTGGTTGTGTCGGCCGAGGTGAATGTCTTTGATTGGAACCCGGTGGATGCGGAGGTCGTCGCAATGACCTTTGTCGATGTGCCCGCCGACTTTGACCCGGAGACCCTCACATATGAACTGGCAGAGGCCAGCTATGGGGCGGCTCCGATCAGCGATCCGGAGAACCCCGTTGTCGGTCTGCAGCCGGCGGTGGTTCGTTGGACAGGTTCGGCCCTGATGGACAATACCGATCCGCCTGGGGCGGCCACGGTGGGGTCGAGACGGACCTTCGAGGCGTCGGGGACTTATTCGGACGAAGACTTGGTTGCTGCTCTCAATGCGGATTTGTCTGAAGGAGATGGCAAGGTGACCTTTGCCTATCATGGTCATTCGTTGGCAGACAACAGCTTGATCGGCATCAACTACCCGGATGCCGAAGCTGGACCAACCCTTCAGCTGACGGTTGCGGTGCCGAGCGGGGCAGGGCCTACCACGACCTACAATTTCGACACCCGGACTTTGGAGGGGTGGGGGAATCTTACCGCTTCCAGTCTGCCAAACGGGCCCAGTGGTCATGGGGTAATTAGCGAGGATGATCCTGCGGTGGGTAATTCGGTGCCCCCTCTTCCCCAGAGCAGTCCGTCCTTCATCGGACCGGTGCCCTTCGAGGCTGAGGATGGTGGGAATACCCGCGATGGTAGTCACGAAACCCTGGTGCTGCGCTCGCCAGAGTTTCGCATTTATCCCAATGGGGCTTTGTCCTTTTCCCTGATTGGTGGTTCCCATCCCGACCTGGACCTCGCGGAGGTGAATCGCAATGGTCTGCCGGCCCAGTCCTCCGGGGCAGGGGCAATCGGGTTTGCCCTGCGGCGGGTGAGCGACGGCGAGTATCTCGGATTCTGGGGGCGCTCCGAGGATGGCGGCACCAGTTGGGAGACCATCACGGTGGAAGGACCCGAGTTGGCGGAGTTGGTTGCGGGAGAGGAATGCTATACCCTTGATTTCATCGACTCCTACCACGGGGCCTGGGCATGGGCGGGATTCGATGATGTCGTGATTCGGGAGGGCGTTCCAACAGTCTCATATGACTTCGAGGATGGGACTTTGCAGGGGTGGACGAGCGTGCAGACCTCGACTACGGCTGACGGGCCAACGGAGTATGCGGTGATCGATACGACCGCCGAACCTGTGGGGAATTCCGCCTATCCGGTTGCAAATAGCGCTCCTTACGTCCTGGGGCCAGTGCCCTTCGAGGCGGAAAGCGGGGACAATACCAGAGACCGCGCCCACGCGACGCTCTTGCTCCGTTCGCCCGAGTTTGCTCTCCATGGCAATGGGGCGATCTCCTTTGCCGTTCTTGGCGGGACGAAGCCTGCACTGGACCTTGCCGAGGTGAATGCGAACGGGTTGCCGGCAAGCTCCTCGCCTGATGGGGCTTTGGGCGTGGCCCTTCGCCGGGTGAGCGATGGCCGGTATCTTGGTTTCTGGAGTCGCACCATTGAGGAAGGCTCCCAGTTCTGGGAGACTGTCACAGTCGAGGGAGACGAGTTGACGGGGCTGGTCGAGGATGGGGAGCTCTACACCCTTGACCTGATCGACTCCAATCATGGGAGCTGGGCTTGGGCCTGTTACGATAACGTGACGATCTCGCAAGGTTCGCCTGGTGCGGCCTTTGACTTCGATGACCGCACTTTGCAGGGATGGGTCAATGTGACGAACTCTGCGACGGCCAACGGCCCAACCCATCTGGGGATTCTGAGCAATGATGACCCGAACGTAGGGAACTCCGTTCCGCCTTTCGCCAATAGTGCTCCTTCCTTCGTGGGGCCTTTACCCTTTGAGGCTGAGGATAATACCAATACCCGGGATCAGGCTCATGAAACCCTCATTCTTCGTTCGCCCGAGTTTACTCTCTACCCGAATGGAGCCCTCTCCTTTTCCCTGATTGGCGGCGCTCACGGGGAGTTCAATTTCGATGAAATCAATGCGAATGGTCTGCCGGCAAACTCGATTCCTGATGGAGACGGGGTGATTGGCTTTGGTCTGAGAAGGGTGAGTGACGGATCTTATCTCACCTTCAATTCCCGCACGGAGTCCGGAGGAGACTTTTGGGAGGTCGTTTCGCTGGATAGCGTGGACCTGCGGGGGAAAGTCGCTAGTGGGGGAGAAGTGGTCACCCTGGACTTCATCGACTCCCGTCACGGCGGCTGGGGATGGGGTGGCTTTGACGATGTTTCCATCAGCTACGGGACCGCGCTGCCATCGAAGGGGGAGGAACCGTTCATCGATGTAGTTCAGGGGGAGAACGGCGAGATCGAGGTCTATTTCGAAGGGACTTTGCAGGTTTCCGAGGACCTGTCCGGCACTTGGACCACGCTCACGGATGCCACGAGCCCCTACACCTTGAGCTCGAGCGAAAGCACGGTTCGATTCGCTCGCGCAGTGAAATAGGACTCTCGTTCAATTCTTGCGTTTCAAGCGAAGCCTCTCGTGGGGGGCTTCGCTTTTTATTTTTCGGAGAAAGTGGCGGAATTCGAGCCCATTTTTCTCCTAGGGGTCTTTGGAAATTGGGACCGGAATTTCAAATTCGAGCGGCGGAATAGCTTAAACTGGAAAAGATTTTTCTTTTGGGAGAAAGGTTCTGTGGCACCGGCAAGGAGTGGTCCAAGAGGGAATTTTTTAAAGCGAAAGGTGAACCTTGTTCTGGATTTAAAATCCTTATGATAAGTTTGTTACCAGTTTTTCTGCCGGTTGGGCGCGTTCGCCCGGGCAATCGGGGACGAAAGAGTTTTGTCTGGGATTGAGGACGAAGTGAAAGGTGTCCCGTAAGAAAATCTGTAAACTTGGCACGCGCTATGATTCAACGATTTCGTGACAGGGGAACGCTTGCACAGATTGTTGGTAAAGTTGAATAATTTTGTGTAGACAATGTGTTGGCATGACCTTTGAGGTGTGCGAACTTTTGAGCAAGTGAAGAAAAGAGCAAAAACAGGATTTACCCTGATTGAGGTGCTTGTCGTGATGGGAATCATGGCAGTGTTCCTTGTCATGGGCGCTTTTCTCTTTCAAGGCGCGGGCAAGAGCGAAAGCCGCGATGCGGTGAGGTCGCTTCTTCTTGCTGGATTGAACAATGCCCAGACCCGTGCTCTCTCTTCAGGTGAGCCGGTGGCTATGGTGATGACTCCTTACGACCAGGGCCTGGAAGACAGGTTGGGTCGCGCTTTTACCCTCTTCGAGGTGCGGCAGGACGATGTCACGGGAGACTTCATTGCGGGCAAGCAATTGCGGCGCTGGGCGGATCTGCCAGGCCGCTTTATTTTTTCAAAGGGAGGCACGGTCTCTGATTCTGGTCAAAATGCCTTCGACCAAGAGGCGGTGGTGACCATCAGCGTGCGCGACGACAATTCGCCCCAAAAGCGTTCGGTTGAAATGCCTGCCATTATTTTCGGATCGACCGGGAGTGTGATTTGGCCCTCGGGAGAAGCTGAGCTGGAACTGCATGTGGGAGAAGGAACGGTGCAGAATGGAGTGGCTGTGGGGACTGGTGCGGACAACAACGATTGGCGCAAGAGGGAAGTGATTATTATTGGACGACAGACGGGGCGGGCCCGTTACCTACAAACCCAGTGAAGACCTCTTTTCCAACATTTCGCGCAGCAGGATATACCTTGACCGAGGTGATTATCGCGATGGCGGTGATGGCGATCTCTGTTCCCTTGATTCTGGGGCTGGTGGTCGCGGGGAGCGAGAGTAGCCGACAGTCCGAGCGCGAGACGCGAGGAGTGATTACGGCCCGCTCGGTCTTTGAAGAAATCCGGCGGGCCCTCGATGGCAATAGTGAACTGATTGAAACCAGTGACCTGCCCTGGGGAACCGACAGCGCGAGTAATTCGGCTGGATTTTTCGGCGGCGGAGGGAGTAGTTCCGAGGAGGGTGATGATGATTGGCTGATTCTCGAGCTCGATCTCGACGGAGCCATCATCGGTGTGGCTTCGGATATGGAGTATGAGGAGCGCTGGGAGGGAGAAAACTCCGACGTGATTTCGCTCGCTGCGGTGCGGGGATATGGGCAGGAAGTTGAGGATGCCGAGCTGGTGGCGGGAGTGCCGCTCAATGTCTTTCGGGTGGAAGTCAGAATCGAGAGTCCGGCTCGCGCATTGGCCGAGAATCGATCTCGTTTAACCTTTATCAAGAGTGATTCCCTCAAATGAAGATTCAGCAAACAAGCCCAAGGAGTCAAAAAGGATTCAGCCTCATTGAGGTCCTGGTGGCGGCTGGCATCGGGACCGGAATCATTCTGATGATGATGATGGCGATGAGGGTCGGTACCGAAGGGTTCAGCGACTCGACCCAGCGGATTGACGCGCTGGTGGAAGCTCGGGCGGCGCTGGGTGTGCTCTCTGATGATGTCGCTACTATGGTGGGAGCGGGTGATGAGAATTTCGGGTGGAAGGCGACCGACGAGCGCTTTCACGAAATCTGGTTCCTGACTCTCAAGCCTCTGGAAGCGCAGGACTCATCAAAAGCGGTGGGCGATGTCTGTTACGTCCATTATTTCACGGCGGTGACGCAGGATGCTCCGGTCGTGGACTCTGCCTATTCGCGGAAGCTTTACCGCCGCTTTGTGAGCAGTGGGGATCTCTTGGAGCGATTGAACAATGGGACCCTGCCCACTCCGGTTGCCGATCCCGATCGGGCGGAAGCGGTCGCCTTCAACGTGACTCGTTTCGTGGCCCAGCCGTTGGCCCGGACCAATGCGGCTGGTCCTCTGGCCAACTGGGCGGAAGGGAATGGCTTGCCCGTGGCCCTCGATATTGATTTTCAAGTTGTAGATAGTGACACCGCCGGTCTCATGCGGTTGGAAGAGGATTGGAACCTGACCACCAAAATTGCCCAGACCATGGTTTTGGAAGATGGTGACGAATACGATTCCAGGGCCGGCCGAGAGTTTCAACTTAATCTGAAAGTAGGCCATGCGAACTAAATCATCCCCACGTTCCCAGTCCTCTGGTTTTGCTCTGCCGGCAGTCATTTTGATTTCTGCCGGGCTCATGATCCTCCTTGTCGCATTGATGGCGATTGTCGAATTGGAGCGCACCTCCTCAAAGGCGCGGGTCGGTTCCTATCAGGCCGAACTGGCGGCAGAATCTGCTCTGGAAGAAGCAAAGATGATTTTGGCCGGAGTCACTTCATCCGATACCTACGCGGTCAGTGTGATACCCTTTGCAGAAGAGTACGATGACAATGGCGATGGCCAGATCTCCAGCGAGGAAGATGACGTTTTGGATACCGATGCCGGAGAGCGCGGACGAGCCTATTTGTATGGTATCCAAGGCGATACGAGCGGCGGTGATCCTGTCTTTAACTTCACGCCTTTGTTCGCTACTCAAGAGGGAGTGGGGGCGCAGAGCGTCACTGTCGATGGGCAGCTGACTTTGCCGGAAGATCCCGGTCTCTTGAAAAGCAGCGACAATAATCTGGAAGCAACGGTTGCGATCAACGGAACTCCCTACCTTTCTCCTCCGGTGACTGCTTGGCGCATCATTCGAGATCAAGAGGGAGTGCCCATTGCGCGCTACTCCTATTGGGTGGAGGATATGCAGGGTCATATCGATGCCGAATATATTCCCGGCAATGATCGCAGCGGAGGTCATGCGCGGGCTAACGAAGTCTGGCAGAATGACGAAATCTGGAACGAGGAACTTCAACCAGCCCTGAGCCAATATGAGACCGACGGTGGTCAGATTCCGCTCTGGCCCGCCCCCGGAATCAACCCCGGTTACCTCGAGGAGGCGGAAGGTTTTTTGAATCCCGAGAATCGTCTCCTCAGTGAGATCGCAGTTTACACTCTCGACCAGAACAAGACCGGGGTGAGCGATGAGAGTGTCTTGGATGATACGATGCGGACCTTGACTCCCAAAGCTCCCACTCCCGCCAGTCTTTTGGCTTTGAAGGGAGCGCAGGCGCCGATTGAGCGGGTTCCCGTCGGGGCTGATCGGGGCCGGATCGAACTAAGTGGCGACGATGACTCCATCGAGGACCGATGGGTGGAAGAGTACTTTACCACTGATAATCGGGCTTGGGAGGAGCAAGCTCTCGTGCCCTATGCCCCGGGACTCGATTCTTCGGTAATGGGGGCTCCAAGATTGAATCTCAACAAGTTGCTTGAAACCGCAGGCTCAGACGAGTCGCCAGGTTTTGGTCTGGTTCCTGGAATCCCCAGCCGTGCCGAAGAGGCTGTTTCGGAGATTGCCGACTTCATCGACACCGCTTTGCCAGACTTTGCGGAGCAAAGGCGCGGGGGCTTCGGGGAGTGGCTCTCCGGATCGTCGAAGGATAGCGCGTATCTCGAGACGATTGCAGCTTCCATTCTGGACTACGCCGATACCGACAGCACTCCCATTGCGGACGGGGACCGCTACCGGGGAATTGACTCCCATCCCTATGTTTCGGAGTATCTGATCACGCATACCATCAAGGGGTTTGATCGCAGTGATGGGCAGCGGAATTTCTTAATCATTGAGGTGGAAGCCTATGCGGAACTCTGGAATATGAGCAATCACGCCGCCGAAGGAACCTTTGAGCTTGGGTATGACAATCCCTTTGTATTCGAAGCTTTGGGAAATCCCGAGGTCGATTTCATTAGCCCATTGGATACGACTGCTCCTGCCGGAAGCGCGAGTTGGGCTTCTCACAATCTCGAGAAGGTCGAAGGAGTTTGGTATTCCTCGCCTCAGAGCATTAAGATTCCGTCCAACGGCTACACCATGGTCTCAACTGGACCGATCACTTACCGGCTGTTCGTGGGGTCGGCGGATCAGTTTCTTCCTTTGCCCATCCAGTTGGACTTTCCTTTTGAAGACGTCGCGAATTATCGTTTGCGATGGAATGGCCAAGACTGTGATCGAAGTGCCGCCGGTATCGAGCTGACCAGTGCGCTCTTGACCAAGACCAACACGCCGGTCACCAAAGCAGTCATTCCCGGAACTTGGGGAGAATATACCAAAGAGTTCTTCACGGGAATGTATGATCCCCGACAGTCATGGTGGGCTGGCTTGGCCAATGAGGACGGCTTGGTTTCGGAAAACAGCTATCCGCAAAATTACAGTCCCGGTCGCCGGAATGTGCGGTGGGGTTCCATTGGTAAATTCGATCCCGATGCTCTTCACGGAAGGATGCTGGTTTCGGAATGGCCGGACGGCGGGCATGATTCGTCTTTCGACCTCAGCACTTTCCACAAAAGAGGTTCGGGATCGTCGGAGCGTGCCCTTCTTCCTCTCTCCAACGACTTGTATCCCAATCAAGAGGATGTCGCGACCGAGCCGAGCAAAGCACCGGTCTTTCTCTCGAATCTGGGGCGCTACTTCAGTGAGACTGAACTGGGCAACATCTATGATCCTCAGATGTGGCAGCACCGGGGCAATCCTCCATCCCGGACGAATGAGATTTGGTATAAGGAAAGCGCGAATCGTAGCACCAACGCCAATGTTCCCGAGGTGCAAGAGGATCCCAAAAAGTCTTCCGTCGTCGGAGGCGGGAACACCCTTCGCATCGGACGTCCCGAGCACGAGGCCTTCGAAGCCGTGGGATTGCGAGCCTCGCACCTGCTGGACCTGTTTCATTGCGGGCAACCGTTTTCCGCAACCCCAGCCAAGAGGGTTGGGACTCTGCGTAAGGTGGAAGGTCACATCAACGTGAACACGGCTTCTCGCGAGGTCTTGCGAACGCTCGCCGCCGGGGTGCTTGCCACGGACCCGGAGATTGCGCTCGAGTCCTCATCATTCGATACCAGCAAATTTTCTCCCCGAACTTCGCGGCGCTTTGGACAGATTTCAGCAACTGACGCCTTTGCTTCGTCGACTGGATTCGCGGATGAGGCGGGCGTAATTGCGGATATGATCATCGAGGGCCGTCCCTATGTCTCTCTCTCCCAACTGGCCGCTCTACGCTATCCTGAGGACTACGAAGTGAGAGACCTTCGGGATAAGTTCGTCTTCGGGAACAAGTATAATCATGATCCGGGATACCGCTTGCAAGTCAGTGACCGGGCCTCGGAAGAAGTCTTCGCGAGAGTCTATAACTCCTCGACCACCCGGAGCCGGAACTTTCGGATTCATGTGATCGGTCAGGCTCTGGAGCAGACTCCTTCGGGAAGTTTGCGAGTGAAGGCAACACGCAAGAAAAGCTATCGGGTCTTTGCTGACCCAGGCATCCGCAACAGCACTACTGGAGCAATTGTTCCCGCCAACCTGAAAATCGAAACCCTATATGAAACGAATCTCTAGTCTGCTCTTCTTTCTCTGTCTGACCTTGTTGCACGGGCAAGATCCTCAAGCGAGCTCTGGCTTCGTGCGCTTTATGAATCTCGTTGATGCGGGAGAAGGGAACACCAAGCTCGAGATCAACGGTAAAGATATTTGGGAGCCGGGCTATCGCCTTGGCCAGAAGACCGGAGCGCTCCCCTACAGCGGCGGAACCCAGAAGTTTGTGGTGACCAAGGAAGGCTGCCTGACTGCGGAACGTGAGGTGAAAGTGGTGAAGGGGAAATCACAAACCATCGTTGCCTTTGCCGAAGAAGTCTTTGATGAAGAAGGGGAGTCCTTGGGATGGCAGATCAAGTTGGCCAGTCTTCAACAGCACACCCCGGAGCAGGGACTGGTGGTGACCTTTGTCTCATTTTGCAAAGATGATGTTCTCGATCTAACAATCGAGGAGCGCCAGACCGATAAGACCTTCAAGCAATCCGTGCGCAAGCGGAGAAGCGAAAGGCTCAAGCTCGTCGATAGTGGGCGGGTGCGGGCAACGGTATCCTGTGGAGGTGAAGTGATCGGGAGCATCAAGGTCGAGGATCAGGGCAACTACATCGCCATGATTTTCGACAGTGATGAAGGAAAGAGAAAGCTCATTACCTTCTACGACCCCCAGTTCATGATTTCCGGTAGCTAAGGTTATGCAGCACTGGAATCGGCGTCAATTTATCGCAGGCACGGCTGCTTCGGTGGCTCTGGCTGCGCGGGGGAGAGCCCAAGAGTCGAAAGGCTCGGAGCTGGCCATCTTTCACACTACGGATTTGCACGGGCACATCCTTCCCACCGAGTCTTACGACGGGGAGAAGGACCTCGGTGGTCTTGCCCGCTGTGCGAGCCAAATCAGGGCTTGGCGCAAGGAGTCTCCTGAGAACCTCTTGTTAGATATTGGCGATGTCTATCAGGGCACCATGGTCAGTTGGCAGACCCGTGGGAAGCTGATGATCGATCTCTTCAACAAGATGGGCTACGACGCCTGGGTCTTGGGAAATCACGAATTTGATTGGGGTCCCGAGGTGGTGGAGGAAGCTCTCAACCGCTCGAACATGCCCGTCCTCGCTGCCAATGTGAAGCTGGATGGCAAGTTGGTGGGAGCCGAGCGAAGTGAAGGTCTTTTTCAGAAGCTGCGGCCTTGGATGATCAAGGAAGTCGCTGGCGAGAAGGTGGGAGTGGTGGGCCTCATCACTCCGGGTCTCCCCGCGTGGCTGCGTTCGGAGCTCTTGGGGCCGCTTGAGGCAGTCGATCCCGCTCCGATTCTGAAGCGCTGTGTGGCGGAGTTGAAGGGTGAGGGAGCTACTAAAATTATCGTAGCAGGTCACATGGGCTATCGCGAACGCGGTGACGATTATGCGAACCCGTTGGCGCACACTCTCAAGGATTCGGGTGGGGTGAATGCCTTCCTGGCGGCCCACTCCCATCGTCGCAACGAGCGCTGGTTGGTGGAAGGGGTTCCCTGTACGCAGGCGAGTTACCATGGCCTCGACTGTGGGCGCGTGCGGTTCATGGGGGATCTGGCTCGCACCGAGCTCGCGCGGATGGATGGCCGGGTGGGCTTTGACGAGGTCGTGATGAACGCCTCCAAACCATTTTTGAAAGCAGCGGAAAAGGAAGCCGAGCGCGTGATTGGGAAGATCCCGGTCACTCTCAAGGGGACTGCCGCCATTCGCAACTTCCTCTGCGAATCCTTCCTCGCTGCGGCTTCGCGGGCTGGGCAAGAGGTTGATGCGGTCTTCCACGGCACCTTTGGCAGCACTGAGATTCCCGAAGGCAAGTTCACGGTCGCCGATGCCTGGAGCCACTTGCCCTACGAAAACAAGTTGGTGGTGGGCGAATTGACAGGCGAGGAGTTGGTTGCCGTTCTTCAAGAAGACCAAGACGACCGATACTCCAATCGCGCCCTTTTCGGGATGGAAATCATCAAAGACGCCAAGCGCAAACCCATTGGGGTGAAGGGGACTCCCGAGCGCGAGCGCTATCGGGTTCTGTTCAATAGTTACGACGCGCAATCCGGTGGGCGGCGATTGAATGTCTTGCGCGATGCGTTGGCCAAACCAGCCTCCCGGTCCCGTCTCTTGCCCTTGGATGCCCGTGAGGCTCTCATCGATTACGTGGCAGATCTCTAGAACTCACTTTTCGAACCATGGCCGAAGTCGATTGCTACCTTTGTCCCGAATGCGGAGCAGAAGTGCCCGTCGGTTCCAAGGGATGCCAGGCTTGCGGTCCCCGAAAGGTGGCGAAGCGCATGGGGCGCAAGAAGCGGAAGCAGGCGCAGAAGAAGCGATCTTGGGAGCAGGATTCGGCCTATGATGGGCTCGATCTTCCTGACGAAGACTTCGATTACGAAGACTATGTGGCCCGTGAGTTCGGCGGAAAACCCCATCGGCGAGTGGGAATCGCGTGGTATTGGTGGTTGACCGCTCTGCTACTCCTCATGCTCTTGGCGCTCACTCTTTTTTAGGTGGGTTGAGTTGTTCGTTTATACGGGTGTTTTTCTAACAGCCGAGGCTTGTTGGCAGCTCATTTCTTCGCAACTGACTGAAAAGCGGCTTGTTGTTAAAATTTGTTAGTGTTGTTTGATATTTAACAACACGCATGACTCTTCGAAATTGGGGAAATTTTCTCGGGGTTTTTCTTGGCTTGGCTTCATGGAGTGAGGCTGCGGAGCAAACCTTGGAACTCACACCGGGATGGAATTCCATCTACCTGGAACTGAAACCCGAGCACTCGGATCCCGAGGTGCTTTTCGCCGGGAAACCGGTGGAGATGGTTTCCTTGTGGCTGCCGGACAAGGCGAAAGTAGACTCCTTGGTTGATCCCGAAGCTCTTCCCGAGCGCTCGCCGCAATGGCGAACTTGGCAGCCTGCAAGCAGTCCTTCGGCCTTTCTCAATAACCTGCGTGCCATTCCGGCCCGAACTCCTTTGTTGATTAAGGTAACTTCGGCTTGTCAGGTGACGGTTTCGGGCGAACCGGCCTTTGCCCGCACCAAGTGGACTGGAACTTCATTCAATCTCGTCGGATTCGACATCGATTCGACAGCCCCTCCGACCTTTGCCCGTTTCTTTGATGACTCTCGGGCGCATGAAGACCTCAAGGTCTTTCGCTTGATCGCCAATCGCTGGCAGAAAGTGGCGCCCACCGACTTGATGAAGCGTGGAGTCGCTTATTGGGTGTGGTCCAAGGAAGGGAGTGACTTCCAAGGACCCGTGGACATCACTTGGGTGGGGGAAAGTCTTTCGCTGAGCTCTCAAAAGCAATCGGCCACAGTGCGACTGCGGAGAAATGGCTCTCTGCCAGTGACTTTGACTGTCGAGATGGGCAGTGGGCTGGCGGCAACTTTCGTTGGGAGCGGAAGCCAGAGTTCCTCGCTTGATTTGGCGGATTCTTACCAGCCCTTGACCTTGCAATTGGGGGAAGAGGGGCAGTCTGCCGGGAATTATTCCTTCGTTTTACAAGGGGGAGGAATGCAGTTTCGCCTCCCGGTCTCCATCTACTAGGTTTATCGTAATATGAGAACTTTTCGTCGCTCCGTTTCTAGAGTCGTGGTCTTTTTTGTCTCTTCAGCGGCGCCGCTTTGCGCGCAGTTGGATATTCGGGACGGTCTGGTGTTTCAGTATGCTTTGGATGAAACCGAGGGCACGATCGCCAATGATGCTATCGGCAGTTATCCCCTGAGATATTGGGGTGGAACGCCTCAGTGGCAGCAGCCGGGAGTTTTCTTTCACGCGGCCAATCAGCATTTCTTCAAATTCTCTGACGGAGTTCCCTCCCTGCGCGAGACCTTTACAATGTCGGCATGGGTTCGTTCTGACAATACCACCGGATGGCGTGGGGTCCTCGATATGTATTCGGTCGCTATGCTGGTGATCGATGGCAAGCTGGTGCTGGAGAACCGGGGAGATCCTTTTTTTAACGAAGCGGGTTCGACTGGCTTTGGCAATACCGATTCGACCGGGACCTTGGAGTGGGGGACGTGGCACCATGTGGCGATCTCGAACAATGGTTCGCGCACCCGGTTCTTCATCGATGGGGAAATGGATAGAGAGGTGGTTCATCAGGTGATCCCGAATCAAACGGTAGATATTCAGGTCGGGCGACGCGACGCCGGAGCGATTGACTATTTCCATGGAGCGATTCGGGATGTGAGAGTCTATAACCGCGAACTCACCCCTTCGGAGGTCGGGATTCTCCACGAACCACCGAACCCCGATGAGACGATGGCGGGGCTTTGGGTCGGTGAGATGGAGCTGAATGAGGTGAAGAATGTCACCACCGGCGAGTGGGGTGAGGCGGGCTCGCCTTTCTATTCCAAGGCCATTGTTTATTCCGATGCGGTCGAGAATATGTTGTTGCTGCAGGAAGCAACCTTGATGAGGACTCGTGGTGGCGACCCCCGGGAGGCGATCATCACCCAAGCCAATCTGGTGGCGAACTACGACGGCATCGTCCCGCGTGGTGACAAATTGGTGGGGGTGCGCATCAGTTCCGCGACCTTCCCGCTTCCCTCTGACAAAGTGGCCTTCGCGGGAACGGGGAGTGGGGATGAGATCGCGGTCTCGGTGACTCTGCCCGCAGCGCATCCCAAGAATCCGTTCCGCCATAAGTATCACCCCGACCTTGGAATCGGTCGGGAGATTACCCGCACACTAACCATTGATTGGGAGGATGAGGATTTGCCCACTGACGGACAACGTCGGGCGGTTGTTAGCGAAAGAATCACAGGCCTTCACAAGGATACTTTGGAAGTGCGCGGGACGGCTGTTTTCGCACGGGTATCGTCTTCACAACTTCTCAACCCTTAAGTTTTCATGAATCGTTTTGTTCGGTTTTCTGCCGCCGCATTGTTCGGTGCCTTCACTGTTGTCGCCAATTCCGCCGAGGTCTTGCTCAAAGAGATTCCGGAGGGAAGTTATTTCTCGGACGCCATCAATGCGGACTCGAATAAAGATCCAAATACTTGGAATCCCGGGTTTCGAACAGCCTCTGCTGGGGGCTTTGTTTATCTAACCGGATGGACCAAAGGAACAGGGTCGGCTGACGATGGCTTTTTGTCCAAAGTCGATCCTGCGGGTTCGATCGTCTGGACCAAGACGATGAGAAGTGTTCTCGGTCAATCGTCGGTCTGGAAGGTCAACGACATTGAGGCGCTCAACGATCGTCTCTACGTCTGTGGAACCACCCAGACTCCATCGGGCGCCAATGGGAAGGCCTTTATCGCCAAGCTGACTCTTGATGGCACCCTCTTGGATTACAGCCTGGCGGAAAGTCCCAACGGGGTGGCTCGCGGAAACGCGCTCGCCATCGGATCGGAGAACAATGCCGCAACCGTCACCTTGGTGGGGGATGCCCATGGAGACAAACTCACGGTCAAGCAGCAGCAAGCGGGGGCCAGTCCGGCGACGGTTTTCAGTGGAAACGGGACGAGAAGTTTGATGATTAGAGGATCGACCACCAACCCCGATCAGAAGGATGCCTTTGTGGTGAGATTCGACGAAAATCTGCAAGCGACTTGGGCCACGACTTTCGGAAACGATGATTTTAGTAGAAATTTCTTTGGGACTACTGCTACTGCAGTGGCAGCGGACAATACTGGGGCAATTTTCGTAGCGTTGGTCACCGATACGGCGAATACTTCGGTAGAAGAAGATACCCGTGCCATCTTCACCAGCAACGGGACGCGCACCGCGGCCTATCTCGACCCCAACGGAGTGGAGCAGTATCGGGGTTTCGAGTCAGTCAGGAGCGGCACGGTTTTCGCGAACGATTTCGACTCATACGGCGGTTCGTTGAGTATCATCTATCGCATCGATCCCGTGCGAGGAAGCGCAACGAGCGAGATTACCCACCACTTCCACCCCATCAAACTGGAAGGGGGAGACGACGGCTCTCATGCGCGCGTTGCAGAGATGGCTTACTCCGATGGTTCGCTCTTTGTGGCTGGTGAATTCAAGAAATGGTTGCGCCCCAACTCCTCAACAGACGGAGCGGAGCCCAATGACGCGGCTCGGATTGATAGTGTGGATGGGAGTATGGACATTTGGGTGGGCAAGCTTTCCGCTAACAACCTCGCGTATTCAAGTTTCCGAGTTTACAATTCCTCAGCCGATGATCTGGTGGCCGGGATTACGATGGGAAGTGATCAGTCCCTTTATCTTTCTGGGGTGGCCGGGGGAGCGTTGAGCACTCGTGGCTTTGTCGATGGAGCAGGAACGCTTGTTTCAGCCTCGGTCGGGAACAACTCTTCCAAGGCTCACCTCTTTTGGCAAAAGTTATCGACCACCGACCTTTCGCCCTCTGCAAGTTGGCACGTGGCTCCGGTTGAGGATACGAATGCGAGTATCTCGCCTCCCACAGTCCAGCGGGTGGCCTCTCTCGGGGTGACCGGTAATACCGTCGTGATTGCTGGTTCGTGGAAGGATGGAGATCTCACCCTCGGACCCGATTCCGCCACTCGCAAAACACTTGAGGGAAGCAATAGTGAACACAAGGGCTTCGTGGGTTTCATGTCGAGTGCGGGAGACTTCCTGGAAGAAGTGCAAATCGCCATCAACTCGGAGTTCGGGAATCCGACTCCGCACGGTGGTCCTTCCGGTTCCAACGCGTCGGTCGCAACCGTTGCGGCAGGTCGCGCCATCGCGGCAACCGTTCCCCATGTTGTCTATGAGGATGTCAATGGCAACATTCTCGATTCCGCCAACTCGGATGCCATTCGCCGCTATGCGGTGACGCGCCGGGTGAATACCGGCTACCAGTTCCGCAACTCGACACAGAACGGAACCGCAAATTCGGTGACCTTCGTCGCAAGTGGAGATACCGAGTTGACCTTCCTTTGGCGAACCGAGCATGCGGTTCAGATTTCTTCCGAACTCTCGGGTGTCGATGGCTTGAGTTCGGTCTCGGCTGGGAGTCCGAGTCCAGTGGTGAACAAGCACTGGTTCGTGGAAGGCGAATCGATGGTGGCATCCATCAATGGTTGGGAGAGCGATCCTGATCAAACGGGCGTTCGCTGGCGATCGCTTGGCTTTGCCGCTGAGGGAGTAGTGGCGGAGGCTGCGGGGGTAGTGAGTGGAAGCTGGTATCAGTGGACCGACCTGCAAAATCGGCAGCAAACCGCTGAGATTGTAGTCAATGGTCCCGGGAAGCTGTCCTGGCTTTGGAGAAAAGAGTATCGCATGCGGCAGGCGGTCAATTCCTCGGTGGCGGAAGAGAGTCCAACGACCACGTGGACCGATCACAATGTTCTGCCCGCCGACTTCGAGGCCGCGGCCTCGGTGTTCTCTCGCAACACGTTTTCGGATAACTCCTATCAATACGCCTACTTTCCGATTCGAGTCACCCGCAATGAGATCCATATCACTTTCAACGAAGGGGCCCCGCCTGAGAAGTTGAGGATTCGGGTCGCGGACGAGTTTCACGGCTGGGGTGACGAGTATCTCATCGATGTTCCCGCGGGAACACAAGCTGGCGGAACCGTCACGCTGCCTTTCACGAGTTTAGCAGGCAAGTGGTTCGAGGTAATTGGCGAGGACAGCGAGGGCAACCCCAAGTCTAACAAGTCTTCGCAATGGGAGCTGCGCAAGCAGGGTTCGACGCGTAATCGCGTCTTGACCGGAGTGGGGGAGATTTGGGTAGCCGCGAACAAGCCCGTGACCGTTTCTGCTCCCACAGAGGTCGACAGCGGATTGAGCACCTTGAGTCTGAAGGGATACTACTTGGGGCAAGGCGATATCACCCCGAGCGAAGCGCTGAATGTCTCTAGCAAAACCTTTAGAATCACGGAGCCCTCCGGCATCACTTGGGATTATGCGCGGGCGATTTATCCGGAGACCGTTTCCGTCGGATCTACTCTCACCTTTGCCGGAGTAACCGGAGCAGACGGAGGACGTATCGATACCAGCACTCCTCCCGTGGCGGGAAATGTTTCCACGGGGCCGGACGGCAGCACCTTCGAGACGATGCAGATTTGGGATGAGGTGCAGAACAAGCTCTTCGTGCTGCAGCCTGGCAAGTTCACGGTCGAGTTCGTAAATAGTGCCGCGCCGGATGATGCGGCGAAGAACATCATCGTCGAGGTCACAGTCGATTGGCCGAGTGAGCCGGACTATACCCACATCATCGAGACGCCAGCAGTGGACTTGGATGAGAGCGCTGCCGATGGAACTTCCTTTGTCCGTCTGGCCCATACCGAAAGCCGCGCCACGGTGACTGGTTCGCAATTTTCTGCCGCTGAGTCCGGGCGCAGTATTCTCCTGTTTTCCCACCGGGCGAATGGAGAATCCAATGGCGACTTGGAGCGCGAATCTCTCTCGGTGAAAGTGGTGAACTCCATCCATTGGCAAGACTCCGCCGGGGAGATCCTGCTGCCCGCAACGGTGGGCGAAGCGGTTGCGTCTGGTGATCACGATGCCGAAGAAGTCGGGCACAATGGATATGTGGTGCAAGAGTTGGCCCCCGTGAATGGCAGTCTCTATGAAAGAGAAAGCCGGGAAGGCCCCATCTTCCCCGTGAACGCGGGAGTGAGCACAAGCCTCACCGCAGGATTGAGTTCAGGGCTAGTGACTCACTTTGCACTCAATGAAACCAGTGGAATGACCGCGAACGATGCCGCGACGGGGGCGAATGCGGTCTTCGCAAATGGAGTTCCAACCTGGTTGTCGCCAGGGATCGACTTTTCCAATACCTATCTCTCTGCACCGGGAGGCGTCGGCAATCTTTCGGGTGATCTGCTCACGATTGCGGCTCGAATCCGTCCTGATGCCTTCATCGAGTGGGGTGGGATTGTGAGCAAGGGCAATGAACGGAGCACCTATGCGCTGACCACCACCGCTGCGGGTAAGATTCGCCTGGCGGTGAACTACAATCAGCAGAGCGGGAACGGGTCCTCACCGCATGCTCATTGGGACTCCAACGCGACGCTGGAGTTGGGTCAGCACTATCACGTTGCGGTCACCTATGATGGCTCCGCAGTTCGTTTTTATGTCGATGGAAAGCTGGACCGCGAGGTGGTGCCGAGCCAACCGATTCATTTTGTAGCCTCGAACGAGGTCTTGACCTTGGGTGTCGAACTGCCGGGAGGCGACGAGTTCTTTCATGGGGTGATTTCCGATGCGCGGGTCTACGATCGGGCTTTGACGCCTGCCGAGTTGTTCTTGCTCTCTTCCGAGGAGGAATTGCCGGACCGTTCCTTTTCGATCGCGTGGTATCGGGTGCAGGATGAGATTCGCTGGCCTTACGTGGCGCGAAACTATCAGCCGGAGTGGCCCTCCGCCACGGATCGAATCGTTATCGCCAGCCGCTTGGGTAGTGAAGGCTTGTCTCAGTCGGGGCAGGAGCAGCCTCAGTTCGGAGAAGATTGGGTCAATCCGGTTGTTTACCAGCAAGCGGATCCTGCCCTCATGGGATACAATCCCAACGAGGAACACGCCCTCGTGGCTTCGTCCTTTTCAGACGCGACCCGTTCGGCGGTCTTTGCCTTGCGCAATGATCTGAACCAACCGTTCGGCAGTGAGCCCTACGTCCTGGTGCAGTATGAAGATGTGAGCACTCCTTCCAATCCCGTGGCCAAGATGAAGGTCTATTCGATTGAAGAGGAAGACGCGACCACCACGGATTCGCGCCTCCCTTCGTTCAATCAGACTTACACCTATTTCTATCAGAACGAGGCAGGCTTGCGGCTCAGCCCGCCCCACCCGCTGGACACCGTGATCGGAGCCTCGGCCATTCCGGAGGAGACGGAAGGGTTCAATGTCGATGGTCGCATTGCCTATTACGAGGATAAGAATAACATGCCGTGGTGTGTCTCGGGCGATACGGATGCGGCGGCCGATGTGGAGGTGGCGTGGCATTACCCTCTTAGGGCGGATTTCTGGCATCCGACCGCAGAAGCGGGCGAGGCGGTTTCGTTCGGAAACATCAATGTCTCGCGTCCTCGCAATGTCAGCTACAACACGATTTGGCCGACTGACGTTCCCGTTTTGAAAGCAGGGGAGACTTTGACTTTCTCAGGCGGAGAGTATGCCACCGATAACAGCACGGCAGACCCAAAGCCCAGCGGCTTGCCCCAAGCTGTGTCTTGGCAGAGTGCAAAGCAGGTGTTCGACGAGGCCAACGTGGATCTCACTCCCGCCGAGCTCGACAACAACTACCTCGCGCGCGTCTTTCCGGCTCTGACCAGCCACTCGGTTCCACTGGCGCTCACTGCTGTGCCTGACGCGCTGCAGCCTGCTGCGGGGAAGGTCATCGTCGACGGGTTGGTTTGGCACTTCAAGGATCTGCCTGCGAGTCTGCAAGATCGGATCTATTACGACACCACCACTCAGACTTTGGAAGTCAGGGGGCTTCTCAACGGACGGACTTTGGGTGATGGCGACTTGCTCAGCACGCCCGGCGCTCAGACAATCTTGCAGACTAACGTTCTCACCGAGAGCGACGAGTTGCTGGTAAAGGGTCTTTCCTCCAGCGTTGATTGGACGAATGCGGTGGCGGCCTTGGCGCAAACTTCACGCGACCCGAACGAAACGCTGGTGACCGATTCTCTGGGGATCGGACTGGATAGCGGCACTCTGGGAATCGAGCCGGCCAACAACTTCGGCCCCGGGGTGGTGGTCGTGACCAATCCCGGGCTGCAGCGTTCGGGATCGGAAGGCGGGTATATCACCATTGCGGAAAATGACTCAGCGGACCTTCCTGATAGTCCGGTCGCGATGCATGTGATTCGGGTGACGCCTGAGAAGTATCGGGGATCCATTGCGGTCTTGGAGCCTTCCAATGTCTTTGATGAAAAGGTGACTCTTCGCCACACTGCGGACTTCGGTGGCGATGTGGATGACCTCTATTTCGAGTGGATTCTGCGCGAGGAAGATGGAGTCGAGCTCAATCCCCCTGGAGTGACCAAGCCGACTGCGACGGTCTCGACGAATAGCGGAGACTGGACGGACTTTATGTCTGCGGTGGGTGCCTTCGAGGTTCAGCTGAGCGGCTCGGGTCCGGTTTTGATTCAAGACAATCTCGCCTTTACCCGTTACCGTCACAAGGACGACAACGGTGCGGTGGCATCCAATTGGAGTGCTTGGGCGGGAGCGGCGAATAGTCGTCCCCCCAACTTCGACTCGCCTTCCGTCGATACCGATGAGGCCTATGTCGCGCAGTTGGTTCCGGGGTGGATTAAGCGGGTAGCGGCTGCAGTGAACTTGTTCGATGCCCGTTTCACGGACTTTGGCAACAGTGATGCTCCCGCCACCTACACGAGTGCGATTCAGCAAGCGGGACAGCGGTTCGAGGGAGCCGTCGCCTTCAATCCCGACAAAGATGCCATCGAGAGCGTGGGTCTGATCGAACTTTATCAGACTGTTCTCGACCGAGCGGAAGACTTCACCATCGCGACCCAGCAGGGGAGTGTGGGGGTGAATACTGCTCTCCTGAATGCGGCCAATCGAATTGGGGGGCTTTACACTTTGTTAGGAAACGAGGCCTATTCGGATGCGCTCGATCCCTTGATTGGCTTTGCCACCGTGGGAGGGGAGTTCGGTTCTTTGGCCCCCACTATTCATGCTTTCGAAAACCAAACTGCTGGTCTCCTGGACGAGGAGCTTTCCCTCCTGCGGGGACGCGCGGAAGTGGGAGCGAGACCTTCCTACAATCGCCTGATTTGGAACTTCACCAATGGTTCAGGCGAGGCCGCCTATGTGATGAACTATGGCATCAACGACCTCACTGAAGACGGACTGCTGGACGATGAGGACGCCCGCCGACTCTATCCGCAAGGCCACGGCGATGCCTGGGGTCACTATACGATGGCGCTGAAAGGCTACTACGATCTGGCGAGCAACGTGAACTTTTCCTGGAGCGCACGCAGCGAGAAATACAATATCGATGGCATCGTTCTGGATATCGATTATCAGGACGAACGGGCCTTCGCTCGATCGGCAGCTGCCCGCGCGCGTTGTGGTGCGGAGTTGGTGGACCTCAGCTATCGCTCGGCCTACACCGAGAACCCCGACGGTCAGTGGCAGGGATATCAAGACGTGGATACGGATCGGGCTTGGGGAGTCTTTGAGACTGCGCAGCGTTCGGGTTCTGCCGCCTTTTGCGATTGGGTATTTGTCAATGCCATGCTGCCCGCCGAAGAGACCGATCCGAACAAGACCGGGATCGCAAAAGTGGATCGCACCACCGTGGCGGAGATTGCCGACATAGCTCAACAGGCCAATCAGATTCAGGCTCATCTGAATGCTGCGGATCAAGGATTGAACCCCGCCGGATTGAATCCTGATAGCATTCCCTTCGATATCGATCCCGTCTTGGCGGACCGGACCCATGAGGAGTCCGCCACCCACTTCGAGCAAGTCTATCAGCGGGCTACCCGAGCGGCGGGAAATACCAAGAAGACCTTCGACTACGCCAATGGCATCGCCTCCCAGCTTCGCCAAACGGAAGCCACCAGCGAGACTCTTCGTCAGAATGCCATCGACCAGGATCGGAGCTTGCGGAATCAAATGATCGAAGTCTTCGGCACCCCTTACGCAGGGATGATTGGCACGGGCAAAGCCTATCCCGAAGGCTATGTGGGTCCCGACATCTACCTGTGGATGTATGTCGACGTCCTTTCGGCAGGAGCCGATATTCTGCCGGACCTGAGCGAGACCACGGTAGCGACCACCATCCCAGCGGGGCTGAGAAATCTCGCCTCGGACACGAATCCCTTCCTTGCGGGTGGGGTCGGGGTCGACGACTTGTTGCGCGATACGGTGTCCGCCTATTTTCCCAATGATGTCAATCTGCCAGCGGTGACGCCGGGCGAGATTCAGCTGAACCTTCCTCGTCGCTCCTCAGGCTATGGCTTGGTGGCGCCGGATTCTTGGGGAGAGAGACAAAGCCCCGGTGAGATCCAGGCATCCATTCAGGAACTGGTGCAAGCCGAGTGGCGGGTGCGCAATGCGGTTGCTCTCTATCAGGCGCAGGGCGATGACTTCAAACAGCTGCTACGCAAGTTCGAGTTGAAGAGCGGAATCGCAGCCGACCGCATCGAGATCGTGTCGGAGGCTCATGACGATCGAGCCGTTCTAACAGGGGCCGCGACCGGAGCCTTTGCGGCAGCGGGTGCGGCGAGTCTGGTGGCGGACTTTACCGATGATACCTTTGATGCACTCAATGAAGCTCTGCCGAAGATTGTCGGTCTTTCCAACGATGCCACCGCACCGGCCAGGGGAATCATTGGAACTTTAAAAGCCAATCTTTCCAACATCGCCAAGGGTGTTTCTCTTGCGGCCCAGATTGCCCAGTATCGTCTGGAGATCGAAGCGGATCAGGTTTTGGAGGAAATGGATCGTCAGCTTCTAACCGAAGATCTGAAGTCCGAACTGATCGACATCTTGGATGAAATACAAGTGCTGGTAAATTCCGAGGCAGTGCTTCTCTGGGAGTTGGTTGATACAGTGGAATCGATGCGCAGCGCGAGCGACCGGGTGCGCATGAGCATCGAGAAAGGACAGGCACTGCTCACCGAGCGAACGGTCTTCAACCAACGGGTCGCTTCCACCACGACGCAACAGCGCTACGAAGACTACACCTTCCGCATCTTCCACAATGAGGCCTTGCGCAAGTATCGCTCCTCCTTCGACCTCGCGACCCGCTATGCCTATCTCGCGGGCAAAGCCTATCAGTATGAACTGAACTTGCCCGACAATCACTCGGCCAATGCTTCTCCGCTGCTGTCCGCGTTGATGCGCGAGCGCACCTTGGGGGAGTGGGATGGTGAGGAACCTGTCATTGGCGCGGGCGGGATCGCCGAGCAGTTGGCAGTGCTGGCGACCAACTACGAGACCTTGAAAGGGCAGTTGGGCTTCAACAATCCGGACAGCAATACCGCGGCGATCTCCTTGCGCCGCGAGTTGGCCCGGGTGGGGATGAGCACCCGCGTCAATCCCGATTGGCGAAACCAGTTGGAAAGCTGGCGGGTTCCTGACCTATGGAATTATGAGTATCAAAGCAACGGGGTGAACTATGGATATGTCTTCCGCCGTTACTGCCGTCCTTTTGCGCCGGAATCTGCTGGCGAGCAACCCGCTCTCGTCATTCCCTTTAGCTCCACTATCGAGGCTGGTAAAAACTGGTTTGGCCATCCGATTGCGGGTGGTGATCACTCCTTCAACTCCTCGAGCTTTTCGACCAAGATTCGTTCGGTTGGGATTCGCTTTGATAGCTACAACAACGTGGCACTCAGCCAGACACCGCAAGCGTATCTCATCCCGGTGGGATCCGATCAAATGTTCGTGCCCGATAGTCCGAGCTTGGAGCATCGGAGCTGGAACGTGGTGGACCAACGGATCCCCGCGCCGCTCGCCATTACTCTTTCCGATCTGAACAGCACCACTTGGCAGCCGGCCACGGAGAGCAGTAGCGGCTACTTCAATGACCTGCGCAAGTTCTCGAGCTTCCGCGCCTATCATGATGCCGGAGGATGGGCCGATGAGGAGATGCTCACGAATAGTCGTCTCATCGGGCGCAGTGTTTGGAACACCCAGTGGGTGCTGATCATTCCAAGCGCCAGTCTGTTAGCTGATTCCGCCAACCCCTCCGCGGGCATCGATACTTTGATTCATGGAGCCCCTCTGCCGGGCTTTGACCAAGAGTCCGCCGGGACTGACTTCCGCGATGGGGTCGGGGTGCGGGACATTCGACTTCTTCTTCAAACCTACAGCGTCAGTGGAAACTAGGACCCGAAACCTGCCAACATCATGAAAGCATTTTTACCACTACTCGCCTCTGCCGCCAGTCTATCTGCTGCCGGTGTCCCGGAGGTAGACCTTGTCTTCTATGGGCGGGTTCTCAACTTGGCCGGAGGGGAGCCCTATGTGATGACTGCCGGTTCCTTGAACTGGCAAATCGACGGGGAGGAAGAGGTGATTTTCGAGACCTCGGCCAACCTTTCCGCGATGAAAGGAGGAGAAATCTCCTATCAGATTCGCGTGCCTCAGCACTTGGCGATAGCCGAGACGCTGGAGTCAGTTTTGCCTGGTCTTCCCTTGCAAGAGGGTGCTGATGAAGTCTTTTTCAAAAACACGAATCTGACTCTTAATGGCGAGACCTTGCGGTTGGCAGACCCCGGGGCCTTTCAGATGGAACTCTCCACTGCTCAGCGGGGGAGCTTCAAGCGTCTTGACCTCATCTACGATGGACCCTTGCCCGACACCGACGGCGATGGCCTTCCCGATTGGTGGGAGGACAAATATGGCACGGATCGAAATCTCGCCGATGCGAACGCGGATCCCGACGGCGATCTGGTGAGCAATCTTTCCGAGTTTCAGCTTGGCACGGATCCGGTGGGTGATGACCAGATTCCGAAACTGCTTTCCGAGTATGCCTTTGCGGTGCCGACTGGAGGACGGGCGATTCCTGTAATCACAGTGATTGACTCGGACTCAGCTGCTGAGGATTTGGTCTTCGAAGCGCAAGACGTTCCTGACTCCATGCGCCTCCTTCTGTTAGGGAAAGCTGAGCCAATCACGACCTTCACCTATGCCGATGTAAATAGTGGCCGCGTGGTGTTCGAGCATTTGGGGGAACAGGCTGAAGAAGTGGCCTTTGCTCTAACAGTTCGTGATGAAACCGAGAGTCATCCCGCGGCCTCGGCCCAATGTCGTTTGATGGTCAGCGAGGCAGCCCAACTGTGGGCGGGCTGGCAATTGGCAGGGGAGAGTCCCGAAGATTTTCCGGCGGTGCAAGATGCTTCCCAACTGGCGGGGGCGGCGACGCTGAGAGGACCATCGAGTCCGACTGCTTGGGAAAGCACCGAGAGCGAGCAGACGGAAGAAGTCGGGCGGTTGTTTGTCGGCTCGGTTTCGGAGGACACCTTCCTCGGAACAAAGGAGTCGGATGTTTTCCTCGCAGGCGGGGGAGACCGGGTTCTGCCGGGGGCGGGCGAAGATCGAATTGTCGTCGCGGATTCCGAGAACACGGTGGTGGTGAGTCACTTTCAAGCCAGCGAAGATGTCCTCGATTTGCGGCTGCTGTTAGAACCGGTGGAAGGACGCACTTTGCAAAACTATGTGCGTTTGAGCGGGGGAGTTCTTCAAGTGGATCGGGACGGTGATGGCTCGGGATTTGTGGATGGTGAGGTTCGCTTCGAGTCCTCCGAGATGCCGCAGGAACTTGCAGAACTCTGGGACATGGGAGCGCTGGAGACGGGCGAAGTGATTCCACGCACGACGCTTTTCCTCGCTTCCGAGGGAGAGCTTGCGGAGGAAGACTTGCAAGAAGTCCAACTGACCTTCCGCCGTCGCGGAGATGCTTCCGAGACGCTGACCGTTCCTTTGATTTTCTCAGGAACCGCCACCATGGGAGCTGACTTCGCGAACCTTCCAATCTCGTTGACTTTCGCTCCTGGAGAGAAGGTCAAGACCTTGCAGGTGAAGCCTTTTGGCGATGATTTGTTAGAGCCCACGGAGACGCTTCAGGTCGAGCTGGCCAGCCATGCCGACTGGGATCTGGCTGAGGACGGGGCCTCTGTTACACTAACACTCACGGACTTGCCAAGCCGGGTCTGGCTGGAGTTGGCCGAGCGGGTTGCCATCCGGGACTACGATTATCCCGGGCAGATTTTGATTCGCCGTAGTGGTCCGACATCTATTCCGCTGACCGTGCGGCTCACTGCGGGAGGAAACGCCACGGCCTTTGTCGACTATCGGCGTTTGCCTTCATCGGTTACCTTTGCCCCGGCTCAAATGGTTCTGACTCTGGATGTCGAGCCCCTTGCTTCGGGCTTGCTGCAGAATGGTTCCGAGACCGTGACCGTCGGGGTTCAGCCCGATTCGGCCTATCTTCTGGGGGAAACTTCCTCGGCTACGGTTCTGATTGTGGAGCGCCCGGCGACCATCGCGGACTGGATGGCTGTTCATTCGGTGAATGAGGAGCGTGAGAACTTCCTCCTCGCGGACGGTGACTCCGATGGCTTGAATGGACTGGCTGAATTTGCCTTTGGGGGAAATCCGTTTGTTCCGGACGGGGGAGAGGTGACCCCTATTCTTCTCAGCGCTGGCGAGGGTGGCTTTACCCTCCGCTATCAGCGCCGCATCTTTGCTCCCGAGCTGGTCTATCAGGTGAAATCGTCCACGAACTTGGACAGTTGGGAATCGGTGGATGCCTCCAGTGTTCGGGAAGAGACCCAGGTTCTTCCTGATGGGATGGAGCAGGTGACCGTGCATTTTCTTCAGCCCCTTCCCGCTTCGTGTCATTTCCGCGTGGTGGCGGATGTCTTGCCATAGGATGAGGATGAATTTAGGTCAGAAAGCTTGTTTGGGGTTGGCTCTGTCTTTCTCCGGTGTGGAAGCGCAAACCAATCTGGAGATGGTGGAGGCCAGTTCGCTCTCGCAGGAAAGCTACGGCCGCGACCGTGTGAGTTACAATCAATGGCTGGCGACTTCCATTGATGTTGGCGAAAGCGAGGAGGCCTTTCGGGTCTCCTCGGTGACCCTGCGCGCGCGCGTGTTGTATCCCAATGCGAATGTCTACGTCGCGCTTTATGGAACGGAAGGACTTCGACCGTCAGCGGCAGAAACCTTTGTGCTCTTTGATGCCAGCAGTCTCGCCTATGCCCCTTCCTCCCCAGACTCGGCTGATTTTCAGCTTTCTCCAGTCGAGGGGTCGACTGGCACGGAGGCGGTTTTGCAACCGGGGCAACGATACTGGCTGGTGCTCGGTGTCTCAGATCATGACTACGATCAGGATGTTTCCACTGGCCTATACGAATGGGATTACATTGAGAGCGGGAAGCAAATTTCCCAAGACGGGAACTTGATTCAAATCGCGGACACCATTGCCGCCGGAGGCACCGGAGGGCAAAACTGGGAGCCTGTTTCGGCCAGTCCGCAGAGCTTCGGAATTCAACTCTCGCCGGTGCCAGAACCCGGAGTGACGAGCTTGCTTCTTTGCGTGCTATTGGGAGGATTGTCGGTACGGAGGCGATGAAGAAGGAGAGACTGTTAGGATGTTTGGCTGTCTTTGCGAGCTTGGGTCTCACCGCTTGCAAGGAAGTGAAGACTGTCGAGAAGCAGGTCGAGTCGGAGCCGTCAAATGAAGTGGTCGATGCGGTTGCTCGCGTGGGGGAGGTTTGGCTGTTAGAGGAAGATCTCACAGTCTATCGAGAGCGGCGCCCGGGATTGAGCCGGGAAAAGGCGCTGCAGGAACTTATTCAAGAAGAGGCCATTGCACAGGCCGCGCTCAGAGAGAAATTGGACCAAGATGCGGAGACGAAAGCGGCCTGGCGCGCGACGCTGGCCAGTCGTTTTCTGAGCCAAGCCGAAGCGATCGCTCAACCTGACGAGGAGCAGTTGCGTGAGAGCTGGGAGGCTCAGAATGAGCGCTGGAGAGTTCCAGCTCAAGCTCGGGTGGCGGCGATTCGTCGTCGTTTTACTGAGGCCGAAGTCGAATCTGTTAGAGAATCCCTCTCGCTGGCAGCGAGGGAGTTTCGAGAGTTGCCGGCGGACGAGAACCGGAAGGGATTCGGGGCGCTGGCCGCGCGTTTCTCCGACGAGCCAAACACCCGCTATCAGGGGGGGACGCTTGGCTGGGTGAGCTCCGACTCGGAGCATCTTCTTTTGCCACCCCAGGTGACGGAGGCCATCTTTGCCGAGCCAGAAGCAGGGCTGTTAGAACCTGTTGTTGGTGAGGGGGAAGGATGGTTAATCTTGATTGAGGAGCTGAAAGCTGAGTCGGAACGCAGCTTTGATGAGGTTCGGGACCAGCTGGAGCGCGAGTGGATCAGTTCCAACGCCCAGTCCGCAAAGGAACAGCAAATTGAGGCTGCCGTGCAGCAGGTGACTGTTGAGATTTTTGGGGAATCAGCTAGTCCGGATCGCGAAGAGAAAGCCGCTCCCGTGGTTCCCGCGCTACCTAATTAGCGGCAGTTAGAAAAGAACCTTCGCCTCGATGGCGAGGTAGGAATTGGCCTCATCCTGGAGCTTGAACTCGTTGGAGCGTTTCACCCAAGACAGGCGACCGTCGAAAATTGGAGTCTGGAATCCGAGCCCGAGGCTCACTTCCCCGACCCAGTATTCCTTATCCACACTGTGGCTGTCGCTGAAGGTGTTGCCATCGAGAAAAATGTTTCGGCCGACCGCCCAGCCTTCTGCCGAAGCAAAGAGATAGCACCCGAAACCGTCATCCGAAAGCTCTTGTGAAGGAATGGAAAACTTATGAATGTCACCAACCCCGGCCCTGAGCTCGAGTCCAGCAGTTAGGCGAGTGGAAACGTTGCCGAGGTCGAATCCAAGAGTCGGCATGAGGTTGAAAGAGAGGGGAGCGCTTTTCTCGGCGGTGGAAAAGAGCCAGGTTCTTTCTCCATGAAGGGTGAAAGCGAACTCGTTGTCCAATTGGTGGCGCCAGCCTACGGGTTCCACCCCATTGAAGAGCTTGTGCCAGCGTCGCTGCACTTCGTCGGCACCCGAAGCAGGTCCCACGACCCCAAGGGCGACACTGAACCGGTCCCGTGTCACCACTGACTCGAAGCCGAACAGCGATGAGAGACCTCTCCGCTCCCACTGGGGCTCGAGATAGAGGTATCCCGCATAGGGCCTGTCATCGCTTTGCAGTTGGTAGGCATCGAGGGAGTAGCCGACGCCGAAGCGGGAGGGGCCGAAGGCGATGTCTTCCGGGGTATACATTTCCTGTCCCAGCGAGATGCCGCCCCGGGTAGCCTCAACGTCCATTCCGAAATGAAAGAGAGCATTCATCAAGTCGCTGGACCCAAGAAAACATCGGGTGCCTTCATCGTCATGATGCCAATAGCGAAAGGAAAGACCCTGCGTGTAGTGCCGGTCGGTATATTTGCCGCCGAAGGGCTCCAAGAAAGAGTCATTATCCCACCGCAACTCGAAACTCCTTTTCTCCTTTGCGGAAAGAGAACCGAACAGGCCAATTGCCAAGGCTGCAATTTTGAGAAGTGGACGCATGATGACGAGACATTCCCAAACTTGAGGGAACCTGGCAAGGTCGCGGACGACGACTTGTCTAGGTAAGCCTGAGCCCCGGGTCCTAGGAGACCTTCACCGCGCAATACTTGTAGCTCGGTTGGCGGGAGTGGGGATCGAAGCTGGCGTGGGTTAGTTGGTTGACCTCCGGATAATGCATGGGGAGAAAGACCTGGCCGGGTTGCACGGTGGGGGCGTAGTAGGCGAGGGCGGTGATGCTGGCCCGCCGACTGGCGATGGTGACGGTCTGGCGGTCAGCGATGCCCAGGCGCCTGGCGTCGTCGGGGTGAATCTCGAGGTAGCATTCCTCGGGATAGAGCTTGCGCAGAATCTTGGATTTTCCCGTGCGGGTCTGGGTGTGCCACTGGCTACTGGTGCCGCGACCGGTGAGAAGAATGAAGGGGAAGTCCTCGCAGGTGGGTTCGGCTAGAGGAGAGGGGTGGTCGAAGAGAAATTTGGCCTTTCTACTAGGGGTGTAGTAGTTGCCCTCCTCGTAGAGTCGACGCTCCTTCGCTGGGGGGGCGGCGTTGGCGGCAGCAGGGAAGGGCCACTGCACGCCTCCTTGTTCTTCCAGAAATTGATAGTCGGGGATTCCCGTGATGTCGCAGGGTTGTCCTTCGCTGAGGGCCTTGAGGGCTTGAAAGGCATCGGCTGGAGTGGGCCATTGTTTGAGAAACTCGCAGCCTCCCCAACGGTCGGCGAGGGCGTGGACGATGCGGAAGTCGCTCAGGGCCTGCCCCGGGGCCTGTTTGACCTGACGAATGACCCCAAAGCGGCGCTCGGAATTGATGAAGGTGCCATCCTTTTCCCCCCAACCCGCCGCTGGCAGAAAGAGGTCGGCCATTTGTGCCGTTTCGGTGCTTTGATACATGTCTTGCACCACGAGGAAATCCAGTTTCTCGCGAATATGGGCGAACTTCTTTTGGGCAATCCAGGAATGATTCGGATTGGTGGCGATGATCCAAAGCCCCTTGATTTCGCCCCGGTCGATGGCCTCAATGATTTGGTCGTAGGCATAGCCGGGGGAGTCCTGAATCCGGTCCTCCTCGACTCCGAGGAGACGGGACACCTTCGCACGGTGCTCGGGATTGGCGAAGTCGTGACCACCGAGGAGGTTGGTGGTATTGGAAAAAAGGCGGGAGCCCATGGCGTTGCATTGGCCGGTGATGGAATTGGGTCCAGTGCCTGGTTTGCCAATGTTGCCCGTCATGAGGCAGAGATTGATGATGGCCTGGGCGGTGCGGACACCTTCGTAGCTCTGGTTCACGCCCATGGTCCACCACCAGGAGACTCGCTTTCCGGGGTCGGAGACCAGGCGGGCGAGGGATTCGAGTTCGGCGACAGTTTGGCCACACTTCGGGGCGGTTTTCTCGGGGGAGTAGTCTTTGAGAAAGTCGCAGAAGTCCTCGAATCCTTCGGTCCTCGCCAAGCTCTCCTCGTCGATTCGGCCGTCGCGCACGATGCAATGGGCGAGGGTGTAGAGGAGGATGAGGTCGGATTTGGGCGTGAGAGGGACGTGGCGCGTTGCGACTTGAGCGGTCTCGGTCCGGCGGGGATCGATGACTACGATTTTTGGGTCACGCGTATTGTTCATCACCCTTTGCCACATGATGGGGTGCGCGATGGCGGGATTGGCTCCGATAAAGACGAGCACGTCGGACTCCTCGAAATCGGCGTAGGTGTAGGGAGGGGCGTCGAACCCGAAGGATTGCTTGTAGGCCACCACCGAGGTGGCCATGCATTGGCGGGTGTTGCCGTCGCCGTGTTTCGTGCCCATCCCGAATTTTGCAAAGGAGCCTAAGAGAAAGAAATCTTCGCAGGTGATTTGGCCAGTAGAGATGAAGGCGACGGAGTCTTTGCCGTGTTTGTTTTGAATCGCTTGAAAGCGATCGCAGAAGGTATCAAGGGCGGTGTTCCAATCGGTGGGTTTTCCGTTAATCAGAGGGGCGCTTGCGCGATCGTCCGAATCGAGAACCGCAAGCGCTTCCCATCCCTTGGGGCAGGCCATCCCGAGATTGACGGGATAGTTTGCCGAAGGAGTGAGGTTGACCGCTTGCCCGCCCTTGAGAGAGATCTTTAGCCGACAGCCCGTCGAGCAATAGCCGCACACCGAGGTCGTGGTGGAATCGGGGGCGAGCCCGGCGGGAACCTGACCGAGGCCGAATTTGCCGGGATGGCGCAGGAGCTCTTCGGTGTAGGGGCCGGTGCGGGCATGCAGCTGGGTGTGCTGGCGAACGAGGTCGGTGAGGCCTTTGTGGGTGGTGGGGATGGTCATGACCAAGCGTTCTGAATTAGTGGATGAAGCCCGGCATCTTGAGAGGCCGCACGGCTTTGAAGTAAAGAGTCCTTTCCGCCAGAATGCTGGTCAGGAGAAAGGGGAGAGCGAGCCACGGGCTGAGGAAGATGGCAGCGGCTGACAAGACGCCGGAGGCAAACCGGATTTTTCCGATGAGGGAGAGCTTCTCCGTGATGATGGTGCGCTCGCGGGAGAGAGTGGGGTTCTTGAGCTGAATAATATCGAGAGCGAGAAGGCCCAGCGTGGTCGCGCTGAAGAGGGGCGCGAGTTGAGGGCTCTGGAAGCTCAGGGTGAGCAAGGTGAAGAGCCCGACGGCACCAAAGAAGCGAGGGAAGGTGATGCGCGCATTCCAGAGGACGCGGGGAGTGGACTGGTAGATTTTCACGCTTGTGAAGACTGCTGCGAGGGCGGTAAGGGCTCCGGTCAGCTGGATGGCGGGGTGAGCCAGAATGGAGAGAAAGGGAAGGTCGAAAGCGCGAACGAGTGGCACTGTTAGAAACGCTCCGAGGACGGTGAAGGCCAAGAGCTCACGGGAAAGCCAACTGGTCTTGAGGCCCAGAAAAAAGCGCCAGGCCTTGAGCGGTTGACCGAGATGGAGGGTGGCGGCCGTTAGTCCAATGGCGAACAGGGCGAAGCTGAGAATGGAAAGGGCAAGACTGCCGCTGGCCGCCAAATAGATGCCCACTGCCGCCTGGGTGAGGGTTAGCATGATGACCAGGGGGGCGTGGGCGTGCTCGGGCTTGAGGTTATCGCGGTCGGCGGCCTGGGCGGTGAGAGGAACCTCGCGGCCGGTGTAGCGGGTGGTGGGTTGGGTGATGCTGGCGGGGGGAGCTCCATTGAGCCAGCCGAGGTTGCGACTGCCTAGCTTGGATTTTTCGGCCACATTGACTTTGACAATTCGGATGGCTTCGGTGGGACAAGCTTGCACGCAGGCGGGGGCTTCCCCTTCGGCCAAACGGTCGTGGCACATGTCGCATTTGCGGACGATGCCGCGCTTTTTGGAAAACTTGGGGACGTCGAAGGGGCACTTGAAGATGCAGTAGGAGCAGCCGATGCACTGGTCATCGAGGTGGCGCACAATGCCGGTGTCCTCGGACTTTTCGTAGGCTTGCACCGGGCAGCCATTGAGGCACTCGGGGTCGGCGCAGTGGTGGCAGGCCGTGGTGATGGTTTGCTGCCAGCCGGGTTCGTCCTCGCCGCCTAACAGAAGACCCACGTCGCGCCACGACTCGTCTTCATCAAGACCGTTTTGACTGTGGCAGGCGGTGACGCAGGCTTTGCAGGAGGTGCATTTGTCGAGAGCGACTTCGAAGGCGTATTGTTCCCCTTTGCCCGGCTTGGAAAGGGGGATGAGGTTGCGGTAGTGACCTGCCAGATCGGGCTCCCGCTCGTGTTGCTCGGCAAAATCGGCAACGGGGGTGAAGAGCTTCCGCTGATCGGCGAGGAGGTCGTCGATCAGAGTCCGTTCTGGAGCGAGGGTTGACATCAGTTGGGAAGATCCTGGGGAGAGAGGGAGCGTGGCCAATCAGGCAGCGGCAGCTTCGGCGGGCTTGGCGAGAGATTCGCTGACCTGAGCGAGCCATTGGTCGAAGGGGTCATCGTAATCCACATCGCAGTCCACCCGCGGGCAGAGGCGCTGGCCTCCCAGCTTTTCGAGAACGGCATCGAACTCCTTCGCGCATTGGTTGAAATCGGGATACTCCGAATCGCCCAATCCAAGAACCGCGAAGTTTGTATTGGCGAAGGAAGGAGCGTCGTCGGCGTGGAGCAGTTCGTGCAGTTCCGCCGCATTGTCCGGTGGTTCGCCGTCGCCATAGGTCGAGGTGATGACGAGGAGATACTCGGCTTCCACGAGCTTCTGGGCATCGGAGTCAGCCATGTCGGTCACGGTCGTTTGGTGTCCGGCTGCGGAAAGAGTCTTGGAGGTCTTTTTGGCCAGTCCTTCCGAAGTCCCGGTCTGCGAACCCCAGAGGATGTGCACCGCTTTGCCGGCGGGTGCTGGTGCGGATTGGGCAGGAAGAGCTTGGCTTGTGCCCGGAGCCTGTTGCACTTGCATGCGGGCGGCGAGGTAGCCGTTCAGCCAACCGATCTGTTCGGGGGTGAAGGGCGCGTTGGGTGGGAGAGCAATCATACGGTGGGAGGGGTTGGTCTATTAGGCTGCAATCGATTGAGTGTTGGCCGCCATCAGGCTCTTGAGATCCTCGATGTCGGTTCGGCGGGTGAACTGGGCAAAGGTTTCCCGGTCCTGACGGTTGGCCTGATAGGTCTTGAGCAAGCACTCCAAGAGGTCGGGAATTTGGGAGTAGGGGATTCCTTTAAAAGCTTCTTTGGCGACAAACTGGTCATCGTCCACGCCGCCGCCCAACACGATGTTGTAGCCATCGACTTTCTCGCCGGAGTCCAGCTTGACCTGCACTCCCATCATTCCGATGTCGCCGATGTAATGCTGGGCGCAGGAGTGATTGCAGCCAGTAAGGTGAATGTTGATGGGCTGGTCGAGTTCGACCCGGCTTTCGAGAATTTTGGCCAGTTCCACCGAGTTCCCCTTGGTGTTGGTGGCGGCGAACTTGCATCCGGTGTTTCCCGTGCAGGCGATGAGGCCTCCGGAGATGGAGGTGGCGCTGTAGTGGCAGCCTGCGGCGATAATGGCCTTCTTGGCTTCTTCGACTTGTTCGTCGGGCACGTTGGGGATGATGAGATTTTGCCAAACGGTGAGGCGAACTTCTCCAGAGCCGTATTGGTCCGCGATGTCGCAGAGCTTGTCCACCATGTCGACGGGGGTGCGACCGACCGGGATGACGACTCCGATGTAGTTGCGATCATCCTTTTGTTTGTAGACGCCCAGATGCCCGTGTTTGACCTTGGGCTTGGGTACTTCGCAGGATTCGAGGGGGATGTGGCGGAGGGGGAAGGTGAGCTTTTCGGCCGTTTCTTCCAGCAGCTTGGGGATGCCCCACTTGTCGACGAGGTATTTCAGGCGCGCCTTCTTGCGATTGGTGCGATCGCCATTTTCGATAAAGACCCGGAGGATGGCGGCGGCGACCGGAATGGTCTCCGATGGCGTTAGCAAGACACCCGAGTCAGTAGCGAATTGCTTGTGACCCGTGATGCCGCAGAGTTGCATGCGGAAGTAGACCCCGGGCTCGAGGCCATCGGTTTCTTCCTTCAGTCTCACCGCGTAGAAAGCGATGTCGTTGGTGTCGGCGCAGACCGAGATCGCGCCGCCGGAATCGAAGGAAATGTTGAACTTGCGGGGGAGTCCGTAGAGGTCGCGATTGTTCAGGATGTAGTGATGCATTCCTTTCGCCAAAGGCATGACGTCGATGAGCTCGTCCTTGTCGAACCCTGTGGTTGGGGTGGCGGTCACGTTGCGCACGTTGTCGGCGCCGGAACCCTTGGAGGTCAGTCCGAGGTCCACGAGTTTGTCGAGAGTGGCGGGCAGATTGGGCGGCATCAGCTCGCGCACCTGGAGGTTGCCGCGGGTGGTGACATCGCAGTAGCCGCTGCCCCAGTCGCGCGCGATTTCGGCGAGACCGCGGAACTGATGGGTCTTCAGCACACAGCCGGGGATGCGGGCGCGCAGCATGTAGGACTCCTGCGCGGGGGTGACATGGAACATGCCGTAGAATTTGAAGCGGAAGAGATCATCGCCCTCGACGAACTTGTTCTCCATGGCATGGGCCAGGATGGTGTCGTAGCAGTCGAGTCCATTTTGCTCGTGTTTGATGCGCTCCTCCTTGCAGAGGTCGTCGATGGGGGTGCCGTGGACGGTCTCCTCCTGCGCGACGGCTAGGCTGGCATCGTTGGTGAATTGTCCGTTGGCATTTTGACCCAGGAAGGGCAGTCCTTCGGCCTGAATTTGTCGAACCCCTTCCATGAAGCCGGAGAGGTAACTGGTTTGTTCTTGGGTGAAAGGTTGCATGGTTACGCGACGGAAAGTTTTTGTTCGAGGTTGGTGAGCTCAGCCTTGTTCATGTAGCCTGTGAGATTGTCTTTGGTATGGACCCGGGTCTCGCCCTTGATGTGTGAGCGCTGCTCAAGGAACGCGAGGAGGTGCTCGCGGTATTGAAAGAACATGGGGTCGTTGAAAACGGACTCGCGGTCGCGGGGGCGGGGAAAATCAATTTCCATAATCTCACCCACGCCGGCCTTCGGACCGTTGGACATCATCACGCAACGATCGGCCATAAAGACTGCTTCGTCGACATCGTGGGTCACGATGAGGGCGGTGAGATTTTCGCGTGCGAGGATATCAATGATGACGTCCTGCAGTTCCATCCGGGTGAGAGAGTCGAGACGGCCAAAGGGTTCATCCAGAAGCAGGACTTTTGGCTGCAAGGCGATGGCGCGGGCGATGCCCACCCGTTGTTGCATCCCGCCGGAGAGCTCTTTGGGATACTTTTTCATCGAGTCACCCAGGCCCACAATGGAAAGGCTGTGCTCAACGATTTGCTTTTGCTCCGCTTTGCTCGCGTGGGGATAGACGCTCTTCACCCCCAGCATGACGTTGCCAAAAGCGCTGAGCCAAGGCATGAGGCAGGGAGCCTGAAAGACCACTGCACGGTCGGGGCCGGGGCCATCGATCTCCCGGTTGCCAACGATGATTCCGCCATCGGAAATTTCGTTCAGTCCGGCCAGCATGGTGAGAACCGTGGACTTGCCGCAACCCGAGTGACCGATTAGGGAGATGAACTCGCCCTGACGAATATTGAGATTGAAGTCTTCTACCACCCGGAAGTCGTCGCCGTACGGATTGGGGTAGGCTTTGACGAGATTGGAAATCTCTACAAACTTCGGATTGAGTTTTTCGGTCATGGGTTCGAGGACTTGGAGACTCATGCTGCGGAGCGGGGTGTGCCGGGTTGGGCGGGTTTATTCTTAAGGCGGGGCGAACCGGAAATGGGGGTGAAGTCCTTGGGTCGAACGTCGGGCATGGGAATGACCGCGCTCGTGGAAAGTTCTTTGGACTCTTTGTTGAGCTGCATCATGAAGGAGGTGATCTCCGACTTCAGGCGCATGTATTCCGGGTGGTCGTTGAGGGTCTGGCGGTCGCGCGGACGCTCCATGTTGACGACGAACTCTTTCGCGAGGGTGGCCTCGGGCCCCATGGTCAGGGGGATGATGCGGTCGGCCATGAGAACCGCTTCGTCGACATCGTTAGTGATCATGACCACGGTGCGTCGATCCGTTTCCCAGATATTGAGGATTTGGTCCTGCAACTCCGAGCGAGTGAGGGCATCGAGGGCGGAGAGTGGTTCGTCCAGAAGAAGGACTTCCGGATCGAGGGAAAGGGTGCGGGCCAAGGATGCGCGTTGGCGCATCCCGCCGGAGAGTTCGTGGGGGCGACGTTCTCCGGCATGGCCCAGCTTGACCATCTTGACGTAGTGTTCGATCTTTTCGTCAAGCTCGGCCTTGCGCAACTTGGGGAATGCGGTTTTTACGGCCAGTTTGATGTTGTCGTTGACGGTCAGCCAAGGGAGGAGGGAGTAGTTTTGAAACATGAGACCCCGGTCGGGACCGGGCTCCTTCACGACTTCACCCTTCATGCGAACCTCTCCGGTGGTGGGGGCCAGAAGCCCGGAGAGGAGGGACATGATGGTCGACTTTCCAGCGCCGGAGAAACCGATGATGGCGACGAATTCGTTTTCCTCCACCGAAAGGTTGATGTCCTTCAACACGACGGTTTGATTGGTAGCCGGCCCAAAGGCGGCTGAGACGTTATCGAGCTCTAGAAAAGCCATGCGATTTACTCAGCGTTTAATGGGCCAAATTACCCTGGTGGAGCACGATTGATTATGAATCGGGCTCATGGTAAGAAAGTGAATTCTTTTTGGGTGATTCATGGAAAAGCGGGTGGCAGGTTCTCTGTGAATCTCGATTGGAATTGGTAAAGCGTTGACAATCAGGCGGCTACTGTTCCGTAAGATGCCTCTTTCATTACCGTTGCCAAGGTGGTGTAGGTGATGGTCCAGGCCTCCTTGGTTTCGGGAGTGAAATCATCGCCCAAGCCCTTTTCCAAAGTGTCGAGCAGGGCAGCTCCAACGGTGTCGTAATGGGAGGCTTTCACTCCGTATCCCACGTGTCGTTTGCCGAGGGCCTGCACCGTTGGAACGAGCTCTCCGAGGGTATCGAGTCCCTTCACAGCGGCGCCGATCATCATCATCAGTTTCTTTCCCTGTTCTTGCATGTTGGAATTGGCGAACATGGGTTTGAGGTTGGGATCGAGCTCGAAGAGTTTTCGGTAGAAAAGTTCGGCAGCGGTGCTCGAGATAGGCTTCACTTTCTCCCAGGAGTCTTGGACGAGCTTCTTCTGTTCGAGGGTCAGAGGACCTTCTTGTTCTTCTTTCATTGGTTGACTTGTTTCGGGTTGTTCGGACTCGGATGGTGAGCCTCCAAATAGTTTTTTCAGGAATGGTAGCATGGTCGTTTTGGGGTTGGGGCCCGGCGAACGATGTCCGCCGGGCCCATTCGGTTATTGGCAATTTTTCACTTGGGGGCGGCCAGCATGTAGTTGACGGCATTGGTGACCTCTTCGTCTGTCAGGGAGGGGGTGCCTCCCCGGGCAGGCATCTTTCCGTCCGGTCCTTGAAAGCCGTTCAAAGCGTGGTCAAGGAGGACGGCGAGACCCTGTTCCGAGCGGGTGTCCCATTCGGATTTTTTGGTCAAGGCGGGGGCTCCCTCCTCGCCTTCATCGTGGCAGCCGGAGCACTCCATGAGGTAAATCTCGCGCCCGGAAGCGAGCGCGGGGTCTTCTGGAATCCAGTCCCAAGGGTGTTCGGGGGGCGGCGGACTCTTTTCGCTCACTGTATCCGACTCTTTCGGTGAGTCGCATGAAGTGAGAATGAAAAGGCCAAGGGGGACGATGGCGGGAAGAATTTTCATCTAACAGCTAGCTGGTTGTTTGAGTGATGACTTAGGAAGTCGGGATGCGAATGACGATTCCTCCCATGACATCGTTCTTCTTGAATTCCGGATAGTCAGGTTGCCGGTTTTCGTGGTTGTTGTGGCATTCCCAGCAAGCGGGAGCGACTGCTTTGTCGGGGTAGATTCCGACGAAATATTCTTTCCCCGCAATGGTTTCGGTGCTGGTCCATTTCTTTCCGTAAAACTCGCTGTTGGGATCGGAGACCTCCTTCAGGCCCTGCTCTACAGCGGGGGTTTTCTTCTTGGCGTTCTCCATGTTGAGCGGCCAAGACGATTGGAGGGAGTAGGAGAATTCGAAGGGCTTGTCTTCCACTCCATCGACTTCCTCGGCTCCTTCGCGGAAGAATTGGGCGGGGAGAAGAAGGGCCTTCTCTTCCTGCCATTCTTCGTGCGCCTTGATTACCTTGTCGTCATTGACGAGCCGGTTGACGATCTTGCTGGCGTAGACTTTGCGGTCGGATTTGAGCACGATGTAAAGCGCTTCGGCGACTTGTTCGGCATCGTAGCCTCCCGAAGTGCTGGCTTCATCTTTTCCGGATTCGCAAGAAGCGAGTCCGAAGGCCAGGGTGGTGACACCGGAGACAAAGGCCGGTGCGACCCATTTTCTATTCTTTTTCATTTGTACGGCTATTATTTTGTTGGGTTGTAGTGGGCGGGGGTGAGACCGCATTCTCAGGGGGAGAAGGGTTGGGGGATTCGAGGTAATTCTTCAGGGCGATGATTTCCTCGTTCCCACGTTTGATGGCCGCGTCGACGGTCCACGAGATTCCGGGATGGGCCTTAGTCGGGCGGGTGGAAAAGTTGTCGGCGATGACCTCGCGGTCAGCCATCGCATCCATCGCGAACTGCAGTCCGTGGCAGTCCATGCAGACGTTGCGAATCATCTTTTCGTTCGGGGTGAGGTTGGCGTTTTGGTTGTGGTTGACCACGTGGTGATCGTCGCGTTCCTCGCGCGGCAGGTGGCAGGTGGCGCAGGACACGCCGGTTCGCTCTTCGCCGGTACCTGCGAGTTCGGCAGCCCAGAGGGCGAAGTGAGGGGACTTGTCGTAGTTGCGGGTGTGTTCGTCGTCGTGGCATTGGATGCACGCCTGATGTGCGGCGAACTCGCGGTCATAGCGGTGGGGTTGATGGCACGAGGAGCATGACAGGTCGCGATGAGCGCTAGTGGCCTTCAAGCTTTGCCGGGCTTGAGTGGGGGTCATGGGCGAGAGCTCGGGATGGGCGAGACGCATCCCGTGTTTTCCTTTCAAAAAATCGGTGACTTCGACGTCGTGGCATTTCTTGCACGTGTGATGGTCTGGAGCGGGCATCCAGACGCCGGAAACAGGGTCGTCGTGGCAATCCGAGCAATTGATGCCAGCGGCGGCGTGAGCGGTGTGCTCCCAGTCCAGATTGATTGCAGGGTCGGTCAGTTTGGGCGAGGGGGCGTCTGCTTCTTCGATGGTCAGGGCCGCTCGCTTTTTGTTTCCCTCGCTCAACCATCGCTGGAGCGCATTCACTTCGGCTACCTTTTGCTCTTTCAGGTTGTTTGCTTCGCCGTAGTGCTTGAGGAGAAAGCTGGGAGCAAGGGCCATGTTGTCGTGGTAATTGTGACAGCCCGCAGTGGCACAGGTGTGGAACTTCAGGTTTTGATGGGACTCCAGATTCTCCAAAGTCACCTGATGGCAGTGGGCGCAATAGTCCTGTGGGATGGTGACCCCCATGTCGTGGGTGATCTTCTCGTTATGCTCAGCATGGCACTCGACACAGTTCATGGCATTAACGTGTTCCAGAAAGATAGCGTTCTCGGGATTCTTGAACTTGCGGGTTGGGTGGGAATCGGAGAATTGATTGAGGTCCTCCCCGTGGCAGTTGGTGCAAGCTGAATTGGGCACCCCGGAGGAGGTAAAGACGTTCTCCTTTTCCTCCGCGGTATGGCAGGCGCTGCAAGCCATCTCGATCTGGTAGTGACCGTGCGTCGTCTTGCCTGGTAGGAGTAAGGTCTTGTCCTCGGCCTGCAAGAGCACGTGGCCTAACCATGCGGATAACCCAATGGTGACCAGCAGCCAGAGCAGAACGCTTTTTCGTTTTTGGATCCAATGTGCCACGGGGTTGTTAGTAGAGGTAGACGGACAAAATGTGGAAGGTGAGGAGGACGGGCAGGGGCCAGAAGAGGGCCAGGTGCGCGTAAGTCAGAATGGGTCGAAAGCGACGGGCGGTGAGAGCGGTTCGGGAGGTGCCTGCGCCCTCAAGCGCGGCGAGGATTCCGGCGAAAGCCCCCAGGAGATTGAGGCCGACAAAGGTGAGCATGAGCCAGAAATTGAGATTGTGGCCGAAGCGGAATCCAGTGTGAACAAAGAGCGCCACCAGAGAGGTGAGTCCGAAGATGGTGTGGAAAATCCGCCAGTGGGCAAAGTGGCCGAAGCGGAACCACTTGAAGCGCTTCCGCAGGGAGAGAAGAAGCCCAATGAGAAAGATTCCCATCAGAGAGAATCCGGTGATCTGCTTGATGACGGATTCCCTCCAGAATTTGTCAACCTGATACCACCAAGACTCCACGGAATCCGCCATCGCAGGAGGGGGCGCCAGAATAGTGATCAGTGCGGCCAACAAGGCGAGGGAGGAAAAGGTGAGAAGCGCCTTGGAGCCTTTCGGTTTGGTGGAATTCGGCGATCCACAGAGTTCGTGCAAGAGCGGCTCGCAGGAGCCGCAAACAGTTGAAGCTCCCGTTTCGTTGGCCAAGAGTTGGGGATCGTTGCGGCATTTTTTGAGACAGGAGACGAGCTGCCCTTTATTGACCCCCATGCAGTTGCAAACGATGCGATCGTCGGGCCATTGGGCGACCGGGGTTTCGCCGCCACCGGGGAGAAGGAGGCCCTCGGCCGCAAAGTATTCTTCTTCCTTTTTGCGAATGAGCTGCCGGGTGGCATAGAGGGATTGGATCTTGCCACCCTCCGGCCAGGAGCCCACTCCCAGTCCTCCTTTGAGCTCTCCTTTGGGGCCGATGATGAGCATGCGGTAGACCTCATCGGTTTCGAACTCTACGCGACGCCCTTCTTCCAGTGGGTCGCCGATGGTGACCACATCGACCCCCAGCATCTTCAATCGCGTGGAAAGATCCGGATTGGTAAAAGGCTTGCTTCGCTGTCCTTCCAATCGAGCGACGAGGTGCCGGGCCATGGCGTAGCCAGGGGCCGCAAGTCCATAGATGGAACCGTCGAGAAGAGCGCATTCCCCGATGGCAAAGATTTCGGGATGGGAGGTTTCGAAGTGGTTGTCGACCACGATTCCTCCCCGCAATCCGGTATCGAGTCCCGCTTCTTTGGCGAGCTCGCTGTTCGGGGTGATCCCGGCCGAGATAATGACGAGGTCGCAGCTGAGAGGAGCCCCTTTGTCAAACTCGAGCGTGAGACCGTTTGGTTCCTCCTGAATGACAGTTGATCCCTTGTTGAGGAAAAGCTCAATGCCCTGGGCCTCAATAGACTTCCTGAGCAGGGAGGAAGCCGGTTGATTGAGCTGCCGGGGCATCAGGAAGCTGGCACGCTCAATGACTGAGGCCTGCAGCCCGAGTTTCTGGACTGCCTGGGCGGCTTCCAATCCGAGAAGACCGCCCCCGATGACTGCGGCTCGCTCTTTCTCTTTAGCTGCAGCGACTATCTTGGCAAGGTCCGAGATGTTTCGATAGAGAAAGACCTTTGAAGAGTCCTTTCCCTCGATGGGAGGGACAAAGGGGCGTGAGCCGGTGGCCAGGACGAGAACGTCATAGTTGAGCTTCTGTCCATTGGATAGGGTCACGCACTTGAGGTCGGGTGCGATCTCGATCGCTTCCGTGTTGGTCAGGAGGGTGATTCCCTTTTCCTGATACCACTCGGCGCTCTTGAAAATAAGTTGCCTGGCATCCTGATGGACGACGTAGGAGGACAAGTTGATTCGGTCGTAGGCCGGGTAGGGTTCTTTCCCTACAACGGTTACCTCGAGATTTGAGAAGACTTTGCTCTGGGTGAGATATTCACAGAACTTGCCCCCGACCATTCCGTTCCCAATCACCAGCAAGCGGGAGCCTTTGGGTAAGGCCGGAATGCGGCTTGCCTTGTTGCTCTTAGCTTGTCCATGGAATGCGGATTTCACTCCCTGTCACTCAGCACTCAATTTGCCAGCGGCCTTCTTCATTCCTCTGGAACTAGGAAAAGATGCGCAGTAAAAGATGAGTGGAGTTAATGGGAAGTTTCGCTCCCGTATTTCGAAATAATGAATGACCGAAATTCATTATCTCTTTGGAGACAAAGTAAAAAAAGAGCCCCGGGACGGGGTCCCGGGGCTCTTTTCGTCATGGAACGAGAGCGGAGTCTTTAGGCCGTTGCTGAACCGTCATCAAAGGAAACAAGGCGCTGGAGGATAATCATCAAGCGGTCAAGGAAGAAGCCGATGACGCCCACCACGAAACAGGCGAGGATGATGTTGGCAAAGGATTGTGAGGAGCCATTTTGGTATTCGTCCCAGACAAATTTACCGAGTCCGTCGGAGGAGGAAAGAGCTTCTGCGGCAATCAAGACCATCCAGCCGACCCCGAGGGAGATGCGCAATCCGGCAAAGACCAGAGGGAGCGATGAAGGAATGACAATCTTGAAAAGGCGGGACCAGAATCCAAGTTTCAGGACCTTGGCCACATTCAAGTGATCCTTGTCGATGGCCGAGACCCCCAGAGCGGTGTTCACCAAGGCTGGCCAGAGCGCGCACATTGCCACGGTGGAAGCTGAGAAGATCATGGCCGGATTGGTTTGGAGGAATGCCAGGGGGTTGAGGGCATCGTTCATGAAGAGGAAGAGGGGATGACTGGCGGGGTCGGGTAGGAAGAATGCTCCAATGACGATTTGGAAAATGAGGAGCCAGACCACTGGAGAGACCGGGCGAAAGATGGAAATGATGGGAGTCATGCACGCCATGAAAATCCGGTTGAGTCCGCACATGATACCGAGAGGGATGGCAATGACGGCTGCGATGATGAATCCCACGAAGACAGTTGCGATGGAGCGCTTGGTTTGCCAGAAAATAGTTGCGGTCCGGGCGTAGACCTGTTCGGAAGTGCTTTCGGCCCGTTCGCTATTGCGCACTACAGACTTGGCTTCCTTGAGAGCTTCTTTGCCAGTGGTGGCGGCAGCGAGTTGCGCGGAATCTTCTTCGGCCTTCGCCAAAAGAGCCTCTCGTTTGATGCTCAGGTTTTCCTTGGTCAGGATGGCGAGGCGTTTTTTGTAGTGCTGGACTTCGTCTTCTATCTTGTTGGCGGCCAACTGGCTGGCTTTCACTTCCACGGGTGGATTGTCCCGAATGAGGTCCATCTTGTCCTTGAGAACGGATTCGGCTTCTCCTTCCTTTTCTTCAACGAGAGCGTTCTTTTTTACGAGGGCGATGAGGGCTTCGGGGGAGGCGTCCTTGCTGGCGACTTGCTCGGCCAAGAGGTCGAGAGCTTCTGTACGTTTTTGTTTCGCTGCCTTGTTCTGTGCCTTCAAGGCGTCATAGCGGGCCTGGATTGGATCGATTTTGCTGGCAAGGGTCACTTTCGCAGCGGCGGCTACCTCGGCGGATTTTTCCTGGAGAGCGGCTGCCTTTTGTTCCAGTTCAACCAGCTCTTTTTCCACTAGCTTGATTTCGTCAAGACGGTCCTGACCCGTGAGGTTGAAGGCGCGTTCCTTTTCGTTCTCGCGTTCATCGAAGCGACGGGCGTCGGCGTAGGCTTCGAGGACCTTGCCCGGGGTGGGGACTTCTCCGGACTTGGTCTTGTGGTTCGGTCCCGCGATGTGCCAGATGAGGATGCAGAGGGACACGAAGAGGGTTGGAAGCAAGAGATACTTGGCGATATCCTTGACCTGCTTTTGGGGTTCTTCTCCGAAGAGAAGTCGCACCGGCGGATCGAGGACCTTGAAACCGCTGATATCGACGGCTTTCAGGATGCCGTATTTGATTTTGTCTTTTGGAGAATCGGACATGGAAGTGGGTGTTGAGCTGCGGCTATACCCTGCAGGGTCTGGGCCAAATCCCGATTTTGGTCAGATTGGGCGTTGGGAAAGATCGATTTGAATCATGAACAGTATTCATGGAAAACCGGAATAAAGGGGAAGGTGTTTTATGCGAGTGGGTTAGGATTTTTGGAGAATGATGCGGAAACCGATGTTGTAACTTCTGCTCTCAGGCCCCGAGCTATAGCGGTAGGCGGAGCGGCAACTGTTGGCCACGCGGTTCCAGGTTCCCCCACGGATGATGCGGCCGTCCCCGGTATCGGGGCCTCTCGGATCGAGGCCGCCGGAGGCCTGATCGGCATACCAGTCCGCGCACCATTCATAAAGGTTGCCGTGCATATCATAGAGCCCCCAGGGATTTGCGGAGAAGGATTTCACGGGAGTCGTTTTCTCCCGATAGAGGCCTTCCTTCTCGATTCCGTAGGGCTTCTTTCCGTAGAAGTTGGCCTGCTCGGCGGAGAGGGTGTTGCCAAAGTGAAAGACCGTGGTGGTTCCCGCCCGACAGGCGTATTCCCATTGGGCCTCGGTTGGCAGTTGGTAGGAAAGGTCGGGGGGCAAGGTTCCCGATTCTTTTTCGAGCTTGGTGAGTTTCAGGCAGAAGGCATTGGCATCAGACCAGTTGACGAAGCTCATCGGTTGGGAAGGGCCGAGTGCCGAGGCTTTGGCTACAAGCTTGGCCCCACGGCCGATGGGACCGACCTTGGAGTCGATCTGCTCTTGAATGGTGGTGCCCATTATTTTTTCCCACTGAGCTTGCGTGACCTCGCTTTCCATCATGAGAAAGGGCTTGGAAATGGTAACTGTGACCTGGTCTTCGTCTTTGCCGCGACCTTCTTCGGAAGGTGGGCTCCCCATTTGAAATTCGCCAGCCGGGATGGGAACGAGCTTGATGCCTAGGGAATTGGTCCAGGAACTGAGAAGGGTAGGCTCTTGGGCCGGAGAGTGGGAGGCCAGAGCAAGGGTGAGAGCGATGAAGGGGAGTTTCATGGAGCGAGCAGGAAAAGAGACTGGGGGGGATAAAAAAGCTGCCTGAAGGAATCTCTTCCTCCAGGCAGCAGGGCACACCAGTGACTAGGGGAAGGATTTACTGGGTCGCAAGGGACTCGGGGTCCTTGTTCCCGATTTTGTGAGAATTCAGATATTCGATGGGCTTCTTGCCGTCGAACTCGATGCCGTCGATGAAGTCCGTGGTCGGCTCTTTATAGCCATCGAAGTCTTCTGCTGGCACTTCCTCTGCGGTGAGGGAGCCTTCTTCGATGAGGGAGGCTGCTGCGCTCATGTAAACTTCAGGGAGATACACGCTCTTCGCAGTCTCGGCATACCATGAGGCTGGTTTGGGTTCAGTGATTTGTCCCCAGCGACGCATTTGAGTGAGGAACCAGACGCCATCGGAATAGTAGGGGTAGCTGGCCATGTATTTGAAGAATACGTTGAAGTCAGGCATCTCGCGCTTGTCGGTCTTTTGGAAAAAGAAGTAGCCGGTCATCGAGTTCTTGATGATGTCGAAGTCCGCGCCCACGTAGTTGGGCTGCGAAAGGATGCGGCAGGCTTCGTCGCGATTGATGAGCTTGCCGTCTTCCTCCGCATCGAGCCATTTTCCAGCTTTGATGAGGGCCTTGGTGACCGCGATGTGGGTGTTGGGGTTAGCGTCTGCCCAGCTCTTGGTGACGCCAAAGACCTTCTCCGGATTGTTCTTCCAGATGTCATAGTTGGTCACGACGGGAACGCCGATGCCCTTGGCTACAGCCTGCTGGTTCCAGGGTTCGCCCACGCAATAGGCGACGTTTTTCCCGGATTCCAAGGTTGCTGGCATTTGGGGGGGAGGGGTGGTGGAGAGCTCGATGTCGCCATCGGTGAAGCCTTTGAGGTCGGTCGAGGTGTAGAAGCCGGGATTGATTCCAGCGGCAGCCAACCAGTAGCGAATCTCATAGTTGTGGGTGGAGACCGGAAAGACCATACCCATGGGGAGCTTCTTTCCATCTTCCTTGGCCTCATCAACGATGGGTTTCAAGGAGTCGGCCGTGATAGGATGGGGGGGAGTGGGACTGTCGAGCTTCTCGTCATTTTCCTGCATTTGCTCCCAGATGTCATTGGAAACAGTGATGCCGTTGCCGTTGAGGTCGAGGGTGTAGGAAGTGACGATGTGCTCCTTGGTGCCAAAGCCGATGGTCGCTGCGATGGGTTGTCCGGAGAGCATGTGGGCTCCGTCGAGTTCTCCCGTGATGACGTTGTCGAGAAGCTGTTTCCAGTTCGGTTGGGCGATGACTTCCACTTGGAGACCTTCTTCTTCGAAAAAGCCTTTTTCCTTGGCGATAACGATGGGGGCGCAGTCGGTGAGTTTAATGAAGCCGAACTTGAGTTCGTCCTTCTCGACGTCGAGTTGTTCTGCTCCGAGGGGGGCGATGCTTGCTACTGCCAGGGCAGTAGTGATGTTTTTTAGGTTCATGGTATTGGTTCTGTTCTAGGGGCGCTGTTGTTTTTTGGGGTTAGAGATGGCTTTGGGCTTCTTCGAAGAGGTCCATGCGAAAGATGGAGTCCTTCTTAAGCTCTTGTCCTTTCCGGAGGAGTCCGGAGTGACGGACGCCTTCACGCAGCCAAGAGGCGGTCAGGCTATTGGGGGCATTGACTTGTTCGTTGTGAAAGATGTGAAAATCCGGGAGCATGCGTTCCCCGTGCAAGCCGCCAGACGGCAGCCGTCCGGACAAGCTGTAGGGAAGGGATTCTTGAATCGACTGCAGGCCAGGCTCCGCCGAGAGGAAGGAGAGGACTTTGGCGCGGTTCGCGTGGTCTTGGCAGAATTGACAGGCCTCCAGCAGGGCGATGGTCAGCGAGCGCAGGTCGTTGGGGCGCTGGGAGGCAAAGAACTGCGTCGCGGTGAGAACCTTCTCAGGATGCCCGTTGGAGAGTTCGACCGAAGTGGAGACGCACCAGCCGATGCCCTTCTTGATGGCGACCGAGTTCCAAGGCTCTCCCACGCAGAATCCGCCGATGTGACCATGGGCCAGATTGCGCATCATCGTTTCCGGGGGCAGGGATATGACGTTGATGAAGGGGTGGGAGAGAACCTTGTTCTTTTGAAGCCAGAGAAGAAGAAGGCTGTGGTGGGAAGAACAGGGGTGGACGGAAGCCAGAGTGAGGGGTTTCTCCTTGGAGTGATTTTCTTCCAGATACTGGGTGAAGCCATCCTCCTCATCAAAGATGGTCTCGGGGATGCTGTTGGAAAGGGTGATGCCATTTCCATTGGCGCTCAGCACCAGCGGCACCACCATGTCCTTGGGGATGGTTCCCACGCCATGGTGGATGGCCAGCGCGAGAGGTCCCAGGCATTGCGCGGCATCCAACTCGGCATGCACCAGCTTCTCGCGAATGGTGGCCCAGCCGGGCTGCTGCGAAGTCACGACCGAAAGGCCATGCTTCTTAAAGAAGCCTTTCTCGCGAGCGACGACAATAGGAGCGCAGTCGATGAGAGGCACGTAGCCGATCCGAATGAGTCGGCCGTCGGAGGGGTGATGTTCGCTAACTGGTGGTGCAACCATGCTTCTTTGCTAGCCGGAGGCGTGCCATCCCCCGCAAATGGCACGTTTGGTGCTAGTTGAATTGCTCTGAGAAAGGATGAACCAGATTCATGATTCGTGAACTTCCCGATTTGCGACAGGTGAAGGCCTTTGTTGCGCTGGCTGATACTCAAAGTTTTACCCGTGCGGCAGAAGCTCTCTTCCTGACGCAGTCTGCGGTGAGCCATTCGATCCGTAGCCTCGAGCAGCAGCTCGAGGTTCAGCTCGTCGAGCGGGCAGGGAAGCGCATTGCGCTCACCCAGGACGGAGTCGTCTTTCTGCGGCGTTGTCGTTCGGTGCTTCATGAGTTGGAGATGGCCACCAAGGAAATTGACGCGTTGAAACGCTGGGGGCAGGGACGAATCCGTCTGGGGGCGACCCATACCCTCTGCCAATACCTTTTGCCCACGGTTCTGCGCGAATTCCGCGACTGCTTTCCCCGCTGCGAGATCCACATCGAATCCGGTGATACCGGAGCCTTGCTTTCCAGCTTGGAAAGAGCGCAATTGGATCTTGTTCTCGGCTTGGGCGGACGCACCCCCGGGTGGGCGTCTTTTCATCCAATCTTTGACGATGAGCTTGTTTTCGTAGTTTCGGCCCAACATCCTTGGGCGTCCAAAAAGGAAATTCCACTCGAGGAAATCGCGAGCGAGTCGTTCCTGGTCTATGCCAAGAATAGCGAAACCCACCGCCTCATTCGGCATCACTTCGATAGCCTGGGGGTGAAGCTACGGGCGACTCTGAACTTGGGAGCGATGGAGGCGATCAAGGAGATGGCGCGCATCGGCATTGGAGTCGGCATTGTCTCTCCGTGGGTTGCCCGTGATGAGTTGGAGAAAGGAAAGCTCGTCCAAGTTCCCATCCGCAAAGAGCCGCTTCGCCGTGAGTGGGGGGTCTTCAGCCATGAGTCAAAAAACCTGTCCTTGGTGGAGGATACCTTCGTGGGAATCTGTGAGCTGACCGCACGGACCTTTGCCAACCAGACCACTGGACAAGAAAAAGCCGCTGCCCGACAGGCAACGGCTCTGAGTCAAGTTTAGTTGGAGAGAGTTGTTAGAACTTGTAGCTCAAGTCGACAGTGACCTGCTTGATGTCGCTGTATGAACTGCTGTCATCTCCAAAGAAGTAAGCGGCTTTGATCAGGCCGGTCAGGTTGTCGGAGAACTTTTTGACCAAGACGGCATCGGCCTCGTAGCCATAGGTGTTGTCGAAGCTGTCGTCGGCAAAGTAGTGGAGGAAGCCCTTGAAAGTCAGTCCGCCGGGTAGCCCTGGCTGAACGTAACCCAGATAGACATCGCTCAGCCCTTCATAAGTTCCACCGGGACCATTGCGCAGGCCGATGCGGTCCAGCACGAAAGCGTCGGCGAAACCGTTGTAGGCGTGCACGGTGGCAAAGGGGGTCTTGAAGTCGTCACCGAGGTATTCGATACCCGCCATCAAGGAGGCCTTGCCGACCTTTTGGGTATACTTCACGTGCGCATACATCGCATCATAGTCTCCGCCGATTGCACTCGTTCCGTCTTGGAAAGCGGCCTCGGCATAGAGACCGCCTATGGTGGTGAAGAGGCCGTAGGTATTGCTTTCGCCAACATTGGCATTGTTGTCGACGTCAATGAGATAGGCGTATCCGCCCACTTTACCAAAGTCCGCATTGTAGGTTCCATCGATGAAGTGGAAGTCACCTTCAAAATCATGGAGTGGTGGTCCCGGAGGCGCATCGTTGGCGTCGTTTCCGAAGATGCGCTGCACCCGGTTGGAATAGGCGTAGGATAACGAAAAGTCGTCGGACTTGTAGGCGATTTGCGCTGCGTCGAAGGTCTGCTCGTTCTGGCGCCAGCCTACGTTACCGATGAAGGCCGCGGAGTTGCGGATAATGCGCTGACGTCCGACTTTGGCAAGGAAGCCGTCTCTTTCATACTGGACCCAAGCGCGGTTCAGCTCCGCATTCTGTGGGTCGCCGATGGGAGTATTGCCGGCGACGTAGGGATAGGTGCTGTCGCTGCCTGTGGGATTACTGCGATAGTCCGTGACCCCGGCGCCCGTGAATTCGCCCTCGGCAAAAGCGCTGAAACCGCCAAAGTCACCTAACAAGAGACCGACGCGAGCGCGAGCAGTCAGGGCATTCGACGGATCCAGTCCATCGACTTCCCGAAACTCGTAGCGAGTATTGATGTCGACCGAGGGCTTGAGCCATTGAAAGGCATCAGGTTCACCAGGGGCAGTGGTGTCGGGGATGTAGTCGACCACCGTCTCCCCCGCGAAGGCAGGGGAGAGGAGGCCAAGACTGAGGGCGTAGCAGCAAATGGTTGGTTGTAACATTTTCATGGAATGGTCTCTCGAGGAGAAGCCGCTCCAGTGCCACTTGTTTTCGTAACCCGCCTCGCTAGCCCTAAATCATTTTTCCGAAACTATGATTTTGATTCATGCTCCTTTAGTTCAGCCGTAGCGCAAAGTAGGAGGTGCGCCCTTGGTTGTAGACGTAGAGGAGGTTGTTGCCCCTGTCGCGCAGGAGCTTGCGCCCTTGTTCGAGGGAGTCAACGGGTCGCTTGTTGATTTCCAGAATGACGAGACCGGGTTCCAGGTAGCGATTGAAGGGGGAGCTGCCCTTGACCTCTGTAATGACCAATCCGGACACTCCGCGGGGAATGCCGTAGGTCTGGCGCAGCTCGTTATTGAGGAGGGCCGCCTTCACGCCTTCCACGAATTCGTCGCTCAGCGAGGCGGTCTGGTCGGGGTCCGCGATCTTGACGTCAAAGGACTTTTCCTTGGAGTCACGCAGGACTTTGATCTGTAGGATTTCACCGGGTTTCATCGCGGCGACCTCCAGGCGCAGGTCGTTGGGGTCCTCTACTTTGCGTTCATTGATTTGTGTGATGATGTCGCCGTGCAGCAGGCCGGCTTCTTTCGCCGGGAAGCCCTCGATGACTTCTTCAATCAGCACGCCCTTGGTGTTGGGCACGCCCATGGCCTCTGCCACCCGGGGATCCAACTCGCTCATGCGAATTCCGATCAAGCCACGCTTCACCTCGCCGGATTCGGTGAGACGTTCCGCGATATCGACCGCGAGGTTGGCGGGGATGGCAAAGCCCAGTCCGATGGAGCCGCCGGAGCGGGACATGATGGCCGAGTTGATACCGATGAGACGGCCTTCGATGTCGACTAAAGCACCACCGGAGTTTCCTTGGTTAATGGCGGCATCGGTTTGGATAAAGTCTTCGTAACCGTCCTGACCGTAGATCCCAATGGAGCGACCGGTGGCAGAGATGATGCCGGAGGTCACCGTCATTCCCACGCCGAGGGGGTTGCCGATGGCAAAAACGATGTCACCCACCATGATCTCTTCGCTGTCGGCCACGCGGGCGAACGGAAGATCCTCGCCGTCGACTTTGATGACCGCGATGTCTGTTTGCGGATCGCGGCCGATCAAGGTGGCTTTCATCTCGGTGTCGTCGCTCAAGGTCACGAGGATTTCATCCGCATCGCCACCCCGCTGGTCGACGACCACGTGATTGTTGGTGAGGATGTAGCCATCAGGACTGATCAAGACCCCGGAGCCGACCCCTTGGGGAACGCGCTGTTCTTGGATGGACTCTTCGCCCTGCGGCGCTCGACCCATGCCGAAGAGCTGGCGCAGGATCTGGTCTTCGCGGGAGCCCGAGCCTCGCGCATAGCGAACGACTTCGGCGGTGTGGACCGAGACAACGGAGCGCTTGGCCTCAGCGAGCATCGGGGCGTAACTGGTGGGCTGTGCACCCCCGACGCGCTCAATTGGCCGGTTGTCGGCTTTGATGATGAGCGGGGCGGGCTTGTCTTCGATTTTATCCTGGGCCACAAGATAGCCCGACACCGCAGCCACCGCAGCGGCCGCCAAGGGGAGGAAAATTTGGTTCTTTTTCTTCATAAGGTTTCGACAGGGAATCGCTCTGTGAGACGGATTTTATCTGAAAAAATTTCTGCACAGATTGCCCGAAAGTCAAACGAGTGACCGCGAAAAATCGCTCTTTCAGGAGAGGTCGCGGCCGGACCGCGAGTGCCCCTACTCGCTCCAACGAATCGTCTCTGCAACTCATCATTCAACTAACGAATTGTTCGAGTCCCCACCGGTAGGGCTGTTTTGACAAAACAGCCGCGAATGCTCGGGGAAGGTTCTCAGGCTCTTGCCCTTCGTTCGTTCACAGATCCTTCGAGCACCCCAGACCATTCGCGGTCCTTCTATCAAAGGGACCCTACCGGAGCATGGACATTCCTGTCCATGAGCAGAGCCCCGGTGAGTCAGAACTTTCGTCAAACACCACCGCGCTTCGGCAAGCTCGAGGAAACAGATTTGGTGCAGACGGACCGTCCCAAGGACAGGAATGTCCTTGCTCCATCGGTAGGGCTGTTTCGCCAAAACAGGCGCGAATGTTCGGGGAAGGTCCTCTGGCTCACGCCCTTCGTCCGCGAGAGAACCCTTCGAGCACCCCAGAGCTTTCGCGGTCCTTTTATCAAAAGGACCCTACCGGAGCATGGACATTCCTGTCCATGAACAGAGCCCCGGTGAGTCAGAACATTCGTCAAACACCACCGCGCTTCGGCAAGCTCGAGGAAACAGATTTGGTGCAGACGGACCGTCCCAAGGACAGGAATGTCCTTGCTCCATCGGTAGGGCTGTTTCGCCAAAACAGCCGCGAATGTTCGGGGAAGGTCCTCAAGCTCTCGCCCATTGTTCGCTTGCTGATCCTTCGGCTACCCCAGACCATTCGCGGTCCTTTTGTCAAAAGGACCCTACCGATGGGCATCGATGGTGCGGGGAGGTCTTTGGTAGTTTGGAGACTTTGACTCCTTGATTCGTGGCGACCCTCTGGTCGAGCAAGCAAGCTTTGCTCTTCCCGGGAGCGACAAAGAACGAACCCATCCACCCCAGAGCGGCAGCAAGCGGCACGCACTCCAGAAAGTCCTCACTCGCAGTGGGGCGGCTCTCTGAAAATTCTCACGATTGATACGCTCTAACAGCTTATCCGAAACAGTCCGCCGTCTTCGTCTTCTATCGAGAACTTCACCGGCAAAAACTTTTCGATGATGGAGACGTTGGTGGGGACGTGGGCGTCTGGGGCGGTGGTGGTGATTTCGCCTCCGCCAGCCAAGGCCATGGGCAGCAAAAGCTGGTCGGCCAGATGGCGTCCCACAGCCGCGCGGGTGTTCATGAAGGTCGCCATCGATTTGCCCATTCGATGGCCGATTTTTTCCGCGCTTTGTCCGCGTTCGCCGCAGCCGCTGACCATTTCGCAGCCATTTGCAAAGTGTGCCTCCGCATAGCCGATCAACCCTTGTCCGGGGCCCTCGTCGCGATGTTCGATCTTGCGCTTCTCACACGTCCAAGCCTTTCCCACGGCATCCATCAATCGCGAGGCAACCGAATCCGAAACCTGACGCGAGATTACTCGCAGGCTCGTCGCCTGCAACTCGCCTTGTTCCGTGAAGTTCACCTTCCCGAGTCCCGCAGTTGGAGAAATTCCAGCCTCCAGAATCCCGCCGCCCGTGGGGGCGAAACCTGTTTCTACTAGACGGATAGTAGCTTCTGCCCCGAACTTCTTCATCGCGGGCAGAAAGACCTGTTCCACAAAGTCAAAAGGCGGAGCGAGGGGATTGTGGGTCCCTCCCGAAAGACGTAGCGTCGATTTGCCCTTTGCCGTCCAAAGCGCTGGTAACAAAGTTTGCAGCAAGAGAGTGGTGCTCCCCGCAGTGCCAATCGCGAACTCATAGTCGCCCGACTGAATCTCTCCCGCGCGAAAGACCAGTTCGGTCGACCCCAGCTCCGCGCCATCAGCGGTTCCCTGCGAGATCTCCACCGCGGCCTTCACGCAGGTCAAGTGCTGCCGCATCAGGCCCGGCTTCGAGCGCTGGCCGCGGATATGAGTCATCCGAAACGGTTGTCCCGTCACCATCGCCAAGCTCAGCGCCGTGCGCAGCATCTGCCCACCACCTGACTGGCCATTCAATTGAATCAATTTCATCTTGCTACTCAAAAAAGTTCCCAGCCCAAGCCCGCGTCAAATTCTGTCCAATCCTGTCCAAAAATAACAAAGCCCTAGTCCTTCGCTTTCCCAAAATTGGACCAGAACGAATAGAATAAACAGGAAATCCCATTCACCCCATCCCTTCTGGTCCTTTCTCTCAATCATCGGCTTCCGCCGAGTCCTTAATCACAAAGCGTGCCTCCAGCTTCGCCACCGTCTTGGCCAGTCCTGCCGCCTCCACGCTATTGAGCACGTCCGCGAAGTTCTTGTAGGCATCCGGCGACTCGTCGATGGGATACTTTCGGCTGTTGTAGAGGATGTCCGCCGAATCGAATTCCGCATCCACGGCAGCTTGGTCCAAAGTTTGGGCGGCATGCTTTCGACCCATCTGACGACCAGCTCCATGGTTCACCGACCACGCGGTTCGCTCGGCTCCCCCTTGCGCCACCATCACCACCGAACCATCGCGAGGATTTCCTGGCAGCAGAATCGGGTGTCCGGTTTCGGCAAAGGGCGTTCCCGCGAGCGAGAAGTGGCCCCCAGGCACCGCGCGGGTCGCCCCCTTGCGGTGAACCCAAGCCTTGCGGCCCTCGACGATCTCCTCCCGCGCAATGTTGTGCGAGATGAAGTAGACCAGCTTTCCAGTCGTTCCCGGGAGGACCTCTTGGAAGGCCTCTAACACCAGCGCGTTGATCAGGAGGTGGTTCACCGTCGCAAAGTTCGCCCCCAGCGCCATGTCATCCAGATAGGCATTGGCCTCCGGGGTTCCGAGGGGCGCGTAGACCAGCTTCTTGTCTCCGGCTGGGTAGGGGATGCCCCACTTGTTGAACATCGTTTCCAAGTCCTTGAACTGGGCGCAGGCCAAGATGTTTCCGAATCCGCGCGACCCGCAGTGACTAAGAAAAGATACGTGGCCATCCTTTAGGCCGAACACCTCGGCGGTTTCTTTCGCCGAAGGAAGGTCCAGTATTCGGGTGATCTCGCACTCGCCAAAGTGGTTGCCTCCTCCATAGGAACCGAGCTGTCCAATCTTGTCGCCAAAGTTCTTCACGCGCTTGGTTTCCAGGATGAAGTCGAGTCGCTTTCGCAAGCTCTCCGCTGTCCCGTCATGTCCCAAGTGCGCCGAGTCCTCGCAGCGCTCCGCCCATTCCACCGGGATGCCCAAGGCTTCGCAGACGGCAGGCGAAGCGCCTTCGGTCACGACCTGGATGCCGAGCTCTTTGGTGAACTTGCGTCCCTTTTTCACGCTTCGGGTTCCGCGTCCCGCGCCAGTCGGAGTTCGCTCCGTGATGGCATCGATGAGCGCACGGCGAACCGACTTGTCGGCGACGGCTTCTTCGGGGATATCGGTTTGCAAGAGTGACATCGAGCACTTGATATCCACGCCCACCGGACCTGGATAGATGTGAGTCGGCGACACCATCACGCAACCGATGGGGGCCCCGTAACCAGCGTGCCCGTCGGGATTGAGAATCACCTCGGTCACCCCGGGCGACATGCGGGAGTTCACGATTTGTTGGAGGCAAGTGTCGTCGAACGAGTTTCGGATGGCATCATTGCCGATCACCGTGATGGGTTTGCCGGAGTTGTCAGGAAGAGGGATAAAGCCGATGGCCTCATCCGTCTGATGGATCTTGATTCCCGAGCTCTTGGTTAGAGGGGCAGGGGAAGAGAGGGGTTGGGAGATATTGTTCATCGGGTCTAAGGGCTTGGTTTTCATGTTTTTAAAGCCAGCCGAATTGCTAGCGGGATACCTAATGGCATTCGTCGTGCCAAGATTGTTCTGTTTTTCTTAAGTCTTTTATTTTAAGTGGATTTCGGATTTTTAATGGTGTAAGTAAGGAAGGTCTTGTTTCTTGTTTTGTAGCATTTAAGAGAACAAAGTAGAAAAAATGAGATGGTGGGTAGGGGTGCGGTAGGGCTGTTTCGCCGAAACAGCCGCGAATGTTCGGGGAAGGTCCCTAGGCTTACGCCCTTCGTCCGCGAGAGAGCCTTTCGAACAGGCCTGAACTTTCGCGGTCCTTTTATCAAAAGGACCCTACTGGAGCATGGACATTCCTGTCCATGAACAGAGCCCCGGTGAGTCAGAACATTCGTCAAACACCACCGCGCTTCGGCAAGCTCGAGGAAACCGATTTGGTGCAGACGGACCGTCCCAAGGACAGGAATGTCCTTGCTCCAGCGGTAGGGCTGTTTTGCCAAAACAGCCGCGAATGTTCGGGGAAGGTCCTCTAGTTCACGCCCGTCGTCCGCGATAGAATCCTTCGAACACCCCAGAGCTTTCGCGGTCCTTTTATCAAAAGGACCCTACCGGAGCATGGACATTCCTGTCCATGAACAGAGCCCCGGTGAGTCAGAACTTGCGTCAAACACCACCGCGCTTCGGCAAGCTCGAGGAAACCGATTTGGTGCAGACGGACCGTCCCAAGGACAGGAATGTCCTTGCTCCAGCGGTAGGGCTGTTTCGCCGAAACAGTCGCGAATGTTCGGAAAAGGTCTTCTGGTTCACGCCCCTCGTCCGCGAGAGAGCCTGTCGAACAGTCCAAACTACTCGCGGTCCTTTTATCAAAAGGACCCTACCGGAGCATGGACATTCCTGTCCATGAACAGAGCCCCAATGAGTCAGAACTTTCGTCAAACACCACCGCGCTTCGGCAAGCTCGAGGAAACCGATTTGGTGCAGACGGACCGTCCCAAGGACAGGAATGTCCTTGCTCCAGCGGTAGGGCTGTTTTGCCAAAACAGCCGCGAATGTTCGGGGAAGGTCCTCTAGTTCACGCCCGTCGTCCGCGATAGAATCCTTCGAACACCCCAGAGCATTCGCGGTCCTTTTATCAAAAGGACCCTACCGGAGCATGGACATTCCTGTCCATGAACAGAGCCCCGGTGAGTCAGAACTTTCGTCAAACACCACCGTGCTTCGGCAAGCTCGAGGAAACCGATTTGGTGCAGACGGACCGTCCCAAGGACAGGAATGTCCTTGCTCCATCGGTAGGGCAGTTTCGCCGAAACAGCCGCGAATGTTTGGGAAAGGTCCTTAGATTCACGCCCGTCGTCCGCGATAGAATCCTTCGAACACCCCAGAGCTTTCGCTGTCCGTTTATCAAAAGGACCCTACCGGAGCATGGACATTCCTGTCCATGAGCAGAGCCCCGGTGAGTCAGAATCTACGTTAGACTCCACGGCGTCTTGGCGAGTCCGTTGCGCTACCTCTTCTTACCTCTTGCGATGTTCTTTGATGAGGCACCAAAGCTCTTTGAGGGATGCTGAAGGGGTTCCTTCTTTCTGCAACTGATAGCCAATTTTACTCGCGAGCTGGTAGTGCTTCCGCAGGTCAGACAGGCCTTTTCGGAGAGGGTAACCGGGCTGATAGATGTGCGCGGGTTCTCCGGTGACTCCATTCAATTCAAGGATGACCAGACCCTCACCCTTCTTCAAAGACTCTTCATCCGGCACTCTGATATCATAGCGTCCGAAGTGAAATCCTTCATAGCTCCGACCTGCCTGATCCATGCTGAGGGAAAGCTCTGGGGTGATGCAATTGCGGGCATCCTCAAAGATGGCGCCGAGACAGTGTGTGCCGAGCTCGGTTAGGACCAGCTTCTCGCCTTCTGCCGGTATTTCGTGCAGGCGCTGGGCATGTTGGGAGAGGAAATGCTTGGCCATTGCGGCAGCCCGTTGGTCGTGGAGAATCAGTTCCTCGACTGTCTCTCGTCCGTTGCCGGACAGGCTTTGGGGAAGCTTGCGGGCGAGTGAGGTAATGCGGCCGCTTGTCTCGCCGGGCCGCCGGGCCCAATGAATCCCCACTTCCAAACCCGTGATGAACTCTTGCACGAGAGCGGGGCTGTTTTTGTTTAGATTCAGCCACTCGTTTGCTTCGTCTTTGTTTCTAACGATTGCCACGCCCTGACCACGTTCGCCTACATCGAGCTTCAGCACCACTGGCCAGGAATGTTGCTCGACGAACGCGAGCACGGCATCGAGCCCGTCTTTGCCCGTCAACCTGCGATAGCTTGCGGTGCGAATTCGGTGGGGGTGGGGCGGGGTGAAGCCGTCGAGAATGTCGCCTTTGGATTCCATTGCGAATCCGGAGAAGGGCATCGCTGGATTGCAGGAGAGAAAGTCCAGTGGCCTGCCGCCCCGGAGCCACCGGAAGAGGAGAGGCCAGATGGCCAGCGGATAGACAATGGCCGGGGGCCAGTATTCCCAACGAGTGAACCGTCGCCACCGTCCGGCCAAGATCCGCCGCCCGCGCCAACTGAAGAGGGGGATGACGAGTTTGATCGAGAGATAGATCAAAAGACCCACGCTGAGAAGAAGAGGCCAAGCCAGGCGCTGGTAGTTTTCAAGAAAGAGCAGGGTCCTTTGACCTGAGTAGAAGGAGAATCCGGTCAGGATCGGAGTCCAGATGAGCACCGCGATTCCGAGGGCGGAAGAGAATCGGGGGAATGACCAGCCAACCGCCCCGGCAGCGAGGTAGGATGGCACCCGGCTCCCTGGAAGGAAGCGGGAGAGGAAGATCCAGGTGGTGCCGAAGCGGGCGAATAATCGTCGTCCCCGCTCGATGCGGTGCTCGCTAGCAAGCCGTTGTATCCAAGGAAATCGGGTCTTGGATTTCTGGCTGAGCCATCCCAGGAAATAGAGCCCGATGTCACCGGACCAAATTCCCAGAGCGGCACTTCCGGTTGCCATGGGGAGCGGGATCCAGCCCTTGGCCGCCAAGATGCCAGCTGCGATGCAGGCCAAGTCTTCGCTCAATAGAGTGCCGAGAAAGATCAGCGCGGCGAGCACCAGAGGAGGGGCTTGATGGTTCTGGAGTTGCTCAAGCCAGTCCATAGCGGGAAAGGCTTACCAGCCGAGGAAGTTTTGCAATATCTCCAAGGCTGCGGCTTGATCGATGATGTCCTTTTGATTCTTCGCCTTCTTGCCAGCTTGCCTCAGTTTGGCGGAAGCGGTCACGGTGGTGAAGGACTCGTCGTGGTAGTGGAGAGGAAGGTCGGGAAAGGTCTCCCGCAGCTCTTTGCCAAAGGCGCGAATCTTCTTGGCGGCGTCACCCTCGCGTCCGTCACTCTTCAGGGGCAAGCCTAACAGCAAGGTTTTGGTCTTTCGCTGGGCGATGATTTCCGCGAGCCGCTCGAGGGGTTCAGTGGTGGCTTGCTGAATGGTTTCCACCGGGAAGGCTGCAATTCCGAATTCGTCGGTGGCCGCCAGACCAATGCGGGCTTCTCCGTGATCGATGGCGAGGATGGGATGCATCTTGTTAGACCTCTACTCCCTCCCCGGGATCCAGAATTAGAATTTGGTCGAGAACACCCAGCCGGTCGGCCTCTTTGAGGAGTCGCTCCTCGGGTTCGCTGGGTTCTTCGTTCCCCAGCGGGAAAGTGGCGTAGTGCATTGGAATTAGTTTTTTCGCCCCCAGGTCGAGGTAGGCTTGCAGCGCTTCCTCGGGGTTGAGGTGGACATCCCGTCCGCTGGGGGCCTCGTAAGCGCCGATGGGCATGAGCGCGATGTCGATCTCGTAGCGCTTTCCAATCTCCTTGAATCCCTCGAAGTAAGCGCTGTCCCCGGCATGATAAACATTGCGGTTCGGGGTCTTCACGATGAAGCCGCCATAGTCCCGATGGGTGTCGTGGCCAAAGCGCGCGCCCCAGTGATGGGATGGGGTGTGGATCACATCGATGCCGTCCAGAATCTGTTCCTCCCAAATCGCCATCTCGGTCACGCGCTGGAAACCCAGCTTGCGCACCAGGGAGCCCGAGCCCTTGGGGACTACGATTCCCTGACGCGACTTGATGATGCGGAGGGAACTACGGTGCATGTGGTCGAAGTGCGCGTGCGAAACGCAGACCAAGTCTACCTCGGGCAAGGAGTCCAGATGCAATCCCGGTTGGCGCTGGCGTTTCACCGGCCCCATCCAGGTTGCCCAATTGGGGTCGAAGATAACGGAATGAGTATCGAACTGGACGAGAAAGGACGCGTGTCCGATCCATGTCACGCGAGTTTTGCCTTCGGGAGGGGGCTCGTGATTGGCGTGCAAAGTCTCGCCCTCGGGTTGGCGGAACATCTGCGGGATGATGCGATGCCTCCAAAAGCGATACGAACGCTCGGTCCATCCTTTTTTCGGAAAGATGCCGGAGTAGGAGCCTGAGGATTTACCGTTCTTGGACAAGGCGGGGGAAGTGATTGAGGTGTTTACGATTGTTTGCTCAAGGCCGTGGCAATTTCCTGGCGATAGTGCTCTGCCATGTCGGCCGGGGTTTTTCCTTCACCAGGATAGATGATGCCGCGCGAGACATTGATCAAATTGGGAGCCAGGCGATTGCTGGAAGCCAAGCTCGCGAGGTCGCCCCCTTGGGCGCCGAGGCCGGGGATGAGCAAGGGAATATCGGGGATGCGCTCGAGGACATCGGTGCCCGCGTTGGTCAAGCCAACCACGAGTCCAACCGATGAAGGGCGATTCTGTGAGCGAGCTCGTTCGGCAAAGGAAGCTACCTTCTGATAGAGCGGCTCGCCCGCGACCTCAAGGCGTTGGAAGTCCGCACTGCCACTGTTGGAGGTCAGGGCCAGAAGGTAGAGACCCTTGCCGCCGGGGTAGTCGAGAAATGGTTCGATAGAATCGTAGCCCATGAAGGGATTGAGGGTGACGGCATCAGCCCGCAGATGCTCGAAGCAAGCGATGGCATAGCGTCGCTGGGTTTCGCCAATGTCGGAGCGCTTTACGTCCAGCACGATGGGGATCTCGGACGGAATCCGCGCCACTGTTCTTTCCAGCATGGCAAAACCTTCTGAGCCCAAGCTCTCGAAATAGGCGCTGTTGGGCTTGAAGGCGGCGGCGTGAGGCGCGGTGTCCTCGATCAAGCGGACAAGGTAGTCCTCGACTTCGTTGATGCGGTTGTGGTGATTCTCCACGCGAGGATCGAGTCCGATGCAGAGGTTGCCAACGGCGGCGGTGCGGGCGGTGAGTTTTTCGAGAAAAGTCATGGGTAGGTCGCTGCGACTGGTTTTGAACCACGAAGGGCGCATTGGACACGCAGAAGTTTGTTCAGATCAGGATTGGTTCGGGAGACTGAGTTTGTTTTCGCTAAAGAGACGCTTCGAGCGCGCGGTGAATTCCCGCCACAGCAGGATGATGGCGAGGACCCATAAGAGAAGGTTGAGTCCGATGTGCAAGAGATAGTTGGTTGGCTCCTCGGATGAGCCGAAGCAGCCGCAGTTGATATTGAGCCCCTTGCTGGCGGCGATGCCCAAGGCGATGTTGAAGGCAGCGAGCATGAACGCAATTGCCAGCAGCCCTCCCCGCGCGCCCCAGCGACCGATGATCGTCGCCAAGCCGGCGATGACCTCCAGCCATGCGACGAAATAGGCGGCATAGCCATCGTAAGGGGGGAAAAGGATCTGGTAGTTGAAGACCGCTTCGGTGAAGGCATCGAGGTCTGCGAGCTTAATCAGACCGCTCCACACAAAGAAGATTCCCAATCCCAGGCGGAGGATGAGAAAGAGGGTGGCGGTGATGCTCGGCATGGATGGCAAGCTAGCAAAGGGACAGGGAGGGCGCAAACTGGGAGGGCGAAATTGATGATTTGGGAAAAAGTAGAAAAAACGACTTTCGCCCAATGGCATTTGCGATTACGGCTGTCCTTGCCAGGGGCCGCGGAGTGCGAGCTGGTGAACCCGGTCAGGACGGAAACGTAGCAGCCGTAGCTTGTCTCTCATTGCCGTGGTCCCCTGGTTTTTCTTTTTTGTGGCAAAGGGGGGGTTGGCTTTTTGAGCAGCAACTGCGCCGTCGTCAGGTCTTTTCAATCCGCACCATTCTCTTCAGTTCAGGGTGGATAGGGGGATGGGCCGGCGTGAAGCTGGGAGCGCTTTCCCTCCATTCATGATTCGGACCGTTTCGTTCGGAAATCTGCCTATCTCCGCCTCCGTCTGCGGTTGAGGAAGCTGAATCCATTCAGGTATCGATTTTTTAATGCTGGATTTTCAGCAAAAAGGATTTGACCCCGGAGGTATTTGCTGGTTTTTTAGCACGCATGAAAGTGAAGAAGGAAGTTTTTCAAGAGTTGGGAGCATTCTTGCTGATTGGGGCTGCGGTCTGCGCGGTCTTGATTTTGGCGAGCTGCTCGACAGGTCCGGTTGCACCAGCTCCGGCTTCGGAATCAGTAGCGATGGCTCCAGTGGGAGCAGATGGATCGGCGGCCCTTTCGGGAGGAACGGTCACGAGTGGTTTGCGCAGTGGTGATTATACAATGAAGGTTCCCACCAGACGCCCCGGACTGGGAACGGGTTGGGGGGATACGATTTCTTCCTCATTGAACAACACGCAGTTCATTCGAGAAAGCAATCAGCCCTTTGGGGGAGTGGGGATGATTTACTACAATGATCAAGAGGGGATTAATGCCATGGCTGGTTCATATAAGAACAAAACCTCGGCCTATCAGCGGGCCGCCAACGGAGCAGTCGAGTGGGGAGTGAAGAGTGGTTGGTCTACCCCCGATCATTATATGTCCGGTTCCAAACGCTATGTGGTGGGGAAAAAAGGACGGAAGTATTCTCTCGTGGTGCGCAATGTCAGCGACAGTCGGCTGGAAGTGGTCCTTTCGGTCGACGGACTCGATGTGATGGATGGCAAGGCCGCCAGCTTCAAGAAACGGGGCTACATCATTGCACCTGGCGAAAAGATTGAGGTGAAAGGGTTCCGCACCAGCTACGACACTGTGGCGGCCTTCGAATTTTCGACCGTGGGGGCGAGTTACAGCAACCTGCGCCATGGTCAGACCCGCGACATCGGGGTCATTGGCTTGGCCGTTTTTGCCGAAAAAGGAAGTCCTCCCTGGCGCTGGGCGACCAACGACGCAAGCCAACGGGGCGAGGCCCGTCCTTTTGCAGAAGCCCCCTTGCGCACCGTGCGCTAGAATCCGAATTGTTAGAAGATGGTGAGTGTCTTGGAACGAGTGACGATCGGCTTTCGCTGCCCGATGGATTGGGACGCGATGGCGGGCGATGAGCGTGAGCGGTTTTGTAGCAAATGTCAGAAGACCGTTACCGACTTGTCGCAAATGTCGCGCGAGGAAGCCGAGGCTTTTGTCGAAGAGGCCGGAGCTCTCGGGCAGGCTTGTGTACGATTGCGCCGTGATGCCGAAGACAGATTGGTGACGCAGGGTTGCGGCTCGAAGGCCGTGAATGAGCGACAGATTCGGAAGGTTGTTCTCGGGGCGGCGGCAGCAGGTAGTTTAGGTCTGGCTGCTTGTTCGGGAAGTAGTGGTCAGGACGATCCTCCTTTGGTGGGCATGATATGTCTCCCGGAAGAGGGCAAATAGATTTCTTCAAATGAAAAGCACAACAATAGTAGTAGCATTAGCCGCGGCAGCGTTTGTCGCGGGGGTTTTGGTGAGTTGTTCTCCGGTTAGTGAACAGCCAAGTGGGGTCTACCCAGGCTCCGTGCCGCCAGTGACTCCCACTGGGAGCTACATCAGCGGAACCAAGTAGTTCGATCGATTGCCATGCGGCATGTGTGTGAAAAGGGGAGTGGTTCGCCACTCCCCTTTTTCGTGAAAAGAGGGCCCTCACCGGCGCATGGATATTTCTGTCCATGGGCAGAGCCCCGGGGTGTCAGAGGTTTTGGGAGGGACGGATTTGGTGCGGACGGACCGTGCCAGGGACAGGAATGTCCCTGCTCCATGGCTTTTTTTACAAAGATATCTCTCTGGGCAGCGTTTCATCTCTACTCGAATCGATACCCATGCGCCTGACTCTCATTTTTTTCACCATCACCACACTTTTGCTCCCTGGAGCACTTAACAACGACTGGCGCCGTTTGGCGGCCGGTGATGGCCGGGGCGTCAATGCCCGCGCGGTGGCTCTGTTAGGCGAAGGGCGTGTCTTGTTAGAAAACGAAGCCGGCGAACAGTTCGAGACTCCTCTGGAGGTTCTTTCCAGCGAAGACCGGAGCTGGTTTCTCGAGTGGGAAGCCGATTGGAAAAAGCGCGCCGCGGTTGGCAAAAAGCTCAATGCCGTCATCGGTCAACCCGTCTTCCTCGATTCCTGGCGCTTGTGGGACGAAAAGGCCGAGGTCGTCGCCAAACGTCTTGCCTGGCGGCCGGAATCGAAAACGCCCTTTTCCAGCAGCTTCCGCCGCTACACCGGGTCCGACTACCGCTTTCTCGGCGCGCGGCCCTATTCCGTCGCCGCCTACGGGGATGATCGTGGGCTTCTCGCCCGCATGTCCCTCGTTTTTGCTAACAAGGGCGACTCTTTTTCCGCTGCAGGTATGGCCGAGGACCACTTCAAGGAAGGGGAGAGCGACACCACCATGAAGAAGTTCGCCCAGATGCTGAAGCACGACGTCGCCGCCGTGACTGATTCACTCACCAGCGTGTTGGGGGAAGGAGAGGTGCAGTACTTTGGCGAAGGCAACGACCGGCGGCGGGTTGTGCGATGGGACTGGAACGGGCACGCCTTCATTCTCTCCGAAGAGGATGAGGAATATGTCGGGCTCCTCATCGTCTCTATTGAGGAAGCTGAGAACCGGGGCCGCACCGACCGCATTCCTGATTCCGAAATCAAAGAGCGTCTCGCGAACAACGTGGTGCACGAAAAGAATGGCGACGTTCACATCAAGAACATCCCCATGGTCAATCAGGGGCCCAAGGGCTACTGCGTCCCCGCCACTTTCGAGCGTGCGATGCGCTATCAGGGCGTCCCCGCCGACATGTATCTCCTTGCGGTGGCTGGCGGAACCGCCCCCGGTGGTGGCACCAATACCCAGCGCCTCTTTGAAGAAGTGGAGTCCATCGTGCGCCGCAAAGGGCGTCGTCCAGACGACGTGAAGATCAACCCCCTGCGCATGCGCACCGTGCAGCGTTACATCGACGAGGGCGTGCCCATCATGTGGCAGATGTGCAGCTTGTCCGAATACAACGCCATAGCAAACCGGCGCACCCAAGCACGCAAAAGCGTGACAGACTGGGCGGCCTACGCGGCTCAAATCGCGGAAGAAGCGGAGGCCAATGCCAAGACGATGGAAAACGTCAAAGCCAACTTTCACGTGTGCATGATCATCGGCTACAACGAGGCGACGCAGGAGCTAGCGGTGAGTGATTCCTGGGGAGCCCGCTACGAGATTCGCTGGATTCACATCGACGAAGCCGCAGCCGTGGGCAACGGAAAAGGCTTCGCCATCAAGCGCTAGAAAGCTGAAGGCTCCCCGGACCGCGAGTGCCCCCACTCGCCCCACCGAATCGTCTCTGTAACTCATCACTCGACTAACGAATTGTTCTAGTGCCAACCGGTAGGGCTGTTTTGCCAAAACAGCCGCGAATGTTCGGGGAAGGTCCCCGGGTTCTCGCGCCTCGTCCACTCACCGATTCTTCGACCACCTCAGACCACTCGCGGTCCTTTTGTCAAAAGGACGCTACCGATGTGCATCGATGGTGCGGGGAGGTCTTTGGTCGTTTGGATATCTTCTCTCCTTGCCTCGTGGTGGCCATCTGGTCGAGCAAGCAAGCTTTGCTCTTCCCGTGAAGGACAAAGAACGAACCCATCCACCCCAGAGCGGCAGCAAGCGGCACGCACTCCAAAAGGCCTCCACCGGTAGGGCTGTTTTGACAAAACAGCCGCGAATGTTCGGGGAAGGTCCCCGGGTTCTCGCGCTTCGTCCGCTCACCGATCCTACGAGCAACTCAGACCACTCGCGGTCCTTTTGTCAAAAGGACCCTACCGATGCGCATCGATGGTGCGGGGAGGTCTTTGGTCGTTTGGATATCTTCTCTCCTTGATTCGTGGTGGCCATCTGGTCGAGCAAGCAAGCTTTGCTCTTCCCAGGAGAGTCAAAGAACGAACCCATCCACCCCAGAGCGGCAGCAAGCGGCACGCACTCCAGAAGGCCCCCACCGTTCCCGAACGACCTCTCACTACTTCTCAAACGCTCGAATTCTCCAAGGAGTTGTCCTTTCTCCTCAAAGACAGCCAGCGGGTGAAAGAGCGTTGCCGGGCTATGGGTAACCGCGAAAGCTCGCGCGCGCGACCGAATGTCTTGCGCCCACGACTTCACCATCATGAAAAGTCCGCTCCACTCCTCCTCCTCCTCCCATCGCCCTCTTGGTTCTCTCGCCGCTCTTCTGTTCTGCGGTGCGGCCTTGCTCGGTCAAGCCATGGGCAAGCAGCCCAACATCCTTTTCGTCATGACCGACGACCAGGGCTACGGCGATATTCGAGCCCACGGGCACCCTTTCATCCAGACTCCCAATCTCGACAAGCTCTACGCCCAGAGCTCCCGCTTCACCGACTACCACGTTAGCCCCACCTGCGCACCCACGCGTTCCGCGCTCATGTCGGGTAAGAATCCCTTCGAGGTCGGCGTCACCCACACCATCGTGGAACGCGAGCGCATGGCCCTTGGTGTTCCCACCGTCGCGGAAATTCTCAAGAAGGCCGGCTACGCCACCGGAATCTTTGGCAAATGGCACCTCGGGGAGGAGGACGCCTATCAGCCCGGCAGCCGGGGCTTTGACGAGGTCTTCATCCATGGGGCAGGGGGCATTGGGCAGAGATTCGCCGGCTCGCAGGGAGATGTCCCGGGCAACAATTACTTCAATCCCACCATCCGTCACAACGGCACATTCGTGAAGACCGAGGGCTACTGCGCGGACGTCTTCACCCAGCAGACCCTTGGCTGGATTCGCGAGCAGAAGGAGAAGGGCGACCAACCCTTCTTCGCCTACCTCGCCTACAACACCCCGCACACCCCGCTGGTCGTCGACAAGAAGTATTCCGATCCCTATCTCGACAAGGTCGACAATCCCGACCGCGCCATCTTCTTCGGCATGATCACCAACATGGACGAAAACATGGGTCTCATCTTGGAAAAATTGGATGAGTGGGACCTTAGCAAGGACACCCTCCTCGTCTTCACCACCGACAACGGCAGCTCCAAGGGCACGCCCATCTTCAATGCCGGGATGCGCGGGGCGAAAGGCTCCCTCAGCGAGGGCGGCTCCCGTGTTCCGCTCTACTTCCGTCTCCCCGGTCTCACCGAGCCGGGCGAAGATCTGGATCAACTCGCGCGCCACATCGATATCTTTCCCACCCTTGCCGACCTCGCCGGGGCGGACATCTCCGGGCTCGGGTTGGAAGGCCGCAGTCTGATTCCTCTCCTCAAAGACCCCGCAACCGAGTGGCCCGACCGTCAGCTCTATTTCCATGGAGGCCGCTGGCCCAAGGAAGGCGCGAGAGGCAAGTTTGGCGCAGGTGACAAGAACATCGACAATTACAAACACAAGACCTTCGCCGTCCGCACCGAGAAGTGGCGCCTCGTCGGCCCCGACCACCTGTTCGATATCGTCCAGGATCAGGGTGAGAAGAACAATGTCGCCGAGCAGCATCCGGAAGTGGTTGCTGAGCTTATGAAAGGTTATGATGCGTTTTGGGACAGGGCCCGTCCCCTCCTGGTCAACGAGAACGCCCCCCTCGACGTCCCCAAGCCCTTCAGCGAAAGCTACCGCAAACAAAAAGAATCCACCGGAATCCCGGCTTGGAAAGCCCCCGAGCTCTAGTTCCTCGCGGAAAATTCTCCGGTCTGTGCGCGCCCTCGCGCGTGCCAGCCAATTTGGTGTTCATCGCCTGGTGAACCTTGGATTTCTCGTGGCAAAGAAAGTGGCTGGAAGTTTGCTTTCTAAGAAAGATGTAGCCTTTTGGAGATAGGCAAAATGCACTCTCGCAGGCGGGCGGAGAGATAGTTTCTTATTTTTTTCAAAACCACTTCAATTGTTGGTCTGCCTGGACATCACCTCTCTGTACGTGGCCGTTTAAGTGCGCCCGTGTGCAAAAATTCAAATCCATGAAAGACAAATTTAGAGTGATGAAGTGGCCGCTCGCCACCATGTTTTCCTTTGCCTTCGCAGGTCTGGGCTCCAGCCAATTGATTGTTGAAGATTTTGAGTCCTTCGCAGACGGCAGCACTGTGCCGAATCAGACCTTCACCGCGGAAACCGACCAGATGAACCTCATGGTCGCGACTGCCGGGAGCGGAGTGAATGGTTCCCAAGGCGTTGTCCTTGATACCGTGACCGCGAATGGCAACTACCGCATGGCAGATGCCGACGGCGGTGTAGTGGGAACCTTCTATCAGGTGAAGTCGAAGTTCCAGCTGACGGTTAACGACCTGGTTCCCGAGGCGGCCAACCATACGATTGTGTCCGTCGGTTTGTCGACTCAACCAGAGTGGTGGAATGGTGCCAATATCAACCTCTCCCTAACCCGCCGGGATGGTGGCAAGCGCTTTGGCTTGACTGGGATTGGTAAAGACGCGTTGGAGCCGCAGTCTTGGCAGATAACAGGTTGGGAAGCCAATAGCGGCATCGGCCTGCCCAATGAACTTCCGCTAGCGGGGGAGACCGCTACCAGTGATTGGTTCGAACTTGTCTTGACCCTCGAAAGCAAGGGAACGCAGGACGCGGAGGGACGCGAACTGTGGGATATGAAGGGGCAAGTTCTCAACTCCGGCGGAGTCGTTGTTTTCGAGCACGTTGTCGTAGATCGTGTCTTGACCACCAATCAGGGCAACCCGCTTTCTGTCACCGAGAATCTGGTCGTACCCGGGGTGACAACGCTTTATCCTGTTGTCTCAGTGCCTTGGGTGGATCCTGATGGCGGAGCTGGTCCGATTTCTGGCAATGGCTACAAGACCCTGCCTGGCGGCGGAGTGACCGGGTTTGTCTTCGATGATGTCATCGCAGGTGGAGTGAGCAGCGACGACGGCGATGCCGACGGCGACGGCTATCCAAACAATATTGAGCTGACCTATGGCAGCGATCCTTTGAATGCCCAAAGCGATCCCGAGACGATCTTCTCCCTCGGCTTCACTGCTGGCGAAGGCTACGTCGATACCGTTGTCGATGACAACGGGACTCCCGAGGAACCCGCGGATGACATCATAACCGGAACTCTGAGCGGTCAGAATGGCTGGTTGGGCCAGGGCTTGACCGTGGTCGATACCGACGGCGCAGGCCAGATTTGTGCTGATGGCGGATACCTGCGCGCCCACTATGGAGAAGGTCTCCGGGGTGGTACCGGTGGAGTGGCTGTGACTGACGGTGACTTCGAGACCGGTCGTTCCATCGAGCTGGTTGTCGACTACTCCTTCACCATTGACGATATCCCATCGAACATCAATCTGGCGGTTTTAGGCTTCCGCCCCGATTCCATCGGCAACGTACCTCCTGCGCAAGGCTTCTCAATGAAGTATGGCGCCTTCGCGGCCGACTCCATTGGAGGTTCCCTCAGGCTTTTCCCCGACCTCAAGGACGAGGGTCGGATGGAGAACGATGTCAATGTCGAGAACGATTATGCATTCTTCATCGATGGTCATGATGTCGGGGTCGACCCTCTGAACGTCTTGGGCAACGGCGTGGACACGGAATCGGATCCTTTGCGCATCACCTATGTGATCTTGGCGGAGGACGAGACCCCCGAAGACGGTCTCTGGGACGGTCTCTTCACTTTGCAGGAATTCACGGTGGAGAATCTCGCCTCAGGTGAGACCTTCACTTTTGATACCGTTGCCAATCCCCGCAGCTTCTTGTGGATGGAGGAAAATGCTTTCTTCCCATATCAGGATGCCTTCTTTGCGTTGCAGTTTGGCCGGAACAACAAAGGAGCTCAAGATTGCCTCGATCAAGTGACGGTGAAGAATCTTCTTCAAGATGGGATTCTTCCCGAGCCGACCGGCGATTTGGAGATTACGGATTCCGGTTTCGTTGATGCCGACACCTTCTTCATCGAGTTCGCCCCCGGTGGTGCTGGCTACAAGGTGACCACAGCGCCCGGGCTTGATTTCGCTAACAACAAGTCGGATGTAACGACGACTTTGGCTCCTGCGGGCGCGGGCGACAATCGCTTCGAGTTCGATGTAACCGAGACCTCCGGCTACTTCCGCGTCGAGGCTGAGTAAGGAAAAGCTCTCTTTCGCAAGCAATCCAATAAACCGTCCGGACGAAAGTTCGGGCGGTTTTTTTATTGGAATGAAAAGCGATGCGGGAGGCCAACCGCAAGCCAGCCCCAAGCCCCAAAGGCCAAAGGCCAAAGCCCCCACCGGAGCGCGGGTCTTCAGCCCGCCCCGCAGTTCCGGCCCACCAATCCGGCCGAAACAAGCGACCTCCGGCGTGACAGGCCGGCGTTCTCTATCAAAGCTTGCCCGGTATCGTATTCTCTCACTTTCAAGACTTCTATTTTGATTTCCACAGGGCGAACTCACTCGGGCGGAGCCGATAGCGAGCAATGTTTCCCTGTCTGCGTCTAGAATCTCAGCGGTAACATTCCGGCCAACTCAATCCGTCGCCTTGGTTTTGCGATATAAAAATTTATTTTGTGTCGTGCTTAGCAGCTTTAGCGACAAATAAAGTGGGGTGATGTCGTCAAAACTTTGGAGGCGACATTAATTTGGATGGGGACGGCTGTTTCGATTCATTAAAAAGAAACAAAAAGTTTCAGAATTATGACTGCACTGATTGGCGACGCCAGTTGGCCACGGCTGAAGAGATTGAATCTTTTCCTTCTTCTTTTGCCCATTCTTCCCAAAACGCCACTGTAGCGCTGTCTGGCTTATTCTCAGGTTCGGCGATGCGAATGCGGGTTGGGAGCAAAGTTGCATCCCCCACAACAAGTGCCTCTCCTGTATCCAGAATCGGGAGGAGATCGCCAAAGCCACCTAAGCTGTCAGGAAGTAGACGGCGGACTACGTTTTGGTCGTCGCCATTGGTCAACCTCATGGCTATGAGGTTATTACACTGACTCATAACCGTTCTGTTCACTTCCGATGGACGTTGGCTAATGACAACGAGGCCCAAGCCATATTTCCGTCCTTCCTTGGCAATTCGTTCGAAAATCTGGACCGAAACTTCCCCTGAACTATCCGTGCTTGTTCTCTCGGGAATGTAGAGGTGGGCCTCGTCACAAAAGAGCGCGATTGGGTGGCGATCTTTGTTTGCTGTCCACTGCTGTACGGAGAACGCGAGTTTCGCCACGAGACTGACGATCAATGGCAAAATGTCGGAAGGCACCTCGGAAAAGTTGACGACCTTTACACCGCCGCATTCATCGGATTGGTCCTTGCTGCCAGCAATGAGGGCGGAAGACAATTTTTCTAACCAGTTGAACTCGAGAGTCTGGTCGCCTCCTTGAAACAAAAATCCTAACCGACGGTCGGTTTGTTTGTTTTTGAGCCGTTGAATCAGTCGACCTAATTTACCCTTGAACTCACCGGCTTTCGTTGTTCCTGGTCGTGCTCCCTCGACGTCCTGAGTATCTAGTTCTTCTAGCTTTTCCAAGACTGCAGCTAGGTCGAACGGAATTGGACTGTCGATCGTGAAGTTGTCGATCAAGGTTTCTTCATCCTTCGCGCTTAAGTAAGCTTGCTTTGCTGCAATAACAGCCCGGCTGATAACCATGGCTTGGTTGGGCGCATTGTTGTCACTCCGATCAATGAACATTGACACCATCGCATCGTAGCTGAGAAGCCAGTAGGGAAGATGGATCACTCCGTCTTTGAGACTTCGATTCGCATCCAAGTCGGAAGGACCAGCAATCTTGAAGTGGCGGAAGCCACCACCTTGTAGAGGACCGTATTCGCCGTGCAGATCGAAGATGATGGCGTTCGCATTCGGTAGCTTGCTGACCTGTTCAAGAACTTTGGCTGTCGTCCACGATTTTCCAGATCCCGTGCCGCCAACGATCACGGCATGGCGTTGAAAGAACTTGTTGCCGTTCAGAAACGCTTCGGCGGTCTCATCGAGAGTATAGGTGCCTAGAGAAAGCCTTTGTGCAGTATTTTCTCCGATGCTGGCGATGATTTCCATGAACCGAGTCAAGACCTCACCTTCGAGAGCAAAACACTTAGCATCGATTTCTGGAACAGTTTCGAGAGTCCGCACAAAGACGTTGGTGTCTGTGCTCCGTCTGTCGAGGTGGGTACCAATGAGCGCGATCCGCACAAGATTCAACTCAGTAGGTGGCGGAGAATCTTCATCATCGGCAGGTTTTTCTCCTTCGATCGAAGTTCTACTAATTTTCTGGATGATTCCGATGAGGTGCTGGCCCGGCTTGCTACTTCGTAGAACTGCCAATCGATTAACTTGGAGTTTACGAAGGTTCTCGGGTGTCGGAACGTGAACAATCACTGTTGCTGTATCAACTGAGCGCACCGTTCCGAGGGCGTCTGTGTCTTGGTATGAAAAAATAGTGCTCATGACTGGATAAGAGTTAAAAATGTTTCGAGTTGCCAGAATTCTCCTTCTGATACTATTTCCCCTTCGGGAAACTCAGGGCAAAAAATTCGGCAGCCTTCTGGGGCTGCCACAACTGCGAGATACTCCTGACAGAATTCGTCTTGAAAAAAAGATTGTGCAGCCGGAGTTAGTCCATGGGTGATAAGGACCAATGGAACTTTTTTGCTGCGACAACGTTCCTTCAGCTTCGTCTGAATGTGCTCATCGTTGAATCCGAATCCGGAGCAGAAAAATCCGCCTGCGTTGGAAAAAGCACGATCCGATGCCGCTTTGATCGAGAGAAACGGTTCGTCATAAACCCTGCGATACTTTTGCAATCCTGGAGTCACGATGGCTGGGGTCCAACCATCTGGGCAGGGATACGAAATTGGTAGTGCTTGAATAATCCCATGTTGATCCTTGAACCAATCAAAGGAGCCATGAACTTTCCAAATGTTCACTTTTGACTGATCGATTCCAGCAATACGGACAATTTGTCGTTTGTCACCCAAGGGCTTGCGCAAGTGAGCATAGGAGAAACCTGTCTCATGATAGAACCCCCCGAGGTCAGCCGCATATTCAGCCATTCGGTCGTAGTTGGGGGTCACGACATCAATCTCCCGATTTGTGCTCCTGAGAAGGTGCTGAAAAAGTTGGGTCAGCGGGTAGGGAGAGCGCTGGATAAGTAATTTCCGCAGTGCCTCAAGATCGAAGGGGTGAAGGAAATCCCACGTCGCTCTCACAACCCGATCATCCACCCCTTCGGGAAGGTTGACCTGTTGGAGGGCGGACTCCAAATCTGTATTCTCAAGAGTATTCCTGAATTTTTGCCAGAGGCCAGCCTCTGATTCATCGAGAGCAGGGGGAACTGCTAGGGAGAGCAGATGTTCCCGCAACTCGCCCATACCTGGGATTCCGGCTGCTATGGAAGCTCCACTGCCAAGAACAATCACAGGTGTCGCTGCGATGCAGGCTTGTGCGCGATTATTAAGAATTTCGAATGCGGTTTTTGGCATGTTATAGTGAGTCTAATCTTTTGTATAGGTATGTTTTCAAAGCTCTTTTTAGTCTGTTTCAAATACCTTAATTTCGGCAGGGGGTGTGCTGGGTGGCTGCGTAGAGGAGTTTGTTCTGTGCCTCGTCGGAGAAAATCGAGGTTCCCTCTTCCCGAGTCTGGTAGACTCTGTTAAGAGCGGAGAGGTTGTGCACTTTTTGGTAGAAGCGTTTTTCTGAAGGTCGGATCTCGCGAATCCGCTCTGGGAGTTCGTCAAAGTATTTCCAGTCGCCGGAGTTCTTGAGGCGCTCGTCGTCCATGAGGAAGCCTTTGACGAGGTGTTCCTTGATATGGCTGCTGGCCCATTTGCGGAACTGCAGGCCGTGCGGGAAGCGACCGCGGTAGCTGATGGCGCAAATGAAGTCGAGGTTGAAGAGCTGAATCAAGCGCTGGATCTCACGATTTCCCTCGGCTTTAACTGTCAAGAATTCCTCGGAAGCTGCCTCGACGCGCAAGTCGAGGCGGGTGCGACCATCGTCGGTAGTGTTGAGAACGACTTCGCTCACCGAAGCCTTCTTTCCTGTTCGGCTGAGTCGCGGCGAGAGCCGCCCGTCTGGTCATGGCAATTCAAATCAGAAGTGTTCCCGCTTCCATTCCCAATAGTGTTGTTTTTGAGTGAAATTTTGTTCGCCTTTTTAGCCGTCATTTTCTTGGTAGCGGGCATGAAAGAAACTTTGTAGGCCAAGTTAGGCAATCATCTAACAGTTTGGCGAGGAGAAAGAAGAGTGGATCCTGTCCGACTGCCATAGATTCAGTTACGTGGTTTTAGCTCTGATTCCGATCGAAGTGGTGGGGGAATGGGCGGGGAGGAAAGTGTCGTTCGGGTGAGATGGAATTGCGGCGGCGAGATTGAGTTGGGCGTGGTTCTCCCAGAGTGAGGGCGGAGTCGTGGTCGATGCCGAGGCGGTTGGCGGTGAGGAGGGAGGTTCGGTCGGGGGCGAGGAGGAGGAAGTCCCAGTTTCGTTGCGTGCGCTGGTGATAGACTTTTTGCTGGATGGCGGGGAGGGTGATGCGGCGGGAGGCGGTGTCCTCGCCGGTGGAACAGAGGGCGATGAGGACGTGGGCGGGTTGCTCTTTCCCGGACAGGCTGCTGAGTTTGCGCTCGAGGGAGTTGATGGTGAGATTGAGGGTGTCGTGAAGAGCGCATCGACCGTGGGGGCGGTAGTGCCGGAGGGCGAGCGGGGGTGTTTGGCCGGTGGGGACGCGGTTGAGGTGGAGTCGGGCTTGCTCGTTGAAGAGGACGAGGCTGACCCGGGTGGGGTCGGCGCTTTCCCGCTGTTCGCGGAGAAAACGGTTGAAGCCAAGAAGGGCGCGCGCGGTGTGGGGGCGCATGGCTTGGGAGCAGTCGAGGAGGTAGACGATTTCGGTGAGCTTGGGGTTCATGTTGATGAGTGCGGGTTGTTTTTCTTGCTTGGTAGCGATGGGATCTGTTCGGATTATCTGGGTGCTTTGTGACGGTTTTTTGACGGGGTCGTGGGGCGAGCGAAATACTCGCGGTCCCTTAGGATTCGTTGTCTTCCTCGGCTTGGTAGCGTTGGCTGAGGGTGACTTCCTTTTCGTGCACGGATTCGCCCTCTTGGAGTTTTCGACGGGAGTAAAGAATGGCGTCGGAGAGAACTTTGTTAGAGCGTTCCTGACCGCTGGCGGAGGCGTGGTAGGTGACGGCGGAATCGGCACCAATGCCCATACTGGCGGCGGTGGCGATGGCGTCTTGATTGGCCCCGAGGAAGAGGAATTCCCAGCCATACTTCTCGCGTTGATGGCGGATTTTTTGCTCGATGTCTCCGAGGGTAAATTGGCGGGAGGCGTTTTCCATTCCGTCGGTGAAGATGGCGATGACGACGTGTCCGGGGCGGTCTTCCTCGGGAAGTTTGGCCAGGCGGCGGCCGATGGCGTCGATGGTGATGCCAATGGAATCGAGGAGGGCAGTGCTGCCACGGGGAATGTAGGTGCGGGTGTCCAAGGGCGGCACGTTGTCGATGGGGACGCGGTTTTGGGGGACGAGGTGTTCGTCATCGAAGAGCACGAGGCTGAGGGTGGCGTGTCCGGGGGCTTCGCGTTGGTCGGCGAGGAATTGGTTGAAACCGGAGATGGCGGATTCAACCAGTGGTTGCATGGACCCGGAGCGGTCGAGGATGTAGGCGATTTCGGTGAGGTTCTTGTTCATGGTTCAGACGGTGGTTTGTTCGTCGATAATAGGAATTATACTGGCGTTAAATTCAAACGAGTCGTAAAAAACGACGAACAAGGAATGACATGGGTTTGGGTTGTATGACAAGAAAAAAAGACGAATGTATCTAAAAAGACGATGGGTAACGAAACCAACCTCGAGAACTGGGCGGCACGCGAACGATTGCGTTGGGTGGAGGTGACGCTGTGGTGGCGGGGCTGGGTCGGGCGCAGTGATCTACGGGCGCTCTTTGGGATTTCTGCGGCGCAGGCATCCAGTGATTTGCAGCGATATGCCGAGTTGAATCCTTCTGCGATGTCCTATCAGACCAGTCGCAAGCGTTACGAAAGCGGGCCACGGATGAGGTGTGTTTTGCATGAACCGCAGTTGGGAGAGGGCTTGGGGTTCTTGGAGGAAGATTGGGATGGGGGCACGCCGGGAGTGTTTGGAAACGCGAAGAGTGAGGGTCATCCGACGGTGGAGCGGGTGGCGACCCTGGAGTTGCCGCGCCGGCGGGCGAAGCCAGCGATTGCGCGTCGCATGGTGTTGGCCGCCATTGAGGGGCGTGAGGTGAAGGTGAATTATTATTCCGTCGCCAGTGGCACCGCTCGCAAGCGGAGTCTGGTGCCACGGGGATTCGGTTGGGATGGCCATCGTTGGCATACCCGGGCGTGGTGTTGCGAGAACGAGGAGTGGCGGGATTTTGTGCTGGGGCGAATCGAGTCGGTGGAGTGGCCCGGGGAGGTGCGGGAGGAGTTGCCGAAGGACGAGGCGTGGTGTCGGATTGAGGTGATTCAGTTGGTGATCAATCCGAAGTTGAAGAAGGAATCGCGTGAGGCCTTGCGATTGGATTATGGTTTGACGGGGGAGGTGTTGGAGTTGCGGGTGCGCGCGGCGATGAAGCCGTACTTGCTGGCGGGATTGTTTTTAGATGAGGAGAGCGGGAGGAATTTGCCGCGGCATTTTGTGCTAGGGGAGTGAATTGTGAATTGTGAGTGGTGAGTGGTGAGTGGTGAGTGGTGCCTCCTGACAACCGACAACCGACAACTACTCCCCCCCCCATTACAACGAAGGGGGTCTGTTGTAATAGGCGATCGGGTGGCGGTGGTGTTTCTTTGGACCATCCGAAAGGAGGACAACAAACATGAACAATAAATTGAATCGATTGCTGGTCCCGTTTCTAACTACGGGAAGTCTAGTAGGTGCGAATGCGCAAGAGGCTACTCCCGAGAATACGGGAGTGGATGTGGGGAATCTGGTGGTGACCGAGTATGGAGAAATCTCGAGCCGGCTCAATGAGCTGGCGGAGACTCCGGAAGGTCGCGAGACCGCGGCCTCCATGCTGGAGTGGATCGATAAGGTGGAGATGTTCCACCTGCCGTGGGTCAACTGGGTGTTGGTGGCGGCGGGGGTGGCGCTCTTTGGCAGTCACCTCGGGCAGTTGCTGCTAGGCAAGCTGTGGGTCGGGATTCGTGGGGGAGGCTGGAGCATTACGGAGACCCTGAACGATGCCCTCGTGGCGGGCTTTGCCCTACTGGCTCTCCCGGTCGTGATGACGATTCCGATTGGCGCGGATTCCTTCGTGGACCGACCGTTGGCAGTGATTTCGTCCGTCGCGGTGGGGGCGGTGATGGCTCTGATTCTTTACTTCCACGGCGTGAGACAGGAGCGTCTCGCGGCCAAGGGAAAAAGTGAGCACAAGGCCAAGGCGGTAACCGCCAGTGCCTAGTGGTGAACAACTCAACAACGCGCAGGAGGGGCAGGGGTGTCCCTCCTTTTTATCACGAAGAAGAGCGGCGAGTCTTCAGCTCGTCCCTGGTTTTGCCTGTGGGAAACGTCGGGGATTTTTTCCTGACGTTAGGTTTTTTGGGACGGGCTGACGACTCGTGGATGTTTTTCGAGGGAACTCGATACCTTGATCTGGCTTAGCCCGTTCTCCGCCTGACCTTACCGAAATCTATTTTCGAGAGTATCCGAAATCTAGGGAACTGCGTTCCAATTCAGAGTGAGAACGGGATGAAATGTTCCAATAACGGCGTTGCTTCTCAGTCACTGGTCTCGACCAGCTCCTTCGGCGCGCCTTGTTCTTGAAAGATTTCCTCTCCGTGATTTCGGCAATCTCATGTGGAAAACAGTCTAGGCGATGAGCTCTTGGATCACCTTTCCTCCAAACTGGCTGAGCTGTTTGTAGCGGCCGGCGTGGAAGTAGGTGAGCTTGTTATCATCGAGCCCGAGCAGGTGGAGGAGGGTGCAGTGGAAGTCGCGGATGGGGTGCTTGACGTCGACGGCCTCAGCTCCGATTTCGTCAGTGGCGCCCACAATGCTCCCGGCCTTCACGCCTCCGCCGGCCATGAGCATGGTCATGGCGTTGGCGTTGTGGCCGCGGCCAATGGAGTAGACTCCGCCGCGCTTGTTATTGTCTGGAGTGCGGCCGAATTCACCGGTCCAAATGACGAGGGTGTCTTCCAACATCCCGCGTTGTTTGAGGTCCTTGATAAGGGCGGCCATGGGGCGGTCCACGCTTCTGATGCGGGCGCGGTGTCCACGCTCGAGGTAGTCGTGGCTGTCCCAACCACCGGAGAAAATTTGAACGAAGCGGGTGCCTTTTTCGACGAGGCGGCGGGCCATGAGACACTGGCGGCCGAAGTCGGCGGTGTCGGTGTCGTTGAGGCCATACATCTCTTTCATATACTCGGGCTCATCGTCGATGGCGACCACTTCGGGGACCTCCATCTGCATGCGGTAGGCCAGCTCGTAGGATTCAATGCGGGCGGCGAGGTCGGCGTGCTCGGGATGGTGGCTGGCGTGCTCTTGATTGAGGTAGCCCAGGGCATCCAAAGCCGCGCGCTGGTGGGCGCGCGACTTATATCCTTGCGATTGGAGGTCAAGAATAGGGGAGCCGGTGGGGCGGAGAGCGGTGCCTTGATGATAGGCGGGCAGGAAGCCGTTGGACCAGTTTCGCGAGCCACCCTGGGGAAGGGCGTTCTCGGTCATGACGACGTATCCGGGGAGGTTCTGGTTGCTACTACCCAAGCCGTAGGTGGCCCAGGCCCCGAGTGCGGGGTCGGCACCGAGACGGCTGCCGGTATTCATGTGGAAGAGGGCTTCGGGGTGGTTGAGGGACTCGGCCTGACAACCGCGATAGTTGCAAAGCTCGTCCACAATCTCGGGGTCGCGCAAGTATTGGAACTCGTCGCACATCTCGATGCCAGACTGGCCGACTTTGGAAAAGGTGAAAGGGCTGCCGACGAAGAACTTGAAGCCTGTCTCCAGCCCGGCCGCCAACTTGGATTCGCTCTTGTGAAGCTGATTCAGCTTGGGCTTGGGGTCGAAGGTGTCCATGTGGCCGGGACCGCCTTCCATGAAGAGCATGATGACGTTCTTGGCTTTGGCAGGATTGAGGGGGGCCTGGGGGGCCAAAGGATTTTGGAGAATCGAAGGGGCAGCCTCTTTGGCCAACATATTGGTCATCGCAACGGAGCCAAGGCTGGCACCGAGTCCATAGAGAAACTCGCGACGCGAGGAAGCGCTGGAAATGGGGCGGGAGCAAATTTGATGAATCATAGGGAGTTGGGGTTGTTGATATGTTTTTCGACGCAGAGTCTCAGAGACTCGGAGTGCGCGCAGAGGACGGGGTTGTGTTTCTTTAAAGTTGTTCTGATTTTTTTTGTGCTTTGGTCGTGGAGCCGGGTTCACGAGTTGCCCTGTTAGTAGAGGTGGACGAACTCGTTGCAGTTGAAGAGAACGAGACAGAAGTCGGCGAGCGCCCGGGTGGCCGGGGGGACCTCGGCGGCCTGGGTGTCGGGCTGATAATTCTCGAAGACGGGCAGGATTTCCTCGTATTGGAATGGCTGGCCCGAGAATTCCTCAATGAGGGTGCGGGTGATCTTGGTGGGATACTCGCGTTTGGTCGGATGGGAATCCTGATGATAGTTCTCCATCTCGGCGATGTAGTCCTTCATCTTAGCTGCTTCGTCTGCCTTGGGTTCGCGTCCCAGAGCGAGCTGGAATGCGCGGGTGATTTGCTCGTCGCGGGTGGCGGCTTCTTTTTCCAAGCGAAGGGCGAAGGCGATGGAGCGGTCGGTGACCAAGTCGCTATTCATGAGGGTAAAGGCTTGGGGAGAGACCGAAGCCGCATCCCGCACGGCGCAGGAATCGTTGGGGTTGGGCTGGTTGAAGGTCTCGAGGAATGGATCCGCCATTCCGCGCACACGGTAGCCGTAGACGCTGCGACGATTACGCTCCTCGGGAGTCGGGGAGGGCTGGTAGGCGGGGGCGAGGGAGAACTGAATCATGCGCGGCTGGAGAGCCACTTCCATGTTGATCTCGGGGCGAGCCGGGAGGCCGCCTTGAGCGAGGTTGAGCTCGCCAGTGATCTGCAACATGCCATCGCGAATCTCCTCCGCAGTGAGCCGGCGGACGGGGAAGTAGGCGAAGAGGTCGTTGTTGGGATCCCCGTTCACCAGTTTGTCGAAGTCGGGGTGTTGGGCCGACTGACGGTAGGTGTCGGAGGTCATGATGAGGCGGTGGAGGCGCTTGAAGGTCCATCCATTTTCCACGAAGTCGGCGGCCATCCAGTCCAGGAGTTCCGGGTGGGTGGGCTTGGCGCCCTTGACCCCGAAGTTGTTTGGAGTTCCGGCGATGGGTTTGCCGAAGTGGTATTGCCAGATGCGGTTGACGATGGAACGGGCGGTGAGGGCGTTGTCGGGGTGGGCAATCCACTCGGCCAAGGCACGGCGACGACCGAACTGGTCCTCGGGTAACTTGTAGGGATCGGACTCCGAGGCAGTGGGAGAAGGCAGGCCGAGGGCGCTGAGCACGCCGGGGGTCACGGGCACGCCGGGGGCCTCGATGGATCCTCCCGAGAGGATGGTGCTGTTTGGAACCCAATCGGCGTTGCCCTTGGTGTTCATGCGCAGCTTCCGGGCATTGGCCCACTTGGAGTCAGGTCCGTTGTAGACGGATTGCACCATGGGCTGGTAGCGCTCGAGGCGGCGGGTCCAGATCCAGACATCCTGTTCGCGAACCTTCAAACGGCCTTGCTCGATGTGATCGAGACCGACCATGCGAGGGGGCTTTTCTTCATCGGGGAGGTCCTTGCGTTCTTCAAGAGTGACGTAGGGCTTGCCTCGCTCGGCATACCACGCTTTAGCTGCATCCTCTTGTTTGTTAAAGAGTTCGTCTTTCTTCTCGGTGGCGTAGGAGAGCAATTCCTCCACCAATTCCTTGCCTTCCTCGAATCCAGCGCGTTCTTCGACCTCCAGGAAAGGAGCCTGACGTTCAGCCAATTGGGTAGTAGCGAAGCTGGCGTAGAAACGATAGTAGTCGCGGGCGGGAAGGGGATCGAACTTGTGATCGTGGCACTTGAAGCAGCGCATGGTGGTGGACAGAAAAGTCTGGCCCACCGAGTTGATGACATCGTCGAGATACATCTGGCGTGCCTCTTCGACCTTGACCATGGCGGGGTCCCAAGGGCCCATGCGCAGGAAGCCGCTGGCGATTAGAAGCTCAGCTTCCTTCTCGCTATAGTGTCCCTCCTCGCGGGCAGTCTGATACTGATCCCAGTCTGGGGTGCGCTTGCGTAGGGAAGTGTCTGCCAGTTCATCGCCGGCAATTTGCTCCATGATGAATTGATCGTAGGGCTTGTCCTCATTGAGAGAGCGGATGACGTAGTCGCGATAGCGCCAGGCATTGGAGCGCTCGTAGTCGTTCGACATTCCGCCAGTGTCGGCGTAGCGAGCGATGTCGAGCCAGTGCTGGGCCCAGCGTTCTCCGTATTGGGGGCTGTCGAGTAGTTGGTCGATGAGGTCGGTCCAGGCTTTTTCTTCATCCGCAGCATAGGCTGTTAGGAAGGACTCGGTGGCCTCGGGGGTGGGGGGGAGTCCGGTGAGGTCGAAGTAGGCACGGCGCAGGAGAGTGCGTGCATCGGCTTGAGGGGCTTTGGCTACACCGGCTTCCTCCATCTTGGCTGAGATGAAAGAGTCTACAGGGTGGGCGGACTGCGCCACGGGTTCGACGGAACGGTCGAGAGGGCGGAAAGCCCAGACGTCTTCGGCCTGATAACGTCGATAGGTCCAAGTGTCGGCAAGTCCGCCGGAGGTTTTGATGAGAACCCCTTCGTCGGTCACCTCGCGCTCGCGCTCGGCGAGGTAGATTTTCTCTTGGACAGATTCTTCCGGCCAAGTCGCACCGCTATTGATCCACTGCTCCAGGTCAGCGATTTGTTTTTCATCCAAGCGGTCGTTCTCCTTGGGAGGCATCTCATAGTCCTCGTCGTCCCAACGGACGGTGGTCATGAGAAAGCTAGCCTCGGCATCGCCGGGGACCAGGACGTTGGTGAAGTTGTCTCCGCCATGGAGAAGCTTTTCGAGGGAGGTCATGTCGAGACCGCCTTTAAGCTTTTGGTTGGGGTCACCATGGCAGCCGAAGCACTTCTCGGTCAGTAGAGGCAGGACCTTGAGAGTGAAGTGGCGATCTTCGTCGGAGAATTCCGCCAGGGCTTGAGAGCTGAGGGCGAAGCCGGTGAGAAGGGTGAGGGGGATCCTTGAGTTCATGGGTGATTTAGGGTTTTCCTGTCTGATAGAGAGTATTGATTTCTTCCGCGCTGAGGGCGGTGGAGAAGAGGGCGAATTCGTCGATGGCGCCATTGAGGTTGCGCACTGCAAAGTCGGGGTCTTGGCTGTAGGGTTCGCTCCAGTTGCCGATCGATGCGGCTCCGATGCTGACCTCTGGCACGACCATGGAGGCTGAGAGTTTGTCTTGGCTCACCTGTTTGCCGTTCACGTAGTGGGTGGTGGTGCGGTTGGCGCTATCGTAGACGGTGGCAACTTGCATCCATTGTCCGCTCTGGGCCGGGGTCCAGATGGGGGGGGAGTAGGCAATGTGTTTATCACCGTGTTTGTTCGGAGGGTTGTGGGCTTTGACTGAAAAGAACAGTCGCCCATCGTGCATGATTTGCCAGTGGGGCTCATGGAGTTCGTGTCCGTCTGTTAGGAAAAGCGAGTTGTAGTGACGGTCGAGGCTGTCGATGCGCAACCAGCAATAGAGGGTCAGGGCGGGGTGCTTGCCCGGCACATTCAGGCGAACCCGGCTACCGGTGGGGCTGAAGTCGAGGGCCCGCTCGCTCTCGCCCCAACGGTTGGTGGCGCGGGAGGCGCGCACGATAGTCCCGTCGTTCCCTTTGGCTGAACGGTCGCTGAGATGACGGTTGCCGCGTTGTGCGGGTTCGATGGTGAAGTAGGCGAGAAGGCGGGAATCCTGTTGGAGTTCCTTGCTGGCCTCTTGCCAGGAGCGCTTGCGGAGCTCGAGGTTTTCCTCAAAATCGGTCGCCTTTTCGAAGAGATTGATATTGGCAGGGAACTGGGAGCGTTGGCCTTGCACGGTCCATCGCAAGGAGTCGCCATCGAGGAGGTTTTCCTTGGGAGCGGTCTTGGGATGCCACTCGATCTCTCCTTCGAGAACCTGAAGGTCGTTGTGCTCTGCGGTGACGTTCATGGCAAATTGGGTGCCGAGATCCACGACTTCCCCCGAGGCGGTTTGCACCTTGAAGCCGTGGGCGGGTTCGGGGACCTGGGCTTGCAATTTCCCGCTTTGCATCGTCATTTCCATCGCGGAGTGGAGCTCGAACTCGGCTTCTCCTTCGATGATGATTTGCACTCCGCTAAAGAGTTCCAACTTGGCGAGTCCGGATTCCAACTTGAGCGGTCCCGCCGGGATGAGCGCTCCCCGTTCCAGAGTGAGATTGTCCCAAACGGCACCGGAAGACTCGGCGAGAACTCCGAATCCGGTCGCGACTGGCTCCTCTCCTATGCTCTGGGAGGCAGTAGCAGGGAGGTTCTTTTTCTTACTATCTTCGATGATGAAGCCAAGGGTGATCGAAGCTGCAGCAGCGAAAGCCCCAGCCCAAAGCCACATACCTGAACGGTTCCCCCAGTCGGGGCTCACAATATTGGTGGGCTCTTCCGTGGGAGAGTTTTCTGCCAATTCCTGGCTGTGAATGGTCAGGCTGTCCTGGAGGAGGAGGCGGCTGTAGTAAAGTTTACGCGCCTCGACATCAACGTGGAGCTGAGCTTCCAAGCGGAGAAAGTCAGCTTCGGAGCAATCGCCATCGAGCGCATCGTCGATGAGTTGGATCAATTCATCTTTTTTCATAGCTCAGCGGGGGATGGGTTGAGTTTCTTTTCGATACAAGTTTGCAATTTGTTGCGAACCCGATGGAGGGTGACCTTGATGCCATTTTTGCTGCGGCCGACTTTATTTGCATAGTCGGCGAGAGTTCCTTCCTCGTAGTATCGGTTGAGGATGAGCTCGCGTTCGTTTTTCTTGAGGCCCTCCAGACAACCGCGCAGGGCGAGCTGGCGTTCCTCGAGGTCGTAGCTCAGTTCGGCGACTTCTTCCGCGAATACGTCTTCCAGTTCTTCACTGAAGACCAAGCGGGCGTCACGAGCCTGCTTCTTTCGAAAGTTGAGAACTTCGTAGCGCGCAATGGCGAAAGCCCAGGCCTTGAAGTTGGTTCCCAGTTGGAAGTCAGCGTGTTTTTGCCAAATCTTGGCATTGGCTTGCTGGGCCACATCGGAGGCCTGGCTGTTTCCTGGCATCAATGAGGCCACAAAAAGCCTGAGCGCGCTTTGATGCTCAGTGAGCAAAGCGACGAATTGGGCATCGTGTTCTGGGGTGGGGCCTTCCATAGAGATTGTGGACAGTTAGAAATGTCCATTCCGCCCCTGAGGTTAACACGAAGTTGAAAATTTTTTCGTGCCGACGTTTTTTTGATCGGAGGCAGATGGGATGGGGTCGTGTGTGAGACCCCTCTAGAGGATGGATATGTCGAAATGGGGTAGAAAATTGAAAAGAAAGGGAATTTCACGCCCGAGGATTGACTATTTGGGCGCTTCGTTCGTCCTATAGAGCACTCATGATGAAACGTTGGTCTTTGATTTCGATGGCGGGAGCCTTGTTGGGGGCGGTTTCGTGTACCCCGGTAGGTGGTGCGTATGGAGGAGCCGGGGCCGGGTCGACTCCCGGGATGGCGACCGTGCGAAGCGGAAGCACTCCTGTGAGCTCGGTGGGATCCGGTCAGCGGGCGACAAGTGAGGAGCTCCGTGAATTGCGCGAGCAGCGGGCGGAACTGAGTGGCGGCAATGGGGGCACTTCCGGAGCCGGAATGTTTGGGGGAGGCGGTTCCGCAGGGGGCGCGACAGGAGAGCAGACGATGGCCCAGGCGGGGGCCGAGGCCCAGGATTTGCCGCCGCTTCCGCCGATGAATATTGATTATCGTTACGCGATGCCCGTGCCGAGCCGGAAGGGCTGGGTCTTTAATCCCTACACGAATCGCCCGGTCGATGTGCGGGGCGTGGAATCGGGGCGACTCATTTATGATGAAAGGGATCCCGCGAATCGGAATCCTGATGGCACGTTATTGCCCGTGGACCAAATGCCACATAAGTTTCGCGTGCCGTAGGGCGGTATCGACCGGAGCGAGGACATTTCCGTCCCTGCTCCGGTGGAGGCTTTCGAGCGAACCTTTCGTTAAAGGCCGAGTTCTTTTAGCTTGGGCTCAATGGCTTCGGCCCAGAGCTGATAGCTTTCTTCGTTGAGGTGGAGGGAGTCGGGCATCACGCTTGTGGGAAGGACTCCATTCTCGTCGAGGAAGGTTTCGCCGATGTCGAGGAAGTGCACACGTTCGGTGCCATCGTGTTTGGCGATGAGCTTGTTGATTTCGACATTGAGCTTGCGCATCGGGTGGTCGGGTTGCTCTCCCCGGGGAAAGACTCCGAGGAGGAGGATCTGAGCCTTCGGACAACGGGCCCGCACGATGGAGACGATGCGGGAGATCCCGTCAGCGGTCTCTACCGGATCTTGTTGGCTGTGACCGGTATTGTTGGTGCCAATCATGATGACGGCCGCCTTGGCATTCTGTTGGCCGCGGAGGTTTCCACGATCGAGTCGATAGAGGACGTGTTCAGTCCGGTCGCCAGAGAAGCCGAGGTTGAGAGCCTTGCGGTCGCCGTAGAATTTTTCCCAAACCGCTTTGCCTTTTCCTTCCCATCCTTGGGTGATGGAGTCGCCGATGAAGATGAGGTCGTGTTTGGCTTCAGCAGCTTGTTTGTTTTTTGCCTTCTGGCGCTTTTTCCACCAGTCCTCCTGATTGCGGTCGACTGGAATCACTGCGGTGCTCGCGCGGTATTCATCGCGGGTGGCAACCAGTTCATTTTTCATCTCCGCGAAAATCTGGGCCATTGCAGGGTCGTCGTGGACGGACTTCATTTCCTGAGGGTCGTTGACGAGGTCGAAGAGGTTGTATTCTTCGGTTTCAGGGAAATACATCAGCTTGTATCGGTCGGTGCGAATGCCGTCGTGGGCGGCGACCGAGTGGACCGCTTCGCCGTAGTATCGGTAATAGAGTTTGTCGCGCCAGTCAGCGGGCTCCTTGCCGGATTCCTTCAGCATGGGCACGAGGGACTTTCCTTGAATGTCGGAGGGGATTTCTGCGCCCGCGACTTCCAGGAAGGTCGGGGCGTAGTCGATGTTCTGGATAAGGGATTTGGTTGTGGTGCCGGGCTTGATGACGCCGGGCCAACGGATGATGAAGGGCATTTTGAAGGACTCCTCGAACATCCAGCGCTTGTCGTACCAACCGTGTTCGCCCAGGTAGAACCCTTGGTCGGAGGAGTAGATGACGATGGTGTTGTCGGCCAGGCCGCTTGCTTCCAGTTCGTCGAGGATTTTGCCGATGCCTTCATCCATGGAGCGGATGGAGCGGAGGTAGTCTTTGATGTATCGCTGGTATTTCCACTGGAGGACTTCCTTGTCGGTGACTTCGCCAGCTTCGATTTTGGCGAGGATCTCTTTGTTCAAAGGCTCGTAGGCGGCGTCCCAAGCGGCTTTTTGCTCGTCGGTCATGCGCCTGTATTCTCCATTCGGTAGGCCCTTGGCGAAGTATTCGGGGTAGGCGGACTCGCCGTGGAACTTCATGTCGTGGCCCCAATACATGTCGTTCTTGATGCTCATGGTCTGGCCTTTCAAGGACTCGCTACGATTGGAGTAATCGTCGAAGAGGCTGTCGGGCTCGGGAAAGGTGACGTCGTCGAAGAGGTTGACGTGACGAAGGGCGGGAGACCAATTTCGGTGAGGCGCCTTGTATTGGGCCATGATCATGAAGGGCTTGTCGGAGTCCTTGCTTTTCTTCAATTGGTCGAGGGCGATGTCGGTGACCACGTCATTGCAGTGGCCGGGATAGCGCTTCAGCTCGCCATCCATTTGCTTGAGATCGGGATTGTAGTAGGAGCCTTGTCCGGGCAGGACTTCCCAGTGGTCGAAGCCGACCGGATTGGTTCCGAGGTGCCACTTGCCGATCATGGCGGTGCGATAGCCCGCTTCCTGCAGGAGAACGGGGAAGGTCTGCTGATAGCCGTCGAATTGAGTCCCGTTATCGAGGAACCCGTTGAGGTGGGAGTGCTTGCCCGTCAGGATGCTGGCCCGGGATGGTCCGCAGATGGAGTTGGTGCAGAAACTATTCTCGAAGAGAAGGCCGTCCTTGGCGATGCGGTCGATGGAGGGAGTGGGGGCCAAATCGTCAAGAATTCCCCCGGGGTAAGCCGAGATGGCTTGGCAGGCGTGATCATCGGAAAAGAGGAAAAGGATATTGGGACGCTCGGCGGCAAAGGCAGCGCTGGTCGCAATCGCTAGACAAGCCAGCGGACGGATTGGTAATTGCATGCTGCACTCTACGAAAGTGATTCTAGAATCCTAGCAGCTTTTTCGATTGCTATCGATGGGCTGGAGCGGGAGTTTGGTGGTGTGATGCCGGAAGTTGCCGTTTCCCCTGATTCCTTGTCTGCTCTCGCCGAGGCCGCAATCGCCATTCGCCCGATGGCCCATGCTCCCTACTCGAACTTTTTCGTAGGAGCGGCAGTCTTGGATGAAAAGGGTGAAATCCATACCGGGGTGAATGTCGAGAATGCGGCTTATCCCAATGGAATCTGCGCCGAGACGGCAGCCATTGCCGCAATGGTCGCCTCGGGGGCGAGACGGATTCGAGCGATTGCTGTAGTCGGGGGAGGAGAGGGGCTATGCACTCCTTGTGGTGGATGTCGCCAACGAATCCGTGAGTTTTCGATAGCGGAAACACCTATTGCAATTGCGGGTCCGGAGGGAATCCGGAAACTCATGACCTTGGGTGAGCTTTTGCCCGAGAGTTTCGGGCCTGAAAACCTCTCCTGAAAGGTCGCAAAGGCTTTCGGAACCTGAGTTTTCGGTTGTTGTGAGAAGGTTGATTAATAGTGTCATAATTGCGCTTTGTTGCACTATTTTGAGTGTTCTTGGCTGAACGCTGATGCTTTGTTGCATTTTTTTTCGGCGTGTAAATGACTGTAAATCAGTGAAGTCTGCGGCGTCTAACAATTCCTTTCAAAAAGGCAACTTGTAAAGATGTCTTAATATCGTCATTATCCAAATTGTTTAGCAGACCATCCCACATCCCGTTCGCTGAGCGCTATATCCAAATAGATATGAAGACTGTTCCCGACAACAACATCCACATGCTCGGATCAACCGAGAAAAAGAAGCCATCCCTCAGTTTCATCGTGCCTGCGATGAACGAAGAAAAAACCCTGGCCACCCTCTTCGAGGGGATTAAGAATCAGGCCGAAAAAGTGAGCTCGCGATGGGAGGTCATCTTCATTGATGACGGTTCCTCCGATACCTCCTGGGACGTGATGCTCAATCTGGCCTATGTCCACTCCGAGAATGTGAGCGCGTTCCGTTTCCGCCACAATCGTGGCAAAGCCGATGCCCTTGCCCTAGGGTATCGCGAGGCCAAAGGTGACATTGTGTTCACAATGGACGCCGACCTGCAGGACGACCCGAAGGAGATTCCCCGCTTTCTCGAGAAGCTCGAGGAGGGCTACGATATTGTATCGGGGTATAAGAAGAAGCGCCACGATCCCTGGCACAAGGTCCTGCCCAGTAGGGTCTTCAATGCAGTGTTGAGCCGTTTGGTAGATGTCCACCTCCACGATCACAATTGCGGGTTCAAGGCCTATCGGGCAGAGGTCTTGGAAAGCATTCCAATGTATGGCGATATGCACCGGATGGTGCCGTCCTTGGCGTCCTTCAATGGCTATAAGACGGGCGAAATTGTCGTGGAGCATCATCCCCGGCTGCATGGTGTGAGCAAGTATGGCTGGGGACGCATCGCCATCGGTGTGATGGATATGACCACTGTCAGTTTTCTAAAGAAATTTCGTGATTCTCCCATGCACTACGCGGGGAAAGCGGCCTTCCTTCTCATGGCAGTAGGTGTGCTCCAGTTGTTCGGGGCAGTGGTCCTGATGGTGTTGGGGAAAGATTCCGGGGTGTTGATGACTACTGGATCGATGTCTGCTCTCACCGGTTTCCTCACTCTCAATCAGGGGATTCTGATGGAGAATTCCACCCACGAGCGAATGAAGTCAAAGCGAGTTCTTCCGATTACCGAATCCCATCGGCACAAGACGGCCTTCGAGACGGTGGATGAGGACGACTATTCCAAAAGCATCTCCAACTTTCAGACTGCCTAAGACAGTTGAGTCAAAAACTGGGTTCCCGCGATTCATTCCCCTCCTGCTTGGAGCCTCCCGCTTGCAGGAAATCCCCCCCGGGAAGCTTTTTTTCAGATGAGAATGTGGTCATGAAATCAATGAACGAGAAAGCTCGCCCTTGTGGTGAACAGGAAATTCCTGCACCCCAAAGCAGGAAAACCGGGTTCACTGCGATATGTTCGGAGAGAGGCCGCCGGCTGGCGGGTCTTTCCATCGCTCTGCTCACCCTGATTGGAGCGCTGTTTTCCATGCTCGCCCAGCGGGAGAGTTCAGCGCGGCGAGATGAAAATGAGGTCGCACGGATGAGCCGTTTTTCCTCCTTTCGCTGCTTCCGGGTGCTGGATATTTGATTGGTAGGCGCCTTCGAACTGAGCAGGGCAAATGAGCGGCTTCCAACCGGAGGCTCTCTTTGTAATCGCCAAGCGAGTGGTCTTTGCTAATTTCCAGCTCTATGGAAGCACTGATCGTAATTCTCATTGTCGTCGGCCTCATCGCGGTGGTCGGTTTTTGGCTGATGGCGCAGTATAATGGCCTCGTGAGTTCGCGAAATCGTTACCGCAATGGTTTCGCACAAATCGATGTCCAGTTGAAGCGTCGCCATGATCTGATTCCCAACTTGGTGGAAACAGCCAAGGGCTTCATGAAGCATGAGCGCGAAACCTTGGAGGCGGTGATTCAGGCCCGTAATGCGGCCGAAAGCGCGCGCTCCGGAGCCAGTCCTGAAAGCGCGGATGCAGTGGCCGCCCTGGGTGTGGCAGAAGGAGGCTTGGGCGGTTCCTTGGGACGTCTCTTTGCTTTGAGCGAAAGTTATCCCGAGTTGCGCTCGAACCAGAACATGTTGCAACTGCAGGAAGAGCTCACCAGCACGGAGAACAAGGTCGGATTTTCCCGTCAGGCCTACAATGATGCGGTGACCAGTTACAACACCAAGCGTGAGAGCTTTCCCACCAGCTTCATCGCCAACATGTTTAACTTCGGTCCAGCGGTCTTGTTCGAAGTGAGCGAGCCCGGTGAGCGTGACCGCGTCGACGTGAAGTTCGACTAATCTGCCTCGATGGACTTTTTCGAAGCACAAGACGACGCACGTAAAAAGACCGGCTGGTTGCTGTGGTTATTTCTACTGTGTGTCATTGGGGTGGTGATTTCTGTCAGCCTCCTGTCGTGGGGGGTGGGGATTCTGCTGGGTGGAGCATTGCCGCTGGAGCTACAAATTCTCATCGGACTGGGCTCGGGGGCTCTGATCTTCGTCGCGAGTGGCTTCAAGGCCATGCAGCTGCGAGGAGGGGGAGGGGTTGTCGCCCGGGATCTGGGCGGACGTCTGGTCGACCCGTCAACCACCGAGAGCCAGGAGCGCAAATTGCTGAACGTGGTGGAGGAGATGGCGATCGCCTCCGGGGTGCCAGTGCCCCAGGTCTATGTGATGGACGATCAGGAGGGCATCAACGCTTTCGCGGCGGGGACGGAGCCAGGCAATGCGGCCATCGGGGTGACCCGGGGTTGTATGATGCGGCTGAACCGGTCGGAGCTTCAGGGGGTGATAGCGCACGAGTTCTCGCACATTCTCAATGGAGATATGAAGCTGAACATGCGGCTCATCGGCTGGATCTTTGGCTTGGTGGTTCTCTCAATCATGGGGCGAGGTTTGTTGGAGAGCTTGCGCTTCGTGAGAGTCGGTGGGAATAATCGCGATAACAATGGAGGCGGTGCCATCCTGCTGGCGATCCTCGCTGTGGGGGTGGGCTTGATGATCATAGGAGGAATCGGCGTGTTCTTTGCGCGTTTCTTGCAAGCAGCGGTTTCCCGTCAGCGGGAGTTTTTGGCGGATGCCTCCGCCGTTCAGTTCACCCGGGAGCCAGAAGGTTTGGCGGGTGCGCTGATGAAGATTGGTAGCGAGGGCTCGAAGATTGCGACGGCCAAGGCTTCGGAAGCCAGTCACTGCTTCTTTGCCGACGGCGGGATGTTCGCTTTCGGATTTGCCACCCATCCGCCTCTGGCGCTGCGAATTAGCCGGATTCAGAAAGACTGGGATGGCAAGTTCGCGGATGGGGAGATCCCCGCCATTGCGGAAAAGTCCAGTCGTGCGAGCGCGGGGACGGACTCGCGTGTTTCGGGCTTCTCAAGTGGAGAGAGTGGCGGTTTGAGCAACCCGGCCCGGGTGAGCCACGAGCGTGGTCGACGTATCAAAGAGGACCTTCCGATCGAGTGGCAGAGTGCGGTGCATCATCGCGATGAAGCACAGTCTTTGATCTTCGGTCTTCTTCTCGCTCAGGATCAGCACATGCGACGGGGGGAGGTCGCGCTCCTGCAGCGGGATGCAGGTGAGGCTGCTGCCGAGCTGGCACTCCGCTGGCAGAGAGAGTTGGGCGAGTCGCATTCGGCCCGCAAAATCGCGCTCATCGACCTGGCGGTTCCGACGTTGCGAAATCTTTCTCGCATCGAATACGAACGTTTCGTGGGGATCACGCGGGAGTTGATCAGCAGTGATGGCCGGGTGGACGTCTTCGAATTCATGCTGCAAAGGCTGATCGAGCATCACCTCGACGGGCACTTTGGACGTCATGGAGTTCGCCGAATCCGCTACCATCATCTCAAGGACTTGTCGTCCGAGGCCGAGGTGCTTCTTTCTGCCTTTGCGCACTTGAACCCCGATCCGGCCGCTTCCTTTGCCGAAGGGTTCGAACGCCTGGAAATCACTTCGGGGTCACTCTTGCCGCCAGACAAGATTTCGCTCAAGGAAATCGGTCAAGCGCTGGAGCGTCTGGAGTTGGCGTCTCCTCTCGTCAAGCGGGACCTCTTGCAGGCATGCACCCGTTCGGTAGCAGCCGATGAAAGGCTTTCCAGCCGCGAGGCCGAGCTTCTTCGCGCGATGGCCGACAGCATCGGATGTGCGATTCCGCCATGGGTCGAGGAGTTGAAGATGGTGGGATGAGGGGCTTGCACCCTCTTGCTCAATTCTTTCTAGCGCTTGGTTTGCGCGCTTCTTGTCATGAGTAGAGTGACTCCGCGCTTGAGTTTCTCGCCTGTTTGGGACATTTCCCCTTGGTGGAGAAAAGCCGGATACCCTGGTGGCAGTGGCCAAACCTGTTGAGCTTGGACGCTCCATTGGTGGCGGTGGCCTGGCTTTGGATGTTCTCGCGTCTCTACTACGTTAAGTATCAGGATCCTTTTGTCTACTGGCTCCTGGCGGGAGCCGTGTGGCTCATCTATGTGGTGGATCGCCTGCGGGATGCCGCCAATGAGGATCCCGAATTGCGGGAACGTCACGAGTTCCATTGGCGTCACCGGAAGATCTTCAAGGTCTTGGTGGCGGCGGTCGCGGTGGCGTGTCTGGTCGGATTTGTCCTGGGGGTTCCGGTGGCCTTGGTGTGGGATTGGCCCAGGGGCTTTCCTTTTAGTCTGGCGGCGCTGGCTCATGCTCTTTTGACCCACGGCTTCATCGTGGTCTTTTTGACCGCCTGTTACTTCGTTGTTAGCCAACGAAGTGGCAACGGCATGGATTCGGTGCTCTTCAAGAATGCTTTGGCGGCCCTGACTTTTGCCTTTGGAACGGCAATCGGGGCCCACTTCTATACCTCGGAAGGGGTGTTCGCCATGATGGGATCCTTCGAGGCTCTGGGCTTTGCTTTTCTTTGTTTGATGAATCTCAATGCCATTGACCTTTGGGAAAGGGAGGAGATCGCGGGCGAAGATCTCGAGGTGCGAGACTTCCTGCTGACTTTGCCACTGCTGATCATTGGCTTCATCTCGCTACTGGCAGCCACTTTCTGGCACGACTACCACAAGCCCTTTTACTACTCCATGTTGTTGGCCTCTGCAGGCCTATTGAGCCTGGACCATTTTCGAGCCCGTCTCTCGGCTCGCTTGCTGCGGGTTTTGGCGGATGTGGCGCTATTGTTACCTTTGCCCATCTTTTGGTTCTGGTTCGAAAATTGACGGCGAAGGCATCTTCTCTCATACATTGGGACATGAGTGAATGGGTGCTGGATTTGAAGGGAGTGCGCAAAGTCTATCGCGGAGGGGTGGAGGCTCTGCGAGGGGTTGATCTTCAGGTACCGAGGGGGACGATTTTCGGGCTGCTGGGACCCAATGGGGCTGGAAAAAGCACTCTGGTCAAGATTCTCACCACCATCATTCGGCCCACCGCCTGTGAGGGGACCTTTCTCGGGGAGGCAGTTGGGCACAAGCCAACCCTGAAGCGGGTGGGTTATCTCCCGGAGCATGCCCGCTTTCCAGAATATCTAACAGCTCGTGAGGTCGTGCATATGGCGGCCGGATTGAGCGGAATGCAACCGGCTGTCACTCGCGGGAGAGCCAACACTCTGCTCGAGCGGGTGGGACTGGGTGATTGGCAGAATAAAAAGGTCGGTGGCTTTTCGAAGGGAATGAAGCAGCGGGTTGGCATCGCGCAGGCCCTCATCAATGATCCGGAAGTGATCTTTCTCGATGAGCCTACGGATGGTGTCGATCCCGCCGGTCGACGCGACTTTCGCCTATTGCTGGAGGAGTTGCGAAAAGAAGGGAAGACGGTCTTCGTGAATAGCCATCTGCTGGGGGAGTTGGAAATGGTTTGCGACCGGGTGGCGATCCTTTCCAAGGGCGAGATTAAGCTCGAAGGTGCGCTCAAGGATTTGACGGGGCGCCAGGTCGAGTATCGCATTTCCTGCGGAAAAATTGATTCCGTTTTCAAGCAATCCTTTGTCAATGATGGCACACGCTGGGAGGCCGGGGATCTGGTCGTAGCCACTGCCGCTGCTGAAGAAGTCATGCCTTTGCTCGACCAGCTGCGGGCAGGGGGCGTGGTCATCGAGGGGCTGGTCCGGAAGTCGGCGAGCTTGGAAGATGTCTTCATGGAGGCCGTCGGAACCGATACCCCGGGAGCCGCACCCAAGGCGGCAAGAAGCCCACAACCACCTGCTTTGAAATGAGAGAAACGCTTACTATTCTAGGAGACTCCTTGAAGCTCCTCCGCGCCCGCAAACTGTTCTGGATTGTCGTCGGGATCTCGCTGGTGGTGGGACTGCTTTACGCGTCGATTGGCTTCAATGAGGAGGGAGCAACCTTCCTTTGGTTTCAAGTCGCGCGAAATGAGCTTTTGGTAGAGGGAACGGAGCTGTCCAAGATGTTCTATATCCTGCTCTTCACCAACTTCATCATCCCGCATTGGTTGGGTTTTCTGGCGGTATTGCTTTCGATTCTAACAAGCTGCTCGGTCTTTCCCGAGCTGATGAAGGAGGGTTCGATCGAGACGGTGTTGTCCAAGCCGGTTTCCCGTTGGAAAATTTTCTTCGTCAAGTATCTGGGGATGCTGGGATTCATGGCTGCACCGCTGACTTTGTTTTGTCTCATTGTATTCCTAGCTCTGGGCTTGCGGGCGGAGGTTTGGAAGTGGGAGGTCTTTCTGGCGGTTCCTTTGCTCACGTTTGTCTACAGCATCCTCTATTCCTTTGCGGTTTTTGTCGGGGTCTGGACTCGTTCCACCCTCTTTGCCCTGCTTGCTACCATGATGCTCTGGGGCGTGTGTTTCCTGGTTCACCTCACCGAGCTTGGTTTCTACTCGCGGATTCGGAATGCCAATGCGGGTCTGGTTCAAGAGGGCTTGGAGCTCGTCGACACGGGGGAAAAGCAAGAAGTTCCCGAAGATCATCTCCGCTATTACAACCTCATTCGGAAGTCAACCTGGGTGCTGCCAAAGCCCCGCAAGACGACTTTACTGACCAAACGTTTCTTGATTTTCGATGATGAATTGGGCGAGTTCGCCGGGGTCTCGTTGATCGGTATTGGAGCCCAAGTGCCGGAGGAGGGGATTATGAGAGAAGCTCAGATTGAGGCCGAGAAGCGGATGTCTGTAGTTGAGATTCTCCTGCCCTCGGCCCTTTTTCAAGTCGTTATGCTGGGGATGGGAGGCTGGATCTTCGCCCGGCGCGATTTCTAGAGAACCCGCTTTCATCCATCCTTCAGCTGACGAGGATCTTGTTGCGGGGGAGGAATCGCTTGATCCTTGGTCTTTGAGCAAGTGGTGAGTCAAAGAGGAAAGTGCTTTCGACGAAGAGGAAGCGCGCCATTGCCACTTGAGCTTTCCGAAAGGGCGAGAATGCTGCCCACAAAAAAGGCTCCCGAAGGAGCCTTTTGAAAAATGAGTTAATCGCAGCGATGGATTACTTGCCTCCGGTTCCAGGAAGGAAGCGGTAGTAAACTTCCAGCATGAGAGTCGCGAGGGAAACGGTATAGACGGGGTCGCCGTGGCTACCTTGACCGCCGGGGTTTGGCCAGCTGCCATCGTCTCTCTGGTTCTTGATGAGTTCATCACGGAAGAGCTTGTTGTATCTCTTCCACTGCTCGCCACCGTGGTTAATCATGGCCTGACTGCTGTAGTAGTGCTCGTAGAGATTGGCTTCGCGGTTGGCGAAATTGAACTTGGAGTTCTCGTCGATATATTTAATGCCAGCGCGTGCCTTGGAGTTGGACGCTCCCTTGTGCTGCTGGAAGCAGAGAGCTCCGGCACCGGTCAGGGTGAAGTGACCGGAGGTTCCGACAGGCTTCTTATTGAAACCGTAGCCGAAGCCACCGTTCTTGGCTTGAGTGTTTTCCAAGAAGTCGAGTCCATCTGAAACGGTTCCCTTGATTTTTGAGAATTTGGTTCCGGTAGCGGAAGCAGCTTTGAGAGCCTGCAAGTGCCATGCAACGATGGAGGAATCGCCAGGGCGGCCAGCGGTGTTATAAGCATAGTCCCAACCACCGGCGCTGGTTTGGTTATCAATAATCCACTCGGTGCCGGCCTTCACGGCTTCACCAAGCTGAGGAACGACGTGTTCGATCTTGAGCTGCTTACAGAAAGTGTAGGACTCGGAAAGGGCATACATGGCGATGGCGTGCTCGTAGCACCAGTGCTTGTCCTGAAGGTCGGAAGCGGACTTGCCATTCTGCTTCATGTTGTTGTTCACGAGGAAAACCATGGCATTGGTCACATTCTCGCCGAACTCTTCCGAAAGAGGGGTTTCACAGTGACCGAGGTAGGCCAGCAGGGCCAGACCAGTCATCGCCACTGGCTTCTCGCTGCCCCAGCTGCCGTTGGGCTTCTGCTTGGTTTTCAGCCAGCGGAGAGCCTTCATGACTGCTTCTTCGCATTGCTCGTTTCCGCCATTTTCGGCCAAACGTTGGAGACGATCTGCCTTGGAACAGCGCTTGCGCATGTCGGCGGGGATATTGCCGAAGCCACCGCCGCCGCCGTCGCCACCCGTTCCCCAACCGGCACCAAAATCGTCGCCGTCGCCGAAGTCGCTGGAGGGGAGAGGGACATCCACATCAGGAACTGGAATGGCAGTGGGGCTGGTGGTATTCGCCGCGATGACTTTGGCCATTGCGGAAGAGGGCGCGGAAGGTTTGCGCTGGATGGAAGGATTGATTTCCTTTTTCTCCAATGTGTCGTCGTTATTGGAAGAGCCCTTGTAGGTGACGATATCAGGCTGATCGACCACGATGGAGGCCATTGCCCAGATGCCGAGAATGATTCCAATCAGCACGATCGTGAGAATGGAAATTAGCAAGCTTGTGAGGGTCGAGTTGCGCTTTTGCGCACGCAGGCGCTCTGCTGCTTCGGGAGTAAGTTGGGCGTGAAGACTCATAATTGGCTTTCCTTAAAGAAAGAACTTCAAGGTCCATCTGACAAGCAGCAAGTAGACCCTTAGGTTCATTGAATAAACGTATGTGAAGCCTCCTTCTTGGAAGAAAATCGGCTAATTTTTTACATTAGGCATCTGAATCGCCGTCTCGCCTTGGTCGATGCGGCTGAGAATGTCGATGAAGGCGTCTTCCAGATTTCGCTCTTCGCGATGGAACTCAATGATTTGCAGCCCGTCCTTGACCATGCGGCGCAGCATTTCGGCTGCTTTTTCGGGGTCGGCGGAACTGATGCGGATGCGGCCGCCCCGTTTGCGGGACTCGATGAATTCCACGTCGGGATTGAGCACCGCCCAGTCCGCAACCGCTTCGGGCCGGTTGACGACCTGGATATCGTAGTAGACTCCACCCGTGGCGTCGGAGCCCATCTTGAGGGAATCGGCGTCGCCGTGGTGAACAATGCGACCGCCATTGACGAAGAGCAGGGAGTCGCACATTTCGCCGAGCTCGGAGAGAATGTGGGAGGAGATGAAAATGGTTTTGCCCTCTTCGGCGAGAATGCGAATGAGATGCTTGAGCTCCACCCGGGCCTTGGGATCCAGTCCTGCGGCGGGCTCGTCCATGATGAGGATCTGGGGATCGTGCAGCAGGGCGCGCCCGAGTCCGAGCCGCTGGGTTTGTCCTTTGGAAAGCTTGTTGGAAAGGCGGTCGGCAAGGGGACCGAGGTCGGTGAACTCCATGACCTCCTGAATGCGGTTGCGGCGTTCCTCGTTTTTGAAACCCAGGGCGCGCGCATAGAAGTCGAGATACTCCAGCACCGTCATGTTGTCGTAATTGCCGAAGTGATCCGGCATCCAACCGATGAGGGAGCGCACCTTGTCAGGGTGGTGGACGACGTTGATTCCGCAGACCTCGGCGGTGCCCATGGTGGGGTAGTCGAGGGTGGCGAGAATGCGCATGGTGGTGGTTTTGCCCGCACCATTGGCGCCGACGAATCCGCAAACCGAACCATGGGGAACTTCGAAAGAGATGCCATCGACCGCCTTCAGCTGGCCGAAGTATCGATAGAGGTTTTGGACAAGAATCGCCGACACTCGGGAATTTATCGACCAAGAGGGCGGCCTTGTCAGTTCTTAATCTTGCGAAGGGTGGGAGGAGGCGAAGTTTCCACGAATTAGAAGTTCATTTTTGCGAGAACTGGGTTTTCTTTACGGCATGAAAAGCGACGGCCATCCTCTGGAAGTGAAGCACATCTTCGTGTCCCCCGGGCATGATTTTCGCGGGCGCCATGGTTTGGGCCGCGAGGACAATGGAGTGGTCGATTGCGATGAGGTGGAGCTGGTGGCCGGCAGCGGAATCGTGGGAGACCGCTACTTCAACCACAAAGAGGATTTCAAAGGGCAGATCACGTTTTTCGAAGAGTCGATTTGGTTGGCGGTGAAAGAAAAGTTCGCCCTCCCCGAGCTGCCTGCGAGTGAGTTTCGACGCAATGTCATCGTGAGCGGGGTCGACCTCAATTCGCTGATTGGGCAGCAATTCGCGATTGGTGATTTGGAATTCTCCGGCAGTGAAGAAGCCAGCCCCTGCTATTGGATGGACGAGGCTTGTGCGCCCGGGGTGGAGGAGTTTTTGCGCGGGCGAGGCGGATTGCGGTGTCGAATTTTGGGTGGAGGGACCTTGGCGAAAGGAACTTTCGATTTGCGGGTGTTGGGTGCGGTCTAGCTCGCCATTCTTTCTCAGTTTACTGGATCTCCCTTGGAGCGTGGTCTAAGAAGGCGGCGAGATGATTTCTGGAGATGAACCACAATCAGGCGGAATGAAGTACGGCCTCATCGGGGAGGACAATTCGTCCGACGAGGAAAAGCTCGCCAAGTTTAAGGGCGAGGTCGATTGGACTTATCTGAAGCCGCATTTCGAGCGCGATTGTCTCTTCTTCGTCGATCCCGAAGTCGACATGACGGTGGTGGGACAAGCGATGGCGAAAGATGATTCCGAAGCCGTCAAGGGCTGGTTGAAGACCGGTGACTTGGTGAAAATCGAAGGTCTGCATGCCTTTCAGTGGGAGGGGACGGACACCCAGTTCGAGGCGCTCGTCATCTCTCCCTTCGTCCTCTGCCGCCCGCTCTAGCGGTAGGGCGATTGAGATGTGAGCTCGCGGAATGCTGGTGGAGTGGACGTCTCGTCCACTTGTGGCTCGACGGAATGGGTGGACGAGACCTCCACCCCACTCGCGAGAGAACGGTTCGGATTTTCCAGAGCTCTCGCGGTCTTTTAGTTAGAAGGAACCGACCGGAGCGAATCAGGGACAGGGGTGTGCCTGCTCGCTTTCTGCGATGGCGCTGCCCGCGAGGTAGCCGGTGGTCCAGGCGGCTTGGAAGTTGAAGCCGCCGGTGATGCCGTCGATGTCGAGAACTTCGCCCGCAAAGTGGAGGCCCGGGTGCGCTTTGCTTTCCATCGTTTTCAGATTGAGGTCTTTCAAATGCACGCCGCCGCAGGTCACGAACTCGTCCTTGTTCGTGCTCTTGCCGGTGACTTGAAATTCAGCTGCGCAAAGTTGGTTGATTAGGTTTTGGGTCTGTTGCTTGGTTAGGTTGGCCCAGGTTTGTCCGTCCTCGATGCCTGCGGCTTCGCAAAGTCGTCCCCAAAAGCGAATGGTGATGCCTTCTATCAGCGAGCGTTTGCGAATGCTGCGGGTGCTGTTGGCTTTCCGTTCTTTCGCCAGAATAATTTCCACTTCGTCGCTGCGCAACGAGCCCGTCCAGTTGACGAGGAGCGTGAAGTGGTAGCGGCATTCCGCGAATTCTCTCGCGGCCCAGGCGGAAAGACGGAGGATTCCGGGGCCGCTCAATCCCCAATGGGTAATCAGGACGGGCCCCACCATCTTCTGGCCCATGGCGGAAACGGTGGCGCTGGGAACGGAAACTCCCTGCAAGTCGGCCAGACGGGCGTCGTCGATGTGAAAGGTGAAAAGGGAGGGGACTGGGGTCGAGAATTCGTGGCCCGCATCCCGCACCGTCTCGCGGGCTTCCGCTCCGCGCAATCCGCCGGTGGCGATGAGGACGTGGCGGGTGGTGAGAGATGCGCCATCATCTAACAGAATCTCGTAGCCCCCTTCGGCAAGGGCCTTGAGCCCTGTCACTTTGCAACGGGTGCGCACCTCGATTCCGGATTGTCTGGCTGCATTGGTCAGGCAGTTGACGATGGTCTCGGAGGTATTGCTGCTCGGGAACATGCGTCCGTCGGTCTCGGTTTTCAAAGTGACGCCGTGGTCCTCGAACCAAGCAATGGTGTCGGCGGCGTGGAAGCGATGGAACGGCCCATGCAAGCTCCGGTGCCCGCGGGGATAGCTTTTGACCAACTCGCGGGGGTCGAGGCAGTCGTGGGTGACATTGCACCGGCCTCCGCCCGAGATGCGGACTTTGGTGAGAACCTCCTTTGATTTTTCCAGAATCAAGACCCGCTCGACCCCTTGTTCCGCCGCCGCGATGGCTCCAAAAAATCCGGCGGCCCCACCGCCGATGACGATGAGTTGATGATGGTCTTTGGACATGAATTTATCTAGGTTGGCAGGTGATGGAGTTACAGGACGCGATTGAATATAGCCTTTCCCTGCCGGCGGCGGAAGAGACAACCCCGTTCGGGCCCGATGTGCTCGTTTACAAGGTCGCTGGCAAGATGTTTGCGACCGCAGGTTTGGAAGGAGAGGAAGGGCGCATGAACCTGAAGTGCGATCCCGAGCGCGCCCTCGAGTTGCGCGACGAGTGGGAAGCGATTTTGCCTGGCTACCACATGAACAAGAAGCACTGGAACACCCTCCGCTTCGACGGAACCCTGCCGGGCAAATTGGTGCGCGAGCTCATCGAGCATTCCTACGATCTAGTGGTGGCGGGGATGCCGAAAAAGCTCAGGGAGACTGTTCCGACGAGGGGTTGTTAGAAGGCTGGCTGGTGGTGAAGGGGAGCACTCGATTCTGTCGTCGGTTGACGAGAATCAGGCAGAAAAAGGAGACAAAGATGAGGAGGAACGAGAGGATGACTCCCTCGGTGAGAGTCCAGAGCAGGATGGCGAAAAAGTCGTTGCTCTGGGCCAGGTCGTAGTAACTGGACTGGGAGACCAGTGAGTAAGCCGACTCCAGAAGAGCCTTGGCGAACAGGCCCGCGTAGTAGTCGGGATGCAACAGGAAGAGGATAGGGAGGCAAAGGGCGAGGAGCCCCAGAACGGTCACTGCGATGCGCAGCTTGAGCGCGATGGCGAGGGCCCGCGAAAAGAGGGAATTCCGGTTGTTGAGGGTGGGGACAAAGGTGGAAACAAGAGAGTATCCGAGAATGAAAATCAGAACTCCCGTTAGCATCGCCAGCACGGAGAAAACTGATTGGAAGAGCTCGAGAAAAACGCCCGCCATAAGGAAGCTGGGCAGGGCAGTGATGGAGCAGTGAAGGCTCCAGAACTGCAGATTCTTGCGAAGGTCTTGCGTCGGAATAGTCATTGCTCGAAACCTTGGCCGGTCTTTGTGAATGGAGAGAGAAGCGGAAATGAAAAAATCGGGAAAGCTACGCAGAGCTCATCCCGATTGTTTTTAAATTCTGAAAGCCGTTCTTCAGTTTCGTGACCTTCACGCTTGTCTCTAGACAGGCTGAAGGAACTTCTCGCGCTCGAGTTGCTCGGCGGATTTCACGACGTTGGCCTCGCTGGTTTCCGCAAGGAGCTCGTCGCGGTATTTCGCGATGATGGCTTCCACGGGCCAAGAGGAGGCTTCTCCAAAGGCGCAGATGGTGCGGCCGTCGATTTGGTAGGCGATGGACTCGAGGGTGTCGATGTCGTTGGGCGTTCCTTTGCCGGAGGCGATGCGGTCGGAGACCTTTTTCATCCAGCCATTGCCTTCGCGACAAGGGGTGCACTGGCCACAGCTCTCGTGAGCGTAGAAGTGGTTGATGTTGTTGAGCACCCAGGAAATCTTGCGTGAGTCGTCGAGCACGATCACTCCACCGGATCCGGCCATGGAGCCACAGGCCGCAAGGGTGTCGAAGTCCATCTGGATATCCCAAAAGTCGAGGTCCTTGGCATCGTCACCGCGCCCAATCTTGAAGGTCTCGTCGCAACGAAGAATCTTGGACGATGAGCCACCGGGGATGACCGCCTTGAACTCGCGTCCATCTTTGGGGCCTCCGCACATGTCGTAGAGCAACTCACGCATGGTGACTTTGCCCACTTCGACTTCAAAGTAGCCGGGCTTCTTGACGTCTCCAGAAACGCAAAGGATCCGGGTGCCGGTGTTGCGGGCAACGCCGAGCTTGGCATACTCGTCGCCTCCCATCTCGAGGATGTGCTTCACGTGGCAAAGAGACTCGACATTGTTCACAATGGTGGGAGCCATGTAGAGGCCGAGGGCGGCGGGGAAATAGGGAGGTTTGATCCGTGGGTAAGGGCGCTTGCCCTCGAGGGATTCAATGAGGCCGGTCTCTTCGCCGCAAATGTAAGCGGCCGCTCCACGGTGAATGTGGATTTCGAGGTCGAAGCCGGAGCCCTGGATATTCTTGCCGAGGAAACCCTTTTCGTGACACTCCGCGATCGCCTTTTCAATAATATGGGCGGCGGCGGGAAATTCTTCTCGAATGTAGATGTATGCAACGTGAGCGCCTACGGCGAAGGCGGAGATGATCATGCCTTCGAGGAGTTGATGCGGGTCCTGATGGACGATGTAGCGGTCCTTGAAGGTGCCGGGCTCGGACTCGTCGCAGTTGCAAATGAGGTAGACGGGCTTGGTGTTGTTGGGCGGGATGAAGCCCCACTTTACGCCGGTCGGGAAGCCTGCTCCGCCTCGCCCACGCAGGCCTGACTTCTTGACCTCATCGGTGATGGCTTTGGGCTCCATGGTGAGAGCCTTCTTCATCTGCTCATAGTAGCCGTCCTGCAAGGCGCGCTCCATGGAGGGATCCCAGTCGGAGCGGTCGATGTTGCGGAAGATGAGACGGTGCTCTTGCGCGAGAGGTTCTTTGCCTTCTTTGTATTGAATGGACATGGCAATTAGGAATTAGAGGGATACTTGGCGAGGAGTTCGTTCGCCTTTTCGGCAGGAATGGCCTCGTGGAAATCATCATTGACGAGACACACAGGTCCCGTGCCACAGGAGGCGAGGCACTCGGCGAATTCGATCGAGTAATTCCCGCAGGGGGAGACTGCGATGGGATTCTCGTGCGTCGCTTGGTTGCGGTCGATCTTGGTGAGCTCGCAGAGCTTGTCCATGAGTTCGTAAGAGCCTGCCATCGCGCAGGAAAGGGTGCGGCAGACGCGAATATGGAATTTGCCGGGGGCGCTTTGGCGAAGACCGGGGTAAAAGGTGACCACTTCGACGACCTTGATCGGTTCGATATCGAGCTTGCCGGCAACCCAATCAATGGACTCGGCGCTGATGTAGCCGAACTTGTGCTGAACATCATGCAAGAGCATCAGAACGGCAGAACGCTTTTGATCTTCGGGGTAGTGGCTGATCCAGCGATCTGCCTTGGCGTTCAATTCGTCGTCGGCCGCGAAGGGAGGGAAGAATTTCGAGCCGGGGGTCTCCGGTGAAGCGATGTTTTTTTCGAGAATGCTATTGGACATGGCAGTGTAAGTTTTTAGCCGCAAAAAGGACGCAAAATCCACAAAAAGGACGGACCGGCGTGGGAAAAATCAGAGGTCTTTGGAGAGGACGTATTTTTTGATTTGGAGCTTTGGATTTCCGAAGTTGATGAGGAGCCCGTGCTCTTTACGGGTGGCGCGCAGATAGCCAAGGAGTTGGGCCACATGTTCGTTCGTGAGGTTTTTGACGGCCTTGAGTTCGATGATGAGTTCGTTCTCGACGACAAGATCCATCTCCAGGTTACCCAATAGAAAATCGTCTTCATCAAAGACCTGAAGCTGACCTTGCTGGGTGACAGCGTAGCCTTGCTTGGTGAGTCGATGAGCGAGTCCATTTTCATAAATCTTTTCTTTAAGCCCATGTTTAAGAAAGCAATGGAGAGCGAAGGAGGTTTCTCTGACTCTGTCGCAGAGCTGAAAAATCTCCTGTTCCTTCATTTTTGCGGTTCTTGTGCATCTTTGCGGCTAAAATCAAAAGGCTTAACGGTCGCACTCGCCCATCACGAAGTCCAGAGACCCGAGTATGGCGGGGATGTCTGAGACCATGTGGCCGGGGAGAAGCTCGTCGAGGAGGGAAAGGTTGATGAAGGACGGGCTGCGGATCTTGAGGCGATAGGGGACTCCTCCGCCTTTCGAGCAGATGTAAAAGCCCAGTTCGCCCTTCGGATTTTCCGCTCCGAAGTAGACTTCTCCCGCCGGGGCTTCGAGACCCTGGGTGGAGACGATAAAGTGGTGGATGAGTTCCTCCATGCTCATCAGGACGCGCTCTTTGTTGGGGAGGGTGCCCTTGGGGTCGATGAGGTTGATGGGGCCGGTGGGCATGGTGTCGAGCACCTGCCGGATGATGCGGATGGACTGGCGAACCTCTTCCATGCGGACTTGGTAACGGGCGTAGCAGTCGCCTTCGTCCGCGATGGGGACATCGAAGTCGTATTGCTCGTAACCCAGGTAAGGGTTGTCCTTCCGCAGGTCGCGGGGAACGCCGGAGGCGCGTAGGTTGGGGCCGGTGATGCCGTAGGAAATGGCGTCTTCCTTGGAGATGACGCCGATGTCGACCATGCGGCCCATGAAAATGCTGTTCTTGTCGAGGAGCTTGGAGACTTCGTCGAGGCTCTCTTCGAACTCACCCAAACACTTGCGCAACTGCTCTTCGAAGCCTGGAGGCATATCGCGCAGCTGGCCGCCCACGCGGGTGTAGGAGGTGGTGAAGCGGGCCCCGGTGAGCTGCTCGCAGAGGTTGTAGATCTTTTCGCGCTCGGTGAAGGTGTAGAGGAAAACGGTCATCGCTCCCACGTCCATCGCGCAGACACCGATGCCCAAAAGGTGGGCGGAGATGCGGGCGAGCTCGCAACAGAGCACGCGCAGGGCCTGGCCACGGGGGGGCAGTTCCCAGCCCATCAGCTTCTCGACCGCACAGGCGTAAGCCACGTTGTTGGCGAGGGGGGCGAGGTAGTCCAGCCGGTCGGTATAAGGGACGAACTGGTTGTAGTGCATGTTCTCGGCGATCTTTTCATCACCGCGATGGAGGAAACCCACGTCGGGGTCCGCCTTGGTAATGACCTCGCCGTCGAGTTCCAGGATCAGTCGCAACACCCCGTGGGTCGCCGGGTGGGACGGCCCCATGTTGAGAACCATTTTTTCGCCGAGGAGGTCTGTGGTCTCGGCCTGATAATCCTCAATTGCAGTAGCCGTGCGGGCTGCTGAATCGGGGGCCTCGTAAGTGGTGGTCGCGGAATCGCTCATGCCTAATTTGCCTCAGAAATAAGGCCGCAAGACAGCCCGACTCGCAAGGACTTTGTGAAATTTTTCACAAAGTCCGTTGTCATGGTCTCTGGGGCGCGCTTGCAGGCAAAGTGAGCCGCACTGTCAGCAAACGAGTCTTTCACATTGCTTCCTCGACGAATAGGGAATCGGTTGTCACTATGCCTATGTGAATTTGCCTTTTCCGAGTCCGTGTCCGCCGAATCAATTCTTAGCCCATCTGCCTCCGACTCCTTTGGTGCCGGTTCAGCTGGGGGAGGGGGAGCCGGTGATTTGGTGCAAGCTGGAATTTCTGAATCCTTCTGGATCGACCAAGGACCGGATCGCGCGGACCATCGTGACCAAGGCGTTGCGGAGGGGAGCCCTGCAGCGTGGGGACTTGGTAGTGGAGGCATCTTCGGGCTCGACCTCTATTTCGTTGGCCCAGACCTGTGCCCAGCTCGGGCTTCGCTTTCTGGCTTTCATCCCGTCTTCCGCAACCAACGAGCGAGCGTTGATGATTCGGGCATACGGGGGCGAGGTTCGGCGGGTTGAAGGAACGATGCCGGAGGTGATTGAGCAGGCGGCGGCCTTTGCGGAGCGCGAGGGTGCCTTTGCCGCTTGTCAGTTTGAGAATCCGGATAACACCGCAGCGCATTGTAATGAGACGGCGCGCGAAATACTAGCCCAGCTGCCTTATCACCGGGTGGATGCGGTGGTGTCCGGGGTCGGCACGGGGGGGAGTTTGGTGGGCTTGCACCAGGGATTGACCGCGGCGGGCTGTTCTCCCCTGGCGGTGGCGGCGATTCCCAAGTGCGGGGAGGGGATGCCGTCTTGTGTGGAGTGCTGCTCGCTTGAATTCTCGCGCAAGGTTCCGGGGGTGATTGATGGCTGCTCGAAAATTTACAGCGATTGGAAGGAGACCAATCCTCAGTTGGTCGAGCTTCCGGTGGCTGATGGCGATTGCCTGGAAGTGACCAAGAAGCTTTGGAAGCTTGGCTTTCCGGTGGGGCCTTCCTCGGGGCTCAATCTGCAGGCGGCCTTGCGTTCTTTGGAATTGCTTCCGGAAAACTCAGTGGTGGTGACTGTCTTTCCCGATCGAATGGAGCGCTATTTCTCGCATCCGGTCTTTGCCCATCTGATGGTCGAGATGGCGGAGGAGAATGGAGTAACGGAGCCTGTCGAGGCGCTTTGCTGCTAGATGGGTATCACACCGCGATCCGAAGCGAGATAGGCCATGGCGTGGTCATGGGGTTCGGTCGGAACTTCGGGGAGCAATTGGGAGCCGTAGGTGACTCCGATGCTAGGGATCGTCGGGATAAGCGAGAGAAAGCGATCGTAGTAGCCCGCGCCATGGCCCAGACGATTTCCTCTTAGGTCAAAAGCCAGACCGGGGACGAGAATGAGGTCCAATACATCGGGGTCGACTGGGGGGTGAACCTGGGGGTTGGGCTCGAGAATTTTGAACGAACCTTCCTTCAAAGTGGTAGGCTCGGTCACCAGATGAAAGTGCATGTCTTCTTCGTCTTTGACTAGTGGGTAGCAGAGCTGCTTGTCAGGCAGGAGATTATGCAGAAGAGATAGGTCAGGCTCATAGGGAAGAGCTGAAAAGCTGGCGATATGGCGGGCGTTGGGAAACCGGCTCTTGATGTATTGGGAAAGATTGTGAACCAGCATCGCCGAACGGCTTTTGCGCTCTTCGGCTGGCACACGGTTGAGAGTGTTGCGAGCAAGGTTACGCAATTGTGATTTTGAGAGAGTTGTCACTTGGCGGAGCGGTCGTTTGAGCGCACACTCTTTTCATGGCCCGCATTTGTATGCAAGCTCTGATATTGGTGTTGATGATGTTTTCTGTAGCAGCAGATCCTGTTGATGATCAACAGGTCCAGATAGCATACAAACCGCTGATAGTGAAAAAAAGTTTGTTTGGCGATTTCGCTATGTTGGCCCAAGAGCGGGACGAATATGCGACCACTTTGACCCGCTTTTCGATAGAGAGTGCCCATGCCAAGCCTACTGATAAGATAGTGATGGAGAGCGTGCGTAGGCTTATCGGATTGGCGCTCAATCTCTCACCGCGCAATCGCTCTGCTGTGGTCGCGAATCATCAGCTTGGTCGGGGGATTTTGCCCGAGAAAAAAAGTGCCGATTATTCGCGGCCCGTGTTTGCGCGGCTGCTTCTTACCCGAGGACGCCTTCTGAAAGAGCAAAAGGGCGAGGGGAATCAATTCGTGGGAGAGTGTTTTGTTGAACTGGCCGCAGAGCTGGATCCTCATAATGAGGATGCGGTCTACGAGTGTGAGTTGCAAAAGCTCGATGAACGCGAAGTGGATTGGAGCGTCTTCACCAGGCAGCCCGAGTAGCGGTGTTCTCACGAGCCGGTGAGGCGAAGGCCCAGCCATACTGCGAGGACGCCCGGGATGACTGAGGCGAGGATATTGATGAGCCCCAGTGAGGCTTCTCCACTCCGAATGAGCGACAAGCTATCGTTGGAAAAGGTAGAGAAGGTGGTGAAGCCGCCCAGAAAGCCGACAATGAGCAGAGGGCCGAACCAATCGGGGGCGGACTTGCTCGCATGACCAGCGGCCAACCCGATGAGAAAGCAGCCTAGCAGGTTGCAGGTGAGGATTCCCCAGGGAAAGCGAATGCCAGCCCAATCGCTAATCGCTTTCGTCAGGGTGAAGCGGGCGACGGCGCCTAAACCCCCGCCGAGAAAGACGAGAAAGAGCTTCACGGGAGCGGGTTGGCGGTTTGGGTGGCGACGAGGAGTTGGGAGACTTTTTCAAAGTCCTTCACGCCCGGCGAGCTTTCCGCCCCCGAGGCCACATCGAGGCCGGCGGGACGCGTGAGGCGGAGGGCTTTGGCGGCATTCTCCGGGACGATTCCGCCCGCCAGCAGGACGGGAAGGGGCGAGGCCAGGCGGATGAATTCGCCGGCCTGTTCCCAATCGATCGTTTCGCCTGTGCCGCCATAGACACCCGGAGCATGGGCATCGAGCAAGAGGGCCAGGGTTCCGGGATGGCTGGCCAATAGATTCTCATAGTGACCTACTACCGAGGGGAGGTGATCCGAGGATTGCAGGGAGAGCGCGCGAATGACTGGGACGTCTTGGGCTAACAATCCAATGAGTTCTTCATCGTCTTCGTCTCCGTGAAGCTGAACGAGATCGATCGCCTTGGCTGCCAGAAGGTCGGGGGCGAGTTGGCGGGCATTGTTGACGAACACTCCGACTCTGGCGATTTGTCCTCGGAGAGCGGGCAGGAATTCAAGGGCTTCGTCGGGCGAGCAATAGCGTTTTGATTTTGGCCAAAAATTGATGCCGATTGCGGGAACTTTTTTGTCGATGAGGCCTTGGGCATCAGTAGGAGAAGTGACGCCACAGATCTTGAGGGAAGGACTCGCGGGAGAGAGGAAGGCCTCGACAACGTTCATGGAAGCAGGGTGGTTCCGAACGGGTGGAAATTCACTCTTTTTCTCAACTCGCCTTCAAGAAGCGGATGTGGTCCTTCTTGCCGGGGACCACCGAGTCGGATTCCGCGATGAGGACGAGATGGTCGTCGAGTTTGGAAAAGCGCAGAACAAACTTATCGTCTGCGGAGCTGATGTGCAAAGTCGCGGGAGCGCGTCCGACACCGGGTTGGGAGGACCAGGCGATAGGGCCCTCGATGTGGCGATTGCCAATTACGAAGTTGGCGTGACCTCCTCCCCAAGCTTCCAGAGAGATTCCGGCGCGACGACCGGAGGTGCCCAGAGAATTGGAAACCAGTCCGGTAGAGCGCGGGCTCAGGACCCAGGAACCAACAATTTCGTTTTTCGAGACGGAATTGAGGAGGACGATATTTAATTCCGCGAACTGCGGCCCACCGTTCTCTTGCTGCAACTTGTCTCCATTGATGTAGGGGTAGACCATGTAGCCAGCCACGGCACATGGAGTAAAAAACATCAAGAATCGCATCGCAATCAGGGGGGGATTTCATTGTTTTTCTCCTAATTTCTTTGTTAAGACAAGAGAATATTTTGACTATGTTGAATTTCTTTGTCTTCCGAATGTTTGATTTTGGCTTGTGGGAGCAATGGAAAGGTCTGAAGTTGAGCCAGTGGAGACGATTCGGATTCGGGGAGCCAGGCAGCATAATCTACAGAATATTGATGTAGATTTGCCCCGTGGAAAGTTGGTTGTGATCACGGGTCCGAGTGGCAGTGGGAAGTCCAGTCTGGCCTTTCATACCCTCTATGCGGAGGGGCAGCGTCGTTATGTGGAGAGCCTATCTGCCTATGCCCGACAGTTCCTCGACCAGTTTGAAAAACCAGATGTCGATTCGATAGAAGGGCTGAGTCCGGCGATCGCGATTGAACAGCGTGGTGGCAGGGGAAATCCACGTTCGACCATCGCGACGGCGACCGAGATCCATGACTATTTGCGTATCCTTTATGCCGGTGCAGGGGTGCCCCATGACCCCGTAACGGGGGCTCGATTGGAGAAAATGACGGCCGCGGAAGTGGTCAATCGGCTGATGAAGGAGCCCGAGGGGACGAAGGTGATTCTGTTGGCCCCCTTGCCAGCGGCGGCGGGTGTCGATGCCGGAGGCCTGGCGGAGGATTTGCGCCGACAAGGATTTGTGCGCCTACGATTAAATGGGGAGATATATGAATTGGATGATGGAGTTGATGGTTGGCCTGCTATCATCGAGCAGTTAGAGATAGTCATCGACCGCTTCGTGGTGAAGCCCGGGGCGGAGAGCCGGCTGGCGGACTCGGTGGAAACCGCGTTGCAGATCTGTGGGCAAGAGGCCCGTGCGCTCGTGATGCCGAAGGGGGAACAGGAGTGGGAGGAGCGCTCCTTTTCAACCAGTTGGCGCAATCCCGAGAACGGCTTCGAGCTGGGCGCGCTCACACCGCGCCGCTTTTCCTTCAATTCTCACGAGGGAGCGTGCCCGCTTTGCCACGGCTTGGGACGGGAGCTCTTCTGCGATCCCGAGCTGGTCGTGCCCGACAAGGAGGTCAGCCTTGGGGACGGAGCAGTGCGGGTTTGGACCGCGGGTTCCGCCAAGCGCAAGGGCTGGAATCAACTGCAGATCGAGGCTCTCGCCAAGCATGATGGGGTGGACCTGGAGACTCCCTTTAAAGAATTGCCCGCGGCCTTTGTGAAACGGCTTTTTCACGGCACGGGTGAGGAACTCGTCACCATGCGTTGGGAAAAGGACGGGGACGTGCGCAATTTCGAAAAGCCCTTCGAGGGCATTTGCCGGCAGGTGGAAAGACTTTATCGGGAGAGCGAGAGTGAGGGCGTGAAGCGCTCGACGGGTCGCTTCATGACTTGGCAAAAGTGTGGAGCGTGTCACGGCGATCGTCTGCGGCCCGAGTTGTTGGCGGTGAAACTTTTTTCCAAAGAGTCCGAAGGAGGCGCTGGCGAGGGGCTCGGTATCGCGGATTTTTGTCGGCTGGATATCGCCTCGGCGAGCGCGTGGCTGGAACGATTGGAGCTCGCGCCCGACCGGCTGCAGGCCTTGGAGTCTGTGGCGGGTGAGGTAGCGAAGCGCTTGCGGTTTCTTCGCGAGGTGGGGTTGGATTACCTCACTCTGGATCGCACCAGTGGCACTCTCAGCGGCGGGGAGTCGCAGCGAATCCGGCTCGCGACCCAACTGGGCGCGGGTTTGGCGGGGGTGCTGTATGTCTTGGACGAGCCCAGCATTGGACTGCACTCCAAGGACAACCAGCGGCTCATCGGAGCGCTCAAGCGTCTCCGCGATTTGGGGAACACCGTGGTGGTGGTGGAGCATGATGAGGAGATGATTCGGGAGGCCGATTGGGTCATCGACGTCGGCCCCATGGCGGGCACGGGAGGGGGACAGATTCTTTTCGCCGGCACGGTTCCCCAGATGCTGAAGTCGAAGGACTCGGTGACGGGGACTTGGTTGCGCGAGGCCGCGGGGGCACCGGTTAAGGCCCTGCCTCCGGTCGACTCCGACGAAGTCCTGCGCATCGTGGGCGCGCGCGAGAACAACCTCGCGAATATCGATGTTGCCATCCCGCTGCATCGCATTGTGGCGGTCACCGGGCCGAGCGGAAGTGGCAAGTCCACTCTGGTGAATACCATTCTCAAGCGGGTGCTGGCGCGGGAGTTTCATCACGCCACCGAGGTTCCCGGAGCCCATGATAAAGTTGAGGGCATGGAGTTGTTAGGCAAGGTCGTGGTGGTGGATCAGAGTCCCCTTGGACGTAGCCCGCGCTCCAATCCTGCGACCTATACCGGGGTCTTTGACGAGATGCGCAAGCTCTTCGCCAACTTGCCCATCTCCAAGCAGCGTGGCTACAAATCAGGTCGGTTTTCCTTTAATGTGAAGGGCGGTCGCTGCGAAAAGTGTCAGGGCGGGGGAGCGCTCAAGATCGACATGCACTTTCTCAGCGATGTCTGGGTGCCCTGCGAGTCTTGCCATGGGCAGCGCTACAATCGCGAAACCCTGGAGGTCACCTTCAAAGGAAAATCCATCGCCGATATCCTGGCGATGCAATGTGAGGACGCGCGCACCTTCTTCGCGAACGTGCCCAAGATTCATCGCGTGATGGAGGCTCTCTGTGATGTGGGCTTGGGTTATGTCAAGCTCGGGCAGGCGGCCAACACCCTTTCCGGAGGGGAGGCGCAGCGGGTGAAACTGGCGAGCGAACTTTCCAAACCCAAGGCACCCCACACCTTGTTTCTGTTGGACGAGCCCACTACCGGCCTCCACTTTCAGGATGTGGAAGTATTGCTCAACGTCTTGCGCCGGCTTCGCTCCGAGGGTCATTCCCTCGTGGTTATCGAGCATCACCTCGACGTCATCGCAGCCTCGGATTGGGTGCTCGATTTGGGGCCGGGGGGCGGTAAGGAGGGCGGACACCTCGTCGCCGCCGGAACTCCCTTTGATGTTTCTTTGAAAGAGGACTCCGTGACGGGGCAGTTCTTGGCCAGCAAGGTGCAGCAGTAGGCGAGGAGTTTGCGAAAGTGCCTCCAAGTTAGACGGTTTTCGCGGCTTGGTTCGCCGAACCCGATACTCACAAAGATTGTCAAACGGGAGGCATTCTGAGAGGGTAATGACGATGCCTGAGGGTCGTGACGTTTTCCCCCAGACGAGATGGAGTCTTGTCTTAACTGCAACCTCTCCCGAAGAGCCGGTGGCACATCGGGCTCTCGGAGAGCTGTGTGAGATCTACTGGAAGCCGGTTTACGCCTATATTCGCGGGCGGGGCTGGAAGGCGGAAGAAGCCGAGGACCTGACTCAGGAATTCTTTGCCTGTTTCTTGGAAAGGAAGGGGATTGAGTCCGCGGATGAGAGCTTGGGAAAGCTGCGGGCTTTTTTGCTGAGCTCGGTGAAACGGTTTTTAGTCGATGAAACGCGCAAGAAGATGGCGCAGAAGCGTGGGGGTGGGAGTGAGCAGTTTTCGATGGACCACGGAGAAGGGGAGCGGAGTTTTTCGGCGCTGGCAGCCAATGAGGAAAGTCCGGAGGTCCTGTATGAGCGGGCTTGGGTAAGGACTTTAATCGATGAGGTCACCGTGAAGCTGGAAGCGCAGTATGTTGAACGGGGAAAGGGGAAAGAGTTCGTAGCCCTCAAGCCCTCACTCCTGAGAGAGGAGGATGCCTTGTCCCAGCGCGAGTTGGGGTGGGAGTTGGGTATGAGCTTGGCTGCAGTGAAGGTGGCTGTTTTTCGGTTGCGGCAGCGATTCCGGGAGTTGCTCGAAAAAGAGATCGCGCAAACAGTGGAAGAAGGCGGTGAAGTGGACGCGGAAGTGATCTGGCTAATGGGGGTATGGAAAAAGGCCTCGTAGGAAGGCTTCACCTTGACCGTGTGGGGCGGAATCTTCCGCGAGATCTTCGATGCCTTGCGGATGGGGTTGCATCAAAAGGGATTCGTTCGCGATGAAGGTCATGGAGCGAATTCGCACCTTCACGCTGATCCCTTCGTGAGCTCCCAGGAATGGTTACTCAGAGGTTTCATTTATTTTTGGAGTAACCTTTGGGATTCTTTTTCGAAAGAGTCGGGTGATGAATGCTGGGTCTTTGCGAACAATCGAATCATTGCTACAAGGAGGAGAATGATCGGGGACGCGCGCTATCGGGTAGAGGAGGAGATCGCGCGGGGCGGGATGGGGGTGGTGTTGCGAGTGACGGATGGGGACTTGGGCCGGACCCTGGCGATGAAGCGGATGGCGTCGGCTCCCGATGAGACCATGGGGGGCGCGGAGGCTTCGCGCTTTGCCCGCTTCATGGAAGAGGCGCAAGTGACCGCGCAACTGGATCACCCCGCGATTGTGCCGGTGCATGACCTGGGCTTCGATGAAGATGGGACGGGTTGGTATACCATGAAGTTGGTGGAGGGGCGCGACTTGGGGCAGGTCTTCGATTTGGCGAGAGGGGGGAAGGGCGGTTGGACTGAGGAAGCGGTCTTGCGAGTTCTAGTGCAAGTGTGTCAGGCCCTCTCCTATGCCCATGGCAAGGGCGTTCTTCATCGGGACTTGAAGCCGACCAACATCATGGTGGGGGAGTTTGGTGAGGTCTACGTGATGGACTGGGGTTTGGCCCGGGTCGAAGGGAGTGAGGTGACGAGCCCGCGTGAGGATGATGAGATTACGGGCGGAGGAATGACGACGATCTATGGCTCGGTGATGGGGACTCCGGAGTTCATGGCTCCCGAGCAAGCGCGCGGGGAGGACGCGGACGAGAGGTCGGATGTCTATGCGGTGGGAGCGATGATGTATCATTATCTCGCGGGGAGGCCGCCCTATCAAGGGGCCGCCAAGGACGTGGTGGCAGAGGTTGTGGCGGGGCCACCCAAACCCCTGCCGTCCAGCGTGAGGCGCGAATTGGCGACGATTTGTCGCAAGGCGATGAAGCGAAATCGGGACGAACGCTACCAGTCGGTGGGCGCTTTGGGCGACGACTTGCAACGGTATTTGGAAGGTCGGGTGGTGCAGGCTCATGAGAGTGGAAGCTGGGCCGAGTTCAAGAAGTGGATGGCTCGGAACAAGGCTGTATCGTGGGCGATGGCGGCGGTCTTTGCCTCGTTGGTCACGATGTTGGTGCTGCAGAATATCTCGAAGGAAAAAGTCCTGAAGTCTGAGGCTGAAGCAGTGGCGGCGCTGGAAGGAATGGCGGTGAGCCAAGGCTTGAGCGCGGGCAAATCCATGGAAACCGGCGAGGCGGCCTACTGGTTCCGCGAAGCTGCGAGAAGGGCAACGGATGAGACGCGGGCGCAAACCCATCGTCTGCGGGCGCGCATCGCGGCAGAGAGACAGACCGAACCAGTCCGGGCTCTGCAAGTTCCATTTTTAGGTGAAGGGCATTGTCGGATTGATTTCTCGCCGGATGGGGCTTTCTTGCTGGCGTCGCAATCTGTGAATGGAGGGCTGCAGCAGGTCGTGGATATCGAGAGGGAGAGGCTGATGCAATCGAGCACGGGAGGGGTGATTTTCAAGGCTGCTGCATTCTGTGCCAAAACGGGGCGGGTGGCCCTCGCTCCCGAAGAGAATCCGAAGTTGATTGAGGTGTGGTCGTCGGAGGGAGGGAGAGTGGTTGAGAAGATTGAGTGGGAGGGAGCGCCAATTGGGGCCTTGGCTTTTTCGCCGGATGGCGGGAGTTTGTTCGTGGGCGCGGAGGAGGGGAGGTTGTATGATTTTGGCAGAGCTGCTTTTTCGGAGAAGAGTTTCGAGCATGTGCCCGGGCGGCAGATTGGGTATGCCGTATTCGCTCCCAAGGGAGACTTTGTCCTCACGGTCTTGCGTCGTCAGATTGTGTTGGAGGGCGAGTTTTCGGGGCTTCGGGTGTTTGACGTGGCGGGAGATGGCAAGCCCTTGTATCCCATGAGGGAGTGTTGGTTCTGGGCCAATCTGGCAAATCCGGGTTTTCTCAAAGGCGGGGACACAGTCGTGTATTACTTGGAAGAAGATATCATGGAAACAATGATTACGCGGACTGGGGCGGTGGTCTCGCGTTTCCACGAAATACCGACCGATGTGCGAGCGGACCCCGAGGATTTTGTCTATCGAGGAGGGGACTCTTCGAGGAAAGGAAGTGAGCGAAAGATTGACGAGATGATGGGGGAGCCACGCTTTCGTCCTCACCACGATAGTGTGCTGGCGAATCGGCCGGGCTTGCGTGAATTGTCTTGGAAAGATGGGTCGGTGAGACGACCGGTAGGGCTCAATCGGTTTGAAGTGAGGTCGGTTGCGGTGTCGCCGGATGGGATGTTGGCTGCGGGATGGGAGACGTGTGGATTGCTGCGCTTCTGGAGCCTTCGGGAGTCGGAATGGCAGTTCGCAGCCGAGGTGGCTGGAGAAGTGCGATACAGTCTGAGCGGCCAATGGATCACCGATACGAGCGGAGAGATGGGGCAGGTCTATGAGGCAAAGACCGGGGAAAAGGTGGGGCGGGAGTTGGTCTATGAGAGAGAAAGTGTGGATGCCACTTTTTCGCCAAACGAGCGGGAGCTTGCGGTGAGTCTGACCGGGGGACGGGTTGAGTTTTGGGACTGGAGAAAAGGGACGAAGTCCGGGCGGGCTGGCACCGTGCCGGGGGAGGTTCTCGTCAGCGAGTATGCTCCCGGCGGGGAGTGGGTGGCGGTGATGTGTCGCAGCGGAGAATTGTGTCGGGTCGAGGGAGATTCAGGCTTGGTGACGGTTTTGATAAAGCATGAAAAGATGCGGGAGAGCGTTCCGCCGCCAGACTCGTTGAAGAGAATGGAATTTTCCCAGGATGGTCGATGGCTGGTGGTCTGGTCGAGCTGTGAGGGGGTATTGATTTGGGACTGCCAGAAGGGAGAACCCGCGAGAACTCCCCCTGTCAAAGAAGGGCGGTATGTCAGCCGGTTGAAGTTGCTGGGCGATCGCATCGTGTTCCTCGAAGAGGACCATTGGGAGCAAATTTTTGATCTGAAGGAATGGAGCCTTTCCGAGCAGAAATGGACGCGGGAAAGTGTCCCTGTAGGGCGGGGTTTCTATGCGAATATCGATGTCTCGGATGATGGTTCGCGAATTCTATTGAGCCGAGTCGGTGAGGAGTTCGCGAGTCTGGCTGAGCGGGATCCCAGGGGAGAGTGGCAGTGGCGTAAGATTCGAGCCTTGGGGCGGGCGACTTCCTTCTTTGTTCCGGGAACTCCTTTCGCCGTGGGGGTGACTTCCAGTGGTCCGAGCCGATTTATGATGGTCGATTTGCGTGACGGAAGGGCCCTGGCTTCCCCGGTCGCGAGCGAAGGGAGCATCTTTCAGTTCCCGAAGCTTTCTCCCGATCGAAAAAGTCTGGCTGCGGTCGATTGGTCCGGAAGTGGTTTGGCGAAAGTGTGGGATATCTCCGTGCTGACCGAGAGCAGCGGGGCGTTGTTGGACTCCCGGGAGGATCGCTTGATGTTGTCGGAACTCAATGCGGGAGGAAGAGCGGGAAGGAATGGATGGGAGGAGCTCAAGGGGGCGAGATGGCTAAACCAGTGGACCAAGTTTAGGAAAAAGTATCCCAAGTGGCACGTCGTCCCAAGAGTGCGGCATGAGATGGCCGGGAATGACCATTCCAAGGGGGCTGACCTGACGCGAGGACTGTTGGCTCACTGGTCGTTCGAGGGAAACTCGCGCAATGAAAGATCGGCAGGAGGGGGTGAGAGCCTGGACTTGAAAATACACGGGCAAGTGGAGTTTTCGGAAGTTGGTTTGCGAGGTCGCGGGGCCAGGTTTGACGGGCGAGGGGCCCACCTGGAAACGCAACCAATTCTGTCTCAGCTTTCGCAATCAGCTGGCTGCACTCTATCGGCCTGGTTTCGAGTGGATGAGGTGCCCAGAGGGGCGGAACGGGGATTTATCTTCGAGACCGCTCCTCACTACACTTTATCATTGGGGTTGAGGGAATTCCCCGACGCCGAGAGCGCGACCGCAATCGAGTTTCGTGGGATTCCGGCGAACCAAAGTGGGTGGGGCATTTCAAATGTGGTTCATGATGAGGATATCACAAAGGTATGGTTTCACTGCGTGATGACCATGGATGCGGCGAGCGGGGTGGGACGTGTCTTCGTGAACGGTTCTCTTTTTAACGAGATGAAGTTCGAGGGAAATCTCGCAGAATTCGACCGTCTCTACCTGGGGACCTATCGAGGCGCCGACAAGCGATTCTTCAAAGGGATGCAGGATGAGGTTTCCCTCTGGGACCGGGCGTTGTCCGTGGAAGAGGTTGTGCAACTTTACGGTCAAATGGGAAGAGTGACGGACACGGAATAAATGATGCTTTCCAGCAAAGCTGAACCGTCGGTTACAAAACAAGGCCATGGACCCTTACCAATCCCCGCACAGCGAGTTTCGAGCTCCATCAGAAGAACCGAAGCGAGAGCGTGGGTTGCCTTGTCTTGGCTGCGGCAGTCTCAATACCTCGAAGGACAAGTTTTTTCGTGCTCGCCCCAGCGTGATCTCGGTGATGCTTTTCGGATGGTTCTTTCTTGTGGTTAAAGCAGCGTTCCATGTTCGCTCCAGTGAGTGCCGCGATTGCGGAGCCATTCGCCGATACAAGACCACGGGGTCCAAAGTAGCCTTGGGTTTCGTTGGCTTTGTTCTCTTTCTCATCGTTCTAGCGGTGGTTTCTGAAATCAATGCCACCGGAGCGCTGTAGAGAAGACAACGGGCGTGGGGTTTGTTGTGATCCTGCCTTTCTGCACCTTCCTCTCGGTTGGCCGGAGAGGCGCCCTTCAATTCTAGTAGTATGAAAAATTTAAAATCTCTCAGGGTGATTGTGGCCCTGGCCATGGGAGCCGTTCTATTGCCAGCGGCTGAAAAGCCACACGCTGTCATCGTGGTAGGCACTCATCATTACACTCCTCAAAAGACCATGCCTCTCTTTGCCGCCGAGTTGGAGCGACTGGGGTTTGAGACAACAGTTATCAATCCGGCTTGGGAAGCGGAGAAAGATTCGCGCGGATTGCCGGGCTTGGAGGCGTTGGAGGATGCGGATGTGGGCATCTTTTTTACCCGCTTCATGAAGCTGGAGGACGAACAGCTGGGGCACATCCAGAGCTATCTGGAATCAGGCAAGCCCGTGGTTGGCTTCCGCACCAGCACCCACGCCTTCAATTATCCGGAGGGCCATCCGCAGTTCGAGTGGAACACGACCTTCGGTCGCGATGCTTTGGGGACACCCTATCGAATTCATCTCGCGGGCGGGACGACGGTGGAGCCGGTTGCCAGTGCGAAGGAACATCCTATTCTAACTGGAGTGACGGATGCCAACTGGAAGTCGCCCGGGACACTTTACCTCACCGATTTGCAGTCTGGCGCAGTCCCGATTCTGCAAGGAACTGGCAGCCCGAAGGGCAAGAAGGCTGCCGTGCGCACCAACGCCTTTGGCACCCATGAGCTGAAGCCGGAGATGACGGACACCATTGCGTGGACGTGGTCTAACAAGTGGGGAGGGCGGACCTTTACCACCTCACTGGGGCACGCGGGCGACTTTGCGGTTCCCAACTCCATGCGGGTGATGGTCAACGGCGTCTTCTGGGCCGCAGGCCAGCCGGTGCCGGACGCGGCGCTGGAGATTCAAACTTTCAAGCCTGGCGCTGCACCTAAAAAGAAAGAGGTCGAAGCGAAGGAAGCGCTCCCCAACATCATCGTAATCTATACGGACGACCAAGGTTATGGCGATGTCAGCGCGCTCAATCCCGAGGCTAAATTCCAGACCCCGAACTTCGATCGCCTCGCCAACGAAGGCATCGCGTTCACCAATGGACATAGCTCCGACTCGGTGTGCACGCCGTCGCGCTACGGTCTTCTAACAGGGCGTTATTGTTGGCGTACGTTGTTGAAGGATGGAGTTTTCGGGGCGGAAAGAAAGGGGCTCATCACGGATGATCGGATGACTCTGGCGAGCTTGGCAAAGGAACAAGGTTATCACACCGCAATGGTGGGGAAGTGGCACTTGGGGATGGACTTTCCCGGCACTCCGGCCACACGCGATTGGTCGCAGCCCGTGCGCGATATGCCTTTGGATAAAGGCTTTGATTACTTCTACGGGATTCCTGCTTCGCTCAACTACGGGATTTTAGCTTGGTTCGAGGGCCGTCATGCTGCGGTGCCTCCGACCTTGTTGACCGGTAAGAAGAAGAACCCCCGGCACTCGGACTACCGCATCATGCCGCCCTATCTGGATCCCGAGGACGAGGGTGCGAAGGGCTTCGAGGTCGCGCCTGACTTCATTGACAATCAGTGCCTGACGCGATTCACGGACAAGGCCCTCGAGTGGATGTCGGGCAAGGTGACCGAGGCGAAAGAGGGCAAGCCTTTCTTCCTCTATCTTCCTTACACTTCGCCGCACTACCCGGTCTGTCCTTTGCCGGAGTTTCATGGAAAGGGCGAAGCGGGGCCATACGGTGAGTTTCTAATCGAGACCGACTATCACGTGGGTCGTATCCTGGATTTTCTGGAAGAGTCGGGAGTGGATGAGAATACCTTGATTCTCTTCACAAGCGACAACGGTCCCGAACGCATCTGGCCTGAGAGGATTCGGGACTTTGGTCACGACAGTCGCGGTGGTTATCGGGCAGGAAAGCGCTCTTACTACGAGGGCGGGCATCGTGTGCCATTCTTGGTGCGCTGGCCTGCCGGAATTGCCGGGCCCGGCCGAAGCTATGATGGTCTGGTCGGGCAGCTGGACTTTCTGGCGACTCTGGCCGAGCTGATGGGAGTTCAGCTCCCCGATGATGCGGGGGAGGATAGTCAGAGCTTTGCGCGGGTGCTCTTGGATCCCAACGCAGAGAGGACCCGGGTTCCCCTCATCAACCACGGCTGCGCCGATGCTCGCTATGCCATCACCGATGGACCATGGAAATTGATTTTGCCCGGCGAGAAGACGTCCATGGAGCTCTACAATCTGGCCCAAGATCCCGACGAATCGGACAACCTGGTGGAAGCGCATCCCGAACGAGTGAGGGAGCTCACGGATAAAATCACGCAAATCATCGTCAACGGACGCTCAACTCCGGGTAGCCCCCAGCCAAATGATACGGGTTATTGGGAGGACCTGACCTGGTTGACTGAGGCAGAATACAAGGAGCTTTTGCCGAAGTAGGAATCACGAATGGACTCGGTGCTTGCTCTTTCTCAAGAATGAGATCGAATGTCGCTCGTGTCTTTCACCGCTTTTCCAAGCCTCGAGCGTGACCTTGCGCAAACCGTGCGGGAGGCCGCGCTGGACCATGAGAGTTTGCAGACTCCGATTCGCGCTTGTGAGCTCAATCGTTGTCGTGGCATGTGCTGCCACGATGGCGTTTTTGTGGGCCGTGAAGAGCGGGGAGTGATTGGAGACCTCTTCCCCGGGGAGGTCTTTGAGCTGCGTGGGAAAAAGATGAAGACCCGCACGGTCGTAGCTCGTCAGGACGAATTGGGGGAGGGTTATCCCAAGCACTTTCCTCAGACGCGCTGCATCTTTCTGGACGATAACCATTACTGCCGTTTGCAAAGCCAAGCTGTGGAGGAGGGGATGCACCCATGGTATTGGAAACCCTTTCCCTGCTGGTTGCATCCTCTGGGATTTCAGCGAGAAGCTCTCAGCGGGCGGCCCGTGCTATCCTTACCCACCAAAAAGAAAGACCCGGCTGGTGAGCCGGGCTATCCTGGTTTTGCCTCCTGCACGACTTGCGGAAGAGTCGATTCACAAGGCGCTCCGGCATGGAGGACCCTGGAGCCGGAACTTCGCTTTCTCTCCCAAATTAGTGGAAGAGATTTATTGGGTGAGTTGAGTTGTTAGCGGTTTTTGAAGTCTTTGGTGATGCTCTCAATTGTGGGCAATTTGTCCTTGGGAGTCTCACAGGCCTCGATGATGTCCACTGAATCCTGAAGTAGCTTTTTCCACTTCACATCCCCCGGAGAAGTCATCCCCGCGATGGTGTCCTTGACGGGCTTCAGCCCTTTCTTGGCGTAACCTTTGTATTGAATCAGTAGAGCGGCGGCTTGGGGGAGGCGGTTGTTGCGCCCCCAGGATTCGTCAGCCAGCAGGTTGGCGGAGGTCTCCAGGCCTTCTTCCAGGCGGAGGTGCACCAGAACTCCGGCGCAGGAAGTCTGCAACTTGTTGGCGAACATCACGTTGCCTGCCGGTGGGTTGGCCGCGCGGTGATAGACTAGTGGGAGAAGGGGAATGAGCTCTTCATCGGGGAGGAACTTCAGTCCCATGGCGATGCGAGAGGAGACGAGGGCATCTTCGTCGTTGAGGAGGATATTGATGGCCTTGATGGTGGTCTCCCGGTCTTTAGGTGCATTGAGTAGTTGGCCAACGGCCTTCTCGGAAATGCCCAGTGGGAAAAAGGTGTTCCCGATCGCCTGGGTAAATACGGGGTCTTTCTCCGAGTGCTTGGCCAAGTGCTCGAAGACCGCTGCAACCGCCCTCTTCTTATCTTTTCCGGCCAAGCTGGAAATAGCAGTCATGCGAACGCGCAAGTCGGGGTCGGCCAGAAGGGGCTGGCATTGGTCAAAGTTCTTCGAAGACTTCAGGGCCGCAATCCGATCCAGGGGATTACTGGAGGTGAGGCTGGCGGGTGAATCGAGGCCAATCTTGCGACGACGGAGTTCCTTTGCACTCAGATTGCGAACGATTGGCGACCAGGAGGAAAGGCTTTCTCTTAGAAACTCAGGGGAGGCGTAGCGGTAGTTGATTTTGCCTGCCTCCAAGGTCTCCGTGATTTCCTTGGTGGTCAGCTTGGGCTGGCAAGTGACTCCTCGTCCCAAGATGCGTAGCTTCTTGAGAGGGGCGGCAAAGTGAAGCAGGTAGGCACCGGGGCAATCCCATTTGGCGTAGGCATTGCCGGGGGTTTGACTGGGGTAGCCTTGGTAGGGGAAGCGATAGTTGGCGTCGCGCGCAAGGTCGTGATACCAGCCGAATTCATTCATCCAGGCACCGGAGGCGGTGGGACCGGCCAAGGCGACCGCTGGAACAGACCAAAGCATGTTGAAGAAGTTGCCGGTGTGGCCTTGCTCGCGGTCGAGACCGTAAGATGCGAGGGCTGTGCGGGTGTAGAAGGCGGTGGCGGGGGCATCGTTTAAAAGGCTGAAGAAAACCGCTGCAGCCGAGTTTTTGCCATTGTCGTCATGACCATATTCGAGGTTGGGAGGCCCGTCTCCGTAGGGGATGGCGCCGATGCCGACGTGCCGACGGAAAAAGGTGGCAGCTTGCTCGATGCATTCATCCAAGCCTGCAAAATCCTGGCCGCACTCGCGGGCGAGGACCAGGGAGATGGCCACTGGGATCCCCACTGCGTTGACCGCTCCGTAGCCTCGCAGACGATCGGTGGTCGGTTCGGCAAACGTGTGGCCCCAGGTGCCCAGAGGCCCTTGACCTGCCACCAGATGTCCGGAAAGGCGGCGGATCTCAGGAAGGACATAGCGGTCCCCGGTGATGAGGTAGTATTCGGTTAGAAACAGGTTTGCGAAAGCAAAGTGCCAGCAGGCCAGGGGCATGTCGGCCGAGAGGGGGCGGGCCAAGGTCTTCTTGACGTGCTGTTCGAGCTCGTCCTTGTAGGCCCGGTCGCCGGTGGCGAGCAGAGCGAGGGCATTGAGGTGGGTGTCGATGGCTGGGGAGCCCAAGCCACGGCTGGCCAAGTGGTCGCAACCTTCTTTCAGAATTTGAGCAGACTTGGGACAATCGAATGGGGCGGTGTTGGCGAATGGGGGACGGGTGGGAAGAGGGATGGAGATAGGAGTGACCTGACCGTCGCGGTGTCGGAGCAGCGAGAATACGCCTTTCTCTTCGGCACTTGAGATCGCTTTGGCAAAGGCGATCCGGGCGTCACTCTGGAAGGGAGTTTCGTCTACTCCGATGATGACATCACCCTTCTGCAGCCACTCTGCGGCCGTGCCCTTGGAGTCCACTTTGGTGATGAGGATCTGACGGCTGTCCTTGGTGGTTCCCTCCGCTCCATACTTACTGACTTGGCACCAGCCACGAGCGCCGATGGGACCGAGGGTCCAGTCGTGAGAGATCTGTCTGGGCAGGGTGTCTCCCTGTGTGAAATCCAGCTTTTCGCTGGGAAGAGCTGGATCTTTGGCAAGGGTCGATCCTCCTGAGAGCAAGAGGAGAGCAGTGAGTTGGATGATGTGTTTCATAGTAAGAAAGCCCCGGAAGCGTCTCCACTCCCGAGGCTTTATTGGATTACCCGTTAAAGGGGAGATTGTTAGGGCTGGTTGACGGCGAGGCGCACGAAGACCTTATCGAGAGTAGCAGGAGTGCTGCTCACGGTGACGACGACGTTCTCATAGCCGGCAGCGGCAGCTGCTGGAGTCCCGGGAGTGATGGTGACTGTGGTCCCTCCATTGTCGGAGCCGCTGGCTGTCCAGTCTCCGTCAAGGGTGGTAGACCATTCGTAAGCAGCGCTCAGGCCAGAACTGTCAACTGGACGATCATGGGAGAAAACAAGGTTCCCCCCACCAGTTGAGCTCACCACGGTCAAGGGAGAGGGCAAGCTCTCTGGAGCGGTTGGATCGGAGTTGAAAAAGTAGAACTCAAGTCCGTTGGCCACACCATCGTTGTCGTCATCATCATCGAAGCCACCAGTCAGGCCTGCGAATCCAGAGGCCCAAGCGGAATAGGCGTCGGAAGCTGTTCCCGCGGTATAGTCGAGGTAGATGTCGTTTCCTTCAATGCGAGCGGCCCACGTTCCGTTGCCGGAGGTGAAGCCCGAAGCATCGACCGTGATGTCGGCTGCGTCAGCAGTGAGATCGCTTGTGGTTGCCACTACGAAACTGACGTTCTCTTCAGCAAAGTTGGCGAGCTCATTCTCTTCGACAGCGATGGTCAGCGGAGAACCTGAAGCGAGGTTCAAAGTACCCGCAACAGTGAGCCGGGAGAATCCGGTGCCGGGGATGCCGGTCCAATCCGAGAGTTCCCAGTTGAAGCGGGTATCGCTTCCGGAGTTCATCGCAAGGGATTCCGCGTTCAGCTCTTCGTCGATGACGAGGGAGGCATTGTTGGTGAGCGCTCCGACTGAGCTGAATCCGACAGAATTACCAATTCGCAAAGTGCCTGAGTTCACGTCGACAGTTCCTGCGACTCGAACGTTGCCCAATCCGATAGCACCCTCGCCGTTTTTAACGATGTTGAGCTTTCCGGCATCAGTGGTCTCGTCGACGCCGAAGGCAGAGCCGAAGAAGTATTCTTCATCGACCTCAGCTTCGTCCGTGATGTCGAGGATGACCGTGCCTGCCTCCAGTGTCGCGGGGTCGGGAGAGCCGACGCCGTTGTAGTTAATGATTTGGCGAGTATTGGAAGCCGCAGCCTCCAGACCAGTAAGCGTTTGAGTAAAACCGTTGAGGATGAAGAGTGAGGACCCTGCTCCGCCGACTGTCAGGACCGTATTGTCAGGAAGAGCTTCGTCGATCCCCAGTGCCAGACGACCTCGAAAGACCTGGGTGCCACCCGTGTAGTCGTTGGTGTCGCTTGTGAGAATGAGGGCATTGGCGTCGCCGCCTTGCGCCCGACCAATCTGGAGGCCGCCTGTGCCAGTAATGGTTCCACCATAGGTATTGGGGGCACCGCTGTTCACGATCATGCCGCCTTCATCCAAAGTGATTCCACGATTTGGGTTCACTGTAACGCCATTGAGTTTCAATTCACCACCGCCGCGGAGAATGATGTTGTCGGGGTCGAAGCTTTCAGGAACGGCTCCCAGAACACCTTCGTCGCCGATGACGAGAAGTTCGCTGCGGTTGGCGGTGCTATCAATGATGACTCCGCCGGAGAACGAGTTCGCGGCATTTTTCAACCGAACGTATTGGCCGCCCATGGCATCAACTTGGAGAGTGCCTTCTCCGCTCACGAGGCCGTCGTGTTCGTGCTGACGGTTCCAACGGTTGGAAAAGCGAACTACACCTGCGCCGAGTTCCCAATTGTTCGAGTAGGTTTGCCCTGAGTTTCGTTCGTGAATATACGAAGAACCGCCGGGGAGTCTCACGGTATCAAATTGTCCGACCGAGCCGGGGTTGCCCCGGATGAAGGTGGCCTCGGTGAAGTCCAGGATGGCTCCTGCCGCAGTCCAGATGGCGCCGTTGGGCTTCTCGCCCGTATCGAATGTTCCCCCGCCAGAGACCGTCAAGGTATCGCCGCTGGAGATGGAGAGCGGGGTGTCATTCAATTGATTGTTGATGAAGTGGATATCGAGACCGCCGGTGTTCCAGGTTGCGCCGCCCGGTTTGATGGTTATGAGGCCCAAGTTGTCGGTGAAGGACTGGAGGGTCAGGCTGACGGTCGTGCTCAAGTCTCCCACGGTGACTCCTCCATCCGCGATTTCGGCGAGACCATTGCTTTCAAAGATAGCTTCTTGAGAGCCGGTATTGTCCCACACGACGAAGTTGTCGGTCGCTGCATTATTATCCCAATTTTCGGAGATAAGGTCCCAATGATTGTTGCCGAGGGGATCCCAGTAGAGTTGGCCGGACACACTTGACGTGAGGCCAAGCGCGACCAAGGCAGGCAGGCTATAGCCAGCTGTTTGTTTGATTTTCATGGATTTTCTAAGCGGAGAAAGAAGCAAAATGCCCAAAATTGCCGTGCTGGACATTCGCCTCTTTTAACTTAAACCAGAGGCCACCGATTCTCTTAACAGGAGAAGATAGAATTCTTATCCAATCCGCGCTTCCGATTGCGCTCCCTCCCGGCCACAGGAGAAAGGAGTGCGGGTTAGGGGACGATCCCGGTGGCGGGCTTGACCTCGATGATTCGAACGGAGTCGGGCAAGACGCCGAGCTCTTCGGCGGTAAACTGGCCTTCCTCCACGACCAGTTCCTGCAAGGATTTCATCCCGAGCAAAGGAGTGAGGGGGGCTTGGGGGCCCTGGCGAATGTCCAGTTTCTGCAAATCCAGCCCAGTGAGCTGCTTGTATCCTCGTAGGTTTTTCGTTTTGAGGGTCAGCGACTTGGGATGGAGCAGGCGAAGGAGGCAAAGGTTTGGGTAGGCCGAGTTGCGATGCGGCACGCGGGGGCGGTAGAAGGTGTAGAGGTGGTCACCCTGCACCGTGAGAGCGTTTTCTTCCAAATCATAGTCCCAGAGCCCCGTGGTCCAATACTTGTTGGAAATGCGGAGCAGGTGCTCGATAATGCGGGCGGTTTCCTCTTGGTTGTTGCGACGCAGACTGTCGTAAATCACCAGCTTTTCCATGAACGGAGAGCGATCCCGTTTGGGGGGGACATCGTCGTCATTCTTGGCGAGCCGGGTGAGCAGATCCAGAAAGTCGTCTACGGGAAGTAGCCCGTTTTCTCCCAGCTTGGGAGCGAACTCTCTCGCCAGATTGCGGAGGTCGGATTGGTCACCTTCGCGAATTTGATAGAAGGGTTCTGTTTCGGCGAAGCGTTGCTGCATGAACAAGGTGTAGGCCTTCAGGGTCCAGAGCCTCTCGTTCGCCGGAGGATTGGTTGCCAGCACCTTGTCCATTTCCTCCATCGCATTGTCCAAGGCGGTGAGGCTGACCGCTTCGTGCATCACCAAATTGTCGATGAGGAGAAGGGTTCCATCGAGGACACTCTCACTCTGACGGTCGATGAGCAGGGAGGAAAATTCTCGTTCCTGCTGATACTTCATGAGGGCCTCCTCGGCGTTCTTGCGTGCGAGGTCGGCCTCCTGTTTCTCGCGTCTTGCGGAGTTCAGTGCCAACTTGGACTGCGCAAGAGCAGCGGTCTTGGCCTTGTAGCTGACGCGGAGCTGTTGGGTGAACCAGAGGCCGGCTCCGAGCAGAACGATGCAGGAACCTAATGCGACGAGGGAGGAGATCTTGTTCCGGCGATAGAAGAGTCGTGCTTCGCGAAAGAAGCCCGCTTGCTCGACCTTGGGACTGCGGCCGGTCAGATGAAGATTCACGTCGTCCAAAAGCTCCTCCACACTCTCATAGCGCTCCAACGGCTTCTGCGCGCAGGCTTTGCTGACAATGGCAGCCAGCGCTGGAGATATTGGGGGAGTCTTGTCGCGGTGCGAAGGGGTGCGCAAGGTGACCAGTTCGTAGAGAATGCATCCCAGGGCGAAGATGTCATTTTGGGGCGTCTTTGGCGCCATGGGGTTCTCCTGCTCTGGCGCCATGTAACCGGGCGTGCCTTTGATGGCCGGGTCCAGCTGCCCTCCGTAGAGGTCGGGGTCCAGGAGAGCCTCTGAGAGGTGTTCTTCACTTTCCCCGTGCTCAATCTCTCCCATGCCCCAGTCGCAGACCTGGACTTCGCCGAATGGCCCGACTTGAATGTTCTCGGGCTTTAGATCGAGATGGAGGACATGGCGGGAATGCGCATAGGAAACGGCTTCGCAGACCCGCACGAAGATAGTGAGTAGACGGGTTCGTGAATAGCTGGGCGAGTCTTCCTTATTCGTTTTGAGTGACTTGAGAATCGCCCGGAGCGACTGGCCCCGCTTGAACTCCATCGTGAAGTAAGGCCGCTCTTGCTCGTCGATCCCCATGTCGAAGAGCTTGATGATATTGGGGTGGTCCAGGCGGGCGGTGATGTGCGCTTCCCGCAGGAAGGCATCGTATCTCTCGGGTTGGAAGCCCTTCTTCGGACGGGCAAGGGCCACCAGTCTTTCCATCTGTTGGTCTTGGACGCGAAAGACTTCTTTCATCCCTCCGATGCCGATTGATTCCCAACGAGTGTAGCGGATTTTGGAGGACTTGAGCGCCTGATAGAGGGGGCTCAGCTCCAGTTGACGTTCGGTAGCGGGTTCAACCTGGTCGGCCAGATCATAAAGGTCAACGAACTGGGAGGAGGGGGGCATGGCTAGGCTGGGGATTCTTCGGTGAAATCTTCCAAGTCTCTCTTGAGTTGCTTGATCTCCTTGAGCAGGACGGTTTTGACCCGGTGTTTGAGAATGTAAACGGTGTTGATCTTAATGCCGAGGGTGGTTGCGATATGCTCCACCGACTGCCCTTCCAAAGACATGAGAAAAACGTCGATAGCGTGACCGGAAAATACCAGCCGGGCCCGGTCCATGGCCAGCTCGACCACGTATTCCTGCCACTCGCGCTCCACCCTTTTTTCCATTTCGGATTCTTCCGCCAATTGGTTGGCTTTGCGCGAGCCTTCGTCATCGAGACTCGGGCCCGCAGGCTGGCGCTGCTTGGAACGAATGATATTGAGCGCGGTATTCCGAATGAGCCGGGCGAACCACGTGCGGAAAAGCGCTCGTTCCGGGTCGCGCTCGTAGGTGTGAAGGCCGCGCCAGAGCTTGACGAAGACCTGTTGCTTGGCGTCATCCAGATCAGCCCCGCGGAAGCCCATCGAGAGCAGAACCTTCGAGACGAAAGGCTCGTAAAACTTCAGCAGCTCTTCCCACGCGGGATGGTTCTCATCCTCACGAGCCTGTTGCAGGAGGCTCACTCGGGTGAGCAAGCTATCCTTGACAGATTGGCTGGAGTTTTTGGTCATTTGGAGCAGGTCCTCCGGTGAGGTCGGAGACGGTTTGTAAGGGTAGTGCGGGTTCCCGGAAGGGAAAGCTTAAAGCTCGGTCAATGTATGTGAATTGTATTTTTTTGCCTGCTCAATTTCCATCATCAAAACCTCTCTTGCGGCTTGATTCCCTCCTCGTCCTCCCTTACATCCCTCCGCGTGACTCGTCCGCAAATTGAATTCAGCATCAAAATCTTCATCGTCGCTTTGATTTTGGCCTTCATCTACGCCATCTACCGAGTGGCGGATTTGATTGGATTCGTTTAAAATCCGATGCTCTTTGGAAGAGAGGTTGTTCGTTCGAACATCTTTTTCTTGCCAAGTTTTGAATTCACCCGCTAGTTTTGCGGAGTGATTACTCGTTTATTTTCAGCAGCTCTTCGTGGGGTTGACGCGGTGGAAGTGGAAGTTGAGGTCCACGGCCGCGATGGCGAAAAGCCGGGCACGATCGTGGTGGGACTGCCGGATGCGGCGGTTCGCGAGTCGGCCATGCGGGTGGGATCGGCCATTTCGTCCTCGGGTCTGACGGACTGCGTCGTCAATGTGGTCAATCTGGCGCCAGCGGATTTGAAGAAAGAAGGTCCGTCCTTCGATCTTCCCATTGCTTTGGCCATCGCAGCCAATGGAATGGATACCGCCTTTCCCAATGAGGAGGATTACGCCTTGGTAGGCGAGTTGTCGTTGGATGGCACCGTGCGGCCGGTCAAGGGAGTGCTTTCCATCGCCATTGAGGCCAAGAGGCGGGGACGAAAGAAAATCCTCGTGCCAGCAGAAAACGCGGCCGAAGCAGCCATCACCGAAGGCATTGAGGTGATTCCCATTACCAGCCTCAATCAGGCCTATCACTACCTGACCGGCGAGCGCTCGATTGAACCCTTCCATCTCGATCGCGAGAAGTTCTTTCAGGCTCAGCGGAGCTACGAAGTCGATTTCGAAGATGTCAAAGGCCAGCACCACGTGAAGCGCGCACTCGAGGTGGCCGTTGCGGGCGGACACAATATCTTGATGGTGGGGCCTCCCGGGACGGGTAAGTCCATGCTCGCCAAGCGTTTGCCAACCATTATGCCCGACATGAGTGAGGACGAGGCGATTGAGACCACCAAAATTCACTCCATCGCTGGTTTGCTCGATCCCAAGAAGTCCTTTCTGGTCACCCGGCCATTTCGGGCCCCGCATCACACCATCTCCGATGCGGGACTTCTCGGTGGGGGCAGCAACCCCGGACCCGGGGAGATTTCGCTCTCGAACAATGGGGTACTCTTTCTCGATGAGTTGCCCGAGTTCCGGCGCTCCACCCTGGAGGTTCTGCGCCAGCCCTTGGAAGATGGCGAGGTGACCATCACGCGGGCGGCAGGCTCTCTCTCTTTTCCCGCCAAGTGTGTTCTCGTCGCGGCTCTCAACCCTTGTCCCTGCGGGTTTTTTGGAGATTCCAAGCGGGACTGCCGCTGCAACCCGCGCCAGGTGGAGAACTATCGTCAGCGGATTTCAGGACCCCTCCTCGACCGCATTGACCTGCATGTCGAAGTGCCCCTGGTCGCCTACAAGGAATTGGCCAGCTCGGCCAGCGGTGAGAAGTCCGAGCGAATTCGCGAGCGGGTGATCGCTGCACGTGAGATTCAGGCCAAACGACTGCAGGGGAGCGAAGGTTTTCTGACCAATGCAGCGATGCCATCTCGTCAGGTGAGGGCTCATTGTCAGTTGGATCAGGAGTCCTCCAAACTTTTGGAGCAGGCAATGGAGACACTCAACTTTTCCGCTCGTGCGCATGACCGCATTCTCAAGGTGGCCCGTACCCTCGCTGACTTGGCAGGGGAGGAGAATATTGGTTCGTCCCAGATCATGGAAGCCATTCAATACCGAACCCTCGATCGTAGATTGGCGTTTTAACAAGGGGCGAACAAAGGGCGATTTGCGCGCGCGGAGAGCATTTCCCTTGGAAAGCCGAACTTTGGCTCTTTTTTTTGAGGTCCTCCTTGTCTAACGTGCTGGCATGGCCGCAAATGCGATGGAGCGTCTGGATTTGGCGTTGGAGGCTTCCAACGAGGGGATCTGGGATTGGGATTTCGAGAGTGGGACTTTGGATTTTACCGAGCGGGTGGGGGAGTTCTTCGGTTGCGCGAAGGAAGACGTGCCCAATTTTTTTGAGGACGAGAGCTTTGTTCATGAAGAAGATCGGGCTCATTTTTTCAATGCCATCGCGGCGGTAAGAGCGGGAAAAAGCGAGATTTTGGCCTCCGAACCTCGAGTTCTTTGCCGGGGTGTGGAGGATAATTGGAAGTGGTTTCGGGTCCGCGGGGTGCCAGTGATGTATGAGGGCAAGTTGACCGGGTTGGCTGGTTCGCTTATTGATATTTCTCTCCGAAAACGCGCCGAGCAGGCTCTCTTGGAGGAGCAGCATTTAACCCAGACCCTGGTGGAGAATGTCCCGCTGCAGATTTATTTCAAAGATAAGAAATCCCGCTTCACCATGGTCAATACCCCCATGGCGCGATGGATTGGTTGCGAAAGCCCCCGGGATGTGGTTGGCAAATCTGATGCCGACTTTTTCGATGAAGAGCATTGGCAACAGGCCCTCGCTGACGAGCAACGTATTCTGGAAACAGGTGAGGCCCTGGAATCTGTGATCGAAAAGGAAACTTGGTCGGGCCGGGGCGACACCTGGGTCCTGACCACCAAGATGCCCTACCGCAATCGTCGCGGGCAATTGAAAGGGACATTTGGGGTATCGAGCGATGTGACCGAGTTGGTCCGCACCCAGCGTTCGCTTGCCGAGATGGCCGCGGAATTGAAAGCTCGCAATGAGGCCTACGAGGAAGAAATGGCCCTGGCGCGGGAGATCCAGCAGGGACTTCTCCCGACTGACTACCCCTCATTCGGTTCTGCCAAGTTCGGACATCGCTATTTGCCGATTTCGGGACTGGCGGGGGACTTTTTTGAGGTTTTGGATTTGGGTGAAGATACGGTGGGACTGCTCATCTGCGATGTGATGGGTCATGGGGTCCGCTCGGCTTTGGTCGCCAGTTTGTTGCGGGGCCTTGTTTCTCAAGTCAAAGGACTGGGGAGCTCGCCCGGGGCTTTTCTAAATGCTCTCAACGGAGGTTTGGTGGGTTTTCTTCAGAAAGCGGGCGTGACTATGTTCGCCACCGCCTTCTATGTGGTCATCGATCGCGAGAAAGGGAAAATCCGCTATGGCAGCGCGGGACACCCGGCTGGAATCATGAGCAACGATGACGGCGCCAGCTTGATGCCTCTGGGGGGACGGGGCAAGGGAGCTGGTCTTGGGCTTCTTCCTGACGCGGAGTATGGTGAAGAATCCATCCCGCTGGAGGGGGTGAAAAACATTCTGCTCTTTACCGATGGAATCTACGAAGTGGAGAACTCCGATGGAGAAGCCTTCCTGCAAAATCGTCTCGTGCAAACCGTCAAGCGAGCCCGTCGCATGCCTCTCGAAGAACAGCTCGATACCATCCTCGCGGAGGTGAAGAGTTTCACCGAGGGTGGGGGCTTCGATGATGATGTCTGCCTGCTGGGGATGAGCCTTTAGTCGAGTTGGGGGCAGGGCCGTTGCCGCGAATCTCTCCTCCGCTTTCTAGCGAGTATCCTGCAACGAGTCCCTTTTCCGGTGCGCGAGAAACCGCTCATGCAGGGCGGAAACAATCTCGGGATGGAGGGAGGCTTGGTCGTGCTTTTCCTCTGGATCTCTTTCGAGATTGAAGAGCAGCCATTGGTCCAACTGGGGCTCTCCTTGACCGTATTTCACGATTTTCCACTCCTTGTGGCGGAGGGCCCAGCGATTGATTTTCGAACTCCAAACCCAATAGAGATCGCGCTCAGGCAGTGTCTCATTTTGAAAGAGCACGGGACTGAGGTTCACGCCATCCCACTCGGGGGACTTGCTCGGTTCGAGTCCGATGATGTTGGCGAGGGTTGGGAACCAGTCGATGATGTGGACCTTTTGCTCGATCTCCTTTGCCTCGATTTTTCCGGGCCAATTGATGAAGCCGGGGACCTGGATTCCGCCTTCCCAGACGTCCAGTTTTTTGCCGCGCAGGGAGGAGGGCTGGTTGTAGTCCTTGAGCGGATAGTTGTCGGGATAGCTGCCCCCGCCATTGTTGCGCCAAGGTCCGTTGTCGGATGAAAAGAGGATGAGGGTGTTGTCGCGTTGACCGGTTTTTTCCAAGGCTTGCACAATATCACCAATCGCGCTGTCGAGGTGGCGGATGGTGGCGAGCAACAGGCGTTTGTCGCGGGACGGTTCAGCTTGAATCTTTCCTTCCGGATCATGGAACCATTCGATCTTGTCCTCATTCAGCCATCGATTGGGATTCTTGGGATCCGGCTGCGTTGGGGTGTCGACAAAGGTTCCGCGCTCGTCGAGGGGAGTATGCGGGGCGTGAAAGGGAAGGTAGAGAAAGAAGGGGGAGTCTCTCTTTCGCTCGATGAATTTGACGGCTTCTTCCTTGGTCAGGTCGGTAACGTGACGACCGTTTTGGAACCCGGGAATGATTTCGTGGTTGCGGTGCCAGGTTGGGTCGTAGGGAGTGTCTGGTTCGGCATGATACCGATGATCATACATTCCCACTGCTCCGGTTAGAGAACCATGGCTCTCATCGAAACCAAAGTGGTTGGGCCCATGCTCCGGAGACGAACCAAGGTGCCACTTGCCAGACATGAAAGTCTCGTAACCGGCATCCTGAAACATCTGTGGCAGAGAGAAGGTGCCGAGCGGAAAGGAGGGCTCGTTGCTGGCTTGCAAGGCGGTGGTCCCAAAGCGACCGGGGTAGCGACCCGTCATCAGGGCAACCCGGGTGGGGGTGCACTGGGGCATTACGTAGTGCCTCTTCAGGAGAGCTCCGCTCCGCGCGAGTCGGTCGAGATTGGGACTGTAGACCTTGGGGTTGTTGTAGCCAATATCGGCCCACCCTTGGTCGTCACTGATGATGAGGACGACGTTGGGAGACTCGCTGGCAAAGAGCGAGAGGGGAACGAGTAGTGCGAAAAAAGTCGCCTGCCACGGACGGCAGCTGGGGAAAGGACGAAAGAAGCGAGTGACCGCGTTATTCATGCGCTAGAGGCTGTGTCCGAGTTTCTGCTTTTTCGTGTCGAGGTAGGCTTGGTTGTCGGGATTGGCGGGCAGCCGGAGCGGGACCTGTTCCGTGATCTCGATGCCATAGCCTTCCAGTCCGACCACTTTGCGAGGGTTGTTGGTGAGGAGCCGCAGCTTCTTGACTCCGAGGTCCGCGAGGATTTGGGCACCCATTCCGTAGTCACGCAGGTCGGCGGGATAGCCGAGTTTTTCGTTGGCCTGAACGGTGTCGAATCCTTGCTCCTGGAGTTTGTAAGCATGAATTTTGGCCGGCAGTCCGATGCCGCGGCCTTCTTGTCGCAGGTAAAGCAGGATACCGCCTTCTTCCGAAATCAGCTTCAACGCTGTTTGCAACTGTCCGCCGCAATCGCAGCGACGGGAGCCAAAGACGTCTCCAGTCAAGCACTCGGAATGAACCCTGACCAAGGTGGGCTTGTCCGGATCGATGGGGCCCCGGGTGAGGGCGAGGTGATGGCTTTGGTCGAGCAAGACCCGGTAGAGGTGGCAGTCGAAGTCGCCATAATCGGTCGGCAACTTGATGGTCTCTTCGCAATCGATCAGCTTTTCAAAGTGTCGTCGGTATTCGATGAGCTGGGCGATGGTGCAGGCCTTCAGTCCGTGCTTTTCCTGATAGGGGCCGAGCTCACCCACGCGTGCCATCTCGCCATCGTCTCCCATGATTTCGCAAATCACGCCCGCCTCGGGCAAACCCGCCAGACGGGCCAAATCGACTGCGGCCTCGGTGTGCCCGGCGCGCCGGAGAGTTCCTCCCGCCATCGCTTGGAGGGGGAAAATGTGCCCCGGCTGAACCAAGGAGTCGGGACGCGCGGCGGGGTCGGTCAAGAGCTGCACCGCACGGGCCCGGTCGGCGGCGGAGATGCCGGTGGTGATGCCCTGGGCGGCATCGATCGATACGGTGAAGGCTGTCTTCTGATTTTCCCGATTTCGGGGGGTCATGGGCGGAAGTTGCAGGGCCGCCGCACGTTCCTCGGTGATGGGCGCGCAGATGAGCCCTCGCCCGTGGGTGGCCATGAAGTTGATGATGTCTGGGGTCGTCAAGGACGCCGCCGCGATCAGGTCGGCCTCGTTTTCGCGTTCCGGGTCGTCGGCCACGATCACGATTTTGCCGGCGGCAATGTCCGCAATGATTTCGGGGATGGGATGAAAGGTGAGCATGTCGCTGATTTGTCGGGGACCATAAGCTCTCGCCTCTGCTTAGCGAACGTTTTTAGCTTCGAATTTCCCTGCATCTTATCCCGAGATTGCGGTTCTCGGTGTAATTTTACTGGGGGCGGGGGGATTTCTGGGATTTCCTAAAAGCCTTGTCCTCTTCCACGATTTCGCTTGCCGCCGCTGGTAGGCACCCGCTAGGACTGGGGGCGCAATAGCCGAGATGGTGGAATTGGTAGACACGCCTGGTTTAGGTTCAGGTGCCGCAAGGTGTGCAGGTTCGAGTCCTGTTCTCGGTATTGAAATTCCCCTTACTTAAAAACCCCCCGATCAGATGGAAGAATTGAAGCAGAAATTAGCGGAGGTCCTCAACCTCGATGAAGAGATGGCTCAAAAAGGAGTCGATGCCGTCATCGAATTCTTGAAGGACAAACTCCCCGAAAACCTTCATGGCCTTCTTGATAACCTTGATAGCGATGACGTTGCGGGCAATGCCCTCGACGCCGTCAAAGGTTTGTTCGGCGCGAAGTAAGGGTGTTCTCCGGTAGCGGGGAGCATTACTCGATTCGAGTTTGAATCTTTTTCTTAGAAAGCTAAAATTTTAGCATGAAGCTCGTTTCTTTCCTAACCGTCATCTGTTCGCTCGCGCTCGTTGCGTGTTCGGGGACGACAGGGGGAGGGAGCAAAGCGATTTACCATCCCGATGTGGGTCCCTTTGATGAGAACGGGGACTACATTCCGGAGCTGGCAGATGCCCCCGTGAAGAAGAACTTCTTCTCGCGCCGGAAACCCGATCCTGAGCCCGAGGTGAAAGCGCCCGAGCCGCCCAAGCCCCAGCGAATCGCAAGGGCGACCCCTCAGCCGAAGCCCCAAGTGGTCTCCCGTCCCACGACGGTAACGCGTCCGACTACGCCTTCCATACCTCCCCGGACGGTGGTGATTTCCAGCACCCCCAAGCCCGTTCAACGAGCGGTGGTCAAGCCGGCGCCAACTCCAGTTGGGAAGCCCGCGCCTAAGCCTGCGCCCAAACCAAAGGCGGTGGTGATGAAGCCCAAAAAGCCGGCCCCCGTCCGCCATGTCGTGAAGTCCTCGGACACTCTCTACAGTCTCAGCCGCAAATACGGAACAACCGTCAGCTCCATCCAGCGCGCCAATGGCTTGAAAGGAAACACTATCATCACTGGCAGCACGCTACTGATTCCTCGCTAGCCGTCGTCTTGTTAGCAAGACCGCGGCGATGATTGCGATGAGTGGAATAGGACCAGCGAAAGCAGGCGTCAACCCCATCCCAATCGGAAGATAGCCGAACAATACCGCGCACCCAGAAGCCAGGATGGCATAGGGCAACTGAGTCGCCACATGACGGGTCGTGGTCACGTCGCAGGCCATCGCGCTGACAATGGTGGTGTCGCTAAAGGGGCTGGCATGGTCGCCAAAAACGGCTCCCCCAAAGACCGCGCCGATGATGGCGGGGAGGAGGGGCGCGACTTCCGCTGCATCGAGTCCGCGCTCGCCGATCATGGAAAGAAAGGTCCCCAGCGCGAGAGGCATGAGTAGCGCCATCGTCCCCCAAGAAGTTCCGGTGCAAAAGGCGATGAGGCATCCCAGAACAAAAGTCGCTCCCGGCAAGTAGGTGATCTGAAAACGGTCGCCCAGCAGTCCCGCCAAATACTTGCCAGTCTCCAACTGACCCAAAGTCGAGCCCAGGGTCCACGCCATGAGGAGAACAATGAGCGCGGGGAGGATGGAGGTAAGTCCACTCGGGATAGCTTGGATGGCGGCGGACTTTTTGCCAGGAAAGAAAAGAATCGCGCCCGCAATGGCAAGAGCTCCCGCCAGCAACAAGGCATAGGGACCGAGACTGGTGCCGAATGCCGCTTGAATATCCGCCGCCGAAGTTGGGAACGGCTTCTTGCCGCCCAGCACCCAGAACGCAAGGGGAACCGAAAGCACCAGTGTGGCCAAGGGGCCAATCGCTGATGGCAAACTGAAGCTTGCGCTCGGATCAGTCGGCAGTGGTTTTGGCGAGCGGGCGGTGGTCTCGCTCATCGGCGGGGGATTCCAATTCCAGCGCGCGGCGAGGAAAACGAGAACGAGTGACCCCAGGCAATAGAAGTTGGTGGGAATGGATTTGAGGAAAAGAAGATAGGCTGGCTCAGTGAAGGCGGAGCCCTCCAGCTCGCCGGCGATGAGGGTCAATTGGAAGACCGACCAAGTTGAAAGGAAGGCCACGCAGGCCACTGCGGAGGAAGTGGTGTCGACCAAGTAGGCCAGTTTTTCCCGCGAGACTCCCGCTTGATCCGCCAACGAGCGACCCACGCGTCCCAGCATCAGGGCATTGGCCAGTCCGTCGAAAAAGCAAATCAGCCCCAGCCCGACAATGGAGAGCTGCAACCGCGACGAGCGGGCTCCGGCATCGGCGGTTCGGGACCACTTGGCCAAGAGACCTGCCAAAGCTCCCGACTTCTCCACAATGGCCGCGAAGGCCGCCAGAAGAAGGGTGAAGATCAAGGCCGACCAATGCCAAGTGCTGGCGAGCGATGGCCAAAGATGGTCCGTCAGCCATCGCCAGGGAGCCAGCAAAACAGAGCCGTCACCAATGAGGAGCACCCCCACCAGGCTCCCTGCGAAAAGGCTCCAGCCCGCGGAGCTCGTGAGCGCTAACAAGGCCAATGCGATCAAAGGCGGCAAGAGCGGGACGGGATTCTCGGCTACGATAAAGAGAAGGAGAATCAACCCCGCAATGATCGCGAAGAAGATGAGAGATCCCTTGGAAGGCTTCATGGCCCCATCCTTCGCATCTCTGCTTGGGCTGGCAAGGCACGGGGACTCTTTTTTGCCAAAAGGAAAGGCTGCAGCGATCACGAATTGCGATCGGGAGCGCCTGCCCACAGAATTTCGGCGTGATCGAAATCCCCTTGGCGAGGTTGGCGTTGGCTCTGTTGCCGCTGGTGGCAGTGGGATGGTTGATGTGGAAGTGGTCGGGTGGTTGTGGCGAGCTCCTGCTGGCGACGGGCCGGATGATCGCGCAGCTTCTTTTGGTCGGCTACGTGCTGGTGGTGCTCTTTCAGGTCGAGAGCCCCTGGGTGCATCTCGCGGTGGTCGGGTTCATGATTGCGGTCTCGTCCTGGATTGCGATTCGGACAGTGAAGGAGAATCGGGCCCGGACCTACTTCGATGCTCTACTCGCCATTGGCGGAGGCGGGGGAGTGGTGTTTCTTTTCGTGATATTTGGGGTGTTGGACTTGGGCCCTCGATTGGAAGCCCGCTATGTGATTCCGATGGCGGGGATGATTTTTTCGAACTGCATGACGGCAGTGACCTTGTGCGCCGAGCGATTTGATTCCGAGCGGGCGAATGGGCGGGAGCTGTTGCAGGCACGAAATATTTCGTGGAACGCGGCTCTCATCCCTCAAATCAATTCCTTTCTCGCGGTGGGACTGGTCTCCCTTCCCGGGATGATGACCGGGCAGATTCTGGCGGGAGCCTCGCCCCTGGATGCGGTGCGCTATCAGATTCTGGTGATGGCCATGATTCTCGGAGCAGTCGGTCTTTCGGTCGCGGTCTTTCTCATCAGAAGAGTGGAAAAATCCTGAGAATTCCCGAAAAAGCCCCGATTTCGGCCTCAAAATGCAACAATTTTGAGAAAAAGTGCGAAAACTTGAAAAATAGGACGGACTTTCACGGTAATAAAAAGTTGGCCAAGTGGCATATTTGCTGCAAGAATTTCGGCCACATGATCGACCCGCAACCCGCCACAAGCGCGAACGAGCCGACCGAAGGTAGCCAGATTCTTGTCTCCTCAGCCCCAGTGACGCCTCGTCGTCGCTTTTTGGCCACGGCAGGAATTGTTACTGGAAGCCTTGCCATGAGTGTCCAGAAATCGGACGCGTTCTTCTTTTTCGGAGGGAAGAGCAATCTCAATACTGATGATTTGCCCAAGGAGTGGGTGGCTCTTCAGGAAAAGGAAATCCAGGCCTACGCCCGTCACATCGCCAAGTATCGCTTGGAGAAGTTGACGGTTCATGAAGTCATCAAGGCCCATGCCCGTGCCAAGGGTTCGGTCTGGAACAAGATTCCACCACGCGAGATGTGGGACAACATGGGACCGACGCTGCAAGTGGCTGATAAGTTGGCCATGGCTCTCGGCTCCGATCTGAAGGAAGTGACTTCCGCCTATCGTTGCCCCGCCTACAACGCCCGCTGTCCTGGAGCCAAGCCCCGCTCCTATCACCAGCAGAATCTCGCCCTCGATTTGATGTTCAACACTTCGCAATCTCGTGTTGCCCGCGTTGCTCGCGAACTGCGCGACAATGGCCTCTTCAAAGGTGGAGTGGGACGCTACAACATCTTCACTCACATCGATACCCGCGGTCACAACGCCGACTGGTAAAAGGTCACGGTAGGGGACGCGAGTGTCCTCGTTCGTCCCTAGCCGACGTCCCTTCTCGCAGGTTGAGAAGGGAGCTTAGAACAAGTCTGCCAATCTGAGTTCGGCAATTTTGTGGACCTCTTGGAGCGCGGTCTCGAATTCTTCTTCCGGAGAAAGTTCCAGTCGTCGCTCGAAGATGGCCAGCAGTTCGTCGACATCAGCGACCAAACGGACGCACACGATGAAGGGAATGCCGAACTTGCTGCGATAGGCCTCGTTGAGCGCGGACAGGCGTTCGAAGGTTGCTTGGGGAAGTCTGTCGAGCCCAAGCCCCGCTTGTTCGTTTCGTGACTCGGCGGTCAGTTTGTCTTCCACTGCCAGCTTCCCCGCGAGATCGGGGTGAGCCAAAAGCAGTGTCCGTTTTTGCTCCGCGGTCGAGGCGTCCACGATGGAGCGAAAGACCTTTGCGAGCTGCGATGGACGTTCAAAAGGTCGCTTCTCCAGCGCTTCTAGGGCGACCCAAGCGGAGTGCTCATAGATTCCGCCCAAGAGGTCCAGGAACTTTTCTCGTTCCAATTGATTCAGGCTGGCTATAGTCATCGCAAAGGAACTTTTACCATTTCTCGGCTCGTTTCCAATCGTTATGCCCTGCATCGAGACCAAGTTCCGACCGAAGATTACCAGTGATGAGCGAAGTCGATTCCAGTGAAGTGTGGCTGCAAGCTGGCGAAGCCGCGGCCAACGGGCGGGCCGGAGTGGTTGTGACCCTCACGGGAGCACGCGGCAGCATACCCGGAACGGTGGGAGCCAAGGCCTTGGTGGGGGAGTCGGGGATTCAGGCCGGCAATTTGGGCGGAGGAAAAGTGGAGGCCGCCGTCATTCGCGAAGCGCATCGCTTGCAAGCGGAGGATGGTCCGGTGGTGCAGGCGGTGACTTGGAATTTGCAGCGGGATCTCGGGATGACCTGCGGGGGAGAGGTGAGCTTTCTCTTCGAGCGTTTGGGGGGCGCGGATTCTTGGCACATCGTGGTCTGTGGGGCGGGTCATGTCGCGCAAGCCCTGGTTCCGCTTCTCGCGTCCCTGCCATGTCGCATCGACGTCGTCGATCCTCGGCCGGAATGGCTCTCCCGGGTTCGTCCCCATCTGGCAGTGAGCACTCATGGTGGTGAAGATTATCTCAGCGCCGCTTGGCAGGTAATTCGCCCGCACAGCTTTGTGATTTGTGTGACCCAAGGTCATGGCACTGATCTCCCGATTGTCCGGTGGGTGCTGGAGAGTGTGCCTGAGGTTCCTTTTCTCGGCGTTATCGGGAGTGAGGTGAAGCGGGCCAAGTTGATGAGCGAACTGCGTGCCGCCCAGCTAGGGGAAGATCTGCTTGAGAAAATCACCTGTCCTCTCGGTCTTCCAATTGGTGGCAACCATCCTTCCGAGATTGCCATCTCCATCGCCGCCCAATTGTTAGAAAAAAGAGCGCAATTCTAACGGACCGCGAGTGCCCCCACTCGCCCCAGAGCAGCCGTCAAAGGAGAGCAGTCGATTAGCGCGCCGAATTAGGTGTATGACCTTGACAGTGGGGAGAGTGGGGCGCTCGCGGTCCTGGGGGTTAGACTCCGATGTCCTCGTTCCAGAGTTCGGGCTTGGCGGCAATGAACTCGCGCATGATCTCGATGCAACGGGGGTCGTTGACAATATTGAGATCGACCCCTTGCGAGCGCACGTAGTCTTCGGGACCTTGGAAGGTGATGTTTTCTCCCACGATGACCTTGGGAATCTTATAAAGCAGCGCCGCTCCCGAGCACATCGGGCAGGGGGAGAGCGTCGAGTAGAGGGTGCACCGGCTGTAGGTCGCGGCGGTGAGGCGGCCGGCGTTTTCCAAGCAGTTCATTTCGGCATGATGAATCACGCTTCCTTCTTGCACGCGCTGGTTGTGTCCGCGTCCAATGATTTCACCATCGCAGACGAGAACGGATCCGATGGGGATTCCTCCACTGGCGAGTCCTTTGCGTGCTTCTTCGAGGGCGGCGTCGAGATAGGGGTCCATAGTTGTTAGATTTTCATTGGGCCGATCAAGCCCTTGAGGGTTTCTGCTGTGAGGGGAGAGGGGAAACGATCCGACGCTGGAGTTTGGCCAAAAGCCTGGAGGCCGTCACGCAGGGCTTCGCGCACCGAGATTGCCAGCATGAAGGGCGGTTCGCCCACAGCCTTGGAGCCGTGAATGGTGTTCTCTTGCGTGGCATCCTTCAGCAGAGTGACGTTGAACTCCTGAGGCGCATCCGAGAAGGCGGGGATAGCGTAGGTGCTGGCGCTGTGGGTCAGCAGACGACCGTCGTCGGCCCACTTGAGCTCTTCCGAGGTGAGCCAACCTTGCCCTTGCACAAAGGCTCCCTCGATTTGGCCCCGGTCGATGTCGGCGTTGAGGGAGTCTCCCACATCGTGCAGGATGTCGACTCGGCGCACTTGAATCATTCCCGTGAATCCGTCGATCTCCACCTCGCTCACGGCCGCTCCGAAGGCGTAGTAGTGGAAAGGCTTTCCCTTCCCGACTTCCCAATCCCATTCGAGGTCAGGGGTTTTGTAGAATCCGGCGGCGGAAAGTTGAATCCGCTCGGTGTAGGCTTTAGCTACAAGCTCTTGAAAGGTGATTTCCGCCCCGGGACTTTTTGCGCGTCCGTTCTCATAGCTCACTTCTTCCTCGTCGCAATCGAGTAGCTGGGCGGCGAGGGGAGTGAGGCGCTCTTTCAGCTGGCGGCAGGCGTCGGCCACCGCCATTCCATTGAGGTCGGAGCCCGAGCTGGCGGCAGTGGCGGAGGTGTTGGGCACCTTGTCGGTTCGCGTATGCATCAGGCGAATCCGGTCTGCGGGCAGCCCTAACTCCCGCATCGCGACGGAGAGAATCTTGGTGTGGAGGCCTTGCCCCATCTCGGTGCCTCCATGATTCACTTGCACCGAGCCGTCGGCATAAATCAGCACGAGGGCTCCCGCTTGGTTGTAGTGTTTCAAGGTGAAGCTGATTCCGAACTTCACCGGAGTAATCGCCAGACCGCGTTTGCGGAAAGGATGCTGCGCGTTCCATTCCTGGAGCTCTTGGCGGCGTTCGGAAAAGCGTGAGCTCTCCAACAGCTGTGGCCAAATGAGGGGGAGCCGGTTGCCTACGATTTCCTCCCCGTAGTGGGTCGTGCTGCTTTCGCCCGAGCCATGATAGAAATTATGTTCGCGGACTTGTTCGGGAGGAATGCCAAGCTCTTGGGCAATCTGTCCCAGGATTTCCTCGATCACGACCATGCCCTGGGGACCGCCGAAGCCGCGGAAGGCGGTGTGGGAAGTGGTATGGGTGCGGGCGACCCGGCCCGAGAAGGAGACGTGGGGAATGTAGTAGGAGTTGTCGAGGTGGAAGAGAGCGCGGTCGCAGACTGGGACCGAAAGATCCAGCGCCCAACCGCCATCAGACACCAGCTCCACCTTGGCCGCCAGCAGGGTTCCCTCGTCGTCAAATCCCACCTCGTATTTGGCAAAGAAAGGGTGACGTTTTCCGGACCACTCCATGTCGTGATCGCGGTCGAGTTGGATAACCACTTCGCGATCGGCCTTGAGCGCGGCGAGGGCGCAGACGGCAGCCCAGGCATTGCCTTGGGTTTCCTTGCCGCCGAAGCCGCCGCCCATGCGAGGGGACTCCACCACGATGCGGTGACGGGGAGTTCCGAGAACTTCGGCAAGGATGGTTTGGATCTCGGAAGGGTGCTGGGTTGAGCTTCGCACGAAGATTCCGCCTTCGCCATCGGGACGCGCGGAGGCGGCATGGCTTTCCAGATAAAAGTGCTCCTGCCCGCCAATCTCCAAGGTGCCTTGGAGGCGGTGTTTGCTGTTGGAGAGGCCTTGTTCGATTTCACCACGCACCAGAAAATGGGGCTCGGTATGGAAAGACTCGTTCGCGATGGCAGCGGGAAGACCAATGACGGCATCGAGGGGCTGATAGCGGATGGACACTTTCTCGGCGGCCAAGCGACAGGCCTCCAAGCTTTCTCCCACCACCACAGCGATGAGTTGGCCGTGGTAAAAGACCTCGTCCTCGGCGAGAAGTGGCTCGTCATGTCGCACCGGTCCCGTGTTGTTGAGACCAGGAATGTCTTGGGAGGTGAGGACGTGGCGAACGCCGGGGGCGGCTTCCGCGGCCGAGCAGTCGAGCTCTAGAATTCGGGCGCGAGCCTCCGTGGAACGAACCGGCCAAGCACGGAGCGCCGATCCCGCCCGGAGGGCGTCGTCCTCCACATACCGGGCGGCGCCGGTGACGTGACCTTGGGCGCTTTCGTGGGAGGAGGGTTGGCCTTCGGGACCGGAGAAGGTGGCGTCCCCAAAGTCGCGGACGGCAGGCTCCACTTCTCCCGCAAGGTGTTTGAGGTAAAGGTCGACGATGAGGGCCGAGCGATAGTACGCACTTCCGCGCAGGTCGCTCATGGGAGTAAATTCCGCGGCCAAGCTCGCCAATACGCTTGGCGAACCAGCCTCTTGGCGAGTGAGCCCAAGAAGAAGTTGTTCAGTCTGAAGCGCACGAGCTGGAGTTGCAGCCACCCCGCCGAAAGCGAGTCGGGCCCGGGTGATGACTCCGTTTTCGTCAAAGGCGATTCGAATCGCGGCCGCAACCGTAGAGATGTCCATCTCGCGGCGCTTGGAGACTTTTTGAAAAGTCATTTCGCCTGCGGGATTACGTGGGATTTCGACTCGCACCAGAAGCTCGTCGTCAGCCAAAACCGTTTTGCGATAATCGAGGAAAAAGTCAGCGAGGGGGACGGTGCGCTCTCCGTGTGGGCCCGCCAGATGGACGATAGCATCAAGGGCCAATAGCACCGGCGGGGAATCACCGATGGGGGAGGCGGTCACCAGATTGCCCGCCAAGGTCGCGCGGTGGCGGATCTGACGAGAGGCAAAGAGGCGCAACATGTCGTCGAGGGCCGGAAATTCTCCGGCGAGTGCTTCCTGCACATCTGTGAGCACCACTCCGCCCCCAATAAACCAAGCGGTGTCGGTGGAACGAATCTCCCGCAGCTCGGCGACATTCTCCAAGGCGATGAGCTGAGGCGGGCGGTAGCCGCGCTTGTTCATCAATACCGCCAGCTCGGTGGCCCCGGCGATGTATACTGCTTCGGGATATTGCGATTTGAGCTCCAGTGCTTCCGAGATGGAGTTCGGGAAGTGGTAGTCGTCGGAACCTATGGCCTTTCCATCACCTTGGGCCGCGGGCAGGGGGTGGCTGGCACAGGCGAGGGCGGCTTCCCGAATGGGTCGATAGCCAGTGCAGCGGCAGAGATTGCCGGAAAGTTGGTCCGCGAGTTCCGCGCGGTTTTCGCCACCTGTTAGACCTCGGGCCGAGGCCTCTGCCAGGGAGCAAACGATGCCAGGAGTGCAGTAGCCGCATTGCGAGCCGTTGCAGTCGATCATGGCTTCCTGCGCTGGGTGCAGCGTGTCGTTCGCCAATCCTTCCACGGTCAGAATTTCCCGCCCTATGAGAGACTTCACTAGCGCGAGACAGCCATTGATGGCGCGGGGCGGTTGGTCGTTGGTTTCTAACAGAAGGAGAGTGCAGGCCCCGCAGTCGCCCTCATTGCAACCGCACTTGGTGCCGGTCTTTCCGGATTCTCGCAAGAGGTCCAGCACCGTCTGGTGCAGGGGGGCACCGGAGACGTCACAGGGCTGACCGTTGATGGTGATGTGGTTGCTCATCGAACTCGGGGATTAGGGGAGACGTTGCACGTCTTTGTAATAAAGATAGCTGGCAGGCTCGTCACCCATGGCGACAAACCACTGCGGACAGTAGGGCGCCATCCAAATCGCGTCACCCTGCATTACGGGATAGTAGTCGTCCTCCAGTCGATAAATGCCCTGTCCGGAAAGCATCAGGAGGCCGTGCTCCATAATGTGGGTTTCGACAAAGGGAAGGGTCGCTCCGGGCTGATAGGTGAAGATGTTCATCGCCAGGTCGTAGCGGGGGTCGATGGGCAGCAGGGTCTTCAGGAGAGCTTTTTCATTGCCCAAAAACGGCTCGCCCATCACCTCGTTGGCGTTGCCCAGCACGGAAGGAGGAAGGTCCTGCCCACCTTGCTGATAGACTTTTCGAAAGAGGGTGAGCCGGGCAGCAGTCTGCGAGGTGATTCGAAGTTCGGTCTCGCAAGGAGTGAAGAGGAAGCCGCCGGGCTCGAGAGTGACTTCCTTTCCCTCGTAAGCCACCTGCACCGTGCCGGTTTCGAGATAGAGAGCGTGCTCATGTTTGTCGGCGGGAAAGATGGCCAGTGAGTCGCTTTCTTCATCCGGAAAGGTCAGGAGAATCTGGGAAAGATTAGCACCCATCGCCGGCGAGAGGATCACATTGGCGACCACGCCCTGCCAGCCGGGAAAGTCGGAAGGGACCAAACCGTCGGGAGCGATGAGGGCGTGGCGGGCAGCCACCTTGGTGCGGGTTTTTCCAAAGAGAGTCATGATGCTTGTGGGGTGAGAAATTGAGCGCGTCCGGGACCGGTGATGGCTTCCCCCCGGAGATAAGTCGCGGCCACCTGCCAACTGCTTGTCATTCCCAAATAGGATGAGTGCGGGTGGCGGGTGAGGGACGACTGGCCCTCAATGGGGAACGAGCCTTTTTGCAATACTATAAAATCGGCATCGACGCCGACGCGCAAGCCTCCTTTCGCGGGCAGGCGAAAGCGTTCGGCGACCTTCTGCGAAATTTGACAGGACAAGGACGGGTTGCGGGAAAGCACCAGAGGAAGCCCATGTTGAATCCCCGCGATGCCACCCCAGACCTCGAAGATGTTAGACGAGGTTTTGAGTTCGGGCGGGCAGGGCGAGTGGTCGGAACCCAGGGTGTCGATCAGACCTTGATTGAGCCGGTTCCAGAGAGCTTCCACCTGGTCGCGGGGACGAAGGGGTGGGGCGCACTTGGCGAGGTTACCGATTGCGGCGCCGTTCTCCTCATCTAACAGAAGGTAATGGGGGCAGGTTTCCAAAGTGATGTTGAGACCTTCGGCTTTCGCTTGTTGAATCAGGTCTACTCCTTCGGGGGAGGAGACGTGGACGATGTGAAAGGCGGCACCCGATTTCTCGCAGGCCTCCAGCGCCAGCTCGATGCCCGCGAGCTCCATCGTCACTGGACGCGATCGGCACCAAGCGTGATAGTCCGTGCCGCTTGGCGGTGGTTGATTGGGAACCGGCACCTCGGCGTGAACCGCGATGGGAAGGTTTAGGTCGGCGGCCACTTTGGCTGCTTCGATTAGAGTGGCGCGATCAGTGGCGGGGAACTCCGTCAGGCCGGAGTCACAGAGAAAGGCCTTGAACCCCACTGCGCCAGCTCGAGCCATTTCCGGGAGACTTGTTAGAGAATGCGGAATCAACCCGCCCCAGAGCGCGAAGTCGGTCCAACTCTTCTTCTCGGCGAGGGCTTTCTTTTCTAGCAAAGAAGCAGCATCGAAAACCGGAGGGGAGGAGTTGAGAGGCATGTCGAAAAAGACCGTGCCGCCACCTGCAGCCAGGGCTTGCGAGCCCGTGGCCAGGCCTTCCCAATCGGCGCGGCCGGGTTCGTTGAAGTGGACATGGGCATCGATCCAGCCCGGAAGGAGCATGGCGTCGCCAAAGTCGTGGGCGTGCTCTCCCTCGCCATCAAGGCTTCCCCCGACCGCCACGATGACTCCGTCCCGCACCCCGATTTCGAGAGGAGCGCCGGTGTCGTCTTTGCCTAAGAATTTGGAGTGATAGTCAGCCATCTTGGGAGGTGCATTGTTGGCGAAGAAAGTGGACGAGGATCTCAATGCCGGTAGCGATGTCTTCCGGGGAAGCATACTCGTCGGGGTGATGCGAAAGCCCGTCGCGACAGCGGACGAAGATCATTCCGATGGGAGTGATTCGGGAAAAGATGACCCCGTCGTGACCGGCTCCACTCACCAGCGTGGTGCGATGCCCCGTGGTGGCTTCCACCGAGTCGAGAATCTGTTCGGTGAGCCGCGTGTCGCAAGGGGTGGCGTCATCGTTGAGAATGGTCTGCCAATTGAGAGTGAGACCACGTCGGGCGGCGATGAACTTGAAGTTCTTGAGAAAATCGTTCTTGAGTCGCAAGCGTTCCTCGTTGTCAGCATGGCGGAGGTCGACGGAGAAAGTGGCGGTCTGCGGGATGGCATTGGCGGCGCCAGGATGGATTTCGATTTGGCCAACGGTAGCCACTGCAGACTCGCATTCCTTGGCGAGACGCTCCAGCTCCACGATGCATTCGGCAGCTCCCGCGAGGGCATCGCGGCGAATGGGCATGGGGGTGGTTCCCGCGTGGTCCGCTTGTCCCTCGATGATGACTTTCAACCGCGTCTGGCCCACCAGCGCGGAGACTCCGCAGGCCGGGAGCTGGAGTTCTTCGAGGACACGGCCTTGTTCGATATGGAGCTCCACGTAGCCCCGAACATCTTCAGCCTGATAGCAAATCTCCGAGGCGTCGTTGCTCCAGCCTTCGGTCGCCAGCACGAAGCTTAAGGAATTTCCGTCCTTGTCGGTAGCGGCCTTTCGCGCCTTGTCCAATTGGCCCAGCATTCCCAGCGAACCGATGTAGGTGGTGTGGAAGCGCACTCCTTCTTCATCGGAAAAGCCCAGAATATGAACGGGAAAGGGGAGCTCGATTCCTTCTTCCTGGAGGGTCTCGATGGCGGCGAGGGCGGAGAGAATTCCAAGGGGGCCATCGTAGGCCCCTGCATCAATGACGGTGTCAAAGTGAGAACCTAAGAGCAGTGCGGGAGCCTCGGGGTTGGAACCCGGGAGGATGCCGCGGACCGAGCCGTCGATGGTGTGCTCGACGATGAGCCCTGCTTTCTCCATCCAGTCCTTTAGCGTGGCCGCCGCACGACGGTTGGCAGGGGAAAGCAAGGTGCGGACCCGGAAGTTGGAATTGTCCGAGATGGAGCCTAACAAGTCGATGCGCTCCAAGGCGCGCTGGATGGGCGGGGAACTCATCAACTTCCGCGATAGGTGCTATAGCTCCACGGCGAGCACAGGAGCGGGACGTGATAGGACTGTTGTCCCACGGTCGAAAAGACGATAGGCACTTCTTCCAGAAAAGGACAAGGAGTGCCGAGGCCCTCGAAGTAATTCCTCACAAAGAACCGGAGTTCGTAGATCCCGGGAGCAAAGTCTTCGTCGGCCAGCAGGGGGCCATCACAGCGGCCGTCTTCATTGGTGGTGAGGTCTCGCAGCAGTTGACCGTTGCGGCTGAGAGTGACGCGCATTCCTGCGGCGGGCTTTCCGTTGCAGGTATCGAGAACGTGGGTTGAGAGGGTGGACATGGGGGTGAAAAATGAAATGCGAAATCGCTGCTATGAACTTATCAGCAGTTCCCTTGCCGGGTCGATGCTGGAATTGGCAAAGTGCAGGAAGAGTGGAGGAGCGGAGAATCTGCCGCGGCGTTCTTTCGAAGGTGATTTGAGGCGCAATTTGGACAAAAACCTGCTATTGTGGGAGCATGATAGAACAGAGATATCCTGGATACCGGCCGCAGGCAGCCTTGCCTGCGGGACCCGAACTTGTCGCGGCCCTGGACTTTCGGCGTTTGCCGAAGGTGCTCCTTCATGAGCACTTGGATGGCGGGGTCAGGCCCCAGACCGTCATCGACCTCTCCAAGGAGGTGGGCTACCAGGGCCTGCCGACGGAGGACGCGGGCGAATTGGCGCAGTGGTTTCATCGCGGCGCGCAGAGGGGAAACCTGGTGGAGTATTTGGAAGGCTTTGCTCACACCATCGCTGTGATGCAGACCAAGGAAGGTCTGGAGCGGGTTGCCTACGAATACATTGAGGACATGGCCCGGGATGGGGTGATTCACACCGAGGTCAGATTTGCACCGGTTTTTCATCATGAGAAAGGGCTGAGCGACGACGAGGTCCTGGAGGCTGTTACACAAGGATTGGAACGCGGCCGGCGGGAGTATGGAGTGACCTGGGGCCTGATCATTTGCGCGATGAGGGATCGCACAGATTCGCTGGAGGCGGCGGAGCTGGCCATCCGCTGGCGCGAAAAAGGAGTGGTCGGTTTTGACCTCGCTGGGGGGGAATATGGTCATCCGCCCAAGCGCCATCTGGAGGCGTTTCAAGCCATTCACCGCGCGAACTTTCGCCTCACTATTCATGCTGGCGAAGCCTTTGGTCCGGAGTCGATTTGGCAGGCCTTGCAATACTGCGGGACCCATCGCCTCGGTCATGCCACGCGATTGTTAGAGGATATGAGTTTGCAGGAAGATGGCTCCTGGAAGTTGGGCAAGCTCGCGCAATACATTATTGATCGACGGATTCCACTAGAGATGTGCCTTTCAAGCAACCTTCATACTGGAGCCTGCTCCTCCATCGAGGGTCATCCCTTCCCGATCTTCTATCAGGCGGGGTTCCGGGTCTGTCTCAATACCGATGATCGATTGATGAGTGATACCGAGTTGTCGAAGGAACTCACCATTGCCACCGAGACTTTCGGTCTCTCGCTGATGGATCTGGAAAAGCTCACTGTGAATGCGGTTAAGAGCAGTTTCGCTCCATACGCTGAGAGGGTCAGTTTGATTCATAATCGAGTGCTTCCTGCTTATGCTGTTTTGTTTGCTGAATTGAATTTGCGAGCCTTCTCCGGAGAGTTTGGCGACGCCGGTTAGATTCCTACTTTTGCGAGCAGGAGAGCTTTGATTTCGTCGAGGGAAGTGGCGGTGTCGAATTCGTTCTCTGCGCAATAGTGAGAGAGGAGTTCGATCAAGGGGCTCCAGAACGAGACCCCGTTGGCGTCCGGCCGATTGAAGACGATGATAGGCTTGCCCTCCATCGCGGGGTTCTTCTGATGGCGCAGAATCATGAGGGCGAAGAGCTCCTGCACGCTGCCCGACCCTCCAGGAAAGATGACGAACGCGTCGGAGTTCTCGATCATGACTTCCATCCGGGTGTAAATATCCGGTTGCAGCCAAAGACGGGAAAGCCCGTCCGGCAGGCCTTCCAGCTCGATGATGTGGGGGACGTTGGAGCCTGCGGTCCAGCCGCCAGCCTGGACGGAGCCGCGCACGACCGCACCCATGATTCCGGAGCTTCCCGCACCCGACACGCAGCCCATTTGGTTTTCGGCTAACAGTCGACCCAAGGCCTCGCCATCTGCAACGTAGGCAGGATCTTCCAGGCTGGCGGAGCAGAAGACACAAACGTTGCCCCGAAGGTCAGCGGGTGGATCGACATCGGCGGCGGTGATGGGCTTGCTGGCAATTTTTTCCCGTCCGGCATCAGGTAGGCCTTCCGCGCGCACCTCTGCAAGGCTGGCTACGACCTCCTCGGGGCTGTCACCTGTTAGGAGGAACTCGCGGTAGTCTTGTTTGATGGTTCCCATCTCACGAAAGTGGGCGAGAACGCGAAAGAGCGGGTCCCAAGAGTTATCATCGTTTAAGATCACAGTTGGCTTCCCCTGAAGATTAGGGTCAACTGTTTGATAGCCAACAAAGATGGAGACCGCTTGGAACATATCGTTCAAGCTGGCTCCAGGGGTGAAGACGAAGGCGTCGGATTCGATGAGCTTTTTCTCGATGTTGGAGAGGGTGACGGTCTGATCTCCATTGGAGTTGTAGATGTCCCATCCACTATTGAAGAGGAGGAAAAGTAACTTGGCCCGAATCGGGCGGCGGGCGTCATCGGGTCCGATGACCTTTCCTGAAAGGCGAACTGTAGGCATGATGAGTTGGGTGAAAAGTGTGCTAGCGCTTGAGAAGTTTTCCCCGGCCAAGGGTGCCGGTGAACTGACCTTCTTTAGCGGCGATTTGCCCGCGGACGGTTACGCAGGCGGGGCGGCCCTTGATCTCCATCCCTTCGAATCCCGAATAGTCGGTATTCATCAAGTGGGTCTCGGCCGAGATGATTCCTGTGTAGGCGGGATCATAGATGACCAAATCCGCATCAGCTCCGACTGAGATGTCGCCTTTACGGGGAAACAAGCCAAAGCGCTTGGCGGCGTTGGTGGAGGCGGTGGCGACAAAGGTTTGGAGGTCGATCTTGCCGGTCGTGACTCCATAGGTGTAGAGCAGGTTGACGCGGTCTTCCACACTGGGAACGCCATTGGGAATGAGGGTGAAGTCAGCAGCCTCGCCACGGGGAGAAAAGTCTGCGTTCACCGCCTTGTTCGGATCGGGATGGCCCATGTGCTTCTGGGTAGAAAAATCAAAGGGCGCGTGGTCGGTTCCGACGGTGTCGATGGTTCCGTCGGCGAGCTTTTTCCAGAGAAAGTCCTGATGCTCTTTCGCGCGAATGGGAGGTGACATCACATACTTCGCGCCTTCGAAGTCGGGCCGCTCGGTGTAGCTACTGTCGAGCACGAGGTAGGGGATGACGGTCTCGATGGTCGCCTTCACCCCCCGGCCACGGGCTGCCACGATGGCCTCCACCGCCGGTTGGCAGGAGGTGTGCACCACGTAGACCTCGGCTCCGGTCATTTCGGCAAAAGTCATGAAGTGGTGGCAGCCCTCCGCTTCCACTGTAACGGGGCGCGAGGGTTCGTGCCACTCGGGCCCGACTTTACCCTCCGCGACCAGTGCCGCCTGCGTTTGGGCGACGAGGTCGGCATTCTCGCAATGGGCGGTGACGACGACATCGAGTTCTTTGGCCAGCTTGAGAGTGGCGTAGAGCTCGGCATCATCAATTCCGAAGGCGCCTTTGTAGGCGAGAAAGACTTTGAAGGAGGTAATCCCATAGTCCGCCACAATGGTGCGCAACTGGCTTTCGGCGAGTTCGTCGAAACGGGTCACGCCCATGTGGAATGTGTAGTCGCAGGCAGAGAGTCCTTCCGCCTTGGAATTCCAAAGCTGCAGGGCTTCCAACGGTTCTTCCGCTCGGGAGGGGCAGCACATCTCGATCAAAGTCGTTGTGCCTCCCACCAGCGCGGCGCGACTGGCACTGGCGTAATCGTCCTTGGAAAAGGTGCCCATGAAGGGTAGGTAAATGTGGACGTGGGGGTCGATGAAGCCGGGGAATACGAACTTCCCAGTCGCATCGATGACTTCGTCAGCGTCGAAGTCGAGGTCTTTGCCGATGGCGGTGATTTGTTCGTCCTCGCAGTAGATATCTGCGAAGTAGCGTCCGCCTGCAGTGACGATTTCTCCGTTTTTGATCAGAAGTGACATAGCCGTGTTAGATTCTGTTAGTCCTGGTGCCAGACATCGCCTTCGCCAGGAGCAAACCAGCGTTCGGTATAGACCTTGGCTCGGGTGAAAAACATGACCGACTCCCGACCCTGCAGGTGAAGGTCGCCGAAGAAGGAATAGTCCCATCCCGAGAAGGGGAAGTAGGCGAGGGGGGCGGGGACGCCGACATTGATGCCAATCATTCCCGCCTTGACCCGGTGGCGGAACTCGCGCGCGAGCCGTCCGCTCTGGGTGTAGATACAAGCTCCATTGCCGAAGGAGACTTTGCCCGCCAGATCAAGGGCTTCCTCGAGGTCGTTCATGCGCATCACATTGAGGACCGGCCCGAAGACCTCTTCTTGGAAGATGGTCATTCCAGGCTTCACCTTGTCGACCACTGACGCTCCCAGGTAAAAGCCATCCGGATAGTCCGCGACTTGGGCATTGCGGCCGTCGACGAGAAGGTCGCAGCCTTCGTCCACCGCAGATTGGATGAGAGATGAGACCCGGTCGCGATGCTGGGGAGTGATGACGCCGCCGAGTTTGGCCTCGGGCGAGAGGTGGGTGGGACCGACTTTGAGAGCTGAAGCAGAATCCACGATTGCGGGGATAAAGCGCTCGGAAGCTTCGCCCACGGTCACTGCCGTGGAACCGGCCATGCACCGTTGGCCGGAGCAGCCAAAGGCGGCATCGGTAAGGCCTTCGACCGCCTTTCCAAAATCTGCATCGGGCATCACGACGACGAAGTTTTTTGCGCCCCCAGCCGCTTGCACGCGTTTTCCATGGGCTGTTCCGGTCTTGTGAATATATTCCGCGATGGGGGAGCTTCCGACAAAGGAGATCGCTGCGACGTCAGGGTGTTCCAATAGGGCATCGACGCACTCCTTGCCACCGTGAACGACAGAGAAGACTCCGGGGGGAAGGCCGGCTTCTTCTAACAACTCGATGAGCTTGATTCCGGTCAGCGGCACTTTCTCGCTAGGCTTCAGAATGAAGCAGTTTCCGCACGCGAGCGCCATGGGATACATCCACATGGGAACCAGGGCAGGAAAGTTATAAGGGCAAATCCCCACACAAACTCCGATAGGTTGCCGAACCATCGAGCAGTCGATTCCTGGCGCGACATTCTCGAGGACCTCGCCCTTGAGCATGTCGGTAATACCGCAGGCATACTCCGCAACCTCGATTCCGCGACGGAGGTCGCCCCGGGCCTCGGTCATGGTCTTGCCGTGCTCCACCACTATCATGGCGGCAAGCTCCTCAAAGTTTTCTTCTAACAGCGCGCAATAGCGCATCATGATGCGGACGCGCATCACGGGTGGAGTCTGCCACCAGCCTTCAAAGGCCGCGGTGGCGGCGGCGACTGCGGAGTCGACAACGTCCGCACCACACATGGGCACTTTGGCGATGACTTCACCAGTGGAAGGGTTGTGGACATCGCTGGTCTCAGCGGTCTCGGGGACGGACCAGGTTCCGTTGATGAGGATGGGGCAGGGGGAAAGAGCCATGATTTTAGTTTCCAGCGAGTTGATCGGATTGCTTGACGAAGTCGTCGCCATCCCATTCGCCATCACTGGCGACCATCGCTTCCTTGGCTGCCTTCTCCGCGGACTTGCGCTCGGTCTGCATGCGGACCAGTTCGGCGTGGGTAGTGAAGCAGTCGAGAGCTTGACCCCTGAAATCGTCCAAGGTCTCGAAGCCCTTGCTGTCCATGAATTCCAAAAGCTGGTCGCACATCGTCTTCACGTGGCCATAGCCGAACTTCATGACGCCGGTACAGACTTGGACCGTATCTCCACCGAGGAGGATGAACTCGGCGGCGTCGCGACCGGTCTCGACCCCGCCGATAGCGGAAAGAGAGCGGCCTGGGAATTCCTTGCGGATCAGTTGGGCGATCTCCATCACCATTCGGAGAGCAATGGGCTTGACCGCCCGAGAGGAGTAGCCACCGGGGGTGGTGTAGCCTTCCACCGTTGGCATGGGGCGCAAGGTCTCCAGGTCGACCCCCATCACCGAGCGGATGGTGTTGATGGCCGCGATGCCTTCGCAACCGTTGGCGAGGGCGGCGCGGGAGGGGTCTTCGATATGAGTCACGTTGGGGGTCATCTTGGCCCAGACGGGGATCTTGGAGACGGCGTTGACCCAAGAGCACACTTCCCCAAGAATGTCTGGATCCTGGCCCATGGCGGCTCCCATTTTTCGTTCAGGGAGTCCGTGGGGGCAGGAGAAATTGAGTTCAAAGGCGTCCACACCCACCTCTTGGCAACGTTCGGTGATCTCGCACCAGGCGTCTTTGTTGAACTCCTCCATGATGGAAGCGATGAGCACTCCGTCGGGATACTCGTCTTTGCATTCTTTGAATTCATCCAGCCATTTCTCGAAAGGACGGTCGCTGATGAGCTCGATATTCTCCCACCCAATGACTTCCTTGCCATCGGTGGAGTGAAGCTTGGCATAGCGGGGACCAACGTTGACGACCTTGGAGGCGTCCAGGCTGACGGTCTTGGCGATCACTCCACCCCATCCCTCTTTAAAGGCTCGTTTGATTACGCGGACATTGGTTCCCGGAGGGCCGGATCCAATTACGAAGGGGTTGGGCATCTTGATGCCATCGACAGTTGTTTCGAGGGTAGCCATAGTAGTAGGGGGTTAGATTTGAGTGAGGGCCTCATCGAGGACCGCGACCATAAAGTCAGCGTCTTCCATCGTGAGACACATGGGGGGCTTGAGGCGAATGACGTTGCCGGCGAGTCCGCCTTTTCCGACCAGGAGACCTAGGTCCTTGGCCTTGTTCCAGACCGCGGCGCATTCCGCCGTGGCGGGGGCCTTGGTGGTGCGGTCGGTGACGAGGTCGATGCCCAGCATGAGGCCTTTGCCGCGGACTTGTCCGATGAGGGAGTGTTTGTCGGCCAAGCCAATGAGCTTGTCTTTGAGATGGCTTCCCACTTGGGCGCTATTGGCTTGTAAGCCATCGTTGTCGATGGCCTCGATGACAGCGCGACCAATGCGGGAAGCGAGAGGGTTTCCCCCATAGGTATTGAAGTGGATGTGAGAGGTCAGGGAGGCCGCGATCTCGGGAGTGGTGACCACTGCGGCGAGCGGGAAGCCGTTTCCAATGCCTTTGGCCATGACGACGATATCGGGCTGCACTCCTTCGCTTTCGAAGCCCCAATAGTGAGAGCCGGTGCGGCCGAATCCCGCTTGCACTTCATCCGCGATGCAGAGACCTCCGTGGGCGCGGACAATGTCGTAGGTCTTTGCCAGATAGCCTTCCGGAAAGACCACCGCGCCACCGACGCCTTGGATGGATTCCGCGATGTAGCCTGCGATTCTGCCGGGAGTGGCGAATTGGATCAGTTCCTTGACGTCGTTGGCGTAAGCAGTGGCGGGATCGTCGTGTCCGGCAAAGGGACCGCGATAGGGGTCCGGATTGAGGGCATGGTGGATACCGAAGCCTTGTGGAGTATTGAACTTCCAAGTGCCATGGGCAGTCATGCCCATCGTTGATTGGGACCCGCCATGGTAGCAGTTGCGGAGAGCTATGAGGTCGTAGTTGCCCGTATGGAGGCGAGCCATCAAGAGAGCGAGGTCGTTGGCCTCCGAGCCGGAATTGACAAAGTAGCAGACCGAAAGATCGCCAGGCATCTTGTCGGCCAGGGCCTTGCCATAGAACGCCACTTCCTGATTGGGATAGATGGTCGTAGCGTGGACGAGAGTGTCCAACTGGTCGTGGGCGGCGGCAAGAATTCCGGGATGGGAGTGACCGCAGCTGACGGTGACGATGCCGCCGAAACCGTCGAGGTAGCGGCGTCCCTTTTCATCAAAGAGATACTGCATCTTGCCCTCAACCAGCATCACGGGCTTCTCATAGTAGGTCAGGAGAGCTGGCGTCAGGTGCTCCTGACGCAGTCGCATGACTTCTTCAAAAGGGAGACCGGTGTAACGCTTCGGAGTGTGGCTAAAAGGTGGGAGTTCGGGCACGGGGGTGGTTTTCTAACAGGAGGGGAGAAGGTTCAGGGCTTCACGAGATCGCCATAGCTATCGGGGCGGCGGTCGCGGAAGAATTGCCAGGTGTCGCGCACCTCGCGAATCTCGTCTAGGTCCAGATCCGCGACGATGAGTTCGTCCTGATCGCGCGATCCCTCGGCAATGAGTTGGCCCTTGGGATTGCAGAAATAAGACTGACCATAGAACTCGCCAATTCCCCAGGGGGCTTCAGTGCCAACGCGATTGATGGCGCCGATGAAGTATCCATTTGCCACGCAGTGGGCGGGTTGCTCCAGCTTCCAGAGATACTCGCTCAGACCGGCAACGGTCGCCGAAGGATTGAAGACGATCTCCGCTCCGTTAAGGGCCAGAGCGCGGGCTCCTTCGGGGAAGTGACGATCGTAGCAAATATAGACGCCGATGGTTCCGACTTTGGTCTGAAAGACCGGATAGCCGAGGTTGCCGGGGCGGAAGTAGAACTTTTCCCAGAAGCCGGGATGGCAGTGGGGGATGTGATTTTTGCGATACTTACCGAGGTAAGTTCCGTCGGCGTCGATGACTGCGGCGGTGTTGTAGTAGATGCCTTCGACCTCAACTTCGTAGATGGGAATGATGAGCACCATTTGGTGCTTAGCGGCTAGTTCGCACATTAACTGGGTCGTTGGACCATCGGGAATCTGCTCGGTGATTTCATACCAGCGAATCTCTTGTTCCGCGCAAAAATAGGGTCCGTAGAAGAGCTCCTGCAGGCAGAGAATCTGCACTCCTTGTGCCGCCGCCTTCTCAATCATGGCGACATGCTTTTCGATCATGGCGTCGCGGATGACGGTGGGATCTTCGGAACCGGAGTGGGTGGTGGAAGCTTGGATGAGGCCGGCTTTGACAATACGAGGCATTTGGAATTAGGGGGTTTTAGGGTTATGGGAAAGGGCATCGATTCAGCGTTCTGCGGAGGTGCCGGGGATTGTGTTATCGAGTAAAAGAGCAAGAAACGCGCCAACGGCCATTCCAGAACTCCCGATCGTCGAGAGGATAGCAGCAAACCATTGGAAAGAAGAGGGGAAAAGTCCCTGAATTAATTCGGTGTTGGGGCCCACGTATTCGGGCAAGGAAAGCCCGGCGAAAAGGGCGAAGCCGATGATGAAGAGATTGCGGGGAGAGTTGAGATCGACGAATTGTAAGTTGGAGAGGCCGACCCCGGTCACCATTGCAAACATCACACAATACATTCCGCCCACAATGGGACTGGGGATGGACGTAAAGAGCGCGCCGAACTTTCCGAACACTGCGAGCACCAGCATGAGAAGGGAGGCGGCCTGAATCACCCTCCGGCTTCCCACGCGGGTGAGCCCGATAGCACCGATGTTTTCCGAATAGGAAGTGGTCCCGTTGCCGGTGCCAAAGATGCCCGCGATGAAGCATCCGATCCCCTCGAAGCCGATCCCGCGATTGACGGTCTTGGCGTCGGGAGGCGGAGCATGGGACATCCGGGCGGCGGCGTAATAGTCGCCCGTAGACTCGATCATACTCGCGATGTAGCCAGCCAGCATGCCAACAATGGCAGCGGCACCGAAGGCCGGCATCCCCCACTGGAAAGGGGTGGGGACGTGTATCCAGGGAGCATCTTTAACGGTTTCGAAGCTGACGTAGGCGGGGTGTCCTTTTTCAAAAAAACCGGTCCAAGTGCAAAGCGTGGCCACCGCCCAAGCGATTAGCAGCCCCAGCAAAATGGGGAAGAGGTTGATGAGTCGGTGGGTGGAACGGAGGTATTGGCTGAAGAGGATCAGAAGGAGAATCGTCAAGCCTCCAATGCCCCAGTGTTGGCCTGCCAACGGCGCTCCGAACTTGAAGAGGGCGAGTCCAATGAGGGCGATGGTGGGGGCAATGGTGACCGGAGTGATGAACTTGAGGACCTTTCCCATCAATCCGCTGAACCCAATAATCATTTCGAAAAAGGAGCCTGCGATGACGGCGCCCTGCACATGCTGCATCCGCATTTCAAAACCCGCTTCGGCCAGCGAGGCCATCCCGCAGATTGCGATCGCGGGTCCGAGAAAGGAGAAGGTGCCTCCCTGAATAATGGGGAGCCGGCAGCCGAAGGTGGACTGCAGGAAGGTGCAAATTCCACTCACCAGAAACATCGTGCTGATCAGAATCGCCAATTCCGCATTGGAGGCCCCAAGGTGGGATTGCAGCAAAAGGGGAATGGCCACCGTCGACCCGAACATGGTCAGGTAGTGCTGGAACCCCAGGAGGAGGGAGGTGCCCAGAGGTGGCTTGTCGTCAATGGTGTAGAGCATAAACGGTCGGAATAGCAGATTCAGAGCCAATCTTGATCGGGGGGATCCCTCACAAAAAAACGCCGGGGCTGAAGAAGCCCCGGCGTTGAGAGTTTAAGAGTGGTCGGATGCTTCCGGCCGACTAGTTGGGAGTAACTTCGAAGATTTGGTAGAAGGCTTTCGCCACTGGTTCTGTATCAACGAAGGTGTGGGTAGCGCCGCCTGAGAAGACATCTCCGACATCGATCCAGTCAGTTCCATCCAAGAGCAGGCTCCGCCTCATTTGATAGCTATCGTTTGGTGCCAGACCACTTACTTCCACATTGAAGCCGCCCAGTTCATCGAAGTCAGTAGCGGTGATTTCGACGTCTGCAATCACCGGGGGGTCGATAGGAGTGACATCGTTGGCGATGAGGTATTCCAGTGAGTTGCCGTTGTAGAAGAGAGTGGCGACTTCGTTCACCGACAGGGCCCGTTTCCACACGGCGGCATCATCGATGTTCCCGTTCCAGGTCCGGAAGGCTCCAGCGAGATCCGCTGCGGTGTCCGGGTTCCCGCCAATCAACAGAGGATGAGGCGAATCGGTGAGGCTGGGGAGGTTGTCGGTTCGGGTCTCCACCAGAACGCCATCAACCCACAAGCTCTGGGATACCCCCGCAGTTGTTACCGCGACCACATGGTGCCAGTTGCCATCATTCACGGGATGGGCATTTGCCAGTTCGTTGGTGGATGGGACGTCAGCCGCTCCTCCGGCATAGGAGACTCCGTTCGAGTCGTCGCGTCGGGCCATTCGCCAGTTGCTACCTTCTCCTTTTGGAGATGATGGCCTGCCAGGCTTGGTCGAAGCTCTCGACTTGGATCCAAAGCGAGACGGTGAGGTCTCCGCCAACGCTGTCGAATTTGTTCTCATCTCCGGTGACTTCAATTCGTTGTTCGCTGGCTTTATCCAGATCAATACTTTGCCCGAATTGCCCGGTCGCGTAGGTCTCTGTGGTGTCGATTCCTCTCATGATGCCGTCCGCGCTGGGGGCGGTGCTATCGGTCAGGTCGTTGTCAAACTGCCAGTAGCCACAGAGGTCGCGCAGCCAATTGGTCGGGATGCTTTCAGAGTTCAGAGGATCGGTCGCCGAAGTCACCTCGGTTCCATCGTTGAACCCGTCTCCGTCCGTGTCGGGGTTGTTTGGATCGGTAACGGAACCATTTGTGGCGGCAACTTCATCACCGTCGGAGAGGCCGTCACCATCGGAATCCGGGTTGCACCAGTCAGTGATCTCTCCTGGAGTTCCGGAGCTGGAGCCTTCCACCCAAGGATTGGCTGTTCCGGAGGTTTCCTGAGAATTGGTAAGGCCGTCGTTGTCAAAGTCATCGTCAAGATTGTCGTTGCCGCCCTTGTTGTACTCATCCAAGTCACCGACTCCGTCGTCATCACTATCGGGATCGTCATCAGAGGTGCCGAATTCATCTTCCAGAATGGCCACCAGTCCGTCGCGGTCATTGTCCTCCTGATCCTTGATAAAGGAGAGGGGAGCAGAGCTGAGTTGCGCGGCTTCGACCGGGGTCAATGCGCGGTGCCAGAAGGCCACATCATCGATTTCTCCTGCAAAGAGATTCCCGAAAATGGCTGGGTCGGCATTGTTGTGACGTGCCCCGAAGGTGAGCCAATAGTTGTCAGCTGCTCCAACATCGCCCGTCTCGAAGTCACCGGTGACGGTGAAGGCCAAGACTCCGTCCACGTAGAGCTTTCGCTCTCCTGTCTGACCGTTCCAAGTTCCCAGGTAATGCTTCCAGGCGGGTTGCCCGAGGCCCGATGTATCAGTGCCGCGAGGGTCAATCGCCCCGGCAGTCTGATGAAGGGTGAAGGTCGCGTTGTTTGTACTATCCGCCCTTCGAATCTGGAATCCTTCATTGGCTTCTCCTTTTTTAGATACAAAAGGATTCCACCGATCAGGCCAGCCCTTGGCCCAGACGGAAACGGAGAATTCATCGCCAATGGCGGCATCGAAGGTGTCGACGTAGGGCTCCTCGGGAGTTCCCGCCACACTGTTGGAGCCTTTGACGTAGACCCCGTAGCTGACTCCTTCTGCCACTGTATTAAGAGAGCCTCCAAAGTCAGCGCTGACTCCGTTGTCCGCGACAGTAGGGCCAACCCCGAATTCCGGAGCAAAGCCGTCGGTGGTGGCTGCATCGTGTGTTCCGACGGGATGCGCTTCGGAGGTTTCGGTCAGGTCGCCTTCGAATTCCCAATAACCCACCAGACCGGCGGTAATTGGGGGGACCGAATCCGGGTCGGTCGGGTCGAAGCCCCCAGCCAACTCCGTTGCGTCGGAGAAGCTGTCTCCATCGGTATCGGAGTTGTTGGGATCGGTTACAAATCCGTTGGAGGCGGAAAGCTCGTCGCCATCGTTAACCCCGTCGCCGTCTGAATCTGGATCATTCCAATCGGTCGTTTCCCCGGGAGTGGTGCCGGTATTTAGGCCAGAAACGAAAGGGTTCGCGGAACCAGTGGTTTCCTGGAGGTTGGTGAGTCCATCCATATCGATGTCGTCATCGACGGTTCCATTGCCACCCTTGGTGAATTCTTCAAAATCGGTGACGCCATCGCCATCAGTATCTGTGAGGCCCGGGTTTGTTCCGAAGGTGCTCTCCTGGGAGTCAAAGAGACCGTCGCCGTCAGAGTCGGTCTCGGTCAAAATGTCGGCGAGGGGAGCTTGTCCGAGTTGAAAGGCTTCCTGGCTGCTGAGTTCACGATTCCAAATCGCGACGTCGTCAATCGCTCCGGAGAAGAAGTTTTGGAAAACAGCAGGATCGGCGTTGTTGTGACGCATTCCAAAGGTCAGCCAATAGTTGATGGCATTGCCCGGGCCATCGCCCGCGTTATCGCCGGTTTGCGTCTGGACGGTGTCCTCAACGCCGTTGATATAGAGTCGTCGCTCCCCAGTGGTTGCATTCCAGGTTGCTGCATAGTGGGTCCAGACTGGCTGACCGGTCGCCACATCGATAGCTCCTTGTGGATCGTCGACCCCATCGGTGCCTCGCAGAGTGAAGGTCGCGTTGGAGGTAGAATCCCGTCTGCGGACCTGATAACCTTCTTCGGTTTCCCCGCGTTTTGCGACAAAGGGAGACCATCGGGCAGGCAAGCCCTGGGCCCAGAAAGAAATGGAGAGAGCGCCGTCAACCCCGTCGTCGAAGGTATTGACGTAGCCCACTTGGCCAGCATTGGTTCCGTTGACGATGACTCCGTTGGAGCCATCAAGAGTGATGCCTTGGCCGAAGGAAGCCATAGGACCGGCGCCGTAAGCAATCGTTCCAACTGCGGTGCCGTCGTGGGTGCCGGCAGTGTGGGAGCCGGAGCTTTCAACGAGGTCGTTCTCGAATTGCCAGTAGCCTATGAGGTCGGTGTCGTATTGAGCTTCGAGGCTCAGCGGGAGAAACCCGCTTGAAGCAAGCCAAAGAAGCGATAGTGGATTTTTTTCATGGTTTAACTGATCGTCGGATTTCGCAAATTGCCGCATTGGGGGAGACCCTGTTGTTAGGTTTTGCTCCCGGCGCGAATCATTTGGTCATCTAGCGATCCTTTAATTCATATAGAGTTTATCCCTTGTGGGCTACCATAGATTGCCCCGAAGGTAGCTGGAACTCCCCAAAGGCTTGATGATTTTCATCAGGGACACTTTTTGCGCGCATTTTGAAGGCCCCTTCGGAGGAGGTTTCTACCTGGAGAGGAGGCGAACAAGTCGATGAGTTTCAAAAATAAGTTGGGCAGTTCTGTTGAGTTGAATCGGGGTCTCGTGTCTAGGTTCGGCAAGTTTCACTGCATGGGCTCTTAGAGTGAGAATTGCGCAGAATGATGTGAGCGCCGCTGAGAGAGCGAAGCCACGCTTAGCCGGAAATCGAGTGACAAAAAAAAACTCAGGGCGAAAGGCCCTGAGTGATGGGTCTGGCGCAAGGGCCAGAGAAAGGTTCTGCTCGCGGCAGAGCGGATTAGACCAGCATGAGAGCGGGGTTCTCGATGAGCTTTTTCATCTCAGCGAGGAACTGGGCTCCGACGGCTCCATCCACCACGCGGTGGTCGCAGGAGAGGCCGAGGTTGAGGCGCAGGCCGGGCTTGATTTCGTCTCCGACAACCACGGGCTTCTTCACGATGTTGCCAACGGAAAGGATGATGGCCTGGGGTGGGTTGACGATGGCGTCGAAGGAATCGATGCCATAGGAGCCCAAGTTGGAGATGGTCACGGTGCCGCCATCGAACTCGTCGGGACGCAGCTTCTTGTCGCGGGAGCGAGCGGCGATGTCCTTGATCTCGCGGGAAATCTGCAAGAGAGACTTGGTCTCGGCATTTTTCACCACGGGAGTCACCAGACCGTCATCTACTGCTACCGCGACGGAAACGCCGACGGATGCGTATTGAACGATGTGGTCGCCGGCGAAGGAAGCGTTCACTTGGGGAACGGCCACCGAGGCATTGATGAGCGCCTTCACGATGAAATCGTTGATGGTGTATTTGTTGCCTGTAGTCTTCTCGGCCTGCTCGTTGATTTGCTTGCGCAAGCTCATCAACGGGGCGGCGTCTACCTCGACGTGGAGGTAGAAGTGTGGGATGGTCACCTTGGAGGTCAGGAGACGGTCGGCGATGATTTTCCGCATGGTGGACAGCTCGATGCGCTGGTCTTCGCCAGAGGCTGCAGCCGGGACGATGGCCTTGGCGGCTGGTGCGGCTGCGGCGGCGGGAGCAGAAGAGCTCGCGGCTGGCTTGGCGCTGCCGCTGCCGGCTGCTTCCACGTCTTTTTTGACAATGCGTCCGGAGGGACCGCTGCCGGTGAGGGTGGTGAGGTCCACGCCCTTTTCCTCCGCAATCTTGCGGGCGAGGGGAGAGACACGCAGGCGGCTGCCATCCGAAGAGGCCGGGGCGGCTGGCGCAGGAGCTTGAGCTGGAGAGGAGGCAGCGGGAGCAGGAGAAGCCTCCTTCTTTTCCTCGGCTGGGGCCGGAGTTTCCGCAGGCTTGGATGAGCTGCCGGAGTCGGAAACGTCTTCGCCTTCGTCACCGAGAATGCCAATTACGGCTCCCACGGCGGCTTTTTCGCCTTCCTGGACCATAATCTTGCTGAGAATGCCTTCGTCAAAAACTTCCATCGCCATAGTGGCCTTATCGGTCTCGATTTCAGCGATTTCGTCGCCGATTTCGACCGCATCGCCTTCTTTTTTGAGCCAGCGAAGGATGGTTCCCTCCGTCATCGTGTCGGAGAGCTTGGGCATTTCGAGTTCAGAAGCCATGTGTTCTTAAAGTAGTAGTTGGATTAAAGAAAAGGGCGGGATTGCGCGGGACCTGTAGCACCGACCTGCAAGAGAGTCTAGAAAGCAGTGACGAGAATCCAGACTAGAATTGACGAAATTCAGCTAAAGTGGCCTCGATCGCGGCCAAATGCCCCGCCACTCGGGCTTCCAACGGCTCGGCATTGGTTGGAGTTTCGAAGGTCAGGGAGAGCGGACAGCCCTTTTGGGAGAGGTAGAGGGCCTCGGGGAAGCCGCCTTCCAGCTCGGAAAATTCGGTCAAATCCGGTAAATTTTCGCGAAAAAACCAACCGTCGCCGCTGCTTTCGCGTCCATCGATGATGGGGCCGGGCTCGATGGACAGGTGGGGACGAACTTTCTCGAAAATCGCGTCGCGCACGCTCGGATGTCCCGCGAGCTGAATCTCGTAGAAGTAAAAGCCGGTGGCATCATAGTCCTCATGCAGAGAAATGAAGAGGTCGGGCACTGGTTGGTCGTCCAGCCAGGCGCGGTGAGCTGCGGTTTTAGGGGAGGCAAAGAGCTGGTAATCACGATTTAAGTCCCGTCCGCTGGCATCCTCGCGCGTCCCCAATGTCAGGCCGCTTGGATTGAGGCAGGGGGTGAGAAGCCAATGAAAGTCTGTGGAAGGACCGCTTTCCAAAAAGGCGAGAGATGCCAGAGGGCCCGCGGGCTCGTCTCCATGGATTCCAGAGGACAGAAGTACCACCGGACCGTCGCCTTCACGGGAAAAGGCTGGGATTTCCGGTCCAATTAGCTCCTTCCTGAATCCCCGGTCCGAGGCCATGGCGGCAGTTCGGGCGAGGTAGTCTTGCAGGTTGAGTGGCATGGGGTCAGTTAGACCGGAGAGGGGCTTTGGTAAAGGCTTCCAAGAAACGAAAAGGCGGGATGAAAGAGCACTGTTGAGAGTGCGCTTTCCGCCCGCTTTTCATTGTCCGAGGTTCTCGGCTCAGCTCTTCTTGTTTGCGCGCTGCGCGGGCTCATCGGCCATGAAGAGGGCGCGGAAGATTCCGCTGAGAGTGACTTCTTCATCGTGGCGAATGCGTCCGATCTCCTCGGGTGAAAGCTCGACCCCGTTGCTTTTCTGCGAGTTCGCGGGGGCGGATTCTTCCAGTTCGGTGGTCGCTTCCGCAATTTGGCGGCCATCGGCTGCTGCCGTTCTCAAGTGACCCCGCACTTCCGAGAGACTCTCATGGAGGTCGGAGATGCTCGTTCCCAGCGCGTCGAGTTGCCGGTTGATTTCGGGGTCTTTGGAGTTCACCAGATCCCGCAAGTTCAGGCATTCCAGATCGAGCTCTCGCTCTACTTTGCGCAGCCGACTTTCGAGGGTCTCCAAGGAGGCTCCCACTTCGTCGCTGAGTTCGTTGGCCAAGGTGTTAAGTTGATTACTCATAGCGGCGCAAGGTAGGTCTGTTCCTGAAACTTGCGAATGGTTTTTGAATGCTTTAGGCAGGCTTGGCTTCGAGATCGAACTTGATAATCACTTCTTTACGAATGAGATCATCCTTCTTGCCGGCATAGTTGATGCCGAAGTCATTTCGGTTGATATCGAATTCCGCAGATACCTTGATGAGCTCATCGCTGGCATCGACAGTCGTGGGAAAGGTGATGTTCTTGGTGACACCATGGAGAGTCAGATTTCCTGAAACTTCGTAGGAGGAGTCGCTCTTTTTCTCGAAGCTGGTGACTTCAAAATCGGACTCGGGGAAAGTCGCAACGTCGAAGAAATCGGGTGCCTTGAGGTGTTCGGTGAGTTTGTCGGCATCGCTCCAAGTGGAGTTCATATCGATGGTGAATTCCCCGGCGACTGGTTCGCCCTCCTTGAGGATGAAGTTGCCATCAAAGGTCTTAAATCCGCCTTCGTGACTGCCTGTCACCTTCGAGCCAACGAAGCTGATGCTGGAATTGTCGGTGAATTCATAAACCGAGCCCCCCTCGACAGCCGATACTTCGGCGGCTTCGCCAACCTTGGCATCGACTGTCTCGTCGGCCGGATTCTTGCAGGATGTGAGAACAAGAAGGGATAACGAGGGGAGGATCAGAAGTGTGTTTGTGAGTTTCATATTCTATTTTGTTGAATTGAGTTGTTAGTTTTTAATGAGAGTGAGCCAAGACTCGCGCTTGGTCCAGAGAACGAAAGCTGCGAGTGCCGAGAAGAGAACCACTGGAGGAGCGAAGACTGCCCCACCGCCGGCAATGAAGATATTGTAAGCAAGAATGTTCACGATGATCGGACCCAAAATCAGAAGACCTATGTTTCGGGTTTTCGGAATCGCAACAAGAATTCCACCGAGAAGCTCCAAAATCTTCACGAAGGAGAGAAATCCAGTAGCATAAATTGCGCCAAAAAAGAGGGCGGGAGGTGAGCCCTCTGCCGGCGGATCGCCCATGGGAATGAAGTTGAGGAAGTGGTTGAGGCCAAAGACGATGAAGCCGAGTCCGAGGAGGCCAGCAGCGATATGGGATGCGTATTTCATAGAATGTTATCTTGGAGTTTAGGAGACAGCGAAGAGCAGGAACTCACTGTCTGCGGATGAGTGAATGGGAAGGATGGGGCCAAAAGAGGCTCCGTCTCCCTCGGTGAGAGTCTCGCCCGCGACTTTTATTTCTCCCTTAATGAGATGAAGATAGTGATGGCTGAAGGCGCTTTCCGGGGTCATATCGGTATCTGGGTCCAGATTGCCGAAGTAAATTTCAGCATGCTGGCGGATGGCAAAGGAGGAGCCCTTCCCCGAGGGGGAGGCTAGGAGAGCGAGGCCATTCGCTTGTCGCAAGGGCTTGGTGTCAAAGTCCGAGTAGCGGGGCTGACCTCCCGGTGCGGTTGGGGTGAGCCAGATTTGCAAGAGATGGACAGGGTCTTTTGCCGAGGGATTGAACTCCGAATGTTCCACTCCGTCGCCGGCCGACATATATTGGAACTCCCCAGCCGTGATGATCCGGCCGTTCCCCATGGAGTCCTTGTGCTCCAGTTTTCCCGAAATGACGTAGGTGAAAATCTCCATCGAAGAGTGGGGGTGGGTGCCGAAACCTTTCCCGGGAGCAATGATGTCGTCATTGATGACCCGCAAGCTGCGAAAGCCCATCTGGGCAGGGTTGTAGTGTTCGCCGAATGAGAAGGTGTGCCAGGAATCCAGCCAGTCGAAATCGGAGTGGAATCGGTCCCCGGACCGTCTAACGGTGATTTGGGGTCGTGCCTCAGTTTGCATAGGAAATAGTTAGCGCACTTCGCCAGAATGGGCCAATGCCACTTGGGTGGTCTAAGTATTACTTAAAAGCATGGTTGAATCTGCCTTAAAAACAGAGTAGAGGCCTATCAATGGATACGAGAAAGTTGCGTTACTTTGTGGAAGTCGCGGAGAGAGAAAACATCTCCGAGGCTGCCCGGGTCCTCAACGTGACTCAACCGGCCCTGAGCCGTCAGGTGCGGGCCTTCGAGGAGGAGATGGGGTGGGAGCTTCTGGTCCGCAGTGGAAAGGCCATCTCGTTGACCCGGGCCGGTGAGGTGGTCATGAGGGAAGGGCGTCGTATTCTGCGGTCGGTGGAAGCAGGGGAGGAGAGGATGCGGCGAGAGGTGGAAGGTGCCGAGCTGCGAATCGGTTTCGCCCCCAGCTTGGCAGGAGGAATCATCGAGAAGGCAATGGCGGTCTTTTGCCAGTTGCACCCGTCGGTCTCTATCCGTTTGCAAGACTCCACAACCGAGGAGATGTGGCAGGGGGTGCGCTCGGGGACTTTGGATCTGATTGTTGAAGTGGCTACTGGGGATCAAGATCTCCATTGGGAGACCCTGCAGCGGAGGGAGATTCGAGTCGCGGTGCCAAAAGGGCATCGCTTGGAAAGAAGGCGTAAGATTCGGGCTGAGGACCTTGACGGAGAGCGCCTGCTGCTGCTCTCCCGGGTGGACTATCCAAACTACTGGAGAAAGGTCACCGAGTTCTTTGCCGAGCATTCGGTCAACGCCAAGGTTGCTGGCGAGTTCGATGGAATTTCGAGCCTGAGCATGGGGCTCAATGCCGGGATGGGGTTGGCCTTCGTAGCAGTGGGCTCGGTGTTACCCAAGCAAGTGAAAGTACTCAAACTCGATCCGGAGCCAGAGCCAATTTGTGTGGCGGTGGGGTGGCTGGCGAAACGAAAGCTGGAAGGGTGGGAGGAAGTGTTTGTGAACGAGTTGAAGCGCGTGGCGGTGGGGTAGCTTCGCGAGGTGATTCCCTGGTTCAGGGTTTACCTCCTTTCATTCGTTAGAAAATAGTCACTTGGATTCGAATTGATGAATAAATTTTTCATCTTTAGCCCCCATTTGGGGTATTGGAAATCAGAGGGAGATTGCCCCATGCTCTTTTTCGAGGCATGGTCGGTTTGTAAAATCGTTGTTCTGCTTCGTAGACCCTGCCCCCTTTCTTTAAAACTTGTATGAATCACGCAAACTCTCTTGCTGCTCCCCAATCTGCTGTCAGATGGGGACGCAATCTGTTCTCTCTTCTTGCAGCCCTAGGAATCTCCAGTGCCTCTGTGTTGGCCGACTGGAAGCCCGTGGATGAAACCCTCTTAACCGAATGGGGGCGAGATCTCCAGCCGGAGGAGGTGTGGCAGGAGTATCCACGTCCGCAGATGAAGCGCGAAGGTTGGAGCAATCTCAACGGGCTTTGGTCGTATGCCATCACCGGGCGGGATGTCAGCCAACCGCAGCAATGGGATGGCGAGATCCTTGTGCCCTTCGCTCCCGAAGCCAAGCTCTCCGGGGTCGGTCGTCTGTTGGAACCGGAGCAAGCTCTCTGGTATCGCCGGTCTTTCGAGTCGAAGGGAAAGGAGCGCACGATTCTGCATTTCGAGGCCGTTGACTATCAGGCCACTGTCTGGGTCAATGGAGTCGAGGTGGGAAGTCACACTGGTGGCCATACTCCTTTTTCTTTCGACATCAGTATGGCGTTGAAGAAGGGTGAGAATGATATTCTTGTGCGGGTTTTTGACGCCACCGAAGGTTTTCAACTTCATGGTAAGCAAAAGTTGGCCCCGGGAGGGATCTGGTACACCCGGGTCAGCGGCATTTGGCAGACAGTTTGGTTGGAGGAAGTGCCCCTGCGATATATTCGGGATCTGGACTACACCTGCGACATTTTTGCAGGCACCCTGACTGTTTCGGCCAAGCTCACCGGACCAGAGCACCCTAATGAAAAGATTAGAGTCACCGCCTTGTTCGATGGAGAAGAAGTGCGAAGCGAGACTGGAGTGGATCAAGTTACCCTGACTCTACCCGATGCCCGGCTGTGGTCGCCGGAGGAGCCAAATCTCTATCAGTTGAAAGTTGAACTTTTGGGAGAAGGAGGACAACTGCTCGATGAGGTGGCGTCCTATGCCGCTCTGCGGCAGTTTGGCAAAAAGCGTGATTCGGCTGGCAACTTGCGCTTCACCCTCAATGAAAAGCCCATCTTCCATTGGGGACCATTGGACCAGGGTTGGTGGCCGGATGGCTTGTTGACTCCTCCCTCCGATGCCGCGATGAGATCGGATATCGATTATTTGAAGGCGGCAGGGTTCAATATGATTCGCAAGCACATCAAGGTCGAGCCACGCCGCTACTACGCCTATTGTGACCAAGTGGGAATGTTAATGTGGCAGGACCATGTGAGCCAGGGCTATGGTCCGCAGACTGAACCCCAGGGCTCGAATCCGCGTTGGAGCCGCCTGGCACCCAATCCCGAGGAAGGAAACTGGCCGTCAGATGCCCATGAGCAATTCGTGACGGAATACAAGCGCATGGTGGACCACCTTCGGGACCATCCATGTATCGCGGTCTGGGTGCCTTTCAATGAAGCCTGGGGGCAACACCAGACATTGGAAGTGGGGGAGATGGCTGTGGCCTATGACTCTACCCGGGCCATTAACATTGCGAGTGGAGGAAACTTTTGGGAGATCGGGGATATCGCGGATGAACATGCCTATCCGGATCCCGCTTTTCCTCTGGGCGACAGTAGTTTTAACGACTTTGTCAAAGTTGTGGGTGAGTTCGGTGGGCACGGCTGGCCTGTTGAGGGACATCTTTGGAAAAAAGACAGCCGCAATTGGGGCTATGGCGGGCTGCCGAAGGACTTGGACGAATGGAAGAAGAGATATGAGGACTCCATCTCCAAGCTGATCTATCTGCGCAAGCGCGGAGTGTCGGCGGGAGTCTATACGCAGACTTCCGACGTGGAGGTCGAAATCAACGGCCTCCTCACCTACGACCGCCTGCCCAAAGTGGACTCGGCCTGGTTGAAGGAGCAATCTGATCGTTTGCTCAGCACTCCCGATATCGTCAAAGTCGAGGTGCTGACTCCGACCTCGCAGGAGGAAGCGCAGTCCTGGCACTATCGCACTGACGCTCCGAGCGAAGGTTGGGAGTTAGCGGACTTTGATGATTCGGATTGGAAAGTGGGAGAGGGCGGCTTCGGCACCCGCGAGACACCAATGACCCATGTGCGGACCAAATGGGATGATACTGAGATTTGGCTGCGAAGAAAGTTTGAACTAGCCTCTGAACCTAAAGGGAAAGTATTGCTGAGGCTCTTCCATGACGAAGACGCGGAAATCTACCTCAATGGTATTTTGGTTGGAAAGGTGGCGGGCTACGCGACTGGCTACCTCGATATTCCTTTGCTGGATGAGTCGGCCTTGAAGGTCGGAGAGAATGTTCTCGCAGTGCACTGCCGGCAGACCTATGGCGGGCAGTATATCGATGTGGGGTTGGTCGATGAGATAGCCCAGTAAACCGATCTCTTAAACGAATGCGCCGGCTGGGGAGACCTGGCCGGCGTTTTTATTGACCACGTTTTCGCTACGAGGATCAGACTGCTCTTCGTAAGTCAGTCGGCCTTCAAAAATTGTCTACTTCGGCATACAACGAATGAGCTTTTGGAAGTCAGCCGAAGAGAGAAAATCGAACAGTGACGCTCTTCTGTTTATTAGGTGAAACTGATTGTTATTTCTCACCGAGGTGTGAAGCGCTGAACGCCCCTGTTGGGGGGGTGTTCCTCCGATCCCATTAAGGGAAGATGGAATACGACTACTGGTTCCAAATTTGGGCCAGTGGTTTTGATCAAGTTCAAGCTACGGCAAGCATGTTCATGATGATCCGGCACAAGAGGCGTTGGCTTCTGTGCTCGACTCGTCGTGGTGCTGCTTGAATGAGGTTCAACTACCTAAAAACTAGAAATGAAAATCCCATACTCAACTACGACAACCAGAGGTCTGACGGCAGCGATCCTGTTTTCGACTTCCAGTGGCCTCATGGCCCAAGACCCCGAGCACAGGTGGTCTTTCAATGGTGATCTGGCCAATAGCGGAACGGCCGTTGGTCCCGATGCCATCATCGTCGACCCCGACCTCGTGGCCGACACCCAAGTCAACGGAGGGGGAGCGGTGGACTTCGTCACCAACGCGGGAGAGGTCCGCCTTTGGGGAGGAAATAAGCCCAATGCATCCTACATTGACTTGGGAAGTTATCTCGTGGGGGGAACCACCGAGGCTAGAACGATCGAGATCTGGGCGACTCACCACGAGGCGAGAGCGTGGTCACGGATCTTTGACTTTGGCGGAGGTAATGAATCCGGCAGCGGGGCGGGAACGGACTATCTGATGTTCTCCTGGACCAGGGGAACCAATCTCAATGAGAACCGCCTGGAGATTCACGAAAGCAATGGAGCGAGCTCCCCCGATCCGGTCAATCCCTACGGCGGTCCTTTCACTTTGGGAACACAGTTTCACATCGTGATTGTAGTGGAGCCGGGTGCGGGTGCGGGGGGGACAACTCGCTTCACCTGGTATACGGAAGACAGCAGCAGCGGGGATCTTGTGACCACGGGGAGTAACGACGGTTCATTCACCACCGGTCTTGATCTTTTAAGTTTGGATGATTCGTATTGTTGGCTGGGGCGTGCCCAATGGGATGATCAGGTTGCCAATGCGAGCTATGATGAGGTCCGCGTATTCGAGCGTGCGGTTCCCTTGAGCGAGCTGGAATCCTATCACGATCTCGGGCCAGATTCCGTATCCCATATTGATGGGGATTCCGATGGCCTTCCCCGTTGGTGGGAAGAGGAGCACGGGCTGGATGATGCCGATGATGGCAGCACCATCTCCGCCAATGGTCCTGCTGGCAATCCGGACGGAGACTCTGCGGACAACTTGGCCGAATACACCGCGAGAACCGATCCCAACAACCCACTTTCCAATCCGAATGACTCTGATGCCGATGGGCTGGATGACAGTTGGGAGAACGACTTCTTTGGAGGACTCGGATTTTCTGCCACGGATGACCCGGACCGTGACTTTAATAACAATGAGATGGAGGAAACCAATTTTACCGATCCACTCGATGGGGCTTCCTTTGCTGACACTGACTCCGATGGTCTGAATGACGGATGGGAATTGAGATTCTTCGGCGATTTGAGTCAGACTGCCAACGCGGATACGGACGGCGACTTTTTCACCAATGCCCAAGAGCAAGACCTCTTCACAGACCCCAATGACGGCACATGGTCACCAGCGAAAACACCACTATTGCACCGGTGGGACTTCAACGGGAGTCTTACCGATTTGGTCGGGTCCTCGGATGCAACGATCCTGGATCCGGACGGCAATCCTACTACCGGAGGAGCTGGTGACCTGACCAGCAATGTTGGAGAAGTCACCCTCGCGGGTGGCAATAAGGAGGAGTCTTCCTACGTGCTTCTCGGGAACAATTTGATCGGAGGTCGTGATACTGCGATTTCGGTAGAACTGTGGGCGACTCAGACGGAGGTCCGGGGTTGGTCGCGTATTTTTGATTTCGGCTCAGGAACACAGGACTATTTGCTTTCTTCCTGGGTTCGGAATAGCGATTTGAACACGGCTCGCACGGAGTTCAAGGTAGCTGGAGCGTCTGCGTTGATTGATTTGAATGAGGCTGGAGGAGTTTATCCTCTGGGTTCGGAACATCACATGTTGGTAACGCTTGACCGTCTCGCTGGCGGAGGAGAACTCCGGGATTCGGTGCTGAACACCTACAGTGCCCTCTCTTCCGGAGATGCCGATTTGGGGTTGCCGAAGGGCTCATCGGTTAGCCCTCTTGATTTGGTTGACCTCAATGACGCGGTCAACATGTTGGGCAGGTCCCAGTTCGGGGATGCAACCGCGAGTGCGCGCTACAATGAAGTTCGCATCTACAAAGGTTCGCCCTGTGAAGTGGTTCGTGAAGTGTTGCACGATCAGGGGCCGGATTCTCCGACTCCTGTTGATGCGGACGGCGACTGTATGCCGGATGCGTGGGAAGTTGCGATCGGATTGAGTCCGACGGATGACGGTTCGACCAACGCGGCCCAAGAGGGTGCACTGGGTGATTACGATTCTGACGGTTCTAACAATATCACCGAGATGGTCTTGAATTCGGATCCTACCGACAGTGCCTCGACACCGGCAGATATTGATGCGGACGGTCTGGACGATGTTTGGGAACAGGAAAACTTTGGCAATCTCGAACAGGACGGGGCGGGTGATCCCGACGAAGACTGTGATACCAATCTGGTGGAGTTCAATGCGTCCACCGACCCTAACAACCGATTCGACTTTAGCGATATTGATTTCGACGGCTTGCCTGATTCCTGGGAGGTCAAATATTATGGGGACACGTTGACCAGTGATGGATCGTTGGACAATGACGAAGGGGTTGGCGATGACTTGGAGGACTACGATGAGTATGGCTATGGAACAAGGCCTGATCTGGTGGATACAGACGGGGACGGACTGAATGATGGCGCGGAAGTGAATGACTACTTCTCCGATCCTCTTTTGGCTGACTCCGATGGCGACGGCCTCACGGATGGCGAAGAAGTGAATCATCCGACCTTCCCCAGCGACCCTACTCTAGCCGATACCGACTTCGACGGTCAGGGAGATCGGTTTGAGCTCGAGAATGGTTCCAACCCTGACGATGGAACTGACTTGGCGAATGTGGAGTATCACTGGCTGGCCAGTGAATTGAATGATGGAGTGGTGACTACTTGGCTGGATACCAATCAAGGATTGGCTGCGATTGCGCCTGCCGTCGGGGTCAATGATCCGGAAAAGGACGCCGCTGGGGTCTTGTTGGATGGAGATGACTTCTTCGAGATAACGGCCGCAAACAATCCTGTGCTCGGGATGAACAAGTGGACCGCAACGGTGGTCTTTCAGGCCAATGGAGCGGTTGGCGAAGGAGGCTCTGACAACGGAGGAGAGTGGTGGAGGAATGCGGCGTTGGTCGGGTCTGAGCAAGGTGGGGCAGTCGGTGACTGGTCGTTGAGCTTGGGCGCGGATCATCTCGCGGCAATCGGCACCAATGATAGTACGACCTTGGACTACGTGGCGGGCGGGGCTCTCAATGACAATCAGGTTCACATCATGACCGGAGTCTGGGATGCAACGACAGCAACCCAGCGGTTCTACGTGGATTGCGTTCTTGTTGAAGAGAATACCGCGCACGCCTTCCATAGCCCAGCCGTGACCGGAGGCATCAACTTCGGAGCCAACTTCGGAGGAGGGAGCTACTATACGGGTCGTATCTCCGAAGTGATTCTGAATACGGATGTCACTTCGGAGGCAGATGTGCTAGCCCTGCATTCCCTGTATGTGAGCAAGTCTGCGCCACTGTCGATCTCCCGGATTCTGCTTGAAGGCACGGATGTCACCCTCACAGGATCCAATCTGGAGGTTGGAGCGAGCTATCATGTGGAATCGGCGACCTCGGCCGGTCTATCGGCTAACTCCTTCGCCCCGGTGACTGGCAGCGAGTTTGTAGCCGGCGACACCACGGACGAAGCCCCGGTCGTTTCCACGGGAGGCGCGAGCAAACTCTTCTTCCGCTTGGTGGAAGGAACCGTGCCGGAGCAAAACTAGAAAGACTGTTAGAGAATAAAGTTGGCCGGGTGGCGCTTCCGCAGGCGTGTCACCCGGCCTTCTTGTGTCCAGGGATCTGTTCGCTTTCGGGAGGGCTGGTATTTGGTCTTTCTACCAAAATCAGGAATTTTTCACCCCCATTTGGGGTGTTGGCGTTTGAAATCCTCGGCTTCTATCCTCCTCCTCACCTTGGGACCGCAAAGGTTCTCAATAAAACCCTGTAAACAACTCAATCACATGCCCAACCCTTGGACCGGAAAAGGAAATCCCTATACCAGAGACGAAGTTAGAGCCCGCCTGAAAGCCACAATCGACCGCAACGAAGCGATTATCGCCGCGGGGGCAGGAACCGGGATTAGCGCAAAGTTCATCGAAAAAGGAGGGGCGGACTTGCTCATCGTCTACAACTCGGGGCGCTTTCGCATGGCGGGGCATGGTTCTACCGCCGGTTTGATGGCTTATGGCGATGCCAATGCGGTGGCAATGGAGATTGGTGAATATGAGGTTTTACCGGTGGTGGAAGAGATTCCGGTAATCTGCGGAGTTCACGCCACCGATCCCCGTCGTCGCATGTGGCATTGGCTGCAGAAGGTGAAAGCGATGGGATTCTCGGGGGTGAATAACTTTCCGACCCATTGCATCATCGACGGGCACTTCCGGGGAGTGTTGGAAGAAACGGGAATGAGCTTTGACAAGGAAGTGGAGATGGTCGCGCTGGCTGCCAAGATGGATCTCTTCAGCGTAGTCTATGTTGCAACTGCAGAGGAGGCTGCCGCGATGGCCAAGGTGGGGGCTGATGCCATCATTGCCCACGTGGGCACCACGGTCGGGGGCTCCATCGGGGTCACCGGAGCGGTTTGCTCCATGGAAGATGCGGCGGCAAGATGCCAGTCGATCTTCGAAGGGGCGCGGGCTGTGAACAAGGATGTCTTTCTTCTTTCCCATGGTGGTCCCATCAATACACCCGACGATGCAACTCACATCAATCAGCTGACTGACGCCCAAGGCTTCGTGGGAGCTTCCAGCTTGGAGCGGATGGGGGTCGAGGAATCTCTCACGAGTCTGACCCGCAAGTTCAAATCGATTCCGACCAAGTAAGGCTATCGGCTTTGATCAAATGGAAAATGTTGCCTGAGAAACACCTGATGGCTAAGCAGAAAGAAACGAAAGTCGTGAGGGCTTCCGAGGCGCAATTGGAAGAGGTAGGCAGCAAGAAGCACTACTGGTATTCCAAGCCCGGGATGACCGATACGGAGCGGCTTAATTACGTGCGGGTGACCCTTCCGCCGGGCGAAGGGCACGACTTCCACTATCATCCGATGGAAGAGGTTTTGCATATATTGGCTGGTTCGGCAGAGCAGTGGGTGGGTGAGGAAAAGTATCTCCTGGGACCGGGTGACGCGCTTCATCTGCCCAAGGGAGAAATTCATGCCACCTTCAATTGTGGAGACGATTTGTTAGAGTTCATCGCGGTGTTAGTTCCTGACCGGGTTGACTACGAGGGTGAGATGACCATTGAGGTTGGAGCAGAGGAGCCTTGGTGCTCAATCCGGGACCAGGCATGAGCACAATAGCGGTTCTGGGAACCCTGGATACAAAAGGGGAGGAGCACGCCTATGTGGCGGAGTGTATTCGCAAGCGAGGCCATGACGCCCTCCTCATTGATGTGGGCAGTCTGGGTGAGCCCCAGATTGCGCCCGACATCACCCGGGATGAGGTGGCCGCAGCAGGAGGGGTCGACTTGACGGAGCTTTCTGCAAAGAATGACCGGGGAGCTTCGGTCGCCGCGATGTCGAGGAGTGCTCCTCACCTTCTGCTCGATCTGCTAAAATCCGGTCGCATTAGCGGGGTGATTTCCTTGGGCGGAGGAGGGGGGACGAGTATTGCCACCGGCGCGATGAGGGCTCTGCCCATTGGCTTTCCCAAGGTGATGGTTTCGACTCTGGCGGCTGGCAATGTGGAACCCTATGTGGGCACGAAGGACATTGTGATGATTCCCAGTGTCGTGGATGTGGCGGGCCTGAATCGAATTTCCCGTAAAGTGTTCACGCAGGCCGCAGGAGCCGTCTGCGGAATGGTGGAAGCCGATATTGAAGAGGGAGAAGGCAGGCCGATCATTGTGGCCAGCCAATTCGGGAACACAACTGCCTGTGTGGATGAAGCCCGTCGCATTCTGGAGGAGCGAGGATTTGAGGTTCTGGTCTTTCACGCGACTGGCGCGGGAGGCCGTTCGATGGAGTCTATCATTGAATCGGGCTTGGTCGCCGGGGTCCTCGATATCACGACCACCGAGTGGGCGGACGAGGTCCTGGGTGGGATGTTGAGTGCTGGACCCGACCGGTTGGGTGCAGCGGCTCGTTTGGGAGTTCCTGCCATCATTTCGCCAGGTTGCCTTGATATGGCAAACTTCGCATCCTTGGAGAGTCTTCCTTCGCGAATGAAAGGCCGCTTGCTCTATGAGCACAATCCGAACGCGACGCTCGTGCGCACCAGTCCTGAGGAGGGAGTGGTGATCGGGCAGCGTATTGCTGCTCGGCTCAATGAGTCGACTGGCCCAGTCACGGTTCTTCTTCCGACCCGTGCCATCAGCGTCATTGGTGCCAAAGGTCAGCCTTTCCACGATCCTGCCGCAGACCAGGCCCTTTTCAAGGCTTTGCGGGAGAATCTACGGGCCGATATCGTGGTGAAGGAGCTGGACCTTGAGATCAATGATCCGGTATTCGCGGCATCTTGTGTGGAGGCGCTGCTAGAGAATATGGGGAAGGCCTGAGCCCGCCCCTTCCGCCATTGGACGCTACGCTACTGAAGGTTATCGCGCTTGGCTTGGCGCCAGAGATCGGCGAGCTCTTTCAGAGACTTGCCGGTCCAATGTTCCCACAATTGGACCTGATAGCGGCCCTCGCGCGCGCTGGCATTTAATTTTTCGAGCAGGTTCTCATCATGTTCCCGGGTGACCCAGTCGATGAAGTTGGCCGAGACCCGATAGCTGGCATCGTGGCGGGCTGAATCGATATTTCTTTCGGTAATGAGTGCGCCTTTCTTTTCTGGTTCGTAGATGAACCAGCGCACGTAGTCGGCGAGTCCCTCGGTAATCCAGCCTGGGGTCGGTTTGGCTTCCGGATTGCGCCGGGCGAGACCAAAGTTCTGGATGACGTGGACGAGTTCATGAATCACGCACCCCTTGGCTTCGCCTTCTAGTTGGGCTTTGAAAAAAGGGATGCTCATTGAGATTCGATTTCCCATCGCGTAGGCGGGTGGTCCTCCGAGGTCTGGCTTGAACTCGAGGAAGACCTCGGTGGGAGCGGTGTATCCCTTGCTAGGCATCAAATCGACCATTTTGGGATACCATTCGATGATGACGGGTTTCAGCTCCTGACGCACCCAAGAGGTGAGTTCGGGTGCTTGTCGGGAGTCGACTACGTAGCGGTATTTTTCATCATCGGGAATGATGACGGTGACGTCCTTTTGCTCGTCTGCAAAGAGAGTGGCCGCAGAGCAAAGGAGGAGGAGGCAGGTGGCGAGAAATTGGAGCGAATTCATGTGTTTTTAAATCGAGAGGGGGTGACTTCAAGCCACCCCCGGAGGAAAGATGTTCCAGTGAGACTAGAGCCGTTTGACCCGAATGTTGCGGTAGTAGATTGTGCTGCCGGGGTCGTGGGCTTGCAGGGCGAAGGTGCCTTCCGAAAGCTTGCGGGTGAAGGGGCTGCTTGCTTCCGCCCCTTTGGGTTCGATGTATTGCAAGATGACTTTACCATCGATTTTGATGGTGACCGAATTATTGACTACGATGATCTCCTGAAGCCACCATTTGTTGTCTTCCGTGGAAGGGCGGGCGATATTGACCACGTCGTAGAGGCTGCCGGTCTTTTTCCAGTCACCATGACTGACGTTGACTTGGTTCTCAAACCCGGCACGGGGCCAGTCGGATTCTTGATACTGGGTATGAAAATAGATTCCCCCGTTGGAACCTTCCTTGGTCATCACTTCGACCTTGAGGTGAAAGTTTCTAAAAGGTTCACCGTCGCCTTCGTAGAAGAGGTGAGCCCTCGGTCCAGCGGCGACAAAGGCACCGTCTTCGATCTTCCAGGTGTCGGGGTTTTCCGCTGTCTTTTTCCAACCTTCAAAGGTCTTCCCGTCCATGAGGGACGCGAAGCCCTCTTCGGGATCGGCGGCATGCAAGATATTGGCTGCGAGGCAGATGGCGGCTGCTTTGGTTAGTAGCTTTGGGGTGGTCATGATTTCAATTGAGTTGAGTTTTTCGAAGATTACTTGGCTGCATTTTTCAATTCGGAGACTGTCCAAGGATTGAATTTACGAGCTTCGGTTTCCGGTCGAAGCGCTTTCACTTGCTCAGGGCTAATGGGCTGTTCCTTGAGGCCTCCGAAGGCAAAGCGAACGTAGCTGGCCACCGAGGCCAGTTCCTCGTCGGAGGCATGGCTGTGTCCGGGCATGGCACTGTTGTACTGGACTCCAGCGACCTCGACGGGTCCCATGAGACCACCCAGCATGATGCGCAACAGGGTGTCTGGATTGCTCCGGACCCATGAAGAATTCAAGAGGGGAGGAAAGGTGTCGGCGACGCCTTTGCCATCGGCTTGGTGGCATTCGATGCAACTCTTGAGATAGGCTTCCCTCCCTGGGACAAGGGCCTTGGGAAGCTCTGCCAGAGACTTTGTTCCGGTTGGATTATTGTTTAGAATCGCCTCATAGCGTTCCTTGATAGCGGGGGAGGAGTCCCGTAGTAGTGAGACTAAAACGGGCCTGTTCGGGCTGGCTGCAATTCGGGCTGTGATGGCCTCCAGCTCTTTGCTAAGCCAAGGCTGAGAAGAGGCTTCCGAAGCAAAGGCGATTGTTAGAAGGGTGGAGCCCTGCTTACGCATGGCAAGGACGGCTGCTTGGCGGAGGGTTTTGTCGGAGGCAAATTCTCCCTTCACCTTTTGCCAGATTGCGCGCGCTAGAGGCTCATTGGCGGGGGCCTGGGCCGCAATTGTTAGAAGGTGGCGGAGTTCGCTCAGAGACTTAGCTTTTTCCAAAAGAATAGGGAGGCGCGCGACCAGCTCGGGATGACTCGGATCGAGGGCGCGGGCTGCTTGCAAGCGAATCGCAGAACTGGGGCTGTCGAGTCCTTTGGCAAGGGCTTCTGTTAGACCCAGGCCTTGTAGGGTGCCAATTGCGTGGTAGGCCCCCAGAGGCTGATCGGAGCCGGCTGTGTTCTCCGACGAAGTAATGAGCTTGAGAAGAGCTGCCTCTTGATCGAACGCGTTCTTCTCCACAAGAAGCCGTTGGGCCTGAAGCCGGATGTGCTGTGACGGCGAGTTGAGGGCTTCGACTAACGAGGCGACATTGGTGGGGTCGAGCTGGACCTCTTTGCGCAAATTCTCCGAGCGCGGGACGATTCGCCAGATGCGTCCATGGCTTCGATCGCGCAGGGGGGTGACGTAGGCGTTTCCTTTGCCAGGTTTCTGGTCGCCGACGTGATAAGGGCTGTGGGGATGGTCGTAGTCGCGGGCGGGATTCCAATAGCGGAACACCACGTTGTGCTGCACGATGGGATTGTACCAATCGGCAATCCAGATTGCGCCGTCCGGACCGGATCGCGCAGCGACGGGAGCCGACCATGCGTCGGCGCTGGCGTAGAGGTTCTGTGCTCTTAGGTTGATGCTCTTGAGGGAACCCCGGTTCCGGATGGGTCCCATGGCCACGAGGTGTCCAGTCGGCGCGCAGATGAAGGCCGAGTCGTCGGCGATGATTCCTTTGAAAAAGCGGTCATTGTAGAGCATGTGGCCTGCCGCAGCGGTGTAGCGGTCAAGTTGGTCGACCTGAGTGATGTCGCGGGTGTTGGGGTAGAATGGTGGCTTGTCATCAAGGCGGGGGGTGCGCGGTTGCTCGAGGCCGCTCTTGGTGAAGGCTCTTTCTGGAATGGAAAGTATCCAGGAAGGATTGTTGTTCGCGGTGGAGCCAACGACCTCCCCATCGTTGGTGAAGCCGAGCCCCCAGGTGTTGTTAGTGGTTCGCTGAAGGTGCTCGAGCTCGCTGAGGTCTTGCCTGAACCGAAAGACGCCGGGGCCGAACTCATGCCTTCTCCCATTCAAGGTGATATCAACTCCGCTGTATCCGACGGTGGCGTAGATCCAGTTGTCCATCCCGTAGAGAAAGTGGGAGGTCGAGGCGTGGGTGTCCCAGATCCTCAATCCGCCGGCGAGCACTTTGCGTGTATCGGCTTGATCGTCTCCGTCCTCATCCTTGAGGAATATGATGTCCTCACCATCAGTGACGACGACCCCTCCTTGATGAAAAACGGAAGTCGTGCAGTGCCGGAGTCCATCGGCAAAGACTGTCACTTTGTCGGCCCTGCCATCGCCATTGCTGTCTTCCAGAATCTTGATGCGATCTTTTCCGCTTCCTGGCTCAAGAGGGACATCGTTGGGGTATCCGAAGCTTTCGACCACCCAGGCGCGTCCCCGATGATCCCAGTCGATAGCGATCGGATTGATGACCATGGGTTCGGAGGCAAAAAGCACGAGTTCGGTGCCGGCTGGAACCTGCGCATGTTTGGCGCTGTCGGCGGGGGAGAGTGGCTTTTGTAGAGGCATCATCGGGATTTCGGGGTGCGCCCGGCCGGGAACTTCCGGCACCTCGATTTCCAGAGCGGGTAGTTTGAGGGTCGAGAACTCTGCCGCTCGCCCTTCCCCCACTGCCCATAGGATGCCGCGTTCTACCAGTTCTTGGTAGGCCTGTTGTGTCCACACCCTCAGGTCGTGGCCGGAGGCGGTGTAGAAAACCCGGCCTTCACCTTCGGAGCGGGTCCACGTCCAAGGTTCGGGAGCGGTTTCACCCTGGTTGATTGGATCGCGTTTTTGGAGAATGTTCAAGTCACTACCCAAGCTCTGGTGCACATAGGTTTCATCCCATGCGGTGAGTTTCGGGAGCTCTTGGGTGATTGGATGATTGGGATTGGTCGTGCGCGGGCTGAACACGTGGCCTTCATGGCTTTTGAAGCGGCCACCCACGAGGGCGAACCAGTCCGGAGACGGGTGAAAGCAACCGCAGGCGCTATGGAGCGCAACGAGCCCGCCTCCATCCTTGACCCAAGGAATGACGGTTTCAGGTAAAGTATCACTCTCGTGATTTGCATATACGATGAGGGCGTCATGGAGATCGAGACGCTCGCGGGTGAGGTCTGCGAGATCTTCCATGTAGGTGAGGTTGTAGCCTTTCGGAGCGAGGGCTTGCTTGAGCACGCGGAACCGTTCGATGGGATTGTGTCCTCGATTGTCTCCTAGAAAGAGAACCTCCAAGCGCTTGGGGTCAGAGGTTTGCGAAGAGGCTAGACTCGCTAGCAGGAAGAAAGACAGAAGGCTTAAGAGAGTGCGGCTCATTGGATGGTATTCTAAACGTCGAAGTTAGGGGGTTGTTTCGTGAATGCGAACAACACGAATGGGGGGGAGAAAATCAGGGTAATTGCCATCTCCCACGATCTTTGAAATCGGATGAGCAGGGAAAGTGAAGAGTTCAGGCCTACAAATGGTATGATTGGGAGCCTTGGCTCTCTACCCGTTCGGGGGGGAGGGTTGGGAAGAAGAGGAAGATTTCACGAATCGTAGATGGGAGCTTCTATGCATAGTTATTTCAAGACCACAGCGCTGTGGGGAATTCTGGGGCTTTCCGGAATCCAGATTGCGGCGTCCCAGGATGAGCGCAATCGTTACGTGGCATTCCCTGAGGTGGGGCAGCCGAAGGAAGGGGTTTCATGGCCGATGGGGCAGGCGTTGCCGACCTTTGCGGCCCCTTCGCGCAGCCTTGATGCGATTGATGTGCGGAGCTTGTCGGTTGATGAGCAATTGGCTTTTGCCGCCTTGCAGGGCATCGTGAACCGTCAGCAACCACGCATTTTGCTATTTGATAGCCGCGCGGGGGAAGGGGGAGACACCTGGGCTCGGACCAAGGGGGTGGATTTTTCAATTGGAAGAATCTTCGAGCAAAGGGAGCGCTACGAGCTTATGAAAAAGTATCGAAGTGAGGTCGCTGGAGTGGTGCTCTACGATGCGGAAAAGAGTGAGCACTATAGGAATCTGGCCAGCTCTGTCGCGGGAGTAGAACAGGCTTTGCCGGTTTCTAACAAGCTGTGGTCCAGGCTTGTGGAAGAGGGGATCGGGCTTGAGGTGGTAAAGGATTTGAGGTCGTTGGATTGTTCGGGTCCGATTGAAATCTATGAGCACCTTTACGAGAACTACTGGCCCCGATGCTCCAAGCGAATGATTGTTAGCGCGCGGCCGGACACCCGCGGTGGAGATCATCATCACACCCGTGATATGGCGGCTGCCACTGGTTCGGCAGTGATTTGGCTGGATGGCCGGATACCGGAGGAGCGGGAATTGATGGGCAAGTTTTTAGGTGAAATGAAGGCGGGGGAAGCTATCATTTTGGGTTGGTATACCACCGAGCGATCCGGAATCACCACCGCCTCAGCCTATGGCATCGGGACCCTGCCGGCAGATTACTTCGTGAGCTCAACTGTATTTGCAGGCACTTCCCCCCGCATCGAAGTTCCTCCTGTTCCGAAGGTTCCGCGACTTTCTAACAAGGTCTATGTTGCGCTCTTCATCAGTGACGGAGACAACATTCAATACAACCAGCATGCGATGCGGATCGTTTGGGACCGAGAAAGAGAGACTCGGGGGAAAGTTCCGCTCACCTGGACGATTTCTCCCAGTTTGGTGGATATCGCCCCGGGCATCATGAACTACTACTACCGCACTGCGACTGCCAAGGATTGCTTCGCTACCGGGCCGTCGGGAATGGGCTACTTGATTCCTTGCAACACTTTGATTGAAGATGGAGCTCCTCTCGGAGCGTTCGCTGTCGATCGGGGAAGGATGGATGGCTACACCCGTTTGACGGAAAGCTATCTCCAGCGTTCCGGATTGAGGGTCGTTACCATTTGGGACAACGCGAACTCCGTGCAGCGCGCATCCTACGAGAAAAACTGTCGTAGTCTCATCGGCGCGACGGTGCAGAACTTCAAGGATGTTCCTTCCGTGAGGGGCGGGGTGTCCGGTGGGCGGGTTCGATTTGACAAGCTGGTCATCCCCTACGCTGGTTCCTATGAACATTTGAAAGGTTCGCTGCAAGAAGAGTTGGGGAGATGGGATGGGGAAGGACCGCACTTTCTCGCCTATCAGGTCGATATCTGGGGACGTCTGAAACCGAAAATCCTGGTCGAAATCGCGCGGGAAATGAAGGCTGAGTTTGGAGAACAAGTCGAGTTTGTTCGTGGCGACCATTATTTCAACCTTTCCAATCACGCGTCGCGGGTTCCGTTCGATATTAGTCTAACAGATGAGGTTTCGGTGAGTTGCAGCGAGGGGGCAGATGATGCTGCGTTGGCCAATGATGGCACCCCCTCGACGATCTGGTGCTCCCAGAAGCAAGGGGCCTGGTTGCAATTCGATTTGGGCAAAGAAAGAGAGTTGCGACGCTATGTGATACGACATGCGGGTTCCGCAGGACTCTCCCGTTCGCTGAATACACGCTGCTTTTCGGTCGAAGGGAGTCTGGACGGAGTGTCGTGGAGCCATATCGACAAAGTGACTGGGAACCGTCTGAACGCATGGGACCGTGAACTGGAGGGAGAGAAACTGAGATACTTCAGGATCAAGATTGAAGATGCGGGGGAAGATGGGGTGGCCCGGGTGGCGGAGGTCGAGCTCTATTGTTTGCCGACCGACTAGGAGGATGAGGCTACTTTTCCCAAGGTTTTTTCCGAACGGAATCGAGATACTTGACCGCGGCCTCGGTGCGTGAACGGACGTGAAGTTTCTCGTAGATATTCTTCAAGTGTCCTCGCACGGTCTCGATGCTGATGTTGAGGCGGTCGCCGATCTCCTTGTTGGCCAGACCCTCGGCTACCAGTTGCACCACATCGGTCTCGCGGTTCGACAGCTCGACTGGCGTTTCGGTGGGGTCCGTGTCTGGTGGCAGGTGAAAGGCCTCAACCACCCGTCGGGCAATCTCCGGGCTCATGGGAGCACCCCCGGTGCGCACGTCTGATATTGCCTCGCGGACCTCGGCGGGATGGGAGCGCTTGATCAGATACCCACAGGCCCCGGCCTTGAGAGCGTCGAAGATTTTCTTATGCTCCCGATGGACGGTTACAATGATGACTTGGATTTCAGGTAGAAAGCGTTTGAGCAAGGCGGTGGCTTCAATCCCCGACATGCCCGGAAGGTTGATATCCATCAGAACGATGTCGGGGCGGAAGGCATCGATTTTCTTCAGGCCCTCTTCCGCAGTGGTCCAAACCCCGCTGCAGCGGGCGTCTTCCATGGAGTCGACCACCTTGCGTAGGCTCTCACCCAGGGCCATGTTGTCCTCGATGATTGCGACATCAATTACTCCGTCTTCTTTTCCAATCATTTTGTCTTTTGTCGATTTGGGGTTGTTCGCTTCTTGTTGCTTCGGTTGGGGAGAGGGATGCTGAATCGCACAACCGTTCCCCCGGAGGGACGGTTGCGTCTGTCGAATTGACCACCGCAGGCCTTCATTCGGGCCTTGAAGTTTTGGAGGCCTTGTCCTAGGCCCGGCTCATCAGGATGAATGCCCTTGCCGTCGTCTTCGATGAAAATCTCCAGAACGCCTTCCTCAAGGGTGACATGGAGCCACGCGGTCTCGGCTTCGGAATGCTTGACGATATTGTTGAAGGCTTCGCGGGCGCAGAGAAAGATGGAGTGTCGGTAGGTTGTGTCCAGCGGGTGGTCAGGGAGGTTGGCCGGGATGCGGAGCCGGAGGTTGATCCCCGCTCGCTCAAGAAACTCGGTGGCAAATCCACCCAGATAGTCGATGAGAGAGCCCAGGCTGTCTTCGCGTGGATTGACCGCCCAAACGATTTCGTCCAGCGCTTGGGCCGTGGCGCGGCAACGGCTGGAGAGGTCGTCGAGTTGGCTCTGAAATTCGCTTCCAGCGGCTTGTTCGGCCCCAAGACCGGCAAGGAGGGAGATCTCGGTGAGCGAAGCGCCCAAATCGTCGTGCAGGTCGCGGGCAATGCGGGAGCGTTCGGTTTCGCGAGCATTGTGAATATTCAATTTCTGGATGCGTCGCTTCAAGCGGATACGGGCGAGGACCCCTCCGATTCCGCCTGCGAGAAGGATGACGAAGAGCCAGAGCTGGGCAATAAACCAGCCCGTCTGCCAGAAATGCGGATGCTTCTCGATCCTGACGATTGCGGGCTTGGCGCTGAGGACTCCATCACCGTTCATGGCGGAAACCTGGAAGGTATACTTTCCAGGAGGGATCGCGCTAAAGGTCCGCGAGCGCTCGTTTCCCATCTCAGACCAATTTTCTTCAAAGCCAAGTAGTCGGGTACGATAGGTGAGCTTTTCCGGCGCGCTGAAGTCGAGTCCTTGATACGAGATCTCGAGAAGATTGTTTTCGGGACTGAGGTCGATACGGCCGTTTTCGATTTTTGTGGGAGTTCCATCGACATCGACCGCTTGAAGATAGATCGGGGGTGGGGTGCGATTGACTTTGGTCAACGAAGGATCAACGCGAACGACCCCCAGGGTGGTGGGAAACCAGATCGAATCATCCTTGAACCGCCAGCCCGCAGGATTGTGTCCTCCCACGCACTCGCTGGTAGGAAGGCCGTCGGATCGGTTCATCACCAGCCAATGGATGGGGGCGTCGGGTTGGGTGGTCCGGTTGAGGAGGTCGGCACGACTGGCTCGCAGAATTCCGCCGGTCGAGCCGAACCAGAAGTGGCCCAAGTCGTCGTCAATGATATGGGTCAGGCGGGCGTTGGGAAGGCCTTGATCTTCGCCAAAGTGATGCCACTTTTTCCCATCATAGAGGAAGAGCCCCGAGCCCAGGGTCGTGACCCAGACGCGGGTGTTTGACTCCACCAAAATACTGGAAACATGGCGAAAGAGGAGCTCGGAGGGCGAGCCTATGGTTCGTAGTCGACCCTCGTGGTATTGAAGGACAAAGCCTTGGGCTGTGCCGACCCAAAGTTCGCCCTCCACCCCGCCTGACATCACGGTGACTTCTCCGCCCGGGTAGCCCCGTTCCAAGCCGACCCGGTCAAGTTGCCGTCCGATGGCGCGGGCCAGTCCTGTTTGGCCGCCCATCCAGAGGATTCCATCGAGGTCCTGATAGATAGCATTGACCAAGGGAGGGTTGTGAACTTGTCCGAATTGTTGGACGTGGACAAACTCCTCCACAAACCGCCAGCCCAGCCAGCGAAAGATGGGGCCCTCGCGGGTCGCGGCCCAGAGGCGATTCTCGCGATCCTCGTAGAGTGCCGAGACGACGCCCCGATGGCCTTCTCCGGTCGGGAAGTCAAAGTGCTCGGTCCGGTCGCCCTGCATCAGTTCCACTCCTCCATTGCGGTTCGCGATCCAGACATTGTCCTGCGAGTCCTGCAGGACGGCTAGGGCTGAGCTTCGATTGAGTCCTGCCGCCGTTGGCTGGAGGTCGACGCGGTCCTGACGGATGAGTCCGATCCCGTGCAAGGAGGTTGCAATCCAGATGAAACCAGCCCGGTCCTCCAGCATCTCGGTGACTTCGAATTCGCGTCCGATACCGGGGAGAAAAATGGGCCATGTCTGTCCGCTGTCAGTGGTGACCGTGAGGAGGTTGTCATCATCGATTTTCCACTGGGACTGGCGGCTGCTCAGGAGAGTACCGGGTCGTCCATCGTGTCCAATGCGGCCGCTATTGGCGCGCTTGATGCGGTCTTCTTCAAAGAGTTCGTGGACCTCGGCGGACACCGAATCGATTCGTGAGATCTTGCCCTGATGGTAGGTCCAATAGTCAGGCCCCTTGAGAATGAGGATTTTTCCGTTGGATCCCTCGATGAGTTGGGTGATGGGGGACGCATTGGGTGCGTCGTCTACCTTCCAGATTGGGGTCGCCTTGTCGCCCTGTATTCTCAAGAGGGTTCCAGTGGAAGAGGCTAGCCAAATGGTGCCGTGCGAAGTGGCAAAGAGGCGATGCGAGCCACTGGTTGAGAACTTGAATCCCGGAGGGGTAGGAATTTGAGTAAAGTCGAGACCATCGAACCGCACCACTCCTTCCGCAGTGGCCACCCAAATGTAGCCCTTGGAGTCCTGCGCGATTGAGTGCACGATGTTGATCGGCAGACCGTTCTCCGACTGCCAGACCCGCATGCTGTAGGTTTCCTGGGCAGTCAGGAGGGGGCTAAAAAACAAGAAGACAAGTATCCCAAGCAAGAAAGGATAGCGCGCGGGGCTGGCTGTTTGTTTCGTTCCCATCTTTCTTCCAGTCCTCCAGCCTAGCCGAAAGCAGCGGACAAAGGGAGTCTCCAGTTGCACAATTTTACCCGCTTGTGCGCTGGGATCTTTCTACCAAGTGAATTTGTGAACCATGGTATGCAGGTAGACTTCGCCTGGAGAAAGTATGGAGGAAGGGAAGGAGGGTTGGTTGGGAGAATCAGGAAAGAGCTGGGTCTCCAGGCAGCAAGCCGAGCGATAGGGATAGCGCGCTCCATTCTTTCCAATCGCCGTGCCATCGAGGAAGTTGCCTCCGTAGAATTGAATGCCCGGTTGGTCGGTATGGATCTCCATCGTCCGGCCAGTCTTTGGATCATGGAGAGTCGCCGCGTGGCGGAGGCCGTCCTTTTTGGTAAGAACCCAGCAATGGTCGTAACCACCTCCCAGGGAGAGAGATTCGTTTTCGGTTTTGAGTCTCTCGCCGATAGGGCTTGCTTCTGTAAAGTCAAAGGGTGTTCCCTCGACGGCCCGGATCTCGCCGGTGGGAATCAATCCTGCATCGGTCGGAAGGAAGTGATCCGCGTTCAGGGTGAGGAGGTGATCATTGATGGTAGACATCCGATCGTTGCTGAGATTCCAATAGGAATGGTGAACGATATTCACGGGCGTGGCGCTGCCTGTCACGGTAGCGCGCGCTTGCCAAGTGAGTTCGTTCTCATCGTTCAGGGAGTAGGTCACGACCGCCTTGAGTTCGCCTGGATAGCCCTCTTCTCCGTTCTTCGAAAGGTAGGTGAGTTCGACTCCTCTGCCATCGGAGGTCATCTCCCCGGACCAGAGAACCTTGTCGAAGCCTTTGATGCCTCCATGCAAGGCGCAGGGGATGCCGCCGGGGTCATTGTTAGTGGCGAGGTTGTAGGTCCTACCATCGAGAGAAAAGCGACCCTTGGCTATGCGGTTACCGTAGCGCCCAACCGTCGAACCGAAGTAGGATGTGTTGGTCAGCCAACCTTCCAGAGAATCGTAGCCGTGGGTGATATCCGCAGTCTTTCCATTCCTATCCGGAACCTCCACACCGACGAGGATAGCTCCATATTCGGTTACCTTGGCGGTCATCCCGCTTTCATTCGTCAGGGTGAAGAGAGAGACCTCCCGTCCATCGGGCATCGTTCCATAGGTGGCTTCAGTGACATGGCGGTGGGCTTGTGGTTCGGTCTTTTTCTCGCATGAGGTGAGGAATAGTATTGAAAGTGAGAAGCTGGCGGTTATCGTTATATTCATAGGTTTGTTAGTTTTTCTAGCGCCAGTCAGTTTTTGTGAATGGTGGAGTAGACCGTTCCCACGAGAACTTCTCCGTCCGCACTCTCCAGATCATAGGCAATTTGCATTTGCTGGGCTGGCTTCAGGCTGGGGATGGTGAGAGTGACCGTCCTTCCATCTGCTCCCAACTCAACCGAAGCGACTTCCACGTCGTCCTGTTGCTTGTGGCCCTTGCTCTCTTGCTTCAGGGCGTTTTCTTCTGCTTCCACGTCCGGATTGTCGATAGAGAACTGCCCTGAGCCGTATTGACGGCCTCGAATATATTTCCAGCGTTTGATAGCAAAGGACTCAGGGTCGGTAGCCAGCTCCTCGTCCAGTTCCAAGTCAAAGCGTAGGGTTAGCTGCTTTCCCTTAACCGACATGGACTCAGGTAGTCCGAGGGGTGTTCCTTCGTTGTAGCGAACACGTTGAATGCCGGCTTCGCTGGCTGCGTTGGTCTGCCATCCCCGCATTCCGCAGACGTAGAGAGAGCCGTCGGGGTGAAAGGCAGCGCGTTGCGCCGAAGAGGAGAGCGTGATCGGAAGTTTAACTACACCGCCTTGCATCTGTCCTCCTGCCAGTTCTTGTGAAAGGACGCGGTAGATGCTGGATTGCCCGTAACTGAGGTGGATGAGCTCTCCGGCGGAGAGCCCGATCTTTGCCTCCGGGGTTACCCAAATCTGGCCGCCGCCCGAGTTGTCGACATCCATTGGGAAGTAGCACAGGGGCTCATGGAATTCCTTGGTGATCTCCTGGCGGGAAGGCTCGGTGCCGAGAAAGACCGGCCGCTGATCCGCTGTGAAGTAGTTCAGCTTGCAGCAGGGTTGCCACGTGCCTTCGTTTTCTCCGGTGGTGAGTTCACCGTTAGGTCCGACGGATATACCGCCCGGAGCCCGCAGTCCACTGGCCACAACGGTGAGCTCCTTGCCGTCGGGGGTGAGCTTCATCATTGTTCCGTTGTGTTTGAGGATTTCATCAAAGTTTCTCCCGCCGGGTCTAACAGGGGAGGCCTTTGCAAAGTAGAAGTTGCCCTGGGAATCAGTCTCCAGACCGAAAGAGAATTCGTGAAAGTTGTTCGTGATGATGACGTCGTAGTTGAAGACTTGGTAGTGATCGGCTTCGTCGTCGCCATTGAGGTCGTGGACTTGCCAGATTCCGTCGCGGCAATTGACATGAATCTTTTCGTCTACGATCTTGAGTCCCAGGGGTTCGAAGAGTCCAGTTGCGAAGCGCTTCCAGGTGACAGTTTGGAAGTCTTTTAGTCCTGATAGTAGCCAGATGTCTCCGTCCCAAGTGCAGGCTGCAGCCCGGTCACCATCTTCGAAAAAGTCGAAATCTGTTAGGCGGACCTTGTTCTTGTATGGTGAGTCATCAAGGACAGGAGGGAGCGGAATCTGGTCGACCAAATAGGGGGCGTCTCCCTCGCTCAAAGTAGGAGTGACCTCAAATGTTTCCGGATTGAGCGCGGGTCCCCCTTTGGTGTGTTCGGCGAGATTGGAAAGGCCTTCGTTGCTGAGAGTGACTGAACCGTCATCCCCGTAGTCAATGGCGATGAGTTCGGGCTTTTGATTGTTGAACTTGAGGATGACCCCTTGTTCACCCGTGGTCATCGTGATTGGTCCGAGCTTGGTCTCATTGTTTTTTTGCGGGTGAGTCGAGGGTCGCATTTGGTAGGAACCCTGATGTCCGGCGACTTGTACGATGCGGCGCACTTGGCCGTTGTGCATCTCGAACTTCTCCAGGACCTGGGTTCCGTTGACGGTGTAGTCAATGATGACATCATGGCCATCGCGATAATAGCCGCGGAAGGTGAGGTGCTCGAAGTTCCCATGACCAGGGATTGGGCGGGTGTCTTCGAAGGAGCCCTGTTTGTTCGCCCAAGACGGACCATCGGCGTTGGTGAGAAACGCGTTTTTTTCGTTCTTTACCTTGTTCTGGGTTCCGTGGCCTCCGGCCCAGGGAGTGTTGTCCATTGCGACTCCGTCGTCGGTGGCGGTGACCAGTTGCAGGGTCTCGGCATTGTAGAGAAGGACGGTCTCGTGATTTTCCGACTCAGGCCGGAGAAGAATTCCCTTGAGGGCGGAGTCGGTCCGGTATTCGGACTGATAGGTGTCTCCCCAGGTTTGGACGAAGGCCGGGCCGAAATCGGCGCTATCGTACCATTCGGCCTGAAGGGAGAGCAGTGGGATCGTGACGAGAGGAAGGATGAACTTCATTGTCTGACAATTTCGGTCTTCTCCCATTTCCCGACTACCCCGAAATGATCGCAATTCGGGTCGTTGCGTTTTTCACGAAAACATGTTTATCGCCGTTTTGGGCAAAGCCGTTCGAGCGCGAGAGAAAGAAGGATGCGCCTTCTCCGGTTCGTGGTGCTGGTTCTTTTGGCGTAAAGGAGGTTCACGAGTTGGTGTTGGATCAAGTAGCGGGGAAAGAAGGGGTTCTGCCTTTTCCCTGCCTTGAAAATGCATCCGATGAAGCCCATTTCCCTTACCCTCATTCTTACAATATTCCTTTCGTTTTTGGTTCAAGCACGGGAGACGTTTCAGTTGGATGACCACTGGACCTTTGCACCGGTGGAATCTGTGACGGGGAAGGCTCCCTCGGAAGGGTTTCGGCCGGTTCAGATTCCTCACGATTGGTCGTGGGAAGCTGGCCCGCAGAAGGGAGGGGCCCAGGCAGACAAGGGTGGTTATCGCATTGGAGGCGTTGGTTGGTATCGCTGTGGCTTCACCTTGCCGGAATCTTTTTCCCAGCAGAGAGTGGTGATTCAGTTCGATGGCGTCTATCGCAATGCGACGGTCTTTCTGAACGGTCACGAGCTGGGGTCCCGGCCCTATGGATTCATCAGCTTCGAGTATGAGGTAACCCCCTTTCTGAAGGATGGAGAAAACCTGTTAGAGGTGAGAGTTGACTGCAGCAAAGAGCCTTCTACCCGTTGGTATCATCCCTGTGGGATTTACGCCCCAGTGCGTCTTGAGGCGAGTCATCCTGGCGCGCGATTGGTCGAGGACGAGGTTTTCATCACGACCCCGGAGATTACAGCGGAGTTTGCTACTGTGAATCTCGCGCTCGAACGGACAGGAGAAGTTGGGGACAGCTGCTTGATTGAGATTTTGGATGATTCGGGAGCTCTCGTTGCCTCCAACGAGGCTTCGGGGGCCCTGAAGTTCTCGACCAGTCTCCGGGTCAAGAACCCGAGCTTGTGGTCCCCAGATTCGCCGACACTCTATACCGCGAGGGTTTCTTTGTTAGATGACGGAAAGAAATTGGACGAGCTGGAGATTCCCTTCGGGATCCGTTCGATTCGCTGGGATGCGGCAACGGGTTTTCATCTCAATGGAGAAGTAACCAAGTTAAAGGGTGTCTGCGAACACTTGACGGGGGGACCAGTAGGAGGCGCTTGGCCTGAGCCTTTGCTCGAGTGGAAGCTTCGTCTCCTCAAGACGATGGGATGCAACGCGATTCGGACCGCGCACAATCCTCAGATTCCGGCCTTCTATGACCTTTGCGATCGTCTCGGGATTTTGGTTATGAACGAGGCCTTTGATGGATGGAAACGGAAGGCTCCGCAGGATTACGGAGCGCTCGATTTCGATAAATGGTGGCGGGAGGATTTAAGTGCATTCATTCGTAGGGACCGCAATCATCCTTGCGTGGTTGTCTGGTCGGTGGGCAACGAGACGGGGGGGCCGGTTGCCAAGCAGTTGGTGGAGGTTTGCCATCAGCTGGACCCCACCCGACCGGTCACTTCCGGTCACTCGGGTTCGAACTTTATGGATGTCTATGGGGTCAATGGTCATTCCGAGTCGCAGAAGTTCTTCAAGGAAAAGCGGCCCGATAAACCCTTTGTCGCGACCGAAGCTCCACATACCTGGCAAGTGCGTGGATTCTATAAATCGAAGACCTGGTATCGCGACGGGTTCCCGAACAAGCGCCAGCAACCATTCGAGACTCCTGATCTCACTGAAGACGAAATCTTCTCCAATGCCTTCCTCGCACCCGATGACATGGCGAACGGAAAGCAGATTTTCAATTCGTCCTATGACAATGGGCTGGTTCGCATCAATGCGCGGCAGAACTGGGAAAAGATGCGCGACCTGCCTTGGTACTCCGGTCACTTCCGCTGGACTGGTTTCGACTATCCTGGCGAGGCGGGCTACGTGCACGGGGGGTGGCCCTTCCACTCCTTTGCGGGAGGGGCGCTAGACCTGGGTGGATTCAAGAAGGACCTCTATTACTTCTACCAAAGCCAGTGGACTAGCAAACCGATGGTTCACATTTTACCACACTGGACCCACCCCGGAATGAAGCCGGAGACTCAAGTTCCCATTCATGTCTATTCCAATGCGGATGAGATTGAACTTTTTCACAACGGTCAATCCTTGGGGGCTCAAAAGCCGGGACTGAAATGGGATGAGATGCAGTGTGAGTGGATGGTCCCGTGGATTCCAGGTGAACTGATTGCAGTGGCTCGAAACGAAGGTCGCGAGGTTGCACGTCACGAGCATCACACCAGTGGCGCTCCACGTGCCTTGCAGATTGAACATGAGTCTTTGGGCAAGGGATTCCATATCCTGACCCTTTCAAGCGTTGATGAGGAGGGTCACTTTTATCCCTACGGCGAGAACTCGATTTTCACTTCCAGTGGCTCAGGGGTGAGGATTCTCTCCTTTGAAAACGGGCATCTGGCTGATACTGACAAGCCGGTGGCTGCAAATCGTCGAGCCTTCATGGGGAAAGCCCGTCTCTTCTTGGAAGGGGAGGGAGAACCGATAACGGTCGGAGCCATTCTAGGGGAGCGGCGGCAATTGACCTCCGAGCAAGTTGCCATTGATGTGCTTCGGGTGGAGCCAACTGGTGAGGTGTTGGAAAGTTCGTTTGCCATCCACTACACCTCGGATGGGAGCCAGCCCACAACTGCCAGCCCTCGATATCATGCTCCATTCCCGGTTCCCTCATCCTGCGTGGTCAAGGCGGTCGCCTACTTGGATGGTGAGCCTGTTTTGAAAATGGAGGAGTCTTTCGGCTCTGATTTTGGGCTTCATTGGTATGATGCCAGCGAGGTTGCCAACAATCAGTCCGCCACCGCGCTACAAGCGGAGTCCGCGAAGTTCTCTCAGGCCAGGGTGAGTTCTTATGGCAAAGGTTTCAACGGGAAGGGCTATCTTGATTTTGGTGGTCGTGAGGGGAAGGTTGAGTTTTATCAGGAGAATGATGGGCCTGCCGGTCAGGCGATTCTGGAAATTCGCTATGCCCTCGCTGACCCAAAGCGGACCCGCCCAGTGGATGTTATCGTGAATGGAAAGACCGTCTCATCAAGAGCCTTCCCTAGAACTGAGTCGTGGTCCAACGACTGGAGAACGATCGAAATTCCCTGCGAGATCAGAAATGGTGCGAATACCATTCTGTTGAAATCCAAGGGGCAGTCAGCGCCAAATATCGACCAGATTGAGTTTCGGTAGCTGAGCGGGATGCGGTGAAATGTTAGAACTGTTCGGAGGGTATTTTTGAGTGTCTGGTCCTCTTGGGTGTGGCGTTGATTTCATGAAAAAATTGTTAAAGCTCGGGTTCTTTTGTTTCGGAACTTTTCTTTGCGAAGGGGCCGACTTCTATCTTTCACCCAGCGGTTCTGATGAGTGGTCGGGCAAGCTCGCAGAGGCCAATGAAGAGGGAACGGATGGTCCTTTCGCGTCCTTGGAGAGAGGACGTGATGCGGTGAGAGAATTGAAACGAGAGAAGGCCGGGGACATCGTAGTTCAGCTGCGCGGCGGAACCTATTCCTTGGAAGATACCGTGGTCTTTGGTTTGGAGGATTCGGGTAACGATGAGACTCGAGTTACCTTTGAGGCATATTCCGACGAGAAACCGGTATTTTCCTCAGCGGTTCAGATTGAAGGTTGGAAGAAAGTGGATGGTCTCCTGAAAGGTCTTCCCGAGAAGTCCCGCGGAAAGATTTGGCAGGCGGAGGTGCCCGAAAAGTTTCATACGCTCTTTGATGATAAAGGCATACTGCCAAGAGCTCGGTCCGCTGGCTTTATTCCCCTCGAGGGCAGCGGGAGAGACCGGCTTCGCTTTCCGAAAGGTCTTTTGAAAAACTGGGCGAACGTGGAGGATGTGGAGATCGTGGTGCGCCCTCATCATGCGTGGATCGTTAATATCCTGCCTTTGGTCTCGGTTGATGAGGAGAAGCAGATTGCTCGCACTGCGGTCGAGTCGACTTATGTGATGAACAGGTTGCACTTTCTCAAGACCACGAATTCGTGCTGGGTGGAGAACGTGCTTGAGGCGCTTGATGAACCGGGGGAGTGGGTGCTGAATACCCAAACTGGAAAGCTCTATCTCTGGCCGCGTGAGGAGGGAAAGCCGACCGATATCCGAGCCCCGCGCTTGATTGAATATCTCCGCGTGGAAGGCCGCATCGACAAGACGGGGCCCAAAGACATCCCCGTGCGCAACCTGATTTTCCGGGGGCTGACTTTTCTCCATGGAGAGCGCTATCGCATGGAGGCAGATGATGCAGGGCTGCAGCACGACTGGGATTTTCACGATAAGGCCAATGCGCTGCTGCGACTGCGTGGTGCCGAAGGTTGTCGTATCGAGGATTGCCACTTTGGTCCTAGTGGTAGTGGTGCCATTCGGCTGGATCTGCACGCCCAGCAGAATCAAATCACGGGGAATCACATCGAACAGATGGGGGGAGCCGGCATACTCTTGTGTGGCTATGGTCCGGGGACCAAGGACCTCAATCATCACAACGTGGTCTTCAATAATCACATCCATCACACCGGTCGCATCTACTCCCATTCCCCCGGAATCATGGTCTGGCAAAGCGGGGAGAATCGAGTGGCTAACAACCTGGTGCACCATACACCCTATACCAGCATCATCGTTTCGGGCTGCATGACCGATTTTTTCAAAAAAGGAGGAAGGGAGTTGGGGCGAACTCTGCGACGGCACGAGCTGCCCAAGTTCGGGAAGAAAATTTCATTGGAGGACGTTCGGCCCTATCTCCATAGCCATGATAATCTGATCGAATACAACGAGATTCACCATGCCATGGAGGAATTGGGAGATGGCAATGGAATCTATATCCGGGGAGCGGGGGCAGGGAATGTGATCCGCGGAAACTACATCCATCACATGGTCGCTCCCATGATCATGCAGGCTGCCATTCGGACTGATGGGGGGCAGAAGGACACTCTCATCACCGGAAACTTAATCTACAAGTGCACCTCGCAGGGGATTCTCACCAAGCTCAATAACCGTTGCGAAAATAACATCGTCGCCGATCTCATCGCCCCTCCTCGCGGCTATTATTTGTCGGTTCGCGAAGGCCCTATGACGGGCGCAACCATTCAGCGAAACATTCTCTATGCCTCCACTCGGGAGGTGACCTTCATCGACGAGTTGGAGGCAAGAAGAAACAACGCCTCAGAAGACCGGCGTGGTCGGGTTCTTGCCCGCTCCAAGGATGCGGACACCGATTTCAACATTTACTTCTGCGCGGCTGACTCTGAGCTGTCCGACGACTTTCTCAAAGCGCAGCAGGCCAATGGGGTCGACCTCAACAGCCTCTCGACCGACCCGCTGTTTGTCGATGCGGAGAACGGAGATTTCCGACTTCGCCCCGAATCTCCGGCCTTGAAGCTGGGCTTCGTACCAATAGATGTCTCTCGGGCCGGCTTGCGAAGCGAAGCTTTGCCAAACTAGAATCTCCGTCCAATCAAGAAGCCTGCGGAGTAGCCACTGGTCTCGATCTCATACTTGGAGGGTCCGACTCTGACGTCCAGGGTCGGACCAAGGTCGCCTTGGAAATGGACCGAGGTATACCAATCGGAAGGAAGCTCGCGGGTGACACCGACTCGGCCAAAGAGACCGAGGGCCCAGTCCGTCTGACTGGAACTGTGATTGAAGCGGGCAAAGGAGGTCGGGGCTTGATTGTCGACGCGCACGGATAGGGATTCGCTTTGAGATGCCGACCACTTGTAGAGGTTGACGGTTGCTCCAAAGGAAATCTGCCAAGCCCAGCCCGAATCGAAGCTTTCCTGAATGGTTGGTCCGACCGCCAGAGAAAGAGCGTTCAGCTCAATCGACGAGGACACCGAGTTTGCGAAGCTTGCATTTTCGGTATTCAGCAAGACATCATCCTGCACGCGGGAGCTGGGGATGTTGTCGATCTTGGGGCCTGGTCCAGCGTAGGTTCCTTCGTAATCATCCCGGAGGGGAATGATCAAGCCGGTGGTGTCAAAAGTATCAGTAAAGTCGAGTCGGTAGTCCTCCCGTTGTTGTTGCCCGGAAAAGGAAGAGAAGCCAAAATTTTGGTCGGTTCCAAAATAAGACAACGAAACCAGCACCCCGCTGATAGGAAGGGAAAAATTCTCTGGCGCGGCGAAATAGATATCGCCCATAAGTCCAGCTCCCTTGAGGTCGGAGTCCAAGGTCGGTTGGACCGAGTAGCTGGAGGACTCGCTGTAGTCCGAGCGATAGCCCGTGGCTCCATAGGTCAAGCTGTTGGCTTGGACCTGATCCGTGGAATCGTAGCCCCAGTTCCAGGTCAGACCGTTGTCGGCTGTCCCCCCGTCCAGATTGACAAAACCATTGTCATAGAGCCGGTCGCTGGTCGTGCCGGTGGTTCCAATGGGCGGCAAGGTGAGCGAGTTTCCCCCAATGAAGGAGGGGACCAGTAGATTTTGCGACTGGCTTTGTCCCTGATAGCGAACGTCCCCAAAGTGGCGATAGTTTGGGCCGACCGCATAGGAGGCTGTCCAACCCGAGTTCTGAGGAGTGTAGGAGATGACGTCTTTGGAAAAGTCGCCACCGGAGAGGGGAGCAAAGGACAGAAGGTAGAAAAGAGATTTTTTCATTTTTATGTGGTTTGGCTCGTTAGTTGGGAAGTTGCAGGACGCGATACATGCGGCTGTCGCAATCGGCGGGATGCTGGTCGGTTCGGGGCATGCCTTGGTCCAGCCATTGGGTCCGGTTCGTTCCGGCTTCGATGACCACGGGGGATTGATACCAAACCTCCATGTCGTAGCTATATTGAATCGCGTATCGGCTGCCCGGTTCGGAGTTGAACTCAAGCAGGACGGAGTGATCTTCCATGCAGAGGATTCGGTCCACCGCGACTCCGAGGATTTCCGGAGCGGGAGTGGTCGCGGGGAGTGCGGTCTCGCTGCGATGGCTTGGTGACGGTGTTAGTCCTGAGCTGGCAGAGTAGTATTCCAGCATCAATTGCAAAGAGCTTCCCGCCGCCAAGGGCTGTTGGTGGGTGATGGTGTTACTGGAATGACCCCAGAGCTGATAGCCATTGGCCAAGTCGTCGATATGGAGCTGGAAACCGCCAATGGCACGGGCTGCCCCGTTGGTGACGGTCACCCTTTGTTCGAAGAGTCCCGTTTGACGATTCAAGCTAATAGCCCCTGCCGAAATGGTCGGTGGCGGAATGTCCGGGAGGGTGACTTCCATGGTGGCTTCGGAAAAGGTCCCTTCCAAGTCGGTGATGCGAATGGTGAGGGTCGCGGAGCCAGACACATAGGGCGCAAAAACGAGGGAGAGTTCACCGTTGGTCGCCCCGAGGGTGACTGAGGAAAAAATGGTCTCATTGGTGTTCTCGACCACCGCATAGCGCATTTGATCCTCGGGGTCGGCGTCAAAGGTGTAGCCCGCGAGGTCTGCGGTGATGGGATCCGCGGCGGGGTTCGCCGTGAAATCAGGGAGGTCGCTGGTAAAGGCCGGGACATCGTTGACGGGCAGCACCGTAATTGTCGCAGTGGTCTCCACCATCAATCCGCCTTCGTCCGTGGCTTCCAGTCGCAAGATCGCTTCTCCGTATTGGTCCTGAAGAGGAGTCATGGTGAAACTTTCCGGGACGGGGGACCCAGTCAGCAAAAGCGAGGGATTTGAATTGGAAACAATGCGATAGACCAAAGCACTGTCGGCGCTCTCCTCATCATCGAAACGATCCCAGAACGAGGAGGTCAGGGGTGCGCTGTCCTCGTCAACGGTCAGCGCCAAGGGGCTGGCTGTCGGAGTGTCATTGACCTCGAAGCCGGCAAAGGTGAAAGACCTGCGAACAGGATCGGTCACTCCGTCGGATACTTCCACTTCAATGGTTTGGAGGCCTCCTTGGTTGTGGAGAAGAGTCCCACTGAGTTCTCCGCTCGAGCTGAGCGAGATCCACTCCGGTCCATCGAGAAGGGAGAAGTTGAGGGATTCGTCCTCATCATCATGTAGAGCCATGAGTTGATGGGAGAAGGGGATGTCCTCCACCACTTCGGGAATTTCCTGCTCGGGAAGATCGGGCACGTCGTTGGCGTAGAAGGCCGAGATTTGGCCGTCGTTTCTTGCGATGATGAGGTAGCCGTTCGAGTAGCTCAGTCGCCCTCCGACTGGAATCGTTTGCACTGGGTCCTCTACCCCGTAGCGGTAGATGTAGGTGTTTTCCTCGGTGGCTGCGATGAGGTAATCATTGAGCAAAAGAGGTTGTCCGGAGATGAAAGTTTCAAGGGACGGATTGCGATAGGTGGTTTGCAAGGAGCCGGTCGCGAGGTCGTAGCTTGGGAGAGTGTAGCTCTTGAGGGCAAAGACCTCGTTTCCGAAAACGGCCGGGCTCCCTGAAAAGCCGCTTTCAACTTGCCATCGGATTTCACGCGATTCCAGGTCCAGACAGTTCAGGTGGGTGGTGCTAATCAACAGCGCCTCACTGGTTGTGACCGCAGAGACTGTTTTCATGCTCCAGCCGTGCCAATCCCAAGAAGTCGAGAAGTTCCAGATGGGATCTCCCGAGTAGGGGTTGTGTTCGGTAAAGTTGCCGGCCACCCAGCTGTAGAGCTTTCCGTCAATGAGGGTCGGGGTCCATTCGTCGTATTGGGCTTTGTCTTCGAAGAAGAGCTGATTGCCGTCGTGGTCGAATCCATAGAGACCACCGTAGGAGCCGCCATTGATATAGATTCCGTCGTCGTTCACTGCCGGAGCCTCGTAGATTTCCCATTGGGCAGTGTGGGCGGCGGACCAGATACTCTCTCCCGTTTCGGCATCCAGGGCCCATAGCTGGGTATCGCCACTATGATTTCCCCGTTGGAGGTAGATGCGTCCGTTGAAATAAGAAGGGGGATTGAGGGAGCGAGCTTCTTCGAACTCGTGGGCCCAGATTTCCTCTCCGGTATCGAGATCGAATGCTCGGGCGTTCACGGGGCCCCCGAAGTAGACGAGGGGAGTGGTAAAGACTTTTCCATCCGCAATGGCTGCGCGGTTGATGTCGTGCTCTCCCCGAACCATCGCGTCCCAGGCAGGAAGGAAAGTGTGGGTGCCGAGCGAGGCCGGGTGATGACCGAGGTGAGCGGGATCATTGCCAAAGGTCGTCCAATCGCCGCCATTGCGATTGGCGGGTGTGACCGTGACGGAGATAGGCTCACTGGTGGTTGTCTCCACCGCGTTGGTAATGGTCACCGTATAGGACCCCGTGTCCTCAAAGGTGAGACTACGCAAGCTCAAGCGATTGCGGGTTTCTCCCGAAAGGGCCTCTCCGTCTTTGAACCATTGATAGCTGAAGGGGCCGGTTCCCGAGACAGTCATCCGCAGGGTATGATTTTGACCCTCCCCGGCGGCGAACGATTCGGAAATCGATTCGATCACGGGAATGTCATTTTCAGAGAGAAGAGCAACATCGAAGGTCTGGGTATAGGACCCTCCATCAGCGGTTGAAGCCGTCAGGCGGATGGTCTGGCTCGAGAGGCCTGACGGGGTATTTCCGTTCAAGGTCGGCGCGGATGGGGTCCCTCCAATTTGAGCCCATGATAGCTGCGGCTGAAGACTGAAAGTGCTGGCCTCCGACAAGCCATCGGTCGAAAGAGGGAAGCTGAAGGGTCGATTGGCAACCAGTTGGAAGGGGCGGGGGGAGGTGATTACCGGGTTGGGGGACTGGTCTGCCACTCGGAACAAGAGAACTTGCGCGTTCTCTTTGTTGACGAGCCAGCCATTGGCCAGAGAAATTTCCTCGAGGATGATTTTATTATCGAGGGCGATAGCAGGTTTGGCCTTCCAGTTATTGTTCTCGTTTTGAAAGACCAGGAGGACCCCGGAACCCCGGTCGCCTTTTGCCCCGGGAACCGATACGGCGGCGATATCTCGATCGATCGCGGTTCTCACTGTATTTCTGGAACTGAGGGAAGTGAGGGCTGCAAAATCCGAGGTCGCAAAGTATGACTCTACGTTGAAGCGCCCTCCGTTGTTAGAAAACAGAATTGTGATCTCGGGAATTCCGGAACTGTTCGTTGATGCGACGATGATGCGCTGCTTGTCCGTAGCAATGGAGAAGCGACCCGAGCTGTACGAGCTCGAGATGATGTCGTGCTCGGTATTGAAGATTTGCTGGAGATTCCATCGGGAAGTCTGGTGAGACCTTCGATAGATGAAGATGCTTTCGGTTGTTGCGTTACCCAAGGTCATGGTGCCGCGCAATGCCAAGTGCGAATCTGCGGCCGCAAAGCTTGCGGCAAAGTTTCGTAGGGTGATTCCGGTGGGAGTTGAAATCGTTTGTTCCAATACGAGTTCTGGAAAGGTGCGGTAGACATGAAGCAGGGAGTTTCCGGTGCTGTCCGCCTGGGTGGAGATGAAGAGCAGATCGCCCGAGGCTGCAATCGAGTCGGGAACGGCGGAGCCGGGGAGAGGGACTGTCTCGTCCAACAACGTGAACCCAAGAGGGTCGACGGTGATGCGGGCAATACCGTTCGATTCCAAGGTGAAGTAGGAATCCCCGGCTTTGACGACTTGTTCCCCATAGATGCTCGAGGTGGTGGTTTCTTCACGATCAAAGCTACGAGGGGTTCCGATTTCCCCGGTTTCAAAATCGAATTGATGAGTAGAAATGTCGAAGTATGGGTATCTGCTCGAGCTGGTAACGAGTTCTCGGTCCAGGAAGGTGACCGAGGTCCCATTAACGAGACCCTCGGGAACAATGGCGGAAGGGATGAGCGAGAACTGATAGACCTCGCCTGTTAGAATCTGGCGGGAGATGCGACGATCAATCCGCCAGAAGTAATGCTCGAAGTCAGATAGTTGCGGCGCGTCAAAGGTAGGCTCCGACCCTTGGGCGACCAGCTCCATGCTGTCCCTGCTCGTTCCAAGATAGAAGAGGTAGGCCTCTGCCTCGCCGATGGCCGGAATCGAGAAAGTGGCGGGAGGGTTGGATGAGATCTGATAGGGTTGAGGAGAGACGCCTGGTAACTGGATATAGTTGTCGAGTCGTATGGACTCCAGAATCTGCTCTTCATCAACGAAGCGGAGGATATACTGGTCATCACTCGTGATCGCTGCGGTCGAAGCGGATTCCCCCAAGACCTGAACAAGTTGACCCGACTCACCCCAGAAGACACTGCTCTCACCAATCGCAACCAATCCGTTTCGATCGGTTGCTCGAATCGTTTCGTCGAAGTCAGTCACGAAATTAAGCTCTGCATCAAAGACCTTCTGACCTGCGAAAACGCGCCGAGCTCCATCAGTCACCAAGATTGGGAAGTCTCCGCTATTAATCGTTGCAATTGGCCCCACGGGACTCAGCCCCTCTTCCTCCAAGGTCTGATAGGTGATTTGAACGGCATTCGAGGTTCTGCGATAAATCGTCACTCCATCGTCGGCGAGAGTTCCGCGCGAAATTCGGGAGTTGCGTGAGTTCTGATTGGTTCCGACTGACGCTCCAGTATCAGCATCGATAGGATAGAGGTAGTATCCGCGGGTCAGGAGGAGGGTGTTGGAGGGCGTTGCCAAGATCGTTTCGTGGGCGTATTCCAACTCGATGGTATGACTCGCAGACCAAGACGAACGGTCGAAGGAAATGACCTCTTCACCTGACTGGGTGAGGATGAAGACTTCTTCTTCGCTTTCGAGAAAAGAGAAATCGAGTGCTTCCCGGCCTACGGCGGCGAAGCGCGAAATGGTGGCGTCGGAGCCATCGATTTCCAGCAAGAAGGATGGACCGTCAACGGCGGGAGTCATACTGAGCGCGAGGACTTTCTCCGAGTCCGGAACAGTCTCGAAACGGGAAATGTTCAGATTATGAATGGTCAGGTTGACGGGAAGCTGGAAGCTGGTTCCGTCGGTCGTTACTCGAATGCTTCCTTCGTATTCTCCCGGAGCAAGATGAGTCGCTTCGACCGCAAACGTCAGGTTGCCCCCGACAGTGCCAGCTGTGGTCTCGACAGAGAGCCAGGGTGTCGTTGTGGAGGCCTGCCAATTGGAGTTGGATGGGCCTGACATGAGGGCCGAGTGAGTCACCGAAGGCATGCCTTTCGGTCCATCCAAATGGAAGATCCGGGGGGTCGTTTCAATGGGGGCGACGGTGAATGACCAGGCCTCTCCTCGACGGGTTCCATTGAGACCATTGATGTCGACTCTCCAGAAGTAGGTCGCCCCCAGTTCGAGGTCTTCAATCAGCTCGCTCCACGAATTGGTGGTCGTGTTGCCGAGATGCAGCTCGCTATTTGGTTGGGCATTGAGCACTGCGGTTTCGTCGCTACCCAGGTAGACATCGTAGGAAAGGGCTGAGGAAATCAGGGTCCAGTCCAGCTCCTGAGAGCTTCCGATGATCATCGAGTTGTCTGCGATTCCTGGAACAATTCCGGCTGGTGGCAGCTCGATGATTTCGGTGAGGTCGACTGCTGTCGGCGTGTATTCGTCACTCTCGAACAGGAAGAGTTTTTCCTGATCGGACGAGAACGCGATGAGGTCGGTGATGACGGGGAGATCAGCGAGCTCTTCGCCGTTGGTGGAATTGTAAATGGTCTTGTTAGAGGCGGTTAGATTCCCGCGATAGGAGAGCGCCTTGATGGACTCGTAGTGAGGGTAGCTGGTATCGAATGAGTCGAAGGTGCGGACCTCCTCGAGGGAAGGGGAGAAGAGGACAATTCTTTGCGCCAACAGGGACCCGTCTCCTGACGAGACCGGAGCAAAGTGGTTGTCGAAGTCAGCGATATCCGAACTGGTGATCTGGTCTTCAGACAGATCAAAGCTCTTGAGCTGATCCGAGGACAATTGTTCGGCATGGTAGTAGGTCGTGCCATCGGGACTTATGACCCCCGGTCCCTGATAGGTTCCGTGAGAAGACTCGGCCAAGCTCGTGCCGTCGGCTGTATCCATGAGATGCATTGTGATCCACTGGTTGTAACCGGTGTAGAGAAGGCGCCCCTCCCGTCCGGCGTAGACGCGGTAGACATCATCTCCGGAAGTTCGGGTTCCCAGCTGGTAGCTCTGCACTTGGTTCAGGGTTTCTCGGTCGAAGGCCCGGAGGAGGCCCGTGACGTGGTTCGGCAGGTAGATGCGATTCTCGCGATAATGGATGTCGAAGCTCGTCACCGCATTGCCCACCGGGATGGCGTCGGTAATGGTTTCGCTATTGGTATTGAAACGCACCAAGTATCCGGGGCGTTCGTCAGTCTGGCTGATCTCGCTAATGAGGTAGATGAAGGGGCGCTCCACGTCGGCCTCGAGCAAGGTGTAGGACAAGGGGTCAATCTCGAGGTTGATGGGAACCTGAAAGGACGAACCGCCCGAAGAGAGGTCGATGGCACCTGAGGCTTTGATCGAAGTCGTGCCCGTGGGGGAGGGGAGAGAAGCTGGTATAATGGCGAAGTTCACCTCTTCTCCTGCCTGACCGGTGGCTGTTGTGATTTCAAGCCATGGCGTGCTCGTCGAGGCGCTCCAGCTCAAACCCGCGGGCCCTTCAGTCGTCAATGCCTGAGGACGAACCGGGGCGTTGGCTAGCACATCAAGCTGGACTGCCCGGGGACCGGCCACAATGGGGGCCACGTGAAAGGACCAGACATCGCCTTTGACTACCGTGGAGATGTTGTGGAAGTCCACACGCCAATAATAGGTGGTGTCGAGCGATAGACCTGCCAGCTCCGTGGCCCAGTCGTTAGAGGCTGTATTCCCAAGGAATTCGGAGCTCTCCAAAGTGGCTGCATCGACTGCAGCCTGCGAGGTGCCGAAGTAGACATCGTAGCTGAGGGCAGAGGCCTCCATTGACCAAGAGAGTCTTTGGTTCGTGTCGTTTACCACCCCGGAGTCGGCAATGTGGGGTTCGATGCCAGTTGCGATTTCGCCGAGGGTGGAAAGGTCGAAGGCGCTGAAGGTGGTAGAATTTAGCGCGAACTGGAAAGCTGTCGACTGGTCAGCCGTGATGGCGATGAGAGAACTCTTCAACGGCAGAGTGGCAACCACGAGCCCGCTGGATGTGTTGAACACCCGGTTGTCGGTGAAGACAAATTCCCCTCCTCGCGTGAGAGCCCGGGCCGACTCATAGTCGGGATAGCTAGAGTTGATTCCCGGGACAGTGCCGATTTCTTCCAGGTCCGGAGCCAGGATGCTTTGTCCTTTGACGAGACGACTGCCATCACCCGCGGTCAGTATCGTGGAGCCGGTGCCCGCGGTGACTGATAGATAGTCGTCCAAGGTGTCATTGATGGTGTCGTAGCGGGCGACGCTATTGCTCAGATTGAGGTGGTAGTAGTAGCGCCCGCTGGGATCGAAGACGCCCTGCCCGGCCCGCCCCGAGCCGCTCGCAATCCTTTCTCCGGTTTCAGTGTTGACTAGCCAGAACTCGATCCACTGGTTGTATTCGCTGACGATGATTCGACCTTGTCGTCCTGCAAAAACACGGTAGGCGTCGCCACCGGAGGAAGCTTCGGCCCGGGGAGTGAATTGATAGCTTTGCTCTTGTTCCAGACTATCGAGATCAAAGGCGCGCAAAATCCCGGTCTCGTGGTTGGTCAGATAGATGCGGTTTTCCTTATTGTGGATAGCGAGATCAGTCACCGAGCGACCGCATTCTACTGCCTGGACCATCTCGCGGGAGACGGGGTCGAACTTGATGAGGTAGGAGGACTCCAAGCTATTGATGGACTCTTGGCTAATGAGGTAGATGAAGGGGGTGACGGGATCGGCCTCCACTAGACTGAAGTTCAGGTCGTCGACGAGCAGGGTAACCGGCATCTCGAACTGAGAAGTTCCCACTGTGAATTGAAGAGTCGTCTCGAAGAAACCACTCGCTAGTCCGGTGGTATTCGCGCTGAGAGTGATGGTGGAAGGGGTGGTGCCGGAGTTGGCGGAGATGGTCAGCCAGTCGGCATCAGTAGAGACTGTCCAGTCGGTGGCGGTGGAGGCATTGATCTCCACCGTGTCGGAAATGTTCAGAACGCCGGCCGGCCCGCGAAAGTCGATTTGAGATTGGGAGAGCAGCAAGGCGGAGACTTGAAAGCTAAAGACCTCGCCGCCTGTCCGTCCGGCTGGGACCGCTCGCCAGTAGTAGGTCGTGTCGTCATCCAGTGCATCGGGGAGGGTGAAGGTCTGGGTAGAAGAAGTGCCAATAAACTCGGCCGAAGAGGGAGTGGCATTGCGCACGGCGGATTCGCTGGTGCCGAGATAGATTTCGTAGGAGGTGATTCCTGACACGGGAAGCCAGCGCAGCTCGGAAGGGGTAACGACGATGCTATTGTTCTCCGGAAAGATTTCCAATCCCAGTTCGTCAGCTCCCAGGGTGTCGAGCAAGTTCAGCCAAACAAGTTCCTTCTCAGAGGTGTCGAATGCCACGAAGTAGGAGTAGTCGGGAAGAACGGTCTGCACTCGATAGGGCTTCGGAAACTCGTGTAGAATCTCTCGCCCCAGCGTCGGATAGATGGCGTCTGCTCCTACAAGAATCTCGGCGAGAGGAGAGATCGAGAGGATTTCATCAGGATAGACCGCTTCAACGGTATTGATGTTCCCCTGATTGATTTTTCGGTTTTTCACAACCAGAGTCTCGCCATCGGAGGAGATGAGAGCCGGAGTGTCGAAGGGATCGCGATCAAAATTGGGAGCAGATGACGAAGAGCCCATAGTAAACGATTGGAGTTCTCCTGTGGCCGCGATGTCGAAGCGCACGATGTGGGTTCCTGAGGATCCGGCACCGTCACCATATTGTCTCCAGCCAAAGAGGAGGGAGCGATCAGGAGAAACCACGATATCACCATAGCCGTGGTCGTTTCCTGTATTGGGGGTGATCTCAGACTGCGAGCCAAAGGTCTGAAGAACAGAGCGCGCGGAGGTGTCGTAGGTGCGCAGGCGGGGTCCCCATTGTTCATCCACGTAGTAAATGATGTCCCCCGGCCCATCCGCGACGTGACCGCCAAAGTCATCGTTGCGGTTCGAGAACTCGGTCAACTCGTAGGTCTCGGTAACAGTCAGGCTGTCCAAATCGATCCGCTGGATGGACGGCGCGGAAGTGTTCATGACGAGAAGCTCCGCAGCACCTTCGGTGAGGTCCATATCCGTAGGTTCTTCCTCGAGCGGAAGCTGTTTGATCAGCTCTTGACTGAGGATGTCAAAGACCAGCAGCGACCCTCTGGCTTTTCCTGTCGAGTTGATTGCGTAGAGCCGGGGGCGACTGGGATCGGGAAGAAGCCTAACGATGTTCAGCTCTTCCACCGTGACCATCACAGTGACTTTCTGAAGAGTGTCGAGACCGGAGATGCTGACCTCGGCGCTGTATTCACCCACAGCCAGACCATCGGTGTCGAAAGAGAGGGCAAAGGCATTCTCTGCGGTGAGCCACTCTCCGCTTAGCCAGCTGGCCGAACTTTCAAAGCCCAGGCTATCCAAACTGGTGCCGGTCTCGGTCGGGCTGATTGTGAGTCGAGTGGTCTCGGCATTGGTGCCGGCCAGAGTGCTTGCGCGAACGAGATCCTCGTCAATGCGAAAGGCTGGGGGATTGACCGTGAGGCTGATGGACTGGTAGGCAGAAGCAGGGATGTCTTCCAGCTCGGTATCCGCTGGAGCGATAGTGAAAAAGTCTTCGTAAGTTCCAGGGGCAATCCCCTTGGAACGGATCACAGGCGAGACCGTGGTAGTGGAATTGGCTGCCAGTGTGAACGGCTCCATACTGAACCAGCTCGGGGCCGAGCGAGTGTGCTCAAGCAAGGAGCTGGCGAACTGATCGACGAGCGAGGGAGAAAACAATTCGCCCCCCGCCTTGGAAAACAGGGCGAAGTAGAGGCGTCCGTTTGGAGGCAGATTCGAGACGGAGTGAGTGTCATTGGTAGTGGTCGTGGGTGCAGAGCGTACGACGTTGCTTCCGGCAGGGACCATAATGAGATGGTTGACCGACGAGTCAGAAGCTCCTCCTACCGATTTTTGAAAAGCCTGATAACCATAGCCAGGATCGAATTCTTGCAGGGTGACTGAGCCATTTCCATCTGCTCCTAGGTTGCCGTTGATATTGAAGCTGGACGAGTTCCCGTAGTCGGCCACCAAGACAAAGAGTCCATCCAACTTCAGCGTGAAGTATCTCGCTCCGTTGGTCTCGGCAATGTGGTTGTTAGAATAGAAGAGACTCAGCGAAGAGTTGAAGCTGAGAAAGTTCCCGCTGTCATACATGTCGCCTCCACCGTCTGAGATGCTGTTGCCGGTGTCCCCATCGGAGAAAAAGTAGCGGCCTGGCAAATGGCTGAGGATCTCTTCCGCCGAGTCGTTGAGGCCTTGCAATACACCCTCGAGATCCCGTCCGATGGAATCCTGAAAGAAGGCTTCCAGATTCGCGCTTGCGCTTGGGTTTTCGTTGCTAACATCCAAGTCGAAGGTCGTGTCGTGGCCGTAGCCGACGGTGATGGAAAGGGGGCCTTCTGGCTGGATGGAGATTTCCTCAAGGCTCGGCGCTCCGTGGATGCGAGACGTTACAAGTAAAAGAATGGAAAGGAAGGAAACGAATCGCATGTTAATGATATGTGATGAGAACTTGGTTGAGAGTTGTCTAACATCTCAATGATGGAAAGAGAATTGTGGCAGTGTGGATTCCTGCAAATCACTATCACCGCGCGGGGGTCAAATGTTTGTTGACGGAACTGTTTTCGGTTCTCTAAATGAGCTGAAACCGCGATGCTCCTAACTCGTTCCCAAGGTGGGTCTCACGAATTCGATATTCCTGAGCGTGTTGGATTTACGATAGAAAGTATAGTCTGATTGGAATGGAAGGAGGTCCCCAAATCGAAGTGTTGAATTCGGAAAATATTCTTCTTTTTCTTATAGTTCACATAAGTTAACGATTGTTGTTTTCGTTCTTTTTGAATTCTGGGATTCGGCTGTTCGAGCTCGAAGCGACAGGATTGAGTTGACCGCCGAATTGTCTCCCTGACGAAGAGAGTTACTCTGTGGAGCGAAATCCAACGAGAGCGCAAATTCTGATCTCGATGCGGTTGAGGTGTTGGGACAGTGGCAAATTCCCAAAGCAGCGGGGGGAGTAACCACAAGAATGGGCTGAAGAGATAGACTCCTCCGAAAAGGTAGTTGCTCTTGCGGGTAGTCTCGGGCTGACTACAGATCACGCCAGATTTTCACTTCGTCCACCACCGCCTGATGTGGGACAGAGAGCCGGAGGAGAGTCTTTGTGGGATGAGCGATTCCGGCGGAAGAGAAGGTCGCAACTTCCTGTCCGTCTATTGTAACCGTGATTGCTTCGCCCTTGATTTCGATGAGCAAGTCATGCCACTCGTTCGTTTCGCTGCGATGCGTGAAGCGCTGCGAAGCTTTTTTTAATACTTCTTCTTGTTCGGGTGACAGTTTGTCCGCCCTGCGCGCATCCCGAATGGTGAGGTTCATCACTCCTGTCTTGAGATCCGTGACGCTGACGGATTTTTGGTTGATGACGACTTTGAAAAGATGGCCGGCCCAGACGCTCTTTTCCTTCAGGTCGGCAAAGTTGATGCCGAGTTCGTCCTTTGGATTTTCCAGCTTGAACTTCATTCCCACGGCACCATCGCGTAGGTTCATTGCCCGACGGACTGAGACGGCATGGTCCGCGACTGGATGGAGGAAGATGCGCATCGTGCCATCTTTCAGATCGACTTGCTTGTTTCCTTGCGCGCGGGTTTCGCTTGCGGTGGTCCATCCTCTGCCGATTTCTTCCTTTTCTTCCTGCGACTCATTGCGTTCAAAATCGTCGGAAAAGATGAGTTCACGCTCGGCTGGCAAGTGAGGGGAAAGACTTGTTAGAAGAAGGAGCGTGATGGCAAAATTTCTCATGGTGAAGTTGGATGCAGTCCAAGACTTCAGGGGAAATGTCCGCCCTCTCTCGTGTTGTGCGAGATTTTCACCTCCAACCGTGAGAACGTATTGCCCAGCAGCGCTAACCAGGGATGGAGCCGCTGGTCGGAATTGAACCGACGACCTATTCATTACGAGTGAATTGCTCTACCCCTGAGCTACAGCGGCGACTTCCCGAGAAACTACGAAGAGTGGCTGCGGGAGGAAAGAGGAATTTTTTGCCAAGCGCACTATTGCGGCACCAGGAAGCTGAAGCGGAGACGTAGCATCTGACGGTCCGTTGCTGAGATAGGGAGAGAGGATCGGATGATGACTTCGCGTCGGGACCCGTCTTCCCCGATTGGGTAGTCGTCGGCGATGAGGGTGTCTTCCGGGTTCGTTCCCCAGTTGAGGTTGTCGGTGGCGAGCTCACCTGTGATGGAGAGAAGGGGGTCGCGTGAGGGGCTGATGCGTTGGAACTTTACTGCTGGGTAAAGGGTTCCTTCCAGGTCGTATTCGACGTATTGCGCGAAGCCGAGGCCACTTGTTGCGTCGGTGGGGCTGGTGCCAACCGCATACTCGATGAGGTTTGGCACGGTGTCTCCATCCGGGTCGGCGAGAGGACCGATGACATTCTCATCGTCGAGTTCCTCGGGAAACCAGTCTTGCTGCCATTGCTGGAAGGGGGTGCCTTGGACTTCCAAATTCAGGTTGATGGTGTCGGTTAGTTCTCCGCCGGGGCCCGTATTGCCGAGGTCGTTAGCGAGGATGGTGAGCTGGTGGGTGCCCAATGGGGTGCCTACGGTGGAGTAGAGAAGGCCTCCACCGTCCACGACCGCATTGATGGTGGAGGGGATGGCTGTCACGCTGACTGCCGAGGAATTGTTATGGGTCACGCTGCCCGAGAGTGGACCGGTCTCGTCGATGGAGAGGCTACCCTCGGCGACAGTGAAGGTCACGCTGATGGCGGCGGCGGGGAGATCGGGGTCGTTCACCACGAGGCCGAAAAGCGGAGTGGAGACTTCAGGAGCAAAGGTGAAGGAGGCTTCTTCTGTAGTCGTGATGACGGGGGCTTCGTTGACGTTGTTGACGACGATGGAGAAGACTTTTTGGAAAGAGTTCTCTGCGGAATCGGTGGCTTGAACAGTAATGCTGTGTGAGCTGTCAGTTTCATAATCAAGGAGAGTGCCCTCGCCGACGAGGAGCTGGCTTTGATTGGTTCCACCGATTTGAAAGCGGCCGCCCGCGGAGTCCACCAGAGTGTAGGTGGCGTTGTTGTCGTCGTCTGGGTCGGTGACGCTGAGGCTTCCGACTAGGATGTGAGTGGCACTATTTTCATCAACCTGAAGAGGGATTCCGCCGGGACCGGTCAGTTGGATGTCGCTGGGCCCCGTATTGGTTATGGCATTGACGGTGAGGTTGAAGGTGACTGGGGTGGAGTCGGCACTGCCATCGTTAGCGGTGAGGGAGATGATCGAGGAGCCCGAGGCGTCGGCGAGGGGAGCGAGGCTCATTTGACGGGTCGCACCAGTCCCGCTAATAGTGATGCCCGCGTTGGTGATCAGGGAGGTGTTAGATGAAGTGGCTGTGAGGGTGACGCTTTCTATAGCGGTGTCGATGTCTGCGATCGCGATGGGAAGCTCAAGGACCTCATCTTGATTCATCACCTGATCGGCAAGAGTAGCAATGGAGGGTGCGTCATTGGTCGCTGAGACCGAGACCGTAAATGTTCGGGAGCTGGTAGCTCCCTCAGAATCGCGTACAGTGATTGCGATGGAGGCGCTGCCAGAGGCATTGGGTGCGGGGGTGATGATGACCGTTCGGTTGCCGCCAGAACCTCCAAAGCTGATTCCGCTGAGGGGGACCACAAAGGGGTTGCTGGTGCTCCGCAAAAGGGCGAGTGAGCCGTTGGGGGTCTCGTTGTCGGAGACCGTAAAGCTGATTGTGCGTGAACTATCTTCTACGATGGAATAATTGCTGATGAAAGAGATGGTCGGTATTGCGTTGCTACCGGTTTCGCCAGATCCTTCCGTGTTCTGCGGAATATTCCAACTCGCGAATGGCTCGTCGGTTGGCGAACCTTCTTCATAGCTGAAAGTCTTGAAGGTGAACTCCGCGAAGTTCAGGGAGACCTTCTCAGTGGGTTTATCTTCGCCGCCAGACAGACCCATCTCGTGCTTGGTGACGATGACGTCCTGCATATACATGCTGAGGATAGGCAGGTCCTGCTTGAGGCCGGAGGTAACGAAGATGAGACGCGCATCACTCATGTGCTCCCCCGTGATCGCTGTGCGAATGAGCTCGGGTGTGGCAAGGTCGGTGTATTTAACGAGAGTCAGATCTTGGAAGGAAGGCTCTCCGTAACTCGAATTGTTCCCGAAGTGCGTTGTTCCGGATTGAGCGAGACCCCAGTTGCCCGCCAGGATGTCGATCTCGTCCTGGTGATCTTTACTCTGGGATTCTCCTTTGATGCGGCCTTCGTCGAGCTTGAGGAACATCTCAACTGCCGCATCGCTCTTGATGAAGAGCCAAGGGGTGGCGAGTAGCAGGCTCAGCAAGCTCCAGCCGATGATTCCGCGGGCTTGCGCCTGTCTTGGGCTTTCGATTGCTGAGTTCCTCAAAGTATTCGTTCTTTTGGCAGAAGCTGTGATGTGGACGAATTAAAAGTTGCCTTCTTTGTTCGCTACGATGTCCCAGTCGATTTCTTCGGTATCTCCTGGGGAGCCGTCCGAAGGCTGCTCCTGGTAGGTGAGCTTGAACTTTGAGAAATTAAAGGTGACGTTTTCCGTTAGTCTGTCTTCGCCACCGGAACCGCCTGTGGTGATGCTGCTGACGATGATGTCCTTCAGGTCGAGTGTAATATACTCCAAGGGATTTTCGCCGGCCTTGCGAACGACCAAGGTAGCGTTATCGATGCGTTCACTCTTGATTGCTTTTAGCATGAGAGGGGGGGACGACTTATCAACATACTTGGTAACGGTGAGATCTTTGAAGGTTGCCTTCCCTGCGCTGGGTTCGTTTGTGTGCGTCGTTCCTGAGTTTGACATCCCCCAACTCCAGGCGAGAACATCGATTTCATCTTTGTGAGATTTGTCATCTGACTCTCCGTCAATACCGTTGACTCTTAGGAAGATATCCACCGCTCCCGAGACGGTGACAAGAGGTAGCAAAAGAGCAGCTACAACTGCAAGCCACCCGAGTGCCGACCAAATTGTCTTATTTTCCTTATTCATCCGCTATGAGGGGTAGGCATGCTTTTTTTTATTAGCAAGAGAATAGCAAATTCTACCACCGCAAGATTTGGAAGAGGTTGCTGAAGTTATCGGTCCAGATGACTTCGTGCTGGGGGATATTGGGAAAGGCTCTTTCTATGACTACTTCATCCTGCAGGAAAGGGTAATGCTTGCTGAGGATGATCCAAGAAGAGGGAGTCTTGGTAATCGATAACTCCCTGACCTGAACGATCAGAGGAAAGTATCCTAACAATTCACTTTGACTGCCGATGAGGTCGCGAAAGTCGAGAAAGCGGTTCGAGATATTGATGGCAATCACGGACTCCTCGTCCCGAAGACAATTCTGATAAAGTTCAAAGGCTTCGCGAGTGAGAAGGTGGGCTGGGACAGAATCGCTGGAGAAGGCATCCAACACCAGCACGTCGAAGCGACCAGGCTCTCCGGCCGCGAGTTCCCGCGCGAGAGTGAGGCGGGCGTCGCCTTCTTGGATCTCGGTGGTTGCGGGACTATTGGCGAGATAGCTGAAGTAGGGCTCTTCTCCCAATGAGTAGTTCACAACTGCAGGGTTGATTTCGTAGAAGCGCACAAGATCGCCCTTTTCGCCGTAGGCGGCTACCGTTCCTGCGCCTAGTCCGAGCACTCCGATGCGCAGCGGGCGTGGGGGGTGGCTGAGACGTCTGGGGTGACGTTGAATGGCGAGTTCCACTCCGCTATCCTCCCCGTAGTAGCTGACGGGGAGCTGCGCGAGTTCCTGGTCGAGGTATTGAAAGCCATGATTGATATTACCATGGGTCAGCTGAACCCGAGCAGGCAACGCGTTGGAGATTGCGGGCTCGATGGAAACCTTGAGCGCGCCGTAGAAGTTGCGCTCCGCTACCAGAGTTCCTTTCTGGTCGTCCCGCACTCGCCACATCAGAAAGCATTCGGCCACAAAGATGACGAGCACCACCGATAGGCGTGGCCAATACTTCGATTGAGCAAAACGGGTCTGCCTGAGGGCGAAGCCGATCGCCCAAGCGAATAAGAGCGCGAGCACTGCATGGAGGAGGGGATTGCGCGGAAAGCCATGGTCCCCATTCCTGTAGAGCTCGCTGCCGAGGCGGATGACGAAGTAGAAGATGAAGGCGAGGAGAAAGACCAGCTGCCACCAGTCTCCGCGATGAAAGAGCGAGTCTTTTTCCCGAAGCAGGAGAATCCCTAACAGCGCCCAAGCGATAGTGGCGATGATGTTGAACTCCCAAAAATTATTGAAGAGGAGGGGAGCAAGAAGGCTGATGAAGAGGCCTCCCAAAGCGCCCCCGAGAGAGACCATGAGGTAGAAAAGTGTCAGCCGCGAAGTCGCCGGTCGCAGCCGCACCAGCTCACCATGACCAATCATGCAGAAGAGAAAGAGAAAGAGCCCAAAGGAAGCGGCATGGATGGGAATCTTAATTCGAATCCCTAGCGACGCGGTAATCAGCACTGCCACGGTCGCGATTGCTCCCGCAAAGAGGAAGAACCGACGATGATACCAGGCTGGGCGGTCGAAGCAGATGATGAAGGAAAGGAGGTAGAGCGTGAGCGGCAGCATCCAGAGAAACGGCACCGCTGCGACTTCCTGACAAAGCTCGTTGGTCACTGCCAGCAGCATCGCCGAGGTCGTCATGGGGAGCAGGAGCCACGAGGCCAGCGTCAAGACTGTGGGCGGACTGTCTGGAGTCTCGATCGCTGTTAGAGCAGGCTGAGGGGCGGCTCGCGGCTTGCGAGCAAGCGCGATGACACCGAGCGCAAAGAAGGTGAAGGCGATGGCCCATGCGATGGCTTGCGTTTGCACGGAGAGAAAGCGTTCGACCAGGAAGGGGTAGCTCAGCAGCCCCAAGAGAGAGCCGATGTTAGAAATCGCGTAGAGCCGCCAGGTCTTACTTTCTTCCATCTCTTGCCCTTGCCAATACTGGATGAGGGGGCTGGTGGAGGAGAGTAGAAAGAAGGGAAGCCCAATGGAGACGAGCAGGAGCAAAAGGATCTGTTTCTGGGGCGCTTGCGAGTTTTCCGGCAGCCAGCTGTCGTCGGGAATCAAGGGCGAACCCCAGCGCGACCAAGCCATCCCTAGTAGAAGCACCGCAAGGGCGAGTAGACTTCCGTGGATCCGGCCCTGCGACTTTCCGGACAGTTTGGAGAGACCGTGGGCGTAGCTGTAGCCTCCCAGAAGGAGTACTTGGAAGAACAGCATGCAAGTGGTCCACACCGCTGGAGAGCCTCCGAACCAAGGGAGCAACAGCTTGCCCATCAGGAGCTGAACCATGAAGAGTAAGAAGGCCGAAAGGAAGATAACGAGGGTCGGGAGCATTGATGAAAGCTTGACCCACCGAATGCACTGCGTGAGTTTGTTCGGCCAATGTCTGAAAGCTCACCTCATGCGACAAGCGCTAAAGTCTGGAAGGGGCTCGCTGTTGCTGGAGGGCTCTATCTCTGTTGGTTTTATTTCGACCAGAGAGTTGTTCGCCTGGAGGAGGAGATTGCCGGACTGAGGGAGGAGGTAAAGGTGCTGGCTCCGCTCTCCAACGTGATGCGTGGCTATCGTCCCGACTCGTCAGCCAGCTCCAACGATTATTTGCCCCAACAAGCCACGGGCCCGGCTAATGTTCCCGAATTCGGGCAAGACCACCCCCTTGCCTGGTGCCCTGCTACTCAAGATGGAGGCGAGGAATGGCTGGAGCTTCACTTTGGCGAACCTGTCCTCGCTAAAGAGATTCGTCTCCACCTCAACCTCAATCCCGGAGCGGTGAGGCAAATTCTCGGCGGCTCGGAGGAAGGTGAATTGTCTGAACTCTGGCTTGGCGACTTTGGCACGGAGCCGGAGCCCCTAATCTCCTTGAAGTCTCCAATCCCACTCGTTCGCGTGCGGTTCAATTTGGACACGACCCGAGTCGAGGGCTGGAATCAAGTCGATGCCGTAGCTCTCATTGACGAATCCGGCGCGGTTCACTGGGCCCGCAAGGCCCGGGCAAGTAGCTCGTGGGGGAACAGTCCTCACTGAAGAAGTTTTCGAATTAGGGTTGTTTTTTTAAGTGCTCTGACGTGTTAGGATGTCAGCTCTTGGAAGGGTTCAATCGGTCATCACTCCGAGGTTTATTCTGCTGATTTGCAAAACGGGGTAGCCATCGGGAGTCAGGTCGGCTGCTTTACCCAGTGTAGGGCGACTGTAATGCTGGGAGAGGGGGGAATTAGTAATGACTCGGGGCGATACAAGAAGTAGAACTGAGAAAGAACGCGATGATTCACCAAAGCCTCACTGACTTGATAGGGAAGACCCCTTTGCTCCGCCTCAATGCCTTTGCGCCCGACCATCAGATTCTCGCCAAGTGCGAGTTCATGAACCCGGTCAGCATCAAGGACCGGCCGGTGCGGGAGATTCTTTTGCAGGGGGAGGCCCGCGGGGATTTGAAGAAAGGGGGAACCATTATCGAGGCTACTTCGGGGAACACTGGGATGGCGCTGGCGTCCCTCGGCAACCGTCTGGGCTATCGGGTGATCATCGTAATGTCCGAGATTCAAAGTGTTGAGCGGCGGATGGTGATGAAGGCTCTGGGGGCTGAGGTGGTGCTCACTCCGGCGGCTTTGGGCACCAAGGGGGCAAAGGCTCGTTTGGACGAGTTGTGCGCCGAGAATCCGGACTACTTCTATCTCGGGCAGCACATCAGCGCCGACAATCCCAAGGCTCACTACCGGACCACTGGACCGGAGATCTGGGAGGACACGGCGGGGAAGGTGGATATCCTCATTGCGGCACTAGGCACGGGTGGAACGATTTCGGGGGCCGGGCGCTATCTCAAGGAACAGAACCCTGCGGTCCAGTGCATTGCGATTGAGCCGGAGGTGGCTCCCTATATTTCGCAGGGAATCTTTTCTCCCCATCGCATCATGGGCACGGCGCCAGGCTTTGTGCCGGAAGCCATGGACCAGAGCGTGATCGATTCCTTCGAGCTCATCTCCGAGGAAGAAGCCTTCGCGACTTGTCGCGAAGTTGCGGCCAGCGAAGGAGTGCTGGTGGGCATCACTTCCGGAGCCAATGCCGCGGTAGCCCGCCGGGTGGCGCAACGACCGGAGAACGAAGGAAAGACCATTGTCTGCATCTTCTGCGACACCGGAGAGCGCTACCTCACCGTCGAGGGTTTGTTTGATTGAGTTCACTTTGGGGCCGCCGCTTGGCCGAGGAAGATTCTCATTGGGTCGTCCATTTGGGCAGGAGAAGGTCGGGCGCGAATATTCAATTTTTCAAAGCATGCTACTCGAATGAGGCGATCTCGATTTTCGAAAGTTGCTCGTGTTCGAGATTTGCAACTTTACCTGTTAGAGAAAAGCGAGAAAAGATCGCGATGGTGTCGCCACCAGTTGCTTTGAAATCTCTCCTGAGGATCGAGCCGAAGTTTTTCGGATAGAAAGGCGGCGAAGTTGGGGTGGGCGGCCTCGATCTGGTCCCGTCTCGCCCAGCGGTGATAGGTTAGAAAGTAGGATCCTTGGAAAGAAATCGCGAGGTCGATGAGGGATTGGAAGACTTGCGCTGCTTGGGCGATGCCCTCCTCAGAATGCTCGGTATGAAGATTGAAGATCACGCAAGCGAAGTCGCTCTGGGCCCATGAGAGAAAGCTAACGGAGTCTTTCCTGATGAGCCTCATGGTGCCGTAAATCACCGCCACACCTCGGCTTCGGAGAAGAGTGGCCGCTTCCTTCATGAAGGAGATGAGGTGGTCGTGGGGCACATAGAGCTCGGTAATCATCTCGCTGGCCTGACAGGCAGGGCGGGCGTCGCGATTGAGCTGCTCGTGATAATCATTCACATACATGCTCAGCTGGTGGATGTCGGAGTAGTAGAGCTGTCCGTGGGTCGAAAGGTAGTAGTCGGCGTATGTTTGAAAGGCCTTCTTCCGGTCGTGGTGGGCAAGGGTAACCAGCTCCTGCCATTTGGTCGCATTGAGAACGGTTTGCGAGGTCGGAATGACCGGGTCGCCTGAGACCGGTCGATAGCTGGAGAGAACTCCTTTCCACAAAAAGTCGTCTGATTGTTCGTCGATGGAGAACTGGAAGTCGCCGTAGAGACACCCCCTGCCGATGCGCTCGCGAATGGTGTCGGGGAGGAGGTCGAGGGTGGTGACTTCGACGATTCGCTGGAGCTTGATTCGCGGTGAGAGTCTCAGCGTGATGGCCGTGACGATGCCGAAGCAGCCGTAGCCTCCAATCGCGAGGGCAAAGAGCTTTTCGTTTTCAGTGCGAGAGCAATGATGGGGCACGCCTTCCGCATCGACGATTCGAAAGCACTCGATGTCGTCGACAAAGGGTTTCATGCGGAGGCCGCGGCCATGAATATTTGCTGCCAGTGCGCCGCCGATGGTGAGGTTGTCGGCACCCGTCTGTTTCTGCCGAATGGTCCACACCGTTTCCTCGCCCTCTTGCTGAGCATGAAGCGCCGCCAGCAATGCCGGCCATTGTATCCCGCAGCCGACTTCGACCGTCCCGTGGACGCGGTCCACGGGTTTCACAAAATCTAGACCTGTCATGTCTAACAGGAGAGTGTCTTCGCCAAACTGCTGTCCACCCATGGCGTGCCGTCCGCCGCAGATCGAGATCGCTCTCCTCTGATTTTTGGCCTCGACGACGGCACGAATCACGTCGTCCTCATCTTGCGGAAAAAGCACCTCCGCAACCCGGGTGGGGTTCAGCTTGGAGTGAATGTCGTTGCAACGCAGGGAGGGATTCATGGCGAGGAAGGGACGGCAATACAGAGACATTCTCCCTTGGCCAGAGCCAGATGATCGAGTCCGAGGGGGGAGAGGATCTCAGCTCGAAGGTCGTGGTCGTCGATTACCTCTGACAGGTCGAAGCCAGCTTGGGCGAGAAATCGGGGCAAGTCCGCTCGAGTAGTGCCCCAGAGAAAAGGTTCCTGGCGAGCCTTGAGCCAAGCTGCGATCAACGGGCTCTGTCCGCGAAAGCCGATTTCTCCTTCTTCATCTTTTTCCATAAAGGTGAAAATCAGCTTGCCGCAGTAGGGCGCGATTTCACGAAAGAGGTTTTGAACGGTCTCTTCGGTCAAATACATGGTGAGCCCTTCTAAAACAAAAACTGCAGAGCTTTCTTTATCCAAACAAGTCGAAGTCTCCAAAATGTCGGAAAGTGAAGACTGAGTGAGATCGGCCGGCATGAGGTGGAAGTTTCCTCCATCGGGGAAAGTGCTTTGCTTCCCCGCTTGGGTGGCCGGGTGATCAATTTCGACAAAGTGGCTTTGCGGAAATTCATCACGGAGGCGCAGGCAAAGGGTATCGTAACCGGCCGCGATGACGATGAGGGCTTTGTTCCCTTTTTGAAGAGCCTCGCGGACCGAGAGTTCGATCTTTCGCTTTCGCACCAGATAGTGAGCCACGATTCCGGGCAGAAGAGTCTTTTCGAGAGTCAGGAGGAGTCGTCGGGGAATCGGACCCAGTGCGAGGCGGAAGGTTTTGTGGCCTTTGGTTTGTTCCAGAATGGCTTCGCTGATTTCAGCCTTTTGGGGTGCCACTAGCCTCCGTAGCTCAGAGTCTTGCGAGGCCAGTAAAATCGTCCGGGCAATGAGTCGCGCGGTGTTGCTGGCATTGTCGTCTTTCATCGGGAATTAGCGAGAGACAGAGTCTAACGAGCTTGGATCACTCTTACGACTCCTATCATCACTGTAGGTCGTGTCAATCTTCCCAAGGTGAGGACTCTTTGAGTAAATGTTGAATGGGTAAACATCCTAAGAGTGAGTGGTTTCAGTCGGGGATCTTGACTGTCTGTGACTGTTAGTTCAGTTTGTAGAGGTCATGAAATGGAGTCTGCCCGCAGTCTATCTTCTGGCGCTTTTGTTGGGGTGGGGATTGGGAAAAGGCCTATCTCCGAACGATGATGGCGTAGAGTCCAGAACTCAGAACCAGTCTGTTGACTCAACAAAAGTATCAAGTCGGCCTCGTGTTGAAGATGAGTTGAAAGAGAATGCATCGAAGGGGAAGAAGACTGTCGCAGCCTTCGAGCCTGCAAGTGATTGCCGAGCGGCTTTCGAAAACCTTTTCAAGAGAAATCACGATTACCTTCTCGATGTCTTAAAAAAGGAGGGAATGTCTGGTTTGGCAAAGAACGCGGATTTCAATCGGCTTGGAATACGCTTCACTCAGTGGTTCGAACAAGATCCTCTCGCAGCCTGCGCAGCTTTTTCCGAGCTCCCAAAAGACGGTCTTCGGAATTCTCTACGCTATAAGTATCTCTTCAAGCCATTGGAGGAGAGTGAGTTCGATTTTATCGGGGATTTAGATGCGTGGAGAGCGATCCACTCCATTGACCCCGAAAGTTCCGTTAATGTGCTTGTGGACAAGATTGGCAAGTTGGGCGACCTCTCTCTTTTGCAGACAGCGCTAAGTGAGCTTCCTGATTGGTTTGAAAACGATAGTTATGGATTTTCTCTTGGACAAACTTGGCCCTTCGAACGGCGAGAGGAACTACTGGCAGCGTTGCCCCCTGAGCATTGGCATGCAGTCATTTTACCATTGGTTTCAAACACTGATCCGGAAGTGGGACTCGACTGGCTGCTTTCTGTTTTTCGGGCTCAGACAACGCCTCAAATGGTGCGTGGAAATTTGGTGGCACGAATGGATTGGGTTGGAGAGATGATTCAAAACAGTAATCGCTCACCTGAGGAACGAGCGGCTCTTCGTGCTGAATTCGAGGGCGAGAGTTCGAGTTCGATGGGGAAGATTGTAGCGGGAGATGTGTCTCGTTTTCTTCGAGGAGAAGAAGATCGTTTTTACCAATTTCATACCGGCAACGTCGGTGCATCAGCGCTGTTGGATGAACTCTTGAAACATCGTTCAAGCCTAGAGGGGCACGAGGACGAGGTTCGGAGTAAGGTCTTTGCTCATCTGGCGGAAACCAATTTGCATCTCGCACTTGAACTCTATGAGAATGATAGTTTGGAGACGGTCGATGACCAAAAACTTCGTGCCGCGAGAGAGGCTTTTCACGGGGTGAATCCAGAGAAATTTCTGCAACTAATGCAGAGTGTCGGGCCAGGCAACGAGGAGATGCTTGAGGTGTGGAAAGGAAAGACTGAGTCGAATCTCGAGCGATATGGGGAGGACTACTTGAGTTGGTTGAGGAGCTTGCCTGAAGAACCACAAAAGTGGCTGGCGTTGGAAGCGGTGGTTGAGATGGGTCAAGAACGGTATCCGGAATTAGTGGAGGATGCTCAATTGCAAATTCAGAATCGATGAAGCTCAAAAATCACATTGGGGGTGTGCTTATCGCTGTTGTGTTGGGTTATTCTCTTGGTTGGAAGCCAAGAAATGAATCCTCGCCCATCGATGGGAATTTGGACAATGGAGAGGCGAATGGGGCTCTTTTGAAGGCTCGTAGTTCGGGCCGTGTGGTGACTCAGGAGCAAAGGAGTCTGGAGTTCCAAAAGCAATGGGCCGATCTAGCTAATCAAAACAAGAAAGCCTATTCGCGAGTCGCTGCCCAGCGTGAGCTTTTGGTGAGGTGGGCGAATCGAGATATCGATGCCGCGTTGCATGCAATGCTCAATCAGCCTTGGGATGGTGGCAGTCATTCGGACCAAGATTTGGAGTTGGCGCTGAGTGATATTCTGGGAAAAGAACTAGCTGAGCAAGAAGCGCGAGTTCTCGAAAGTGTTGAGGCGGGAGAATTCGGGATTCTAGGTGGCTCTCTGGTGCGTAAAGCGGTCTTGATCGCTCTTGCTCGAGAGTCTCCCGAATCCATTATCGATCGAATAGGATCTCTGGGAGAACGGGATGTCGCGGCTGCTCTTAGCGCGATTTCTCTGTCGTCCTATCAAGATTTCAGGCGCCTTTTCGACGGCCTTTCGGCACGCTCAAGCATACCCGTTGAGGCGTTGCTCGACGGATTGGACCGAAGTGACCCTTTCAATCGGAGCCTTTCTGCAATGACTGCGGGAGCCTTGAATCGCAACGAAATGCTTAGCCTGATATCCTCAGAGCGCCCCGAAGTCTCTCGGCTGCTGATTGAATCTTTGGCTATGCACTCCCACTGGCATTCTGATGAACTCCCATTGATTGATGCGGAATCACTTCCGCCAGAATTTAAAACGACCTATCAGGAGTCGTTTGAACGTGTAACGAAAGAGAAATAGTTGAATACAAAAAAGCCGTGAGGGACGAGTCCCTCACGGCTTTGGAGATTGAAAGGAGAGTTCGGTTTACTCGGCTGGGTCTACGGGCTTGTCGGCGACGGTGGACTTGATGCGGAGTTCGCGGAGTTGCTTGAAGTCGACTTCCGAAGGGCTGGCGGTCATGAGGTCGCTGGCGCGGTTGTTCTTGGGGAAGGCGATGACTTCGCGGATGGAAGACTCGCCAGCCACCAGCATCGCGATGCGGTCGAGACCTAGGGCGACGCCGCCGTGGGGTGGGGCGCCGAAGGTGAAGGCTTCGAGGATGTGGGCGAACATGGTCTCCTTTTCCTCCTGAGTGACTCCGAGGGCGTCGAACATGGCGGACTGGAGGTCCTGTTCGTGAATCCGAATCGATCCACCGCCGAGCTCGTAGCCGTTGAGAACGACGTCGTAGGCTTGGGCGAGGAGTCCGTCCCCGAGCTCGCCTTTTTTAAGTGCTTCCTCATGTTCGGGGATGGGGCGGGTGAAGGGGTGGTGAACGGCGTTCCATTTGCCTTCCTCTTCATCGTAGCCGAGGAGGGGGAATTCGGTGACCCAGAGGAAGTTCAACTCGGTGTTGCCTTCCAGCAGGTTGCGCAGGTTGGCGACTTCCAGGCGCATGCGGCCGAGGACTTCGCAAGCGGGTTCCCACTTGTCAGCGGCGAAGAGAATGAGGTCGCCGGGCTCGATGTTGAGCTTCTCGCGCAGGGCCTCGACTTCGGCATCGGTCATCCGCTTGACGAAAGGCGAGCGCCAGGTCTTGCGGTCGGTGTCGCGGGCCTGAATGTAGGCGAGGCCTTTGGCTCCGGCTTCGATAGCAGTCTGGGTGAGGCGCTCGATTTGGCCGGTGGTGGCGTCGGCAAAGCCTTTCGCGTTGATGGCCTTGACCACTCCACCATTGGAAACGGCACCGGAGAAGACGCGGAATTCGCAGTCCTTGAGGTCTTCGGTCACGTCGACGATTTCCATCCCAATCCGGCGGTCGGGCTTGTCGGAGCCGTAGGTGTTCATCGCGTCCTTGTAGGTCAGGCGGTCGAAGTTGACGGGGATCTCGACGTCGAGGGACTCTTTGAAGATGCGTGCCAAGAGGCCTTCGATGAGGTTGACGATGTCGTCCTGGCTCACGAAGGACGCCTCGATATCGATCTGGGTGAACTCGGGCTGACGGTCCGCGCGCAGGTCTTCGTCGCGGAAACAGCGGGCGATCTGGAAGTATTTCTCGATGCCGCCGACCATGAGGAGCTGCTTGTATTGCTGCGGCGCCTGGGGGAGAGCGTAGAAACTCTTGGGGTGCATGCGGGAGGGCACGAGGAAGTCGCGGGCGCCTTCGGGAGTAGACTTGGAAAGGATGGGAGTCTCGATTTCGAGGAAAGCGAGTTCGTCCAAGTAGTCGCGGGTGGACTTGGTGATGCGGTGGCGCAGACGCATGTTGCGGGTCATGCGCTCGCGGCGGAGGTCGAGGTAGCGATATTTCATGCGCAGGTCCTCGTTGGAGAGCTCCTTGTCGAGCTGGAAGGGAAGAACGGCCGCTTTGTTGACGATTTTCAGCTCCAGAGCGGAGACCTCGATCTCGCCGGTGGGCAGGTCGCTGTTGGCGGTGGACTTGCCGTCGATCTCGGGGCGGGCTTCGACCGTGCCGACCACTTGAACCACGTCTTCGTCGCGCAAGGTGTGGGAGAGGTCTGCCATTTCTTTGGAGACTTCGGGGTGAAAGACGCATTGGGTCAGGCCTTCGCGGTCGCGCAGGTCGATGAAGATCACGCCACCGTGGTCACGGGCAGACTTCACCCAGCCAATGAGGGTGACTTTTTGACCGATGTCGGAGGCGCGGAGTTGGGAGCAGTGATGAGTTCTCATGAAAGTATATTTAAGTTTTTGAACCGCAGATTAACGCAGATGGGCGCAGATTGACGGGGCTCTGTGGGATGGATTTTTTGTTATTTTTAGGACTGAAGATTTGGAGTGGGAAAGTTGCGAGGGTCGTTGAGGGAAACTCGTTTGTATTCGACGCTGGCGTTTCTGAAATTAATTACGAGGCCGACCTTCAGTCCTGTGATGCGGAGGTAGTTCAGCATTTGTCCGATTTCGTTGTCACTAATGAAGTCGATGGTTTTGGCGTCGATAACAAGGCAATCGAAAGCGATGAGGTCTGGGATGAAAACATCAACTTGGGTGTCTTTATAGAAGACTGGAAACTGCTTTTGCTGGTCGAAGGAGATTTTGCGCAACTGAAACTCTCGCACGAGAGCGCGTTCGTAAGCCTTTTCTCTCAAGCCTTTACCTAGAACATTGTGCACTTCGAAGGCGCAGCTCAGGACTTGTCCTGATTCTTCTTTAGACAAAAAATCTGCGCTCATCTGCGTTAATCTGCGGTTCAGTTTTTCTAAGCCAACAATGGTCCCTGAGGTTCGCTGAGGCGTTTTTTGAGGTAGGCGACGGTGTCGGTGTTGGGGTGGATGTCTTCCTGTGCGCGGGCGTTGAGATTGCGGAGGGTGAGCTGCGGGAAGTCGCGGCCGACGACGAGGGCGAAGGGCGCGAGGGTGTGGGCGGCGGCTTTGAGCTGCTTGTCGTATTTGGTCTTAGTGAGGGCGTAGTCGATGCGCAGACCGGCTTCGCGGAGCTCCTGCACGAGGGCGAGGGCTTCGGGGCGCTTTTCTTCGTCGTCGATGACGAGGTAGATGTCGCAGCTGGCGTTGTTCATCTTCCAGACTTCGAACTTGCGGCTGGCGGAGGCGACTTCTTGCACGAAGAGTCCGATGACCACGTCGCCCATCGCGAATCCCATCGCGGGGAGGTCGGTCTTTCCTTCCGTGAGGGTGGAGATGAGGGTGTCGTAGCGACCGCCCCCGGCGACGGCGCGCAGGGATTTCTTGGTGTCGAAAATTTCAAAGACCACGCCGGTGTAGTAGGCCAGTCCGCGCACGATGGAGAGGTCGACCTCGAGGTAGTCGCCGAGTCCGCGGGCGCTGAGATTCTCTTGAATTTCGCGCAAAGCATCGGACTCGTTGGCGGGGTCGGCGATGAAGTCGGTGAGCTGCTGGGTGACCAGTCCGAGGGGCTCCAGCTTGGCGGTGGTGACCTCGGGCTTTTCGCGTTCCAGCTTGTCGACTACTTGGAGCAAATCTGCCAGCTGGTCGTCGCTCAGCCCCTGGTCGGCAGCGAATTTGGACCAGGCATTGCGGTCGGAGAGGCGGACTTTGAAGTCTTCTTTGGTGAAGCCCAGCTCGCGCATGGTGTCGATGGACAGCGCGATGAGCTCGGCATCGGCGGCGGGGGAGTCGTCGCCGAGGATGTCGGTATTGAACTGGTAAAACTCGCGGGTGCGGCCTTTTTGCGGCTTTTCGTAGCGAAAACATTGCCCAATCTCGAACCACTTGAGCGGCTTGGGATAGTCGCGCTGCTTGGTGGCGGCGAGGCGGGCGAGGGAGGCGGTGACTTCGGGGCGCAGCGTCACGTCGCGGTCGCCTTGGTCCTGGAAACGAAAGAGTTGCGAGGAAAGTTCGCCTCCGGATTTTTTCAGGTAAAGCTCGGTCGGCTCCAGCATCGGGGTCTCGTATTCCACGAACCCATAGCGGGTCGCCACCCGGCGCCAGGTCTCGAAGAGGTAGTTGCGGAGCTGGCAATCGCGCGGGTCAAAGTCGCGGAAGCCGGTGAGTGTTTGGAAACCTGATGCCATGGGAAATCTGGGGAAAGGGGCAGGGAAGTAAGGGATTGCGGGGGCGTTGTCGAGTCTACTTCCTTTGTTCTGAGGGAGGGGGCGAGGAGGTGAATGTGTTTTGGAACCGCAGATTGACGCAGATGAACGCAGATTCCGGTTCGTTGGGATTTGGATGGGACTGAAAGGAGGACGGTTCGGTGAGTTTATCACAACCAAAACCAACAGAGCCTTCGTCAATCTGCGTTCATCTGCGTCAATCTGCGGTTTAAAAAGACTCCCTCAAACCCCTCTCCGCTTACCCATTGCTTCCGTGCAAAAAAAACGCGGCCCCGAAGGACCGCGTTTGAAAGAGGGGAAAATCAGGAAAGACTTAGTATTTCACCGAGCAGCCGTAAGGCTTGGTCTTGGTGGTAGCGACTTCTTTGCCAGCGAGAACGGAATCGAGAGCCGCAATCACATAGTTTTCAGAGTTCGGGATGTCCGCAGAGTCGGTGGAAGCCTTGGAGTCGATGGCACCGTCATAAGCGATGTGGCCGTCACCGGTGATCACGATCATGTGAGGAGTGGTCTTCGCGTCGTAGGCTTTGCCAGTCTCGCCAGTGGGGTCGAGGAGAACGGCAGTGGCCTTGGTGCCAGCTGCATCAGCGTCCGCTTGGGAGAAGCCTTTGGCAGTCTTGCCGGAAACGATGGAAAGCCACACCACGTCCTTGCCGGTGTAAGTTTCCTGAAGCTTCTGCATGTTCTTGGACTCATAGTGCTTCTTCACGTAGGGGCAGCCGTAGTTGATCCACTCCAGGACAACAGTCTTGCCGGAGAAGTCTTCCAAGGAATGCTCCTTGCCGGAGAGGTCCTTCAGGGTGAAGGCGGGGGCGTGGGGAGCATGGGCGCTTTCTGCAGTTGCTGCTTTCGCGTCTTCAGCGAGGGCTGGAGTGGCGAGTCCGACGAGGGCCGCGAAGGCTGCGGCGATGGTCATTAGTTTCATAGTAGTTTGGTTTGTTGGTTGTTGAGAGTTGTTTTCAGGCGATGGCCCAAAGTTGAGACGCAGGATGAAAGGGAATATTCCCGCTATTTTTGCGTTTCCAGTGAGATAGGAATTCTGACGGGTGGGGTGGGTCCGGCCAGCACGATTTTGGCTGCGGAAAGGTCTTTGCTATATTCCGAAGCCTCGACGGAAATCTGCAATCCAGAGTCGGTCCTCTGGATGGAAGGGACCGAGCCCGGTTGGAAAAAGTCCGAAGTTTCGCTGAAGGCATCCAGTTCTTCTGGGGATTCCCAGTTGTCAGGGGGAGTGAGATTGATGAGCCACTTTTCGCCCTCTTTTTTCACCGAGCTTTTCCAGTCTGTGCTCGCGTCGGTTGGGATGAGCGTGAGGCCTTCGGCCAGTTGGGTGGAGGGCTCGGAGGCAGTTCCTCCTTTGGCCACCACTTCCAGTTTGAGTTCGACCTCATCGCCTCCGACCAGGCACTGATTATCATTGCATGCCAGCCAGGAGGCTTTGGCCTTGAAAGTATAGGAACCGGGTTCGACGGAGGGCGCGATGTTCAGTTGGGAAAAGAACAAGGTGGTCTCCTCGTAACCATTGGTCGGGAGTTCGCCAGTCTTGACGCGATGGGGAACAGGAAAGCGCAGTTCGCCCGTGGTGATTCCCTCCGGCAAATCCTGCCAGTCCAGCGCGACGGCCTGCCCCATTTCGCCGGGGTTGATGTAGTAGACGTGCAGCGATTCGGCTGGAGTCAGTTCCAAGGCCACCTCGACAGTGGAGCCTGCGGCAACGGAGGGAGGGGCGAGCAGTTTTACTTCGGCAGTAGACTCCGCTTGGACGGAGCAAGTGCAGGCGGCGAGAACAACGGCAGTAGTCCGGTAGCGATTAAACACGATGCTAATTTCTGGTAGTTTGAGTGGGACGCAAGGGGAATTTTGTGAGGAATCAGTCAGAGCCTTTGAAAGGAGTAAAAGGGACAAGGAACTAACGATTTAGAACCAATGTCGATAGGCCAAAAAGAATAGGTTCAGTTGCATAATATTTATTTGTATCGCAAAGTATTGAGGCGCAACTCTCCACGACTGAGTCGACATCCAAGGACCAATTTTGTAAGGGAAAAGAGTGAAACAACTTGCTGTCATTTCCCTCGCCGTCACCCTTCTTTGCCCGAATTTATTTTCCGAGCCCTCGGCCAAAGAGCAATTCGAGACTCAGGACAATGTGCTCAATCGCGTCTATGGTGAATTGAAGAAAGAGCTCGAGGCCTATCAGTTTGCCATCGTGCAAAAGGAGCAGCGAGATTGGGTGGAATATCGTGACTACATCAGCGAAGCGCAACGCGGCTACGAGGGGACTTCTGACGAAGAGGCGCAACTGGAGATGGCGGCCGGCTTGACCGAATCGCGGGTGCAATGGTTGCAGGCTTGGAAAACGGCCGGAGAACACGAGGGTCTGGAGGGGGAGTATCGGGACTCCTATGGTGGCTTCCTCCAGATTGTAAAGGAGGGGGACCAGCATTATTTCGCGCTCCATGTCGTGCGGGGGCCCAGCTTTCATCTCGGGATTATTGGCGGCAAGCTTCGGGTCAATGGCCATAGTGCCTGGTTCGAGACCCGCGACGAGCACGATGGCAAGGAGGCTTGGCTGACCTTTGTGCCCAAGGAAGATGGTTCAGGCCGCATCCGCATCGTCAGCGAGAACGCCCGGCATCTCCACGGCGCCCGGGCTTATTTTGATGGCAGCTATCTTCGACTGGGTGAAGTCAGCGCGGAAGATAGAAAGAGGGTGATTTCGGGGGAGCTGGAGTAAGGGGGAGGCGGAGCCCTAGAAGAATCCGGTAGGTCGGTGTTTCGCCGAAACCGACCCCTGAGAACCCGTCCGTTGGGGATGGGCTCATTCGCCTGCGATTGTTGGATTCGAGCGCGGGTTGGTGGGGGTGAACTCGGAAACCCGCAGAGGCGAGTTCGAACACCGAGAGGGTCAGCTTCGGCAAAGCCTGACCGGCCGACGCCGGTAGGTCGGTGTTTCGCCGAAACCGACCCCTGAGATCTCGTCCGTTGGGGATGGGCTCATTCGCCTGCGATTGTTGGATTCGAGCGCGGGTTGGTGGGGGTGAATT
>NZ_BMXI01000006.1 GCF_014651675.1 Roseibacillus persicicus
AGAGGCTCCATTCCGGGCCTTCCGCTACGCTCCAGTCCCTCCATTCCACCTCTCCAACTACGGAGCTAAACAAAAACAACCGCCCCCAGACCAGCATCAACTAAAGACGCAATTTACTGGCAACGATAACGGGACCACTTCAGATTCGGCTACTAGAATCCTGTATCGATTAGCCTTAGAGAATAACAATATTTTTGTTCCCAAACGCTTTTCGATTTCGCAAATTGGCAAAATACTAACCTCACCTTTAATAGAATGCGAAGAGTAATCTTATTTTTCACGATGATTAACCCGATGCTCTTCGGGCATGAAAGCACGAATTTTGAGGAAGAGCTTTTGGAGTTTATGTATTCTCATGGAAGTCACACGCATGCAAATGGAGAGGAGCATAGTTATGATCGTGAGATTCTTATCAAAGGGATAGGAGAGGACTTAGAGAAAGTGAAAGAAATAATTTTTAGTGAAAAGAATGATTTTCCGGTTAGCCGGCTATTAAGCTTTTTTGCGAATCCTGATATCGATGAGGCCAAGAGAAACGAGATACAGCGCTTTGTCTTAGCCGAAAAAAAAGCAACTGAATTTAGTTCGACTTTTAGAGATATTCTAAGCGATCCGAACAACTTGTCGAACCAAGAAGTTGTCGAAATGCTCAGTATGGATGGTAAGTCTTTTAGTGATTTAGGGCGTAAAGAATGGAGTTTTTGTCATCTAATCAGTAGCGTATCTCAATTTCTCATTGAGAATGATTTGAAGGGGGAAACGGGTTCGGAACTTAAATTGTTTTTAGATGAAATTGACCAGGAAGGGCTTAGCTCAGATGTCTTAAATATTGTTAGCAATGCTAACAACAGAGCTTCAATTTTAGTAGAAAGGAAGGCTATTCACAAATCTTCGCAAGAGAATCCTCGTAAAGAACGAGCAGAAGATTTGAGCTCTAAGCCGACAGAATCTAGAGCTTTTCCAAACAGTGATAATCGTTTAGAAAATAAACCCCACTCCCTGACATGGCTCTACTGGATCTCAGGTGCTTTGATTTTGGGAGGGGTTGGCGTGTTAGTTTGGAATAGTCGGAAGAACTCATCAGTGCGGTAATGCTATCGCTGAAAACGCGGTACGCTCAAGTTTGTCCTCGTAAAGCCGTGCCGTCACGTTGGCTGCTTCTTGGGTGCGGTGTCCAACGAGTGCTCGAGAAGGTCGTGGAGTCGGCCAAGCTCCGCCGAGCTAGCCTTCCCCGAACGGAGGATACGAGCGGCGATGTCGCAGTTGCTTTGCGCAACGGCATTGTCGATAAGTAAACGACTGAAACGCGGCCTCCTTGACGAACTTCAGGCTGCGACTTTGTCCGCTTTTCTGGCGGGATGGGTCGTCAGGGCTTTTGGAGTCAGCTGTGACGCGGAGGCGGGGCCTTGTTCGATGATCGCTTTCATCGTGCTCGACAAGTATTCGCGCAGGTCGAGCCCGTAACGATTGCAGTTTTCAATGATAGTGAAGGCGACGGCGGCGAGTTCGCCTCCGCGCTCGGATTCTAAAAAGAGCCAGTTCTTTTGGCCGAGTTTTGTGGGTCGAATCGCGTTCTCGATGAGGTTGCGGCGAGAAAAGCAGATTTCTCTAAGCTGCCATCGCTACCCGATACTGAAAAGAAAGGTGAATCTTGTCCTCCTGATACGAGCGGTCCGAGCGTATAAATTCAAAGGTGTTTTCGCAGTAGTCCTGTAGGTTTCGGCTTTTACCAAAGCGGACGGGGAAGCGTTCGCGGGTTTCGCCGTTGATGCGGACAGCGACCTCGAGGTGCTCTTCCAGCCAGATTCGCAGGGGAGTGAGGCTGCCGGGGCGGTCCAGATTGCCGAGCAGGGAAAAGAAGCACTGCACGCAGGTCCCGGGATGACCGTCGTTGAGCAAAAGGTCGCGGAGGTCGAGCAGGAGATCGGCTCCTTCCGAGGTTTGAGGACGGGCTTGGCTGAGCAACTCGTTCACTTCGCTGGATTCCATAGCGAGGTGAACATGACGCTATTGAGACTCATTCGCAACTCTAACTGCTAAAAAAGTCTCAAAAAATTGAGGCTTAAAGGGAGAAAAGGGGCTAAATCGACTATTTCTCCGAAAAATCACCACACCAATCGGAGGCGCTGGTGATGGGGAAGCGGGATTCCACGCTGACTTTCTCGTTCACTTCGAAGACGATGTTCTGAGGAGCGTGGCGGCGGCATTCGCCTTTGTCAGAAGAGGCTTCCCAGTAGGCACAGGCTTGGCAGGTTTTCGCTTTTGTTTCAGTTGTAGTCATGATCAGCTAATCATTACTCGATTTTTTGCAGTGGGGCAAAGAGAAAGGCCATGAGACTAATTCTCAATACTGGGACAGGTCCTTGACCTCGCAAAACCTAACAACACAGCCAGGTCGCTAGCCGCCGCGACTAAAGAGAGCCAGCATCTGCCAGCCAAGCGCGAAGATGAGGAGGTGAGCTCCGGCAAGGGCTAGTTGACCGTTGAGGGCGGGAGAGGGCCCGTTTTCCTTGACCGAACTGACCACGCGGATGGCGGGGAAGGCGAGGATGAGGACGGCGAAGAACATGTCGGTGATTGGGGGCTCACCCAGTTGGACCTTTCGGGCGATGTAGAAGGAGACGATGGCGACGAGGTATTCGATGCGAATGAGATTGGAGGCCTTTTCAAAGCCCCATCGCACCGCGAGAGTGCGTTTGTTGGACGCCGTGTCTTCTTCGATATCACGCAGGTTGTTGATGGTGATGAGGACGGCGGAAAGGCAACCGACAGTCAGCCCGAGCCAAGCTGCCTGGGGAAAAAACAAACCGGTTTGCACAAAAACCGTTCCGGTCACCGCAATGATGCCGAAGAAGAGAACTACGAAGATTTCGCCCAGTCCCAGATAGGCCAGGGGAAACGGTCCACCGGTGTAGCCGTAGGCGAGGAAGAGGCTGGGAATTCCAATCGCAAGGAGCACCCAGCCTCGCGCGGCAATGAGGGGCCAGGCGCAGAAGGCTGCCGCTACTAGAAACATCGTAGCAAGGAGGTAGACCGTCTTGCGCGAAAGCAGTCCGCTGGCAGTGACGCGGGTGGGTCCCAGTCGGGCCTCGGTATCGGCGCCCTTGGCGTCGTCGATGGCGTCATTGAAGAAGTTGGTGGCAATCTGAATACAAATCGCGCTGCCGACCGTGGCAAGAGCGAGGAGCCAGCTGAAGGAGCCGGTGGCTTTCCAAGCCAAGACACAGCCGACCCAAACGGGCACTATGGCGGCGGGCAAAGTCTTGGGACGGGCTGCGAGGAGGAGGGACTTGAGCATGATTTCTGGTCGCGAGAGGGTGGGCTAGGGTCGCTCCTCAGGTCAACCATTGCGGTGTCAAAGCGCAGGGATGTTTTCGCAAAATCGCTGGGGAGGACCGCATTTTGGCCGATCGCACCCGGGTCCAGGCCTTGGGGGGAGACTCAGGGGGCGCGCAGGCCGCCGGGCGATCGATCAAACTCGCTTGAGAAGATGCGCCAATCTTGACATTCGATTCCGCAGCCTCATTTTGCGAGCGGCTTCGTGCCTTCACATGAATAACTCGAACGAGCGGGGGAATCCCGCCTTTCCGTGGCACAATGACGACAACAATCCTTGCACCTCGTGCGGAGCTTGTTGCGCTCATTTTCGTGTTTCCTTCTACCAAGGAGAAAGCGCCGAATCCCCTTGGGGAACGGTCCCTGCCGATTTGACGGAGTCGCTCACGCACCACCGTCTGGTGATGAAAGGGACGAACCAAAAGAGTCCCCGGTGCATCGCGCTCCAGGGCGAGATTGGCCAATGTGTGGGCTGTACCATCCATGCGGTGCGGGCCTCAGTCTGCCGCGAATTTCCGCCTTCTTGGGAAGGGGGAGTGCATAATCCCGACTGTGACCGCGCACGCGCCGCCCACGGACTGCCCCCTCTACCCAATCCGGAAATCGTTCCATTCCAGCCTGATGACCAACCGACCAAGCCCCATCTCCCCAAGCGGGCGGCGTAGATCGAGGGTGGCCTGATTGGTTCGGGAAAGGGATAAGGAACTGGCAGTCCGCATGGCTCTCATCGGAGAGTTCAATTGTTCAGGAGTTCTCGATGTTAAAGAATCTTGAACTATCCTGTCTTTTATGGGAAATTGGGCTTCGAGGGATGCTGAAAAACTATGTGTTAGTGGACTATGAGAATGTCCAACCATTGGCTGAGTCCTTAGATGAAGTCGCGGACGAACAGTTTTCTGTTTTCGTTTTCGTGGGCAATAGTCAGAACCGGCTTTCTTACGATTTTGTCTCGTCCTTTCAGCGATTGAGGGGTGGGGGAGAGTATATCAAAATTTCTGGAAATGGTAAGAATGCCCTGGATTTTCATATCGCTTGCTATCTGGGCGTCCTGGCGATGAAGGATCCAAAGGCATACTTCCACGTCGTGAGCAAAGATACGGGCTATGATCCTCTGTTAGAACATCTTAGAGAAAAGACTATTCGGGTTAAGCGTGTGGCCGCGATTGAAGGGATTCCAGTGGTGAAGTTCCGCAAGGAAATCTCCAAGATGAATCCTAGGCAAAAAGGAGAAAAGTTCTTGGCCCGGCTCCGCAAGGGGAATGCATCCCGGCCCGCCTCCGAACAAGCGATGCGCTCAGCGCTCAGGGCTTTTTACCAGCGGCAGTTGTCGGATGAAGAGTTTGAGCAGGTACTGCGGTTCGTGAAGAACTCCGAGTTCGTGAGCATTGCCGACGGTAAGGTCGCTTACGCTGAATAGCTACGGATGGAAAGAACTGAGCCAGTCCGCGACTGGCTCAGCAGAGTGATTGCCCTATGGCACTCGAGGGAATTGGCTGAAGTCGGGGGCGCGCTTTTCGATGAAGGCGTTCTTACCCTCTTTGCCTTCTTCGGACATGTAATACATCAGGGTGGCGTTGCCGGCCAAGTCGAGCAGACCCATTTGGCCATCGCAGTCGGCATTGAGAGCGGACTTGAGGCAACGGAGGGCGAGGGGGGAGTGGGCAAGCATCTCGCGGCACCACTTGATGGTTTCGGTTTCCAGCTCGGCGTAGGGGACCACGGTGTTGACGAGGCCCATGTCGAGTGCCTCCTGGGCGTCGTATTGGCGGCAAAGGAACCAGATTTCGCGGGCCTTCTTCTGTCCCACGATGCGGGCCAAGTAGCTGGAGCCGAGGCCTCCATCAAAGGAGCCGACCTTGGGGCCGGTTTGGCCGAAGCGGGCATTGTCGGCGGCGATGGTCAGGTCGCAGACGATGTGGAGGACATGTCCGCCCCCGATGGCGTATCCGGCCACCATCGCGACGACAGGCTTGGGGAGGGAGCGAATCTTCTTCTGGAGGTCGAGGACGTTGAGGCGGGGAACTCCGTCTTCGCCAATGTATCCCGCATGGCCACGGACTTTCTGGTCCCCTCCGGAGCAGAAGGCCTTTTCGCCTTCGCCTGTTAGAATGATCACTCCGACCTGGGGATCCTCGTGAGCCTTATCGAAGGCGGCCAACAGCTCGCGCACGGTCTGGGGGCGAAAGGCATTGCGCACCTCGGGACGGTTGATGGTGATTTTCGCAATCGCGCCCTCGTCGGTGGTCTCGTATTTGATGTCTTCGAATTCAGCTTTGGTGGTCCAGCTCATAGATGGCCAGACCTTAGCGCGTTTTTGGAGGCTGTCGAAGGGGTTTTGAGTACGCGAAGGAGGGCGGGGCGCAACCATGTTTACTCCTTGATCGGACTTGCGTGAATCAGGGAGAAAAGCGCAAATGCTCACTCATAGAGTTTATTAAACCAATCTGCTGTTGAGGAAGTCAGATTTCTGGACAAAGAATTCACAAAGTATGTTACTGGTCCCTTTTTGGGAATAGATGCTGGTAAGATGAGATGAGGGAGGGCAAAGGTGATGGTTTGGATTTGTCCGATTTTGTTTTCTTTTTATTACCAGTGTGTTACGTAGATTTTTGTTGCCGTGGAATGCTCGAGGGAACTCTCCAATCAGCTTTGGGACAATCAATTGGGAGAGAAATGTCCTTTTTCCCGTCCTCAGGGCAGCTTAGTTCTTGAGCGTGCGTTACGACCCAATTGATCCAACTCTCTTTGTCCGCAATCGCGAAAAACTTCGCGGGATGCTTAAGCCCAATTCCATGGTTGTTGTTTTAGCAAATGACATCCTGCCAACCAATGCGGATGGCACTTTCTTGCTGCAGCAAAATCGTGATCTTTTCTACCTCTGCGGAATCGATCAGGAAGAGACCGTGCTGGTCTTTTTCCCTGATGCGAAGATTGAGAAAGACCGTGAGATTCTGTTCGTTCGTGAGACCAGTGAACACCTGGCTGTTTGGGAGGGCGCGAAGCTCGACAAAGACCAGGCCGCCGAAGTCTCTGGTATCGAGCGAGTGGAGTGGAGCGAATCTTTTGAGGCCACCTTTAGCTTTCTCGCTCCTCAAGCTGAGCACATTTATCTCACCACCAACGAGCACCTGCGGGCCATGCGGGTGGTGGAAACACGCAATGACCGCTTCATCAAGCAGTGTCAGGCCCGTTTTCCCCTACACAAGTATGAGCGCCTCGCTCCACTGCTGGCCGAGCTCCGTATCATCAAGGAACAGGTTGAAATTGATATGCTGCAGAAGGCCTGTGATATCACCGAGGCTGGTTTCCGCCGAATCCTGGGCTTCATTAAGCCCGGGGTCGGAGAATGGGAAATCGAGGCCGAGTATCTGCATGAATTCGTGCGAAGCCGTTCCCGTGGCTTCGCCTACTCGCCCATCATTGGAAGTGGGAAAAATGCCTGCGTATTGCACTATCTGGAGAACAATCAGGTCTGTGAAGATGGGGAGATGGTCTTGATGGATGTCGCTGCCGAGTATGGCAATTGGAACGCCGACATGACCCGGACTGTTCCGGTCAATGGCAAGTTTACCCCCCGTCAGCGCGCTGTCTATGAGTCGGTGTTGAGCGTGCTTCGTCAGGCGGATGAAATTCTTCGGCCGGGAATCACCCCCAAAGACTACCAGCAACAGGTTCGTCTCTTTATGGAGAAAGAATTGATCTCGCTTGGGCTGATTGATGAGAAAGAGGCCGCCGAGCAGGATCGGGAGAAGCTCCCGCTGGTGAACAAGTATTTCATGCATGGCACGTCCCATCATTTGGGATTGGATGTCCATGATGTCATGCCCCACAACGAGCCCGTGCGCGAAGGGATGGTCTTCACCATTGAGCCGGGAATCTACATTCCGGAAGAAAACCTCGGAGTCCGTCTCGAGAACGATGTGGTGATCGGCAAGGACAGCAACTTTGACCTCATGGGCAATATTCCTATCGAGGTCGATGAAATCGAGGCCTTGATGGCGGCCTCTTAGGTCGGCCAGGGGCCAACTTCTTTTTCGAAAACCGCTGCTCTCCGAAATGGGGAGCAGCGGTTTTTTCTTTGATTAGGCGAGCTTTAGACGGTCGTCTTCGGCGAGAATCTTGCTGAGGTTGTCCCAGCCATCTGGAGTCTGCAGATTGAAAACGTAGAGGTAAACGGTCACGACCTTGGAATCGAACATCTCCAGCAGGCGATTGATGGTCTCGGCCAGCTTGGTGTCATCGAGAGTCTCGGGGAGGTCTCCGATGACTTGTCCGTTGCCGTCGTGCTCGATCTCCATACGGTCGCAGAAGGTGCGCAGGAGGTCCTGCTGGCCTTTCATGAACCAGACTTGGAGCAGATGCTCTCCGACCAAATCCTGTGTCTTCAGCTTCAGGATCTTGTGCATGAAGGCGATTTGATCGGCCACCGACTTTTTCTGCAAGAAGACCAAGCGCAAATTGCGAGCCTGACCCAGGGAAGAAAGGGTGGTTTTGTAGAGATTCCGTTCCTCCACACGCATCCATTGAAACATGTCCTGGATGACAGCGGGGTCGACTTCTTGGTAAATTTGGTGAGCTTTCACAGATATTTGCGTGGGAGGGAGAATTGCTTGCGAGTGGTAGGGGATGCAAGCGCGAAAGCGAGAGGTGGCAGACAAGTGTAGGGAGGGAGCACACGATTTGAGACAGACCTATCGCTCCTGCTTCGTTACGGTGTCTGGAATGAGTGATATCGAAGTAAGCTCCGAAAAGACTGAAACCCGTAAGCGAAGTTCGTTCGGCGCCTTTGCGGGGTTGGCTCTCTTGATCGCGGTGGCGGGGGTGGTTTGGTATTTCGTAATGGTTCGGCCAGCGGAGTCGATGGCGCATTCGACAATGGCGAAGGTGGAACAGTTCTTCGGCGGCTTGCTGGGAGGTGGTGGTACGGTGACGCGACTGGACTCCTCTTCCATCTTGAAAGTAACCGACGTGGGGGAAATGGCGCTGATGGAATTTGATATGAAGGTGAACAAGGAGATCGAGAGCGAAGCCGTCGTGATCGGGCCCTTGACCAGCACCAAGCGACTTCGGATGGAAGGTCGATTCAAGGTGAAGATTGGCTATGACATCACGAACGGTCTGACGGTCGGCTACAATGATGAGGGCAAAGCTGTGATTCAGGGCTTGGGAGAACCCCAGGTGCTTTCCGCCGAAATGGAGTCGGTGAAAACCGTGGAGGACAAGAGTGGGATCTGGAACAAGGTCGACGGTCAGGATCGTGATGAATTGGTGAACCAGTTGCGACTGCAGGCAATCCGCGACGTGAAGGAGAGCGGGATGCTGGAGCAGATGGATGCCCTGATGCAGCAGAATATGAAGGCCCTGTTAGGGGTGGAGGACATCTTGATGGAGGGTGAGCTATCTCCGGTGGTGGTGCCTTAGGTTGGGGAAAGGGAGGTCGTTCATTTGCCGGGCAGCCTCTTTATGCTGATTGCTTTTTTCTTTTCGGTGGTTTTCTGTGGAGGACGCTGGGCGTTTGACCACGGGGCCGCGCTTGCGCTGCTCGTGAGACCTCCCGCACCCTGAAAATCCCTTAGAAATTAAGAATGGCTCCCATCGAAATCATCGAGTTGATGGCCGTGGTGACGGCAAGCATCTATGGTATCCTGTTGGCCGCGCGTTCGGGCTTGGATATGACCGGACTCTTTGCGGTGGCCTTTGCGGCCGCCTTTGGTGGAGGGACTTTGCGGGATCTTTGCTTGGACCGGCAGCCTCTTTTCTGGGTGGGGAACTCGCATTACCCCGTAATTGTTTTTTTCCTAAGCCTCTTCTCGATCGTGGTTCCGAAGTTGGTTTTGCGAATGGAAAGGTATCTGGTGGTGCCGGATGCTTTGGGGATGGGGCTGTTTGTGATTGCGGGGGCGGCGATTGCGCATGATGCCGAAACCACTTTGTTTTTGGCTGCCCTCTTTGGTGTGATGACCGGAGCTTTTGGCGGGGTTGTGGCGGATATCATGTGCGCCCGGGTGCCGACCACTTTCAAGCCCGGCACGCCACTCAATTTGACTTGCTGTTTCGTGGGAGCGTGGGCTTTTCTGCTCTCCTATCACTGGAATTTGCCCCGGCCTTGGGCGATGACTCTGGGCGTGACGGTGGTGACTGTGATGAGAATTCTGGCAGTCCGTTTTCACTGGACGCTTGGACCGCTCAACCGCTTTTCGGGATTGATTGCAGAGGAGAAAGACTAGCCTCGATCCTTCGTGATGCGGATTGCGGCAAAGAGGCAGAGAGCGATGCCGAGTATGAGAGCCAGAGGGAGAATGGTCATGACGAATCCCAGCGGAGTGGCAAAGTAGCTCCACCAGCCACCGCTGAGCCAGAGATCCTTGGTTAGGGCTTGCCAGAGGTCGCCGTAGTGCTCCCGCATGAAGCGGAGGCGCAGCCCCACTTCAAGCAGGCGCAGGATTGGGAGGGAGAGAAGGAGGATTCCTGCGAGAAGGAGGAAGGCCCTGGCCCGCACTTTTGGGTCATTGGGATTGTTGGTCCCACTCACGGCAGAATCAGTCTTTCGAGGACTTGGGATCGAGAGCGTCGCGGAGTCCATCCCCGAGGAAGTTGAAAGCGAAGAGGGTGATGGAGAACATGGCGGCAGGGATTGCCAGAATCACGGGATAGGTCTCGAGGAAATTGGCGCCTTCTTTAATCAGGATTCCCCATGAAGAGTTGGGGGGCTCGATGCCCAATCCAATGAAGGAAAGGGTGGCTTCGTAGAGGATGAAGCTGGGGATAGTGAGGGTGGCGTAGATGATCACAGGTCCCAGCATATTGGGCAGGATGTGTCGAAAGAGGATGCGGCGATGCGGGAGACCGAGGGAGCGGGCTGCTTCCACGAATTCCTGTCGGCGAAGAGAGGCCGCGGCCGTTCTAACAATTCGTCCCATCGTCAACCAACCAAAGGCCGCAATTGCAAAGATGAGGGGGATGAGGTTCGAGAACTTGAGGACGAAGTCCGGGTTCACGCTCCAGTTGTCCACCAACCACGCCGAGACCAGATCCATGCGTGCGGAAATGAGTTCGCGGAAGAGAATTACGATGATGAGGAAAGGCATTGCCAGCAGGCCGTCGACGATACGCATCATGATGGCCTCGGTGCGACCTCCGACGTAGCCTGCGATTCCGCCATAGATGATTCCGATGGTGACTGTCACCAGGGTGGAAAGAATCGCAACCAAAAGGGAAATCTGCCCGCCACCCAACACGCGCATGAGCATGTCGCGGCCGAGCTGGTCGGTGCCCAGCACGCTGCCATCGCCGGGCTTGGCAAATTGATTGGAGAGGTCCTGCTCGTTGCCATCCATGCCGGTGGCGGCGAGGATGGGCTCGACGATGAAGCAGGCTACTAGGATCGTGAGGACCACGACTCCGCCCACCATGGCGAGCTTATTCTTTTTCAGTCTAACAAAGGCGTCGGACCACAGGCTACTGCCTTTTTCGGCGGCCGGAAGAGAGCTCGGTCGAGCGGTTTCGGTAATGGGTGACATGGCGGGAAAATCAGGCGTTGCGGAGCTTGGGGTCCATAAAGATGAGAGCGAGGTCGGACAGCAAGTTGGCGACGCCCATCAGGATTCCGTAAAAGAGGACCAGAGCCAATACGAGGTTGTAGTCCTTGGAGGTGATTCCGGTGACGAAATGTTGCCCCATGCCGGGAACGAGGAAGATGTTTTCCACCACAAAGGAGCCGGTGATGATTGCAGCAAAGGCTGGTCCCAGAAAGGTGATGGCTGGCATTAGGGCGGGGCGCAGAGCGTGCTTGGTGATGACCTTGAGCGGAGGCACCCCCTTGGCGCGGGCGGTGCGGATGTAATCCTGTGATAAGACATCGAGCATTCCGCCGCGAGTCAGCCGGGCAAGATAGGCGGCGACGCCGAAGGAAAGGGTGATGGCGGGGAGGATGATGTCGGAAGGACGCGACCAACCCGCGACATTGAGCCAGCCCAAGGGTTTGGCGATGTTGATTTGGAAAATCGGCCCCAGCACAAAGGCCACCACGCAGATTCCCGCCATCGCGATAAACATGGCAAAGTAGTCCAGACTCTTGTTGTGATTGAGGGCCGCGATAATGCCGAGCGGAATCCCCAGGCAGACGCCCATCGTCAGGGAGATGAGACCCAACATGACCGATACCGGAAAGGATTCGGCGATCATGTCCGAGACCTTGCGCCCTTTCATCGAGAGGGAGTCCCCGAAGTCACCTTGGGTTAAAATATTTCCCCAATACTTCAAATACTGAACCCCCAGTGGCTTATCGAGACCGTAGTAGGCGTCCAGGGCGGCTTGCTCCTCGGGAGAGGTGGCCTTGTCGCTGGCGAAGGGATTGCCGGGAATGGCGCGAACCGCGAAGAAGGTGAAGGTCACCAGCAAGAAAACCACAACCACGGTTTGAAAGAGGCGAGAGAGAATCGTTTTGAGCATGAAGTGAAAAGGTGAGTCGATTGTGGCAAGAAAATCCCAACAGTCGTGGAACTGATGAGATGTTTTCTACGCGACGATATCGAAAGTCAAGAAACCCCACCGCCATCGCCTCAATCTAGAAAAGTGGCAGCATGACTCGAACCAATCCCGCGATGGCGATGGTAAAAAAGATCCCGAGAGTGAAGTTCTGATGGGTTGAGAGGTAATCGCGGTCGAAGGCTCGCAGAAGAAGGAAGATGAAAGCAGTTGGAATTGCCGCCACTTGAATGGGCCGAACGGGAATGCGGAAGATCAAATAGAGCGAGCAAAGCGCCAGAAGAACACAAACCAGCTGAAGGGTCCTGTAATTCCGGCGTTTTTTCTCCCGGTCGCGGATGTGCTCTTTGGCCAGCACTGCCGCGATTCCCTTTTCGCAGGCTTCCTCAGGGGAGAGTGGACGGTGGCTCACTGCGAGAATCGCCTAGCGTTCGAATGGAAGAGGGGGAAGCGGTGGAGGGGCGTCGAACTCCATTTGATTTTGACCGGCAGCAGGTGCCGCAGCGGGTGCTTTGCGGAAAGGATTGTCGGTGGGAGCTGTGCCCTGGACATCGGAGGGCTTGTCATAGAGCTCTTCCGCATACTGACCTTTGCGCCAGACAAAGGAAAAGGCCTTGGTGACGTTACCGGCTCCATCGTAGAACCAGTACATGCGACGCACGGGGACTTCCTTCTTCGTATTGGGGTCGATCTGGGGAACGCGGGCATCAAACATGTCCTCGGCTACCAGACGACCTGTTTCGCGGTGGTAACCGTAGGCAACTTTATAAAGGAGGTTCTCTTTGCCGTCGAAAATCTTGCAGGAAAGAGGGTTCCCGCGTTTGTCCATGCGATAGATAGTGGTGGTGAGGATCGAATTCCGCCCGCCTTTGACATTGGAGAGACGCCTCTTGACGAGGGTCTTCTCATCATTGGAACGACGATACTCAGTATTCGTTCCGTCCCGGTGGCGCATGATGCGCACGTTGTGACTCACTTCTTCCCACACTTCTTTTTCTACCGCCCAACAGCAGCAGCTGGATAGAAACTGAATCAAAGCGATGAGAGCTACGAAAAGTAATGGTCTCGACATAGCCGACAAGCTAGGAAAAGCGCAGCGTGAGGTCAAAGCAGAAAAATATCGCTCTCTGGCAGGTGGGTGACAGGCACTATGATTTTCGAAACGGAGCTCTGGTGATGGGCATTCTCAATGTCACCCCGGATTCCTTTTCCGATGGAGGCAAGTGGGCGCGCAGCGAAGCGGCGGTGGTCCGAGCGACTGAGATGATTGCCGAGGGCGCTGACATTATCGATGTGGGGGGAGAGTCGACTCGTCCGGGTTCCGATGCGGTGGCGCTGCAAGATGAGCTGGAGCGGGTAATCCCGGTCATCGCGGCATTGGCCAAGGATTCTCCCGTTCCCATCTCGGTCGATACCTGCAAGGCCGAGGTGGCGCGACAGGCCTTGGAGGTCGGGGCCACAATTGTGAACGATATCTCCGGCTTACGGGATCCCGCAATGGTCAAGGTCTGCGCCGAAAGCGACTGCGGCATCGTGGTGATGCACATGCGCGGTGTTCCCAAGACCATGCAGGCCGCTCCCGAATACGATGATGTGGTGGGCGAGGTGCGCGGCTTTTTCGAGGAACGGCTGGAGACCTTGCGGCGAGCGGGCATCGCCCCCGAACGGCTGTGTTGGGATGCGGGCATTGGTTTTGGGAAAAGGTTGGAGGACAATCTGGCCTTGTTGCGGGCGACGGGCGAGTTGGCGGTAGGAGATCGTCCGGTGATGGTCGGTCTTTCACGTAAGAGCTTTTTCGCCAAGCTTCTCGATGAATCGGAGATGAGTGCGCGCGATTGGCCCACGGTCGGGCTCAGCGCTTGGACGCGCGAATTGGGGGCCCTTGTCCATCGGGTCCATGAAGTGCAGCCCAATCGGGAGGCTATCCGAATGGTGGAGGCGTTGGCCTACGGCGGAGCGGACCACAGCACGGTTTGACCGCTCGAACCTTTCCCGCCAATCCCTTTCCTAAAAATGCCAGCTCCCTGTTGACAGACCCTCGAAGATTCCTATCTTCCGCCGCTTTACAAAAACACTATGAGCGACGTTCAAAAACATGAGTTTCAGGCCGAAGTGCGGCAGCTATTGGATATTGTTATCCATTCCCTCTACACTGACCGCGAGATCTTCGTGCGCGAACTGATTTCCAATGCTTCCGACGCCTTGGAAAAGATGCGGCTTCAGCAGTTGAAGGGGGATGCCATCTTCGACGCGGACAAGCCTCTCGAGATCTCAATTACGACCGACGAGGAAGCCAAAACCCTCACCATCGCCGACTACGGTATCGGCATGACCCGCGAGGAGTTGGTCGCCAACATCGGCACCATTGCCAGCTCGGGCACCAAGAAGTTCCTCGAAGCTCTCAAGGAAAATGGTGGAGGAGCGGACGTCATTGGCCAGTTCGGGGTCGGCTTCTACAGCGCCTTCATGGTGGCGGACAAGGTCGAGGTCTACACTCACTCTTGGCAGGAGGACGGCGGACATCTCCGTTGGGAAAGCGACGGTGCGACAGGCTACACCATCGAAGAAAGCTCCGACCTCAGCCGGGGAGCGAAGGTCGTGGTGCACCTCAAGGAGGAGTTCGAAGAGTTTGCCAAGCCCGAGACCATCAAGGCCATCATCGAGCGTTATTCCAACTTCGTTGGCTTCCCTGTGAAGCTCAATGACGAGGTGGTCAACACCGTTGATGCCATCTGGCTGAAGCCGAAAAATGAGGTCAGCGAAGAGGACTACAAGGAGTTCTACAAGTTCGTGGGCAAGGACTATCAGGACCCTCGCTACACCTTCCACTTCTCCGCCGACGCGCCCCTGATGATCAACTCCATCCTGTTCGTCCCCGACGACACCATGGAGCGCATGGGCATGGGGCAGACCCCTCCGGGAGTGGGTCTTTACTGCAAGAAAGTTCTCATCGACGCCGCTCCCGAGAACCTGCTGCCCGAGTGGTTGCGCTTCCTCAAGGGGGTCATCGACTCGGAGGATCTTCCGCTCAATATCTCCCGCGAGTCCATGCAGGACAGTGCTCTCGTGAAGAAGTTGGGTGACGTGATGACCAAGCGTTTCATCAAGTTCCTGGAAAAAGAAGCCAAGTCCGACCCAGCAAAATACACTGAGTTCTATCAGCGCTTTGGCCGTTTCCTGAAAGAGGGAGTGGTGCAGAGCTACGAGCACCAGGAATCCCTCGCGGGTCTGTTGCGCTTCGAAAGCTCCATGACCGAGGCTGGCACCACCACTTCCTTGCAGGAATACGTGGACCGCATGAAGGACGGTCAAACTGAAATTTATTACCTCGTGGCCCCCAACCGGGAAGCGATCGAGACTGGTCCCTACCTTGAAGCCTTCAAGAAGCGCGGCCTCGAAGTGGCCTTCTTCAACGACGGAGTGGACGACTATGTCCTCGAGACTCTCGGGACTTGGAAGGAGAAAAAGATCGTCTCCGCCGACCGTGCGGACATCGAGCTCGAAGATGTGGCGGATGAGGAAGGCGAAGCCCTCGACGAAGCTGCTACTACGGGTCTAGTAGATTGGATGACCAAGGCTGTTGGCGAGCGCTTTGAGAAGGTGGAAGCAGGCAAGCGCCTCGTGAGCCATGCGGTGGTTGCGCTGACTCCCAAAGATGCCCCCAATGCCCAAATGCGCGCGATGATGAAGGCCATGGGCAGCGATGCGCCGGAAACCAAGGCCCGTTTGGAAGTCAATCCACGCCACAGCCTCGTTAAAAAGCTCGCCGCCTTCCATGAATCCAAGCCCGAACTCGCGGAAAAGATCGCCAAGCAACTCGGCGACAACGCACTTCTTGCCGCAGGCTTGGTCGAGAATCCTGGTCAGGTTGTGAGCTCTATGGGCGAAGTGCTCGAAGAGCTGATGGACTAGAGCGCATCCACGATTTTCACTGCGCAATCAATTCTGCGAAGGCCGGCGATTTCATCGTCGGCCTTTTTTATGAGGGCAGAACATCCTTGGGGATTTCTGTCGCATTGAATCGTTGTTCGCGATTCTTTCGAAACCATCGGAAGGCGAGGGGAGTCATCACGACCATGAAGACGACTTTGGTAATCGCAGCGGCCGGAATGGCCATGGCGAAGATGATGACCAAGGCGATCAAGAAGGCATAAACAGCCAACAGCATCAGTAAGTAGCCCCACCAAACCGGGGCAGTGCAGCCCGTGACCATGCGGCAGTTGGGGGAATGGTAGCCGACTTCCCGCACGAGGTGATGAATCCACTCGCGATAGCTATTCGACTGATCGCTGAAGTCGGCGATCCCCTGATAGAGTTCGTTGGCGATCTTGATTCTCTGACCGTTCTTTTGCTTGAGAAGGCATTCGTAGCGGTTGGTTTGAATTCGGGTGGGCTGAAATCGCAAGCGGAGCTCAACAATGTTTGAGAGCGGAAAGGTCCGGTCTGCGAGTCCCTTGGAAAGAATGGTGAAGTGACCCGAACGGATCTGGTAGGTGCGCTCCGCCTCCAAGGCGCTCAGGCGGGCCAGATATGAGAACGCCTTGGGGAGTTCCGGAGGTTCAGGCACAATTGGAATATCCAGTTCCATCTCTCTAACATCACGCTTTCACCAGGTGATGAGAAGGAATTTCTCTCTCTTAATCTCGCTTGAATCCGCGAACTGAGGACGGGGCAAGGTCCTTGGCTGAGTAAAGAAGTCTCAACGAGCCGACCCATTATTCTAATAATCAGGCCTTTCCATCGTTACTAAAGGATGTGGAAGGAGAGGGATGAACGACCAAGTCGGCTGGCCCTGGGCTCGGTCGTCCGAGAGCCCCTTTGCGTGACCTTTGGTTCTGCTTATTTGGAAATTATTGGAAAAAATTGCCATTCTGCCTTTTTCTTGGGACGGAATGTGCTTTGAGCGTTCGACGCGTCCGGTCTTTTGGCCATGAAACCTATTTGAAATGAACAAGTTTTTCCAATTCCAGCCGAAAGCCGGAATCCCCCCTTTGCTTTTCGTATTATTCGCGGTGCTCATTGTGGGCAGTGGGGCGGAAGCCCAAACGGTGGTTTTCGAAGCGGACTTTGATGCCTCGACGGCCGTGTCAGGAACAGTCACCGCGAACGCTTCGGCCGCGAACTTGGATGTTGGATCACAGATAGGCAGCTGGGAGGCTGGGGATTCCGCTCCCGGGGCGGTGATTTCGGATGGAGCGGGAAATCATGCCTTCGTATTCGACAAAGCGACCTCGGGTTTGGCCTCGAACTCGGTGAGTGCGGACTTTGTTCGGAGGGTGGACCTCTATCGGGAGACGCTCAGTCTGGAGTTGGAACTCTACGCGGTTCGGCAGGCCAACAATCAGGCGGTTGTGTTTTCGTTGGACGATGCGAGCGGGAATCAGGCCTTTGAGTTCGTCTTCCAGATGAACAATAATAAGAAGTTCTTCACCACTGGTTCGGATGGAACCGCCTCGTTCGAGACCGTCAATGCGACCGGGTCTAACAATGGATTTAAGAATCCTGCAGTTGATGGGTTTTTAACTTGGGGAACGGGAAGTCTCATTGGAGTAAAACTCGATATCACCGCGCCTTCGCAGGCGGCCTTGAGTATCGATTGGAATGGTGACGGCGACTACGAAGACTCCAGCGAATGGAGCGGGTTCGATCTGTCAACCCGCGGAGATGGAGTGACAGAAATCAGTTCGCTCCGCATCTCGAACTTATCGAACCGCAATGGGGGCGCTTGGATCGACAATGTCAAGGCGACCACGGGGGGCCGAGGGAAGACTCTTTATAATTTGGCCAAATACCAAACCACAACCGCGGATTCCTCCCTGACAAACTGGCCTCCCCAGTTTGCCTCGGACGGATTTCTGACCCAGGATAGCCGATGGGTCACTCCTTCGGGAGGACCTCACTGGCTTGAAGTGGCCTTGGCCGTCCCGATGGAGATTGGTAGTGCGCATCTTCTAACAGGTGGCACCTTCGATTCCGCGATGGCCAATGCGGTGATGCAATATCATGACGGCGGTGGCTGGGTCGACATCGCTGGCACGACTCTTTCGGGCAATACAGCCCGCCTGGTGGAACTGGCTTTCGCCACTCCGGTTGTCGCGCAGAGATTTCGTCTCTATACCACTGATGCAATCGCGAGGGTTGTGGACTTGGCGCTGTATGCTCCGACTCCGGATGGTTCGGCGGTTCCTTTTGGCACGGATGTGGATCTGAATTTGGCCAAGATGCGGCAATATGAGTATTCCTCCGTTGCTGGAACGGCGTATCCCAAGCTGGCGATCGACGGATACGTGCACAACACCTCTTTCTGGGCCAGTGCTGATTCCGCTGGTCCGCATGACCTCGAGATTCACTTTCCATATGCAGAGAAAATTGGGAGTGTTCATCTCTATTCGGGCTACACCGGACAGAGTGGCTCCCAGATTCAGGATTTCGAAATTGCCTATGAGAGCGGAGGAAGCTGGGTGCCTATCCCCGGTGGGACGATCACTGGGAATACGGAGCTGGAAAGGGTTGTCAACTTTACCAGTCCAGTAAACGCCTCCAAGATTCGTTTGAGGTCCAACGATTTGTCTCAAGCGGTTGTTCGCGAACTGGTGGTATTGCCGGAAGTGTCGGGCGCGGCCTTTTCATTGGAAACAGATGCGCGGAATCAGCGGCCTCCTTTGGGGAGTTTTCTGGATTACGAGGACTCCTATTTTACAATCGAGAATCGGGCCGAAGGAACCCGCCTGTCGACGTCAGATACGGAGTCCCATTTGACTACGGCAGAGCCATGTTTTCAGGTGCTTCGCAATCTGGGGGATGAGAGCTACCGGATCCGAAGTAAAGAGACAGAGAAGTGCTTCGAAGTAGCGTTGGCATCCACCGAAGAGGGGGCGGCGATTGTGGAAGGAGATTACTCCAGTATGCCGCATCAGCGGTGGGAGCTTCAATCGGTGGGCGACGGCTTCTTTCGCATTGTAAACCTTTGGTCGGGGATGGCTTTGGAATGGGATGGGAGCAATGTGGTGCAGCAGGAAGTGAGTGACAGTCCCGAGCAGCAATGGCGCATCAACTATGAGACCCATTATCCAAAGAAAGGGCAGGCTTCCCACTTTCACTTCAACCCCTTGTTCAAGCCGAGCTGGGCTTACCGATGGAATTTTTCGGAAGAGAATCAGGTTCAATACGGACAATACATGCCGATGCAGTGGGGGGCTATGGCGGCCGCTTCTCCCGGACTTCTGAGGTATCAGCCGGAGTGGTTTCGGAGGGCAAAGCAAACGACTCTTTTGGGATTCAATGAGCCGGATCTTCATGATCAAGCGAATATGACTGAGGAGACTGCTGCCTATCAGTGGCCCCGTCTGGAACGAACCCGCCTTCCTCTGGGGGGACCCGTGCCGGCGGCTTATAAAGGCAGCTGGCGGCAGAATTACGAGGCAATGGCGGAGGAGCGGGGTTATCGATGCGAGTATATGACGATGCATTGGTATTCCACCTCCGGCGCATCTACAGGAAGCCCCAGCACGCTGATCAACAACATGAAGGCTCTCTATGATATCTATGGAAAGCCGATTTGGTTGACTGAGTTTTCGACTCGCGATTTCGTTGGTGATAAGACGACTTGGAGCCGTAATCACAACTTCAACTTTTTGGCAGAGTTTATGTGGCGGGCGGAAAGCCTTTCCTGGTTGAAGAAGTATTCAGTTTTCGAGTGGTCTCTTTTCGGAGGCAATCCCGACACGACGGATGCGAGTAGTGCGGGAGCGGCCGATATGAACTCTCCCCGTCTGGCACTGCACTATGCCAATGATTCCTCCGATCCCGGCTGGGAAGATCTTTCCGAGTGTGGATTACTCCTTGCCGGATGGGATGGGGTTGACCAACTGGTGGACGACACTTCCTACATCATCCACAACAAGGCGCGCTTCTTGCGTTTGCTCGATCATCCGGATTCCAGCACCGTCACGACAGCCGACGTCTTGAATCGGACCGCCACCGAGCAATTTATGCTGCAAAGCGGGCCGAATGGCAGCAAGTATATCGTGGGGCTGAGCGATGGCCGACGACTTTCTTACGATGGCTCCGATGTGGGCTTGTCTCCGGCGGGGACCACCGGTTCGTTGGTGGAGTGGAGTCTGACCGAATACGAGCATGGCTGGTTCTACATCGACCATCTTTCTTCGAACCGGCGTCTGCGGATCAGCAACGCCAACCTCGTCGATACCGTCGCGGCATCGACCACGAACGACAATGTGAGGTTCCGCTTTATCACGCACTACAATCCCATCTCGCTGGCAGAAGTGCAGAGCTTGCCCTACGCGGAGAGCTTTGAGGACGGGGTTGGGGCCTGGCGCCAATTCTATGATGATGGCTATGATTGGGAAGTGGGGAGTGGTGGGACTCCCAGTGGTGCTGCGGGACCAAGTGGGGCATCCGATGGGGACTCCTACCTTTTTGCGGAGGGCCACGATTCTTCCTCTCCAGGGGACATGGCTCAGGTCGAGTGCGTGTTCGATTTCAGTTCCGCAGATGATGTGAAGCTGAGTTTCGACTATCACATGTATGGCAACTACATCGACTACCTCGCAGTCGATATCTTTGATGGAACCAGTTGGGCCACTGACGTTTGGCTCAAGGATAATCAGCAGCACACCAGCAGCACCGAACGCTGGTCACGGGCGGTGGTCGATCTTTCGGCTTTTGCCGGACTTTCCGAGGTCACAATTCGTTTTCGCACCGCGAGGACCCAATACAATTCCGCTGACCCGGCGATTGACAATGTGAGAGTGGGAGAGCCGGTGTCTATCCCTTACGCGGAAAGCTTTGAGGACGGGATCGGTGACTGGGTTCAATCTGTGGATGACGACTATAACTGGACCTTGAATCGGGGAGGCACGCCGAGTGCGGCTGCTGGACCGAATTCGGCCTCTGATGGCGAATTCTACCTCTATGCCGAAGGTCATGACTCCGCGGAGGAGAATGATGTTTCGCAGGTCGAATGCACCTTCGACTTCAGCGGAGCCGACAGTGTGGTGTTGAGTTTCGACTATCACATGTTTGGTCCTTACATCGCCTATTTGACCTTGGATGTCTTCGATGGGACGAGTTGGAACAACGGTTACTGGCTCAAGATTGGACCACAACACGATAGCAGCGAGCAGGAATGGAGTGAGGCCAAGGTCGACCTCTCTTCCTTTGCTGGAAATGAAGAAGTCACTCTTCGCTTCCGGACCTCGCGTCTTGTTTGGAATTCAGCGGACCCCGCGATCGATAATATTGTGATTAAGGAAAGACCGAGAGCTCTTCCATATATCGAAACCTTTGAGGCGGGGCTGGGTTCCTGGCGTCAGGTGCAGAGTGACGATATTGATTGGACCCGTCAGAGTGGTCCCACTGAAAGCGCGGCGGCAGGACCCGCAGCGGCTTCCGAGGGGAATTGGTATGTCTATTTCGAAGGGCATGATTCCGGCGAGCAATTCAAGAGCGCGTCGTTGGAATGTTCCTTTGACCTCAGCACCGTGAATTCAGCGAGAATGACATTCGACTATCACATGTTCGGAGCATTCATCGATTATCTGACCGTAGATATCTATGATGGGAGCGAATGGACCTTGGACGTTTGGAGGAAAGACGGGCAGCAGCATGAAAGTAGCGAGGCCCCTTGGTCCACCGCGAGTGTTGACCTCTCGAGTTTTGTTGGAAACGAGGAGGTGACAATTCGTTTCACCCATCAACAGGCACAGTGGCATTCAGCGGACCCTGCGCTCGACTTGATTCGGGTAGAGGAACTCAGTGACTACGAGCTGTGGGCGGTGACCGCATTGAGTGGAGCGGCGGCCGGAGCGGATATCACGGAAGGCGGAAACCCTGATGGTGATGCCTATTCCAATGTCGAGGAATGGGCTTTGGTTCTGGATCCATTGGTTCCTGATTCTCCCGACCTCACTCTACAAAAGGATGGTTCCGAGCTAGTCGTGAATTTCCTCCGGAGATCGACCGCCGGGCACCATGTTCGGGCGGCGTGGTCCACTACTCTGATGCCTGATAGCTGGCGCTATGCGGGTGACGGGCTGATCGAGAACTTACTCGAAACGCTTGATGATGTGGAGGTGATGGAGGCGCGCATTCCAATGAATTCTTCTGAAAAGTTCTTTCGGTTGGAAATTTGGGAAATCGAACATTAGGGGTGAAGATTTGGGTCGCTTGTCGTGTTTGAAAGAGGAGGAGGTATTATGAGTTTTTTACGAAGAGGAGTCTTGGCGAGTTGGGTTGTTTGCGTTGGATTTTCCGGTAGTGCATTTGCTTTAAAGGATCCGGATAACCAGGGACGTTGGAACAAGCCATGCACGACCGGCCCTGATGCGGTGGTGCCGGGGTTTTTGGTCAATATGGGACCAACAGGAGCGCGCGGGACTCTTACTGAGCGGTCTTTTGTGGTGAAGTATATCTTTGAAAAATCTCCTGCCGCTGGAGTTTTGGAGATCGATGACGAGGTCTATGGCGCCAATGGAAAGAGGTTTTCAGAGCATACATTCGGAGGAGGCGCTCACGGAATTGAAGGCCCGATCCAAGATATGGGTCTGGCGATTGAAGATAGCGAAGGGGAAGATGGAGTCTTGAGCCTGATGGTCGAGCGGGCTGGTCGGAAGATAGAGGTCGATGTGCAATTGGAAAAATTGGGACGTTTCGCCGATACCTTTCCAGTGGATTGCGAGAAAACGAAGATCCTCAAGGCAAGGGCCTATGAATATCTCATGGAGCATCCCGGCGGAATCGATTCGCAAGCTCGGTGCGTGGCCACTCTGGCGATGCTTAGCTCCGATGATCGAAAGGTCTTCAAGGCGGGTCAAGAGATGGCCCTCGCTTGGAACAAGCCTTACAACAAGACCACTTGGTCGTGGCATCTCGGATTTCAAGGTATCGTGTTGGGGGAATATCATCTTTTGACCGGAGACCGGAAAGTTCTGGACACGATGGAGTCGACTTTTGAGCTGATGGAGGGGGCCCAGTGGAAGACTCCCATCAATCACTATCAGGCGGAGAAGATGAAGAATCCCGTTTCACAGAGCGTGTTGGACAAGCATCAGGCGCTCTACGAAGGGGGATTCGGTCATGCCCCCTATCAGTTCATCGTCGGTCGAGGGGGCGGAGGATATGGCCCCATGCAGTGGCCGACTTGCCTGGCCCTAATGGCGTGGAGTCTGGGGAGCGAGTGTGGGGTGGAATTCGATCCCGAGGGGCCGGAGAGAAGTTACCGCTTCCTCGACTACGGCACCACGGACGGGGGAAAGGTCGCTTACGGTGGAGAGTTCACCCTCAACAATGGTCCAATCGATCCTGCCAAGTGGAAGACGAGTCAAAGCCACAAATTCTCCCACAAGTCGGGACTGGCGTATCTGGTGCATATGTTGGCGGGGGAACGCTCGGGATCGGAGAGGGCCATGAAGTTGCACCTCACGAACATCGAGGCTGCCTACAAGGATATGCCCGATGGTCACGCCTGTGCCATGATGGGGATGACCTGGGGACTGGCGGGCGTCTATGCCTCTGATGATCAGAAGCTCAAGAAAAAGATCACGAATTACTATAAGGCCTGGCTCAACATGGCCCGCTGTCATGGGAGTGATTCCTATGTGATTCTCCCTGGTCGCGACTACGCGGATTCCTCTTATTATCGCAAGAATATCCGCAATCACACCACCGCAGCGGTCGCCTTTATCTATAGTTTTTCGACCCCAAAGTGCCGGATTCAGGGCGTCAAGGACTCCGCGGCAATGTTGGCGGAAGAAAGCCTGGCCACTGAGCCTGAAGCAGACGCGGGCGAGCTCCGCAAATTCTACAATGCGGACCGGACGAAGTCATTCGAAGGCCGGTTACTAATTTTCGAGCCTCACTCCGGCATTGTCCGGGTTCGCCTGAAGAATGGAAAGACCAGTGATTTGGACTTTCTTGCGCTTAGCAAAGAGGATCAGGAATACCTGAAGGAGCAGGCGCAGAAGACCCAGTGAGAAAAAGGATGAACCCGTGCTTGGCGATATCCTCGAAAGAGAAAGCGCTGGCTATTCGTCCAGATTCATGAGGGGAAAGGTTCCCTTCGGGTTCACCTTGTCCGGGACAGTCAGTTGGATGTTGGCTTCTTTGCTGAGAGGGAAGGGCTTGTCGAGCAGAGGAATAGTGGTGATCCTGCTGACTGGCTCGTCGGCCGTTCCGGAACGGGCAATGTGAATAATGATGAGGCCGTGTCGCACTCGGTCGAGCTCGAAGAGGTTGTCGGTCGTAATCTCTGTATCGGGCGGAATCTCGACGCCCGGAGCGGTGGGCAAAATGATTTCGAGCTCAACGGGAAAGGGCAGAAGCTCTGGGTTGGTCGAGTTTTCCTGCTCAGCAGGAACCGCGAGAGCTTGGGCGAGAACCGCGAAGCCGTGTTGGACGAAGTCATCCTTGGTCAATTGCCGCAGGGAAAGAATGCGCCAGGTGCCCCGAACGTAATTCAGATTCATGGGCTTCTTGAAATTGGTCAGGTAGTTCCGCTTCAACTGGACGTTGAGGGTTTGCAAGGTGGTCGGGTCGAGAAGTTTGGGATGCTGCCCGGGAGGGACCTCGCTATTGCGCTGATAGATCAGCCCATAGAGTTGCTGTGGGGGAAGGGTAGTCGCCTTGGGTAATTCCTCTCCTTTGAAGAAAGTGATTTCAGGGAGGCGGCCAAGCCTTTCGAGCACAGAGTAGTTCCATGGCCGTTCGGGGAAGTTGAACAAGAAGTAACAGCCGGTCCAAGAAAGGACAGCAAAGGCCAGCGCCAGCAAATTGATGAGCGTCCACCAAAAAAAATTGGGGCGTCTCTTGGCAGGGCTGTCTGATTGATGCGGCACGGGGGAAAAGTAGTCGTCTCCTTGGGCGGGGGAAATGGGGGAGTTTGTCAGGGATGGGAAAGAAAACAGAGAGGCCGGAATAGACTTTCAATGTGCGCAACTCATTGAGAAAGGCATTTCATTCGGTCAATTCTATCTTTTCGTTCGCTTTGGACTTTACGGCGGAGAGGAAACAACCGTTTGTAAAGATATGAAAATGAGTAGGGGGTTGGCTATTTTCTTGGGGTTTGCAATGGGGAGTTGGGCGGTAGAGCCTAACGAAAAGGCGGGACGCTATCATCAGCTTTTGCTCAAAAGGCCTGAAAGCACCACTCTGTTCGAACGCTTTGTCGACTCCTGGTTGGATTCAGATTCCAAAGAAGATTTGGAAACGTTCTTAAAGGACAGTGCGGCAGGAGGCGGGGCGGCCGAATGGCGGTTGTTGGCTGCTTATCAGGAATGGATGGGGCGGGAGGAGGATGCCATGGAGGCCCTTGATAAGGCTCTTGCCTTGGATGGGGAGAATGGCGAGTTGCTGATGGCGCGGGCCAAGCTGAAATCGTTGATGTTGGACTTCGAAGGTGCATTGGGCGACCTCGAAAAAGCTGGTGCGGGCGCGGGGGAGGACGCCGCAGCCCTGAAGGGCACTTGGCTGGCGCGCGCAGGCAGACCGGAAGAAGCGGTTGCCGCTTGGAAGGAGCTCCTGAAGGCGAATCCTGATGATGAGGAATTGCGCGAGGACTTGATTGAGTTGGAGGTGGGGGAAGGACTATATGATGAGGCTATCGCGACGGGACGGGAGTTGGCCGGGAATACCAAAGACCCCTACCAAAGAGCCCTCCGGTTGATGCGGGTGGGTGCTATCGAAGTGATGGCTGGCCAGCGCGACGAAGGGGTGGCGACTTACCGGACCGTCCTGAAGATGACGGGCGAGGACTCTTGGCTGGAACGTGAAGCGCTGGCCCAGATAGAGAAAGTTTATCGCCGGGATCAGGATATCGCCGGGCTGAGAAAGCTTTATCAGGATTTGCGCGAGGACTTTCCTCAAAGAGTCAGTCTGCGAAAAGGGCTGGCTGCACAAATGGCGGCCAATGGTGAGATTGATGAAGCTGTCGCGCTCTTTCGTGAGATTCTGAAAATAACGCCCGGTGATTTGAAGAATCGAGAGGAGTTCATTGCGCTCCTGGAGTCTGAGGGCAAATACAAAGATGCCGTCGAGGAATTGCAGGTGATGATCCGGGGTAACGAGGATCAAGCCGAGCCGTGGGAGCGCATGGCGCGTTTGCGGGACTTGATGCGCGATGAGGACGGGCTCTTGCAAGCCTTGGAAAGAGTTCGTGAACTCCGGAGCGGGGATGCCCAAGGGGTGGTGCAAGTGGCTGCCCTGTATCAGCACTACGAGCGAGCAGATCTGGCGGAAGAGTTGCTGCGGGAGGGGATGGCGCGTTTTGCCGAGGTCGTGGAGTTGAAGGAAGCCTTGGCCTCGCATCTGGTTGGGAGCTTGGACGATGAGGCGAAGCAAGAGGAAGCGACCTCGCTGTGGTTGGAAATGGCTGACGGAGCTGATGCCGAAGGCGTGCTCCGAGTAGCCCGTAGCCTGATGGCCAATAAGCGAGGAACGGTGGCCTATGCTTTACTGGCGGAGAGAATCGGGGACTTTCCTGACAATGCTCTGCTCTTAAATCAGCTTTGCCAGGCTGCGCTCGCAGCGGAGAAGGAAGAGGAGGCCTTTCCCCATGCCATGGCGTTGGCTCGTCTGGCCAAGGCTCCCACTGAATTGGATGCTGCTTTGAAGGTTGTTGGAACTTTGGGCCGTCGTCTGGACTTGCAAGATGTCATCGATGGTTGTCGGGCCGTGGAGGAAAAGGGACTCGTCGACTGGTGTGTGATTTCGGAGCTGGAAAGCCTGCGGGGTGATCTGATTGCCAGTGATGAGGCCCTCGCGAAGGCCCAAAAACTGGATGATGGGCTCATGGTTGCCAGTCAGCGGGTGAGGAACTTGGAGCGTCGTGGTGAAGTCACAAAAGCGATCGGGGCCATGCGGGAATTGCTCGAACGACCCGGTGGACGCAAGCCGGTCCATTTGCGCAAGCTGGTTGACCTTCTGGAAAGGGACGACAAGAAAGAGGAGGCTCTCGTGGAAGTGGACGCTTGGAAGCAGTTGGCGCCGGGAGACAAGACTGCCTGGCTGCGGCGGGGGGAGCTGCTGGAAGCGCTCGGTCGACCGGATGAAAAGGTGACTGAGTATCGGCGCGCGCTGGCCAAGTTCGGCGACGAGGAAGAGCTTCGTGCTGCCCTGGCAAAGGCATTGGTGCACGCGGGTGAGTACGCCGAGGGTGAGCGCATCTATCGCAAGCTATACGAGCAGGCCGAAGATTTTACCGCCCAGAACCGTTGGATTCAGGAGCTATCGCAATTGGCCAAACAGGAAGGGCGCACTGATGAACTGATTGCGGAGTTCGAGCGGCGCAAGAGAACGAACTCGCGGGAGGCCGCTCCGCTGATGGCCTTGGCGAAGATTCACGAACAACTCAATAATTTCGCGGCCCAGAGCGAGGCCTTGGATGAAGCGGTGCGCCGGAAACCGCAGGATGTGACCCTGCGTGAAGAGCTGGCCCGGGTGCAGGAGAAAGCGGGCGATCTCAATGGCGCTCTAGCCACTTTGCAGGAAGCGGTTCGCCAGAATCCTGGTCCGCGCTCGAAGGAAAAGCTGGCTGCGTTTTGCTTTCGCATTGGAGAGACAGACTTGGGCTTGGAAGTCTTGAGTGGTCTGCAGCAAGGCGACCCGAGAGCAATCGAGGGAACTGCGCTGAACTTGGGGATGAGCGGCGAGTGGGGAACGGTGATCAGCTATTTGGATCGAGACTCGTATAACGATTGGAGGTTTGACCTACTACGGGGAGTTGCCTTTTTCCATGAACAAGAAAAGGAGAAGGCGCGCGAAATTTGGCGCTCGGTTGCGACGGTCAACAATGAGATCGAAGGCCTCAAGCCGGCCGTCGATGAGAAAACTTTGAAGAAATGGGTTCGCTATGCGAGTAGGAGCGCGAGCCCTGAAACCGAGAATGAGGCGGCCCGTCACAACTTTCTTTTTGCCCAAGCCAGCACTTTGCTTCGGAAGCAGGACCAGAATTATGGTAGCCGCAACCGGGGTAGTTCGATCACACTGCCGGGGACTGCGGAAGAAGCTCGCGGCATGGCCCTCGCTTTGCTCTTGAATGATGCGAAGAAGGAAGAGGGAGAAGATCAGCAAGCGCTCATCGATGCGATTCCGTTTCCCAACACTCCTTTTTACGAACAGCTTCGCAATTTCGACAAGCTGCACGATTGGCTTCTCGCTGAACTGGAAGCCGGGCGGATGGATCTGAAGGATGCGGTGAGAAGGGGCGGCTATGATGATGAATTTCCCGTCGAGCTCCTCAAGGAGGCGGCCAACACTCTGGTCGAAGTTGAACCTGAAGTAGCGGCCATGGCCTGCGAGATTCTCCTCCGTCGCTTGCCGAATGAGGGTGGCATGTGGGTGGAGAAGTGGATCGAGATTTTGCTGAAGGAGCCGGCTGAGGAACGTGCGCAGAAGCTGGGGCAGATTGCCTTGTTGTGTCTGGGCGATTCCAGCGGCATGTATCGAAGTCATTTTTACGGCTACGGGCGTTCCACGAGAATTGTGGTGACCCGGTCGACGAAAGAAAAGGTGCGCAAGGTATTAACGGACGCTGTGGAGACTGGGCAAACAGCTGGGAACGAGAAGGAGCGAATCAGTCAGGCCAGCCAGAAATTGGGATGGTTGGAGGTTCTCTTGCAGGATGCGTGGCAGCGGGGCGATGCTGCGGAGACTGTTCGGATTTTCAATCATTTGTTAGAAACCAACGAGGTTGCATTCCGCGGCCAGAAGCCCGGGAGGGTCTTTTATCAGGGGCACTTTTATCCCTCCTCGTCATTTGGAGGAGGGAGTAGTCGGGGTCTCTTGAGCCCGCCACCCTATCCGAATGATCGGGGTAGTCTGCCGTCGGTTTGGGGGCGCCTGATGTTGGTATCAAGCAACACCGACCGAAGGGGAAATGCCGGAAGCCAGGCTATGGAAGGGGCTGCCTTTTATAAAAAGTGGGAGGAGGCCAAGCGCAAGAAGGCTGCAGCGGACCCCAACGCCATCGAGAAGCTTCCGGGGATGAACCCCGACGACTTCAGAAAAGTGATCTCCGAGCTGAGCAGTCTGGAGGCTCAAGCCATGGCCTGGCAGTGGTGTAAGGATGAGGCCAAGGTTCAGGAGGCTATGGGGAAAATGGAGGAGAGCAACGAAGGGGAGGTTTTGCTCGCAGTGGCTGGCTATGCGGCGCAGCAGAAAGACTTTGAGAAATCCTACGAGATGCTGGAGCGTGCGCGTTCCATTTCTTTGGACCGCAACCGCCGTAAGGAAGTCGACCGCTACTTGATCTTTGTAGGTGCAGCTTTGGCAGGAGAAGAATCGGAACGGGACTTGGAGCAAGCGAAGCGAGCTTGTCTCCGCCTGCAAAAGGACTTCCGTAGTGAGCAGCAGATCAATGAGCTGGCAGAGTCTATGCGAAATCTGAAAATGGATGAGGAGGCGCGCCGTCTCGTTCGCAAGCTCAATCGACCCAGCGGCCGCTCTGTCGTTCGTCAGGGAGGAAGGCGGCAATCCGAGAGCTTCAGCAAGTTGCTGGTAGAAGGAAACGAGGACGGAGCGGTTCGAGAAGCATTGCGGCTTCTCAGAGTCTTTTCGCGAAGTCAGAGCAACGACTGGGAGCAACGCCAGTTCTTGGAGGTGGTTCAGAAGTCGGGTTTGGCTGAGAAAGTTATCGAGCTTGCCGATCCGGGACCAGACTCTGCTGTTTCGCGTCGGATAGAGTTCGTAAAGTTGTGCGAGACTCTGAGTTTGGGTGATAAAGGGGTACCCTATTTGCAGGCTTTGGTTGAGAGTGAGCCCGACAATTCCCGGGTGCAGGCATTGGCTATGGTCATCTTGCCAAAAGAAGAAGGTGAACTGAACCTGGAGGGCTTGATTGCGAAGGGCGATGTCGATGCGGTCGGGGAGGTGGTGCTCGGTTTGGTTGGCAAGAGTGGACGGGATGGCGATGAAACGAGCGTGAAGGCTGCGGTCGATCTGGCGGTGAAGTTCTTAGAAGAATTGGAACCTTCAGCAGAAAAGTCCGCGAATTTTTATGAGCAGCAAAGAAATCTAACTTGGGTCAACGCGATCTTCTTTTCTCTTGATGGAGATTACTCGAGAGCTTCGGAGGAAGAGCCGGATCAGGAAAATAAGCTGAGAGAAATCAGATTGGAGAGCTTGAAGTCGTTGGCGACGGTTGCTCTGAGACATGGGCAAACAGCCAATCAGGGTTTTGCCATTTTGGAAGGTTGTCAGGAGTTGCTGGCAATAGGTGAAGAGGAGATGAGGGAAGCCGCGGTTCAATGCTTGTCTCATCAAAACGCGCTGAACATCGATGAATACTGGTACGTCCGGGTAGGAAGAAGTTCGTCTGGATACGGCAGGCCGAAGATTGCAGGGCGTGCATCTGATGATTGGTTGATGACCTACTTCGCCGGCGTCGGTGATGAGAATTTGCGGAATGAACTTTGGAAGAAGCTGACCGAAGCGACTCCTGCCAGAGAACGGCTCTATAGCTTGAGTGCTCTTCTTGCGGGATGGGGCGAAGGTGAGGTCCAACAGGCGATGGATGAGTGGAAGGCTTCTTTGCCCCAGAGTCAGAATGAGAAAGCCGCAGAGTATGCCGAGTTGCTTAAAATGTCCTATCTAGCCGGGATAAGCGAAGAGGCAGCGGGAGCTCTGGAGCAGGAGTGTTTCTCCTTGCTGGCACAGGGACAGAATTTCAACAACAGCAAGATCCTGCCGTTGTGCAAGCAAAAGCTAGTCGCTCATGGAGAGGAGGCTAGTGTGAGAATGTTAGACCGATATTTGACCGAGATCGTGGGACCGAATGAGCTTTGGGAAGAGTGGGCGGCGCTCAAGCGCGATGATGCTCTTCCGCAACCACTCTCGAGTTTGGGCTATCATGTTCAAGACCTCATCTCCTCGTTTCAACGAGGCAGCAATGATCTCGAACTCTATCTCCGACTTCATAACCATCCGTTGCATACGCAAAACACTTCCAGCCACTACTTGTCCCGATGCTTGGCGAATCTGATCAGCAGGACCAGCGTGGAAGAGGCCGAGAAGGATCTGAGCGAACTCGGTCTCTGGACGCGTTCCTGGTCTGAGCTAGGAGCGGACTTAGGTGGCACGACTCTCTGGGAGCAATTCGCGAGTGCCTGTAACTTGAATGTGAAGGGAGGGCGAAGTGAGTTGGCAGATCGAATCAAGAAGCAGGGTGGGGGGCGACAGTTGCTTTTTGTTAAGAGACTCGAAAAAGAGAAAGTCGATCTTGGTAAGGAGCTCGGAGACTACACGGATGATTTTGTGACTGAAAACGCCAGCGAGCGGGCCGGTCTCGCCTCGATTCTGAAACCTCACTTTGCCGAACTAAAAGAGGTGAAGGGGCAAGAGCAACTCTCCCTCCTGTTAGAACAACTCGAACAGGAACGAAACCTCGGTCGGATGGCCAGAATCGACGCGCTTTTGAATGGCGGGTTGGATGGGATTAATCGGGACAACCACGAGGAATGCTCTGAAGTTATAGGCTTGGCCGCTGAAGCGATGGCCGTGGACAAAGGAAAAGCGGCGGACCTCATTACCGGCCTATTGGAATTTCAGGTCCAGCCCAGCTGGGGCTATAACTCTCAGCAAGCTGAGAACTTTTTAGTCCAGCGGAGTCGTTCGCAGTTCGAGGAAGTGATGAGAAAGGGTCATTCCGCGAAGGTGCCGATGTTGGACTGGATTGGCTTTTTGGAGGAGCTCTTCAAGCACGAGAATGCTCGCAAGATTGGGTTGCCCGACTCGAGCGAATACTACTTCCAGGAACGGATGCTCGAGTTCTGGAGAAAGCAGAAGAAGCCGGAGAGTTTTGCCGATGAGCGGGAGAAAAAACTCTTCAAAAATTCCCATTGGAAGGACTTTCCCGCCTTCTTTGCCGATGCCACCCCTGAGCTCAAGCAGGCCGCGGTGTGGTATCTCTACCTTCGCGAGGCGCGCAACTGGAACGCCAAGGGAATGAGCGGTTCATACTGGGATTGGATGGTTGAAGAGCGATTCCTCGAGGCTGAGCCTGACCTGGCGGGGGCGCTCACGGCGATGTTGGCCACCCGGGATTGGGATGCTTTGCCGGAAGAGGGGAGAGCCTATGCCCGGGAGGCGTTGAGCAGCCTGTTCCTGAACGAAGACTTATCTGTTGTTCTCAGAATGGAGGTGGCTTGCGCGGCCGCAGTGAGAGAAGACCTCTTGCGAGACGAGGCTCTTCTCAACGCTCTCGCGCAACTGGCCGGGACTTTTTTCTCAGGTGATTGGCATCCGGGAGGAGCGCGTGTGGGGGGGCTTTTCAAACAACTCGCGCAAGTCGAGCTTTCTACCTCCAAGCAAGCCTGGGTTCAGGTAGTCGGGGAAAGTAAAAACCTTCTTTCGAGAGCCAGTCTGGAAGACAACTTTTCCTACTATTATGGCTCGTTGCTCAAAGGTTCGATTTTCTTGGCTTGCAAACTCAATGAAGAAGAGGTGCTCGAAGAGCTTTGTCGAGCGGGCGGACCGGATTTGGTTGGCGACTTGGAGATGATTCAGGCATTCGCCGGACAAGGGTATTCCAAGCTCGTAAACACTCTGGTCCAGGCACCCGGTCTCTCTTACAAGTCGGAAGGAGGTAAATGGAATACGATGCGCAAGGAAGCTGTCGACAAACTGTTGCCTATGATTCGCAATGAGGCCGAACGATACCGCATAGAAGTGATACTCTCTTCCTTGGATGATGAGAAAGACTTTGATGGTGAGAGTCGGGAGCAGCGCTTGATTCGCTTGAGTGAGGAGTTTGCGCAACGGGCGAGCAAGGTTCCCCAATCCCAGTTGCAAATCCTAGCCGCGCTTTTGCAAGAGTCTCAGGTGGAGCAAAACCTGAAGGATGCGATTCGGGCCGTCTGTGGGCGTTGGACAATCTTACAAGCCAGTGGTAACCAATCTGTTCCCGGAGTCGAGGTTAGAGGGTTGGCTCGCGTGCTTGGGCAGGCGATGCAGAGCGAAGTTCGCTCCGGGGAGATGGAGATAACGGCAAAGAACATGAGCTTGCTCGCTCAGCAGTTTCTACTGAGTCAAAACCACTACGAATCCTCGCAGAGCATTCGGTCCCTGGTGCCCGCTCTCCTGGAAGGCTTGATAAAGCGGGACTTGGAAAAACCGACGGAGTCTCTTCCCGACGAGTTTGAGGAGATGACCCGGGAGTGGTTGGAGCAAGTCTTGTCGACGGGGCGGAATTACAATGAGAATTACAACTCACTGACGTGCCTTGCTCTTCAGGTGGCCCTGATGCAGGGGCGCACTCGAGAGTTCTTTGAATGGGGTGAGGCCTTGGATGGAAAAGCAGGCGATTCCTGGGATGACTATTGGAAGAAAAAATCACTGACACCGATTAAGCCCTTTGCGGAGATCCCAGGTTGGCTGAATAAAGATATGGCTCCCTATCGGCGCAATTGGGTGTCGAGCTTGCTTGGCGACCCGCATGTCTATGAGAACCTGCTGGTCGACTACTGGTCTCTCATCAAGCTCGTGGATTGGCGCTTGGCGGATAGCAAAGGTCTGACTCTCGCGCTTGAGAAGTTGCCGGAAGACTTACCCTATCTGGACAAACTGCGCATCGAGCTTGCTGCCTTTCCGGCCTTGCGCGGAAAAGAAGCAAAGAAAGGGCTGCAGAATCTACGGGCCATCCGCGACGAGGGGAGAAGCGAGGGCGATGGCTTCAAGGAAACTTATGCTCTTCTGGTCATGTTGGACTATTATGCGCAGAAGAAGCCCAAAGGTTGGAAGGAGAAAGCGGTGGCCTTGGGCGAGCAGCTGGACTGGGAGCACTTGGACGAGGGGCGACGAAAGCACTATCAAGACGAAGTCGCGAAGTGGGAGAAGCAGGCTGCCGAGCAAGCGGCCAAAGAAGAGGAGTGATTCCGGCCCGCTTCGAGGATCCCTTCTTTGGGCAAACCTACTTTTTCCTAAGCTTTACCTCTTACGGTATCGAGATGCTTCTTGAATATTGAAAGCGTTTTATCGCGCTCTTGGGCGTGATTGACGATGGGCTGCGGGTAGCTTTTCCCATGGCCACTCACCAAATCGGGCGCTTCGTGGAGGGCCTTGGCCGGGACGGCATCCAGTTCGGGAACCCACTTTTTGATATATTCGCCCTTGGCGTCGAAGCGCTTGGACTGGGTCCATGGGTTTTGGATGCGGAAGTAGGGGGCGGCATCGGCGCCCGTGCCCGCCGACCATTGCCAGCCTCCGTTGTTGGAGGCGATTTCGCCGTCCAAGAGATGTTGAGCAAAGTGCTGTTCGCCCAAGCGCCAGTCGAGATGAAGGTCTTTGGTCAAGAACATGGCCACGATCATCCGCACCCGGTTGTGCATGAAGCCGGTGGTCCTCAGCTCCCGCATACCCGCATCGACGATGGGAAACCCGGTATGCCCTTCTTTCCAAGCTTCAAACTTTTCGTCTGGTTCGGCCCACGGCAATCCGCGGTAGTCCGCATTAAACTCATGTTGCAACACCTCGGGATAGGCTTCTAACAAGTGGAGATAGAAATCACGCCAAGCGAGTTCTTTGATGAATGTGTGATAGCTGGCGCGAACATCGGGATCGCGGGCCTCTTCGTGGGCCTTGTGCGCTTCGGCGTAAGCCTTCCGAATTGAGATGGTTCCCCAGCGAAGATCTTGCGAAAGCCGGGAGGTTGCGGGAACGCTGGGGTGATCGCGGTTCTGCGCATAGCTGGGCAGGCGCTTGGCAATTGCGTCTTTGAGACGAGAGCGGGCCGCCGCTTCACTCCCGGAGAGCAAGTCGAGATGGGAGGGGAGATTGAGCTGCCAATTCTCCAGGGTGGGCAGGGGATCGGAGGCGATTTGATCGGGGGTCGCCAGCTGCTTGGGGGTCGAGGCCGGTTTGCGCTTTTCCAACTTCAGCCAGCGCTTGCTGTAGGGAGTGTAGACCCGGTAGGCGGTGCCATCATCCTTGGTCGTTTGGTCGAAGGTGTGCAGTGCGACGTCATCGTGGCCCACACAGGCGACACCGCGGGCTTCGCAGATCTCGGCAAGGCGCAGCTCGTCCTTTCTTCCGTGCGGATCGGGATCGCGATTGTAGTGGACTTCGGAGACCGAGCCCTCGTCGAGCAGTCGGACGATGGCTTCCACCGGGTCGCCCGAGCGAATAATGAGCCGACCCCCCAGTTTGGCGAGATTGCCCGCGAGCGACTCCAGGCATTCACAGAGAAATTGCTGGCGCCCCGGTCCGGTCCAAGCGTGAGCTTTTTTCCAGTCGCTCGCGACGTAGAGGGGAACCACCTTTTCTCCCTTATGACTGGCAGCCAGAAGGGAAGAATTGTCCGACACCCGCAAATCGCGGCGAAACCAGTGGATGATAAAGGAGGGGGATTCGGGCATAGGCCCCAATCAACTCTCTTTCAGAAGTTTTTCAGCCTTTTTTATCGTGGTCTGAGTCAGTTTGCCATTCACCTTGCGGGAATTATCAAGAAGCTCTCGTAACTCGGAGAGCTTGGTTTCCGCCTGCTTGAGGGCTTTTTTAGGGCCGTCGTAGCGTTTATCAGAAAAGTATTTGGTGAAGGTTTTGCCACCTCGGCTGATGCAGAGGCGCCACCCTTCAAAGGCGGCAGTTTCGTAGGTGAATCGAGTAAGGTTGGGTTTTGATTTCATGACAAAAGAGACCGAAAGATCAATGAATGCAGTAACAGATTACTGCTTTTTGCAAGATGTGGGAAGCATGAACGTGATTTCAGGTGTAAAAAAATGTTGCAAATAGTGTGCCTGTGCTGTTGCTTCCCGCCCGCGAGTCAATCAACGCCGTAGGTCCTTCGCTGCTTGTTAGTGCAAGTGGAACTCGCCGAAGGGGAACCCGGCAACCACAAATAATATGTCTGAAGAAGTCCTAGAGGACCAGAAAGAAGAGAAGGACGGACCTATCCGTCTGGATCGGTTCGAAGTGCCGAACCGCCTGATTAAAGACGAAGATACTGCTACTGAATTCTATGGTCAGTTCGTAGCCGAGCCTTTCGAGCGTGGCTTCGGTCACACCGTGGGCAACTCTCTCCGTCGTGTTTTGCTTTCCTCCCTGGAAGGTGCCGCCATCACATCCGTCCGGATTTCCGGCGTGCAGCATGAATTCTCGACCCTCGCCGGAGTGGTGGAAGATGTCACTGACATCATCCTCAATCTGAAGAAGGTCCGCTTCAAGCACCACGGTAAGGAATCCCGGGTCCTTTCCATCAATGTGACCAAAGAAGGTGCGGTTACCGCAGGAGACATTGAGGACGACAACATGTATTCCGTCATCAACAAGGACCACGTGATTTGCACCCTTGACCGCAAGGTGAAGTTCGAGTGCGAATTCGAAGTTTCTGTTGGACGTGGATTCCGCATCGCGGATGACAACAAGCGCCCCGACGCTCCGATCGGCGTCATCGCCATCGACTCCATTTTCAGCCCCGTGACCCGAGTCAAGTATTCGGTTGAGAACACCCGGGTTGGTCAAATTACTGACTATGACAAGCTGATTCTCGACATCCACACTGATGGCCGGGTTGAGCCCCATGATGCGCTTTTGCAGGCTTCTGGCATTCTTCGCCACCACCTCGACGTCTTCGTCAACTACGACGATGATGCGGTTGAGTTCGAAGAGGCACCAGCAGTTCAGAGCGAAGAGAATGCTGCTCTGAAGAAGCTTCTCAACATGAGCGTCAACGAGATCGAGCTTTCGGTCCGTGCCGCCAACTGCTTGAACAACGCCAACATTACTTCCGTGGGTCAGCTCGCGATGAAGAGTGAGGCCGAGATGCTCAAGTATCGTAACTTTGGTAAGAAGTCCTTGAACGAGATTAAGGACAAGCTCACTGAACTCGGATTAGGGTTGGGAATGAGCATCGATCCTTCGTTGCTATCCGGACCTGTAACCCAACTCCAAGCCCCACGATTGGGTGCTGACGAAGAGGCACCTGTTGGCTTGGCCGACCTGATTGCCCAGAACATTGATGATTGATTTAGAACGAGTTCATGAAACACCGTAGAAAAACTCCCAAACTGAAGCGCAACGCGGCCCAACGTAAGGCCCTGTTGACGAACCTCGCCGCCTCCCTGATTGAACACGGACGCATCCGTACCACTCTTGCCAAAGCCAAAGCTCTTCGCCCCGTGGCGGAAAAGCTGGTGACTCTCGGCAAGCGGGGTGACTTGCACTCCCGTCGTCAGGCTATTGCCTACCTTCGTCAGAAGGATGTGGTCAGCAAACTCTTTGGTGAAGTCGCCGAAGCTTGTGCCGACCGTCAGGGCGGCTACTGCCGAATCACCAAGCTGGGGCCACGCGTGAGCGATGCCGCTCCGATGGCTTACATCGAATTCGTCGACCTCGAAGTCACCGTTGGTGGCGGAGATGACGACGACGACGAGTAGGCCCTCCGAGGCTGAACCTTTTACAAAGCTGATCCAGTCTTCTGGATCAGCTTTTTTTTGTGAGAAGAAAAGCCCCTCCGAGTGGGTAATAATGCGGAGAACGGGATGTCCAGCAAGCTAGAGAAATGGGGTTACGAGACTCATCGCGCGATCTTCGATACGGGGACAATCGAGCATTTTCGTCGGGAGGCTGACCGAGTCGCTCAAGCTGCGGGTTCGGCCTGTGTCCGGCACTTGCGCTCGCGTTCGGAGGTTTTTGACGAACTGGCTCTTAGTGGGAGTTTTCTTCGCCTCTTGCCGCCGGGAGTCAGTCCAGTTAGAAGCATCCTTTTCGACAAAACCCCGGCCGAAAATTGGCCTGTTCCTTGGCATCAGGACCTGACGATTGCCGTGGTAGAGGAGAGAAGTGTGTCCGGTTACGGCCCTTGGTCGTTTAAGGACGGGTCGCCCCATGTCCAGCCACCGCTTTCACTTTTGGAGAATATGGCCACGATTCGTCTCCATCTGGACGAGACTCCGGCGGGAAATGGGGCCTTGCGCGTGAGTCCCGGAAGTCACCGGCGGGGTAAGCTGCCATCAGATTTGCTTAGAGAGTCTTTTATTGAGGAAAGCCAAACGTGCGAATGCCAGGCGGGGGATGTGCTCATGATGTCACCGCTGATTGTTCATTCCTCACGACGTTCGACAGCGCCCAATCGACGAAGGGTTCTTCACTTTGAATATGCCCGTCGTGAGGATTTGGATCCGGAGCTTCATTGGTTTGAATGAGTTCGGGATTTATCCATCCGAAGGTCATTGGGTTTTTCCTTTTTGTGAACTGTCGTTGCGAACCTCCTGCGAGCAATAAGTTTTGACAGTCGCAAAGGACGGGTAAGCTTAGTCGCGATGGGAGAAATCATGGAGAGTTTGCCGGAATGGGTCGTCATCGTGATTCTGAGCCTGATGGCCGGGCTTCCGATGCCATTGGGGGCGATTCTTGCTCGCATCGAGCGCATCCGCCCCTACTGGCTGGAAGATGAATTTCGCCATGCGGTGATCGCCTTTGGGGGAGGGGCTTTGGTTTCAGCCGTGGCCCTGGTTCTGGTGCCAGAGGGTGCGGCGAGCAATTCGATAGCGGTCGCGGCCCTGTGCTTCGGAGCAGGGGGGATTTTCTTTGCGCTGCTCGATATGTATCTGGCGCGCAATGAGAGCAAGGCCGGTCAATTGGTGGCGATGTTGTCTGATTTTGTCCCCGAGGCCTTGGCTCTGGGGACGGTCTTTGTGGCGACGCCAGAGGTTGCTATCTTGCTTGCTTCCCTCATTGCCTTGCAGAATCTGCCCGAGGGCTTCAATGCCTTTCGCGAGCTGCAGGAGGATGATTCATCCAAGCCCTGGCATCTCATTGGAGTGTTCTTCCTAATGGCGCTCTTGGGTCCGCTCTGTGCGCTCTCTGGACACTTCTTTTTACGAGAACAGGAGGCCTTGGTCGGTGGGATTCAGCTTTTTGCGGCAGGAGGAATTCTTTATCTAGTGATTCAGGATATCGCGCCACAAGCCCAGCTCAAGAATCACCACTTGCCCGGTTTGGGTGCTGTTGCGGGATTTTTGCTGGGTCTGGTGGGATATATGCTCACAAAATGAGCTTTTTTTGCGGGATTGAACCGTTCTGGCGCATTGGGCGTGTCTTCTTTCACTAGATTTCGCAATCGCGTGTTGCGAAATGGAGGGGCTCCCGATAGCTTCCGCCTCTTTTCCACTCTTATTCACTGATGAACAAAGCCGTCAACATCTACGACACGACTCTGCGCGATGGTACGCAGGGAGAAGGATTCTCCTTATCGGGTTTGGACAAGATTCGATTGGCCGAGCGATTGGACGCCTTTGGGGTGGATTATATCGAAGGCGGTTGGCCAGGCTCGAATCCAAAGGATGTCGAGTTCTTTGAGGAGGCTAAGAAGTTGAAATTGAAGCACGCCAAGGTGGCTGCCTTCGGTTCGACCCGGCGAGCCGATTTGGCGGTGGAGGAAGATCCACAGATCAAGCTTTTGCTCGATGCCGAGACGCCCGTGGTCACTATTTTTGGCAAGACCTGGGCCCTCCATGTTCTGGAAGTCATTCGCACGACTCTGGAGGAGAATTGCGCCATGATTCGCGATTCGGTCAAATACCTCAAGGGGGCTGGCCGTGAGGTGGTTTACGATGCGGAGCACTTCTTCGATGGCTACAAGGACGATCCCGAATATGCTCTTCAGACGCTGGAGGCGGCGGCTGAAGGAGGGGCCGATATCCTTGTGCTTTGTGATACCAATGGAGGCACTTTGCCTGAGGAGGTAAAGGACATTTGCGGGGCGGTTGCCCGGCGAATCCCTGCGGTGCCTTTCGGAATCCACACCCACAATGACTGCGAGTTGGCGGTTGCCAACGCAATTGCCGCAGTTGAGGCCGGGGCAGTGCAAGTCCAGGGCACCATCAACGGCTATGGTGAGCGAACTGGCAATTGCAACCTGACGTCCGTGATTCCTATTCTGCAGCTCAAAAAGGGGCTGGAGGTGGTGCCTGACCTAACCCAGATGAAGAACCTGTCCTTCTTTGTCGACGATCTCTCCAACAACCCGCATTTTTCCCGCGCAGCCTTCATTGGGCGAACCGCGTTTTCCCACAAAGGGGGAATGCATGTGAATGCGGTGCAAAAGGTGGCTCACTCCTACGAACACATTCGCCCGGAACTGGTTGGTAACGAGCAGATTATATTGGTCAGTGAACTCAGCGGGCAATCCAACATTTTGATTAAGGCTGAAGAGCTCGGCCTACCTCTGGAAAAGGGGAGCGAAGAGGCCAAGGAGGTGCTCAGCCGCGTCAAGGAGCTGGAAAAAGATGGCTATTCCTACGAGTCCGCCGGCGGTTCCCTGGAGTTGCTCATTCGGCGTGCTCTGGGATCGTACGAGAAAAAGTGGAGCCTTTCGGAGTATCACTGCTCGTTCCGCCAGTATCGTGACGGTCATAGCCCGGTCTGCGATGGGGTTGTGAAGCTGGAGGTTGAAGGGGAACCTGCCTTCTGTGTTGCCGAGGGACATGGTGTGGTCAACGCCCTCGACAAGGCACTCCGCAAGGCACTTTTGCCATTCTATCCTGCCATCGAGGGCATTCGTCTCATCGACTATAAGGTGCGTATCATTGATGGCGAGGAAGCGACGGCGGCCAAGACCCGGGTGCTCATCGTGCAATCCGATGGCGAGCGTTCGTGGGGGACGGTGGGTGTTTCCGATTCCATTATTGAGGCGAGCTGGATCGCGCTGACGGACGGAATCGATCTGTTTTTGCAGCGGCAGGGCTGAGCTCTCGAGGTATTCAGAGGGAGCTGATACGTCGAAAAGACGTGATTCATTGGAATTCAGGAGGTTGTTAGAATCTTCTGACGTGGAACAATTTTTTACATGTTCTACTCATTTGTCTGGTTGATATTTAAGAAGCCTTTAGTTGTCTTGGTAATATTTTACCGAATCCGTGCAATTGTTTGCAACGATCGGGAATTTTTTTCTAAGGCGACCGTCCAACAGGTGAAAACGACCAGAAAGCCGTGGGGCTGATTTTAAAATTATGACTTGGAAAAAGCTTTTATTTCGGCATTCTTAAAAAGTTCCCATTGTTATCTATCCAAGTATGAAGAATATTAAATTGTTAGGAATTGTAGGAGTTGCCCTCGTCGCTTGCAGCTGTAGTTCATCGAATGTAGCCGTCAAGCAGACTGAGACCGAGAGTTCCTCCCTGCGTGCTTCCAACAGCGAAGAGCGATTGGCTCTGGAAATTCACAATGAAGTGAATCGTTACCGGACAGGCAAGGGCTTGAGCTCTTTGAAGTTCCATGCAGGACTTGGCCGGATGTCGAAGAAGCATTCGGACTACATGCGGGACAACGCCGGTTCCTTCTCGGTGGATGGCCGACTGATTTCTCACTATGGTTTCGATGGTCGCCGCACTTTGGCGGATCGGAAATACCGCATCGAGTCTCTCAGTGAGAACGTCATCGCAAGTTTCGATATGGGACAGGGGACTGACCTGGCGGCCAAAATGGTGCGTGGTTGGTTGAATTCTCCCAACCATAAGGCGAACCTTGATTCGAAGTGGGAGCAGACTGGCATCGGAGTATCTTTCGACAAAGAAGGACGGGCATTCGTGACTCAGACCTTTGGTTCCGATCCATCCCAAGTGTTGACTGTTGGTGGTCCCTCCCAGTGGTAGGAATTCTCTTTAATATGAGCCACCGAGCGCCAGAAGGAGGTCGAGATGATTCTGGAGGCGCTGATTTTTTAAGGAAATAAGGCTGGCGCGGGCATTGAGAGCACGCCGCTGGGCTTCCAGGACCTCCAGAATGCTGGGGCGATTTCCTTCGTCGAGTCCTTCCACAAAGTTGCTTTCAGCCCACTTTTCTGCAAGAGCAGTATTTTCCACTTCGGTGAGAAGATGCTGCTCTTGTTGCTTGAGGGAGGTGTCGGTTGCGAGGGCTGATTCCACTTCGCGAAGGGCGGTGAGTGCGTCGCGCTCGTAGAGGCGAATCTGATTTTCATTTTCAGCCAAAGACTGGCGGCTTCGGGCGGTCAGCTCTCCCCCCGAATAGAGATTTTGAGAAACGCTGGCAGCCAGTGAGGCGGCGAAGTTGCCAGGGTCGAGGATGTTGAGAAGGTCCGAAGACGAGCTGCCGCCGCTGCTGGTCAGGCGAAAGTTTGGTAGTAAGTTTTTGCGGGAGGCGTCCGCGCGCTTGGCGGATGCGAAAATCCGGAGGCGACGGGCGGAAAGGTCAGGTCGCCGCTCCAAGAGGTCAGAGGGGAGGCCTGCGCGGATATTGGGAATCGCGGGGAGATCTCCGCTTGCAACCACGTCGGCATCGGGGTAGCGGCCAAGAAGAAGTTGCAGTGATCGGGCCGCTTCGTCGCGGGCCAGTTGGCGGGATTTCAGCGAGCGTTCGGCCGACGCGATATTACTGCGGCCAAAGGCATCATCGAGGGGACGGAGCGTGCCCAGCTTGTAGCCGCGCTGAATGATTTGGTAATTTTGCTGGAATGACTTGAGGGTTTCGCGAGCGAGAACCAACTGTTTCTCGGCAGTGACGAGGTTGCACCAGCTCTGGGCGGTGTTGATGGCCAGAGAAAGCCGGGCGGAGCGAAAGTCGGCAACGGCAGCTTCGTAGTCGGCAACAGTCGCCACCTCCAGGTCCCGCAGACGTCCCCAGACGTCGGGTTCCCAGGAGGCATTCAGGGATAGCCCGTAGGAATCGGAGACGTCGTCCTCGCTGAGTGAAACCGAGCTGTTTCCCGAGGCACTGACACTCGGCAGGCGGTTGGCTCTACCGATAATCGTTCCTTCGCGGGCGGATTTGAGCCGGGCCGCGGTGGCCTGCAGATCGGGGTTTTTAGCGAGAGCTTCGGTAACGATCTGTCTCAATTGACGGTCTTTCAGGCTGGAAAGCCATCCGGTCGAAACGCGACTGTTCTGTCCACTCTGGGCCGCCGCGAATGCCGAGCGAATATTCAAAGAAATTCCTTCATTAGGGCGTTCCTGAGAGACTGGGTTGCAGGAGTTTACGGCTATAGAGAAAGCCAGAATGCCAACAAGTTTGTAGTGACTAAAATGTTGGAAGTTTTGTCTTCTGAGTTGCATTCTGTAATAAAACATTCAGATACAGGGCACACGATGAAATGGTTTCAACAAACGGCCGGAATTCCTCTTATTTTTTTAATTCTAGCGGGAGGCAGCCTTTGTGGTGCTGAATCTGAAAAAGCATTGGATGAGATTGTCGAGGCAAAGGTTGCCCCGAAAGAAGAGGCGAAGTCATCCTCCGAGTCCGTCACAAAAACGGAAGAGGTGCCTCTGGAGTCTGGCAAGGACTCTGGGTCTGTTCCCAAAGAGGAACCCATCGAAAGTGCGCCCGTCGATGAAAAGACGGCCGAGGCGGCTGAAGAAGCCGAGGATAAGAAGCACGAGGAAGATCCGATGGAGGCGCGCCAGATCCTCGGATGGAAAGAGTGGGTCAAGGTGGGGACTAAGGCCGAGCAAATGAGAGCGAAGCTCGACAGTGGAGCCCGCACTTCGTCCTTGCACGCGGAGGATGTGGAAGAGTTTGAGAGAGACGGCCGGAGCTGGGTGCGATTCTCGATGCGCGATCCCGAAGAAGAAGACTCCAAGGCTATTTTAATCAAGGCCCCCGTTCAGCGCATTGCAAAGGTTAAGAATACCGATGGGACGATGGAGCGACGTTTCGTGGTGGAATTGGGTTTCGAGATGGGTGGCCGTCACCTGCGGGAGGAATTCACCCTCAATGATCGGACTGGAATGACTTGTCCGATTTTGATCGGCCGCAACGCGTTGCGCCACCTTGGCTACGTTGACTGCAGCCGCGTCGATCTCGCTCCGAAGAAGATTTTCAAGTGAGATTACCTTAATGAAACGAAAAAGCGCGCTCCTCTGGGGTCTTGTGATTCTGCTGTGTGGCACAGCGGTTGGTTTGGCTGTTTATAAGAGCACGTCTTTGGGAGTGCCTTTTCTACCAGGCCAAAGGCAAAATGCGTGGACGGTTGAAGCGACGGTGCGCTTCGATGCCAATGGCCGTGAAGTCGAAGTTGAATTGGGGCTGCCGCCATTGAAGGAGAACTCGGAGGTCCGCCAGGAGGTGGCATCTCTGGGTTACGGATATCAGGAAAGGAATCTGGTTGGTCAAGGACGACGGGGAATCTGGAGTGCTCGTTCGCGCTCTGGGGTTCAGCGGCTTTACTACCAAATCAGTCTCGCCGAAGAAGATTTGCGGTCGCTGGGAGAGATCAAGAGTTCCGCTCCCGAGGTGGAGCCCAGTCGCATTGGAGGAAGTGAGTCCGAGATGTTGGCGCGTGAAACCTTGCGAAAAGAATGCCGCGAGAAATCAGCCAACCCGGAAACCTTCGTTACCCAATTGTGGAGTCGCCTCTTCGGGGAAAGTTTGAGCCAAGAGGCAGGCTTTCTCCGTCGGAGCTACGAGGCCCGCATTGGGGAAGGGTGGGAGATGAGTCTCTTGCAGGACTTTTTGCAAATGGAGGGCATCGCCTATCGCAAGGCTTGGGGTGTCATTCTGAACGAGACCCTGGGATCTCAGAAACCCGTTCCGATGATTGAGTTCTATGATGGGCGGGACTGGGAAGCGGTCGAAGCTGTGGCCGCACGGGAGGCCGGTGAGCTGGTGGTATGGTCGCGGGGAGATTCGTTGTTGGACGTGCGGGGAGGTAATAATTCACAGGTCTTCTTTACCACCATTCGCAACATGGCACCCTTGGAGGCGACGGATGCGCTGCGCAATGCGCCGGCGTGGATCGGCTCGATTGCGGCATTGCCGGTTAACGAGCGACGGGTCTTTCGCTACATCGCCTTGATCCCGGTCGGGGCTTTCATGATCGTGGTGCTGCGAAATCTGGTTGGCTTCAATATGTTGGGGACGTTCATGCCTGTCTTATTGGCGTTGTCTTTTCTCGAGATTCCCTTGGCTCCTGCTTTGCTTATGTTTTCCGCGCTGCTGGCGGCTGGACTATTCTTTCGTTTCTTTTTAAGTCGATTGAATTTGTTAGTCGTGCCGCGGGTTGCCGCGTGTGTGGTGGTGGTGAGCCTGCTGATGATTGTCTTCGGGCTGTTTAGTTGGCGGATGGGGCTCACGGTGGGGTTGGAAGTAACGGTCTTTCCCATGGTGGTGCTAGCGTGGACCATCGAACGGATGTCCATTCTCTGGGATGAGGAAGGCGCGGGTGCAGCCATGGTGCAGGCGGGAGGAAGCTTGGCCGCTGCGGTCTTGGCCTATCTCGTGATGCGCATTCGCACGGTCGATTACTGGGCCCAGTATTTTCCTGAACTTCTCTTGATTCTGCTCGCAGGGATTTTGCTCATCGGTCGCTATACGGGCTATCGGATGTCTGAGCTGATTCGCTTCAAAAGCTTCGTGAAGTCATGAAAAGCAAGTGGTGGCATCGCTGGTTCCTCACCCCCGGAGAGTTGAATCGTCTGGGCGTGGTTGGGATCAATGCTCGCAATGGGCGATACCTGTTGCCGAATAATCCGCGAAAATTCTATCGCTCGGTGGACGACAAGGTCATGTCCAAGCGTCTGGCGATCGAGATGGATATTCCTGTGCCCGAACTCTACGGCACAATCGAGAGTCCCGGAGACTTGGGCAAAATCGCCAAGCTGGTGAAGGGGAAAGAAGCTTTTGTCATCAAGCCGGCCCGCGGAAGTGGTGGAAAGGGTGTCTTGGTGATCCAAGGACGCTCGGGTGATGCTTTTTTAAAAGGGAGCGGAACGTCGCTCACGATGGAGGAGGTCCGCTTCCATGCTGCCAACATACTGGGTGGGCTTTTCAGTCTCGGTGGTCAGCGCGATGTCGCGATGGTGGAGCAGTATATTTCCTGCGCCGACGAAGTCATGGCGATGAGCTACCGTGGTGCGCCCGATGTTCGGGTGGTGATGCTGCACGGCTATCCGGTGATGGCGATGTTGCGGGTGGCGACCAAGGAGTCGGATGGTCGCGCGAATCTGCACCAAGGGGCGATTGGAATCGGGATCGATTTGACGACAGGCATCACCCATCATGCGGTGTGCCATGGTCATCCCATTGAGATTCATCCCGACCTGAATTCCGAGCTCTTGGGGCAGCAGATTCCCGATTGGGACACCGTGCTGAAGTTGGCGGGGCTTTGCTATGAGATGACCGGCTTGGGCTATCTCGGAGCTGACATCATGATCGGCAAGGAAGTGGGGCCGATGATCATCGAGGTCAATGCGCGACCAGGCTTGGCCATTCAGTTGGCCAATGGGGAAGGATTGCGAACGCGCTTTCAAATCGTCCACGACGAGGCCCTCCGGATGCAGCGCACTGCATCATTGGAGGAGCGAATCGATTTCTCGCGGGGACCGCTGGTGCAGAAGGCGCTTCAGACCAAAGCTTCTTTGGCGGAAGCCGCGAGGTAGTCGCGGTTGAGCTTGGCGATGTTGTCGGCTGAAATCTCTTTCGGACAAGCCGCTTCGCACTCGTACTGGTTGGTGCAGTTGCCGAAGCCCTCATCGTCCATCGCCCGGACCATCGCGAGGGTGCGTTTGTCTTTTTCGGGCTTTCCTTGGGGCAGCTGATTGAGGTGACCGGCTTTCGCTGCGACGAAGAGCATGGCGGAAGCATTTTTACAGGCTGCCACACAGGCGCCACAACCGATACATGCCGCTGCTTCAAAGGCTTCGTCGGCGATGTTTTTGCCGATGGGCACGCTGTTGGCATCAGGAGCGGAACCCGTGCGGACGTCGATGTAGCCACCAGCGGCGATGATGCGGTCGAAGGACGAGCGATCAACTACGAGGTCTTTCAACACAGGGAAAGCGTTTGCCCGGAATGGTTCGATCCAGATGGTCTCGCCATCCTTGAAGTGACGCATGTGTACTTGGCACGTGGTGACCGCCTTTTCCTTGGAGTGGGGGACGCCGTTGATGTTGAGCGAACACATTCCGCAAATTCCCTCGCGGCAATCGTGGTCAAAGTGAATGGGCTCTTCTCCCTTGGCGATGAGTCCTTCGTTGACGATATCAAGCATCTCCAGGAAGGAGGCGCTCGCTGGAATGTCGTTCGCAGGATAGGTTTCGATATGGCCCTGGGCATCAGGACCCGCTTGGCGCCAGACTTTGAGTGTGAGATTCATTTTAGAGCTGATGAGGTTGAAAAAGGCTGAAAATTAGACGTAGCTGCGGACGCTGGGCTTGAGTTCTTCGAAGACGAGTTCTTCTTTGTGCAAAGTCGGCTGTTCTCCGACACCTGTGAATTCCCAAGCGGCCACGTAGGCATATTGGTCGTCATGGCGCTTCGCTTCGCCGGCTCCGAGGAGTCCGGATTGCACTTCGGGGTCGGCCTCCGTGAACTGGTGTTCGCTGCGGAAGTGACCGCCGCAGGATTCTTCCCGCTGAAGTGCGTCGTAGCAAAGAGTGTAGGCGAACTCGAAGAAGTCCGCCACGCGTCCCGCTTTCTCGAGCTCGGAGTTCATTCCTTCGGCGCTGCCGGGAATGCGGACATTCTTCCAGAAGTCCTCACGGATGCGGTTGATTTCGACCAAAGCAGTTTCGAGGCCTTCCTTGGTGCGGGCCATGCCGCATTTGTCCCAGACGAGGAGGCCGAGCTCGCGGTGATAGCTGTCAACCGAGCGCTCGCCCTTGACTGCCATCAAGCTGTCGATGCGGTCCTTGACTGCCTTTTCCGCTTCCTTGAAAGCGCTGTCTTCGGTGGTCACCGTGCCAGGCTTTTGGGTCGCGAGGTAGTTGGGAAGAGTTGACGGAATCACGAAGTAGCCGTCGGCCAAGCCCTGCATGAGTGCGGAGGCGCCCAAGCGGTTGGCTCCGTGGTCGGAGAAGTTGGCTTCGCCGAGCACGTGCAGACCCTTGAGGTTGGACATCAGATTGTAATCCACCCAGAGGCCGCCCATGGTGTAGTGGACCGCAGGATAGATCATCATCGGCGTCTGATAGGGGTTGTCGCCGGTGATCTTCTCATACATCTGGAAAAGGTTTCCGTAGCGGGCGCGGATGGTGTCCTCGCCGAGACGCTCGATGGCGTCGGAGAAGTCGAGAAAAACCCCCAGCCCCGAAGCGGCCACGCCACGACCATCGTCGCAGGCTTCCTTGGCAGCGCGGGAAGAAATATCGCGGGGAGCGAGGTTACCGAAGGAAGGGTATTTGCGCTCGAGATAGTAGTCGCGTTCCTCTTTGGGGATATCGGCTGCCTTTTTCTCGCCCTTGCGGATGGCCTCGGCGTCTTCCTTGGACTTGGGAACCCAGATTCGACCATCGTTCCGAAGGGACTCGGACATCAGGGTCAGCTTGGACTGGTAGTCGCCGCTGACGGGGATGCAGGTGGGGTGAATTTGGGTGTAGCAAGGGTTGGCAAAGTAGGCTCCGCGCTTGTGCGCCTTCCAGGCCGCCATCACGTTGCAGCCCATGGCGTTGGTGGAGAGATAGAAAACGTTGCCGTATCCGCCACTGGCCAGAATCACGGTATCCGCCGCATGGGAGGAGATTTCGCCCGTCACCATGTCGCGAACGACCACTCCTTTGGCGTGCCCGTCGACGACAACGAGGTCGAGCATCTCGTGGCGATTATACATCTCCACGCCGCCCTTCTGGACTTCCTTTTCCAAAGCTTGATAACAACCGATGAGGAGCTGCTGACCAGTCTGGCCGCGAGCGTAAAAGGTTCGGGAGACCTGAGCCCCACCGAAAGAACGGTTGTCTAACAGGCCACCGTATTCACGGGCAAAAGGAACTCCCTGCGCGGTGCACTGGTCGATGATGTTGGTCGAAACCTCGGCGAGACGATAGACATTGGACTCGCGGGAGCGGAAGTCACCGCCTTTAAGAGTATCATAGAAGAGACGGTAAACAGAGTCGCCGTCATTCTGGTAGTTCTTGGCGGCATTGATTCCACCCTGTGCGGCGATGGAGTGCGCGCGGCGGGGGGAGTCCTGGTAGCAAAAGCATTTCACCTTGTAACCCAGCTCGGAAAGGGTGGCGGCGGCCGAGCCTCCAGCGAGTCCGCTTCCCACCACAATCACGGAATACTTCCGCTTGTTGGCAGGGTTGATGAGTTTCGAGTTCTGCTTGTGACGGGACCACTTTTCGGAAAGAGGACCGTCTGGAACGTTGCTATTGAGAGTGCTCATGAAGTTGGGAAAAGGAGTGAAAAATTAGCTGCCGTAACCGAAAATCCGGATGGAGATGGGAATGGAAAGGAACCCGACGAGAATCAGGAGGGAATAGGCCTTGCCGAGCTTATCGAGAAGGCTGCGGGTCTTGGAGGAGCTGAAGCCGAGAGTCTGGAAGGCAGAGGAAAAACCGTGACTGAGGTGCGAGCAAAGCAGGGTCATCGAGATGGCGTAGAAGATGACCACGAGCCAATTCTGGAAACCGACAATCACCATTTGATAGGGGCTTTCGGCTGCGATCTTGGCCAGTTGGGCGTCGGTGCGGACGGTGAAGTGGAGAATGTGGAAAATGATGAAGGCGAGAACCGTGAGGCCGGACCAAATCATAATCTTGGAAGACTTGCTGGCCCGGAGGGTGTCCTCGTGGGCGTAGGCGATGCGCGCGGCGCGGTTCTGACGAGTCAGGGACACCGTGGCGACTACGTGAAGCACCAAAGAACCGAGGAGAACGAGACGGGCGACCCAAACCGCAGCGCCGTGACCGAGTCCATGCAACCACTCTGCATAGTGGTTGAAGGCTTCTTCGCCGACAAAGACGAGCAAGTTACCAATGAGGTGGGCGACGAGAAATCCGATAAAAACTAGGCCAGTGACGGCAACTACCGTCTTTTTGCCAATCGAAGAATCCCAGAGTGAGCGGACAGATTGCGTGAGTGCGGTCATGGAGTGCTAGGCGGGGGAAGGTGCGCCGACTTGCTTGATTTCGCAAGGGATAATGTGGCACAATTCGACTTCCTTTTGTCAGTTGGCTATTGCGACTCAGTCTCGTTTGAAGAGGAGGGCTTATAAAAAAGTGATTGTGGATTTGGTGATAGTTAGTTATTCTTAACAATGTCATGAGAACAACTGCTCTACTTACCCTAGTTGCCTCTGCGAGCCTCGGCTTCGCGGGCGAATCTCCCAAGGCCGCTTTGATTCCTGCTGCTGTCATCCCACAGACATCTTCGGGCTGCGCAGAGTGTCTCAAGCATTCGGGACTATTTCTCGGGGCAGGGGTTGATTACTTCTTCGATGCGGAAGAAGAGTATTACAACGGCCGCGCCGGATATGAGTGGGCTGGCAAGTCTGGTAACTACACCCAGTCTCTCTTCTTGGAAGTCGGCTGGATGGACAGTGACAGTGATTTCGGTTCCTTGGAGGCAGTTCCTGTCACCTTGAATTACGAATACAAGCGTGCTTTGTTCAAGTGCCTGAATTTCTACGTTGGCGCTGGTGCGGGGGTGGCTTTCGTTGATTCCGAATTCCAAGAATATAAGGATGGAAAGCCGACCGGAGTATTCAATAGCGACGACGACAGTGTCTTCGTCATTCAAGCCTTCGCTGGTTTGACTTATTGCATTACTGAAAGTGTAGAGCTCTACGGAGGAGTTCGCTATCTCTGGTCCGATGACATCGGCCAAGGCGACGGCTTCGACGACTGGTCGATTGGCGGCGGACTGCGCGTGAAGTTCTAGGTTCCTTACGCTAACAATTTTTTCGAAAGAGACCGCTTCCACTGAGGGAGCGGTCTTTTTTTATGCCAAGGGAAAGCGGGCTTTCTCCGCCGCTGGAGTGGTGTGAGGGCCGTGTCCCGGATAGAGTCGGGTCTCGTCTGGTAAAGTGAGAAGCTTGGTGCGAATCCCGTCGAATAAGGTCGGACCGTCACCGCCTGGCAGGTCCGTTCGGCCAGACCCGTGATTAAAAATGGTGTCGCCTGAGAGAGCCAAGCCGTGAGCGGGCAGCGAGTAGACCACGGAGTCGGGGGAGTGCCCGGGCACGTGGAGGAGATCGAATTTGAACTGACCGAGGGTTAGCTCTCTCTTTCCCTCCAACACCCCGGTGACTTCAAATTCTCCAACGCTGACTGGAAGTCCCCAGGCCCGGGCTTGCTCGTCGAGGGTGAGCTCTCTGGAAAATGGCGCGAAGGCGTGGATGGGACAGTTGAAGCGGGAGGCATCCTCGACATGGTCGAAGTGTTGATGGGTGAGCAAGAGATGATCCGGATAGAGGTCTTTTTGCTCGAGCCATTCAAAGATTCCTTCGGGGGCATCAATGAGCAGCGTCGTTCCTCCATCCTCCAGCAGGTATCCGTTGGTGGCGACGGTGCCTCCGGTATATTGTTCCAAGTTCATGGCGGGAATAAAGCGGTGGGAGACCCTCTTGTCGATGATGAGGAAAAATTGATTTTCGGTTAAAGTTCTTCTCTTTTTGTCTTTTCCGATTGAAGGTGTGTTCCGATGAATCGATTAATTCTGAGCCTTTCGCTTTTGCTTACGTTCTCTCTCTCGGCCGCTGAGGAGAAGGAGCCCTCCCTTGTCTATCAGGAGCAGCAACTCCGTGGCTGGACCGTTCGGGTGAATGAACGTCTGTTGCCCGAGGGCGATCTCTACGAAGGCTTGGGTGTCAAGGCGCACGCGTTGCTGGAAGCGAGTCTCATCCGCATTGCTCTTCTCGTTCCTGAAAGGCAACTGCTTGATTTGCAGAAGGTGACCATTGTGCTGGACGAACATCCCAAACTACGCGCAGCCCAATATCATCCCTCAGTGGGCTGGTTGGAGGAGAATGGATATGACCCGCAGTTGGGCAAATGCGTGCACATTTCCAAAGCGTCTTTTTTCATTGAGGAGAGGCATGTCTTTCAGCAGCCTTCGGTTGTTCTTCACGAGCTTGCCCACGCTTATCACGATCAAGTTCTAGGCTGGGACTTTCCCCCAATCGTTGAGGCTTTCGCCAAAGCGCAGGAGAAAGGAGACTACGAAGAGGTTCTTCATATCAGCGGAAAGAAGGTGCGACATTACGCCCTGACCGATCACAAGGAATACTTTGCGGAAGCGACCGAGGCGTGGTTCGGCATGAATGATTTCTTTCCCTTCGTGAGACCGGAGTTGAAAGCGCATGATGGGACCTTGTATGAAGTTGTTGGCAAAATCTGGGAGGCGAAGGCAGGCAACTGAAGCGAGCGCCTCAGATGAGTTTCTGCTATTGAAAGGCTCTTAAGAGCTCTGCTGGCGGGCAGACCATTTGGTAACAACGATGAAGACCAAGACGTTTACGACCAGGCCGCAGAAGCCCACATCGAGGTGAGACTTGAGCTCGGTGGTCAGTTCCACGATGCTCGCGTCCTCTCCGAAGAGCAGGGGGCTGAGTCCGGGGAAAAGGAACACGGTCATGATTCCGGCTGCTAGCCCGGAAACCGCCCCCGTGAGGGTTCCTTTTTTGAGAAAAAGCATATCGATGGTGATGGGAAGCAACTGCGCGGAAAATGCCATCGCTAGAAAAAAGAACTGGGCGATAGTCGATAGGAAGGGAGAGTCGGCCAGGCTATGGGCAATGTAAGCCGAGGCGATCGTAGCGACCACGATAACAATGCGCCCGACCCAAGTGCGTTCTGATTCCGTTGAGCGCGGGCGAAGCGGCTTGTAGACATCGCGAGTGACGATTCCGGAGAGCGCATGCAGTGCGGAGTCGGCGGTAGACATGGAGGCCGCCATGACCGCGACAAGAATCAGGGTGACAATAAAGACTCCAAACGAGCCGAGCATGGCGGGCAGGGTCTCGGTGATGACTGCGATAACGATCTGGTCGGGGCGGGCGAGATGGGTTGCCGCTTCTTCGGAGCCGGTGGGATAGAGGACTTGTCCCCCGAGTCCGACTAGAAAGACACCCATCAAGAAGCAGACGGGCAAAATGGTGGAGAAGATGATGGAAGTCTTTCGGAGCGTGTCCCGATCTCGGGCCGAATAAAAGCGCATCCATTGCGACGGCTGAATCACCGAGGCGAGGGAGGCGAAGAGACAGAAGGTGAGAGCGGCGGTGGCATTGAATGGCGCGCCAGGTTCCGGCATGGTGAGAAATTTTCCGTCGAGTTGGGACACTTTTTGAAAGTAGTTGGCGGGGCCATCGAGCGCGTGAAAGATGGCAATTCCGGATACCAGCATGGCGGTGAGCAGAAGGAGACCCTGCACCACGTCGGTCCACGCAACGGAGCGCATGCCACCGATGAGAACATAGACCATCGTGATCAGAGCGAGAGCGAAGACCCCGGTATCGTAAATCGTAATCTCGGTGCCGAGGAGGACGAAAGGGGGAGTGTCTTTGAAAAGGCCCTCCGCCAGTTCGCCTCCTGCCTTGACCTGCATAATGATGTAGGGAATGGCGTAGAGCGCGCCGGTGAGAACCACCAGGAAACGGAGCATCCGGGACTCGCCATAATGATGGACGATCATGTCGGCCGGGGTGATGAAGCCGTGCTTGTGACCAGCTGCCCGGATGCGATCTCCGATGAGGTAGATGGCCGCCGCTGCAACGGGTAGATTGAGGGCATAGAGCATTGGAGAGACTCCATTGCTATAGACCCATCCCGGAAAGGTGAGAATGGCGAAGCCTGAGAAATAGGTGGCCATGATGGTGAGGGACGTGACCAGGATTCCCTGCCCACGTCCGGCCAGGTAGTAGTCCGCTTCTGCGTCCTTGGCGGCACGGCTTTTGAGTAGGGAGAAGACCCCCAGGGCAAGGAGCAGGATGAGGTAACCGCCCAGAACGAAGTAGGGAGTGTTGCCGAGGTTGCTTGAGGAGGAAAGAATCATGGGCGGGTGTTATTCGGCATCGTTTTTCCAGATTGTCTGGGCGGCTGTGACCACGCAGCCCGCCATCACGGCGAACCAAAGGAGGGTCCAGAGATAGAGGGCCGGGATGCCAAACCAGATGGCAGGATTCTCGGCGGTGCCGTCAATGAGCATGGCTCCAGGTCCGGGGCCCATTAATAGGGCGAACAAAAAGAGCGCGGCAAGAGCTTTGAACTTCATGGTATTTGGGGGGCTTTGATTTGTTCGAGAATGCGCTCCATCCGTTTGCCGTATTCGATGAAGCTATCGAAGCGTGCCTGGTCTGAGGCGGACAGGCTCTCATCGTGAAAGACCACCGAGAGGTGGGGCTCGATGCTCAAAAAACCTTCGTAGCCGGTCTGGTGCAGATCGCCTACAATTTTGACGACCTCACCATCTCCTTCGCCCGGCCAGACATAGTCGGCATCTTCAAAGACGGACTCGGGGTTGTCACGGAGGAAGCGGCCGTCCTTGATGTGGACGTGGGCAATGTGCTGGCGAACCTGTTGATAGAATTCCCAAGAAGATTGTGGTGGATGTGGAGCGGGTTTCGTGCGGTCGAGAGTGGTGGCGGGATTCGCGGTGTCGAAGATGAGCTTCAGTCCTGGAACCTTTTCAAGAAGTTCCATCGTGAAAGGCCATCCCATGCCTCCGTAGTTGGCACAGTTCTCATGGAGGGCTTCGAGCCCTTCTTCGGCGAACCGATCCACGACCCGTCGCAGACGGTCCACACGTTCTTCAACCATCTGGTCCCGGGCATCGCGGTCGCGCAGGACGGCGTAGCTCATGATGCGGATGTGTTTGGTGCCGAGGGCTTTCATACGGGGAATGGCCCGCTCAATCTCCTCCCAGTCGCGGTCCATCGGTTCGAGTATGGACTTTCCCCAATTGCAAATGGTGGAACCCAAGGCGTTGACCTTGATTTGATGGGTTTCGAGTTGTTCGGCGACATTCTCAAAGTCAGCCTCCGGGATGTCGGTGATGTTCTGACCATTGATAGCGCGGAGTTCCAGGTGGGACCAGCCGAGGGTCTTGATGGCGCGGATCTGGCCTTCGATTTCATTGGCGGCTTCGTCTGCGAATCCTGTGAGTTTAATCATGAGAGTGGAATGAGGGTTTCTTGCTGTTGGGACTTCTTGATGCCGTCAAAGATGGAGCTCAGTCGAATGGCCTCATCCCGCGTGACGGAGTAAGGATGGTCATCGAGTAGGTCGGCGGCAACGTCGCGGTAGATTTCGACCGGGTCGCCGTAGAGATCGTCGCCAACAGTTTCGCTGCGGGTTTCTGCTCCTTCGCCCTCCATGTCCTTGAACTTGGTAGGGTCGGCTGGCCGGGTGGGGATGCCGGTCGTGATCTCCAGCTTGGTGTCGTTGCCAATGATGCAGCCGCCGGTGCCTTGCACGAACCAATGGGGAAGGGCTTGGGGGGAGAAGGACCACTGGGAGTGAACTCGAACGCCATTCTCCATCGTGATGAGGGAGTAGAACGTGTCCTCCGCATCTCCGGGATTGAGGACTTGGGCGCAAGAGCCAAAGAGGTGCTTCGGCTTGCTGTTGGCCAGAAGCATGGGCGGTTCGATGAGGTGGGCTCCCCAGTTCAGGATGATTCCACCACCAAATTTGCTTTCGGTTTGCCAGTCGTCGCGGGTTGCGAAGCCGTAGACGGAGCGATGAATGGCAAAGACCCGGCCGATTTCTCCGGACTCGATGATTTCGCGAATTCGTCGATAGTCCGTGCCCCAACGTGCGGGTAAAAAGGGGAAGACCTTTTTGCCAGCCTGCTCGGCGGTGCCGTAGATCCGAGCGACCTCTTCGCGGGTGATTCCCAACGGTTTGGTGATCAGGGTGTGGCAACCGGCAGCGAGAACGTGGCAGGCCATCTCACAATGCTGATCGTTGCGTGTGACTATGACGACGAGGTCAATTTCGCACTCGCGTAGCATTCGGTGGTAGTCGGTAAAGGTGGGGCAATCGAAGTCAGCGCGGGCTTGCGCTAGGCTGGGCTCGGATCGGCTTGTAACGGCGACCACTTGGAAGGCCTGCGGGTTTCCTAGCAAGCCGGTGGCATGCAAAAATCGGGCGCTGCGGCCGTAGCCGATGATGGCGGTGTGGATGGGATTGTTCATGGCGTAAGGGATGCAGTGATCTGGTCGAGCGGGGCGTAGAAGAGAGAACTGGACTCGGCGATGTAGTCGAGCGCGTTCAAAAGGCCTTCCTGACGCAGTGGGCCCCAGCCTTCGTCATCGAGACCGTGGAGCATATAGAGAAAGAGGGGGGCGTCCGAGTTCTCGGCCATTTTCAAATGATCCAACAGGTGGGTGTCGCAGAAGTCCGGGCCGTGCCAGGCGGAGGTGAATGTGCGGCGCTGAAGATCGGTCACGTGATTGAGGCCGCTCGTCGGGAGTCCCTTCTTGCCGCAGGTTCGGATTGCGCTAACTCTTTCTAACAAGTAATCCTCAATCTCGGGAGTGGATCGATTGTAGGTTAAAGGGTAGGTCGTCAGGCTTGGGTCGAAATTCTCAAGATGGTCCTCGAAGTATTGGAGGCACTGATCGATCTTGCGCGTCGCTTCAGGGAAGCTGAGGGCAGAGAGATCGCTGTGGTCGTAGCCGTGTGGATTGATGTGGTGGCCACGTGCCTGCAGCTCGTTCCAGAACTTGAAATTACCCTTGGGATACTCGTCCAGGAATCCCACGGGGTTGGCGAGGACGGCAAAGGTGGCTTGAAGATTCCGAGCTTCGAATATTTCGGCGATTCGGCGGCAGCTTTTTGCAAAGCCGTCGTCGAAGATGAAGCTGACTTGGGTGCGCATGAAGAGTTATCGGCCGGGGTTGCCATCGACGGTGGCTTTGCTGAAGTAGTAGAAGTTTTTCACCCAGACATGGTCCCGGCAGATCCTTTGGAAGAGCTCGTCGGGGAGCGGACCTTTCTCGGCTGCAGCAATTGCGCGATCGACCCGTTTGGCTGAGCTTAGCGAAAGGGCGAGGACGGAGGTTCCTGGCTGGCTCAAGGCAAAGCGGATGGAAAGTTCGTTGAGGTCCATGGAGGAATCGCAGCAGTCTTCTTGGAGTCGGTGAATTCGATTCAGGTATTCCGTTACAAGCTTGGGGGAGGCGTTGGAAAGCTTCACATCATTGGCAAGGGTCTCGCGGCTTCCTCCGGTAGCAAGTGAGCCCGAGTGATCAAAGATGCAGCGGGCGATGAGTCCGACCTGTCTTTCCTCGCAGAGTGGAATGCAACTCACAAAGGGCCGGGACTCAAACGCATTAATGATGATTTGCACCGAGTCGACCAGCTGATCGTCAACCAACTTTAACACCGCGTCGTGCTCATGGTCCTGCGCGCTGACACCGAGATGGCGGACTTTTCCCTCCTCGCGCAATTGATGGAGGGTCTCCAGCCATTCAGAGCGGTGCGACCAGAGATAATACCATTGGTGCAGCTGAATGAGGTCCAGGCAGTCGACCTCGAGCGTTCTCAGGCTGGTTTCCACCGACTCGCGGATGCTGGCGGGCGTGAATTGTTCCTCGATAGGGACATAGGAGCGCCAGTTGGTGATGTCCTTGGGTTTGACCTTGGTGGCGATATAGGGCCGTTTACCTTTCCATTCTTTGAGGGTCTTTGCCACCACTTCTTCGCTGGAGCCGTAGTTGCGCGCGGTATCGATGAAGTTGACCCCACGTTCGAGAGCATGAAGGAGAGTTTCCGAGATTCCCCGGGAGTCAGGCTGAATCCGCATGGCTCCAAAAGCGATGGGGTGGACAGGGATGCCGGTGGAGCCGAAGGTTCTGAGGTGCATTTTGGTATAAAGGTTTGTTAGATTAGAATTCGTCGTAGGCGATCTGTTCCTCGGCAATCGAGAACTCTTCGGAAAGCATGCGCTGGGCTGCCTGCAACATGACTGGAGGACCGCACAGGTAGAATTCGACTTCCCGAAGGGATGGGTGGGACTCCAGGTAGTCGTTGCGCAGATGTTCGTGAATGAAACCCGTGGGCCCGTCCCAATGGTCTTCCGGTTGGGGTTCGGAGAGGGCGAGATGGAAGGTAAAGTTGGGAAAGCGGGCCTCGAGTTTTCGAAACTCCTCAAGGTAGAAAACCTCCTGGCGCGAGCGGGCGCCATACCAGAAGCTGACCTTGCGGTTGGTCTGCAGGGTCTCGAACAAATGGAGGAGGTGGGAGCGCAGAGGCGCCATGCCGGCACCCCCACCCAAGTAGATCATTTCGCGGTCGCTTTCCTTGAGGAGGAAGTCCCCGAAGGGACCAATGGCAGTAACCGTGTCTCCTGGTTTGAGACGATGGATGTAGGTGGAGCCCACCCCCGCACTGCAGAGCTGACCGCGGGGAGGAGTGGCGATTCGGATGTTGAATTTGAGGTGGTCGGGTTCGTGTTGCGGCGCGGTGGCGAGGGAGTAGTTGCGTCTCGTCTCGAGGGTGTTGCGGGCTTTGCAGTCGTAGACATGGTGGTCGTTCCAAGTCTCATGGAAGAGGGGAGAGACCGCGATTTCTTCGAAAGAAATCTCGTCGTAAGCGGGGATGTCTAACTGCATGTACTGGCCTGGTTGGTAGGCTGGGAGGTCGTCAGGAGTCTCGGGCTCGAGGACAAGCTCCTTGATGTAAGTGGCGACATTGCTGTTGCTGACGACAGTGAAGCGATGGGTCCTTTCCTGCTTGGCTTGCTGTGATGGGGTGGGGTGCAAACAGAGGAAAATGTGTCCATCTCGAATCTCGACTGGGTAGGTCTTGAGTGCAACGCAGGCGGGAGGGCGGACAGGTGCTCCATCAGAGAGATTGAATCGTCCGTTGTGTTTGGGGCACTCGACGATTTGACCTTTTACCAAGCCATCCGCGAGGTGGGTGTTCCCGTGGGTGCAGATGCCGTCGGTGGCATGAAAGGTGTTCTCGTCGCTTTGGTAAATTGCATAGGTGTGTCCCTTGTGGTCATATCGAATGACGTCGTTGGGCTCGAGGAGGCTGGCATCACAAACCTTGACCCAGCTATTGGCTTCTTCAGGTTGTTCGGCGGTGATGGGGTCATTGTTGGGGATGGTGCCAATGGGCCGGGCCGTGGCGGGGAGGGCTTTCTTCACATAGTAGCCAGGGTCCTTGATCTGCCTGAGAACAGTGGGGATGATTTCCCGATAGGCGGCGATGAGGCTGGGGTAGGGCTGGGGGCAGTCGTCCTTGATCAACTGGTGAAGTTTGGGAAGTTGGTGGTAGGGAACGAGCGGGAACATGTGATGCTCGAGGTGGTAGTTCATGTTCCAGTAGAGAAAACGGTTGATGAAGTTCATCTTGATCGTCCGGCAATTGAGCCGGTGATCGAGAACGTTCTCGGCAAGGCCCGCATGCTGGGTCCATCCGTAGACCGCCATGAGCCAAGCCCCGTAGAGGTTGGGCCCGAGGACGAAGACGAACGGGAGCCATGTCTGATAGAGGATGGCGAGGGCGAAGAGAGTCAGATAGATGGCGGCATAGATTCGGGCGCGGAGAAAGACTTTGGGATGTTCGGACTCGGGGATGAAAGTCGCTTCCTCGGGGGTGACCTGGCCCTTGCAGTGGAGAGTGATGTTCTTGAGGTAGCGCCGGAATGCCTGGAAGTTGAAGCACTTCAGGAACATGTTTTTCAGATTGGGTGGGCGGGGGACCGCGATCTCGGGGTCGCGGCCGACGATGATGGTGTCGCTATGGTGGCGGGTGTGGCTCCAACGCCAAGGAATGGATTCGCGGAGGACCATGAAGGATGCGATTTCATACAGCGCATTGTTTAGCCAATCTGTTTTGAAGGCCGTGCCGTGGCCAGCCTCATGCCAGCGGGCATCGGAAGCAGAGGCCCACAGGATTCCGTAACACATCATGGGCAGCAAAGCCCACCAACTGCCCCAGAGGCTGAAAGTGAGATAGCCGAAGATTGCAATGAGGCCGAAGTAGATCGCGCAGTCCCGCAGGGTAGGCCAGTCCTTGCGGGTAAGCACGGTTTTGAGATCCTGGCGTGAAATCGGGGAAGTATACCAGTCCGCTTCGGCGAGTCCTTCATCAATGGCTCGCTGCGTCTGGGCGCCGACGAGGCTATAGTCTTGCAGAAGAGATTCTGCTGGAGGAGAGGACGCCCTGTTCATTGAAAAAAGCTGTCACGACCAACATCGCGTAACAATGCTCTTGAAGTCGCAGGGAAATTCAGCTGACTTCTAATGCTATGCTGAGTGAGCCTTCGAGAAACCTCTATTTGCCGCGTCGGGACCGGTCATTCTGGCAAGCAGGAGAGGGGAAGGATTGGTCCTTGCGGTATCTCGCTTGGGGAAGGCGAGAGTTCTCCGAGGAGAATCTGCCTCCCTGCCGACACGAAGGATGGGTCAGTCTTTTGATTCAAGAGGGTCATCCCGAGATTATCGTGCGGGGTGAGAAGATTGAGTTGCCGCGAGGAGTGCTCATGCTGATTGGCCCGGAGTGCCCCTTTGGATGGACCCGTAGGCAGGGGAGCCAATGCAAGTTCGTGTTGTGGATGTGGGATGAACTGAGGCTGGGAGAGCAGGCTGGTTGTGAAGAAAATGGCTTTCAAAAATTCAATCTGACCAAGACGCGGCAAGAGCCATTCGTCCGAAACCATGAGCTGTGCCGGCGGGAGGCTGTGGCGACAGATGGATTGAGCGAGAAGTATTTTGAGAGCTGTCGAATGGGGTTCGAAGTTCTGATGCAAAGGCTGTTAGAGGGAGATCCCGAGGCTCCTTCCCAGGATCGACTCGAGCAGGCCCAAGATTGGATACTGGCTCATCTGGATAGTAAGAAGCCCGTCGCGCGTTTGTGTGATTATCTCAATGTGTCGCAGTCTTCTTTGCACCGCTTATTCAAAGAGCGAGTGGGAATGAGTCCCGCCGCCTTCATCCAGAAACTAAAATTGCAGTGGGCACACGATCGACTTGTGGAAGGCGACTTGTTGGTGAAAGAGGTCGCGCTGCAATTGGGGTATTCCCAATTCAATGATTTTAGTCGGGCATTTAAGTCTTTCTTCGGCCTTTCTCCCAGTGAGGTGAGCCGGGGGGAAGAGCCGGTCTCCCTAGACACAAGAAATCCCGCCGAAGCCAGGCCTCGAGCGGGAAATTCTTGATTGGAAAGGGGGGAGGTCTGGACTGCCGGTGGGGGCTGTCGACCTCGTCCCGGCAGATTAACGTCCGTCGCCGGTGTAGATGATTTTGCCGTCCTTGGGGGCTTGGGGCCATGGGGTTGTTCCCGGAGCCCATTCTTTGGGCTGGGTGTCGCGCACTTTTTGCACGTGGTCCTTCACCCACTGCGGCGCATTGGCATTTTCCTCCTGACCGTAGACCCAGGGGAGAGCCGGGCTCATGAGCCGGTCCATGCCTTCCAGGGGCGGGCGCTCTTCGCCAGCGGATTCGAGGCGGGCCTTCAGCTCCTTCACGATTTCCGGATGCTGGGCTGCGATGTCGGTCTTCTCGCTAGGGTCGGCCTCCAGATCGTAGAGCTCTTCTCCGATGAGCTTGTATTTCCCGCGCAGCATGGCGGGGAAGCGCACGGAGCCAGAGACCTCGAAGATGATTTCCTCGCGGGGGCTCTCGGCTTTGTCGAAGAGGGTGGGCACCATGTTCATGCCGTCGAGGGGGCGCTCTTGCTTCAGGCTGCCGCCTCCGAGGGTAACGAAGGTGTTGTAGAGATCGACAATGTGGAAGAGAGCTTCGCTTTCTCCGCCAGCTGGCAGTTTGTCGGGCCAACGCATCACGCAAGGAACGCGCACGCCGCCTTCGTAGTTCGTGTTCTTAGTGCCACGGTAGGGAGCGTTCATCTCTTCGCGCAGGCCGCCGTTGTCATTGGCAAAGATGACGAGGGTGTTGTCGCCGAATCCCGCCTGGTCCACTGCGCCCACGATTCGTCCCACCGCATCATCGAGACACTTGAGGGCCGCATAGCGCTTGTCGAGCTTGTCGGTGTAACGGGGGATTTCTTCCAAGGGACCGTGTACCGCGTTGAAGGGCACGTAGAAGAAGAAGGGTTGGTCTTTGCTTTGCTCGCCAATGAGGCGGACGGTCTCATTCGCGATTAGGTCGGTGGTGTAACCTTGTTCGTAGACGGGCTTCTGGTCGCGATGCCAGTCATAGACCGCGTAGCGGGCGGGGGCGTTGTGGGGGATGGTGTAGTTGTTGTAGTCGATGCCCCAAGCATAGTGACCGTATTGGTGGTCGAAGCCCTGACCCATGGGAAGGTGCTCGGGAAGCCACTCGCCGCAATGCCACTTGCCGATCAAGGCGGTGGTGTAGCCCGTTTCCTTGAGGGCCTCGGACACGGTGCGTTCCTCGGTGGGGACGGCATGAATGCGGCGGGTTTCCTCGCCTGCTTCATTCTTGGCCAACTCCATGTCGAGCATTGCGAGATAGCTGGGCTTGCCAAAGTCCTCCGAGCGCCAGTCGCTCCAGGTCCGGAAAGCATAGCGACCGGTTAGAAAGGCCGCGCGGGTGGGGGCACAAACGGCGTGGACATAAAAGCGGGTGTAGCTGGTGCCTTCTTTGCGCAGCTTGTCGATATGAGGGGTGTGAAAGGCGTCACCGCCATTGAAGCCCGGTTCGTTCCACCCCATGTCATCGGAGAGCATGAACACGATGTTGGGACGGCTGCCGGCAACTTCGGCTTGGACTGACGAAAGAGGGGCCAGGAGGGCGAGGGTTGTGAGGAGTTTTATCATGATGAGATTTTCTGTGAGAGTCATGTCTTCAAACGTCGCAAATGGACACGGCATTTTGTAATCCTTCCAAGGCATCGCCAGTGGGGATCCACTCGTGGCCTACGTAGCCGGTGTAGCCACTTTTCAAGATGGCTTTCATGAGCCCGCGATAGTTGATTTCCTGCTCGTCGCCGATTTCGCCTCGACCGGGATTGCCGGCGACTTGGACGTGGGCGATGAGGTCCTTGTGCTGCTCGAAGCGCTTAATGAGGTCGCCATCCATGACTTGGATGTGATAGGCGTCGAAGAGGAGCCGCAGCCCGGGGGAATTCACCGCCTTGATGATTTCCACGCATTCGTCGATGTGGTCGCCCTGATAGCCGGGGTGTCCTTTCATCGCTTCGTCGTTGCGGGTATTGAGAGGTTCCAGCACGAGGGTGACGCCGGCCTTCTCCGCGATGGGGGCGATTTTGCGATAGCCGGCCACACAGTTTTCGAACCCTTCCTCGCGAGTGACCACGCTGCCGTTGGGTTCCTGGGAGGTATCCAGAAGTCCGGTGAAAGTCATGACGTTGGGAAAGCCCGCTTCGGAAGTCGCTTTGATGGTCTTTTCCAGAATCTCGAAGCATTCCGCGTGGTGTCCCTTGTTGTTCATTCCGCGGACAAAGGTGTGGGACTTGGTGGCTCCGCAGACCAGACCGGTGCCTTTGAGGAGTGGGAGATCCTCGGCGGGAAAGAGCTCGATTCCTGCGACCCCGAGATCTTGCGCATGTTTGATGAGCTGTTGGTAGGTCCAGCCGGCGGCTTTATTGAAAGGCCAGGCGGCAATCACTTGCTTAATGTTGCCCTTGAGCTTGGGAGCGGCTTCTTTTTCCTGTCCCGCGAGTAGAGCGGGGGTCGCGGCAGCGCAAGTGGCGAGAAACCGGCGGCGGTTGGTAGAGAGTCTCATTGGTTGAAGAGTATGTCGGGAATTGGGGCGATTGTGCAGCAGCATTATGAGTGATTGATAGGCAATTGAAGAGTTGGTGAGAGTCTACTGCCGAGGGGCGCGGTTTTCGGACTTCAGTTGGCGAAACTTGCCCTTGTCGGTCTGGTGGCGATTGCACAGGCTGGAGGCATGGCAGCAGATGTTCAGGTGGGAGTCGTCATGGGAAGTGACTCGGATTGGCCCACAATGGTAAAGGCCGTGGAGGTCTTGGAAGAATTTGGGGTCTCCTACGAGGCCAAGGTGGTCAGCGCCCACCGCACTCCGGATTTGTTGATGGAATACGCGGGCAGCGCGATGGAGCGTGGGCTAAAGTGCATCATCGCGGGAGCAGGTGGGGCCGCGCATTTGCCCGGCATGATCGCCGCATCCACCATTGTGCCTGTGCTCGGGGTTCCGGTGCGCTCGAAGGCTCTCAGCGGGATGGACTCGCTGCTTTCCATCGTGCAAATGCCCAAGGGAATTCCGGTGGCGACTTTTGCGATCGGTGAGGCCGGGGCGGCCAATGCGGGGCTCTCGGCAGTGTCGATTCTCGCCAACGGGGACGAGGGGTTGCGCGACAAGTTGCTGAAATTCCGGGACGATCAGCGCGATACCGTGCTTGCCAAAACGCTGCCGCCAGAGGACTGATTCTTTTTTTTTCGAAGTGAGCATGATTTTACCGGGAGGAACGCTGGGGATTTTGGGCGGTGGACAGTTGGGCCGCATGTTGTGTCTGGAGGCCCGTCGTCTGGGCTATCGCACGGTGGTGTGGAGCGGCAGCGAGGTCGCGGAACCGACGCAAGGGGTGGCGGATGAGGTGATTCTGAAGCCGTTTTCCGATGCCGAGGCGCAAGCCTACTTCGTGGAGCAGGTGGATGTCGCCACGGTCGAGTTCGAGAACATCGACCACGATGTGCTGCGTGCGGTGGATGCGGCGGTGGGGATTCATCCCCGTCCCGAAGCGGTGGCGATTTGTCAGAACCGCGAACGCGAAAAGCTGTTCCTGCAGGGAAAGGGGATTCCCTGTGCGCCCTTCCGCGTAATTGAGACCGCCGCCGACCTGGCTGCAGGCGTGACCGAATTAGGTGGCAAAGGGGTGCTGAAAACGGCGGCCTTTGGCTACGATGGCAAAGGCCAGATTCGGGTGCACGAAGGCATGGACTGGGAAATGGTCTGGGCGGACTTCGACTTTCCCCGTGCGGTGTTGGAAAAGTGGATTCCCTTCGAGTGCGAAATTTCCGTGATGGTCGCGCGTGGTGCCGATGGCGCGATGGAGGTCTACGATGTGGCGGAGAATGTTCATCGCGAGCACGTGCTTGATTACTCCATTGTCCCCGCGCGGGTGGATGCGCAGGTTGTCGCGCAAGCTCAGGAGCTGGCCAAGAAGCTGGCCGAGGGGCTGGAGTATCGCGGCATCATGGGCGTGGAGTTCTTTGTCTCCGAGAGCGAGGGGCTCATCGTCAACGAGATGGCGCCCCGTCCGCACAACTCGGGGCATCACACCATGGACGCGTGCGAGACTTCGCAGTTCGAGCAGCAGCTTCGTGCGGTGGTCGGTCTTTCCTTGGGAAGCAGTCGACTCTTTTGCCCCGTCGTAATGCTGAATTTACTCGGCGATATGTGGCGTGGCGAAGGTCTTTTTGAGAAGCTGGCTCTCCAAGAGAATGCGACCTGGCATCTCTATGGGAAGACGAGCAGCAAGGGGCTGCGCAAGTGTGGCCACGCCAACTTCCTGGGCGAACAGGCGCTGGAGAATGCTCTTGCTCTCAAGAACGCGGTCTTGGGCGAGAGTTGATGGACCCCGCCGTGACTTTCCCTGCTTTTGTTAAAAGAAAGCGGGGAAAGTTCGGGAAGAGTCGGGTCTCCTCCAGCCTCCTCGGGCCCTAGTGACCGATGACCTTCCGATGGCGGAAGGTTGAGGCGCGAACCTCTTCGATTAAGCTGAGTAGTCCGCGATGAGACTTCACGGCCTCTCGAATCTGCGGGTCCTTTGCGTTCTGGATGATGAACTTGCCCACTTCGGAGCAAAGTTCGGTCCGTTCCGTGTCGATGGCTCCGAGCAGGTTGCTCAGGCTGGTCAGTTCCTTGTTGATCTTTCCAATTTTACCGAACTGACCTTCAGCTCGCTCGCGGATGATCTTGTTCTCCTTTTCGATCTCCTCGTTGAGAGCGTGGAGGTCCTTTTGCAATTCCGTGATGCGCCCGTCGATGACGTTGCGGCGGTCCTTGATTTTCTCGAACTGGATGCGTTTCAGTTTGAGTTCCTGCTGAGTGGCACTGGCCTCCGGAGTCATTTCTCCATCGGACTCCTCCAACAGAAATTCCAGCTTGGTTTTCAGGCCGGAGTGGGCGCGTTTGACTGAGCGACCATCCTTTTGAATGTCCTCGCGCTCCTGGTGCAGGCGGTCGATGCTGTCGGCCACCTTGTCCCGGGCTTCCACCTTGTCTTTGGTCGCTTCAGCCACATCTTCAAGGGCGCGTGCGCGGGCTTCTTGGGAGTCGTCGAGCTGGATCTCCAGCGATTCGATTTTCTCTTCGAGCTCGTCATGCTTCTTGGTGAGTTTGCGGAGTTTCCAGTACTCGGTCGAAACATCTTCGACGCTTTCCAGGTTGTCCCAAGCGAGTTCGCCGATGATGACTTCGGCATCGCGCATGAGGTGGGCCTCAAACGCAGCCGACATGCGATATTTTTCAAGGGGGGCAATACCGAAGCTGGTGAGTAGCTTCGCAAGTAAGAAACCGGTTCGAGTCATGTGTTCAGGAATTGGCTTGAGCGATGCTTTTTTGCAAGGCCTCAATCACTTGGACATCCTCCAGGGTCGTAATGTTGCCAGAAACTTTGCCGGATGATACCAGCTCCTTCAGCAGGCGGCGCATGATCTTGCCCGAGCGTGTTTTCGGTAGAGCGGGAGCGAAGTGAATTTCATCTGGCCGAGCGATGGCTCCAATGGCTTGGGCGACATGCGTCCGGAGTTCCTGATTGAGCTCCGGGCTATCGAGGACGCCTTCTTTCAAGGTCACAAAGGCCACGATTCCCTGTCCTTTGATTTCGTGGGGGCGGCCCACGACGGCCGCTTCAGCCACGGAATTGTGTTCAACGAGAGCGGATTCCACTTCGGCGGTTCCCAAGCGGTGTCCGGAGACGTTGAGGACATCGTCGAGGCGTCCGACGATCCAGAAGTTGCCTTTGCGGTCGCGGAAAGCACCATCTCCGGCGGTGTATTTGCCTTCGTAGTCCTTCCAGTAAGTTTTGCGGAAGCGGGCCTTGTCCTTGTAGATGGTGCGGGTCATGGAGGGCCAAGGCTTGCGAATGACCAGCTTGCCGCCTTCGTTCGGACCACATTCATTTCCATTTTCATCGAGAATGGCGGCATCGACGCCAAAGAAGGGCAAGGTCGCGGTTCCGGGGATAGTCGGGGTGACACCGGGGAGCGGGGAGATCATGATCGCTCCGGTCTCGGTTTGCCACCAGGTGTCGACGATGGGGCAGCGTTCGCCGCCGATTTTCTCGTGATACCACATCCAGGCTTCCGGATTGATGGGCTCGCCAACGGTTCCGAGGAGGCGCAGGGAGGAGAGATCGTGTTTCTCGGGGAAATGATCACCAGCTTTAATAAAGGCACGGATGGCGGTGGGGGCAGTGTAGAAGATGGAGACCTTGTGGCGCTCCACCATGTCCCAGAAGCGGCCAAAGTCCGGGTAGTTGGGAGCCCCTTCATACATCACCTGGGTCACTCCGTTGGCCAAGGGGCCATAGACAATGTAGGTGTGTCCGGTGATCCAGCCGACATCCGCGGTGCACCAGTAGACGTCATCATCGCGCATATCGAAGATATACTTGCAGGTGGTGTAGGCCCCGGTGAGATAGCCCGCACTGCTGTGGAGGATTCCCTTGGGTTTGCCGGTTGAACCGGAGGTGTAGAGAATAAAGAGAGGGTGCTCCGAGTCAAAGGCCTTGGCCTCGTGGACGGATGAGACCTGAGCCGCTTCCTCATGCCAATAGACATCGCGACCTTTCTTCATCGCAATCTTGCCGCCTGTGCGCTGGTGAACGATCACGGTCTTGACGCCGGACTGTTTTTCCAAGGCCGCATCCACGCTGTCTTTCAAAGGAACCACTTTGCCCCGACGATAGCCTCCGTCGGCCGTGATGACTGCGGTAGCTCCAGAGTCCTCGATGCGATCCGCGATGGAGTCTGCCGAGAATCCGCCAAATACGACGGAGTGGACGGCTCCGATGCGGGCGCAGGCCAACATGGCAACCGCGGCCTCGGGCACCATGGGCATGTAGATGATGACCCGGTCCTTGGCCTTGATGCCTTGTTTCAAAAGAATGTTGGAAAAAATGCAGACCTCGCGATGCAGTTGCAGGTAGGTGAGGGTGCGGGTTTCGCCGGGCTCTCCCTCCCAGATGATGGCGGCCTTGTTGCGTCGGTGGGTGCTCAGGTGTTGGTCGAGGCAGCTCTCGCTGACATTGAGCTTGCCGCCCACGAACCACTCGGCGAAAGGCGCTTTCCAGTTGAGAACCTTGGTCCACTTCTTCTGCCAGGACAGTTCTTTGGCTTCGCGAGCCCAGAAGGTGGACGGCTTGTCGATGGACTCTTGATAGAGGGCTTTATACTCTGCCATCGAGGAGATGCGGGCTTGTTTGGAAAACTCTTTGCTGGGCTTGAAGATCCTCTTTTCGTGGAGGTGAGTTTCGATGTTTTTGCTCATGGATTTGCGTGCCAACTAACCAAGCGGACGCAGCCTCATGAGACAATCTCCAAAATGCGAAGAGAGGGTGATCCGAGTTGGACAAGTGATGACGCACTCGGGTTCTTTTTCTGATAGATTTTCCGGATCGGTTCTGGGGCCTCGCGGGAGAACCCGCTTTTTCTCTCGTAACTCGTTGACTGCGTGCTTGCCAAAAAGTCACAATTAATTTAAGGAGCAGGAATGTATGACACAACGGATATCATTGGGATCTTAACTATCGTAGGATTTGCCTCTCTGTCAGGCGAGGTTCTTCTCAATGAGATCGATGCCGATACTCCCGGGACTGACAACGCCGAATTTGTCGAGCTCTATCAGGTCCCTGGACCTGGAGATGCGAGTTTGAACGGCTATGCCCTCGTGTTCTTCAATGGAGCCGACGGCTCGGATTCGGCCTATCGGGTGATGGATTTGGACGGGTATTCCTTTAGCCCGTCGGGATACTTTGTGGTGGGGGACAGTGGGGTGGCCAATGTCGACCTTTCCTTCGGGCCGGGCGCGGAGACCGACCATATCCAGAATGGAACCGATGCGGTGGCTCTCTACAGTGGGTTGACTGCCGAGGAGTTTGTTGCCGGAACGCGAACAGGCCCGGTCGACAATTTGGATCTGGTCGACTTTATCATCTATCGGGGTGGAACTGAGGAGGATAGTTCCTTGAGCTCGGTCTTCCCACCCAGCGACCAGCCGGATGAGGATCTGAATGGCGAGAAATCCCTGCAGTCGATTCAGCGCAACCCGGACGGAGGTTTCAATTTCATCGCGGCCGCACCGTCACCGGGTCAGACCAATACCCAGCTCCCGAGGATTAAAGTCGTGCCCAGTCCGGTGCAGGTGGACGAGGATGCGGGGGCTGGAGCTTCGACCATCGTCGTGACCCGGGAGGGCAGTTTGGATTCTTCCTTGAGCGTAAACATCATTTCCACGGGGTCGCTGACTCGAATTTCTGCGCCACCAACAACTGCTTTCTTCGGGGTGGGGGTCGACCAAATTTCATTCTCGATCGATACCATTCCCAATACTTCGATTGAAGGAGATGGCTTTATCGAGTTTGAGATTTCAGAAGACACCGGTCCGGGAGGTGAGCCTTCCTATCAGACTGGAAAAGCCACCCTCATTGTCGCGGATGATGAGTTGAGCTATCCCACTCTCGTCGTTAACGAGGTCTTGTTGAAGGGAGAGGAAAGCAACGGTCCCGAGTTCGTTGAGCTCTACAATTCCGGCAATACCGGGGTGACGCTCGATGGATTTCAGGTCGAATTCTATGCCGCCGATCCGGAGGGTGGGTTCGGTGCTCTCCAGCAGAGCTTCACCATCGCCAGTGGTTCGATTCCCGCGAAGGGGTTTTTCACGATTGGGAATCCCCAGGTCACGAGCGTATATGGAGTGAATCTCGATCAAACGGTTTCGGGCTTGGATTTGCCGGATGAGGACACGTGTATGGTTCTCCTGAACGGGGGAGGCGGCATTGTCTTCTCCGCTCTGATTGAGGATGGCGAACTCGATGCGGTTCCGAATTCCGAGGGCACGGCCCTTGCCGCCGAAGTCTTTGCCTCGTCCGCTGGAGAGGACAGTCCGGCGGGTTACTACCTCACCTCGGATGGGGGAGAGGCGAGCAATTCGCTGGAGCTGGTTGGCTTCGGGGAAAGAGCGCCTTCCGCGACCCCGACGGTCAGCAATGTGGTCGCGCCCCGCTTGCTGCTGAGTCGCGATCGCGAGCTCATCGAGGAGGATTCCACGGAAGTGATCACCTTCACCGTGTCGCGCATCCCCGACACCGTGGGAGATGTCACGGTGACTCTTTTCAGTGACGACACCACCGAGTTGGTTCTCCCTGGCACGGTGGTGATTCCAGACGGGCAGGCCTCGGTCACCTTTGCTGGAGTTCCTCAGCAGGACGGGGTTCGGGATGGACTGAGTCTGGTCCGGATTACGGCGAGTGCTTCCGGTCTTCTCTCGGCTGCGAGCGAGGCAACGGTGCTGGATGCTGATATTCCAGACCTCCAAGTGTGTGACATCGCCTTCGTGGCCGCGATCACCGACCAGCCGGAAGTCTTTGCCTTTGTCGCTTTGAGCGAGATTTATGCGGGAACCCGGATCACTTTCACTGACTATGGCTGGCATACGAACGGCGAGTTCCTCATCGAAGAAGGCGACGGTCAGATGACTTGGTTGGCCATTGCGGATGTTCCCGCAGGCACGGTGGTCACTTTCACCGAAAACGAACCCGACGTGGGCACCGCGGCGAGTGGTGGTATCGACTTGGGGGAAAGCGGAGACCAGATTTTTGCCTATCAGGGAGACAGCGACAATCCCACGTTCCTGGCTGGAATTCAGCTCAACGGTGCGTGGAATAGTGAGGCCGTCGATTCGGCGACCTCATCCTTGCCTGCCGCGCTCGCGAGCGAAGGGGCTGTATCGATCGAGCCCGGGAGCGAGAATGCGGTCTATACGGGCTCGATCCAAGGCAGTCTGGAAAGCTTGAAAGGGCAGCTCTTTTCTTCGAGCGGCTTTACTGCCAGCGATGCGCGGGAGGATGCCGGTCCTGACTTGATTCCGTCGGCGTTCACATTCACGGCCGGGGTCGAGTATGCGGTGGAAGTCACCGGTTTCGCGATTAACCCAGAAGGAGCCACCGTGACCTTCGAGGCAACAGGATCGTCCGACGTCTATGTGTCCTCGGATTTGGTGACCTGGGAGCTCGCGAATGGCGGGGAAGGGGTGGGAACCGGGGCTTATCTCGATGAGAATCCTCCGGCAGGAAAAGCCTTTTACCTGGTTCAGGAGGCCGGGGCAGAAGCACCTTGATTTGGGCTGATTTCCTTAAAACTGAAGGGCGCCACGAGAGCGCCCTTTTTTGTTTTGAGTATTCAGGGTAAGTGGTTTATGGGAATTTTGTCACAGATTTGTCACAGGGGCGGTACGGAATTGAATCGCCAATCGGCCCGGTTCGTGCTGAGGTCCGCGCTGGGCAACTGCTTTAGATACCCCACAATTCCCCATGAAAATGAAATACTTTTACGGCCTGACGGCGGCACTGGCGGCCCCGGCGGCCTTTTCGCAGATAGTAATTAATGAGATCGACTCCGACACTCCGAGTTCTGATACCGCTGAGTTTGTGGAGCTTTACAATGCCGGATCTGAGGCCGTCGCTTTGACTGGCCACGCGCTTGTTTTTTTCAACGGAAGCAATGATTCGGAATACCAGACCGTTGACTTGGGTGCTGCTTCAATTGCTGCGGGAGACTTTCTAGTGATTGGAAACGCGGCGGTGCCGAACGTGGATATCGTGATTCCTGATGGTTCGATTCAAAATGGTCCGGACGGTGTTGGACTCTACAACGGAGCGACCGCTGCCGCGTATATCGCCGAGACAGAGACTGCTCCTCTCGGCGGCGCCGATTTGGTCGATGCCTTGGTATACGGGGCCAGTGACCCCGACGCGACCGGTCTTCTTACTGCTCTTGGCGAAACGACACAGTATGACGAGTCAGCCAACTCTCTGCACACTGTTGAATCGATCCAGCGAAATCCGGATGGTTCGGAAACCTTCGAAACAAAGGAGCCAACTCCGGGCGAAACCAACTTTACTCTCCCCAAGCTTACGTTGACCTTGGATCCTTCCTCCGTGAGCGAGGGGGATGGGGAGGGAGTCATCTTTGGTGAAATCATTGTTCCTGAGCCTGTTGTTGGCGATTTAGTAATCACGATTGGGATCAGTGACGTGACGGAGCTGGATGGCCCGACCACTGTTACGATTGTGGACGGTGATGACTTCGTTGCCTTTGAATTGGATGCTGTCGACGATATGGATATCGATGGCCTTCAGACCGTCGTTGTAACTGCGTCCGCAAGCGGTTATCAGGATGGTACTGTTGATGTCTTCGTTGCAGACGATGACTTGGAACTTCCCGAGATCGTTATCAACGAAATGCAGGTGAAGGCCGGGGGAGACGACCCTCAGTTTGTAGAGCTTTATAACAACCAAGGGACTGCTGTTGATTTGGCGGGGTGGTCAGTGAAGGCCTATGGCAGTGATACCGGTGATACCGTAAATTTCGGAAACCTTCTTGGTTCGTTCACCATCCCTTCCGGTAGTCCTGTTCTTTTGGCTCCGGGCGAATTTTATCTTGCGGGTGATTCTGTCTTCGAGAGCATTTATGGGATTACTCCCGATCTGCAGGTTGAGCCAGGGTTTGGACTGTTTGATATTACAATGATCCTTTTTGACGCGGACGACAATGCTGTCTTCACAGTGTTCAGTCAGGACGACGATGCTACTAATCAGGCAAATAATGCGGGAGCCCCTACGGTTGCTGATATTACGATCAACGATGGTTTTAATTCGCCTGCTGGTTATTATTTGGATTCCGACGGGGGAACGACCGCAAGCTTGATCGAGTTTGCTCCGCAGCCGGCTTCGTCGGCAACCCCCGGTCAAACGAATGGCGTTTTCATTGACCGGCTTAGAATTGAACTCGACACTACTTTCTTCTCGGAAGCAGACGGTGCCGGAGTTGCGACCGCGACTGTGACCCGTGTCAACAATTCGACAGATCCGCTCACTGTTACTCTCTCAAGCGCAGACCCGACTGAAGTGGTCTTCCAATCTGCCACTTTGAGTTTTGCGGCAGGTGAGGAGGAGTTGACGGTCATGTTGGATGCCGTCGATGACATGGATGAGGACGGGTTGCAGGAGGTTCTCTTGACCGCCAGTGCTACTGGCTTTGAGGACGGAACTGCCACCGTGTCGGTCGCGGACGATGAGTCCACAATTGGTGCTTCGGATGTTCTGATTACCCAATATTCCGAAGGCACATCGTTCAATAAGTTCATTGAGCTGACGAATGTTGGTTCGTCTTCCATCACCTTGGCTGGCTGGCAATTGACTTTGTGGGCTAACGGCAATCGGGAATCTTGGAAGACGGCGACCGGTGGATCGTCTTCAGCCTTCGACCTTTCCGAAGTCACTCTGGCTGCTGGAGAGTCGTTCGTTGTCGCCCATGGCAGCGCGGATACTCCTGCAGGAGTTGCTGATGTGACTGATAGCGGTGTGGCCAACTTCAACGGAGACGATTCTGTGGTTCTTTACAGCGGCGCTCTCAATCCTTCAAATATTGCTGATGCGGTGAGTTTGGCGGCTAGCGATGCGTCGAATAAGAGCTTGGTCCGTCTGAGTCTCGATACGGGTTGGGATTTGGTGGCTGCTTCCAGCTTCTTGGACTATCCCTCGGTTTGGGGGGAAATCGACTTGGCGACGGTGGAGGCGGCCGTCGACGGTGATACAAATTATTTGGGATACTTCGAAGTGACAGAGCCTTCCGACTACATCGTCGCCATCTCCGATTGTTCCTACTCGGCTGGGCAGTTTGTGATTAACTTCACGGCTTCTGGGTCTTCGGACATCTATGTGAGCACGGATTTGACGACTTGGGGAGAGGCGACCAATGGTGCTGGAGTGGCTTCGGGCACTTACACCGATACTGCTCCTCCTGCTGGGAAGGCGTTCTACTTGATTCAGGAAGCTGGCACGCCGGCTCCTGAGTAGGTCCGACTCGATTGAACCTTTGAGACCCGGCACTCTTCGAGTTGCCGGTTTTTTTTTGTAGAAAAAGAGAGTGAGAGACGGCTGGGGAAGCTGTTTGCCCCTAGGGTGGGAGCTGAGGCCAAAAATTGCTGACAACTTTTCATTTCGCGGGCGTTTCATCCTGCATAGACTGTGTTGGCACAGCACAAACCATTGATAGATATGAAAGGAACAGGCAAAAAGACTCTTCACGCTTCTCACGCCCGCGGATTCTCCCTTTTGGAGATGATTGTGGTACTCGGCATTATTGGACTCATTCTCTCCGTCGCGGTTGCGGTGGTGGGCAAATCCAGTGACACTGCCAACATCAAGATGTCCGAGACTCTCGTGAAGGGGGTCGAGACCAAGTTGCGGGAATACCGGATGCTGGGAGGGATGTATCCCTCGCAGGCTCAGGGCTTGCAAGCTCTCGTGACCAAGCCCTCGATGGCGCCCGTGCCGAAGCGTTACAACTCTCTCTACGACGAAGTTCCCACCGATCCCTGGGGCAAGGAGCTCAAGTATGTTTACCCCGGCAGCAAGGATGCCAGCACTCCGGAGGTGATTTCCGCCGGTCCTGACGGCATTTTTGACAACGAAGATGATATCAGCAGTCAAGACTAGGCCGTCACGCTCCCGGCAAGGTGGATTCACCCTGCTGGAGATGATGGTCACGCTCAGTCTGGTGGCGCTGCTGGTGAGCTTCGTCTTCATGCAATACAAGCCCGACAGTCCGTCGGAGCGCATGAAGAAGGCGACGGTCTCGTTGGAAGCTCTTTCCGCCCGGGGGCACACCATGGCGATCCTGCACCAGAAGCCGTTTTGGTTGCGGTTCGAGCGGAATCAGGTGATTTTGCAAGGGGCAGAGCTCACGACGGTTGATACCAGCGGCCCCAGTGACGAGTTGGGCGCATCTTATGATGAGGAAGAGGCTGATGCCAACGAGATTCAATCGCTGATTGTCGACTATGATTCATACACTTTCCCAGATGGAATGGAGGTCTTCGTGCGACGGTGGGGGGCGGCCCAGCAAGCCTGGTTTCATCAGGAAAAGCCGGAAGACCCGGTCATCTTCTGGAACTTTGAGCAAAGCGGTCTGTGCGAGCCGATTTCCTTGCGACTGGAGATTGGCGAAAGTTGGACCGAATTGGAAATGGACCCTTTAACTGCCCGAGTGGCTGACGAGTTCAGCGAGATCTATGATTAATTTTTCCCCAAAACGTGGCTTCGTGATGATGGAGGTCCTCATCGCGGTTTCGCTCTTTGCTATTGTCGGCACCGCGATGGTGGTGGCCATCAATGATGTGGGGAATCTCACCTTTGAGCTTCATCGTGGGCAAAGGCTCTCGCGCATTCTCGATAGTGAATTGCGTCGGGCGATGTCGGTGCCGAATCTGGAAGAGGGGACGGAGACCCGCGAGCTGGCGGAGCTGGGGGTGGAGATCGAAACCGTGATCGAGCCCATCGAGGAAATGGAGAATCAAGACGGCCAAGTGCTCTCCAATATGTTTCGCATCCAAGTCACTGCCTATTGGCGGGCGGACGGCATGGATCAAAGTCAAACCACTGAAACCTGGCGATATGCGCGGCTATACCGGCAATAATTTTACCCAACCCAAAGGCTATCTTTTGCTGGAGGTGATTCTGGCAATGGGTCTCGCCGCGGCCTTGTTGAGCGGAATCTTCGCCATTGCCACGGGCTCGATGAGTCTGGCTGAAAAGGTGGTGGAAGAGGGCCGCTACCAAACCCGGCGGGAGGCGTTTCTGAACTTTCTGGGCCGGAACTTCGAGCAATTGCCCGGTAATGCGGTGGTGGAGCTGGTGACTCAGGACACTTCGCAGCGCTTTCTCCCGACCTTAACGATCCAGAACGCCCCCGTGTCCTTTGCCTTTGCGGGGCAGCCTATCTCTGCTCAGGCGATTGTCCTGACTACGGTGCCCGTTCCCAGTGGGGGTGTGAATGTGGTGTTGGAATACTACGAGGAGCCTCTTCTGGATGATGAAGACAGCCTTGCTGAGGACAGGCAGGAACCTGCGGGGTCTATCATTCTGTATCGCGATATCTGGCGCTTCGAGCTGCGGGTGCTGGACTCTCGCACGATGGAATGGATTAGCGATTGGGATATTCAGGGGCGACTTCCCTTGCAGATTGAGCTCAATGCCGTGTTCGAGCCCAATGGGGAAGAGGTCATTCACTACTTCTGGATTCCGCCCAAGACCAATCCCGCCGCCTTGATGCGGAGTATCAATCAACAGCAGCAAGGGACAGGAACCACCACCACGCCAACCCCAACCCCGGGCCAAGGCGGGGCGACTCCAAGCATTCCGGGAGGAGGAACACGATGAAGGGCGCGCGGCAGAGGAATCGAGGCTCAACGATGGTGGCGGTCTTTTGGCTGCTTTCCATCCTCGGGATTGCCCTGTTTTCCGTGATTACTTTGGTCAAATTTGAAAGCGACCTGGTTGCTTCCCAGACGCAGGGCACGCGAGCGCGGCACTTTGCGGAGATGGGCATCGCGGTGGGAGCCAATCCCGTGGTGCAACGTGATGACCCGATTCTGCGCCAGGTGATGGAAGGCGGGACCGAAGGATTCAGCTGCCAGATTGAGTCCGAGGCCGACAAGCTCGACATCAATTTGCTTCTGAGTAATCAGGATCCCGTGGCCGATGACAAGGGCTGGCTGCGTGAACTCTTTTTCGATTGGGGGATGGAGCTGGAAGAAGCCCAAGCCCTCGCGGATGCTCTCGTCGACTGGGTGGACGCGGGTGATACCGAGGAACTCAATGGTGCGGAAGCTCCGTACTACGAGAGCCTGGGCTTTCTGGACCGTCCCTTTAACCGTCCTTTTTACAGTTTGGACGAAATGCGCTTCGTGAGGGGCATGGACGTCTTGGAGCGGGTGAATCCCAACTGGCAGGACTGGTTCACGGTCTGGACCCAGAGTGGTCTCGATGTGAATGAGGCGAGCGCGGAGAAGTTGGCCCGCGTGCTCAATGTGTCGATCGATGACGCCGATATCATCCCCGAAACGGTTCGAGGTCCGGATGGGATTCGGGGCACTGAGGATGATCAACCTTTTCAAGGACCCGAAGCTGCAGCCGGTCCTCAGGGGGCGGTCTACATGACCGAGGAGGAGTTTGCCCAACACGGGCACCGCATCACCGCCAATAGTCCAACAACCCGATTGGAAAGCACAGGCTGGTCGGGTGACGTAAAAAGGCGGGTGACTTTAATTATTAGGAATCGTGAGGGGAACCCTACTCTGCTAGAACGTCGCGAGGAAATCGTGCAATAGTCTGTGAATTTCATCAGTTAGAACAATTACGTGAGTCAAAAAGGTAAGAAAAATGACCAAGTGCTCCTCTTCCCAGGGGCCGAAGGCTGGGAAATTTGGCGTGGGAATGAATCCTTAAGCCTCTTGAAAGCCACGGCCGAGCGGGAGGCGCTTTCCGTCGATGGAGTACCTGGGGGCAATTTGACGATGGCTTTTCCGGTCCGCGACGTCTCGGCGGCTCCCTTTGTTGCTGCTACCGGGGATAAGGAAATGTTCCGCGACTTGGCCGACCTTCATTTGGAGCGGAGTGGCTTGCGAGCCAGTGATGCGGCGGGTTCCCTGAGTGATTGTTTCACCCTGCGGACCGACGAGGAAGAAGCTCTGCTACTTCCCGTTGTGCTTTCGCCCCCGCCTGAAGGAGGGCTTCCCAAGAAGTCGCCCAAGGCCTTTGATATTTCCGCCCGATGTCTCCCCATGCCGCCTAATGCAGTGGTGCTGTGGCGCGAGTTCGGTCGCTGGGTTTTTGCGGTTTCCGACGCCAAAGGACAGACCGTCTATTTCCAGGCCTTGCCGGGTGCTCTTTTCGACCAGCAATTGGCCCGCGAAGTGGCGCTGGGAACGGCGCAGCTTTCCATGCAGGAAGTGCTGTCCGCGACATTGGAAAAGTGCGAAATCTGGACTGGAGAAGGGGAATTTCCTCCCTCCGACGAAAGCCAGGCGGCGCTGAGCAAATATCTTGAGCTCGATGTGCAGGCCGTGCGCAAGCCCTCGCCTCGAATCCCCGAGGTCGTGAGTCACCTCCTTCCGGCGGATATTCGTGCGGAGCGGGTGGCGATGCAGAAAGCACGACAAACCAAATTGGCAGTGGCGGCGGGAGTGATCGCTTACCTCGGTCTCATCGGATTTTTAACCTACAAGTTTAATGATGCCAAGACCCGCACGGAGATCGCGGAGAAGCGTGCCGCGGCGTCCAATCCGGTGGCCGAGGAGGTCGCGCGGTTCACTTCAAAATGGGATGAACTCCAGCCGGTGGTGGAGAACGAGTATTGGCCTATCGAACAGTATTTCCGCGCTTATCAAGCTGCGCCCAAAGACGGCCTGCGCATCAAGGTGGCGGAGATGCACAACGAAGTGCAGTTCCAGGCGGGCCAAGGGGCCTCTCTCAAGCGCTTCATGATTCTTGAAGGGGAAAGCACTGCCCCTGAGCAAGCTTTGGAATTCGGCGAAAACCTGAAGAAGAGCGACTACTTTTCGAGCTTTGAGTGGAGTATTAAGAGCCCTCGACAGACAAATACTGGCGCCTGGAGCTTTATCTATGAAACAAGCCTTGCGCTTTAAATTCTAATGACTTCACGCGAACGAAATTTACTCATCCTGCTGGTGGTGATGGCCTTCCTGGTGGTCAACTTTTTGGCCTACCGAGTTTGGTATGCACCCAAAATGGCCGAAATGCAGGCCACGATGGAAAGCGCCGAACAGAAAGCCGAGGCGAACGAGGGAATGGGGGCCGTCTTGGATGCGGTGGCCAAAGATCAAGAGTGGCTCAACCGCTTCGAGCCCAAGCCGACTTCCGAAGGGAAAATGAAGACTCGAATGCAGCAATTGGCTTCCAATGAAGCGGTGCGAGCGGGTTTGAAAATTAAGAAGGAGGGTTTCGTTGACGGAGTGATTGACCCGAATCTTCACTATCATCGGGCTCGTTACGATATGGAAGTCAATGGAACCGAGGCCTCAATTTATCGGTGGTTGGATCGTCTTCATAATCCCAACGAATTTCGGGTTGTTACTTTTGTCAAGCTGGAGCCCCAGCGCGACGACGCCGAGCGGGCAGACTGCCGCATCTATCTAGACCAATGGTTCGTACCGGAAGGAGATCAAATATGAAACTTACTCTGACATTTCTCATCGCCTCAGTCGCCTGTATCGCGGCCCAGGCTCCCCGCAAGGAGCCGCTGACGAAGTATCGCCAGCTTTGGGAAAATTCCTTGATTACTGACCAGCCCGAGGTTGTGGGGCCAGGAACGGAAGAGCCTCCGAGTGAACTCGATGACTACGTGCTTGGTGGTTGGACCCAATCCAGTCAGGGCTACTTGGTGAGCTTGATCAATACCAAGGACCCAAAAGCCCGGGTCGCCATTGGACCGGGAATTCCAAATAAAAAGGGTTTCCGAATCCTCGATGTGAAGCGCGATCCCGCCAATTACATGTCGAGTGAAGTGCTCGTGGAGCTCGCGGGGAAAAAGAAGTGGATTGGTTACGAGGAGAAGTTCCTTGTCGTGCAGCAACCACCAGCCGTAGCCCAACAGAACAAGGCGCAAATGGCAGCTGCGCAAAGAGCGGCCCAACAAAATCAAAAGCAGGCCCAGCCACCCATTCCCACCAGCAATAACAATAATCAAAGAAGTGGCAACACCAAGCAAGCCACCCCTCGTGTTCGTCGCGTCCCAGTTCCTCCCAAGAATTAATCTATCATGTCCATTTCGAAGTATTTAGTCCTGAGTCTCGCCGTCAGCGGATTCCTTGCAGCGCAGAATCCTCCCCGGCCGGCATTGCCTCCGATTCCAGGGATTGCGGGAGAAGAGCCCGAGGGTGATCCTCTCCCTCAGAACGCAACCCAGCTATTGTCGAAGCCCAATCCCGACGATCCGTTTCCAGGAGGATTGGAATTCCCGACCGCCACTGCTGCCGAGCTAATGTATGTTTATCAGAGTGCGACTGGAAAGCGGGTGCTGATTCCGACCGCGCTCAAGGATGTGCAGTTCTCCTTCATGCAGGCGGGAGGAATGACCAATCGGGAGGTGGCAGAACTACTCGAGCAGTATCTTCTTTTGGAAGGTTACCAGTTGAATACTTCGCTGCGGAATCCTGACATCGTTACCTTGCTGGGAGCGAATCAGCAGGGCGGGGGACCTCAGACCGCCGAGCCCGTCCGAATCGTCACCGACCCCGCCCAGTTGGCGTTGGAGACCGGAGTGGTTTCCTACGTCATGAAGTTTCAATATCTCAAGCCCGAGGAAGCTCAGCGAGCTTTCACCCAGGTGTTTGGCCAGTTCCGTCCCGGTGGAACGATCGCGGAAGTGCGCAATGCTTCATCCCTGATCATCACGGAAAAGGCGAATCTCATTCAGGCTCTGTTGAAGCTCAAAAACGAGATTGATGTTCCTTCGGCGCAAGTGGGCACCGCATGGGTTGAGGTTGAGTATGCCGATGTGCAAGAGCTCGCGGACCAGCTCAATGAGATGTTCAACGCCCAGCAGTCCCAATCCAACTCGGCGCGGGTGCAGCGTCAGCAGGCGACTCCGAATACTCCTCCTATCCCCGGCCTTGCCAACAATGCTGCCGGCGGGGGCGGAGATGCGGGCGGAGAAGAGAATCCTCCCACCATCACTCCTGACAGCCGGACCAACCGGATTTTCCTGATGGGGCGCCCGGTGGACCTCGTTTTCATCAAGCAGTTGATCGAGCAATGGGATGTGAAAACCAGCGACCGCAACTTCCTGGTGCGTAAGCTCAAGTATCTCCCCGTCTACGAGTTCATCCCAATCGCAGAGACCGCGATCTCCAGTACTTTGGGAGATTCTGCCGGCACAGGCGGCTCGGCAACTGGTGGCAACAATCGTTCAACTTCCAATGCCAACAACCGCAGTTTGGGTAACAACAATACCAACAGCAACAGCCGCAGCACGAATTCCAGCAGCGGATTCGGTGGTTCTTCTGGAGGAGGAAGTGGCGGTTCTGCAGCATTGAATGGCGCGGACCGTCCGACTCAACCGGAAAGTATTTTGGTCGGGAAAACTCTGTTGGTGAGCGATAACGTGGCCAACAGCATCATCGTGCAAGGTCCGCCCCATCACATTGAATTGGTGGAGAACTTGATTGAAAAGTTAGATGTGAAGAACGAGCAGGTCGCGATTTCAGCTGTTTTTGGCCGCTACTCGGTTACTGATGGATTGACCTTCGGGGTCAACCTAGGCCAGTTGCTCAATGGAAATGGTGTAGGTTTTGCCACCAATAACGGTGGTGGTGGTGGTATAATCGAGAGCAACTCCATTACCCAATTCGCGAACCTCGTGACTCCGGGCGCTGGATTGGCCGCTGGTGGTTTGAGTGGTGATTTTGGTGTCTTTGTAAATGCTTTGGAGACTTACACCAATTTCCAGGCCTTTGCTCGCCCGACCATATTTACGACCAACAACAAAGAAGCTCGCATTTCTTCGGGAACGCAAATTGCGATTCCGACTAATACTTTCCAAGGGCTAAACGGGTCGAGTGGCCAGTCAACTAACGTTGAGTACCGTGATGTTGCCCTTGAGTTGCTCGTCCGTCCTTTGGTGAATTCGGCAGATGAAATAACACTCGAGATTTCAATTGTACGCGACACGGTCGGGGAAGACCGTGACGTCGGGGAACTCACCATTCCCGACTTGTTGTCGGACCAACTTGACACCATCGTTACTGTCCCTGTCGGATCTGCAGTCTTGCTGGGTGGGTTGATCGAAGAGGATGTTACCGCTACTGACAGCGGGGTGCCTATTCTGCGTTCTATTCCTTTGCTCGGTAACCTTTTCAAGAGTAATGATGATAGCTTTCGACGCTCTGAGTTGGTGATTATGATCCGTCCAACCATAGTAGATGGCAAAGTCGCAATCAACCAATATCAGGACGTCTACGATTACGGTAGCAATCTGAGTGGAGAGGCTCGGCAGCAGTTCGATGCTCGTCCCTATGAGCCAAGAGTGAATAGTGCTGCTGGTCGGATATTTGGGACCAATTCTAACAGTAAGCCAAAGCCGGCAGACAAACCTGCGGCCCGCCGTCCCATGTCCCCAATCCAGCAAGCGATCTACGACAAGCAGATGCGCGCGGCGAAGAAGTAGTTCTCAAGTCGAGTCCTGATGCTTAAGCGAATCGCAGGGATTATAGCTTTGGTATTGGGGCTGCTGATTTATCTATTGGCTGGAAACGGTCCTTTGGAAGGTCCGGTCGGTTTGTCGATCGGACTGGTCGGAGGGACTGTTTTCTGCATCGGAGGAGGGGTTTTGATTGGCAAGAGCGTGTTGGACGACCGAGAGTGAATCCATGAAGGAGCTCTTTCGGCATCATGACCACGCCAAGGTGGGGCTCTTGGAGTCGATTCTCACTGAAGCGGGGATTGAGATTTTCCTCCGCAACCGGAATCTGACCATGTCGGGGCTCTCCGAGATCCCGATTCCGGAGTTCTATCCTGCGATTTGTGTGGTCAACGAAGAGGACGAGGAGCGCGCCTTGCAGATCGTTTCAACCTTTCTCGAAGACGAGAAACGACCGTTGGGTGAGGACTGGACCTGTCCTTCTTGCAAGGAGTCGGTTCCGGACTCGATGTCTGAGTGTTGGAACTGCCAGACTGCCGCCGAGCCGGTGGGGTGATTGAGAGAACGGCTTCACTTTGCGCGCTCGTCTCCCCAGAGCTGCACGTGCAGGCGGTCGGTCAGACGGTATCCGTGGTCGAGGCATTCTTGGGCCAACCAGGAGCGGCTTTTCGCGAGGGCTTCCGCAGAGCGCCCCTCGGGCATGAGTAAGATCCGGCTGGCGGGAATCTCGAAACGTTGCTGGAGCTCTTCGACCTCTTTGAGATCACTTTGGGAAACCACGACAAACTTGAAAAAGGCCCGTTCGCAGGTCGCGAAGAACTTCATCGCTTTTTCCTGAATCCGAAGTTCTGGCGCATTTTGGGAATTCGCGAGCTTGGGCGACACGTTGTATTGCGCGATGTGTGAGTCGAGAGCGGGAATGGGAAGTTGGGTGCCGTTGGTTTCAATCTCGATTGCCGAAAAATTCGGGGAGAGAAGCGTGACCAGTGCGGACAATTCGCCTTGCTGCAGAAGTGGTTCTCCGCCGGTGATGACCAGGCGATCGCCCGGGCGGCTGGCGGACTCGAGGGTGGCCGTGAGTTCTGCTGGGGTCTGTTCGACGATGTAATCGGACTTGCTGAATTTTCGTTTGTCGAGATGCGGCCAAGGGGTGCCCTCCCAGTTCCAGGTGAAGGGGGTGTCGCACCAAACGCAGTGGAGGTTGCAGAGCGAGAGCCGGAGAAAGACCGCCGGACAGCCCATGGAAGGTCCTTCGCCTTGGAGAGTGCGAAAGACTTCGGGAGAACCATCAGGGAGGCGGGCAAGTTTCATGGGCAAGAGTCGGCGGGGCGGCGCGCGGACTAGCAGTAGGGAATCCGGTGGAAAATCGGAACAAAATTCCTGCACGAAGTCGTTGGTGGAAGACGCGAATCTAGGTTAAACTGCCGGGGGACGAGATATGATGTTAAACAAAGGAGGCTACGGGGAAGCAAGTGGAGGGCTCAAGCTCGTCTTCCTGATTGCATGCACCGTGATCGTCATCGCGGGCCTGAAGGCTGCCGCGAGCATCTTCGTCCCTGTTCTGCTGGCTTTCTTTATCGCCACCGTATCTTTCCCGATCACCAATTGGCTGCGGGAGCATCGCGCGCCCCGCTGGCTGGCGGTGCTGCTGACGGTCTTGGTGGACTTTGCCTTCCTGGCTGGTGTGGTGGTGATTGCGGTGATTCTAGTCGGGGACTTTGGTGACAAGTGGACGGGGACCGGCGCGAATGATCCGGAGTCCTACAAAAGCTTGGTCGAGCAAAAGATTGGCGATGTTTCTCTGTTCATCGTGGACCAGTTGGAGAAGCGGAATTTTGAAAATGCTCGCGAAACCGTCGACAACTATTTCCGCACCAAAGCTCTCGACCAGTTGGAGCAAATCGATTTCGGCCAGGTCTGGAGCTTGAGCACCGGGGTGGTTGGCCGGGTGGCGTCGTTCTTCGGGACTTCCTTCTTCGTGATGCTAATGACGATTTTCATGCTGACCGAGGCCCGCATGTATGGTCGCCGCCTCAATGCGATTTGCGAAGCGAAAGGGCCGGACTTCGAGCGCCTCTTCAGTGCCACGCGGGATATTCAGCGCTTTCTGGGAATCAAGACCGTGATCAGCCTCATTACCGGTTTCCTCGCGGGCTTTCTTTGCTGGGTGGCGGATCTCGATTTCTTCATTTTGTGGGGTATCTTGGCTTACGCCCTCAACTACATTCCGGTGGTGGGCTCCGTCATCGCCGGGGTGCCGCCAACTATCCTCGCGCTCATCGTTAGTGGAGGCCCGCAGGCGATGGCGGTAGCGACGGGTTATACCGCTATCAACGTTTTCCTCGGGAACTTCGTGGAGCCCATGATGATGGGATCACGCTTTGGCCTTTCCACCCTGATGGTGATTCTGTCGGTGATGTTTTGGGGGTGGCTCTGGGGGCCAGTCGGCATGCTGCTGGCCGTTCCGCTGACGATGTTGATCAAGGTCGCGATGCTCAATAGTGAAGATTTCCGTTGGTTGGCAGTGGCGATGAGCAAGGAGGATAAAGCCCGCATTACCGAGCGGGTGCAAGAGCTCAAGGACGCCGTCAAGGAAGCTGACGGGGCGGTGGTGGAAACTCCGTGATCCTGACTAGACGCGGCTCACTTCTAGGCTAGGGTAGCCCCGCATGACGAAAGGGGAGGTGTGGTTTCGCAGAATGGTCACCGGGGTACTGGCCTTTGTGGTTTTGCTGGTGTTTGTCGGAGCCATCGTGCGGGCAACTGGTGCCGGCCTGGGGTGTCCAGATTGGCCCAAGTGTTGGGGACAGCTGATTCCGCCGTGGAAGGTCGAACAGGTTGATTTGAGTAAAATCAATTATGAGCGCTTTGAGAAAAAGGCCGAGAGGCTTGGACGCGACCCTTCGACGGTGACTCCCGAGCACATCCTCGAGAACTTCAACCCGGTGCACACTTGGACCGAATTTGTGAACCGGTTGACGAGTTTGCCGGTGGGCTTCTTTGCCTTGGGCGCGGTCGTGACGTCCTTTTTGCTCCCGATGGGAAAGAGTCGGCGAAAGATGATTGTGCTCTCCTTTCTCTCCCTATTCATCATTCTGGTCAATGCCGTGATGGGGGCGATGGTGGTTTACTCGGGGCTCAAGCCGGGGATCATCACCCTGCACTTGGCGCTGGCGATGATTTTGATCTTCATCCTCGTCTACTGTCGACGGGAGGTGAGTGACCAACCGGCCTTTGAGTCCGGACGCCGGGTGGCTCCGCTGGTCTGGGGTCTGCTTGCACTGGTTGTGGTGGAAGGAATACTAGGATCGCAAGTGCGCGAGTTGACCGATATGTTGGCACGCTCGCACAAGGGGGAGATTCGTTCCCAGTGGATCTGGGAGCTGGAGCAGAGTGCGGTCTACCTGGTGCATCGCAGCTTCTCCTGGCTGATTGTGATCCTGATGGGTGTGGTGGGATGGAAGACTTGGAAGCTGGGAATCTTTGAAAAGCGGGCCAAGCTGATGACTGGACTGGTCTTCGCCATGATGGTGATGGGGGTGATTCTCGCGCAAGTGGGGGTCTATCCCTGGGTGCAGGTGCTTCATGTGGGAGTTGCGGCCATCATGGTGACACTTCTTTGTGACTGGAGCTTGGTATTGCAGCGAGCAAGAAGTTAGAAGACGCGTGTGGCCGAATCCGTAGCTGAGAGTGATTGGAATGTCCGGACCTTTCGGCTGGAGCTTTTGCGATCCATTCCCGCGGGGGTGATTGAAACTGTGGGGACGACCTTCGCGGTCTTCCTGGCAGTCTCCGTGTTCGGGGCGAGCCAGACCCAGAAGGCGGTGTTGGTGGCCTCCGCCAGCGTGGGCTTGCTGCTGAGTCTTTTTGTAGTGCAGTTCATCCGGCGAATCGGCTGCAGTATTAACGATGCCTTTTGTTTCATCGCCGGGTTGTCTGCTACTGGATTTCTAGTAGCAGCGCTCAATCCGGAGAGTCTGGTGGTCTATCTGGTGGGAATCTCGGTAGCGCAGTTGGGGCTGACGCTTTCGCTACCGCTCTTTTCCCAGATTTATCGTCGCCATTATCCCGACATCAATCGGGGGCAGCTCTTTGCGGTCACGGGAATGGTCCGGAAGGGGGCAGCGGTTCTCGCGGCCTTGGGCTTCGGGCTTTGGCTTCGGGAGCACCCGGGAGATTTCCCGGCCTTGCTGGGGATCTACTCTCTCAGCTGTGTCTTGATGGGAATTTGCGTGAAGGCGATGGACCCAATCAAGCTGCGCAAAACGGTGGGGGTGAGGCTCTTTGATGCCTTTGGCCATGTGCGGGAAGACCGGCCTTTCCGGCTGATTCTGATTGCCTGGATGGTGCTTGGTTTTGGCAATTTGCTTTGCTTCAGCATCTTCGTCGAGTTCATCGCAAATCCGGATTACGGCTATGGCCTGGGGGCGGATCAGGCGAGTTTCATCACTACCATTACGCCCGAAGCCTGCTTCCTGGTGACGGTATTACTCTGGGGTTTTGTCTTTGACCGGATGAACTTTTTCATCGTTCGGGTGGTGATCAACCTCTTCTTCATCGCGGCGGTCTTGGTATTCTTTCTCGGCGGCGAGCTTTGGACTCTCTACCTCGGCTTGGCGCTGCACGGGATTGGCAAGGCGGGGGGCAATGTGGCCTGGAGCTTGTGGGTGACCAAGTTTGCAAAGGCTGAACACGTAGCAGAATACATGAGCGTGCACACCTTTCTAACCGGTTGCCGGGGCACGGCCGCTCCGTTCATCGGCTTTACGGTCGCGGCGGCCTTTTCGCCCCAACTCGTGGGCGTCATCGGAGCTTCTCTGATGATTATCTCTACCCTGATGATCTGGCCGCTTTTGAAAGAGAGTCTCGGAGGCGAGAAGGAGGCCTAGGGTTCGCTCAGAACCTCGACCTTGCAGTTGACCACCCCGGCGTTCACGAAGCCAAGCTTGCGGGCCGTGCCGATGGAGACATCAATGATGCGTCCTTTAATGAATGGTCCGCGGTCCGTGATGGTCACTATCTGGGAGCGCCCGTTGCTTGAGTTGGTCACTCTCACCTTGGTGCCAAAACGAAGAGTTCGGTGAGCGGCGGTTGCGCCATTGTTGGAAAATTTACGGCCTGATGCCGTTTTGGTCCCGCCGTTGGTCTTGACCGAATACCAGGACATTTTGCCGTGGTGGGTTGCTTTGACACGGTATTTTCCCGCGACCAGATTGGGCTTCTTCCTGGGCTCAATCGGCGGGGGAGAAGATTTTTTCTGGGCGAGTTTGGTGGCCGCTAGGGTTTCACTGGACTTGGCTCCTTCGACTTCGGGGTGGGTTCGGTCGGCGCAGGAACTGAGTGCGGTGAGGATGGTGAGGAGGAAGATTCGGCGCATATTGGGGGAATCTTATCATCATTGTCAGGGGAGGGAAAGCTCGGAGAGGTGGCTTCCAGTCCCCAGATGCGGCCCGCAAATTCCGGGTGATCGATGAACGGGTTTCGATTGTGCTGAAATTTTTCAAAGATGAGGTCGTTCCGTCGCCGCTCATTTGCGTCCGGAGGATCGGCCTCATGCCATTGCAAGAGGGTCTTCAAGTTCCCCATTTCGGCGCCATTGAAATCGGCTGAGACGAGGGTGAGGTCGGAGGTTTGAAAGTCCGAACCATCATAGCGGACAGCCATGTAGAAAAGAGCGCGCGCGATGTCACCTACGACGATAGCGGGAGGTTGGAAGGAATCCTCGTCCATGGACCAGAAGTTCGCGGGGCGGGGAGGCTGGGTGATGTCGAAGAGCAGGGAAGCGCGCTTGCCATTGACATCGTAGTCGGAGGGATAGACGTGATGAAGGTCGGTGTCATCGGGGCCTCGCTTATCGGTATTGCCTCGGGACCGCGGCCAGAGGTGCTCGCGATTCCACAGGTCCACTTTCACCTTCGGGACGGAGCGGCGGGTGTAGATCTGAATCAGGTTCGCGGGGTTCTCAGGATCTTCGTGAACGGCGGCGATGGCCTCGCGGGTGTCGCGGTATTCGAGAGCGGTATGGTCGTCGATGAGGTCGTGCAGGGTCTGGCGCAGTTCTTCGCCGCGCTGATCTTTTGTCGCTTGATAATAGTCGGCGGGCGGCTCGGCGGGAAGAAAAGCCACAAGGAGGCCGCTGGCAACGAGGGCTTTGAACATAGCTCAGTTGTCCTGTTCCTCCGGAGAAAAACAAGCACGAAAAGGCCCGGAGTCTCACGACGCCGGGCTGGCAAAGTGACGTCGATGACGACTTAGGAAGCGGCCTTCCAATCCGCAATCCGGTCCGCTTGAGCCGCGAAGAGCTCGTCGGTCGAGCCGTGGATGGTGATGCTGTTGATCACGTCGTCCTTGCGGATGGAGTCGATGACGTTCTGACCCTCGGTGGTTTCGCCAAAGACGGTGTGCTTGCCGTCGAGGTGGGGAGTGGGTCCGTGGGTGATGAAGAACTGGGAGCCGTTGGTGTTCGGTCCCGCGTTGGCCATGGAAAGGATGCCAGCCTTGCTGTGACGACGGTTCGGCTTGCACTCGCACTCGAACTTGTAGCCAGGGCCACCTGTTCCCGTGCCGGAAGAGCAGCCACCCTGAATCATGAAGTTGGAGATGACCCGGTGAAAGGTCAGGCCGTCGTAGAATCCGCTGGAAGCGAGGTGAAGAAAAGAGGCGACCGTGACGGGGGCGTCATCGGGGAAGAGGGTGATGTTGATGTCGCCCTTGTTGGTGTGAATGGTGATTTTAATGTCGTCCATGAGGAGGGGGAGACTCCAGAAAGCTCGGTCGAGAGTCCAGACTGAATTTACTTCAGCCAGCCGAGTTCCACGAGAAAGTCATCGGCCTCCTTCAGGGTGGCGTTGTAGCTTTCGCCGCGATTGAAGAATCCGTGGCCTTGGCCCTCATAGGTCACCAGCTTGACGGGGCGCTTGGCGTCTTTCATCGCTTTCTCAAAGGCCTTTGCCGAGCCCAAGGGGACCGTGGTGTCTTTTTCGCCATGTAGAATCAGGGTCGGTGGGGTGTGGGGGCCCACGTGGTGGGCGGGCGAGAGGTCCATTGCTGGAACGCCGAGGTCGGTGCCTTTTCCGAAGCCTTTCATCTCCCAGTCACCCAAGTCGGCCATCACGGCACCGGGGTTGAAGAGAATCATCGCATTGGGGCGCTCTTCGTTGCCGAAACCGGGAAGGGTGCCGGTGGCGGCGGCGAGGTGACCACCAGCGGAACCCCCGGCAGCGCAAATCTTGTCAGGCAGGATTCCCAAGCGCTCCGAGTTTTCGCGAACCCACGCGAAGCAGGCCTTGGCATCTTTGACGCATTCGACCGCTTTGACCTGATTGCGGGAATTGACGCGATAGTCGGCGACAATGGCGATCATTCCGCGCTCGGCAAAGTGCTGGGATTGGGTGGCGAATTGTTCTGGAGATCCGCTCTTCCAGCCTCCGCCGAAAAAGAAGAGAATGGCAGGCTTGGGATTCGCGGGATCGCTTTCGCCATAGATCCAAACTTTCAGCTCCTTGTCGTCCACAGTGCGATAGACTTCCGAGCGGGTATCCAGTTTGGGAGGATAGCTAAAGGCCATTAGGGGCGAAAGGAGGGCGGCGAGAACGAGGATGATTTTCATTGCAGAGGTTGAGTGAGCTAACGGAAGCAGTCCGGGATTCCTGTCGAAATAAAGGATGCAAGAGAGTGATTGAAGTCTACTCCATCTCTCGCGGGGTATAAGTCCCGATTTCGACATCGAGCCCAACCCAGTCGCCTGATTGGGTCTGGATGAACTCCCCGCGATTATGACCTGTCCAGAGCGGGCCAAAGGAGTCGACGATCTCTGTTTTCGTCTCGCCGTTTGAATAGTGGGTGATGACTTGGGACCCCTTCTCAATGGGCAGAAGTTTCCGAGGTCCCAGGGACCAACCCAGTAGGGATGGGGAGTGGGCAGTGATTCGAATGATGTGGCCGCTCTCTGAGAGCTTGCGCGCCAGTTCTTCTTCTTGGGCTGGCCGCCGGTCCATGCCGTACTGTCTGAAGTGCTCTTTGATCAACTGGTAGTCGGATCGTTGTGAGGCGGTGAGTGCGGGGGAGACCTCCTCGCGAGGGTTGGATGTCACATTTATGAGACCGAAGAGAATGAAGAGAGACACGACCGCGGTCCAAATTCGAGTGCTCCTGGTCCACAATTGAATGCTTCTCGACCGAAGAACTCGGCAAAGAAGGAGTAGGATTCCCAAGGAAAGAAATCCCGGTCCAACCAAGCCGATCCAAAATTCCTTTTCGTTTGGGGGAAAGAAAGGACCAATCTTCTCCGCTCGATAGGGAACCCATCTGATGAGGTGATAGGCCGTCTCCACGGAAGAGCCAATCGCGCTGAGGGCCCAGTAGATGATTGAGAATCGAAGTGCGCCGAGGCTGCCTCGCCAGATGGCAAACGCGGTGGAAACCAGAATCACCGGCCAAAGCAAATCCATGCGGACGGATTCCAAATAAACTTTTTCCAGAATCGGAATGCCGATGATGGCCAAGATGGTGGCGACGCACGCGAATCCTAAAAAAGGGTCATGCGTTGCCTGTGGGACCTTTCCGATGAGACGACGCAGGAGATAGGATGCGAGGTTGGCGACGTCGCAGGATTCCCTGAGGGTCGGCCCGGTGATGTGCAAGGTGTCGGGATGGTGCCGAATCAGCCAAAGGCGTAATTTGTGAAGAAGGTCCTCGGGATTCGAGCTTTCTCGCACGAGGAGCAGGGAGGGTTTTTCGAGCTTCTTGCAAACCTCAAGGGCCTGTTGGCTCAGAGGCGATTTTTCCTCTAGGCCGACTGCGGATTCATTGAGGATGACCAGGGTGGCGTCGGAGTCCGAGACCATGCGGGCGACCGTTTCTTCTTCGCTTTCACCGGGGAGCGAGTCGGCCAGCACAACCTGCAACCCGCATTCCCGGGCCGCTTCCAGCACTTCCTCTTCCACCCCGGAGGCTCCCCGATTGAGAATGGTGGAAGGCAAGAAGGAGTTGCTGTCTTTTTCATCCATGGACTTGTTCGCTAGTCGTGAGGGAGAGAACCCCACCAGGTTTTGTTCGGCTGGAAGTCAGGGGCGAGATAGCGGGCATGCTGTTTCTCGAGTTGCTCCTTTTTCTTGGTATGGAGGTTGTGGAGTTGCTGCTTTTTCTTTTCCGCATTGTAGCGTGAGTCTTGCTCCGGGAAGGTGGCGCCAGTATCCTTTTGGAACTTCTCAAGGAGCGCAAAGAGGGCTTTGACCGTCTCCGGGTTTTCTTTGGATACGTCGTTTTGTTCTCCAATGTCGTTGCGGAGATTGTAGAGTTCGAGACGTCTGTCCTCGAGATACTGAATCAGTTTCCAATCACCCTGACGAACGATGGATGAAGGTTCCCCTCCCTGATTGCCATAGTGGGGATAGTGCCAGAAGAGGGCGCGGTCTTTGATTTCTTTTCCAGCGAGAAGGGGCTTCAGAGAGATTCCGTCGGCGTGTTGTTCGGGCATGAGGTCGAGTCCGGCCAAGTCGAGAAGGGTGGGGAAGAAGTCGGTGCCGATAACTGGGGTGGGATTCGTGGAGTTGGCCTTGGTCAGACCTGGAACCTTGACGTAAAATGGAGCACGCAGACCGCCTTCCCACTGACGGCCTTTTCCTCCTCGCAAGGGCAGTGCCGCCGTCGGATAGGCATCGCCGGCGGTCACCCCGCCGTTGTCGCCGGTGAAGATCACAATGGTGTCGTTCTCCAGTTCCTGTGCCTCAATCGTATCCAGGACCTTGGCCACCGCTTGGTCGAGAGTCTCCATCATCCCCGCATAGATGGGGCTGTCTTGGACTTGTCTAACCGGAAGGGTGCGATCGACGAGAAAGCGGTCGCCCTTGTGCGGGGTTTGCGCGGCCTTTTCCTGGTATTTTTTCCAAAGTTCGCGGGTGGTTTGGACGGGAGCGTGAACGGAATAGAATGAGAGATAGGCGAGGAAGGGCTGGTCGGGATTCTCCTGCTGTTGCTTCACAATTTGCTCGCTGGTCTGATCCGCCAGCCATAGGGGAAGCGAAGTTCCGGCGGGAGGATTCTTCTCGATTTTCGTATTGGTGAATGGAGAAAAGAATCCTCCGGGAGGCGAGCCATGGTGGTTCCCGGCCACGTTGACAGTGAACCCATGGTCTTCGGGGAAAGAGCCTTTATCGCCAAGATGCCATTTGCCAAAGAACCAGGTTGCGTAGCCGCCTTCTTTGAGCGCCTCCGCGAGGGTGGTGTCTTCGTGGGGGAGATGAAGGACGTATTCGGGGGGAAGAAGGACGTCGTTGCGATCCCAGTCTTCCCCGACTTTGGCGCCGATGTGGGCGGTGATACCATGGCGGGGAGGATATTGACCTGTTAGAATCGATGCCCGGGAGGGCGAGCAGACCTGACAGGTGGAGTAGCCATTGGTGAAGCGCATGGACTCCGAGGCCAGTCGATCGATATTGGGCGTCTCGTAGAAAGTCGAACCCTCGCAAGACAGGTCCTTGATGCCGAGGTCATCGACGAGGAAGAATACGATGTTCGGCTTCTTTTCCGCAAAGAGCGAGACCGTGAGGCTCAGCAGGAGGAGGGGTAGTTTCATAGAGCGATTAAATCTCCCTATGAACGAGGTGCCTAGCACCCATTTTTCAAGTTGAGGGTTTCCGTTAAATAGATGAGCCGACTCCGCCTTTCGAATTCTCCCTTAGCGTCTCAAGCGCGGCGACGATATCGTCTGGTTCGGCCCGTGTGCGATAGTCTACATCCACATGCTGCCAGATGACTTGAGCGTTGCAGTCGACAACGAAAGTCGCGGGAATGGGGAGAATCTTGCCGTTGCCGTTATTGAGTCTTTCCAAGTGCAAGTCGCGATCGTTGCGCATGTGCTCGAGCAGTAGTGCGGGAACCTCCCAAGCCACTCCATATCTGGCAGCCACGAGAGCGTCTTGATCGGAGAGAACGGCGAAGGGGAGAATCTCCTTTTCAGAGGATGAAAGAGATTGGTCCGGGACTTGAGGGCTTATCGCCACCAATTGGGTTTCCAGAGCGCGAAAGTCAGGCATCTTCTCCCGGAGGGCGCGGAGCTCGAGATTACAGTAGGGGCACCAGTCTCCGCGGTAGAAGGTCACCACGACGGGTCCTTCCGCCAAAAGCTTGGAAAGAGAGACCGGTTCTCCATTTGCGTTGGGGAGTTCAAAGTCCGGGGCTGTATCTCCGACTCCGATTGCTTTCTTGCCCTCCTGAAATTCGCGGGCCGATTCCATGAGTGCGTCGACGGCCTGCATGAATTCGGGCTTGGCTTGGCGCGTCTTTTCAATCTGGGCGTCTGTTTGCTGACGTAAGCTTTTTGACATGCATGGGAAGTTAGCGAGGAAGCCTCCGGGGGCAAGGGGCCGAGGGGGAATGCTTGGAAAAAATCCCGGAGCGTCGAGTCTAGGAATCGGACGACTTTTCCTTGCGATGATGGGCTGCGTGAGCGGCGATGATGTCCTTGTAGAATCCGACTTCCTTGGAGGGGACCCGTTTGAGATCGGGGTCTGTCTCGAGGGCGACGTGATAGAGTCCGAAGTCGGTTTGGTGATTGAAGGCATGGCCCCACTCGCGATTGGAGGTGAGCGACCAGCAGAGATAGCCTGTCACCGGGACTCCCTCTTGGCAGACCTTTGAGATCTCCGCCAAGTGAGCGCGCAGATACTCTTGGCGGGTGACGCCATCAGCCATTGGGACGCAACCGTTCTCGATGATCATGATCTCTTGGTCAGGAAACCAGCGGTGATAGCGACGGAGGGCGTGGCCGAGACCCTCGGGCCAGACGGGGGCGTTGAGGAACCGTCCCTCGCCCGCTTCGACCAAACGGTTGAATTGATGGAGCCGGGTGGTGGGGAGGCCCCAATAGTAATCGACCCCGACAAAATCCTGCGCGCGATGGGCTTCGGCCGGGCAGAGGCTCTCCGGCAACCGTCCCCGGATGCCGAGATACCACCAATTGGAATTGGCAATGAGCCCGGCGGCACCCGCAAAGCGCCAGAGCAAGTTCAGGCGGCTGGCTCGAGTTTCCAAGACCTTGAGAGGTTTGGTCGGATCGATAGTGACGAACTCCACCTTCTCTCGGTCCCCCAAGAGGGCCTCGGCGACGGAGCGGACCAACTCGACTTCAACGCCATCCTCCGGGCAGGAAGGGCAAATTCCAGGTGCATCGGCGTGGATGCCCACCTTGAGGTGACCGCGACGGCGAATGCGCCGGATGCCTTCGCCGTCGATGAGTTTGCGCGGACCGGGCAAGGAATCGTTGGCAAAGTAGTCGGCGAGAGAGACGGGCGGCATGGGCTCCAGATGAGGCTCGTCGGGCTTTTCCGGAGAACAGGCTCCATATTGCTCGCAATTGAAATCCGCGATGACGCGGTTGAGTAGCGCCAGCACACCGTTGTGTCCAAGCGGCATTCCGATGGAGTGGGTTTCACGGGTTAACCCGGAGATGAGGAGGCGAAAGTCTTTTTTGTTCTCAAGCTGCTGGGGCATGAGAAGAAGCTCATCCCCGTAGAGCGCGCGGATCGTGCCGTCTCGCAGCGCCTTGCGTCCTTCCGCGTAGCTGGCGAAGGCGCTGAGATGGCAGCTCTCCGGAAGGTGGGTCGCGGCCAGGGCGTGATCCACGGCCGGACCAACAAAGCCGGCGGCGCAGTTTGCAAGCTGGGAGAGCTCTCCGATTTTTCCATCATTGAGAGTCATCACCGCCTTTCCCGTCACCACATAGGGGTCACTGAAGGTCAGGTTGGCATGGCTCTCCGCATTGATTCCGCCGATCACGAGGTCGACCTTGCCTTTCCCCGCGATGAGAGGTTCGGCCATGCTGAAGCGGTAGGTTGCTTTGAGCAGCCACTGGGTGTGCAGTTGATGGTCGAGAATCTTTTGCAACCAGGGGGGGAAGCCCGTTACCAATGGGTTGACGCCCACCTTGGCTTTTGGGTCCAGACCCTTGATCCGGACTCGGGCCCGAGCGTGGGCGGAAAAGAGCCCATAGACCAGTTTGCCAATCGCTTCTGCTTCGCCATTGGCACCCGTGCCTTCGGGGAGGCCCGGGGGCATGTAGTAGTTGTTCTGCCACCAGGGCTTGATGAACCCGTAGACCAGCTGGGTGGGCTCGTTGAAGGTCACCCAGTAATCGGCAATATCGCCAAAATGATGCGCCATTTTTTCCGCGTAGTCGGCAAAGCGGTCGGGGAAGTCCGGGCCGATCAGGCCGCCCTCGCGCTCGACCCACACCGGCCAGGTGAAGTGAACGAGAGTGATCATCACCTTCATGCCCTTGTCGCGAATGTATTCAGCCAACTCACGGTAGTGCTGGATGGCGTCCTCGTCCCACTCGTCAGCCGAGGGTTGCACCCGGGCCCAAGCGATGGAGAAGCGGAAGAGCTTGCAGCCCATCTCCGCGGCATGATCGATGTCCTCGGGATAGCGGTTCCAGAAGTCGACCGCGCGCTTGCGGGGAGTCAGGTTCTGGCTGCGTTCCCACAAATCCCAAACGTCCTCCCGTTCAGGATCATGCGCCTCGACCTGATGGTCGGCATTAGCGACTCCAAAGAGAAAGTTAGGAGGAAATTCCACGAGAACCGACTGTGTGCCTGATGGCCCTTCTCCTCAATTGGAAATCGAGACAAGAACCGAAAAACTCTCAAATCGGACCGCTTTTCCACGCAATTGATGGGGGGCAAGCAGGGGGCGGGCTCGGAGAGTGGCCATTTCGCCCAAGGCTCGTCCTCAGGCAGATCCATTGCTTACTGCCTGAATTGGGATTTGAGTTTCGCCCGGCCAGCAGTGAGAGTCTCGGCAGATGTCTTTAGAGCAATACGCCAACCACTTTGTCTGCGACCTGGTGGCTTACGAGCCCGGAAAACCAATTGATGAAACCGCCCGCGAGCTGGGTCTGAATCCTGCTGAAATCGTCAAGCTGGCCAGCAACGAGAATCCTCTGGGGCCTTCTCCGCTGGCGCAAAAGGCGATGGCCGATGCGACCCGCCACATGCACATTTATCCCGACGGGGGTGGGGTGCGACTGCGCACCGCTTTGGCGGAAAAGCACGGGCTCGATATCTCGAATGTCGTCCTCGGCAATGGCTCCAATGAGATCATCGAATTGCTCTGCCACTGCTTTCTCAACAAGGACGCGACCCTCATCGCTGCGGAGCACGCCTTTGTGGTCTACAAGTTGATGGCGACCCTCTTCGGCGCGAATTATGTGGAGGTTCCCGATCCGGGATTTGTCCACGATCTGGAAGCGATGGCTGCGGCCGTGACGCCCGAGACGCGTCTGGTCTTTGTGGCCAATCCCAATAATCCCACGGGCACCCTTGTGGGGTCCGAAGCGATTGAGCATTTCCTGAATCAGCTGCCCGACCACGTCATCGCAGTCTTTGATGAAGCCTATTTCGAGTTTCTGGAAGACGCTCCGGATACGATTAAATACATCAAGGAGGGGCGCAATGTGGTGGTGATGCGCACCTTCTCGAAAGCACAAGGCTTGGCCGGTCTACGCATTGGTTATGGCTTGGCTCCAGCGCACTTGGCCGGAATTTTGCAAAAGGCGCGCCAGCCATTCAACACCAATGAGTTGGCCCAGATGGCGGCTTTGGCATCTCTCGCCGATGAGGAGCACATCCAGGCCACGGTTGAGAACAACCGCATCGGTCGCGATTTGTTCGAAAAGACCTTTGCCGAGATGGACCTCCAATACGTGCCCAGCCATGCCAACTTCGTTCTCGTGAAGGTGGGGGATGGAGACCGGGTTTTTGCTGAGATGCTGAAACGGGGTGTGATCGTTCGGGCCATGCGTGGCTACAAGCTGCCGGAATGGGTTCGCATCTCGGTCGGAACCCCGGCGGAAAACGAGCGTTGCCTCACGGTCCTGCGCGAGGTCTTGGCGAACTAGATTTGACGCGGTCGGCCCACTGATATGTCTGAAGAAAAATCCACTCGAATCTTCAAGTGTCCCCATTGTGGGACGGGGATTCAGATCCCTGCGGACTTGCCTCCGACCAAAGCACCATGTCCCAAATGTGCCCAAGTCATCACCTCCCCTCCGCCTGAGGAGCCGGTTTCGAAGGGGGGGAACGCGACGACTTCCATTCCAAAGGAAGCTCCTCCGAAAAAGGAAACTCCCGTGACTGAGCCAGCTCCAGAGAAGGTGGCTCGTCCCCAGGCTCCGCAGGAAGACCTACCCGAGCGAGTGGGGGGGAGTCCGTCCAAGCTCAAGAAATTGCCCTTCATCGTGCTGGGGGTCATCTTTGTGGCGCTGATTCCGGCGGTCTTTAAAATTCTCCTGCCAGGCCGAAAGGCAACTGACGCCGACCAGAAGGTTGCACGCGAGGGATTGACCTTTGCCGAACGTCAGGACAACGCCTATCGCTCCAGTGGCTGGATCCCGGAGGCAGAAGAGGTTTTGCAAAAATTCGTTGCTGCGGAGTCAATCGAGGAGCGAGCCGCTCTCACGATTCGGGGGAAGCAGAATGAATCTGAAATGGCGGCGATTTATCAGGATTTCGACGAGATCGAGCATCGCACGCCCGTCAGCGTCTTCAGCCCGGTCTCGTTGGGTGATCAAGATACGAAGCGGGGAATCTTTCTGATGACCTATAGTCGCCCCGAGCAGTTCGCGATTCGGAACTTCTTTCGGCCCATTCCTCCCTTGCGGGTGAAGTACGGATTGGAAGAGCCCAACGGTCTGTTGTTGACGGAGGCCTCGGTGAACAACTTTGTCGATGAGTCGGTCAAAGTAATGGCCTTTTTCCGCAAGACACCCGATGGACTTAAACTGGATTGGCAGACCTATGCCCAAACCAAGTATCGATTGTTGAATCGCTTTATTGCAAATCCAGAGCCACGGAAGCGGGGAATCTTTCGAGTCTTTGTGCAGGAAGATGTTGATTTGGATGGTCGCGATGTCGCGGGAACTTCCGTCTATCGCTTTACGGACCCAGCCTACCAACTCGACTACGCCAAAGTTCTCATTCGTGATGAAAGCGAGTTGGGCAAAGTGCTGGCTCCTTTGAAGTGGAGGACGAGAGTGGTGCGCAAGGCTCCAGTGCGGAATGCGACGGTCAGCCTGGTGTGGTCAGACGATCCGGAACCCGAGTTGCAGATGGGAGAGCTGATTTGCTGGGAATTTCTCGGACTGGGTGGAGAGCGAGACAATTGGAAGGCGGAAGCGGGTGAGTAATCAGGATGTCATCGCCGCCGTCGCGAGCCCTCCCGGAATGGGGGCGGTGTCGTTGATCCGGCTCTCGGGGACGGGAGTCTTTGAGGTCGCGGAGAAGATGCTCAAGCGCTTTCGAAAGGACGGCATGCGTCCGCGATATACCTTTCGTGATGACGTGCTCGATGCCGAGGGGCGGTCTATCGATGATGTCTTGGTTGTGGTCTACCAGAACCCTGGTAGCTACACGGGCGAGGATGTGGTGGAGATTAGCGGGCATGGCGGAATCCATGTCACCCGACGGGTTTTGGAACGGTGTCTGGAGTGTGGGGCGCGTCCCGCCGAAGCGGGGGAGTTCAGCCTGCGTGCCTTTCTCAACAGCAAGTTGGACCTGACTCAAGCCGAGGCGGTGATGGATCTGATCACGGCCCAAACCGATCTGGCGGCCAAGGCCGCGCGGGAACAGCTCTCGGGGAATTTGGGTCAAGCGGTTGCCTCGATGCGCGAGGAGATCATCAATTTGGTGGCCCATGTGGAAGCTTATATCGACTTTCCCGAAGAGGATATTTCGCCTGATACGGGAGCAGCCTTGGAGGCTTCCTTTGTCCATTTGCGGGACGTGATTACCGGATTGTTAGGGACTGCGAGACGTGGCCGTTTGCTTCGCGAAGGAGCACGCGTCGCCATTGTGGGAGCGCCCAATGCTGGAAAGTCGAGTCTGCTCAACGCGCTGCTCGGCTTCGACCGGGCCATCGTCAGTGCGGAGGCCGGAACGACTCGCGATACAGTGGAAGAGGTCTTGGACTTCGAAGGGTATCCCGTCCGGCTCATCGATACCGCCGGTTTACGGGAAGAGGGGAGTACTATCGAAAAGGAAGGAATGGCTCGGGCCCGTCAGCGGATGGAAGAGGCCGACCTGGTGGTCGAGTTGGTAGATGCCTCGCAAGCTCCCGGTGCTCGTCTCGCCGAGGGCGCTTTGCTGGTGCTGAACAAGACTGACCTGGGCGAAGATGGGGCATGGAAAGATCACGAGGCGTTAAGGATCTCGGTCTTGGAGGAGAGAGGTCTGGATGAACTCCGTCGCGAGGTGGCCAAACGGTTGGGTGGTGGCGCCGTTGGAAATTCGGGTGGGGCCCTCATCGCGATCAACGCCAGACATCAGGATTGCCTGCGTCGGGCCGAGGAATCCTTGGAAGAGGCAAGGCAGATGTTGGTCTCCGGAGAGGAGCCCGAGTTCGTCAGTTTGCCGCTCCGCGAGGCCCTTCACGCAGTGGGAGAGATCGCCGGACGGATTGACACCGATGAGATTTTGGGAAGCATTTTCAGTCAATTTTGCATCGGAAAGTAGCCTCGGATAGGGTTTTCTAGCAGTCCCACGCCGCACCGCACGGCTGATTCAATATTATGAACATCATCATCGTTGGAGCCGGAGAGATTGGTCGTCACTTGGCGCAAGAGCTTTCTCGTTCCCATGCTCTCTCCGTGATTGAAGTCGATAGCAAGCTGGCTGCCGAATTGGAGCAGTCCATCGACGCCAATGTGGTTCGGGGCGACGGCAATTCGGTCAACGCTCTCGCGGAGGCGAACGTGGGGGAGTGCGAACTCTTCTTGGGGCTAACCAGCAGCAATAATGCGAATTTGATGAGTGCTTCCATGGCCAAGGCCATGGGCGTGGAACGGGTGATTGCGCGCGTTCATCCCGGGCTGCAGCGGGAGGAGTGGCTTTTCGATTACCGGGGCCACTTCAATATCGACCACCTATTTAGCTCCGAGCGCCTCACCGCCATCGAGCTGGCAAAGTTCATCCGCAATCCCGACTCCCTGACGGTGGAGGAGCTGGCGCAGGGAAAGATCGAGCTTCAGCAGGTGCGCGTTCATGCCAAAAGTGGGGCCATCGGCAAGCCTTTGCGTGAACTCAAGTTGCCGGAACGCACCCGCATTGCCGCCATCTCGCGGGAGGATTCGCATCTGATCCCCAATGCGGACAGCACGCTGGAAGCCGGGGATATCGCCACAATTTTCGGAGAACCCCGCCGCCTGCGGAAGCTTGCGGCGAGTTTGCAAAAGTCTGATGGTGGTTTGGAAGGACTCAAGGTGGTCATCTTCGGTGGGGGTGAATACGGGTTCTCCTTGGCTCAAATGCTCGAGAGCTGGGATTGCAAGGTGCGCATTTTCGAAACCGATCAAGAGCGTTGTCATGAGTTGGCTGACCGCCTCGCGAATACGACCGTCATCAATGTAGATGCCACGGTCTTGGCCGAGTTGGAGGACGAGCAGGTTGGCGATGCGGATTTCTTTGTGGCGACCAGTGACAGTGATGAGGACAACGTCATGACCTGTCTGCAGGCTAACAATATCGGGGTGAAAAATTGCCTCACCATCATTCACCGCGCGGATTATGCCCGGGCGATTGGCAGCAGTGGGCGTCACTTTGGAGTGGTTGCGGCAGTTAGCCCCCGTGAAGCCACCCGCCGCGATATCGAACGCTATTTGACCTCGGAGAAGTATCACGTGGTCAAGAAACTCGGGCCGGGGCAGGTGATTGAGACCCGTATCGAAAGCAAGTCCTCCCTGGCTGGAAAGCCGGTGAGCGAGGTGCCTTGGCCTCCCGGAGTGGTCTTGGTGGGGCGTCAAAGAGGATTGCAGGCGGAGGTGCCGGGGCGTGATGACGTATTGGAAGCGGGAGATATCCTGTATGCGATGGTCGGTCGCAAGTCCCTCAAGCCTTTTGTGAAGCTTTTGGGGTAAGGTTTTAGCGGCCTTTTGCAAGCGTCATCAGCCCTTGTTGAAAAGAGCTGAGGATCACTTGCACGAATCAGGGGGAGGGTTTACTAGTCCCCCGAATGAAAGCCCGCGCCTTCCTACCTGTTCTGTTTTTCGGTCTGGTGACTGTAAGCTGTCGCAAGCCCGACGAAGTCGAAATTAGCGAGACCCGGGTTCTGACGACCTTGGACGAAGAGCCAGCGGTCAATGCGACGAGTTCGGAGCAATTTCTTCCCCCTGAAGTCTTATCTCAAATCCAAGCCAGCGGTCAGTCGCTAGATGGTTCGGAGGCAGCCGCGGGAAGTTCGGCTTGGATCTATCTCTTGCCAGCCGCCGACTGGAAGGAGGCCGACAAAGCCCCTATGCGCGAGGTCAACCTGACCTTTGGTGACGGCGAGCAGGCGGGGGAGGTGTATCTCAGCGTGTCAGGCGGCGGCCTGCAGCCCAATGTCGATCGCTGGTATCGCCAGTTCGGTGCCGATACCCAGCCCATCGCGGAATTGGGGCGTCTGGAATTTCTCGGCAAACAGGGTTACCTCGTGGAAGCCACCGGACGTTACGAGCCGGGCATGGGGCGTCCGGGGAAAGACGGGCAAGCCCTTCTCGGAGCTATCGTCGAAGACCAAGGGCGTCTTGTGACCGTGAAAATGATTGGTCCCGAAGCCGATGTGCAAGCTCGACGCGAGCAATTCGTGAAATTCGTGGCTTCTCTCGCTCGCAAGTGAACAACTCGCGGGAGTTGCTCCGTAACACACCCCGATATCAGCTTTTTATTCCCTGCTTTTCATGGAGAATTCCAATTCACCCAACTCTCGACCAAAGAAGTCCGCGGCCAGTAATCCTCTGGAGGCCGTAGTCAAATTTCTGTCGAGCACACAACTCGCCACTTTTCTGCTGCTGGCGCTTTTCGTCCTGACGTGGTTCGCAACACTGGAGCAAACCGTCAACGGACTGAAGCCGATGATGGACAAATACTTCAACTGGAAGGAGCTCTTCTTCTTTCCCGAGATTGGAAAGCCTTGGCAGAAGGACGGCGCGATGGTGCCCATCACAATTCGTTTTCCCATGCCCAGTGGCTTCTGGCTGTGCGTGCTGTTTACCATCAACCTGACCCTGGGGGGATTGATTCGTTTTCGCAAAAGCCCGCAGAAGATCGGTATCCTTCTCTCACACTTCTCGATCGTCTTTTTGATGGTGGCCGCGGGGGTGACCAAGTTCACCGAGAAGAGGGGAGCATTGCAGATCTATGAGGGAAAGGTGAGTGACGCAGCCCGTGACTATCACGCGGAAGTGATTGAGATTTCCGAATTGGCTGATGGCAAAGTGACAAAGGTCCATCTCGTTGATTGGGAGTTTCTCAAGGATTTGCGCGGCGGCGGAGAACGAATGTTCAAGCTCAGCAATTTGCCTTTTGACCTGAAGGTGACCAACCTCGTCGAGAATGCTCAGGTAAGCCCGGCCCAGTTCGTTCCGCCTGTTAAAGGCGAAAAGGTCATCGATGGATTTCACCTCAAAGCACTTCCTCGGGCCAAGGAAACTGAAGCGCACATGGCGGGAGTTGAGCTTTCGGTTTTGAGCAAAGGTGGTGAAAATCTACAGGAGCTTCTGCTCGGTTCCCGGAGCTTGAAACCTGCCACCGTGAGCGTGGACGGACGGCCCTATCTCTTGCAAATGCGCAAGAAGCTTTGGCCTCTTCCTTTCAAGGTTCAATTGGATGATTTTCGCGTTGAGCGTGACCCCGGAACCAACCGGGCGGCGGCCTACGAAAGCGACGTGACTCGTCTTGATGGAGTCGAAACTGAGGAAGTTCTTATTCAGATGAATGAGCCCATGCGTCGACGGGGCTGGACTTTTTTCCAAGCGAACTGGGGGCCGCAGGATGACCCGAACCCCGCCGAGTATTATTCCGTCTTCGAGGTGGTTCACAACCCCGCGGACCACTGGCCACTCTGGTCGCTGCTCATCTCGATGGCCGGCCTCATCGGACACTTTGTCTACAAGCTCACCCTGTTCCTCACCAAGCCCCGTAAGTCTGCCGTATCATGAGAGTTGTCGTTGGAAAAATCATCGCCCTGGTCCTGTTGGTCGGGCTCCTGTTAGGTCTCTTTTTCAAGGGAGTGGAGGAGTTGAAGCCTCAGAAAAATGTTGTTTCGATTCCTGAATACGCACCGTGGTCCGAGGAGGTCATTGACCTCGCCGCGAGTCTTCCCGTGCAGGAAGGTGGACGAATCAAGCCTCTGGAAACACGGGCCAGCTATGCCATGTTGCAGATGCGTGGTGATCGCCGGATCACTATCGAAGGCAAGGGGGGAGAAAAGGTGAGGGTTGGACCAACGGCCTGGATGTTGGATATCTTTTTCCGACCTGAAATTGCGGCCGAGTTGCCGAGTTTCCGGGTCGACAACGCGGAAGTGCTCAAGTCTCTCGGCATTGAGTTTGATGACCGCAAGAAGCGCGACCGCTACAGCTATGCCGAGCTGGAGACGCATTTGCCGACGGTGATGCAAAAGGCTGGTGACTACCAGGAGTTGAGCTCGCGGGGCGCGGATTTGACGCCGGTGGAAGAGCAAACGCTCGACCTCGCGACCTCTCTGCAGACTTACTTCTATCTCACCAATTACTTCAACTTTGTGAGAGAGGGAATCATTCTGCGAGCTGGAGAAGGTGAGGGGAAAAAGGTTTCCATGAGCACAGTGCTCGCTACTTCCGGTCAAATCGTCGATGCCATCCGCAAGAGCCAGGAATCCGGAGGCATTCCTCCTCACATCAATGAGCTTCTCATGCAAATCGACCAGTCGGTGATGAGCTCCAAGTTTGTCTTTCACCCCCTTCCACCCACCACTGCCGAAGAGGAAAAGTGGTCATCAGTCGGAGAGCTGATCGAGGCCACTCTGACCGGGCAAATTGCTGACCCCAATCAAGCGGTGCGTGATGTGCAGCGCTTGGAAGAACTCTACGATGCATACCGCGAGGGTGAAAAAAGCTTTGCGAAGAATCTCGCGGACTTCCGTGCTTCGACCATGACTCGGGCAGGCAAGGATGCCGAGCGGTCAGTCGATACCGAGTTGTCATTCAATCGGGTGGATTGGTTCCGGAAAGCGCTCTACACCTTCAGCTTTGGGGCGCTGGCACTCTTGGTTTATCTCTTTATCCATGAAGGTGCAGTCGGCAAGTGGTTGCGAGTGGCGCTCTGGAGCTTTACCTCCGTCGGCTTGTTTTTGATTTTGGCAGGAATCGTCCATCGTTACATGGTGGTCCTCCGCCCTCCGGTCACGAACCTCTACGAGACCATTCCCTATATTACTGCGGGGACGGTTTTGCTGTTCCTGCTGGTTGAGCTGGCTACCAAAAACCGAATTGCTTTGGTCGCAGCTCCCGTGGTGGGGATGGCCGGGATGGTTCTCGCTGCCGTGTTCCAGGTGGCGGCCGCTTCTGACTCGTTGGACCCACTGGTGGCAGTGCTGCGCTCGAACTTCTGGCTTACCACCCACGTGTTGACGGTGACTTTTGGTTATGCGGCAGGCTTGGGTGCGGCGGTGATTGGCTTCATCTACATCTTCAGCCGCGTGCTGGGACTGGATGGCGGTGACAAAAATTTCCGGCGTGCGATCACCCGAATGACCTACGGAATCATCTGCTTCACTCTCGTTCTTTCTTTGATCGGGACTGTCTTGGGGGGAATCTGGGCGAACTATTCCTGGGGCCGATTCTGGGGCTGGGATCCCAAGGAGAATGGAGCGTTGATGATTGTGCTCTGGACGCTCTTCATCCTGCATGGTCGCGCCGCAGGGCTTTTGCGTGAGTGGGGTGTCAACCTCGCCGCCGCGTTCGGAGGAGTGGTTGTGACCTTCTCTTGGTTCCACGTCAACATGTTGGGGACCGGTCTTCACTCCTATGGTTTCACGGACGGTAAAGAAGCGATCTGGTATTTCTACGGAGCTGCGACCTTCGTGATTGTGGGTGGCATGGCGTATTCGTTCTGGGAAAGTTCCCAACAGAAGGCGAAGAAGGCGGCTAAGAAGAACGAGACTGCGAAAGTTCCCGCTAACGAGCCAGCCTAGGACGTGGCCCGGGGCCAACTCAAACCTGAGCAAGCCGAGGCTCGAATTTATTTTCTATCGAACCAAGTCGTCATCCGTGTAGGGCACTCGGTCAGGTCCGGCTGAGCGGATTTCGATTTGGTCTTTGGAGAGCGGATGGACAATCAAGGGCGAGCCAAACCGGTCTACCAACTGGCGATCTGCGTTCAGCAATTTCGAGTCCTCCGAAAGATAGGCCTCTTGATTTCCTTGGCGTCCCAAGAGGAACAAGGCGAGGTCTTCATTGGTCGAGTAGTGACGGGAATCGCGCTGCTTCACCAATAGGAAGACATTGGCCAAGTAGTTTTTAAAAAGGGTCAAGTCACTGCTAGGAGTCGAATGGGGGCTTGCATAGCTGGAGAGAATCTGGTCCCCGAGGGTCAGCCTGTTCGGCCTTTGAGGGGATTCGGGTTCAGCAGGTATCTGGGAAAGCTGGGGTTTGCCTTCGGACTCCGGTTTCCGTTCGTTTCTTAAAGAAAGCAAGGCAATCAGCCCCAGAGTGCCGGCAGTTAGAAGCACCTTCGAAACAGCATTCACTAGAATTGATTGGGCTTGAGGAAACCAACCGGCAGGGTGGCAGGGTCACTGGCGACTGCGGTGTAGGGATCGTAGAAGTTGGACAGGTTGGGGAGGACTTCTTCGAAGTCGTTTGGTGCCAGACCGAACCAAAGCAGCAGCTCCGCAAAGAGCTCATCCACCGAGGTCGAAGGAAGCAGTCGTCCGCCGCGTCCGACGTCATTGGGGCCATCCAGGGCAAGGCTGGGGTAGGTTCCGGCCACTTGACCGCCGGCGACGGGCCCTCCCATCACGAGTTGGTTTCCTCCCCAAGCGTGGTCCGTGCCCCGGCCATTGGAACGGAGAGTGCGACCGAAGTCCGAGGCGGTGAAGCTGATGACAGAGTCTGCGAGTTCGAGTTCTTCCAAGCCCGCTTGAAAAGCCCCCAGAGCTGGTGAAAGTATTCTCAACATCGCATCCTGATTATCTAACAGTTCTCCATGATGGTCCCAGCCCCCGAAGGAGAGAAAGATGGTCTGACGCCGCAGGCCCAGTTCCTCGCGCAGGCGAATCATGCGAAGTGCTCCTTGTAGCTGTTGGGCGATAGAAGAGTTGGGGAACTCGGTGGTGACGAAATCCTCCGGCAGAGAGTCAAATTGCTCCTGCACGAACTCCTGCTGCTCGACGGATTGTCTCGTGAGATCCGCAAAGGCCGTTTCAATCAAGTTGGTGTAGTGCTGCTCAACCAGGGACTTGACTGCAATGTTTTTTTGGACCGTCGGGTTGTAAGAATTCGAGCCCTGTTGGGAAAAAGAGAGCGCCCCTCCAGGAGTCATCACAAACTGTTGGGTGGTGTTGCCCACTTGGAAAATATTGTTACCCGCGAAGGAAAGCGACATTGAGGTGAGCTCCTGATTGTGGGTGCAGTGCAGGACATCCGCCGCCCGCCCGGCCCAGCCGGTGAGATTGCTCGCTCCTTGGGGAAGCGAGGTTTGCCATTGTTCAATTTGGTCGATGTGGGAGAACAAGGCCCGGGGCAGGCTGACGTTCTCGTTTTGATAGTCGCTCAGACTAGTTGGCTGAATGAGAGTGCCGACATTGGCTACAAAGGCCAACCTTCGCTTGAGGGCATCGCCTCCCATGCCATTGAAGAGCTCTTCCAATTCACCCGTACCGGGATGGAGGCCGTAAAGCTCACCGTCGCCTCCAGTCTGATTGAGGGTGAGCAGGGAGGAACTGGACAGGGCCAGATTGGTCCGGGAAGCCGCATACTCGGCATAGCGGGCGGCATCGCGGGGCACCAGCACGTTGAAGGAATCAATGCCTCCATGGAGGAAAATGCAAACCAGCGTCTTGTGGTCTGTTCCGCTTGCTGGCAACCCTGCGGCTACCGCTTGTCCAGCCATCTTGAGATTGAGCAGGGTCGACATCACGGAGGTAGAGCCCAAGGCTGCACATGCTGACTCTCCTAAAAATTTGCGACGGTTCATTGGAATCTGGGGTGGTTGAATCTTAACGTTGCACTGCTCCTTGCGGTGACATCAGTGCCAAGTAGAGAGCGAGCCGCATTCGCGCGGCATCATCGGTGGGGTCGGTATTGTCCAGTGCCTCTTTAATAATACTCCGTGTTTGAGCAGTCAGGTGGCCTCCGCACACGACGAGGTTGAGGTAGTCCAAGAGAGCTTCGTGGTCGTGGGCATAGGGCCGCAATGGAGAGTAGTCTGGAGGGAATGAATAGTCCTGATAGAGCGAAATTCCCTGGTCGGCATATTCCCAGAGTTTGTTGGGAAAAGATACCGCGCTATAGGAATTGGTGATTTCCAAGGCGGGGGAAACCAGGCCGTTCTCGGTTAGGACACCAGGGGCCCGATAGTCCGGGCGAAAGAAGTTGAAGACGGAAGGGGAGGATAGCGCCTGTTGAAACGAACTCTCGTAGTAGTTGCCATAATCCCACCAAACAAGGTCTCCCTTTTGATTCACATCGGTCAGTCGGGCCAAGTGAATCGTGCGGATGACCGGCTCTCGAAAAATGCCAAATTCGGGAGTGTTGGCTATGGCAGGATCGCGTGCTTCGGGGTCCATCAAAATAGCTTTCACCACCGCACCCAAATTGCCTCTCTCGCCCTGACCATCGTTGTCAAAGACCGCTGAGATCCGCTGGACATAGGCGGGCGAGGGATTGGAAGTGACCAGGAATTGAATGAGCGCCTTGCTGACGAAGGGAGCGCAGTTGGCGTGTCGGAAGAGGTTGCCCACCGCATCTTCCAGATCCAAAAGACCGTTCGTTACACTGGGAGGACGCTTCGGGATGGTGAATCCATCGAGTAGGGTCTTGGCCTCGAAGTCGTGGTAGCCGGGATGCATGGACATGGGGACGGCGTAGTCGGGTCCTTGCCATCCCCCGGAACCCCAGGGATTACCGCCGAACCATAGCCCCGTCATCACGCGGGCAAAGTTGGTGATTTCTTCATTCGAATAGGTCGGAATGGGGTTGCCCGAGGAATCCAGTTTACGCGTGCCGTCTTGTTCGAGTTCCCAGATGCCGATGGTAAAGAGCTGCATCAATTCGCGAGCGTAGTTTTCGTCCGGGTAGCGATTGAGCTCGGGGGCGGGAGGCTGGTTGCCGACATGGGAGAGATAGCGCCCCATCGTGGGATGAAGGGTCACCGCCATGAGGAGTTCTTCGTAGTTCCCAAAGGCTTGGTCAATGAGCAGATCGTAGAAGTCGGTGACCCCGACCAGAGCATTGGCGAGATCGGCGTCGCGGCGCGAAATGACGATGATTTGGGAAAGGGCAAAGGCGACTCTTTGTCTCAGCTGGTCAGGACCTGAGATCGCTGCGCGGGCGAAAGCGGTATCGACATTGCTGCCATTCAAAAAGTCGTCGAGCTCGTTGTAGGAGTAGGTAAGATCTGTCCGGGAACCGTCGAAGTCCTCCTGAATGTCTTTGATGTAATCCCCGAGGTGAGTTGCGGGTTGATTCTGGATTTGGTCGTCGATCCATCCTTCCAGTCCCAGCCGCCGCATGTCTTGAATGTCGTTCATGGTGGGACCGAAGGTCGCTTGAAGCAGGAGTCGCGATGCATCGAAGGGAGTCGGCGCGGAAACGCTTCCACCGCCTTTCAACTCCAGAGAATTGGCGAAAGTGTTGTGCCAAAAGATGAGGTCGCCTGCGGTGCTGGAATCGGCCGCGCCGTCACCGTCCAGGTCCAGTGGCGCGGGCCGCTGGCTGGAGTTGGCCCCGGCAGGGGAAAGTCCCAAAGCGAGTTCGGTCCAGTCGTTCAAGGTGTCGCCGTCGGAATCCTGGTCTTGGGATTGGACTTGGAAAAAAAAGCTCGGATTCAGAGCGATGATTTCCTGTGAAGAGAGGTCACCGGTCAAGGATGGGCTTCCAGAAACAGGCTCCCAGTTCAGGAGGTTGGGGGAGCTTTGAAGAGTCTGGTTTTTGCCTGGAACCCGGGGCCAGCTTAACCGGAAACCGCTTTCAGTTCGGGCAAGGTCAAGAAAGGGGTGGGAGTTGGCGTCCAGTGGGTCGGTCCCGGCTGAAGCTTCCTCCGCATTGCTGTAGCCATCGTTGTCGTCATCACCGTCTGCTTGTAGACCGATAGCGCGAAATGCTGCTTCCCAAGCATCGGGAAGACCGTTGTTGTCGAGGTCCGGGTCATAGACGAGGGCCGCGCTTAGGTAGGGCGGACTGGAAGTTGACTCGGTCGGGTTGCTGAATTCGCGGACTTCCTCAGCATCATTCGCTCCGTCGTCATCGCTGTCCGAATCGTTGGGAGATGTTCCATGGTAGAATTCCTCGCGGCTATTCAATCCGTCTGAGTCGGCATCAGATGTTGCGTCCGCCGGGTTGTTCGGGTTGAGTCCGTGGGTGAGCTCCCAGGTGTCGGGGATGCCGTCGTTGTCGCTATCGGCGTGAGCAATGAATGCGGGGAGGTCTTCGAGAGGGGTGGCGGTGAAGTAGGCGTCTACTCCGAGGCCTGTGTAGATTGAAGACCGATCGGGGACTGATTCTTGGTCGCGCCAAGTGGCAGTCTGGTCTGCGATAGTTGTGGCGACGACTCCGTTGGAAAAGCTGTGGGCAATCACCGTCGCCGCGGTTCGTTGGTTGATGACGCGATAGTTGATCGTCCAATCCGTGGCAGGGGCGGGATTGGGGTTGGCGTGCATCTCGAAAGTCAGCGGATCGGAGATGTCACAAGATCCAAAGCCGGAAAGCCCCAGTGCCTGTCGCAGGTCGGTGACCAAATCGGCGAAATAGAGATCATAGTTGTCGGGATGGCGAAAACCGCCTGGCCCACGGGCGATCAGATAGTAACCCACCCGGCCTTCAATTTCCGTCAGAAGGAATTCGAAGGTCCGCCAACCAGGCTGCAGGGCGTTGGTCACGTTGATGGAAAGGAGTGGGTGCTGGCTGTTATACTCAGTATCGGGAGGGGTGTCGTGATTTTGGACCAGTTGGACGTTTGTGACTTGCCAATTGAGATGGTCGGGACCGTCAAAAGTGGGCACTGGAATCCACGCGGAATTGCCGTCATTGGGATCGAAATGATGAGACCGCTCAAGGGCATCATTCAACCCGTCACCATCTGTGTCAGCCAAGAGGGGATTGCTGGGAAGAGGGTTGGCGATTTCCTCGGAGTCACTCACGCCATCATTGTCGCTGTCGCCAAAGAGCGGGTTTGTCCCAGTATTTTCGTGGTCAACAAAGGTGCCCAAATTTGTTTCGACGAAGTCACTGAGTCCGTCGTCGTCGCTGTCGGGTCGATTGGGATCGGTACCTCGGGCGAATTCTCCCGCATTGTCCAAGAGGTCTCCGTCGGAGTCTTGCGTGGCATTGCTGGAGCCGGCACCGGTCCGGTGTTGCAGCTCCCAATAATCGGGGAGAAGGTCCCCGTCGGAATCCGCATCGATGTCGACAATCTGGATCGCGGCCAGTCCGTTGGTGCCATCTCCTTCCAGTAATTCGAGGACCAGTTGGGGGCTGCTGAGATTGGCAAAGCGCACCACGTTGTAGCGAGGGAGCAGGGGGCCTGCGGTTTGATACTCGGGGAGAAAGTCCCGGGTTGGAGCTGTTGCCTGCACGCGGAGGGTTCGATTGGTAGCAGAGTCCCCGTTGAGACGCAGTGTGGCCTCGGGGGCGACATACTCGGCAGCCAGATAGGCGTAGAGATCGTAATTGGCAAAAGGAATACCTGCGAGGGTGACGTGAACTCTGTGAGTCTCGTCGCTGCGCAGGTAACCGTTCAAGAGTTCCGCGGAAGCCTTTCCGGAGTTCGCGCTGGTCCAGCATCCGTCGTAGCTGAAGGAGACCGTGGTCGCGACCTCGTTCCCGGCGGCATCAACCAATTTTCCGGGCAAAGGCGACACGATTTCGCCGGTGTCTCCAGTGAGCAAGGCTTCCCCATTGGCAACTCCCCATTCCCTGAGAGGGGAAGTGTGGTTCCAATTGGTCTGAGGGATCCATCCATTGGGTGCCCGGTCGCTCCAGAGGCCTCGCTCTTCGTCGAATCCCGAGCGAAAGTTAATGCCAATGGCTCCGGAGAAAGCCGGAGGAGTGGATGAATTACTAGATGGATCGTAGCCCGTTCGAATCTCCCAAGCATCACCGGAGCCGTCGCCATCGGTGTCGGCTAGAATCGGGCTGGAGCTGGTTTCTTCGCCATCCAAGAGTCCGTCGTCGTCGCTGTCGGAGTCGAGAGGGTTGCTAGCGGTCTCCAGATGATCAGCCAAGCCGTCGTCATCGCTATCAGGATTCCGAGGATTGGTTCCGGCCTGGAATTCCTGCAGATTGGTCAAGAGGTCTTCGTCGGCGCTGGATGCCGCATCCGTAGGGTCGTTGTCCGAAAGTTGGTAGAGGGTTTCCCAATAGAGCGGGAGTCCGTCAGCATCGCTGTCCTCATTGGCGGTGGGGTCGACTTGCAAGCTGATGGAGTCAAAGCCCAGCCAAGTACTCGGCGAGCCGCCGGTTCTTGCAATTTCCAAAGAGTTTGTTCCTGCTTGCACAAGGGCTTCGGCCGCATCGAATTCGATGATGAATTCCTGATAGGACTCGAATGGAGGGGTGACGTGAAGGTCTTCTCCATTGAGCCGAACGGTGATCACGTTGCTGACCGCGCCCTCTTCGACTCTGCCTGACCAGATAAAGTCGACCTTGAGGGTGAAGTGGCCGTCGGGGTTGGCCTGAGTCGAACTGAGGTCGAAGTGAACCACATTTCTCGGATCCCAGGTCGTGAGAGCGCGCTCGAAGTTCGCAGGAGATTCCCCGCTGGTGATGTAATAGTGATCGTCGAGCGCGGAGGCGGAGCCTGGCGCGACTTCGGTGATTCCGGTCTCGGGACCAAACGGTTCATGGCTGCTATCGTCCTCTCCGATCAGGAAAACTGTTTCAATGGCGGCCGAGGCAACGACCATCCCGCTGAGATAGTAAGTGAGGAAGTGGGCTTTCATAAAAGGGGGGCAGCTTTTTCCGTTAAAAGGGGATGATTATCAGTTCTGCCTAAAGAAGGCAATCCGCGAAAAAATGGCCTTGGCTTGTTCAATTCAGCGGGGTTGGAAAGATTGGAGATATCATGGAATTGCGAACGTGCTCGATCTTGCCTTCTGCAGGATGATTCGGTGGAAAGTCCAAACAAGTAGTTACCTAAAATGAAATACGCCACCTCGGAGCGATCTCCAAGGTGGCGTCGAAAGGGGAAATGCGAATTTAGTGGTCGTGGCCTTCGTGTCCGTCCTCTGCAGTGTGGTCGCAGGTGCAGGCATACTCAAGGTAGTCGCAAGTCGGGCAGTTTTCTAGATTCAAGTTGAGTCGAATCGTCAGGCTCTTGGCTTCGGGGGTGATTTTCACTTGGAGGATTGCCGGAATATTCATTCCCTTTGGCAGTGCTTTGTCCGAGATGAGGATGCCGTCCTTTACCTCAAATGTCATTCGAACTGGCGCACTTCGCTGACCTGTGTGCGCTGAGGCTGATTGTTGGTCTACAGCCACTTTCTTGCCCTCGTCATCAAGGAAGGTGATTTGGAGTTTGCGATTTTCGGTTACAAGTAGTTCGGCGTGAGGCTCGATCTCGGTCAAGATGCGACCGCCGTTCGGGCTGGCTGGCACCTTGGCGTGATCGTGTCCTTCGTGGTCGTCATGATCGGCATGCTCTGCAACACCTTCCTTTGCGTGGTCATGCTCGTCGGCAAAAGCGAGAGGGCTACTGAGGTAGGCCAAGGAGGTGATTCCGATGGCGAGGAGGGTATTGTTTTTCTTTTTTAGTTTCATTGTCTTGTTTGTTTTCAGTTTGGATTGGCGACCTCTATTGCGAGGCCGGAGAGTTTTGGGTGACCGACTTGTTCGCTGACTTGCGACAGAAGGCGTAGAAGAAGGACGGAGTGATGGCCAAGCCCAGCAAAGTGGAGCTGATGAGCCCTCCCACAATTACGATGGCGACCGGGTTGAGAATTTCTTTGCCCGGTTCTTCCGCCGCAATGACAAGGGGAAGGAGCGCGATCCCTGCCGAGAGCGCGGTCATGAGAACGGGCACCAGCCGCTCTTCCGTCCCCCTGATGATCATGGCGGGCCCGAATTGTTCGCCCTCGTGACGCATCAGATGCAGGTAGTGCGAGATCATCATGATGGAGTTGCGGGCGGCAATCCCTGAAATCGCGATGAAACCCACCAGAGTCGCAATGCTGACGTTGTCGAGGGTGTAGCGGGTGAGAAAGACCCCGCCCACGATGGAGATTGGGATGTTAGCCAGCACCAGGAGCACCAGGTTGAAACTCTTGAAGTAGCTGAAGAGCAGGAAGACGATGATGAGAAGAATGAGGCCGGACATGAAGGCAATGCGTCGGGTGGCGTCCTGCTGGGCTTCATACTCACCTTCGAATGAGATCCGGTAGCCCACGGGGAGCTCGACCTTCTCTGCGATTTCCTTTTTCAACGTCTCGACCACTCCGCCGAGGTCTTCGGTCGTGGGGTTGATGGAGACGACATAGCGACGTTGGGAGTTTTCGCGCAGAATGTTGTTCGGTCCTTTGGCCTGACGAATCTCCGCGACGTAGGAGAGCGGGACGCGGTTGCCATCGAGGGTATCGATGTAAAGCGACTCCAGCTTCTTGGGAGATTCGCGCCACTCAATGGGCAGGCGAATGATGAGGTCGTAGACCCGCTCACCCTCGTAGACTTCGGCCAAGGCTTCGCCGCCGAGGAGAGCTGCCAGTTGTTCGTTGAGCTTTCCGGGCAAAACCCCATAGGCGGCCGCGCGTTTGCGATCCACCTCGATTCGCAATTGAGGAACGGGCGCTTGTTGTTCGCCGCGGGCCTCTTCGAGTCCCGGAATGCTGCGGGCTACGGTGACAATCTCACCGCCCAATCGTTGGATTTCGGCCAGATCGGGGCCGTAGATTTTTACCGCGACCTTGGCCGAAACGCCGCTGAGCATGTGCCCGATTCGGTCGGCCAAGGGGCCGCTGACAACGCTGAATGAGCCCGGGATGCCCGCCATGGCGGCGCTGATGTCCTTCTTGATCTCGCTGACCTCGCGCGAGGATTCTTTGTCGAATTCGATATCGAATTCTGCGGTTGAAACCGGAACCACGTGGTCGCCTCGTTCGGCCCGGCCGACACGGAAACCAACCGTCTCAATACCCGGGATTCGCAGCAGCAGATCCTGCGCGGTGTGGGCCATCTTGGTGGTGGTCTTCAACGAGGTTCCCGGTGACATCGTGGTGGCAACGACTGCGGTGGGCTCGCGGAAGGCGGGGAGAAAGTTGGCTCCCATCTTCGGGTAGGTGATGGCGGTAAAGCCGAGTATCCCGAGGGTCAGGAGGAGCAGAAGCAAGGGCTGCGAGAGGGAGAAGCGCAACCAGGTCTGGGTAAAGAGCCACTTCATCCCGCGCACGAACCAAGTGTCTTTATGTTCTTTGCCTGCCTTGGGGTTGAGCAAGAGAGAACTCAGGACAGGGATCACAGTCAGAGAAACCACGAACGAAGCAGCCATACTGACGATGGTCGCGATGGCAATGGGGGCGAAGAGCTTGCCCTCCACGCCGGAAAGACCCAGCAGGGGGAGGAAGACCAAGATAATCAGAATGGTTGCGTAAAGAATCGAGGAGCGAACTTCCGCCGAAGCGCTCGCAATCACGGTCAATCGGTCGAGCTGTTTTTCCCGCGAGGCATTTTCGCGCAGGCGTCGGTAGACGTTTTCGACGTCCACAATGGCGTCATCGACTACCATCCCGATCGCGACCGCGAGGCCACCGAGGGTCATGGAATTGACTCCCAGACCAAAGAGCTGGAAAACCAGAATCGCTACCCCCAAGGAGAGGGGAATTGCGGTGAGGGTGATGAAGGTGATGCGGAAATTGAGGAGGAAAAGAAAGAGGATGATCGAGACCATGATTGCCCCGTCACGGAGAGCCTCTTCCAAATTCCCGACCGCGAGTTCGATGAAATCGGCCTGACGATAGACGGGCAAGACCTCGACTCCATCGGGCAGGGTCTTGCGCAGATCGACGAGGGCGTTCTCGACCTCTTCGGTTAGAGCCAAGGTGTCAAAGCCGGGTGACTTGGTGACACTGAGAATCACCCCGGGATAGCCCTTTGTCGGAGCCTCTTCGCCGCTATCGATCCGGTGACTTCCCAGACCGGCGTCACCTCGCATGGGTTCAATGCCCCATTGCACTTCCGCGACATCGCTGATGAGGGTGACGCGGTCGTTTTCGTGACGGACAGGGGTCTCGGCGATTTTGCTGAGGTCAGAGGTCATCGCCAGATTGCGCACCATGATCTCTTGGGACGACTCGGTGAGGAATCCCCCCGTGGTGTTTTTGACCGCATTGGCCGTCGCCTCTCGCAGCTCATCGAAGCTGATGCCGAGGGCGAGCATGCGCTCGGGGTCGGGGAGGACTTGGACTTGCTTCACCCCGCCGCCCATGGAAAGGGTTTCCGCGATACCAGTGATGCTTTGCAGACGTCGGGCGATGGTCCAGTCGGTGAGGTTGCGCAGCTCGCGAGGCTCGGTTTTTCCAGAGGGATCGATGACGCCGACCAGCATGATTTCTCCCATCAGGGAAGCGACCGGGGTCATGTAGGGGGTCACGCCGTCGGGGAGGTAGTCGGTAGCTCCGGTGAGACGTTCTTGCACGAACTGCCGGGCCTTGTAGATGTCCGTTCCCCACTCGAATTCCACGAAGATGAGGGAAAGCGAGATGTCGTTGACGGAGCGCATCCGGGTCACGCCGCTGACTCCCATCAAGGAGTTTTCCAACGGGACAGTGATGAGAGTCTCGACCTCCTCCGGGGCAAAGCCCGGGGATTCGGTGAGGATGGTGACCGTGGGTTTGGTCAAGTCGGGCAGGACGTCGACTGGCAATTGGGTGGCCTGGCGGACCCCGAGGGAAAGAGCGACGAGCGCGAGGATGAGAATCAGCCCCCGTTGCGCCAGTGAAAAGCGGATGAGGTGATTAAGCATCGCTGCGTTTCTCCTTTCTGTTTTTGTTCCAGAGCGTTTGTGCTGTTAGAAGGAAAAGCACGGTGGCGGTGATGGCCCAGCCCAAGAGGAGGGGGCTGGCTTTCCCACCCCCGGTGTCATGGTCGTCGTGCCCTTCGTCGTGTCCAGACTCGGCGGATTGGGCCGCCTTTTGCTCGTCCGTCATCAGGGAGCCATCCTCGTTGTGCTCGTGTCCATGAGCGGCATCGAGCGCTTCCTTCAGGGAAAGACCACTGCCGCCGCCGGCAAAGCTGAGCGAGTAGGAGCCCTCGGTCACCACCTCGTCTCCCGGGAAGAGACCACTGATGACCTCGACTGACTCGTCATTCCATTCCCCGAGGGTGACGGGGGATTTGATGTAGGCGTTCTCGAGTTCGAAGTCTTTGATGAAGATCACTCTCTCCGTCTGGCTGCCTTGCACGGCACTCCGTGGAATGGTGAGAACATTGTCCCGCTGCGCGGTCACAAGCGAGAACTCGACGCGCATTCCCGGCTGCAAGAGTCCCTCGGGATTCTGAATCTCAAAGATGCCCGAGACCGAACCCGCATCGCGATCGGCCTCCAGGCCATAGCGCGTGAGGCTGGCTTCGAACCCTTTCCCGGGAATCGCAGGGATTTTGAGGTGGGCCTTGCTGCCGATGCTCAACTGTGCCGCTTCTTGTTCGGGGATGCGGGCGACCGCCCAAAGGACGCTGCGGTCGCTAATGTCTAACAGCTCATTGGAGGGCTCCACCGGTTGGCCGGGACGGGCATTGGATTCGACTACCAGACCACTGCGGGGCGCAAGTAATTTGATGATGGGTGGAGGGCTGCCGGGCTGGCGGCTCTCGATGCGGGCGAGGACCTGTCCTTCCTCCACGGTGTCGCCCTCGAAGACATCGATGGAAACGACTCGACCGGGAATGCGGGAGGAAAGGACCGATCGTCGGGATGGGATTTCTTCGATTCGTCCAATGGCGAAGACGGTGGATTCGAAGGTTGTTTCCTCCGCGACGACAGTCTCGATGCCGAGGTTCTGCACCGCTTGCTCATCGAGGATGATGGTGTTGGCTGCCCGCGCCGGGTCGGCAGCGTCTTCGGCAAGGAGGAGGGAGCTACTAAGAAGATAGTAGCAAAAGGGAATAGTTTTCATGATGAAGCTTGGAAGATTAGTTTTGGCCGGTGACTGCTTCGTAGCGCACGCGGGCGAGGTGGAATTGTTTCAGGGTTTCAATTTGCGAATCAGCGAGTTGAAGTTGCTGTTCGCGTGCGCGCAGGATGGCCTGGAGGTCTCCCAATCCTTCGCGATAGGCCTTCTCGCTTTGGGAGGCCTGCTCTGCGGCTTGGGGAAGGAGGTCTTGATCGAGGCTGCGAACTAGGGATGCCCATTCGAGCATCTCTTGATAGGCCGCTTCTGCCTCATGTTTGATCTCTTCCTCGAGGGCCGCGGTCTCCAACTGTTTGCGGGTGGTGCGGGCCCGGGCTTCTTGAATCGCTCCTTCGTTCTTTTGCCAGAAGGGCAGGGCCAGTTTGACTCTCAGGCCAATCACCCCCTCGCTCTCGTAGCCTTCGGGGGCGTCTTCGCTGCGCTCCAGTCCGGCCACCACTCCGACTTCGATGTCGTCATAGCGCTTGGCCTCTTCCAGAGCGATAGATTGCGCCGAGGCCTGGGCTGCCAGTTGCGCCGCCTGATAGTCGGGGCGGGCATTCAGCTGAACCGCGTTCTTGGCAAAGCGGGGGGAGGGCAACTCGTTCCCTGCGATGTGCAGAGTGTCGGCGGGGCGCATTCCCAACAGAGGCTTGAGCTTTCCGGTGGCGGCCAATTCGGCGGCTTTCAGACTGGGGATCTCGGCTTTCAGTTTGGCAGAGTCCAGCTTGGCCTGTCCTGCATCCAGAGGGGAGAGTTCACCTTTGCTGGCTGCTTTGGTGATGAACTCGGCCAGACTCGCGGCCACTTGCGCTTGCTCGGCGCGGAGGGATTGTTGCTTTCGAAGGCCGATCACTTCGATGAGGAGGGCGCGGGCCTCGACGATGAGGGTGCGTTCGACGTTTTCCACCTCGGCTCGGGCTTGCAAAACCTCGGTGGCTGAGACCTTTTTTTCTAACGAGAGGCGGTCGGTGACGGGGAAGCGTTGGGAGAGACCGACCTCGATGCGACCTTCGCGTAGGGTCGAGTTGTGCTCGAAGCCGACTTCGAGCTCGGGATTGTCCCGCAGGCCGGCACCCTGCAAGCGGGCTTCGGCCTCGGCGATGCGCCAACGGGCAGCCGCGAGGGAGGGGTTGTTGGCCCGCACGCGTTGCGGGATGGTATCGAGGCCCACGATGAGGCCGGACAGTTTGCTTTGGGCTCCAAGGCTGGATTGCAGGGCAAGGGTCAGCAGGAGTAGTTTTATGGAAAATTTCATGGTTCGTATTTTTGCCGCCTCGAACAAGGCGATGAGGAGCGAACGGCAGGAGGGCGCGTTCAATAGAAGCATCCCGGCGCAACACGAGGGCGCGGGACGACTACAGGAGGATTGGCGGTCGGGCGTGGCAAGGACTCAGAAGAGTCGGCACGGTTATCCCAACTGCGGGCTTACGCTCGAGGCGGTTGCTCCAGCTCATAAGGAGGCGCATCAGAGGGCCTCGCTTGCAAAAAGACGAAGGGACTTTGGTACAGGTCGGGCACCTTTAGGCTCACCGGACTGTTCGGCAGAATGGAAGGACTGGCTGACTGGCAACCGTGGTGATGGTCGTGAGGGTGGCCGGACTCGTCATCCGGATGGTCGTCCTCATCAGAAGGATTTGCAGGGGGCGAAACCTCGTCGGAGTGATGATGCTGACAGTCAGAACAATCTTCGCTCGCGACCGGAGAGCAGTCTCCACTGAAACCACAACGATGCACCTGTTGACCCATTGCGGAAGCAAAGAGGGACAGGATCAGAAAGATGACTCCAACTGGTTTCAACATCGTTAAGAACGTCAAAGTATCCAATTTATTCCCGATTGCAATTGAGATTTTTCGGCCGTCGAGGGAATGTCACAATCGGGAGGTGTCAGTATGGCAAAGAGGGCTTGGCGGCAGAGAGTTCGGAGCTAGCGTCAGGGGTATGAACTATTGGTTGATCAAGTCGGAGCCCGATGTCTTTGGCATTGAGGAGATGAAGGCGGCGGGGACCGAGCCCTGGGATGGGATTCGCAATTATCAGGCGCGCAACTTTATGCGGGATGAAATGGAGATTGGGGACCTGGCCTTGTTCTACCACTCCAATACGAAACCTCCCGGAGTGGCCGGAGTGGTGAAGGTCGCGAGCAAGTGCTATCCGGACCCGACCCAGTTCGATAAGAAGTCGAAGTACTACGATGAGAAATCCAAGGAAGACAATCCGCGCTGGTTGCTGGTGGACTTCGAGTTCGTTTGCGAGATGCCGAAGTACGTGAGCCTCGACGAGCTGAAGAGTGAGGCTGAGGGAAAGCTGGAGGGGATGCTTACTTTGCGGAAAGGGAACCGCTTGTCTGTCATGCCCTTGGAGAAGAAGCACTTCACAGTCGTCTGTAAAATGGGGGGAATTCAGAAGGTGACTGATTTGGACAAGTGAGGGTTGGCCCTTTTTCCGGCACAGTCGCGGGGACCCCTTGCATGGTGAGAGCTCGTGGTCCAAGAATCAGATGTGAATTTGATTTTGGCATCAGGCTCTCCTCGACGCAGTGAATTGCTCGCTCGCGAGGGGATCTCCTTTACCGTCAAGCCGTCCCCGGTTGATGAATTGGCTCCGGGAGCAATGGAGCCTATCAGTTTGGCGCGGGAAAATGCTCTTTTGAAAGCACGGGATATCTTTCGCAGCCATTGCGATGACTTGGTGCTAGGGTCGGACACGGTGGTTGTCGTTGATGAGCGAACTTTGGGGAAACCCAAAGATTTGGACGAAGGGCGGGAGATGCTGCGGGCCCTGGCGGGGCGTTGGCACGAGGTCGTCACTGGGGTGGCCCTGTTGTCTGGCGAGCGGGAGGAGATCTTCCATGAGACCACCCGGGTGCGTTTCAAGGACCTCTCGGAGGAAGATATTACGGATTATCACGCCCGGGTTGAAGTCCTCGACAAGGCAGGAGGCTATGCGATCCAAGATGGAGGCGAACGCATCATTGCAGAAGTGGATGGTTGCGCTGATAATGTCATGGGATTGCCCGTCGGACGGGTTGTTTCCGAGCTTCAGAAATTTCCCTTATGATTAAAACCAGTCACGGCAAACGCTACCCCCTCATTCTCAATCCCAAGGCCCGCAGCGAGAAAGCGGATGGAGCCCGGCGGTTCATCATGGATCACGCGGGGCGCTTTGCGATTTTCGCCTCCAATTCAGCAGAGGAAGCCGAGGAGTTGGCGGCAATCTTTGCCGCCAGTGAGGAACCGGTGGTCGTTGCGGCTGGTGGAGACGGGACCTTGAACGCGGTGGTGAAGGGATTGTCGGGCAAGAAAACCGCGCTCGGAATTTTGCCCACCGGGACGATGAACGTGTTCGCCCGCGAGCTGGGGCTGCCGGTTGACCAGTTGAAGCGAGCTTTTGAGGTCATCGACAAGGGGGAGACGGTCGACGTGGATCTGTTTTCCATGAACGGTGCTCCATTCGTTCAAATGGCCGGAGTTGGGTTCGATGCCCAGGTGATTGAAGAGACGAAGTGGGAGGCGAAGAAGGCTCTGGGTCCGTTGGCCTATCTGGTCTCTGCAATGAAGGTTCTGGGCGATACCCCGCCCAAGATGACCGTGCACTTCGACGAGGGGCATGTGGAGGAAGGAGTCGCCGTTCTGGTCGGCAACGGTTCGCTCTACGGGGGACAGGTCCGTCTCTTTGGTAAGGCTGACAATGCTGATGATTTGCTGGATGTTTTGATCTTCAAAGAATCTGGCTACAAGGTGGTCACCGATACCCTCGCTGGTCTTGCCCGTGGGGGATTTGATGAAAATATGGATACGGTAGGTTACTATCAGTCCAGTGGGCTCCGGGTTGAGTGTGACCGTGATATCCCCGTCGAAGTCGATGGGGAACTGTGGGGAAAGACGCGGGTGGCGGTATTCGAGAACATCCCCGAGAAGTTGAAGGTGCTGGCTCCGAAGGATGCGGCGATGCCCAAGTGGGAGGAAATGTTGCGGGCGCTATCGCCTTGGACGCCGAACAAATGAGTGTAGGCAAATCCAGAGTGGCAATGGTATGGAGTTGGTTTTGGAAGACCGGCCTCGTGAGTTGCGTGCTTGGATTCTCTTTCGTGATTTACGCCAATCTGGCAGCCAAAAGAGCGGGAGAGGGACGACTGTTCGATGATGTGGAAAAAGTGCCGGAGCAGCCGGTAGGGCTCTTGTTTGGGACCACCGATAAGATTGGTGAGCGGGATAATCTCTATTTCGTTCACCGAATCGATGCCGCCGTGGAGCTGTGGGAAGCTGGCAAAGTTCAGTGTCTCCTCGTCTCCGGCGACAACCGGGAACGGTATTACAACGAGCCGAACAAGATGCGTGACGCACTGATCGAAAGGGGGGTTCCCAAGGAGGTCATCGTGCGGGATTTTGCGGGATTGCGAACTCTCGATACCGTGGTTCGGGCCAAGGAAATCTTCCGGGCGCCATCTGTCATTCTGATCTCGCAGCAATTTCACAATGAGCGGGCAGCTTACATTGCGAAGAATGAAGGGCTCGAGTTTGTCGGCTACAATGCCCGCGACTTGGAAGGGGGAGCGGGGCTAAAGACCCGGCTGCGGGAAGTTGGGGCCCGGGTCAAGATGTGGTTGGATGTCCGAATTCTGGGGACGGGGCCGAAGCATCTGGGCAAGTGGGAATATCTCCCTATCACCGGCCACCCTCTGGAGGAAGTTGCGGTTCAAGAGTCGCCGCGTGATTAGCAATCGTTTCCGGGTAGAGGCGATGCTCTTCCACTTGAATCCGTTGGTGCAGCGTCGCAGCGGTGTCGTCAGGGAGGACAGGAACCCGGGCCTGTGCCAGGATCGGTCCCGTATCCATTCCTTCATCGACCAGATGGACGGTGCAGCCGCTTTCCGTCGCGCCATCGGTGACAGCCTGTTCCCAAGCCATCATTCCCGGGTAGGCGGGGAGCAGGGAGGGGTGAATATTGAGAATGCGTGAGGGAAAAGCTTCCAGTAGCGGCGCTTTGACCAAGCGCATGAAGCCAGCGAGGCAGACGAGTCCGACCCCGGCCTCCTTTAGTTGTCTGGCGGTCTCCCTCTGTGCTTCTTCCGGGAAACGGGTGCGGTAGTCGCCGCAATCGATGATTCGGGTGGGAATGCCATTTTTCGCCGCTCGCTCCAGAATATAGGCGTCGGGGTTGTCAGATAGAACGATGACAATCCGGGCGTTGAGCTGTTCGGAGGCTATGGCGTCCATAATCGCCTGCATGTTGGAGCCCGAACCCGAGCCTAGAATACCGAGGGAAATCATCGCCTTGGTCATCACTCGCTAGCGAGCTTCGGACAAGTCCGATTTTAGAGGATTTTCGAAAGAAAGACAAAATATTGACATATTGTGACATTTTAGGTTTTATCTGTGTCATGTTCCAGTCAGTGACGCCCCGCCCGGGAAAAGTTCCAATCCAACTCGAGCCGTTTCCGATTCCTCCTATTCAGCTCTTGCCTGAACCCGAAGCAACCCAGCTTGCGGTGGATGAGCCGGTTTCAGTTTTCGTACCCGAGGTGGTTGCGTCCGCTAGTTCGGGGGATCAGGAGGTGATTCCAGTAGAAACTCCATTCATGAAGGCAACCGAATTGGAGCCGGCGCCACCGGTCAAGGAGTTGACCCCATTGGCGGAATTGGTTTCGTCCCTGATGGCAGAAGAAGATGGTCCCGAGGACGCTCCCGAAGGCGACCGTTTGGTCCCTATGGATCCGACTCCGGAGAATCTCCAGTTCACTCCCGAAGAGGCTGCCGAATTGGAAGAGGGGGTAGAGGTTTTTAGCGAAGTTTTTCCCGCGTCCGAGATTCAGGATTTTGCGGTTCCTGAAGAGGTTGAGGAAGTGATCGAAGAAGAGGCCCCTCAATTCGAGGCTCCGGAGCACGAGCCTGAGGAAGAGGAGTCCAAATCAATTTTCGAGCCAGTTGAAGCAGTTGAGGCTGCGGTGGAGGTGTTGGAGCCCGTGTCCGCTCATTCGGCGGTGCAGACTTGGCAGCCGCCTTCAAGTAGTGCCAAGGCAAAGAAGAATCCACGTTTTGGTGCATTCTTTCGTTAGAGCCTGCTGAGGGGGGCGCCTTGTTCGATTATCTTCGACGGAAGAAGGTGCCAGTCAAGCCAAGTAGGGCGATCAGGCTGGCGGTCGAGGGTTCTGGAATGACCGCGATTTCATAGCCAGAATCTTTCAAAAAGGCCAAGTCCAATAGGGTGAGTTGGTCGCGTTGGCCAACGAGAGGAGAGCGATTCATAACTGTCTGGCGCATGATGCCGTCCTGATAGCCCGGGCTTTCGAGCCCCGATTCGATGTGGTATCCGTCCTCGTGGAGAGTGTCCTCACCCGTGCCGAGGAGGGCGATTGCCTCGGGGCCGGTCCAGTCCATTCCGCTTACGAAATCGTTCCAATTGTCTCCGGTGCCATATCCCAGGACATGAATGATTTCATGGAGAGCGATGCTGTAGATATCCAGCTTGCCTGTGCCGACCGGGGTGGTGTGGTCGAAGTGCCAGTAATCATTATTCACCTCCCAGGATTCGCGACCATCGGAGATATCGGCGGGTGAATCATTGAACCACATGCTGCCCATAACGGGGCCGAAATTCAGTTCGTAGGACGAGGTCTGCTCCGCGTGGGTCAAGGTGTTGGCGACCCGTTGCAATGGAGTCATCCCGCGGCCATACATCGTGTTCATGACCGCTTCGGCGTTGTCCAATGCGGCAGGCCAATTGGCGTTGGAGTTTAGACCGATCTGAACGGAAGGAGAACCCGGGGAGGCCTCGGCGAAGGTGAAGGCACCCATGCTGCGGGCACCAACGTAGATGACGATCTCGTCGGTGCCAATTCCAGCGGGCGATCTTTGAATCGTTGAGACTCCGTCGCGCGGATCGACGAGGTTATAGGTCGTGAGGACCTGAGCGACTCCGCCACCACTACTTCCGGATACAAGGTCGGTGGTGATGGCTGAGAGAGAATTTCCGAGGACAGAAGAGATCTCGTCTGCGGCGGCTTGCAGGGCGGCTTGTCCTGTGGAGCCGTAGGGATTGGCAGGATTGGAGAAGAAGTCGTCGTAGGTAAAGTCCAGGGTGATATTGAAACCTAGTCCCGACGAAGGAAGGAGGGCAGCGGCTAGCCCCAAGCTCAGAATTTTTCCAGACATAGCGAAGTTGTTAAGAAAACCTTATCATCCACAAAAACGAACGGATAGGGGGAAGTTTGTCTGCGTGCCAATGCCTGCGGTCTCGCTTCGCCGCATTTTCGAGAGGTTGGGAAAGGGCCTCAAATTTGCAAAAGCCGGCTCTCTTAGCTGCGGCTTCTCCGGGTTAGGCTCGAGAGGGTGAGCATCGCGAGAAGGACGGAAGTAGAGGGTTCGGGAATCGGGCTGATCTGGTAACCCATGTCGGAAAGAAAGGCGAGGTCCAGCAGGGTGAGTTGGTCACGCTGCCCGACCTGAGGGGAACCGTTCATCACCGTTTGCCGTGTCTGTCCATCGAGGTATCCCGTGCTTTGGAGGCCGGTCAAAATGTGAAAGCCATCGTCGTCCAAGACGCCTTCTCCCGTTCCCAACAATGCAGTTGCTTCTGGTCCGCTCCAGTTCTGGCCGCTGACGAAGTCGTTCCAATTGTCACCGGTTCCATATCCCAGAATGTGGACCAACTCGTGAAGAGCCAAGCTATAGAGGTCGATCTTACCAGTCCCTACTGGAGTGGTGTGGTCAAAGTGCCAATATGCATTGTTCTCTTCCCAAGACTCGCGTCCGGGTGAGGAATCGCCGGGTGAATCGTTGAACCACATGCTTCCCATCACGGGGCCGAACTCCAGGTTGTAGTTGGCCTCTACTCCTCCCAGGCTCGCTGCTCCGGTGAGTCGCTGAAGAGGGGCGCTGCTGCGACCGAACAAAGTGTTCATCTGGGACTCAGCGCTGGCCATCGCGGCAGGCCATTCGGGGCCCAGGCCGCTTCCGCCAAGCTGAAGGGAGGGGACTCCAGGGGAAGCTTCCGCAAAGGTGAAAGCTCCCATACTGTGTGCTCCGATATAGACAACAATTTCGTCACCCAACCCCACTGGGGAGACTGAGAGGTTCGTGGTTCCGGTTGAGGGATCCACCACAGAATAATTCGTCAGCATCTGCGTGGTAGTGGAGCCGCTGGTACCACTGACGAAGTTGGTAGCGATTGGAGAAAGTTGATTTTGGATGAGGGTCGACAGCTCGTCAGCCGCAGCTTGGAGAGCTGCCTGCCCGGTCGACCCGTAGGGATTCGAAGAATTCGTGAAGTAGTCGTCGTGAGTGAAGTCCAGACGAATATCGAATCCAAAGGCAGTCGTGGAAGCGGCGATGGATGCCGCTGCGAGCGCTCTCTTATTTAACATTCGTTGACTATTAGTGAGTCAAGGAGGTGATATCAAGTTTAATATATGAATTAAGCAGGTCTTTTGGTTGGCTCTTGAGGGTTTTTTGAGCAAAACGATTTCCAGTGCCTGGCAATCTCTTCCAAATTGAGCTCTTTACCTCCGGCTGAAAAAGCGTGGCGTTCCAGCTGTTGAATCTCACTACTGAGGTCCTTGGCCTGTTCGGCTGGGACATGTCCTTTGAGGTTTTTCAACCAGTGGAGCAAGCTCACCGCGGTCAAGGTGCTCGGCAAGGCCGGACCTCCCTCGACATCGGAGCCGGGACTCTGTTCGCTTTTGCGAGACCACTTCCAACCGAAGAAGGCGATGAGCGCGAGAATGACCGCTGACAGCCAATACCAAAGAGGAGAGCTGGATGACTCTTCCAATTCCACCAATTCGTCCACGGGGATGAGGTCTACATCCTGATACCGTTGGCGCAGGACTCCGTTTTCTTCGGCGAGTGACTTCATGGCGAAGGCGGTGAGGGTGGGAAAGGCAAATTGCTTGGGTGAATCGCCTTCGGGTTTCAGGGTCAGGCGATACTCGTGGGTCGATAGGGGTGCGCCGTCGTCTGTGTCTGTCGTCAGCTCTTCGACCTGAAGTTCACGGTCCTCGGTAGCGACGACTTCAAAGCCTTTGGGCGGGAGATCGACTAATTCCTGCAACGACGCAACCAGCCCTTTGCCCGCAGTCTTTACCTCCAGGTTCCATTCGCCCTTTTCCTCCGCATTTCGTTCGTCGAGGGTCATGGTCACCTTGAGGTCTCGCACGGGGCGGGCGGTTGAGTCCGCGGTGGCGACGAGGGGGACGTTGGCCGAGCTGACCGGCAGCACCACGTGTCCGGAGGTGTCGAGAAAGTCCAAGTCAATTTTGAGGGGAGGGATGTTGTCGATTTGAGGGCCCTTCGCTTTCAGGAGAAAATAGGCGTATGGCGTGGTCCGCCATCCCAAGCGGGAAGAAGTGCGGGAGTCGATCTTGTCGGTGTGAAAAGTCAGCGAGACGACTTCGAAGTTTTCCTCCAAAGCGGTTCGGGCAGCCTTCTCGAATTTATCGCGATAGTCTTCGGTGGGGCGGCCGAAGTTGTATGAATACGAGACATTGTTCTGGTTCTGCAAGTAGCGTTGAAAGCCACCGGACTCTCTCTCGATCTCTTTGGTGTGGTGAAGGTTGACGAAGAGGCCAAAGGGTTCGGTGCCGACCTCGGCGGGCCCATCGAGGGTGGCGATGAGTTCGATCTCGGTGACCAGATCCTTGTAGTAATCGTAGACTTCGGCCGCGCTTCCAATCTTCTCGTGCCGTCCCACGACATCGATTGCCGCTTGCAGGTAGCGGAACTTGAGATCCGGCGCGACGTTGGCCAGCCGATTGTTCAGCGTGGTCGCCAGCATGGCGTAGTGACGCTCGCGGATAGGTTCCGGAAGGGAGTCGAGGGCGCCTTTGATTTTTACAAATTCGGATTGCACCGGCATGTGATGGGCCTTCAACGCCTCCAGTAAAGGGGAACCCAAGGCCGCGTAAAACCAAGTTTCATACACCGCCGTGTTCTCCTCGCTCTTGTCCTCCATTGGCAAGGTCGCGGCGTAAAGTCTGGCCGCTTCCGCGAAGTCGTCCAAGGCCGTGCGCTTCGTGCTGGAGTGAGTCGCTTGGGGTTGGAGATTGGAAAGATAGTTGGACTCCTCGTAGACGATTGCGGCGAGTTGGGTGAGCAGTTGGGAGGACCCAATGTCGTTGCCCCAGGCCTTGGCCGTCACTTCGCGAGCCATCTCGTAGCCATCCAGGACCTGTTGGTGGAGCTCTTTGTCACGGCGCTTGGTGCCCGCAGCTTCCTGAACCTTGGGGTTCGGCCAGAGCGCGGCCAAGTTGATGCGCATTCTCTCAATCAGGGAGGCGATGACCTCGCTATCGAGAGCCTCGAGCTCGCCGAACACTTTCTGCAAAGCCTCCAAACGCCAGACTTCTGCCTGGGAATGAACGGTGATGAAGGCGTTGGCGAATTCCTCATCGAATGCTTCATCAAGTTCCAGCTCGCGGACCTCGGTTACGAGGCCGGCAAGCTCCTTCAAATTGCGCTCTTGCTTCGAGCGGGTGAGAGGAATGGTCTCGGCATGATTGTTGTAGCCGTAGAAATAGGAGTAGCGGGAGCGATAGCGGTTGTTGAGGTTCGGATTGTGGTTCTCGGCCCAGACTGAGATCAGATTGCGGACAAGCTCTTTCGCGGTCTTGGGGCGGGACTCGGCTAGTTTCTCAATGAGAGGAAATGCTTTCTGATGTTCTTTGACCTTCAAGTAGAGACGTGGAATCTGCTCTAACAGTTGCTGGGCCACGGTCTCGTCGACTGCCGCAATCCACTTTTCGGAGGGAACCAGTTCCAGCAAGTCGCCGGTTGGAATGGGATTGGGACCCTTGCGGTCATTGTTGGCGTAGTAGTTCCGGGGGCCGTAGAAAACGTTCCCGTAGTTGTCGACTTGCATCTCTGGTCGGCTGGAGGTCGAGCGGTCGAATTGCAGGGTGACCTTGGCCTCTTGCAGCCAGTTGAGGGCGTAGATGGAAAAGATTTCTTCCCATTCAGAGAGGTCGATGCCCTTGGTCCCCAGAAGAGCCTCAGCCGCGCTTTTCTGCAGTTGGATCTGCTGCTGGCGGATGCTGGCATCGCGAATCTGTTGCGATTGCGAGCCGAGGGTTCCGGCTGCGGCAAGAATCTCGAAGCCTTCCCCAGCTGGATCGGAGAAAGTCTCTTTCAGCCAGTTTTGACCGGTGCCCTCATCCAATTCAGGCACCAGAGAGAGCGCTCGATAGAGAGCTTCAAGCCGTTCGGGCATTTCCGCCTTCTTGAGGGACATGACTTCCAGTGAAAGCTCCCAAGCCAATGGGAGGTGGCTGGAGCCGAGAGCCTGGCGGTGCGCCTCGGCGTGATATCGCGAGAGAATATTAAGTGCTTTGGTTTGTTCGAAGCTGCGCGCGGTGTCCAGGTCGGGAAGAAAATCAGAGGCCGCTTCCGTGAGGCCACCCTCGAGAAGAAGCTCGGAGGTGCGAAGTTGGGCGCTGGGGTCATCATTTCCAAAGTAGCGGGTTCCTTTTGCGAGAGTGGCGAGAAAGTTCGTCGGTGGATCCTCGGGCAGCAGCTTTGCCAAGGCTTGAATGGCCTGTTTGTCCGGCGCTTTTGGGGGGACATCGGCGAGGGCGAGGATGTCCGCGGTGCTGAAATAATTGGCCTGGTTGTGAGGACGTGCCCCCATCGCCATTGCCTCGGGGCGGAGTATGACTGGGACGGGCTTGCCCAGTTCCTGAAGCAGTCGCAGGTAGGTTGCTGCCCCCAAGTCCTCGGGGAGGTTTTCCAAATAGCTTCTGACTTCATCCCAATTGCCCAGCACCACATTGCGGCGATACTCCTGGGCTTCTTGCTGGTATTTCTCGCGCAGCAGCTTCTGCTCATCTGGGGCTTCGGAAGGGGGAGCTGCTTTGGGCGGGCTGTCTTCCGGGTGACGGCTAAGGCTCTCTTCCTGAAGAATGCCCGAGGGACTCCGATCGAACTTCAGCTTGCCCAGAATCTCTTTTCGAAAAGCTTCCGGCTCTTTTTGATTGCTGCTTGGGTTCGCGGCCGCAGCTTGGATTTGCGCTTGTTGAGCTTCTCCATTCGAATCGCCATGAAAGACGGGCATTTCGATGCGACTTTCGCCAATGGTGACTTGCCCGTTGAGGGTGGAGAGAAATAGAAGCGGAACCAGGGTGGATTTCATGGAAAAGAGAACAATAGGAAGTAGGTAAAGGTGGGTTAACTGCCGGAGCCGTCAGGGGGAGGTCCTGCTCCCGCACCACGAGCATCTTGTGGCTTTTTGCCAGGGTTGGAGCCGGGTTTCGATTTCGGGCGACCGCCCGAAGAGCATCCCTGTCATTGGTTGGGGATGGGGAGTCCGTAGAGCTCGGCCGGGTCCATGCGCGCGAGGCGAATGACGGCTTCCAAATCGTCAGCGGATGTTTTCGCCAAGGAGCGGTCGCTGGCGTTTTCCGCGAGTAACTTATACTCTTGGCGAGCGGCTTCGATTTCGGGTTCCCACATGGCGTCGGGCAGGCCTTCCAGTTTCATGAGATAGGTCATGTAGTAGCGGGCATTGGCCAGAGCGGCGCGGGTTTCGTCCCGCAAGCCGGGGTCGGCATCCGGATCGGTGTCGAGCACGAGCATCAGTTCGACGAGTTCATCGCGAGCTTCGGGGAGTTTGCTATTGAGCATCTTGGCCTTCGCGATTTCCAGTTCGAGCCGGCGGCCGAGAGTCACTTCTTCTTTGGGAAGTTTGCTCATGGCTTCCTCCCAGTTTTTGATTGCGGAGGCGTAGTCCTCTTCCTTGAGCGCGTTGTCGGCCTTGGCGATGAGGGACTGGGCATCATCGAGTTTGAGCTGATCTTGCCCGGGCCCGAAGTGCCAGGCCGCGAAGGCGAGAGGCACAAGGAGCCAGAGGGTGGTGAGGGCGATTTTCATGTTGGATTGGATCTTGGAGTTCTTGTCGAGTAGAGCGTCTCACGGAGACAATTTTTTTCGATCAGTTAGGAGATAGAGAATGAGAGGTAAAGAAGCGAGCAGGAAAGAGGCCAGCGCGATGGCAAACAGCGCGTATTCGCGCAGGGTGAGTTGTTGTTTTTCGGCGGAGACTTTCAAGCTGCCGAGACTGCGGAGGGTGGCGGTGGGGACGTGCTTGAGGTTGCCATCGTGATACTCGCCCCCCAGACGATTGGCGATCTCGCGCAGGGTGGAAACATCCTGTCGCGACTGGCGACCGTCGATGAGGGTGCCTTTCATCGGGTCGCCCACGCCTACGACCAGGGCTCCGCCCACTGAGGAGGGCATGCGCGGCATTCCGGAGGGGGGGACGGTGTCTCCATCGGAAATGAGAACCAGGGTGGCGCTGTCCGGTCGCCAGTCTTTCGCGATTTTGGCCGCTTCTTCCAAACCCGCGAAGAGGCGCGTTTTGCCGACCTCGAAGGCATACTGCATATTCAAGTCGTTGAGGATATTGAGCAGCACCTCGCGGTCGCGGGATTCTTTCACTACCGGCTTGGCTCCGCTATAGGTCGCGATGACGGTGAAGTGCATTTTCTCGTCCGAGACCCGTTCTAACAGCGAGCTGACGAGCGAGGAGGCCCGTCGGCTTCGTGAGTCTTTGCCCACTTCGCCCGCATCCTGGAGTCGCATGGAGGGCGAGACATCAAGGACGAGAAGGAGGTGCTCGCGTTCCTTGGGCTCGATGGACTTCATCTTGGAGCGGTGGGCCTTGGGTGGGAGGAGGAAAAGAGTCGTCAGGGCCCAGGCTAGGGCCGTGAGGGTCAGCACCCGAACCAAGGGGGCGACCACAAAGAGAGCGCGCGGAACTTGCGGCATCAGGGGCTGGACGAGTGCGACGCGCCGCGCGTGCACGAACTCGGCGACCACTACGAGAATCGTAGTAGCGAGAGCGACGAGGATAGGCGTGGTCATCTTACCAAGGGTTGTAGCGCAGGCCAAAGAGGGTGAGGAGGTGCAGTCCGGTGACTGCGAAGCAGGCGAAAATGAAGGGCGTGAAGTTGTCGACGGGGTCGGGCGTCAGGCGCTTGATGCGGGACTGCTTCATGGTGTCGATTTGCTTGAAGACGGCATCGAGGGCTGCGGGGTCTCCAGCCGAAAAATATTGCCCGCCGGTGATGGAGGCCATCACGGAGACCTCGGGCGGAGGACCGCCATCGGCCACGTGCACGCCGTAAAGGACGATGCCATTGTCCTTCAGCGAATTCGCGATTTCGACATCCTTGCCATTAGAGAGGTCAAAGGATTGGCCATCGGTGATGAGGAGGATCATGCGGTCGCCTTCCTCGCGCGAGACCAGCACATCCTCGCAGGCGCGGACCGCTTTGCCTATCTCGGTGCCGCCGAACCAGCTGGGGAGTTTGGTGGGATGGAGAAAGGGCGGAGCGCACCGAAAAGCGGAAACATCAGTGGTGAGCGGGACCCAGTGCATGAAACTGTTTCCAAAAATCGTGAGCCCAAAGGAGTCGCCCTTGCGGTAGTCGATGAAGCCATTGACGGCCTCCATGGCGGCATCGAAGCGGTCACCATCACCGAAGGGTGCTGTCATGGAACCCGAGACATCGATGCAAAATTGGATGTTGGTCATCTCGCGTTCGGAGCGGGGTTGCTCGAACTTGCGGGGACCGGCCAAGAGGACGATGGCGAGCGCGAGAAGGAAGGCGGGCAGGGTGCCGGCGAAATCTAACAGGAGCGTCAGCAGGCGGCGGCGTTTGTGGGGGTGATGGTCACTGGGGAGGGCGACGGCCTGACCCTTGTGGCGATACTGAAAGACGAGAAGCCCAATGGGGATCGCGAGAAGTAGCAGAACAAATGGGTGGGCCAAAAGCATGGGTCAGCTGCGGTAGGGGGTCAGGAGTTCTTGGATTTCTTCATCGCTGACGGCGGAGTCACGGCTGTGCAGCCAGCGTTCCAGTTGCAGAAGAAGCGGGGAGGCTTCGGGATGTTTGCGCAGATGAGCCAGGGACTCGGAAGTCGGGAGGTTGGCGACTTCCGGCACTTTCTTCCGCCAATGTCCCAAAACCAGTCGTTCCAAACGGGCTCGTTCGTCGGTATTGAGTTCCTCTTGAGAAGCCTTTTTCAAAAGAGGTTCCAGCCGTTCGGCCAAAGTGGGTTCCGGGGTGATGGTTGCGGTAGAGTTTGCATTCTTGCGTCCCGCAAAAAGAACCCAAACCAAACCCGAAACCCAAACAAGTCCAAGTACCCAAAGAAGAGCGCGGTAGCCACCCACCCGCGGGAGAGGCTTGGGCTGCAGTTCGGCGGGGCGGGGGAGGCCGGGTGGCAAGGCGGTGGTGATGGTGATTGGTACTTGGTGGGACGAGTGCCCGGATTCGCTTTGCGCTTCGCGTAGAAACTCTCCCAAGTTGTAATCTCCCGCATCGAGGCCCTGGACCTCGATGGTGTAGCGGAAGCCGTCTTGGGCCGGCTTCACCTCGACCATCCGCAGCATTAAGGGGATTTCTCGAGTGGTGCGCGGGACGGGTTCCAGCAAAGGGCCCTTCAAATACAGATCCTCTAACAGGAGCGGCAGGCCGACGCGTTGGGTGGGCGTTTCGCCTAACAGGTGGGTGGTGGCAAAGAGGAAAGCTAAGAATGCGAGGAGCCAGTTCTTCATCGCGAAAGCAGGTTGCGGGATTGGAGAAAGAGCCGGAGAGCGGCGAGAAAGGGTTGGTCCGTGCGGAGCAGAAAGTGGTCGATGGAGGCGCCTTGTAGGTCGGCGACGGCGTCTGCGGTGCTGGCGAATTGATGCTTTGCGGGGGCGGTCACCGTGCGGGCGCTTTCCGCATCGCGGGCGCGAAGGATTCCGGCTCCGGCCAAGCCGTCTTCCGCCGGGTCGCGGAGAAGGATGGTGACTAGATCGTGTCGGCCGTTGACGAGCTTCAGCGCCGGAATCGCTTCCGGGTCGTGGAGGTCGGAAAGGACGAAGATGAGTGAGCGCTGCTTGAGGGAGGGATTGAGCGCGAGGAGCTTTTCACCCAGCTGGGTCTTTTCCACAAAGTCAAAGTGGCGCAGTTGATGGAGCCAGAGGAGGAGGGTTTCGCGTGAGAGCGAAGGCGAGATCTTGAGGTCGCGCGAACCCGCCGCCATTAATCCCACTGGAGAAACCCGATCGAGACAGGCCAGGGCCAGGCCCCCGGCGATTTGCACTGCCAGTTGATACTTGGAGAGCTTGGTCGAGCTGAGGGTCATGGAGGCCGAGCTATCGACCACGAACCAGACCGGCAGTTGTTTAGGTGTTTCGTATTCCTTGATGTGCGGCACTCCCGTGCGGGCCGTGACCCGCCAGTCGATGGTCTTCACCGGGTCGCCGGGGACGTAGGGACGCGATTGCACGTATTCCAAGCCCGAACCGAGGAAAGGACTGCGATCGGTGCCGTAACTGAGGGAGTCGGCGAGCCGTTTGATAGCGATCACGAATTGCCGCGAGTCAAGGGGATCGGTCTGTTGCAGGGAGGGCATGAACTGATTTTTTACCACGAAGGCCACCAAAGACGCGAATCCCGGGCTTTCGTTTTTCGAAAAGTTAGCTCACCGAGGCTTCCAGAATTTCGTTCAAAATTCCCTTGGGAGTCTTGCCTTCCGCGAGGGCTTCGTAGCTCAGGCGAATCCGGTGCAAGCACACGTCCTCGGCCAAGGCAAAGAGGTCTTCGGGAATCACGTAGTCGCGTCCGTGAATGAGGGCGCGGGCGCGGGAGGCCTTGAGCAACGAGATCCCGGCGCGCGGCGAGCAACCCAGCTCGAGGTCAGGGTGCTGGCGGGTGCGCTCGACCACATCGATGACGTGCTTGAGAAAGACATCCGAGACGTGAATACCATGGACCGCCTCGGTGGCGGCAACGAGGTCTTCGGTAGTGCCAACGGCATCGCCTCCGATGAGGTCGAATTCCGTCTTGGCCACCGCGCCGCCGTCCTTCTTGTTGACTCCGAGGCGCATGTTGCGACGGAGAATTTCCTCTTCTTCCTCCGGGGTGGGATAGGAGAGGCGGTGGCAAAGCATGAAGCGGTCGAGCTGAGCCTCCGGGAGCTCGAAGGTGCCGGACTGCTCGATGGGGTTTTGGGTGGCAATGACGAGAAAGGGGGTGGGGAGGGAATAGGTCTCCGCGCCCAGGGTCACTTTGCGCTCCTGCATCGCTTCTAACAGCGCACCCTGAACCTTGGGCGCCGCGCGGTTGATCTCGTCGGCCAGCAGCAGGTTGGTGAAGATGGGTCCCTTGTGGGTGCGGAAGCCGCCGGTCTTTTCATCGAGAATCTCAGTGCCCACAATGTCGGAGGGCAGAAGGTCGATGGTGAACTGAATGCGGCGAAAATCCAGGTGCAGGGCTTTCGAGACCGTATTGACCAAGAGGGTCTTGGCCAGACCGGGCATGCCCTCTAACAGGAGGTGGCCCGAGGTGAGCAGGGCGATGAGGGTTCGTTCGACGACGATGTCTTGCCCGACAACAATTTCGCCAGTGCGGTCGCGAATCGATTGGAGCCACGTCGAAGTGGCCCCGGAAGAAGGGTGAGGTGCGCTCATAACTAAGGATAGAGAAACTTCCGCAATCAGCCGCAGCTCATAGGAAAGAGAACAGAAGGATCTCTAACTTTAATGTCGCAGGATGGGAAGCTTGTTTACGAAATGAACAAAACTGTCATTCGGCGGGCTCTTACTCAGGGACCTTCAGATGATGTCTTGCGGCAAATGCTTGTGCCGCCTCCGGGTCCTTTTCTTTCCAGCCGTAGAGGATGTCGACCATCAGGGCGTGGCGCTGGGGACTCGGGGAAAGGGTTTCCGCCCAGTCCGCCGCAGAGGATGGCTCGTGGGGCATAATGGTCTCGGCAAAAGAGAAAGTGGCCAGTTCCTTGAGATCGCCCGCGGGTTGTTCGCCGATCCACTGCGCGGTCGCGCGGAAGTCGGATAGGGTCCAGTTTTCGATGGTGTTTCGGATCGCGTATTCTCGTGATTTGTTCGTGAGGTGTTTTGAGAAGAAGGGTAGCCAGGCCGCAGGGTCCCTTGGGTCGGACACTGTGATCTGGGTGGCGATGATTTCCCTCTCTTCCGCGCCGAGGTCAGAATTTACAAAGAGTGTCTCGCTTGCCTCGGGTCCTTCCGTTGCCAGAACCGTACCGAGCCGATTGTAGAGTTCACCTTGCAGGAGGAGATACCGGTAAGGTTCTCGAGAGTCTTGATTTGGTCCGACCTTTTTACTGAGTTCCCCGGCGATGAAATCGAGGAGGCTGAGTTTTCGCTCTTGCGAAGAGAGATCGAGCTCCCAGTTGGAAAAGAACTCCTCGATATCAGCTTCATTCATGGCTGCAAAGAGGGGAAGGGCTTGAGAGAAGTCCCGGGAGAATTCGTTCTCCAGAATACCAATCTGCACCGCCCGCAAGGCCTCTTCGGAAGCGAGGTCGGGGTTGTTCGTCAGCCACTCTTTTGCAGCCTGCGGGTCGAATGCGGTCCACTCGGTGAGCGCCATCATGATGAGTTCAGGGAACTCGCCGTTCTCGTAGGCAGGGTATCTTAGTGCGAGCTTCGGCTTGAGGTCGCTCAGAAGCGCGAGGCCATCCTCGGGATACGATTGGATGAGAGTCGTCAAAATTGGTTCCATCACTTGGGGACGCTCGTCTTCAGTGAGTTCCTCGCTGTCCCAAAGGAGTTCGAAGAGCTGGATGAGCACGCTGGGATCTTGCTCAAAGAGATCGGAGAAAAAGGACATCAACTCCATTTCGAATTCGGGAGAAAAGTCGTTGGACGTCCGTGCTTGTTTGGCCAAGTGGAGAAGTTCTTTTGCGTAATCCTGAGCTGCGGTCTGCGCTATGGGACGCTGCGACTGTTCGTGGTCTCGAAGGCTCGTTCCTGAAAGGGATTTTGTCCGGCGGGTGCCATCGGTCGGGATGCCGAGAGCTCGTGCCTGCGTCATCAGTTGCGATTGGGTCTCTCGATCACGTGCAATTTGCCTCTCTTGGAGAAACAGCAACGGGGCGGTGGCCGCCACAATTAGGACCGTGTAGAGGTGGGGCTTTTTCATGGCATGTCATCTTGCTGACCGCTCTCCCAGCGTTCTCGCAGGATGGGATCTTTGATTTTGGCGATGAGGAGTTGGATAGCTGGGCCAGAGCTTTCCGCGCGGTTGGCGAGTTGGTCGGCGCCGTGGGTGAGAAAGCTGTCGATCAGCTCGTCGTCCGGGTATTGCTGGTACTCTTTCTCCAAAAGCGAAAGGGTGCGCGCCAAATCGGAGTCCTCGTGCTCCAGCCGAATCGCCAGGGTTTTGCCCATCACGCGGGCCTGATCCGCAGGGCTGTATCGGGCGATGAACTCGCGGGTGGACTGCAATTCGGTTTCTAGAGGAAGAGGTTCATACCATCTGCTGTTCTCGATGCGCTCGTTGATCGCAGCCAGGGCGATGGGAGCGACCTCGAACTGGGAGGATGCGATTGCATTGAGAAAGGTCTCGGTCCCTTCCAATTTGATTCCGGCCAGAATGCCACCCATATGGTTCAAAACCTCGTATTGCTGCTCCTCGGGCAGCGCTTCCCGAATGAGTGTCGCCAACTCAGTAAATTCGGACTCTTTCTGAAGATCGAGAAAGGAGGAGGTGTTCGCAGAAAGCGTCTGCAGTCGAAGGTCGGGGGAGAGTGAGAGGAGGCGGCCCCGGGCGGACTGGGTATCGGATTGAAGGAGGGAGAAGAAGGCCGCACTTTCGAATTGAACTCGAGTCTGGTCATTCGCGGTCAAGGACTTGGGCTGAAGGGAACCGTCGGCAATGCGTGCATCCAACCAAGCGACTGCTTCCTTCGGCTCGCTGCTGGACCAAAGCGAAAAGATGTCATTGAGATGCCAGCTATAAAGGATGGCGTCATAGTGTGCTTGGGAAAAAGCTCGATTGAGAGCGGTTTCGGGAGCGACCTGGCCCAATCGGGTGATGACGTTTTCCACGAGGCTTTCGTAGTCATCGGCACTCAGGGGCAGGGTGGGGGCTCGGTCCAAGAGCTCACAAAGTTCCTCCTCCGTAGCCTCGAGCAAGAGTTTGCGGAAGACGACGCTGGTTCGCATGTCGGACATTTCGCCTCGAGAATCTGCTTGGACGAGCTTGCGCAAATCTTCGTCGGAAAGCTGGAGAAAACCCGTCGTCCCGGCGGGCAGGACCGATGGCACCCGGACGGTTTTATTGCGGGATGAGTTCTGCGGTGAACTCGGGGCCGAGGGGTGAAGCTCTTCGTGTTTCGCGATGGCCGCCTGCAAGTCGGCATTGCGAAGCTGAATTCCGTGCCGGTGATTCTGGCGAATGAAAAAGGCGAGGAGGTAAATTCCTAGCGCGAGAACCGGAAGGGCGAACTTCATGACTAGACCCAGATTGGGGAAGGGATGAGGCTCTGTCGAGAATAGGGATGGGTGTCCGTTGCAAGGAGCTCATTATTAGGTCCGTGACTTGTTGGAGTTGAGCCATTGACAAAGCCTTGAAAGTGGGGGGGTTAGGAAGGTTTTTAAAAAAGTGGTTGGGAAGTCGTGGCTGTTGAGATCTCTTAAATGGCCTTCCTTTTCTTCAGAGAGTTAGTATCTTTAAGTGGTTTTTAATGAGTTTATTGTGAACTAATTTTACTTCTAAAATAGAAATGCAATTTTCGGCAAAGGTGACGAATCTGTGACATGATTATTTGCCCTCGTTAAATGATTCTGGAGTCAAGCCCGATGAAAATTTTGGTGTGGAACGCATGGTTTTAAGGGGAGAAAAAAGTTCCCCGCGAAAGACTGATTCTAACACTTGGCGAAGTTAGGAATTCTCTCCTAGAACTTCGGCCTCGTCAGCGACAACGAGAACGTGGTCAGCCTCAGTGGTAGCCTTGTTGTTGCTGGAGAGAGTCTTCTCAAAAATCCGATGCCTAGCCCAGAATTCCCCCCCAATGATTCATTCTCAAACGAAACTCCAAGTGACCTGCCTGAGTCAGGTCTTTCCTCCGAACGCGGTTCGGTAGTCGAACCGAAAAAGCTTTGGGCGCAGATTGCTCCCGAATTGAAGTCCTTGGTTCGTGAGAATGTCTTCGAGCGTTGGTTTGCGGACGCGAGGCTCGACCACGACGAAGATGGCACCTGGGTATTGACGGTTCCTAGCGACACTCACTGTCTCTGGATCGAAACGAATTTCATGCCCGAGCTTTGCGCCTCCCTGGGAACTGTTCTGGATCCCGCAGAGGCCGGCCAGGTCCGGGTGCGGGCGGAAGATGCCGTTCCTACTGTCGAGACCGATGAAGCGGAGGACAGTCAGCGGGGTGAGCGCGAGCTTTTCGCTGAAATCGCAACCAGCAGTGATGCTGACAGCAACCTGAAGCGCTTGGTCAAGCGGGCCCGTCTCAATCCCGCCAACACCTTTGACCGCTTCGTGGTGGGGAGTAGTAACGAATTTGCGCATGCTGCTTGTTTGGCGGTCGCACAGGGGAAGGGGCAGGCCTACAACCCCCTTTTCATCCACGGAGGTTCGGGGATGGGAAAGACCCACCTCGCACAGGCATTGGGTCAGGAGTTCATCCGCAACCGACCGAAGACCAAGGTGGTCTATTTGACCTGCGAGCAGTTCACCAACGAGTTCATCGACGCGGTGCAGAAGGGGAGCCTGACTCGTTTTCGTGCGAATTACCGTAAGGCGGAGGTCCTCATCGTCGACGATGTTCAGTTTCTCAAAGGGAAGGAAAAAACAGGTGATGAGTTCTTCCACACCTTCAACGCCCTCCTCGATCTTCAGGCCCAGATCATCCTGACCTCGGATCGGCCGGCTTGTGAGATTCAGAGCCTTGAATCTCGCCTTATGACTCGCTTTGAAAGCGGTCTGACAGTCGCTCTTGAGCCGCCTTCCCTGGAGATGCGGGTCGCCATTTTGCAGAAAAAAATGGAGGAGTGGAAAGCGAAGATTCCCCACGAGATTCTCGTTTTCATCGCGGAACGGGTTCGCAGCAGTGTCCGTCGTCTCGAAGGGGCCCTCGTGAGGGTTGCCACTTACTCCTCATTGGGGAGCGGAGACCTCTCCATCGCCCGGGCAGAGTCTTTGCTGAAGGACATTCTGCGCGAGGAATCCACGCGCAAGGTGACCATCGACTCAATCCAGCGCGCGGTCGCCGACTACTTCGACCTGCGGGTTGCTGACATGACAGGACGGCGCCGACCCAAGAATATCGCCCATGCCCGGCAGGTTGCGATGTATTTGAGCCGCGAATTGACGAAAAATTCTTTGATGGAGATTGGAGAGGCCTTCGGAGGGCGGGACCACGGAACCATCATTCACGCGGTCAAGAAGGTGAAGTCCCTTGTGGAATCCGAGGAAGAAACCCGGGAGGCCGTGGACCATTTGGCCGCTTGTCTCAATCGCTAGGACCCACTGATCCGCAAGACGCATCAGGTCATAACCCGATGAGGGCTTGCAATGATTCGAACTTCTTAGAATTCTTAGGCAGCCTTCGGGTGTACCCTTATGAAGTTTCGTATCGCAAAGGAAGCCTTTCTGGATGGTTTGCAGCAGGTCCAGCACGTGGTGAGCACGCGCACTACTCTGCCAATTCTCTCCAACGTCCTCATTGAGGCCAAAGACAATCAGCTCCGATTGACTACAACCGACCTTGATGTCGGGGTCAGCGGGTCAGTCGAGGCCGAAGTGTTGAAGGAAGGCGCGACCACTTTACCGGCCAAGCGCTTGGTCAGCATTATTCGCGAGCTTCCTTCTGCCGAAATCGAGATCTCCATCGATGCCAAGAATGTTGCCAACATCACGAGCGGGCCGAGTTTCTTCAAGATTATTGGACTCCCCAACGATGAGTTCCCTCCGCTTCCCGACTTCGACGATGCGAAGGAATACCGCATTCCGCAGATCATGTTCAAAGAGGGGCTGAAAAAGACTGCTTATGCGATCTCAACCGATGAGACCCGGTATGTTCTCAACGGTATCTTCATTTCTTTCAAAGAGGGTAAGATGACTCTCGTCGCGACCGATGGACGTCGCCTGGCGATGGTGGAAAACGAATTGGAATTCCCCGCCACCCACGAAACTGAAATCATCGTTCCCACCAAGGCCATCCAAGAGTTGGCACGTCTCACCAGCTTGGAAGGGGATGTCATTGTCAAACTCCAGTCCAATCAGATCTCCTTTGCGATTGGCGACAGCATCATCGTAAGCAAGCTCATTGAAGGAAATTATCCCAACTACCGACAGGTGATTCCCGGAGAGAAAAAGGAGCGCTTGGACCTGAATCGCGAGTCCTTTTTCGAGACCGTCCGGCGGGTATCGCTTCTGTCATCGGAAAAGTCGAATTCGGTGAAGTTGGTCTTCGGGCCCGACAACTTGGATGTGACCGCCAACTCGCCTGAAATTGGTGAGGCGAAAGAGTCCATGGCCGTTAAATACAGCGGTCCGACTTTCGCCATCGCTTTCAACCCCGACTTTCTCATGGCTCCACTCCGGAATCTGGAGGAGGAAGAACTTCATCTCGACCTGATTGATGAGATGAGCCCTGGTGTTTTGAGAGCTGCAGGCAACTTCCTTTACGTTCTCATGCCGATGCGGGTGACGAATTAACTCTTCGAAAACGCAATTGGAACTGAACTTGAAAGGCCTCCTACGGGAGGTCTTTTTTTGGGGACCTGTGGCAAGGTCTGCGGGGCTCAAAAGATGGGGTTTCCTCTCGCTTGATTTTATATAAAATAAATCTATCTGTCCCCGCGCCGAATGGTTGTAGCTAAAAGAGGATGGGGTGTTCGGGCTCAATTCCGCTCGATTACTGAAAATCAGAGGGTTCCCGCTCTTTTTGGTGTGTCAGTAATATATGTCTTTGTTGTCTTTTTGATTCGGTATCCTATTTTCGGGGGTCCGTTGATATTTTCGTTTATCGTTAGTCGCGATTGTAAAGATGTTTTTAATTACGTAATGTTAAGAAAAAGGTAGAAAAAGTTCGAGCTATCTGTATTTTTCCCACGCCTTCAACCGAGATGAAAAATTACTTGTTCCTCTTTTTCTTAATAGCAGCGAAAGCTCTCCTTATTTGGTTTGCGATTGTGCTGGTAGAGTCAGAGACCCTTGATACCTCCAGACCGCGACCCAGTATGAACGTGCAGAGGAGTTCTCATTGACTGATAGGGATTCTGGCCTGTTAGGTTAACAGGTTTGTATTGATACAACTAGTTTCCCCGCCCTTTCTTGGGCGTCTGTTAGAGATGACTCGGTAGGACTGCTTTCCTCGTCGAGCCTCAGGACTCCATCATTGATTCAAGCAATCAAACGACCACCCGGCTATTGCCGCGGGGTGGATAGGATTGCCGAAAACGTTTCTTACCTTTAGGACAAGGATACTTGGAGGTCAGGGGACAGTTCCTCCAAGGCGTGGGCCAGATCCTCCGGGGAGGCGTTCTGAATCAGGGTGACTGAGGCGATGGTATGGAAGATCGCCTGGCCTGACTCGGGCGCAGGTTCCAGACGGGTTTCCATCTCGACAATGTTGGCGTTCTGGGAACGAAGAACGCGGGAAACTTCCGAGAGTATACCGGGACGGTCATTACCCAAAACATCGAGATGGTAGCTTGAGCGGACTTCGGAATCGTCGGCCGACGTTTCCTGAACGACGGAGATGCGCAAGTTGGCTGAAGAGAGGTTCTCCAAGGCGGTGGTGAGTCCTGCCGCGGCATCAGCAGGGCACGTCACCCGAACCAACCCTGCGAACTGGCCGGCCAATCGAGCCATCTGGGATTCCTGCCAACTGCCGCCGTGTTCGTTCACCGCGGATGCGAGGGAATCTACAATACCAGTCCGATCCGGACCCAAAACCGTCAATACCAGCGTCTCTTGCATGCAGTAAACATGAACGACTTTCTTCCGTTCGTCCATGGAGGAAGAGACTTTCTCTTTCATCCCGAGGCCTATCCCTCGGACAGGTAGGCGACCAAGTCTCGGATTTCGCGTTTGCTCAAGGTGCCCAGCACTGAGGGCATGGGAGAGATACTGGTAATTTTTGCGATATCCTTGCGTTCAATTTTCAGCTTCTGGGTCGTGCCTTCCAGAAGAATTTCGAGGGAGTCAGCGGTCTGTAGGGTCGGAGTTCCTTTATGAAAGGTACCGTTGGTGAGTTCCACCACCATGTAACCGTAACCATTTCGGAGATCGTGATTGGGGGCGATGATGGCTCGTAGATTGTCTTTAGAACTTCTGCTAAAGAACGGCAGTATGATCTCACCCGTGTCGTCGAAGTCCTCGGTCGACGCCCAGTGGCTATGACAATTCAGACAGCCCGCTTTTTGGCTCACCAACACCAGAAGGCCCTCGTTCATATCCCCGCCCATGAGCAGTTCGGGAAAGGCGTCTTCCGGATGGGGGCCTTTCTTCGAGGGGGCAGTTAGTTTGGCAAAATTTCGGTGGGTATCTTCGCTAAAAGCATCGCCACGGAGCGCGAGGACTTCTTCAATTTCGAGCCAGAGCTCGGGATGCAAGGCGATGCTGCCCTGAGGTTCGTTGATGATTTCTTCCAAAAGACTGTCCGCGCTGTCTGTTTCCAGAGAGGCCAAGAAAAGAAGGGTTTTCTGGGCCATGGGAAGCGAGCCGATTCCCAGAGATTGGGAGAAGGGAAAGTCGAAGCCAAAGTCTCTGCGAATACTGGCGAGGGTGGCATCCGGGTTGTCGCGATACCAATTCTCCAAGACGGTGAACCAAACGTCGGGTTCTTGCGCCCCTTGAATCAGTTTCTCCCAATCCGCACCGTTGTTCATGAGCTCGAGGAGTGCCACGCCGCGGGTATGTGCATCCAGACCATTGTGGTAGAAGATGGAGGTCAGCTCGATGTCCGTGATAGGGTGTTCGATTCGCTTGCTGAGAACGAGGGCTTCCGTCAGGAAGTCGCCAGTAAAGCTGCTCTTCGGGGAGAGCAGAAATTTTCCCAGGCGTTGATCCATACTTGCAATCAATTCGGGTGAAAGTTCTTTGAAATACCTGAGCCGCTTCAGAGCCGTGGTTCGGAATTCGGACGGCGTTCTCTGGTCGGTTGCGTAGGCAAAAAGGCGTTCCGCCTCGGCGGCTCCCCCAAGTCTCGTATTGGCGGCAATAGCCACCTCCGAGCAAAGACGGTCGCTCGGAATCCAAGCAAGAGTTTGGGCCAAAGGGAGAAGTCCTTCTTCGACGACTGGGTCGTCTAGAATTCCCCGGCCTGCGGCTGCTCTCACCCGATGACTGCCGGCCCGCAGAAAGAGGCAGACCGCAGGGTGGCCCCGGCGACCGAGTTCGGTCGCGGCCCCGACTTTGAGCGCCTCCAAGTCGTCGCCCAGAAGAGAAGCGAGCTGCTCGGGGGTGGCATTCTTCATGGCTTCAGCCAGCATTTCCTCATCGATTTCGACTTCTGGTCTCTCCGCTCGAATGTCAGCCAGCGTTTCTTCGTAATCAAAGTCCTCCGCTCCCAGCACAAAAAACGGGTAGATGCTAAATGCTGCTGAAAGTGATAGTATGATCTTCATAAGAAACAAAGGGCTCAAAGGATTAACGAAGCAGCCTAGGGAATTTGAAAAGATATGCCATCTATTTTGGCTGGATAGTCGTTCGAAACACTACAGCGCTTGAGCTAAGGCTTTGAAGGCCTTGCTTTCAGAAAGAAAAAGGCCGCAAAATTAGCGAAAGAGGGGAACCCATAAATGGGTGCCTCTGGTTTCGCTTCTTCGCGGCCTGGAGAGAGGGAGAGGGGAAGTTAGGCCGGAGTCAGGGCCTTGGCTTGCTCCATGGACAGGACCTTCATGGTCCAGGGAAGGCCGTGTTCGTTGAGGTCGGCCATGAAGGCGTCGGGATCGTGTTGTTCGATGTTCCAGACCCCGGGCTTGCGCCACTCGCCGGAAAGCATTTGCTTGGCCCCAATCATCGCGGGCACACCGGTGGTATAGGAAATGGCCTGCGAGCCCACCTCGGCGAAGCACTCTTCGTGGTCGCAGATGTTATAGATATAGAGCGCGGTTTCTTTTCCTTCCTTATCGAGACCGGTCATGATGTTTCCGATGCAAGTGCGTCCCTTGGTGCGTTCGCCCAAATCGCCGGGATTGGGGAGGACCGCTTTGAGGAATTGCAGCGGAATGATTTCCTGGCCGTTGTAGGTCACGGGATCGATTCGGGTCATGCCGACATTCTGCAAGACCTCGAGGTGTTTGAGGTAGTTGGGGGAGAAGCTCATCCAGAACTGGGCCCGCTTGATGGTGGGGATGTGTTTCGCGATGGACTCGAGCTCTTCGTGATACATGCGATAGATCTCGTAGGTGCCGACTTCTTCGGGGCAAGTGAAGCTCTGGTGCTCCGACATGGCGGGCGTTTCCACAAACTCTCCATTTTCCCAGTGACGGCAGGGTGCGGTGACCTCACGAATGTTGATCTCGGGGTTGAAGTTGGTGGCGAAGGCGTGTCCGTGGTCGCCGCCATTGACGTCCACGATGTCGAGCGTGTGAATCTCAGAGAAGTGGTGCTTCAAGGCATAGGCCGTGAAAACTCCGGTGACCCCGGGATCGAATCCTGAGCCCAAGAGTGCGCTCAGGTCTTTTTCCACAAAGCGGTCTTGGTAAGCCCACTGGTGCGAGTATTCGAATTTGGCTTCATGGGGTGGTTCGTAGTTGGCGGTATCGAGGTAATCGACTCCTGCTGCAAGACAGGCGTCCATGAGGGGCAAGTCCTGATAGGGCAGGGCGACATTGAGCAGCAGGTCGGGCTTCAGTTCCTCGAGCAAGGCTGTGGTCTCCGCCACGTTGTCGGCGTCGATCTGACGGGTGGCGATGTCGCGGCCGGTGCGCTCTTTGACCGAAGTGGCGATGGCCTCGCATTTCGAGACTGTTCGGGAAGCCAGGGTGATGGTGCCGAAGGTCTCCGGAACCATCGCACACTTGTGCGCCACGACGTGACCAACTCCACCGGCACCAATGATGAGAACGTGTTTCATGGCGCGAGAATCAAACGGCAAATGAAGGGAAGCAAGACCGATCAGCGGGAGGACAGACATTTTATTTCTTAGCCTGTCCCACGTCGCAGGGTCTTGCTTCCCGGTGTTTTTCTCCAGCTCTTTACCATTGGGCGAACCACTCACGGAAGACCGGCAGGCGCAGGCGGTAGCGGGCAATGTTGCCTTCATGGAGGCTGGAAAGAACGTTCTCCACCAGCTCCACAAAAGCCGCTTTGTTCTCCGGCGCGATTTCGCGAGTGCTTTGGTCGTTGATCCAGGCGATGGCGGCCTTCTTATCGAGGCCGTTGCCTACGATGAACTGCACATAGCGATGGACGTCCTGCCGATACCGCACATGCAGGGGATCGGGGTCGCCGATGACCTGACGGATGGCGGAGTAGAGGTCGCAAGACTTTCGATAAGCTGCCACAAAGACGTCCCGCAAGTAGTCCACCCGCTGCAGCTCGTAGACCGCAAGGGTGGCTTGCAGATAATCCTCACGGGGAACCCCGACGAAAGACAAGGGGCACAGGTTGTAGAGCATCATGGGGATATTGGCCGCCAGACGCGAAACCCGCTTGTTGACGTCGATGAAGGGTTGCAGATAGGGCAGATGGACCATCGCAAAGAAGGATTGCTCGAAGGGGTCGGAGATGGCGGAGGCCTTTTCCAAAAACCGTTCGAAGTTTTCCGCAATGCGGGGAGGGTCCAACAGGGGCTTGAAGGAGGTTCCGGTGACCCCAACGGGCTCGTGCCGCAGACGTCCGCTGGCTTCCTCATAGGGCAAGAGCGCTTCCGCCAAAGCGGCGTGAAGGTTGAAGAGGGTGTAACGATTGAAGCCAATCTCTTCCGACTGCTCGGCGAGAATTTCGATTGCGGTCTTGTGATTGAGGATCATTTGCGCCTCCGCCAAAGACTTGCCATCGGCGCTCTCTCCCATCTCGAAGAGCCGTTGGGTCTCGAGAATGGAATAGGTGTTGCCCTCCAGGCGACTGGAGTTCCAAGAGAGGTCGATGATGAGCCGGTCCATCACTTTGCGAAGATAGGTTCCCGCCGGATGGGCGGTCATCCCGACTCGACCCATCTTGGCCAATTCGGCCCGTAGCTCGACGGGAATGTATTCGGTGATGTTGGGCTGATAAGCCTTAAGAAACTGGTCATCATAGGGCGCTGGCTTTCGCTCGGCCACGGGACGCGTGACGGCTGCCCGCAGCTCCTTGGCGGCGGGGGAGAGCCAGTCTCCTTTCGGACTGTCGCGCTCGGGAACACGATAGATTTCCTCGGGCTCGGCTAGAAACGAGTAGGGCTTGGGCTTCGAGACCGAACGGTGCTCTTCGACCAAGTGGTATCTGAAACCTCGGCCCGCGCCGGAGGTGGAGACGTCACCTTTCGCCACGAGTTCGTCGAGACGCCTTTGTAGGGTTCGCTTGGCAATGCCGCTCAGCTCCGGTTGCTCCAAAAGCTCACGAATCGGCATCGCGCCACCACCTCGGGCCAAGACGTCCTTAATTTCGTTCTGCTGGGTCGATTTGGCATGATTACTCATGGTTTCGCGCCAATATTAGCCTTTATCGTGCCGACTTCAAGCAGAAACAGCTATCGCAAAGGTAGCTTTGGCACGATTTTCCGACTTAACTGGCACGATTCAATTCGTCAATCTTGCCATTCAAGGTGCAGAAGTCGTAGGCCCAACCAATTCCGAAGAGTCCGCCGGTGAAAAGCCAGAGCAGTCCTGTTCCCCACTTGCCCAGATAGAAGCGATGAACTCCAAAGAGACCGAGGAAGGTGAGCAGGATCCACGAAATGTCGTAATCGTAGCGTCCTTTGACATAACGATGGTCGGCAGCGCGGTCCATCGAGGGAATGAGAAAGAGGTCGACGATCCAACCGATCAGAAAGAGTCCGCCGGTGAGGAGCCAGATGACCCCGGTGATTGGGCGTCCGTAATAAAAACGGTGGGAGCCGGTGAATCCGAAAATCCAGAGCAGGTAGCCAATAGTCTTCGAGTGAGTGTCGTTCGTTTCCATGCCAGCAGCTTAGGAGTGGAAGTTCACTCGTGCGATTGCAGGTTTCTGCCATTTTTGCACTGCCCTGAATTTGCTTGTTCATTATTTGCCGTAAAATGGCCTTCCGATGTCCCGTTTACTTTCCCAGTCTCACTTTCAACAAATGATCCGCTCTCTATTTTTCCTCTTCCCGGCCGTAGCTGTTGCTCAGACCGAAGTCGTCAAGAATGACGAGGCTAATGCCATCGGTCCCAATCTTCCTCCCCGCAAGGTCGAGGCAGAACTTTTTCAGGTTCCTGAGGGCTTCGAGGTGACGGTTTGGGCTTCCACTCCGCAACTGTTCAACCCGACCAATATTGACATCGATGCCAAGGGGCGCATTTGGGCCTGTGAAGGAGTGCGCTACCGGAGTCATGTCAAGCGTCAGCCAGCGGGAGACCGGGTGGTGGTGATGAAAGATACTGATGGCGATGGAAAGGCGGATTCGTCCCACACCTTCGTGCAGGAAAAAGCTCTCATTGCGCCGCTGGGGATTGGGGTCTTCGACAACAAGGTCTTCGTCGCCCAACCGCCGGAATTGATTGTCTACACCGATGTGAACCGCAACCTGGTGTTCGATGAGGGCACTGATACCCGCGAGGTCATCTTGACGGGGTTCAATGCGCGTAATCACGATCACTCGTTGCACTCGGTGACGATGGGGCCGGATGGGAAGTTCTACTTCAATGTGGGAAACTGCGGGGCGATCTTTAAGGACAAAGACGACCGCGAGTTTGTGATTGGCGGTCCTTATCGCGGCGGTGGGGGGCAGTATTTTGTGGAAAATGAAAAGCGTGGAGGCGAGAAGTCGGCCGACGGACATGTCTGGACCGCGGGCGCAACCTTCCGCATGAACGAAGATGGCTCCGAGGTGGAAGTCGTCGGGCATGGTTACCGCAATTCCTACGAGCAGACTCTGACTTCCTTTGGGGACATGTTTCAGAACGACAATGATGATCCGCCGGCCTGTCGCGTTTCCTATATCTTGGAGTATGGCTGCGCGGGTTACTTTTCGCGGGATGGTCGGCGCGGTTACCGCGCGGAAAAGCGTCCCAACCAGGAGCATTGGCGCAATCACTGGCGCCAGGACGATCCCGGCACGATGGATGCCGGCGATGTCTATGGCGGAGGTTCGCCGACGGGAGTGGCCTTTTATGAAAACGGAGCCATGGGTGAGGATTTTGTAGGAACCCTTTTGGCGTGCGAGCCTGGCCGCAATGTCATCTTCAGCTATCAGCCCGAGCCTGAAAAAGGGACCTTCAAGCTGGATCGCTCGGATTTCATGACCTCCAACACCACGAACGAATTCTTGGGCAGTGATTTCGTCGGGGGTACAAGAGGGAAGAAGCAGGATGAATTCGAAGACCATCTTCTCTTTCGCCCTTCTGATATCGCGGTCGGACCGGATGGCGCTCTCTATGTGTCGGATTGGTATGACGCCCGGGTTGGAGGGCATGGCGACTTGGATGATAGCTGCTCGGGAACGATCTACCGCATTGCTCCGAAAGGATTTACTCCTTCCGTTCCCCAGTTCGATGCCAGCACCATCGAGGGCGCTATCACTGCTCTGCGTTCACCGGCAGTGAACGTTCGTTACTTGGGTTACCGGGGATTGCAGGAGAAAGGTGAGGAGGCTTTGGCGGCGGTGAAAGAGCTGATTAAAACGGAGGAGAATCCCTTCGTGGCTGCTCGTGGAATCTGGCTCTTGCCTCAGTTGGGGGAGCAGGGAGTGGCTGTTTGCGAAGAGGTCTTGCAGGACGAGAATCCTCAAAACCGCATTGCCGCTTTGCGTGCATTGCTTCGTTCGGGACAGGATATTCTTCCACATGCAAAAGCACTCGCGGGCGATTCTGACCCCGGAGTTCGGCGCGATGTGGCGCTGGCGCTACGGGATTTGCCTGCGGCTCAAACCAAAGAAATTTTCGCCACCTTGGCCCAGCAAGTGGAGTTCACGGACAAGAACTCGGTGGAAGCCATCGGTCTTGGGGCTGCTTTGCAAGAGGACGAAATTTGGCAGCATCTCCGTCAAGAGATGGGGGCGACCGACCCCCTGAAATGGGATGAACGTTTCGCCAAATTGACCTGGCGCCTCTGGCCGGTGTCGGCGGTGGCGGATTTGAAAGCGCGCGCTCTCGCGACGGAGTTGACTCCCGAGGAGCGGGCCTTCGCGGTCGAGTCGATTGCGTTCATCGACCATACGGATTCCGTGGAAGCGATGCTGAGTCTCGCCGACCAGGGTTCACCCAGTCGGCGGGCGGCTATGGACTGGCTCTTTCGCAGGGGCACTGGGGAGTGGGCTAAATACGACGTTTTACCTGAGTTGAAGAAGCGGGGGATTTACGATCCCAACTCCATTACCGTGACCTCGGTAACAGTGCCTGCTCCACCCAAGAAGAATCAGTATTCAACAGCCGATGTTCTCGCTCTAACAGGAGATGCCGAAAAGGGAAAAGCCAAGGCCATGGGATGTGTGATGTGTCACCAGATCAACGGCGTCGGTGTGTCCTACGGTCCCAATCTGGCGGGGTGGGGGAAAGGGCAACCGCGTGAAGTGATCGCGCGCTCCATCGTGGAGCCCTCCTTCGATATTTCCCACGGATTCAAGGGCTCAATCGTCGAAACCAAGAAGGGGGAGACCGTACACGGATTGGTCACCAGTCCGGGAAATCCCCTGATGATTGTTTCCACTGGTGGAGTGGAGCAGATGATTCCGAAGAAGATGATCAAGTCCCAAAAAGACCTGAAGCGCTCACTCATGCTCTCCTCCGACCAACTCGGGCTGACTGCGCAGGACGTTGCCGACATCGTCGCGTTTTTGAAGGTCTACGAGTAACTGGGCTTTTCTGTTAGTGGTTTCGCAAGGGGTCGGGGCCATATCGATTCGGTCCCGATGTCCCTTGCAAGCAGCCACACTCAATGAGGAGCCAGAGGCTGCCAATGTAAGGGATCAACCAAACCAAAATCATTAAGCCTGATTTTCCTCGATCATGAAACCGTTTGGATAGGCCGGCAAAGTTAATCCAGATGATGGCAATTCCGAAAATCAAGCTGATGAGCTCCCCGCTAAGTGAAGCGAGGGGTGAGGAGGGCTCTGAGAACTCGGCGAGGATTGAATCCAAAGCCAGCAACACGATGAAAATGAGCAAGCAGCTGCCCACGGTGTAGAGCCAATATTGGCTCCGGCTGAAGCGGCCGCGAAAGCTAAGAAGCTTTTGGAGGAGAGTCGGTTCCGGGTAGTCCGGAGGTTTTAACTCCGCGCGCGGTGCTTGATAGGGGTTGTCGGACATGATTGGGATGAGCGTCGATTATCAGCAACAGGGCAAATTCTTGGCGACATTATATCTTGTTGCAATAGCTTCCTTCTTCTTAGAGAAATGACTGTGGCCAGCAAACTCGATAATCGTCGCGAGATTGAACTGGCGGAAGGTGTCCATATTCATCTGCGGCCAGCGGGGCTTTTTCCCCGCCTGATGGCCCGGTTCATTGACGGCGCGATCTGGCTCTTGATCTTCATCGTGCTTTCTGTCGTGCTGAGTCTCTCGGGGTGGTTGATAGGAGATGAAGCTTCGCAGGGATTTTTAATGCTGTTGGCTTTTGTGATGGTGTGGTTTTATGACCCTTTCTTTGAAGCCAGCAAGGCCTCCGCCACGCCGGGAAAGATGGCGATGAAGTTGAAAGTGGTGCGGCGCTCGGGGGCTCCAGTGGGCTTTGCTTCGGGTTTTCTTCGCTGTCTCCTTTTTTGGATCGATTTTTTGCCTGCCTTGGGAACGGTGGGGATGGTGTCTATTCTCGCTTCCCGCAACTCCCAGCGCTTGGGTGATATGGTGGCCGATACTCTCGTCGTCTATCGCAGCCCGCCCCGGGTGCCGGAGGTGGAGTCGATCAATGCGCCGGCCGTTCGGCCCGGAGTTCTTTTGCAACGGGAAGAGCAACTGGCCTTTATCGAGTTCGCGGATCGTCTGGATAGATTGAGTCCGGCCCGCCAAAACGAAATCACCGCCCCGCTGGCAGCCTTGGAAGCCGCGCGCAAGAGCCCCACGACCACCAGCTTCGCCCTCGGGGTGGCCCGCTGGCTTTCTCATCAGGAAAAATGATTTCGCGTAAACAATTTCAACAAATGAATGAGGGGCGCTGGCTGGAAAGCGAGCGTCAGATCGCGAAGTTGGATGGTCGCGACAAGCTGACTCCGGAGGAAGCTCGCGAGATGCCGGCCAGCTTTCGCAAGGTGTGCCAGGACCTCGGTCTGGCTGGGGAGCGGCTTTATGGTTTGGCTCTTTCCAGTCGTCTCAACGGCTTGGTGATGGGGGGCTTCCGCCATTTGCATCGCAGCCGGGCGCGCTTTCAGCCGATCAGGTTTTTGACGCGAACTTTTCCTGGGGCCTTCAAGCACAACCTCGGTTTCTTTTGGGTCAGCGTGGTTCTCTTTTGGTTGCCATTCTTTTTGTTAGCCTTTTCGGGGCAATGGGGGTTGGTGTGGATTCAGTCCATTCTCGGGCCCGAAGGAATGCAAGGGATGGACGCGATGTATGGCAAGGACGGTGATGCCTTGGCTCACGGACGGGCGACGCATGGCAGTGACTTCATGATGTTCGGCCATTATGTGCAGAATAATGTGAGCATCGACTTCCGCACCTTTGCGGGAGGAATCTTCTATGGCATCGGCACGCTCTTTTTCACCATCTTCAATGGCTTGGCGATTGGGGCGGCGGCGGGCTATGTGCACGAGACGGGTGACCCCATGAAATTCTGGACCTTCGTTTCAGGACACTCGGCGTTCGAGCTGGTGGGCTTGCACATCTCCTCCATGGCGGGGCTGCGCCTCGGATGGGGACTGATTCGCCCGGGGCAGCTCACCCGAATGGCGGCTTTGATTAAGAATGCCCAGGAGTCGCTCGTGCTGTTAGGCGGCGCTGCGGTGCTCACTTTCTTCGCGGCCTTCATCGAAGGATTCTGGTCCGCCCATCCCAATCCGCCTGCGCTCAAATTTGGAGTCGGAATCTTCTTCTGGGTGCTCACGATTCTCTATCTGATGTCAGGTAGGAAGGAGTGGTATGAACGTCCGTGACCTGACGATTGAACTGCGCCCACGCTCCAGCTGGGAGTCGGTAGACCTCGGCACCGCCTTGGCCAAGCGCTATTACCGGGATCTGTTCAAGATGGGCTTCAAGAGTTTCGGGCCCTTCTATGTGTTCGTGGCCATGCTGTGCTGGAAGTTGCCGTTCCTGCTTCCGCTTGTCATCTGGTGGTGCAAGCCGCTCATGGACCGCTTTTATCTCTACTACCTGAGTCGCCGTATCTTTGGGCAAGAGGTGTCGGTGAAGGAGACTTTGGGGGAGTGGAAAAGGCTGCTGTTTAAGGGCAGTTTTTCCCTGCTTACGTGGCGCAGATTTTCGTGGAGTCGGAGCCAATCGATGCCGGTGATGGACCTCGAAGGCCTGGAGGGCAGTGCCCGTTCGCAGCGCTGCGGGGTCATCTCGCGGAACGGGGGAGGGCCGGCTTTTCTCATTACTGTGGGAGGGGTGCTGTTAGAAGCTCTTGGACTGCTTTCGATATTCGTGATGGCGCGGCTGTTCATCCCGCAGGGGCAAGAGATGAGCTGGGACGCGATGGTGGTGTGGTTCGGTCGCGGCGGGGCGGTGCAGACTCTGTTAGTGCTCTTCTTCGGGCTGGGCTACGGAATTTTGGTTATCTTGTTAGAGCCCTTCTATTTGGCGGGAGGCTTTGCGCTCTATCTCAATAGTCGGACGGGTCAGGAGGCTTGGGATGTGGAGCTTCGCTTCCGGGAGCTTGCTGCCCGAGTCTCGAAAACGCGCCTGACTTCCGAAATGGAATCAGATGCCGCGACGCCGGAACCGAGCGAGCCTGAGAAGCCAACCTCGGGGCCCCGCTTTCAGTTTGTAGGCTCGGACCGTTCTCTGGCCCTGGCGATATCGTTGGGGTTGTTGGCCTTGTTTAGCGCGCCGGAAGCGAGAGCGCAGGCCGATCCGCAAGTGGTGATTGAAGAGGTGCTTGCTGATGAGGCCTTTAAGAATCACATCGAAAAGTATCAGGAGTGGGTGCCGAACAAGAAAAAGGAGGAAAAGCCCGAGTCCGACCGGGGTCCCAATTGGGGCGGTGGGTCAGGAGCGCCAGGAGCCGCTGGGGCAGTGGACGGGATTTTCAAATTGATCGGAATTCTGGCCCTTTCTCTTCTGGTCGTTGCTTTGATTGTTCTGATCGTGAACCTCGTGAAGGGCCGGCGGATTAGTAACCTTCCGGAAGATAAGAACGGAAAGCGAAAGCGGGCCCTGCCCACCGTGGTGATGGGAATGGAGGTGACTCCCGAGTCTTTGCCCGATGACCTGTTAGGGCAGGCGCGACATCACTGGGCAAGCGGGGAGCCGCGATTGGCCTTGTCGCTGCTTTATCGGGGAGCATTGACGAAGTTGATTACCGAGCAGGCAGTGGCCATCGAGAGCTCCGATACCGAGATGGAATGCCTGAACCAAGTGGAGAACGTGGCCCCCAATCTGCAAGCGAGATACTTTCGACAACTTTCCAAGCAGTGGATGAAGATTGCTTACTCCAAGGAAGAGGTCGCTCCCGGTGACTTCGAGAATTTGTGCGCTAGTTGGCCGTTTGAAGGGAGGTCCATTTGAGGACTCTTCTATTCACCCTAAAGCGCGTCCTGCTCCTGCTGGTGACTGCCTTTCTGTTAGCAGGATGTGGCAAGTATGAAGAGCGTGAGCGGGAGGTTGGTTACAAGGGACTCGCGCGCATCAATCATCTCTTGGCCGCCGAGCGCATGGCCACGCAGATGGGTTTGAAAGCCTCCAGCTATGCGGGCGCACCGGTCTTGCCGCCACCCTATGGGACGGTGTTGGTGCTTCCCGCGGCGAGTCTGCAAAGTGAGGGGATCCTGGAGGAAATCTCCGATTGGGTCGACCAAGGGGGCAACCTCATCGTCTACCTGACTCTGCAAAATGAGGCCCGCGATATCTTTTCTGGCACGGCGCAGGAACCTCCCTTCCAAGCCTTTCTCGATTACTTCGCCCTCGACTTCGACAAGCAGCCCATGCGCATCATTTCCCGTGAGGAAGGAGAGTCCGGCAAGTCCGAGCGCGTGTGGGGGGAGAAGATTGAATGGGTCGATTTCGTTCGGGAGGACTCCTATCAGACCGACTACCACAGTCCCTACCTGCTGACCGATTTGGATTATGCAGAGGATGAGGCTTCGGCCTTCCAGTCCTATGACTACGGCTTGGGCCACCTCACCGTTTTGGGTTCGGCTGAATTGTTCACCAACAAGCATTTGGGAAAGGCCGAGCACGCCACCCTGCTCTGGGATATTTTAACAGTGGGGGAAGGGGACACGGTCTGGTTTGTTCATTCCACGCGGGTTTCGTTCTTCTCCCTTCTTTGGCGGCGCGCACCCGAGGCGCTCATTTTCTCTTTGGTGACTCTGGCCTTGTTAGTCTGGTGGGCGGCGAAGGGAGTGGGCCCGCGATTTGTGAGGGGAACCAATCCGTCGGCCAAGCTGGACGAGCACCTGGAGGCCAGTGGGGCGTTTTTCCTCAAGCACAAGGCCGAAGGGGTGGTGGTGTCCCGTCTCCGGGAAAAACTCTTTCACCGCCTAGCCCGTGCAACCAACCAGCCTTTCAATGCCAGTCAGGAAGAGCTTCTCACCGCCGCCCGAGCGCAAGGGGTCTTGGCTGAAAGTGAAGTGACTGCCCTGACCTCTTCCACCACCAACAAGTCTCTCCTGTCTACTCTACAAACCCTTAAGACTCTCGATAAAAAATTATGAGCTCCGACGATCCAACTTTTCCCCGTCCTGCTGAATTGCCGCCGACGACCCCGTTAAGCGAAGTTCCTCCCTCGATGCCTGAGCTTCCGACTCCTGACCCGAGTTTTGCGATGCTGACTCAAATCCGTAAGCAGATTGAGCGCGTTTTTGTGGGTCAGGAAAAGTTGGTGGAATACGTTTTGGTCGCTTTTGTGAGCGGGGGGCACGTCCTGATTGAAGGTCATCCCGGATTGGGAAAAACGCACCTCGTTCTTTCTCTGGCCGAGACCTTTCACGGGGTTTTCAAGCGGATTCAGTTCACCCCCGATCTAATGCCTTCCGATGTCACGGGGCACAGCATTTTTGACATGGCGAAGCAGTCCTTTCAGGTCAAGCAGGGACCGGTCTTTACGAACTTGCTCTTGGCCGACGAGGTCAACCGCGCTCCGGCCAAGACGCAATCCGCGCTGTTGGAGGTGATGCAGGAGCGGCAGGCGACCATTGATGGGGTGTCCTATCCTTTGCCCAAGCCATTCATGGTTCTAGCCACCCAGAACCCAGTGGAGCAGGACGGCACTTATCCGTTGCCGGAGGCTCAGCTCGACCGATTCATGATGAAACTGTTAGTCGACGAGCCGGGGCTGGAAGACGAGATTCTAATTGCCACGCGAGCCACGCGTTCGGGGATGGAGTCCTTGGCACCGGAGCAGATCGATACGGTGTGTTCGCCGGAAGACATCGAGCAACTGCGCGAGAGCCTGACCAGCATCACGATTTCGCCCTCAGTGATTCGTTACGCGGTTCAACTCGTTCAGGCCACCCGCAGTTCGGAGATGACCTCCTACGGGGCCAGTCCGCGCGCCAGTATTTCCCTCGTGCAGGCCGCCAAAGGTTTCGCCATGCTACGCGAGCGTGATTACGTGGTCCCGGATGACGTGAAGGGTTGTGCCCTGCAGGTTCTTCGCCATCGCATTCGATTGACTCCCGAGGTCGCCATCTCGGGGCAGACGGTGGACGAAACTGTGGCCGCCATCATCAATTCGGTGGAAGCTCCCCGCCAATAAGCATGCGTCCCACCGTCCAGTTAGTCTCCCTCTCGGCCGCGCTCCTCGTGCTGGCCATTGTGGTGGTCTTTGTCAGCAGTCTGCAGATGGTTTTTCTCCTGTTGGCGGCTCTCTTTGGGTTCGTGGTTTTGCTGGATATCATCTTGCTTTCCCTTCAAGGGGAGGTGGCCTTTCGGCGCGACTTGCCCAGCCGCTTTGCGCTCAAACAAGAGACCGAGGTGCCCTACGTGCTCCAGAATCACGGCAAGGTCTCGCTGCGCTTGCGGTTCTTTGATGGCTTGCCCGAGGAGTGCTCCTACCAGTCGCTGCCTTTCATTTTGCCAAAGCTGGCCCCGAGGCAGCATGTGCAATCCAGTTATCGGGTCACTTTCCTCCATCGAGGAGATTTGCGTATAGCGCCTAGTTATCTGGAGGTGCGATCCTTGCTGGGGCTCTGGTGGCGGAGTCGTCGGGTGGGTGAAGAGGCGATTGCCAAAGTCTATCCCAACTACGTTCCCGCGCTGAACTATGGGCTCCTGGCAACCGCCGACCGCGCCGAATTGATGGGCATTGTGAAGCCGCGCAATCGCGGGATGAGCAAAGAGTTCCATCAGCTGCGCGACTACAATGAGGCCGACAGCGTCTCGCAAGTGGACTGGAAGGCGACCTCGCGCTTCAACCGGCTGATTACCCGTGAGTATCAGGAGGAGCGGGACCAGACGATTCTTCTCGTGCCGGATTGCAGCATCCGCACCCGGGCCATTGATGGTGAACTGCCGATTCTGGATCATCTGCTCAACGCCGCCATTCTGCTATCCTACATTGCTCTCGGGCAGGGGGACAAGGTGGGGGTGTTGTCTTTCGGGGGAGAGGATCGTTATCTTTCTCCGGTCAAAGGGGCGCACGGCATGTCGCGCATTCTCGATCATCTTTACAACTATCAACCCACTCGCAGCTATGGTGATTATGCCGAGCTCACCACCCGGATTCTGCGCATGCAAACCAAGCGCTGTCTGGTGGTTGTGCTCACCAATCTGCGCACCGAAGATCAGTTTGGTTCCCTAGGTGCATTGCAATTGCTCACCAAGCAGCACCTCGTTCTGTTAGCCTCCGTGAGGGAGACTGCGGTGGAACGAGCACTCAGCGAGGAGCTGGAAACGGTGAAGGATGCCAGCCGCTATCTGGGCGCCTTGGCCTACGAGGAAGATATCGAGAAGCTGGTGGTGGAAGCACGCGGGAGGGGATTCAGCGCGGTGCACGAGTCCCTCAACAATTTTCCCATCGCCCTCGCCAATCAATTTCTGGATTTGCGGAATTCCGGACGCTTTTAGTGCTGTCATGGTCACCCTTGCGCTTGTCATCCCATAGGAAAAGGGGAATAACTCTTGGGTGAAGATTACCCTTAGCGTTCTCGCTCTCATGTTCTGTGCGGTCTCTTGCACTCCTGTTCACCAGCATCAGGCCGGCGGAGGTGCTTTCGACGACTCGCATGTCGGTCAAGCTCTCGACTCCAATACTTCTTTGCCCGAGGATAGCATCGACGGTGCTCGCAGCTTTGAGGAATGGAGGGAGCGCGAATGAGAGATCCCCGCTTTACCGAACTGGCCCGTCAGCTGACGGCCTACTCCACTCAGTTGAAAAAAGGGGAGTCCGTTCTTCTCGACCTCTATGATGTCCCCGAGAGCTTTGCGATCGAACTGATTCGCGAGGCCCGTCGTCGCGGGGCTGATCCGCTGGTTCGTCTTCACAGCGCGGGCATTTCCCGCGAGCTTTTACTCGGCGCGAGCGAGACTCAGTATAAGACCATCGCCAAGCATCTCCTCAATGAGATGAAGGACATGGACGCCTACATCGCGGTGCGTGGTGCTCACAACATCGCCGAACAAAGCGATGTTCCCGCTGCCAAGATGGAATTGGCCATGAGCCACATGCGCAAGGTCATTGACCATCGGGTGAAGAAGACCAAGTGGTGCGTTCTTCGCTGGCCCCATCCCGCAATGGCCCAGCAGGCAGGGATGAGCACGGAAGCTTTTGAGGACTTTTACTTCAAAGTCTGCCTCCTCGACTACAAGGCGCTCCTTCCCGCCATGAATGCGCTCAAGCGTCTGATGGACAAGACGAGCGATGTCCAGCTCAAGGGCCCGGGAACGGACCTGACTTTTTCGATTAAAGACATCCCGGCCATCGTCTGCGGAGGAAATTACAACATTCCCGACGGTGAGGTTTTCACCGCTCCGGTTAAGAATTCGGTGGAAGGGGTTCTCTCTTATAACGCGCCGAGCATCTATCGCGGGATTCCTTTTGATGGGGTCAAGTTCGAGTTCTCCCAAGGCAAGATCGTGAAAGCGACCGCTGCGGGTGGCAAGACGAAGGAGCTCAACAAGATTCTCGATTCCGATCCTGGCGCTCGATACATCGGGGAGTTTGCCCTCGGGTTCAATCCCGAGATCAAAGAACCCATGCGCGACATTTTGTTCGACGAAAAGATTGCGGGTTCCTTCCACTTCACCCCCGGGCAAGCTTACGAGGAAGCCGACAACGGCAACCGCTCGCAAGTTCACTGGGACCTCGTCAATATCCAGCGACCCGACTACGGCGGCGGCGAAGTGATCTTCGACGGCAAAGTCATCCGCAAGAACGGCAAGTTCCTGGCGAAGTCTCTGGCGAAATTGAATTGGTAGGTTTCCTTTGCTTGGACTTGGAACAACACGCGACTTCTCCCTATTCAGCTCCACAAAACCGCGCTAGCCTCCGCGCGTGAAGCAAGGGAGCGCGGGGAGTTTTTATCTTATCGGAATCGGATTGATGCTGGCCCTCTCGGGGGCGGTCTTCACTTGGTTGTTAGGGGCGAGTTTTGGACGGGCGCGGGACATGGATCATTGGAAAGAGTCTCCCTGTCTGATTCTGGAATCCGAGATGCGCGAGCGCAAGATCGGCCCCGAGGTGCCGACTGACTACAGCTTCGGATTACTCTATGGCTACGAGTTCGATGATGAGCCTTATAGCTCCGAACATTTTGATTTGCGCGGGAATGCTTGGGTGAAAGATGCCACCCGAATCCAAGCTCTCATCAACAACTATCCGGCGGGCACGCAGCAGACCTGTTGGGTCAATCCCGACAATCCTGAGCAGGCGGTGCTCAAGAAAGAGACCAAGGCTCCGGGCTACTCGATCTGGTTCCCGATCCTCTTCTTCGTAGGAGGGCTGGGAATTGTGGTGAAGGCGATCTGGAATCTCGTCCGCGCCAAAGCTACGGCTACCAAAAGCGAACAGCCCGGCTAGCCGACTACCAGGCGTCGATGCCGCCGGCCAAATTGGTCAAGTCGTTGTAGCCGTTTTCCGCCAGAAACATGCAGGCCCGGGCAGAGCGCATGCCGGCTTTGCAGTGAATCACGAGCGGCTTGTCCTTGGGGATTTCCGCCATGCGGGCGGGAATTTCCTGCAAAGGCAAAAAGTAGGAGCCCTCAATCGCGCGCTCCGCGTATTCCTCGGGCGTGCGGACGTCGAGAAGAACGCCATCCCATCCTTGGGCTAACATTTCGCGGAATTCGTCAGGGGTGATTTCGGAGTAGGGCGCGTTCACGGGACAGCTATGCCCTTCGTGGCGGAGAGTTTCAAGACTGGGATTTTCGCCACAGAGGATGCAGTCGGGATTCTTGCGCAACTTGATGGTGCGGAAGGAGCTTCGTAAAGCGTCATAGCAGATGAGCTTGCCGTGGGGCGCTTCTCCGATTCCTAACAGCACCTTGAGCGCTTCCATGGCCTGGAGCGAACCAATGACCCCCGGCAAGGCTCCCAGCACACCAGCCTCCGCGCAATTGGGAACCGCATCGGCGGCGGGGGCGTCGGGCAGAAGGCAGCGGTAGCAGGGACCTTCGCGATGTGGGGCGAAAACGGTGACCTGACCGTCGAACTGGAAGATGGACCCATAGATGAGCGGCTTTTTCAGAAAAAAGGCACAGTCATTGGTGAGGTAGCGGGTGGGGAAATTGTCCGAGCCATCGAGAATCAGGTCGTAGTCTTTTGCGAGGTCGAGGGCATTGGCAACCGTCAGGCGCTCGCGATGAAGGTCGATGCGCAGCTCGGGATTCAACTCCTGCAATCGCTTGGCCGCCGCCGTGACCTTGGCTTCCCCGACCTGACTTTCGCTGAAAAGAACCTGCCGCTGCAAGTTGGAGCGCTCGACAGTGTCCGGGTCGACCAAGCCGATTCTTCCCACTCCCGCTGCGGCCAAATAAAGAGCAGCCGGAGAGCCCAGTCCGCCGCAACCGATGATGAGCACCGAGGAGTCGAGCAAACGCTCTTGGCCTTCCTCTCCGACTTGGGGAAGCAGGGTGTGGCGGAGATAACGATCGTGCTGGGCAGAGGTCATGGGAAAGGCCGACTTGATACCAAAACGGGCGGCAAAACAACCCCAGTTCTGAGTGCGCGCTCAGGTGGAAAATGTGGCCTGTTTTGGAATTGGCGAGAGGTCAGGAAATGGGCCATGATTCGATGGTATGAAATCGTCGGGAATTGCAATCGCTGTCACCTTCGCCGCTCTGACCGGTGTGGGAGGTTTTTTCGTGGGTAAAGGAGCCGGATCTTCGGGGGGCGGCGATGAGGAGGCGAGCCTTCCCACCAAGTCCACGCTGAGTCAGACCACCTCGACCCAGAGCAACGGAGGCACCGGAACGGTGCAGCCGAATCTGCGGGGTTACGAACTCTCGAAGAATCCCCGGCAAGGTTTGGAGACCCTTTTGGAAGAGCTGCGCCAGTCACCCATGGCTCAAATGGACTTCGAGGCGCTCTTTGGGATTTGGGATATGGTGCAGTATCTGGATGCCTATGAGCTCCAGAGTCTGATGGCGGAATTGGACGAAATGGGGGGCGGCCAGGAGATGTTGGCGGTGCGTATGATGTTGCTCAATCGATGGGCCGCAAAGGATGGCCCGGCCGCGATGGAAAGTGTCTTTGAAGGAGAAAAGGGTATGATGCAGATGATTGGGGCGACGGGGGCGATGTTGGGCTGGATGCGCTCCGAACCCGACCAAGCCTATGCGTGGTTCAAGGAAAACGGGGATCGCCTGGGTGGTAGTGCCATGGGGATGGGCAAGGAGCAAATCGAGGCCATGTACTTTGCCAACATGGCGAAGACCGACTTCGATGGCACCATGGCCAAACTGGATGGCATGGAGTCCAAGACGCAAAAGGCGGTCATTCAGCAGCTGGCCCAGTCGGCGGGGATGGATCCCGAGCGGAGGTCAGAACTGTTGGATTATCTGAAGTCCAAAGACGATCCCGACCTCCTTCATGACGCCCGTCGCAGCATCGTTCAGCAGATGGCTTGGCAGGATCCCCAAGCCGCAATCGACTTTATCGAAAGTGAGAATCCCAGAGATGACCTTCGTGATGAATTGGTCGACAACGCCACCTCTATGTGGTCGCACACTGACCCTGCTGGGGCTGTTGAGTGGCTCGGGGAGGAGCTCAAGGGGCAACCTGATGCTGGCGAGAAAATCTCCAGTTCTTTCGGCCAATGGGTCGGGCAGGATGAGGCCGAGGCCGCCCAATGGTTGGCGAGCCAGGGGGATGAGTTCAAAACGGATTCCGTCTTTCGCGATGCGGGTCACGGCTTAATCAACAGCGGCGAGTATGAACGTTCGGCCGAATGGTTTGAGCAAATCATCGACGATGACGACCGTCGGGTGAACTACGACCGCCTCTATCAATCCTGGAAGGAGGAGGACCAAGCGGCCGCTGACCAGTGGAAGACCCAATTGCCCGCTGAGGAAGCCGCGATGATTAGTCAAGAAAGCAGTGTCGGCGCAGCTGTTGGAGCCGTGATCGGTGCGTCGGTTGGCGAGGCGATGGAAGAAGTTCCTGCGGAAGAGGAGGAGTAGCGACTGAGATCGGATTTGCATCTCGGGCATTCTTGGCGCATGGAAGAGCATGTTCGTTGACCGGATTCGTATTTTTGCCAAGGCTGGTGACGGGGGAAATGGCGCCATTTCCTTCCGCCGCGAGAAATTTGTCCCTGAGGGTGGCCCCGATGGGGGCGATGGAGCCGATGGGGGAGAAGTCGTTTTGGAGGTCAGCGAGCATGTTGATAACCTCAAGGCCTTTTCCTATAACCCGAAGCTAGTCGCTCAGGATGGCGGCGCCGGACAGAAGTATAAGAAAAGCGGTAAACGTGGTCGTCCTGCGGTGGGTAAGGTCCCACCCGGAACCGTCGTCTACCGCACCTCCGCGCTGACCGTTAAAGAGGCGGTCGAGATGGAGCATGGCGAGGGAATCGATGTGGAACCCATTGCGGACCTCACCAATGCGGGAGACCGAATCACTCTTTGCACCCCGGGCAAGGGAGGCCGCGGAAACTGGCACTTCCGCAGTGCTACCAATCAAACGCCCGAAGAACGCGAACTCGGCACCGAGGGCGAACAGGGAGTCTTTTTCCTCGAGCTGCGTCGCATTGCGGACGTGGGTTTGGTGGGCTTTCCCAATGCGGGCAAGTCGACTTTGGTGGGTGCTCTTTCCGCCAATAAGCCGAAGATTGGCTCTTATCCCTTTACCACTTTGACGCCTTCGGTCGGGGTGATTGAATTCCCGGGCTTCAAGCGCTGCACCATCGCCGACATTCCCGGACTCATCGAAGGCGCGCATGAAAACCGCGGGCTGGGGCACGAATTCTTGCGCCACATTACCCGCTGTCATTTGTTGCTGTTCGTGGTCGATATGTCGGGCTTGGAAGGGCGCGACCCGATCGAGGATTTGCAGATTCTACGCACCGAGATCAAGGAGTATGATGAGGAGTTGGCCAAATTCCCTTGGAAGATTCTCGCCAACAAAATGGACTTGCCTGAGTCGGCCCAGAATTTGGAATACCTCAAGCAGCGCTTCCCCAAAATCGAAGTGATTCCGATTTCCGCGCAAGAAGGCGATGGCCTCGACGCGCTCAAAAAGCGTCTCTGCGAAGAGGTCGGCCAGCAGCCCAAGGACACCGTTGTAGCTAAACCTAAAGAAGAGGAATAAGCGATGAAGGTGCCGGTCTTTGTTTATGGCGCCTTGCGCCAGGGAGCATCGAACGCTTGGCGGATGGAACGCGCTTCCTTCGTCGGGAAAGCCACTGGCGCGGGGACTCTCGTTAAAGTGGACTGGTATCCCGGGCTGGTTCTGGGTGGAGATGCCCTCGTGCAGGGCGAAGTCTATCAGGTCGACGAACAGACTCTGCGCGAACTCGATGAGTTCGAGGGAATTGGAGTGGAGGACACTCGAAACGACGAATACCGCCGGGTAGAAGCCACCGTGCGTTTGGACGACGGCACGCTTCTGTCCTGTCAAATCTACGAGTGGCAACTCGGGGTGGAGGCCTATGAGGTGGTGGCCAATGGTGACTGGCTGACGGTCGCTGCCAGCCGTTAGGTCCTACGGGCTCTTTCGAACCACTTGGCCCTCCTGATAGAGCTCCTTGTTAGAGGCGTTGTATTCGGACTTGAGAGTGAGGCTGATTTGCGACAGGTCGACTAATCGCCAGGACTGGAATTGCCACTGGCCGTCTTTGCCATCGTGAGCAAATCCAATGAGAAGGTGGTGGCCATTTTTCAGGATTTTCGAGGTCTTGCTTCGCGGGGTGAAGTAGAAGGTGCGGAGACTGGATTCTTGCGAAGAGGCTTCGTAGAGCTTGGGATCCAGATAGTAGACCCGTCCCGTGGGCTCGTGGGTGAGCATCAGGTCCGGATAGCCGGAACGTTGGGCATTGCCTTCTTGGGTGAGTGGAATTTGGCAACGGAGGTCCGGATGGCTGTCTAACAGTTCCAACAAAGAGTCTTCGAAAAAGCGCGAAGCCTCGTTGATGCGCCGCAGACCGATGAGGGGGGAGGTGGGCTCGTTGAGCTTTTGCATCGTGGAATCGGCAGCCTGCGCAATGGCATCGAGCACAGGCTCGCAAACACTGTCCAGAGGAAGAACCCGTTGCCCGCTGGCCTGCTCGATTACCTGTGCGAAAGGCGAGGTGCCGGTTGGCAGCGGGGGCGTTTTTTTCTCTACCGGGGCGGGAGGAGCGACTTGTCGTTGCGCCTTCAGGTCTTGGTAAATCCGGCTATAGGCCAAAGAGTATCCCACCATCCCTCCGAAAAGGAGAGAGATGATTGCCAGGGCCACTGCTAACTTGCTCATGGGTTGAAAAGCTAAAGGTTTCGCTTCTCGACCGCGAGGCTTTAGCTGGTCTTCAACTCGTCATCTCCCAGCCGCCAACTGCGCCAATCCGACCGCCCACTGCGCGGATATTGGCGTCAATTTGTCGCAGCCGCTGGGGGCAGATTTCATTATCCCTTGATAACTGGGGGGATTGGCGTTCCTTGGACTTGGCTAGTGAACTGCAAATAAGAAGTTATGGGATTAGATAAATTAACAGCAAAACTTCAGGAAGCGCTGCAACAGGCGCAACGAACAGCCTCCAAGTCGGCTCACCCCGAGTTGAAGAGCAATCACGTTCTTCTCGCCCTCCTCACTCAGGAAGGCGGAATCGTAGTGCCAATTTTAGAAAAAGCAGGCGTCGATGTCTCGCGCTTGAAAGCCTCCGTGGCTACCGCGCTCGACAAAGAGCCGCGCGTGCAAGGCTCCGGTAGTCAGCCGCAGATTAGCTACGGCTTGCGTAGTAGTTTGGACGCCGCGGACGAGGTTCGCGAAGCCATGGATGATGACTACCTCAGCGTCGAACACTTCTTGGCGGGCTCGCTCAAGTCGGACTCGCCGGCGGGAAAACTATTGAAAGAAGCGGGGCTCACCCAAGAAAACTTTGATGTCGCCTTGAAGGAGATTCGTGGCGCGCAGAAAGTAACTGACGACGACCCTGAGGGTAAATACGAGGCGCTGGAAAAATACGGCACCGACCTCACCGCCCGAGCCCGGGAAGGGAAGATCGACCCTGTGATTGGCCGCGACGAGGAAATCCGACGGGTGCTGCAGGTTCTCTCGCGCCGAACCAAGAACAACCCCGTGCTCATCGGAGAGCCTGGAGTCGGTAAGACCGCCATCGTGGAAGGTCTCGCGCGGCGTATCGTCAGCGGCGACGTGCCGGATGGCATGAAGAACAAGCGGGTGGTTTCCCTCGACTTGGGAAGCATGTTGGCGGGGGCGAAGTATCGCGGTGAGTTCGAGGAGCGCCTCAAGGCTTTCCTCAAAGAGGTGACCTCCTCCAATGGGGAAATCATTCTCTTCATCGACGAGCTCCACACCATCGTGGGGGCCGGCGCCAGCGAAGGCGCGGTCGATGCCTCCAACCTTTTGAAACCTCAGCTTGCCCGGGGTGAACTCCGCACTATCGGAGCCACCACCCTCGACGAGTATCGCAAGTATATCGAGAAAGATGCCGCCCTCGAGCGCCGCTTCCAGCCCGTGAAAGTGGGCGAGCCGAGTGCGGAGGATACCATCGCGATTTTGCGGGGACTGAAGGAGCGTTACGAGGTTCACCACGGAGTGCGCATTCAGGATGGTGCGATTGTCGCTGCTGCGACCCTGAGTGACCGCTACATCACAGACCGATTTTTGCCAGACAAGGCAGTGGACTTAATTGATGAGGCCGCCAGCCGGCTCAAGATTGAGCTCGATTCCATGCCCACCGAGATTGACCAGATTGAGCGTCAGATCATGCAGTTGGAGATGGAGCGACAGGCTCTCGCCAAAGAAACGGATTCGGCAAGCAAGGCTCGCCTCGAGAAAGTGGAAGCCGAGATGGCGGACCTCAAAGAGGAGTCGTCTGGCCTGATGGCGCGGTGGCGCAATGAGAAGGAAGTGATCGACGCGGTGCGCGAGGTGCAGGAACGACTGGATACCTTGCGAACCGACATCGAGCAGGCACAACGAATAGGTGACCTCAGCCGAGCGTCCGAAATCATGTATGGTCAGATTCCGGATGCCGAAAAGGAACTGGAGGAAGCCAAGGAACGTCTCGCCGAATTGCAGGGAAGCTCTGGGCTTCTGAAAGAGGAGGTCACCGAAGAAGACATTGCCCGCGTGGTTGCCGCGTGGACGGGGATTCCGGTGAGCCGCCTGCAAGAAGGAGAACGTGCCAAGCTGGTCAAGATGGAGTCTCGCCTCGGCGAACGCGTCATAGGACAGCGGCAAGCGATTGACGCGGTATCCAATGCCGTCCGTCGCGCTCGGGCTGGATTGCAGGATGAGAACCGGCCCATAGGTTCGTTTCTTTTCCTAGGGCCGACCGGGGTTGGTAAGACTGAGCTCTCGAAGGCGCTAGCCGAGTTCCTCTTTGATGACGAGAACGCGATGGTGCGCATCGACATGTCGGAATACATGGAGAAGCACGCTGTCTCGCGCCTGATTGGAGCACCTCCGGGATACGTGGGCTACGAAGAGGGTGGGCAGCTCAGCGAGCACGTCCGTCGCAAGCCTTACTCGGTGGTTCTTTTCGATGAGATTGAGAAGGCTCACCCCGACGTCTTCAACGTGCTTCTGCAGGTTCTCGACGATGGACGCATCACCGATGGCCAGGGCCGGACGGTGGACTTCCGCAATACCGTGCTCATCATGACTTCCAATATCGGCAGCCAGTTCATCATGGACGAGAGCAATGCCGAGCAGCGGGAGGCCAAGGTGACCGAGGCCCTGCGTGCTCACTTCCGCCCCGAGTTCCTCAACCGCATCGACGAGACCGTCATCTTCGACCGCCTCGAGCGCAGCGAGTTGACCACCATTGTGGACATTCAATTGGAGCGCGTGCGCAAGCGTTTGGCCAAGCAAGGACTGGGCTTGGCGCTTAGCGAGGAGGCCAAAGAGTATATCGGCAATCAAGGTTACGACCCGGTCTACGGAGCGCGGCCACTCAAGCGGGCGATTCAGAAGCATCTTCTGGACGAGTTGAGTCTGCAGGTGCTGGAAGGCAACTTCGTCCCTGGCGATGTCATCAAGGCCGATGTCGTTTCCGGCAAAGTGGTCTTCACAAAGGCATAATAGAATCAAATTCACCAGCCCCGGTAGGAACTTACGAACCTGCCGGGGTTTCTTTTTTTCGACAGAAGAGGGAAGGTCGCTTAGGATTCGGCTATGCCTGCCAAGAAAAAGAAGAACAAGCCTCTGGTCGGCAATGCCTTGGTCAAAGAGGTGAACCGTCGCATTCGCTTGGCGCGGACCCAGTGGGATGCGCACAACAATGCCGCTTGTCGGCGGGAACGTCTCCGGGCCTTGAAGCTTTACGAAACTTTGAGCGAGGCGGAGAAAGAAAAAGTTCCTCAGACCCTACGCGTGTGGTTGCGCTACCGCAGTGAAAAATACTTCGGCGAAGGCCGGAATGGGAACGGTGCGAACTCGAAGGGGTAGGCCACCTCACGAATTTTTCGACGGTAGGGCTGTTTTGCCAAAACAGCTGCGAATGTTCGGGGAAGGTCCCCAGGCCTCCGGCCGTCGTCCGCGGGAGAACCTTTCGAACATCCCGGAACTCTCGCGGTCCTTTTATCAAAAGGACCCTACCGGAGCATGGACATTCCTGTCCATGAGCAGAGCCCCGGGGTGTCAGAGCCTTCGTTGGAGACGGGTTCGGTTCGGACGGTTTGATGTGGACGGTTTGATGCGGACGGACCGTCCCAGGGACAGGAATGTCCCTGCTCCGTCGGTAGGGCTGTTTTGCCAAAACAGCCGCGAATGTTTGGGGAAGGTCCCCAGGCATCCGGCCGTCGTCCGCGAAAGAACCCTTCGAAGACTCTTGAACTCACGTGGTCCTTTTATCAAAAGGACGCTACGGGAGCATGGACATTCCTGTCCATGAGCAGAGCCCCGGGGTGTCAGAGCCTTCGTCGAGACGGATTCGGTGCGGACGGTTTGATGTGGACGGACCGTCTCAGGGACAGGAATGCCCCTGCTCCGTCGGTAGGGCTGTTGTGCCAAAACAGCCGCGAATGTTTGGGGAAGGTCCCCAGGCCTCCGGCCGTCGTCTGCGGGAGAACCCTTCGAAGGCCTCTGAACTCTCGCAGTCCTTTTGTCAAAAGGACCCTAACTCAACAAAACTCCACCTCTCCCCAGCGAAGGGGCAGGTGCATGTTGACGGCTCCCTGCGGGCTCCAGACCCAGTTGTCCTCAGGGTGCTCTTGCTCCTCGGGGTTCAGGCTCTCAGCCAAGGGAGTGCCGTGGGGCGGAATACGAACATACTGGCCCTCGACGATTTCATGCTGCCACTGGACGCGTGAGTAATTGATTCGCCAGCGGTCCCCGCGCTGGGGCGGAGCGGCCCTTTCCTGATGATACTTGGCCAGTCCGGACCAAGGAATCGCGACTCGTGCCTCCCATCCCTGGTCCTCGCTGGTAGGGTTGTTGAGCTTGCCCCTGACGATCACCTCACGCTGCAATCCTGTGATATTGCAGCCTAGAATCGGGACTCCTCCTTCGCCGTAGGGCTTTGGCAATGAGAGCTCCCAAATCGTGCCCAGCGCGTTCATCTCGAACTCATAGTAGTTCAGGCCATCGCAATCGGGATCGATAAAAATCTCGATGTCGTTGTCGTGAAACATGACCTCATTCTGCTGGGTAATCGTGCCCCAGACATGGGGTTCCTCCATTTCAGCGAGGAAGTAGAAGAACTCATCGTCCCAAGCCATCTTGACCCGGGTGCGAAAGCGGGGCGCCAGTGCGGGGTCGCCGGTGATGTCGACGAAGTCCTCGCTCCAGGGAATGGTGGCCCAGTCCTGTTGGTTGTTCAGGCGCTGGCAGCGATAGTGGCGGCGGTGGGATTCGTTCCAGTGGTTCATGGGCTGTTAGAATAGGGTGAGGTCTTCCAAGTGCAGGCTGTTTTCCTTCCGGTGAAAACGGAAGCGGACCATCGCCACGGGTTCAGATTCGTCATTGAGGAGAGACTGCTCGTAGTTCTCACCGTCCTGCCGCAGATGCTTCTTGTTGCGGGCTTCGGGGTCGAGTCTGAGATGGCGGAATTCCTCGAAGAAGCCATCGAAGAGTTCATTCAGGCGGGGGACATTCCAGGCTTCCCCAGCGTCGTCAGTGGGCGCAATTTCGGCCACGGCATCCTCCATCCGGTTGTCGGAAACTGCCTTGAGGAAGGTCCAGATTCGCTGATGGGCAGTCGGCAGCTTGGGGGCGGGTGGGGGAGTTTCGGCTTTCTTGCTTTCATCCGAGGTCGCCACCGGACCGTCCTTTAATGCCTGCCATTCGTCTAACAGCGAGGAGTCGGTGTTGCGTACGAGACTCTCCAGATGCTCCTCTGCAGCCTCGAGCTCCTCCGTTTTTTCGGCAGGGGGCACGGTCTGGGAAAGGACCTTGTAGACTTCAGAAAGATGCCGCAGCAGGATGGCCTCGGATTTCTCCAGCTTGTAGGTCTTAATGTAATCTTCGAAACTACTATAGGTCTCGTAGATTTCGCGTGCGATGGACTTGGGGCGAATGTTCTCGCTATCGAGATAGGGGTGGGTGGCAGCGTATTCGTTGAAGGTCTGATAGATAAAGTCTGAGCCGGGTTTGGGGTATTCGATTTTCTCCAACTCCTCCATGCGCTGGTCGTAGTTCAGCCCGTCCTCTTTCATCTCCGCCATGGCTTCGTCTTTGGCGATTTTGACTTGGGCCCGGAGTACTTGGTCGGGGTTCTCGAGGATGGATTCAATCAGCGAAAGCACGTTCAGGGCATGCTTGGGATCTTCCTTGTCGAGCTTGGGAATGGTGTCCAGCAGGTAGAGACCCAAGGCTTGGTTGAGGGAGAAGTCTTGTTGCAGATCGATATTCAATCGCACCTTCTGGGGACCAGAGCGTTGCTCGGGTGGGATGATTTCCAGAATGTTCCCGCGCACCAGATTGAAGAAGAGTTTCCGCGCCGCAATGCGATGCTTCTTCTTTTTGGCCTCGGACTCGTGACTGCGGTTGATGATGTCGCGTAGGGCGAGGCAGCCGTCTTCGTGTTGGCGTGACAGGACGTGTAGGATGAGGGACAGACTGACTTTGAAGGAGGATTGCAGGGGCTCGGGTTTTGAGTCCATCAGCTTGTTGTAGGTCGTGTCATCCCAATGCACGTAACCCCGGTCGGGCGGAGTCTTTTTGACGAACTTCTTTTTCTTGCCCGCATTGGCAGCAGCTTTGGCTTCCAGCTTGAGGTTTTCCACGACATGCTCGGGAGCTTGCGCAACGACGTAGCCAATGTCGTCAAACCCCCGGCGACCGGCGCGGCCTGCGATTTGCTTGAAGTCGCGCACCGGCAGGATGCCAGTCCCTTTGCCATCGTATTTGCACAGCTGGGTAAAGACCACGGTGCGGATGGGCACATTGACCCCGACTCCAAGAGTGTCGGTTCCGCAGATCACTTTCAAGAGGCCACGCTGAGTGAGCTTTTCCACCAGGAGGCGATACTTTGGCAGCAGCCCCGCATGGTGAAGTCCCACTCCATGGCGAAGAAAGCGCGCCATCTCCTTGCCGTAGGGCGAGCGAAAGTCGCCATCCACCAGGGCGGCGCTAATTTCCTTTTTCTCCTCTTTGCTGCAGAAGTTCTGCGACAGGAGGCTCTGGGCCGTGCGGGCGGCGGCGAGTTGAGTGAAGTGGACCAGATAGATGGGGGCTCGATTGGCTTCCACCAGCTCCGCGATTCGTTCCTCCATGGTGGTGGTGGAGTATTCGAACTCGAGGGGGACGGGGCGCTGTTCGGATTGAATGAGAGCGGTGGGGGCGCCAGTGAGATCCTCGAGTTCCTTAATGAAAAACTCCGGGCTGCCGATGGTGGCCGACATCAGGAGGAAACGACTTTGGGGCAAGGTCAGCAAAGGGACCTGCCAGGCCCATCCGCGCGAATGATCGGAGTAGTAGTGGAACTCGTCGATGATGACATCGTGCACTGGCGCAGTCTCGCCATCACGCAGGGCCATGTTGGCGAGGATCTCCGAGGTGCAGCAAATGATGGGGGCGTCGGGATTGACGGTGGCGTCTCCGGTGACGAGGCCGACGTTCTCGGGGCCGAAGGTTTTGCAGAGGGACAGAAATTTTTCGTTGGCCAGCGCCTTGATGGGCACGGTGTAGTAGCTGATGCGGCCCAGACAAAGTCCCCGGTAGTGGAGGGCGGAGGCGACAAGCGATTTTCCCGATCCGGTGGGGGTATTGAGAATCACATTCTTGCCTTCGAAGAGCTCCAGAATGGCGTTCTCCTGGTGGTCGTAAGGCTCGATGCCGGATTCGATGAGGTAGTTGAGAAAGTTCTCCAACGCCTCTTCCGAGGTGATGGGGGAGTCAGGCTTGGTCAAGGCAGGCACGGGGGCAGTGTGAACATCTCGCGCGCAAGGTCCAACTTCGATCGGGGAAGTTTTTTGTCTAAAAGGCTCATTTTCCATCTCGGACTTTCTCGGAGTGCGGACAGCTTGCTTTCGCTATGGAGTCGGATGAATTTTTCACGGACACTGTTCCCGTGACGGACAAAGCTTGCTTGTCCGGAGCAGGAAAGACCTTCGATTTGCGGGACGGTTGCCCATCCTCAAGGCTCAGGGTGCTGAAGTATCAGTCGATGTTCGGCGGGAGAATGATACTACGCCGTTACTGGGCTTTATCGCGAACTTCCTTCTCTTCTTCGAAGGGTAAAGGTGATCCGAGCAAGCAAGCTTTGCTCGTCCCGGGAACGTCCTCTAACAGAGTCTATCCACCGCAAAGCGGAAGCAAGCTGTCCGCACTCCGAGAAGGCGTTAGAACTCTTTGGGGCTGTTCTTCTACAACTCCTCTTCCTCGCCGTCCCATTCGCCGTCTTCGTCGGGAATTGGTGGTAGCAAGTCTTCGCGGAGAAGGAGCATCTCGATGGAAAGGTCGGGAAGGACGTCGGTCTTTGTTTTCAGAAGCACGTTCGCGAGGGGGACCAGACGATCCAATTCCGCGATTACGGCATGAACCATGGTCGCGATGATGTCGGCATCATACTTCTCTTTCTCGAACAAGTTGGTGATTCGAAAGACCAAGAGTTGGCGATCGAAATCATATTCGAAGCCGCCCAAGGTGAGCTGTTTGTTGGCGCGCATCACCAGCTCCAAAAAGGCTGTGAGGTGAGTCTCGGCGGGCTGAATCGGGGTCTCGCCGACGATGGCGAGGGCATTCAGGTTGGTAAAACTCTGCGCGAGCAGGTGAACGCGGGTGTGATGGGCCTCGAACTGGGTCTGCAAGACCTCGCGGCCTTCGATGACTTCGTGTTGCCAGCCATTCTGGCCGAAAGCATCGATAACGGAGTTGAACTGAATGGAGGGTGCGAGCATGGGCTCAGAAGGAAACCGAAGCGGTCTCGCTTGCGCTAGTCTTTTCTGTTCCGCGAGGGGCGATGATGTGGCTGATGACGGGGTTTTGGGCGTCTTTCAGCAAGCGGGCACGGGAGCGAAGCCCGACCTTAGCGTGAAAAGGAGGCTCCCAGGAGGGAGTAATGTCCGCGAGCTCGCTCTCGGTGAGAAAGCGGCGGAAGTCGGACTCGATTTGTTCGCGGTTGTTGTTCATGTCCTCTCCGAAGCGGAGATGAAAGACTGGTTCGGTGTAGCTGACGATCAGGTTGTTGTCTTCCACCGGGGTGCAAACGAAGCGGGCGTCCGGGGTGGCGGTCTTTGAGAGGATGCGCAATGCCTCGTTTTTAATCGTAGCCGTATCTTTCTTGCCTTCAATGACCACGCAGGTCCCATACTTGAAGAGGACGAATGCGCGATTGTCTTTCACGTTCTTGGAGCAGAATTCAGCGAGTCGATTGTCGCTGCCGTAGTTTTTCGCTGAGGTCGTTTGAGAGCTTTTTTTCTTTCCGTAGTTTTCGGAATAGAAATGGGTGAGGCCAATTGCGACCAGGGGGATGAGAGCGGCCAGAGTGAGGCTTAAGCGCGCGCTGATGCGATCAACATTCTCCGTGGGGAAGGAAGTTTTCTTAGTCATGGATGTGAAGGAATAGGTGCGAGAACGCATCCCGTGAAGGCGGTCCCCACACACAAAAGTAGCTGTGCAAGAAATTACTTAAAGTTGTTTACAATTCAAGGTTTATTAACTAATGTTTCCTTGCTGCTACTTGTTTCTGTTCATGACATCACCCTTTTTAACCGTGCGTTCTCGGCACATGAAAGCGTCTGCTTTGGTGTTGGGGATAGCCTCCGCTGTGCCTGCTTTTTCCGTTGAAGTGGACACCGAGTTGTTGATCCTGGTGGACACTACTCGCTCGATTGGTAATCGCGAATTCGACAATGTGATGGAGGGGATTGCTCGCTCGTTTGAGAGTGGGCCGGTGCTGGATGTGATTGGCGATGGCGCAATTGGTTCAATCGCGGCTTCTCTGGTGTTTTGGTCAGGCAGCAATGAGCAGTTGACGGCAGTGTCCTGGCTGGAGGTGAGCGACTTGAGTTCCGCTGCCCAATTTGCTGCCGCAGTGCGTTCCGCTAGTCGTCCGTTCTCCGGTCAATCTGCAATTGGTTCGGCAATCGCCTATGGTGCGGGGCTCTTTGGGACTGAGACAGGTTCGTTGGCCAATGGATTTGAGTCGTCATTTCAAGCCATTTCTTTCTTCGGGGATGGTCAGGACAACAATACTCCCGGGCGTGGCAACCGTGAGGCTCGGATTCGAGATGCTCGTGATGGAGCGATCGCAGCCGGGGTTGATGAGGTTTCGGCGGTGCTGCTCAATACGAGAAATCCGCAGTTTCAATCTTACTATGAGGACAATGTTCTGGGCTCGAGCGGTGAGACTGTGCCGAGTCTCGCACTCGTTGATCCAGGTAATGTGGATCAAATCGCTCTGCAGCAGAGTTTGGCCAGTAGCCTCTCGGGCTCCTTGTCAGTCGTGCCGGAGCCCAGTGTGATTCTTTTTTGCGGAGTGTCGGGCTTCTTCTTTTTCAATCGGAGACGCTGTTAGGCGAGGTTCTGAATAAACGCACAAATTCATAAACCCAATATGAGAAAAGGAACAGCCCAGAAGATAGACGAAGGTCAGCTGACCCTCTTCACGCTCGATGACCCAAAGGATGCCGAAGAGGCCATTCCCGAAGGAGCCTATCGGGTGGTGGGGGATGAGGTCCTGGCTCAACGTCTGGATCCTGAATGTTGGGCGAAGGCCTTGGCGGGAGGGGGCCGAACCAAAGACTCGGCGCTGAGTCTCTACGCCAAGTTGCGGGCGGAAGCGTTGGCGGAAAATTTGAATTGGAAAGAGTCCAAAGCGCGTGCTTTGGAATTGAGAAAGCTGACAGCTGGAGCGCCGGAGTCTCACTTCCAGACTCGGATTGTCTGGCGAAAGCGTTTCTCCTTGATGTGGGACTTTCTGTTCTGGCAAATCTTGCTTTCAGTGAGTGGGGTCGGTCTGTTCCTGGCGCTTCTGGCGATGGGGCCCGATTCCCGCTGGTGGCCGGGCTTGTTGCCATTGGTCGTTGTCTCGGCCTTTCTCCAGCTTTCGCCGGTGTTGTTTTTTGCACTGGGAAAATTGATTGTGGGGCGGGTCAGTTACAGTCAGGCCTTGGGGCTCACCGCCGTTTGTCTGATTTCCTTGGGGGGGTATTTCGGAGTCCAGACCATGATGGGAAAGCAAGCCCCTAGCTGGCTGGTCGCGACTATTGACAAGTCGGTTGAGATGGAGCCCGAGGAGGCCTCGCCGGAGCCTTACGACGAGGAGTTTTAGCCTGCGCGGCGTTTCTAGTCGCCGTCTTGAAATCGTTCTTCCATTCTGCCTTCGATGGCAACGTCGAGGAGGCGAATTGATTCTTCACTCATCGGGGCAAGGGAGAGAACCGCGCCTCCGGTTTCCTCCTCGTTGAAGTGGAGGTAGAGGCGCTTGCCGACTACTTCGGCGTGGTGAAATTCTGACCATGACCAGAGCCGGAAGTTTGTAGCAGGTTTGAAAAAGGGGAAGAACTCGACCCCGACTGGACTCAAGATGAGAAAGGCGTGTTTCGCACATCGATAGGCGAGCCAAAAGGAGCCGGCGGCAAGAAGGATTCCGGGAATCATGTGCCAATAGCGAACCGGCGAACCTGTTCCCCAGCGGGCCGTGGCATACAGGGTGGCGGTTAGACCAACGAAAATTGCTCCCGCCAGCGCAAAGCGCAGGGCTTGAGCCGAGCGCGTGAAGCGAATTTCCTTCTCGGGGTTAGAGACCATTTAGGCTGTTTCAGGTTCTTCCAGGGTGAGAGAGAGAAACTCTTGGATGGTGTCGGCAGGAATGTGGGAGCGCATCAGGGTTTCGCCTACGAGAATGGCATTTGCGCCATACTCCAGCACCTGCAGGGCGTCCTTGGCATCGCGAATTCCTGATTCCGAGACCAGAATGACATCGTCGGGAGCTTCTTCGGCAAGTTGTTCGGTGGTCTTGAGGTCTGTCTGGAAGGTTTTCAGGTTCCGGTTATTGATTCCTAACAGGTCAATGCGGTCCAGCTCCAGAGCGCGTTCCATCTCGGGGAGATTGTGAACTTCCACGAGGACATCCAGCTGGAGGCCGCGGGCGGTTTCGTAGAGCCTCACCAAGTCTTCCTGATTGAGGGCGGCGACGATGAGGAGGATGGCGTCGGCTCCGGAAATGATGGCTTCATGAATTTGAAGCTCGTGGATGGTGAAGTCTTTGCGAAGGAGGGGGCAGGTCGGCTTTTCCGCGATTCGGCTCAGATAGGCGAGGGAGCCCTGAAAGTATTTTTCATCTGTTAGAATGGACATGCAGGATGCGCCACCATCGATGTAGCGGTCGGCTTGCCGGATAGGATCGAAGTCCGGATCGATCACTCCTGCGGAGGGGGAGGCCTTTTTGATTTCGGCAATCACCCCCAGTTGATGGGGGCCTCTGTCCAATGCAGACCGGAAACCGCGAAAGTCGTTTCTTTGCAGGGCAGCGGCCTTCAAGAGGTCGGCTCGGGGGAGGAGGGCTTCCACCTCAGTTTGTTTGTGGGCGATGATTTCAGCGAGTTTGTCCATATCAAGCGGGTTGAAAGGGTTCTCTGACAAAGAGAGCGTCAGGTCGAGTGACTTTTTGTCATTATGTGTGAGTTTTCTCTTGCGGGCCTCCGGAATTTTAGTATCGTCCGCGTCCGCGCAGGAAAAAGCGGGTGTAGCTCAGTGGTAGAGCGCGACCTTGCCAAGGTCGATGTCGTGAGTTCGAATCTCATCACCCGCTCCATTTTTCCTTCCTTTTTGCCCGAAAGGGCTGCGCTGGAAGAGGGCTAGATTTTGGTTTGTTCGCTTTCCTTCCCAGGTTTTGAAATGCGTTTCTGATCCGGATTTTTCTCTGTTAGAGAAGGTTGTTAGATCTTGAAGCGATTGTGAAAAGTCCGTCGCCAAAGATCAGCCCCGAGAACTCACAGGGTGAATCCTCAGGGCCGCTGAATTGGAATCTTCGAGAATTCTAGGCTATCGCTTTGAGGTCTTGGCGCTGCGGAACACGGGCACCTTTTCCCACTCGAATTCATAGGAACCGAATTTGGACTTGATATCCTGTTGAGTGGCTGGGTCCAAGGCTTGGGTCGTGAAGAGGGGAAGAATTGGGCGACCATTGGGGTCTTTGCGGTAGTTTTCGTTCGCCTTCTCGACCTGCAGGAGGAAGCCAACCATACCGCCGGGGCGCTCTCCAATGGCGAGCTCCATCTCAATCTTCTGTCCCGCTCGCAGGTTGATCCAATCTCCGGCGATGAGGCGGGCGTTGGCCAAGGGGGAGTCCCATTCTCCGCTCTTCTTCTTTTTGTCCCAATCGCCTGCGATTCTTTGTTGGATACTTGGCCAGCAGGCATAGAGCCGGACTTTACCGTTGATGGTGACGCTCAGATAGTCGTCCGCAGCGCCAACGAATCGATATCTTCCGCTTTCTGGAACGATAACTGTTCCATTGTATTGAGCCATCCATCCGCTCGGTTTGATTTCTTCTTCCGCGCCAAAGTATCGGGGGCCCTCAGCGGCATTCGAGTAAGGAATGGCGAGATGGGTGAGAGATAGCTCAAAGGGTGCCCGAAAGTAATCGTTGAGCATCGAGTCCGGGAACTTTCTGTCATGAAGTTCGGTTATGATTTTAACATACTCATCGCCCCGGGAGATGGCAGCTTTGTCGGTAGGATAGTCAGTGTTAGGCGTTCCTCCCGCTCGCTGTTTGAAGTCGTAAAGACGGCCTGCAAGGGCGCTATCCAAGCTTCCTCTACTTCCGAATCCGGAGCCACTTCCCGGACCACTGCCGGTGCCGCCAAAGCCTGCTCCGAAGTCGTCACTAAAGCCGATATCCAAGGAGGGGACGGCCGGCGCTTCTTCGGGGACGGGAATGGAGACGGGCGCAGTGGTCATCGCTGCGATGGAGCGTGATGACGCTGTGGGCGGTGCGCTGGGTTGGCGTGAGATGGATGGGAGAGTCGGCTTCGTGGGAGGTTGTGAGGTCTGAGTCTTTCCCCGGTAGGCAACGAGGTCGGGAGTGGTTAACTTCATGCTGGGAAGAATCCAAAAGAATAGCACTGAACCACAAAGAATAATAGCTAACAATGCGATGAGAAGTGAAGATATCACGGAGCGGAACCGCATCCGTTGAAGTTCCAAAGAGGCTTGTGGACTGAGTTCGACATGCATGCTCATGTCCTTGGTAACTATTGGGGGCGAATTCTATTAGTTGAAAAATGAATGTTTATTTATTTTTGCAAATGACCGCTAAACGGAGGCAAGGGAGAGCCAGATTCGAAGGGTGCTCGAATAGGAGAGGGCGAAAGATTCTTTCTAATTGTCTGTGCAAGGACACGGGTCTGGTCTTTCTCTTTTGCGAGACCACACCCTATGACCAAAAACGACATCCTCCGCCGCTTGCGATATGCACTCCAAATCAATGATGGTCAAATGGCCGAAATTATCGGGCTCACTGGTGAAAAAGTGGAGGCGGCTCAAGTGTCGGCTTGGACGAAGGGGGAGACTGATAAGGGCTATGAAGAGCTGTCCGACCGGATGCTGTGTCGGTTTCTGGATGGGCTCATCATTCAGAAGCGGGGTCCTCGCCCCGACGGTTCAGTAGCGGCTCCGCTCGAGTTTCTTTCAAACAACGAAGTGCTGCGAAAGCTTCGTATCGCCTTCGAGTATCGAGACGAAGATATGAACAAGGTCTTTGAGCGGGTGGAATTCGTCGTTACCAAAGCTGAGCTGAGTTCCTTCTTTCGCAAAGAGGGCCATCGCAATTATCGCAAGTGCCCCGAGCAGGTGTTGCGGAAGTTTTTACAAGGGCTGAGCAAAGGAGTGGGGCAGCCCGAAGAGGAAAAATCCTGACCGGTTTAGCCCTCTTGGTTGAGGCCTTCCTTGAGTTCTCTCACTCCGACTGGATCCGCGAAGAGCATCACGTATCCACAGTCTTCGCAAACGCTGGCGTCAACCTTTGCCCGATGGATGCCCTTGAAGATCCATGCCTTGGGGAATTTGTAGGATTCCAGCGAGAGCGAATCTCGTCGACCGTCGCCAGGAGAATATTTGTCGACTGTGAGCGCTGTTAGAACGGTCTGGCTTTCGTCGCCAGGTGTTTCCACTGTTGGAAAGAGAGACTTCTTACTTTTTCAGCTTCAGCTTCTCCAGTTTGGGCTTAATGACGTATTGGCAGTAGCCCGCATTCTTGTTCTGGAAGTAGTAGTCCTGGTGTTCTTCGGGAGCGAGATAGAATTTCTCAGCCTTGCGCACTTGGGTCACGATAGGCTTGTCGAACTGCTTCTGAGCATTGGCAAGAGAGGCTGTGATGACCGCTTTGTCTTCATCATTGTGATAGAAAATCGCGGAGGCGTATTGAGGGCCTTTGTCGTTCCCTTGTTGATCCTTGGAGGTGGGGTCGTGAGAGGCCCAGAACCATGCCAAGGCGTCGCCCAAGGAAAGCTTGTCGGGATCATAAACCACGCGAATGACTTCAATATGACCGGTTTGTTTCCCGCAGACCTCTTCGTATGTGGGGTCCGAAACGTGACCACCGGTGAAGCCGGAAACAACCGAGTGAACTCCTTCCAATTGCTGGAAAACGGCTTCCACACACCAGTAGCATCCTCCGCCGAGGGTGATCGTTTGAAAGCCTTCGGGGACCCCTTCTTTATCATCGATGCTGGCTTTCAGCTTCACGTTGGCTGGTGGGGCGGCAGCTTGGGTCTTGGGTTCACAGGAGGCGATGGAGAGAAGGGCGAGGGCCGCCAGAAATTGGGTGAAAATTGCTTTCATTGTTCTACTGACGAAAAATTACGACACATCTTCCGCAGGGAAAGTGATTTTTTGTCATGGAAGGGTGAATTGGAGCTGAATCTTCTTGAGCCCGTCGTCGTCATCGCAAAAGGAAGCGGGATGGAAACAAGAGTGCTCTTGCCGGAAGGGGAAGCCCCGGCGACGATCAAGGAAGTGGTTTTGGCTCTGCAGGCGCAGAAGCTGTCGGTCCGCCATGACAAGAAGAATTGGGGGGACTGGCTGGTATTTGAGGCGGCGGAGACTGTTGTTTCCATTGAATCGAACCGGGGATTGACCAGCTCGGCTACCATTGAGGAGGCCGAGGGGGAAGAGGACCTGAGTCTCGCAATCGTGGCAGCCTTTCGAAAGCTAGGCTGGGAAGGCGAGGATGAGGATGGGCGCTATCCGCTGTGAAATTTTTCAATTTTCCATCAGCGATGACAAAGGGGTAGGTAAGGTATTTGAACCAACAGGTGTTCTCGCTTCGCTGGGAAAGTTGGAGCGATGGACGCCAGAGTAAATCAATCGAGCAAAGGGTGGCGGACGGTCGCGCTGTTTTTTTTCCTAGCATTCCTTGGCGGGTTGCTGTGTTGGCAATTGCAGTCGGCTCGAGCGATGGAGCCGCAATATGAAAGCACGGCGGTATTGCGGCTGGCTTCACCTTTGATCGCGACTCCTGAACTTGGTTCGAGCTATATGGCCCGTGAGATGGAGGCCATGGTTTCGGACTCCGTTCTGCAACCAGTCGTCGAGCGTTTGCGCTTGGCTGACGAGTGGTCGGTGACCGCCGAGCAAGCCGTGTTGTCTTTGCGGGAGCGGACGGAGGTGACTTCATTAGGGAATGAAGAAGAGGTCTCCCGGGTAGCTCTCACCGTGCGCGCTCCCAATGCGGAACTCACGCGCGAAATCGCTGCGGAGTTGGCTTTTGAATATCAACAGCAGGGAAATTTGCGTGCTCAGGAAGACGCTGAGAGGTTTTTGAAAGCGTTGAACGAAAAAATTGCCGAGCAAGAAAAGCGAGTCGAGGAGAAGCGGAGAGCGCTGGATTCCCTAGAAAAAGCGACTGGCAGAAGGATGTGGGAGGCTCGCGATGGGGGCTCGATCAGGGGTTAAAAGTGGGGTCTGGAAATTGCAGTCGTAGAAGTTTACGAGCGTGATTGACTAAAACGCTTGCGGCCCTTACCTATACGCCGCTTCCGGCGGGCATCAGTTCGCTGGATAAGAAGACTTCTTCCACCCAAACATGAGTTCCTCTGTATCGGCGCGACTGAACGCCAATCTCTTAGACGAGAATTACGAGCGCTGGCTTGCCGATCCTCGTTCGGTAGACGGCACTTGGGCCGCATTTTTCGAAGGTTTTGAACTTGGAGTCGTGCAAGCGAAGCCCAAGGGCCAAGCCGAGCCCGCCAAGTCCGCTCCCGCAACTGATTCCGGCGCCGCCACTGTTGGTGCGGGGCTGACGGGCGATCATAATCTCAACTTTCTCGGACGTGTAGTCAGTCTGGTATATAATTACCGGACTCTCGGGCACACCCAGGCTCATATCAATCCATTGGAAGAGGTTGCTCCGGTCAACCCCCGTTTGGAGTTGGACCGTTTTGGATTTACGGAAGAGGAGTTGGACCGGCCGACCGCTACCCAATTTTTCCGTAAAGGGGAGGAAATGACCCTTCGTGAGATGGTGGCCCTCTTGAAGGAGACCTACTCGGGCTCGATTGGCTTCGAGTTCATGCACATCCACAACACCGAGGTTCGCAACTGGATCCGCGAGCGCGTCGAGCATCGCAACGAGCGTGAGGGTATGGATGAGGAGCAGCAGGCGCAGGCTTTGCGCTGGCTTTTCGAGGCAGAGATCTTCGAGCAGTTCGTTGGCAAGCGATTTCTTGGAGAGAAAAGATTTTCCCTGGAAGGGGGAGAGGGCGTGATGGTCCTCCTCAATCGAGTTTTGCAACTTTGCCCCTCGCTCGGGGTGAAGGAGATCGAGATGGGTATGGCCCACCGTGGTCGCCTCAACGTGCTGGCCAACTTTGTGAGGAAGAGCATTCGCACTCTTCTCTATGAGTTCACTCCCAACTACGTCCCGGATCTGGTCGCTGGTGATGGCGATGTGAAGTATCACTTGGGTTACGAGAGCATGCGGGAGGTCAAGGATGGCAAAGTCAGGGTCAATCTTGCGGCCAATCCCAGTCACTTGGAGGCTGTCAACGCGGTCGTCGAGGGGAAAGCCCGGGCGCGCCAGCGCGTCATCGGTGATGATGGGGTCAAGACGGATCGCAAACAAGTTCTGCCGCTTCTTCTCCATGGAGACGCCGCTTTCGCTGGTCAAGGTTCCGTCGCGGAGGTGCTCAACCTTTCCCAGCTACCAGGCTACCGCACTGGTGGCACGATCCATCTCATCATCAACAATCAAATCGGCTTCACCACCATGCCTGCGGATGCCCGTTCATCGAGCTACGCGACGGATGTGGCCAAAATGATTGAGGCACCAATTCTGCACGTCAATGGCGAGAAGCCGGAGGAACTCTGGTGGGCCGCGCAGTTCGCGATCGAGTTCCGCCAGCAGTGGGGACGTGACATCGTGATCGACATGTATTGCTATCGTCGCCAAGGCCACAACGAGACCGATCAAGCTGCCTTCACCCAGCCACACATTTATCGTAAGCTCGATGAGCGCAAGACTGCGGGCCAACTCTATCGAGAGGAACTCGCCGCGTCCAAGGTGGTGAACAAGGATAAGGCTGACGAACTTCACGCCAAGATTTGGGCTCGTCTCGAGGCTGGTTATGAAGACATGCGCCGTCTCGAAGAAGAAGGGGAGCGCACGGTCTTTAGCGGTTCGACCGCAGTGGAGCAGGAAGCTTACAAGCACGACACAGTCATCACCGGAGTAGGCGAAGACAAGCTCCGCAAGGTGGGCAACGCTTTAACCGACATCCCGGTCGACTTTAGCTTGCACCCCACTCTGAAGAAGCGATTTGTCCCACGCCGTGCTCAGGCCATGGCCGAAGGACAAGGGATTGACTGGGCCTTGGCTGAGGCTCTGGCCTTTGGAACCTTGCTTTTGGACGGGTATCCCGTGCGTCTATCCGGTCAGGATTGCCGCCGGGGAACCTTCAGTCAGCGCCACGCGGTTTTCTACGACCACAACACCAGAGAGCGCTACACTCCCTTGAAGAATATTGATGGGAACCAGGCGAAGTTCTGCGTTTACAATAGTCTCTTGTCGGAGGCAGCTGTGCTCGGCTTTGACTACGGTTACTCTCTGGGATGTGAGAACATGCTGATTCTGTGGGAAGCTCAGTTTGGTGACTTTGGCAACGGAGCCCAAGTCATCATCGACCAGTTCATTGCTTCCGCTGAATCCAAGTGGCAGACCCCAACCGATTTGGTAATGCTCTTGCCTCACGGTTACGAGGGTATGGGGCCGGAGCACTCTAGCGCACGTTTGGAACGCTTCCTGCAACTGTGTGCGGAGAAGAACATGGTCGTCGGCAACTTCACTACCCCTGCGCAATATTTCCACGCTTTGAGAAGGCAGAAGTTGCGAAGCTTCCGCAAGCCTTTGATCCTGATGACTCCCAAGAGTCTCCTGACCAAGCCCGAGGCAGTATCCAGCTTGGCAGAACTGGCCGAAGGCACCTCGTTCCATGAGGTCATTGGCGATTCCGAGATGGAGGCCAAGGCCGCCGAGGTCGAGCGTATCATTTTCTGTTCAGGAAAGGTCTATTACGACCTCATCGAATATCGCGCGGCGAATGGAATCGACAATGCCGCGATCGTTCGGGTGGAGCAAATCTACCCTTATGACGAGGAGTCCATCCTGAATGCGACCAAGGCCTACACCAACAACTCCAAGTATGTCTGGTGTCAGGAAGAGCCTCTCAATATGGGAGCCTGGACCTTTATCGGGCCTCGTCTGGAAGATACTTTCGATCATCGCATCCGTTACGCGGGTCGCGACCGTGCCTCGAGCCCCGCCGCCGGCTCCAAGGCTATGCATAAGCGCGAGCAAGCAATGCTCGTGGAGGAGGCTTTCCAAGTTTAACGAATCAATCAGATGGCAGAGGAAGTGAAAATACCGCCCTTCGGCGAGTCGATTACCACCGCAAATGTTTCCCGTTGGCATGTGTCCGACGGAGACTTCGTAAAAAAAGGGGACACCTTGGTTTCATTGGAAACGGACAAGGTCTCCCAAGATTTGGATGCGGATGCGGATGGAGTGATTAAAATTCTCGTCGAAGAGGATGAAGAGGTGGAAGTCGGGGCTGTAATCGCCGAGATTGATACCACTGCCAACGCATCGGGCTCCTCCAGTAGTGGGGCCGAGGCTGCGCCTTCCGAGGCAGGTGGCGAGGCAGGCTCTGCGGAGGCTGGCTCAGGCGAAGTCCATGACATCAAGATTCCTCCCTTCGGCGAGTCGATTGCTACTGCCAGCCTCGCGGCTTGGAAGGTTCAGTCCGGCGATTTTGTCGAGAAAGGGGACACTTTGATTTCTCTCGAGAGCGACAAGGTCTCCCAAGATCTCGAAGCTGATTACTCTGGTTTGATCGAGATTTTAGTGGAAGAGGGTGAAGAGGTTGAGATTGGCACAGTCATCGCACGATTGACTGAAGGAGCCGGTGGTTCCTCTGCTTCCGCTCCCTCCCAGCCTGCAAAGACCGAAGCCCAGCCTGCGGAGGCGGCTCCCGAAAAGGCGAAGACTGCTCTGGCCTCGGCTGCGGCCGAAACCGCTCGAATCAAACCCAGTTTGAGTACTTCTGCTCCTCCTTCCAATTCTTCCCCGGCTTCTTCGGCCGGAGTGCAGGAAGGACGAAGCACTCGGAAAAAGATGAGCATGCTGCGTCGCAAGATTGCCCAGCACCTTGTCAATGCCCAGCAAACAGCCGCGATTCTTTCGACCTTCAACGAGGTGGATATGAGCGCGATTATGAAGCTGCGCAAAGAGGTGCAGGAAGAGTTCGTCTCGAAGCACGGAGTCAAGTTGGGCTTCATGTCTCTTTTCACCAAGGCAGTGGTGCATGCTCTGAAGGAGACTCCCGGTATTCGCTCCTTTATCGATGGGAATGAGATTATCGAGAACGATTTCTACGATATCGGAGTTGCAGTTGGAACGGACAAGGGGCTGGTTGTGCCGGTCATCCGTGATTGTGATCAGAAGAGTTTCGCCGATATCGAAAAGGCCATTGCGGAAGCGGCAGGCAAAGCCAAGGACGGCACGATGCAAATCGAGGATTTGCAGGGCGGCGTCTTCACCATCTCCAACGGAGGAGTTTACGGTTCATTGTTGAGCACTCCGATTCTGAATCCCCCTCAGAGTGGTATTCTCGGAATGCACACCATCCAGCAGCGGCCTGTTGCGGTTGATGGTAAGGTGGAGATTCGTCCCATGATGTATCTCGCCCTCAGCTACGACCACCGCATTGTCGATGGTAAGGAAGCGGTGACCTTCCTCATCAGCATCAAGAATAGCTTGGAAAATCCAGCGCGCTTGTTGTTGGAGTGTTAATTTAAAAATAGCAGGGCGGCTACGCGCCGCCCTGTTGCTTTAGTCCGAGAGGCGTTTGCCTTCGGGAAGTTAGGACAGCGGCAATGGCCGCTGTTTTTTTTTCTCCCTGTGTGTTTGCAGAAAAGAGCGTGCGCTCTTCGCCTAACTCGAGGCAAAAAAACCGGGCCACGAATGACCCTGTGTTTCAATTTCTGTTGGGACCGCGAAGCGGGAGGATGTTCCGGCTAGTGGTTGGGATGACTCAGCGCAGCTTCTTGCTTGGCGAGAAGCTTCTTCTGGTAACGACCCTGTACGATGTCGGTCAGGACGAGGACTGCGATCACGAAGTAGAAAGTAGTCTTGGTCATCGGCACGATCTCGTTCCCGGCGATGTGCAGGTGGGAGAGGTGACCGCCTTCGGTTATCAGCATCACACCGACGATGAAGAGAACGAAGAGACCGAGGACCTCATACATCCGGTTTTTCTGCAGGAAGGATGCGACTTTGTCGGCGAGCCAAATCATGAGAATACCGCTGATGACAATGGCGATAATGATGAGACTGATGCGCTGTTCGCCACTGTCTTCATCCTTGGCTAGAGCCATGGCTGAGAGAATGGAGTCGAAGGAGAAGATGACGTTCATCGCTACGATCAGGGAGACAGTCTTGGCCACCGAGGCTGGCTTGTGGTCGCCATGCCCAATCTGATGCTCGCCGATCATGTGGAAAATCTCTTTCACCGCAGTGTAGAGAATGAAGGCTCCACCCACGAGGACGATGATGGCATGGAGATTAAACTCGCCATCGACAATGCTGGAAATGGTTCCTGTACTTTCGGCGCCATGGAAATTCTTCGGTTCCATCTCGCTGCCAAACTGAAGGTGGAAGAGCGGATCTTTGAAGTTCTCGACCAAGGCCACCACGATAAAAAGTAAAGCGATGCGAAAGCCCACCGCGAGGCCGATGCCCAAGCGGCGGACGTAGGCCTGCTTTTCCGGAGCCACCCTTTTCGACTCGAGCGAAATATAAAGGAGGTTGTCGAAGCCGAGAACAGCCTGCAGCAAGATGAGCAGAAAGAGGGTAATCACGTATTCCATATCGTCAGCCTAGGAAAAAGCCGCCACTAGGCAAGCGGGGGGATTGACTGTCTTGTCAGACAAAAGTTCAGCCGGCGGGCGTTGATCCTTTGTCGAAGGTCCTCTTTCTCTTAACTTCCGATGATGACTCTTTTTCCCAAATCCCGTTCCTCGCGTTTGCGGGTGACCCTTCTTGCTATGGTTGCCATGTCCTTGCTTCTTTGGAATTGCGGTTGGGCGGTGGCGGCAAAGGTGACCTATCAACCCGTGGAGGGAGATGTTTTGTTCCAGTCCCTGCCGAGTGGTCCCGGGTTGGATGTGATCGACGCGATCGAAGGTTCCACCGAGTGTCCCTTCTCTCACTGCGGGGTGGTGGTGAAGAAGAACGGCGAGTGGTTTGTCCTCGAGGCGATGGTTCCAACCGTGCAGGAGGTTCCTTACGGTCGTTGGATCCAGCGAGGGAAGGGACGATTTGCCGCTTATCGACTAAAGGAGGCTCGACGGCTGATGATTCCGGCTTGGATCAAGGAGATGAGGAACCAGATGGGGTTGCCCTACGACTTTCGCTACCGGATGAGTGATGAGGAAATCTACTGTTCAGAGCTCCCCTTCGATGCTTGGAAAAAGTTGACTGGAGAGAATATGGGTAAGGTGGTGAAGCTGGGCGACCTGAAGTGGGAAAAGTATCGCAAGGTCATTCAGGAGATTGAGGGAACGACCGAGATCCCTCTGGAGCGGGAAATGATTACGCCGAGAGACTTGGCAGGAGCAGAGCAGCTGGAGCTGGTGCTCGAGAACGGTCTTTCCCAAGGAGGGAAGTAGAGTCGAAAAGGATCGACAGGCATCACAGTTGCCAATTGTGGAACGGTTGTGTAAAGGCTCCTCTCTATGAGCGAAAAGCCGAAGATGTCTGCCATTCTGCTTCTGGGAGCACCAGGAGCAGGGAAGGGAACGCTGGGAAAAACTTTGGGGGCGATCCCGCGGTTCTTTCACTGTGCTTGTGGAGATGTCTTCCGTTCCTTGGATACCCGGACCCGTATTGGGCAGGAGTTCGTGCGCTATTCCTCAAGTGGCGAACTTGTGCCAGATGAGTTGACCGTGGAATTGTGGCGCACCCAGATGCGCAACTGGGCTGATACCCACGTTTACAAGCCCGACATTGATTTACTGATTTTGGACGGCATTCCCCGCAATGTTAGGCAAGCTGAGATTATGGAGGAAAGTCTCATCATCCATCAGGTGATTCATCTCTCTTGTCCCGAGCGCTCCGAGCTGGCTCGCCGGATGCGGAAGCGGGCTTTGAAAGAAAACCGCTATGACGACGCAAATGATGCCGTCATTGAGCAACGAATCCGCACTTACGAGGAAGAGACAAAGCCGATTCTAGAGTTTTACGGTCCCAAGATGGTGGCTGATATTGACGCGACTGGCACGCCGGTGAAGGTGCTCTACGATGTCATCGAGCGATTGATGCAGTTGCAAATTTACAAGGATATGGCAGGCAAGAAGGCCTAGTCCGCTACTATGAACATCGTATTTCTTGGCACAGGGGAGATTGCCATCCCAACTTTTCGCGCGCTTCTGGAGTCCGAGCATCGGGTTGCGGCCTTGGTGACCCAGCCGGATAAACCGGTCGGTCGTCGTTCGGAGCCACAGCCTCCTGCAATCAAGGTGATCGCCCAAGAGGCTGGAATTCCTGTTCTGCAGCCCGAGCGAATCAAAAGTCCCGAGGCTTTGGCAGAGTTGGCTGCTTTATCAGCGGAGGTGATGGTGGTGATGGCTTATGGTCAGATCCTGCCCCAAAAGCTCATCGAGATGCCGAGCAAGGCGATCATCAATTTGCATGCTTCACTGCTGCCAAAATATCGTGGGGCAAGTTGTATCCAGTCAGCCATTCTCAATGATGATGCTGAGACGGGATGGACTGTGATGCATGTCGTGAAGGCGCTCGATGCCGGCGATATCATTGAAGCCCGTCCGATGGCGATTGCAAAAGACGAGACCGGAGAAAGTTTGCACGACCGCTTGGCGGAAGCTGGGCCGGAATCTTTGCTGTCCGCTTTGGAGGAGATTGCGTCTGGTTCTGATCGTCGGACTCCCCAAGATGAGAAGCTCACTTGTTATGCTCCGAAGCTTGAGCGTGAGGATGGTCGTCTTGACTGGTCGCGCCCGGCCGCAGAAATTGAGCGCCAGATTCGAGCCTTTCACACCTGGCCCGGCACCTTCACAACTTTTGTCGATGGGAAAAGAAAGGAGAAGCGGCTGAAGGTTTTTCCTCAAGTTCAACTCAGCAAGGAGTCCGGGCAGCCGGGGGCCGTTCAGGTCGATTCGGAAAGCCACGAGGTTCGCGTAGCCTGCGGCGCAGGCTCCTTGGTTTTAGGTGAAGTTCAGCCCGAGGGAGCCAAGCGGATGTCAGCGCAAGAGTTCCTGCGAGGCAATGCGGTGGACCAGTTGGGTTAGCCCAAGATTAGTCTAACAGGTCCGGGCGGTTCTCGCGCGTGCGCTGGAGAGCTTGTGCCTTTTTCCATTCATCGATTTTCGCGTGATGGCCGGAAAGCAGGACTTCCGGGACCTTAAGGCCACGGAATTCGATGGGTTTGGTGTAGGCGGGAGCTTCCAGCATGTTCGGGTCCGAAAAGGATTCGTCCTCAGGTGAGCGGGCGTCGCCCAGAGCGCCGGGGAGAAGTCGAATGATGCTGTCGCAGAGAACGGCAGCCGCGAGGGCGCCGTTGGTGAGCACGTAGTCGCCAATCGAAAGTTCCAGATCGACCAGCTCCGTAATCACCCGGTGGTCCACTCCCTCATAGTGCCCGCAGATGAGGATGAGATGGTCTTCGCTTGAGAGTTCGCGCACCGTGGCTTGTTTGAGAACTTGGCCCTGGGGAGTGAGAAGGATGACTTTCGAGCTTTCTGTTCGCAGCTCTTCGATGGCGGCAAAGAGAGGTTCGGGTTTGAGCAGCATTCCCTGACCGCCGCCGCAAAGATACTCATCTGTCTTGCGATGTTTGCCAGTAGCCCAGTCGCGTAGTTGATGGGCTTTGACTTCGGCGATTCCAGCCTCCCGGGCGCGCTTGATGATGCTTTCCGAGAGCGGGGCGAGTGCGATCTCGGGAAAGAGTGTGATGATATCGATGCGCATGGGCGGCGAGCTTCGTCACACTGGCAGCAAGGTGCAATCCTTCACTGCGGAAAGACTACCATTGAGTGTAGGACGATGGATCCGGATTGTAACTGAGGTCCGTCACACTCCCGCCACCTCCCGTGCAGATGTAAAGGGTGCCGATAGGGGGGACGATGTCTCCGTCACCGGCGACAAAGTCAAAGCTATGGCTGGCAGACGGATGGTCGGGAAGTTCGCCTACTCCCTTGGGCAAACCTGTCGAGCGGTCGGTTCCGTTTGCAATATATTTCTCCGCGCCGAAAAGCTGGTCGGGAAGGTCGGGATACGCTGCCTCGCGGTAGCCTTCGATCTGGATATGGGAGCGGAGACCCTGTTGAGCACTCCGAATGAGAAGAATTGCCATGGTCCGGTCGCTGCCTCGTTTCCACGCTCCGGCCCCAATGAAAACGACAGCAATCAGTCCGAGCATGACGAGCATCACAACGGTGAGCTCAATCAAGGTCATGCCACGTTGTCCGGTTTTGGGGGATGGGAAGGGGAGGGTCATTTGTATGGGATTAATAATCAGGTGCAGGAGGTATTTAACACAATCTAATCAAAAACTTTATAAAAAAATGACTTTAGCTCTCATTTTTTTAGGAATGACCCTTTGGGAGCTATTGGCTCTTCAAAAATTCCCAAATCGCTTCGAACTGCTTCTCACTGTCATTGTTGAGCACGGGCAAGGGGGTCTTGCCACTTTCATCTGCGTAGCGAGGCATTTTAGTATCGGGAGTGATGCGGGTTGGGTCGTGCATCCATTGGAAAAAGAAGCTCTCGCGGAGGCGGTGTTTGGTCTGATCGAAGTTGATACCCATTACCTCGAAGGCCGCAGTCGGGTCCTGGTCGCCTACTCCATGGCAGGTGGTGCAGCCGAATCCAGTGTCCGAGCCAATAATTTCTTCACCAAGGGTGGCCAATTCTTGGTTTGGCTCTTCCTTATTCTGTTTCGAAGGGGCCAAACCGTGTTGTTGGGCCAAACCAATGGCAAAAGATTCTGGTGAATGATTGGCGAATCCGGGCATGCGGGCATCCAGCCATGGACGTGGCCGCGGCTCCGCTTCACCCTTGAGTATGTTCGTCAGATAATCTGTGTGGAGCATGGCCCCGGTGTGGGTGAGGCGCGGTAGGCTTTGATCAAGCTTCTCTTCCACATGGAGATGGGCTGCCAGCGCGGAGGTTTGCGAGTGCAGGGAGCCTAATAGGGCGGGAACCTCGTCACGAGTGTGGCAGGCATCGCACCGCAGTGTCCGCAATTGGCGCTCGGCCAATGATGCGGCGGTATCGTTTTTCAGTGATTCGAGATGTTCGCTGCGCAAGGCTTCCAGAGCAGCACCGGCCTGCGGAGGTAGATTGAGGTGACTGCCAGGGGAGTCGTAACAGGCTGCCTGGTCCCACGGCTTTTGAACAATGGTCTCGAACGAAGGAAGCTTGGAGGGGTCGTAGGGGAGGCCGGCGTGGCAGGCTCCGCATTGCATGGACAGCGAGTGCCCGGCACCCTTGGAGGCGTCACCTTCGGGAAAGACGAGCTCTGGTTTCTCCGCCTTGGCCGATGCTTCCTGAAGGTAGCTGGTCAGGTTGGTCGCTTCTTCCTCGCTGAGCCGGAAGTTTGGCATCCGGGTGTGGGGAGAAAGTTGCGATGGATTGAGAAGAAAGTCGCGCAGGGCGGATGGTTGAAACTTCTCCGCAAGATGGATGAGGGGAACTCGATTGTCTGAGGGAGCCCCTTCGGTAGGGAGGCCATGACAGGTCACGCATGCCAGTTTATGAAAAACTGCTCCGCCATCCTGGCTGTCGCCCTCCACTTGCACAGGTTCAGCTCCCGATTTCATACTCATCAGGTAGGCGGCCAAGTCAGCGGCCTGCTGGCGCCCTTCGTCGTTGTCCTCCACCAAGCGAGGCATGTTGGTATCGGGACGATAGAATGAGGGGTCTGCAATCCAACGAGCCAGCCAGTCTTGTTTCAGTCGGTCTCCGGTGAGGCCGAGAATGGGCGGAACGTGGGCCAGTTCGGGCATGCCATTGGGCCCGAAGCCTTGCGTGGAAACGTGGCACTTGATGCAGAGCTGACGTCCAAAGATTTCGCGGCCTTGGTAGGCCAAGGCATCCTTTGCAAGCGAGGGATCAATTTTGGCAAAGGCGTTGGGCGGGATGGGTTCGGTTGGGAATGCTCTCTCCTCCCAAAGGAGCTGGAAGCGGGATTCGCCTTCTTCGGGGGCGGTATAAGTGAGTGAGATCTCGTGTTCGCCCGAGTTCAGCCGCAGGCGTTCGGATTTCTCACCACCCAATTCGCCCTCTTCGCTAAGAACTTCCTCACCTGCCACTGAAAGGCTGGCGCTTCCATTTCCCGCAAAGGAAAAGTAGAGGCGCTGTCTTTTCTCCACCACTAATTTACCCGTCCAAGTTACCGTGAAGGGCGCGGCCTCGAGAAGAGGGGTCGCCGGAGTGTCGGCGGGCACATGGAGAGCGGGAAGGCGAACGAGATGCGAGTCTGTCGATTCTCCCTGAGTGTAAGTGGCCAGGAGCTCCGCGTGCGACACGGAGGTTCCGAAGAGGAGGCAAAGGGCTGCGAGTTGGGGATGAGGTTGCGAGAAATTCATCAAGGCTGAGTCGTGGTGTGGGTTTACCGCTGGGATGAGGCGAAAGTTTCGATAAGTGTCATTTCGATTCTGAATAATAGTGAAGTAAAATGAAAGCGTTAGGAACATTTTGACGATTTTTACTACTCTTTTGGGGGGTGTATTTTTCTAACCGACAAAAAGCTTGTTTCCCTAAAACCTCCGCCGTCCTATCCTCGCCGCCGCGCGATGGATAAGAACAAGTCAGATAAAAAGGGCAAAAAAGGGGCGATGCCCAGGCTCCAGGTGGTTCCGGAAGATGGGCTAAAAGATGCCCGGGCAATTCCCAATGCTCTGGAGGCGGAGCGTGCGGTTTTGTCCTCCATGATTCAGGATCCCATTGACCGAATCGGGCAGGCCGTCGAGCTGGGATTGCGCCCCCAATATCTCTACCTCCCGTCCCATCAGTTGTTGTATGAACTTTTGCTCGAGCGCTTCGATGCCGGGCAACCCATTGATGTTGTCATCCTTCACCAGACCTTGATGGACCGGGGTCAATTGGATTCCGTAGGAGGACCTTCCGCTCTCGTGGACCTCTCGAATGCGGCCAGCTCAGCCGCTCACTTCGAATACTATCTCGGAGTGATCCGGGACAAATACGTTTTGCGCGCCATTATTGAAAACGCGAATGAGGCGATTGAGGAGGCCTATGGAAACCCTCCCGAGGTGGCGGGCTTTCTCGATACGGTCGAAACCAACATTTTCGGTATTAAAGAAGACCTCGAGGTGAAAGGGGAGCTGACGATGAAGGAGCTCATTGGAAATGTCCTCGATGTTTTCGAGGATTTGGCATCGGGGAAAAAAGGGTTGGAAGGAATACCCATGGGCTACCCAATGCTGGATGAGATGGCCAATGGTCTCAAACCTGGTGAGATGATGATTATCGCGGCTCGTCCTTCGATGGGAAAGACCTCCTTCATGATGAATATCGTGGAGCATATCGCCATCGATCAGAGCAAGCCTTCCCTCGTATTCTCCTGCGAGATGTCTTCGCAACAGATTGTGCAGCGTCTCTTGTTCTCCCGTGCCCGCTTCGCGTTGTCACAGATGAAGCCGGGCTTCAAGATTACCAAAGAGGAATTGAAGCGGATTCAGAAGGCTTCGCAGGAACTCGCCGAGGCTCCACTCTTCATCGACGATACCCCTTCTCTTCCGATCGGCGATCTGCGGGCCAAGGCGCGTCGCCTCAAGCGGGAGAAAGACATCCAGTTGATCGCGGTGGACTACCTTCAGCTGATGCGGTCCAACTCCAAGCAAGCGGGTGACTCTCGTGAACGGGAAATTGCCGAGATTTCTTCCGGGCTTAAAGCCATTGCCAAGGAACTGGGAATACCGGTCATTGTTCTGGCCCAGCTTAACCGTGGACCCGAGCAACGGGGTGGAACTCCCCGGATGTCCGACTTGCGTGAGTCGGGTTCCATCGAGCAGGACGCCGATATGATTGGGCTGCTGTTTCGAAAGGAGTATTACAACGATCCGACCAAAGAGGACGCGGAAGAAGAACGTGAGGCCAATGCCGGTCTCGCCCAGCTGATTTTGGCCAAAAACCGGAACGGTCCGACTGGTGATGTGCCTCTCACTTTCACAAAAGAATTGATGAGATTCGAGCCTAGAGAGTTTCTCCCTGACGAAGAGCAGGGCTAGGAGCGAGCTGCAGGCTGTCCCAATACCGACCCGGCCATTGCCGACCCGGATTTATCGTGGGTTCTTGTCTAGGGCAAGAACCCAGCGGGCGGCGAGGGCTCCAAAGAATGCTACCCCGAGAAGGCTGCAGAGAAGGTCTGCGGGTGAGAACGTTCGGCTTGCGAAAAAGACTTGGGAAAGCTCTTCCATGGAGACTAGCAGGCCAACGCCCATTGTAACGAAAAGGGCGCCTTTTCGCACCGGGGTTCTCAATCGGGGAGAGAGGGCGAAGACGGCAAGAAAGCTTGCGATCCCCATCAGAAGAAAATGGCCAATTTTATCGAAGTGGGGAGTGCAGGCGAAGAGTCGAAAGAGGGCGATTTCCTTACCCTGATTGCTCATTACCACGACGGTCCCCATGAAGGCTAGGAATCCGGCCAAGAGGATGCTTGGGAGTAATCGAAGCATCTCTTGGGTCTATCGACTGGTTCGCTTTCGCTACAGGCCCATCGGTTGCGCGGTCTCGTCCTCTTTCAGACTTGGCTGCTCTTCCGGGACCAGTGCGTAGATCTTTGTTCCGTCGGCGATGGATTTGGTTTCAGTCTCGAAGGGCATTAGTCCTTTTTCCGGATCATTCAGAAAGAGGACCCGGGTCTCAGGTCCGTGCTTGGAGATGAAATCCTCCAAGGTAAAGACTTCCGTCAGCTGGGTGTTCTTCAGCGTGGCGCCGCGCAGAGCTGTAGCTTCCAAGTCTCGGAACTTGGGTCCATTGAGAAAGCACAGTCGGGCCCGCTGCCGGTGGTCGACCGCCTTGGAGTGGTGGCCGTCACTGTCGCTTGGGGTGAGCTGCCAGCAGTTTGCCTTGCCGAACAGGTGTCCGAATTCCTGCGCGGCCATGGTGTTGATTTCGTCGTTGGGAGTCGCTGCGATCAGTTGGCCAATGCCGGTGAGTTCCAGATTCTCTTCAACGTATTCGGAAAGGATATTTGCTCGAATCGCGTTTAGCCCAGCCATCTTGGCGGAGGCCACGTTCTCGTATTTGGTATCGAGCAAAAGCACGGGGTGGCCATCATCCTGAAGGGCTTTGGCTAGCATGCGGGTCCACCGGTCGGCTCCCGCAAAGAGCACTCCCCGGGTTGACTTGGCGGCTACTCCCAGCGTGCGGGCCAAGGGGACAGCCAGAAGCCCGTAAATCAGAACGGTGCCAATGATCACGATGAAAGTGACAGGCACCAGTTTGTCGGCCTGCTCCGCAATGTCCGCAACCATTTTTCCATCTTCCGCAGCATGGGAAAACTCCAGCGCGAAGATTGAAGCCACCGCAGCGGCGACAATTCCACGGGGGGCGAGAGCGGCCAGGAAGAGGTTCTCCCGAAAGGTGGTCTGCTTGGAGCCGAGATTCGAAAGAAGAACGGACGCGGGGCGAACGATCAGAATGAGAATAGCGAGGAACACGAGACCCGGGATTAAAACCGACTGGAGAGAGGCCAGCTCGATGCGCCCGGAAAGAAGAATGAAGAGCAGGGAGATGATCAAGACCCTGAGATGCTCCTTGAACTCCAGGACTTGCTTCACGGAGACGCTCTTCTGGTTGGCTAGGGCGATTCCTAACAGGGTCACGGTGAGGAGTCCGGACTCGGCCTGAATTGCGTTTGAAAGAGCGAAAGAAGAACCTACCACCGCGAGAAGAAATACCGACTCGAGATAGTCGGGAATGAGGTGATGCTTGAGCAATTGTTCGATCACTTTGCCCAAAACAAAAGCCAGGCCAAATCCTACGATGAGGGTGAGGAAGAGAGCCTTGAGGAGGTCGCCGATGGCATCCTGCACCCCGGCGGAAATAGCGACTTGAAAGACAAGGACGGCAGCTACCGCTCCGATGGGGTCAACGACAATACCTTCCCACTTGACGATGGATGCGACCTTGCGAGTCGGCTTGATCAGGCGCAGTAGAGGACCGACCACCGTGGGGCCGGTAACTACTAGAATGGAGCCTAACAAGGCAGCCACCCGCCAGTCCCAGCCGAAGACGAGGTTGGCTGCAACGCTGGATAGGAAGCCGGCAATGAGCACCCCCCACGTGCAAAGCCGAACCACTGGGGTGCCCGCTTGCTTGAGCTCGGAAAACTTCAGAGTGAGTCCGCCTTCAAACAGGATGATAGAAACAAAGAGACCGGTAATCGCCAGAAGTGTCTGTTCCGGCATGAAGTCATCGATGCGAGTGCCAGTGGCGGCAGAGAGGCCGAAGCCAAAGGCGAGCAGCAATAGGATGGAAGGGAGGCGGAAGCGCCAAGCTAGCCACTGGGCTAGAATGCCAAGCGCAAGCACAGCGGCCAAATAAGTGAGGGGGGTCATGTCTAGTGGGATATTAGAAGCGAAAGAGTTAGAGGCCAGAACTAAGCTAGCCAGTTCGAGAGGAAGGTGCAGTCCCTTTGCTAGCCCGCAACTGCTTTTCTCAGAATGGGTTTCCAAAGATGTTGAGGCCAATGGGCACAAAAAAACCGCAGCATTTGCTGCGGTTGCGATCCTCTTGTTGCCGACTCTTTCAGAAAGAAAGAGTGGCAACCCGTAGGGGGATCGAACCCCTATTGCCAGAATGAAAATCTGGAGTCCTAACCATTAGACGAACGGGTCACTTTCGTGGGGGCGGGAAGATTGTCCGAAAATCGGCCGATGGCAAGATGTTTTTTGATGATTTAGGAAAAAAATTTCAGAAGCTCGAAAACACCCCTGCGCCTGGTGCCAAAGAAGGGGGGCGGGAGAACTTTTTTCAGTCGGAGCAGCCGGCGGATTTTGAAAGGGGAGAGCTTGGCGATGAAAGGATGAATGGGGCATTCTAACAGAATTTTGCCGCACTGGGGAAAATTGAGGTGAAGCGGGAGGAGGTCGCTCGCTGGACTGAATGTTGGAAAGCAGAAGAGGGCACCCTTGGGTGCCCTCTTTTGAATTAAATAAAGAAGTTCAGACTCCTCGGTCAAACACACGCTTTGCTTGCAGGCCTCGCGCGGGACACGAGTTGACTATTTCTTCTTAGCCGCTTTTTTCTTGGCGGCCTTCTTCGCTACTTTTTTAACTGCCTTTTTAGCCACCTTTTTCTTGGTGACTTTCTTTGCAGCCTTTTTGGCAACCTTCTTCTTGGTAACTTTCTTAGCTGCCTTCTTGGCAACTTTCTTCACCGCCTTCTTGGCAACCTTCTTTTTGGCTGCCTTTTTAGACGCTTTCTTAGCCACCTTCTTGGTTGCCTTCTTCGCGACCTTCTTAGTTGCTTTCTTGGCTACCTTTTTGGAGGCGGCCTTTTTCGCTACTTTCTTGGTCGCCTTCTTGGCTACCTTTTTAACTGCTTTTTTGGCAGCCGTTTTCTTTGCTGTTTTCTTTTTCGCCATAGCTTTATGTGCTGTGAGTTCGCGCCCGAGGGCTTCTTTTTCCTCCGGAGTGAGAGAGCCGGCGGAGAGGATTGAGCGGGCGGCATCACCGATGCTGCCTGCAAAAGCATTCTGAACGAGTTCCTGAACGATAGGCCGCATCACTACTGATTGCTCTTTGGCCGCCGAGTAGGTGTTGGCCCGTCCATCACGAGTTGATGTCACCAGATTCTTTTTTTCGAGGCTCTGCAGCACTGACAGGATGGTGGTGTAAGCTCTCTCTTTGCCATCGGGGAAAAGTTCAATCACAGTGTTCACTGTGGATGGTCCGTTACTCCAGAGCACAGATAGAGCCTGTAACTCGAGTTCGGAAGGGGCTGTGGATCTACTCATGTTAAAGAGAGGGTTAGTAAGTTAACCTTAGAAGTAAGGGGGATTACAAGGTTAATATGTCTTTACCAATAGGCGCCAGCTGTCCCGTGAGAAGATAGAAAAGGAAGTTCTGAATCATCTACGGGATTTCTAGTAGGTCGTTGGTCCTATTGGGGGATGGAGAGAGTCTGGCCTGTCACGATGGTGTCGCTGGTGAGCCCATTGGCCTGGCGGATGCTGTCGACGCTCACTCCGTATTTGCGACTGAGTCCCCAGAGCGTGTCACCACCTACGACAGTGTGGCTGCCTCCACCACCGGATGCCGGGACGGGTGTGTTGGTAGTGGGGGGTGTATACGTCGGGATGCTGGCGGGCGGATTGGGAGAGACGCTCGGGATTGGCTGATAGGGAGCGCTGGCGGTGGGAGCTTGATAAGGGGCTTGGCTGGCGGGTGCCATCGTGCCTTCGGTGCTGACTCCCGGGACAGCGTAGGGGTTGTTCGGATCCTGATAAGTTCCTCCGGCATTTCCACTTTGAACGGGCGGAGCCATGCAGCTAACGATGAGAAGAGAAGCACTAGCGGTCAGAGAGAGTGGTATTAGCGATTTCATGTGGCTTTTCTTTTAACGCAAATCTTGCGCCACAAAATGGGAATGTGCGTCTGTATGTCTTGTGAATTACCCTAAATTTTTCGGTAGAACCCTGCTCAACTCGGCGTAAACTAAGGTCATGAAGGAATCTACTTCACGTCGCCGCTTCTTGCTCGGATTGGGTGCATCGGTTGGTTTGCCCGCCTTTGAATCTACCCGAAGCCTTATGGCATCAACTGTTGCGGCCCCCGGGCTGGCAAGCACGGCATCCGGAGCACCACTGCGGATGGCCTATCTTTACGTTCCCAACGGGGTCAATGTGGAGAAATGGAAATCGCGTGAGACGCTCGCTCCTTTGGAAAAAATGCGCGAACATTTTTCAGTCATCGAAGGCTTGGAAGTGGAGAAGGCGACCTCTGGAGGCGACGGTGGAGGTGATCATGCACGCAGTAACGCGGCGTTTCTAACAGGGGTCAGACCCAAGAAGACGGCAGGAGCGGACATTTCGCTCGGGCAGTCGGTGGACCAATATGCGGCCGAGCGATTGGGCGGCGTGACCCGATTCCGTTCGCTGGAGTTGGCGACCGATGGGGTGCGTAAATCCGGAGCCTGTGATTCCGGATACTCTTGCGCCTATCAGTACAATCTTTCCTGGCGCTCAGAGACTCTTCCAATGACGCCGGAGTCCAATCCCCGATTCCTTTTTGAACGATTGTTTGGAAAAGGAACGGGCAAGGAGCGGGTCGAAGGGCGCGCCCGGCGACTGGCAAGCGAGCGTTCCATTCTGGATTTCGTAAATGATGATGCAAAGGCGCTCCAGAAGGAGTTGGGCCGGGGAGATCAGATGAAGTTGGACGAGTATCTAACAAGCGTGAGGGAAATCGAGAGACGGATTGAGCAGGCCGAGAAGTGGACCTTGCCAGACACCGACCACTTGAACGTTCCAGCGGGGATTCCTCCCAACTATGAGGAGCACTTGCGATTGATGTTTGATATGATGCTTTTGGCATTCGAGACGGATTCGACGCGCATTGCGACCTTCGGTCTCGCTCACGAGGGGAGCAATCGCAACTTCAATGAGATTGGCGTGCCCGAGGGGCATCACAGTCTGTCTCATCATGATCGCCAGAAGAGCAAGTTGGAGAAGATTGCCAAGATCGATCTCTTCTATACCCAGCAGTTGGCCTACTTCTTGGAAAAGGCTTCCCAGAAGAAAGACCTCGATGGAAAGTCGATTCTCGATAATTCCATGATCCTCTACGGTAGTGGAATTGCGGACGGCAATCGCCATGCTCACAATGACCTCCCCATCATCATGGCGGGCGGAGGCGGAGGCTCGTTGACTCCGGGCAAGGATATCAAGCTGCAAAGCGATACTCCCATTACCAATTTATACCTCAGGATGCTTCATGAGATGGGGGTGCCGAGTGAGAGGTTTGGCGACTCGACGGGAGTTCTCAAACTGACTTAGACAAAGCAGTGAAGTGGTCTTGTTCTTTTGACTAAAAGAGTGTCCCTTGTGCCGTGATTTCTTTTGCCACGGTATTGGAGGCCGTTATTCCCGTTTATCTTTTGGTCGGGGCTGGGGTGGCATTACGCCGGACCAAGGTCCTGACCCCCGAAGTCGATGGCGCTCTGCTGCGCCTGGTGATCCACTTTCTCTATCCTTGCCTTATTCTTGACAAGGTTCTCGGCAACGACCTGGTGCTGATCCCTTCGGTGGTTGCTTCTGGTATCGGAGCCGGATTTGGAATCGTGATGCTGGGCTATGCGGTGTCGTGGTTGGCCAGCCGTCTCTTGGGAATGAAGAAAGGAACGGGGAGCCGTAGCTTCACCGTTGCGGGAGGAGTTCAGAACTTCGGCTATGTGGCCATTCCGGTTCTGCTGGCTCTTTTCGTGACCAGCAAGTCGGATGACAAGGTGCTGGGGATTCTCTTCGTGCACAGTCTGGGAGTCGAGATCGCGATCTGGATTGTGGGGGTGATGATTCTAACGGGTCGCCTCATTCAATCTCCCAAGGCTTTGCTCAATGGACCCATCGTGGCGGTGGTCTTGGGTTTGGTGGGGTCATACTCTGGGGCATGGCGCCTTTTGGATCCTGAGCACGGTCCTCTCATCGGGATGACGATTCGGCAGGGGATGAGCTGGCTGGGAGCCTGCGCTTTTCCAATGGCTCTTCTGCTTATCGGTGCCACGGTGGATGACCTTCTGGGGAAAGAGAAAATTGATTGGAAAGTTGCAACCGGAGGAGTGTTGGTGCGCAACGTGGTAATGGCTTTCTTCATTCTTTGTTTGGCAAAATGGTTGCCGGTTATTCCTGAATTGAAACAGGTCCTCGTGGTGCAGGCGGCGATGCCGGCGGCGGTGACTCCGATTATTCTTACCCGAATCTATGGCGGGCAACCTCAAGTTGCAGTTCAGGTCGTCATCGCAACGAGCATTCTCTCCCTTTTGACCATACCGTTCGTGGTCGCGTGGGGAGTGGCATGGGCGCTCTAGCAGTGACGGCACACTTTGGAAGAGATGAGTTCTCAAGGCTTCAGTTGCAGGCGCAATTTGAAGAATCTTTTTTCGTCCGAGGGCGGACTAATTTCCAATCGGTAAAGGTCATTGCCGGCATCATCGGCGAGCGAGCCGGGGACCGGCTGGAAGGTGAGCGCCAGGTCGGTTTGAGTCAATAGCGCGAAGGTGATGTGTTCGCTGTAGAGGGAGGGAAAGTCGGTCTCGAGAGCCAGGCTGCCATCGGGGAGCTGATAGATGTCAATTGGGGGAGGGCCCGGCGGCAGGGCTGTGGTGGAAGGCACGCTGGCAGGCGAGGTGGGGTTGGTCTCTTCCAAGAGTTCCTGCAAATTCGAGTAGCCGTCTCCATCCGCATCGGCGAAGGGGTCGGTTGATTGTCCGAAGAAAAAGAGCTCCCACTCATCATCCAAGGCATTTTGATCACGGTCGATGAAGTCTGGTTGAGGAACGAGGCTGAGTTGGGCGGAAATGACGTCCAAGGACGTTCCGAGGTAGGAGGGGAGGTGTGTTCGATCTGCAAAGGCCACCACTTCAAGTTGTGCACCGACAGGCAAAGGCTCTTGGAACAGATAGGGAGTGCCATCACTACGGTAGAGTTCGTAGGGCAATCCGTTGCCATCATAGAGAATGGGAACCTGACCTTCGCGAAAAGAATCTCCGCCGACTTCCAATGTGAGAGAGATGGGGTCACGGTCGGAGATGGAATCCAGTAGTCCGACCAAAAGGGAGTCGGCGGCCGCAATCTCGGTGGGAGTGAGACTGACACTTCGAGCATACCCCACGTTGTTGGTTTCTCCGGGCAGAGAGATGGTCCCGTCGACTTGATTCCCTTTGGCGGCCAGTTGGGTCACCACCGATCGCAAGGTATCGAAGGGATTGGGATAGAGTCCGGGGCTCACGTTGACATTGAGAAAATCGGAATAGTAGGCGATTTGATCGGACAGCTCTTTCATCGCCATCATTTCTGTGGTCGGGGTCAGTTGAATGATTTTCAGCAGGCTGGCATAGGTGTCATGGAGGAGATGGCCGGGATCATCGGATGTGAGCCAGTCTTGGAGTTCCCGGAGTTGTTCTTCACTGGCCGAGAAGGGCTGTCCCCCGACCGCGGCTTCCAAGGGACGAGGTGCCACCGGATCTCGAAACCCGGTCAAACTGAGAAAGCTTGAGCTGGGTAGAGCTGGATTGCGAGCGTGCAGATACTCATTGCAAAGTCGCTCGAATAGCAGAAGAGAGAGGCTATCGCCAGGGCTCAGGACTTCACTGATGACCGGTCGCGTGAGGGAGAGGTAGTGCTGCTGGGCGGCAGCGATCCATTCGGTTGCAGCATCAGCAGTGGAGCTCACCCCATCATAGGTAAACTCGAATTCACCGACACTCTGGTGGGGGACGGGAATGAGGCCGACCAGTTCTCGTCCAAATTTGGGGTTGGCTGTAGACTGGATGGGAAAGGTAGCGCTGGTTGATACGATCAGGAAAAGGTCCCGGTCGGTGGCGGGGGCTTTCTCAAAATAAGCGGTGGGATATAGAAAGCCCGATACGTCGCGGGTGACCTCATGGGCGAGCAATGTCCCATCAAGCGAATGGAGGTAAACATCGGTCGGGGCTTCGGCCCCGCCTTCGGGATAGGGGCGTGCAAAAGTGGTGAGACTGGTCGGGGAGACTGGTAGGATTGCGAGATCGAAAGAGTTCTGGAGGTTCAGGGTGAGCGGAAGGGGCGGAGAGCTGGAGGCGTCGTTCGGGTCCGTATCAAGAAGGACTTCGTAGAGGTCATCCACGGCATCGAGGTCCTGATCTTTCCCCGCTGAGGGGTCGAGTCCCAGGGAGAGCTCAACGAAGTCAGGCACCCCGTCTCCGTCGGAGTCGATCTGGCCGGGAGCACCGAAGTAGGAGTAGACCGCTTGATAGATTGGCGAGCGCGTGCCCGTGCTACTTGCGGCGAAGTATTCCAAGACGAATGGTGAAAGCGTGTCGCCGGAGGGAGTGAGAGAAGAACCCGAGATGGCCGTGCGCCAATCGGCCTCACCCGAGAAGCGATAGGAAATCGTCGTGCCCGGGTCCGGCGTGCTCAGAATGGGCGTGACGGCGGAGGTAAACTTTCCAGGAAGAGGTGAGACCGAGACTTGGGGAGGAAGAATGCCGACGAAGGTTTGTTGGCTGATGAGGGAGACGGCATCCTCCTGCTGGTTGCCCAGCGCATGGGTTGGAGCGCTCTTGGGATTGAGGATGATGCTGCTTCCCGCGATCAGGCCTGTGTCTTGGGTGCTGTAGAGTTCAGGCGTGACTTCCACGTTGCCACCGGAAGTGATGGAAATGCCACTGGTCCAATCGGGGACTTGGATGGTCTCCAGCAGTCTGGCTCCCGCGTCGATCAAGGGTTCGCCATCGTAAAGCAGGACATTGGTGAGGGCGACTTGGCTGCCGGAGGCCGGAAGAGGAGTCTCCCCCGTCTGTTGCCACTTGGTTCCGTCATAGGTGAAGTCGGTAGAAGTCGTTGTAGGGCCTCCCGCAAGTGGTCCGCTGAGCAAAGACATACGGAGGTCGTCAAAGCCAATCGCGCCAGCCAAGCGATTGCCTTCGGGCGCGGAGAATGCCTGCCCAGGGAGAGGTGTCCCTGAGGCATCAAGAGTGTAGAGACGGCCCTGGGTGGCTCCTTCGAAAGCAACGAAGAAGGAGCCTGAGCCGACGGGTGAGATCGTCTCTATCGCGGCATCCAAAGTATATGACGACGGCGAAAGGAGAGCCGATCCGTTGCTCAAGCTGACTTGCAAATCCGGATCTCCAGGCAAGTAGATGAGGGCGTGAATGCGGGATGAGCCGCTGAAGGGACCGACGAGAAATTCGGACCCGGATCGCAATCCGGTCAAAGTCTGTTTATTGGGAAGGGCAGTGGTGGTTGTTCGAAAAATCCGCAAGCGATCCGTAGTTCCGCGCAGGATGGCGGCGAGATAATCGGACCCCGTCTCCGAATGGCGAACTCGAGTGGCTCGTTCGGTTGGGAAAAGAGGAACGGCTGTTAGAGCTTCATCGGTAGAGCCAGCCAAGGACTGAAAGATGTGCCTTTGATTTGGGTCGGGAGAATTGTTCTCGCCGGTGTAGACCACAAGGTCGAGTAGGTTCGGGTCATTGCCAGCTACGGGCAGATCGATCGCCGCAATTGCATGAGGTCCGATCCCGGAGGGAAAGATTTGCTCGGTATTGGTGGTCGCTGCCGATCGCGTAGGTTCGAGGATGACCAGTTGGTTGGCCAAGCGGCCGGACAAAACGACCGCATCCTTTCCTGCCACGCGAATAGGGCCGCAGGTCAAGGCGTCTATGGACGTCATTCCGGATGGACGGGATTCACTCCACTGCACGGTGCCGTCCGCTTGTTGGAAGGCTACTCGATAAAGCCCGGTGGCCCGCTCTGCAATGACCGCGTCGAGGCGGCCATCAGCATCAAAGTCACCATACCCGGTGATTTCGTCGGGCGTTACGATGACCTGCCAAGGGGTGACCGCTTGGAGCGAAAGGCAGGTCGAGAGTAGGAACAGGACGGGTGGCATTTCTTTGGTCTTTCGATGAGTTAGTCTTGGTAAAAAGGGACAAACAGGCTGTTGGTCGGGATAGTTCGATCCACTTCGCCATCCTCTTTGAAGCGAACAAGCAGGTAGATATAATTCGAACCTTCGACTACGCCTTGGGAATCGATCAGGTAGATGCCGACTTCCTTTGCGTTGTCTGGGTCTCTCGCAATGGTGATGAGGGGATCTTGAATTTGGACATAATCGACATTGTTCTCGGACGCTTCGTGGAGACGAAGTTTTTCCACGAGGGGAGAGACCTGAGCAACATCGCCCGAGACGGTGGGGAAGTAGATGTTGGGGACTTGGTAACGGTAGAGGGCAAAGGGCAGAAGCGATTCGCCTTCCGGGGTGGTGTAGACATTGTAGGAGTAACTCGGAGAATCAGGAATTTTGGTGGGGGTGAAATATGGGCCATTGTCGGCGACTACTCTTCCGGGTTCAAGGTCACTGTATTCCACATAGTCAACGGTGCCGATTTTGATCATGGCGGAAGGACCAACGAAGCCGCTGTCGATCTGAATCATCTGAGCTTTTACCCCATCAATAAAATCCTCGTCGACAGGAGGCAGAGAACGGGCAGGCCAAGGCACTTGCGGACCCGTGGGAGGGCCTGATTCCGTCCAAGTGAAGGCGACAATGTTGCTGGCTGCGCTGACATCGCCAGCAGGGGACAGGCTTTTGACATAGAAGTGGTATTCACGACCCGGTTGAAGGTTCAGAAGGATTTCATATTGGCCGGGCAAGGCAGGATTGCCGAAGTTTCCTCCGACTCGGCCTGTCTCAAATTCGTGGTGTTGGACTCCGTTGATCAGATCTCCGGTTTGTTCATAGATCGGGATGATGCCGCCACTTCCCAAGAAATCATTGAAGTAGCGAACGATCTGCTCATGAGCTGTTAGGTCGGGAGAATACTCCATTTCGATACTGGATAATCCGTCTCCGATTCCGATGAGAAAGCGTTCCACTCCGTTGGGTTCACAGCTCCACCGAAGAAGTCCCTGGGGATTGCTTGGGTCTCCCGCGTGATCGACTTGGGCGAGAAGAGGGACGGGCATCTCAACCCGGCTGGACATTCGGAGGCAGCGTACGAGTGACATGGGAGAGGGGTTGCCGTGGCGATCGAAAAACTGGAGAAAATAGCAGACTACAGAAGCGAGCGCCGGGTGCTCGTAGTCCGCGACAGTCACCTCGCTTCCAGGCGTGACTGTGCCTTGCTCAATCATTGTCAAAGGTCCGTTGTCGACGCGCTCATAGAGCTTGTATTCATCCGTCTCCGGGGTGGCGACGAAGGTGAATTCTATGGGGTTGGGACTTCCATCCGGATTGGTGGGATTGTGAGTTCCGCGCCCTCCTCCCGTGATGTCGAAGTCTTCTTCGGTAATGACTTCTTCTTGGCACACTTCGAAGCAGAGTTGAGAAGCGGTGGGAAAGTCGACTGGCGAATAATTCAGTCCGGCTAGAGGAAAGCGGGTGCAAGTGGTCTTGCCAGCCGAGTTCTTCGCGCAGATCTCCACTTCGACTAGAGAGTTGTTGGCGATGACATCCAAGGGTACTCTGCGATAGGAGCTAAAGCTGGTGTTGCCCGGGCTGATTTTGCTCTGTCCGATGTTTTGTTCGCCGATTGTGACTCCATCGCTGACTGCAACCAGGGAGATGGAAAGCGCGACAATCTCGGGGTCGATGGCAGTGACTTTGAAGATTAGGTAGCGAGGGTTTTGGGTTGTGCCGGAGAAGAGCCCCAGCTGGCTTTCACTCAGCGTGATGAACTCGACTTCTCCCACTCTTTTGATGAGAGGGCAGAACTGAGAGGTGGTAACCGTCCCGCCCGGTTTGACTGGGCCTTCCCGGTCGCGCAAAACGCCCCAGCCAGGGGCTGAGTGACCGGAAGGCAACTCGCCGCAGCTGGTTTCAAGAACTGCCTTAACGGTATACCAATAGGTGACACCAGCTTGGGCGGGAAGGCTCGGCGACCCAGAACCGCTATCGATGAACTGATAGCTTGTCACTCCGTCAAGATGAGGGATGGGGGTGGAGATGAGGTGAGCGGTCTCGCCGGTCGAGCCCGCTTCGGCGCTGTTGATCTGACCAACGCTTTCCCAACGGTAGACAAGGTAGTGATCAGGAGTGGGGATCGAAGCCGGTGGGGACCATTTGACAACGAGCTTTGTGTTACTGTTTCCAGTGGTGGAATTGTAGTTGAACTGATTCCTAACAGAGACGTCGAGCGGCGGAAGAGGAGGGTGCCGGTGGCAGAAGGTGACCAGCGTGCCTTCTGAGATTGCAGCGGGCCGGCCGAGAAGATCGAGAGTGGCAATGAAGTAGTAAAATTGCTCTCCGTCGGCGAAAGGTGTCCGGTCTTCGGCCTGAGCCTGATTATCGTCCAAGAAAAAATAGGGTTCCACAAAATCCGGATCAGTGCGCCCACCCAAGGGAATCATCGCAGCTTCGCTTGGACTCAGCAGCTGGGTGGGAAGGACTGGTAGCATGTTGGCCTGAACCGCCCGGGGAACTCGGCTGGTGAGATATGTTTGTAATTGGGCAGTAGTGGGAGGGGTCACGTCATGACCCAAGGTCTCGGCAGTGGTCTTGGCCATGCGATACACCCCATAGCCGTAGGTTAGCGCGCTTTCCCGCCTGAGATCATCGGGGATTCCCCAGCGAAGAGAGACATTCAGGTGGCCCTTGGGTGAGTCATCCGGAATCACCACCGGAGGTCCTGGCGCGGTGATGGGGGTGGGGTTGTTGAGGTCCAAAGTGATGCGGCCCACCACTTGGGTGAATGCGGCTCCCGGAGAATTGCCTCCATCGGGTTGAGTCCGGACCTCGAAAGTAGAAACCGTCGCCGGCATTGGAACAAGCGCTCCTGTGCCCATCGCCACTGCGATGGCAGGTTCAGTGCGGGAGAGGAAGTAGAGCCGGTTGAAGAGTTCAGGCTCCTGCGCTGCAGTTTGTAAAAGCGCCGAGAGCTTGCTTTCCAGTGAGAGCTCAAGTGCCGGCATGAGGTCGCCAAAGAGTCCGTCGATCGTCTCGCTAACGAAGTCCTTGTTGGCAAACTGAACAGGCAGTTCATCCAGCCTCGCATCGAGAAAGGTTGCACGAGTGGTGGGTTGAATGATTGCGACCTGAGAAAAACTGTTACTGGAAGAAGGGGGGCCGTCCTTGCGGAAGATGGCGTAGCTGCGCCCTTGCAGGAGGGAGGTGTCCTGCGCTTGCCAGAGCAACCAGGCATGGTCGCCTCCTTCGGTATAGGTTGTGCCGGCAAGGAATAGGAGCGAATCCTCAGGCGCGCGGGTTTGTGAATACCCGCTTCCCAAGCAGACTATCCAAGCGAGAAATATGTAGAAGACCTTCATCACAGATTGTGTTCACGAGGGTCTACCCGCTGCCGGCCTTGTTCTGACAGGGCGGTGAAAAAAAAACTGAAACGGTGCGGTTCTCCTTAAGCCAAACGGCAATGAGGCGGCAGCTTGTTTTCCAGCTCAGGCTTCAGGGAAAGAATCGTAGCCCAGCCATCAGCAGTGGTCGCGGTAGGGGCTACCACCGCAGTGGTCCTGCTTGCGGGAGGGCTTTGGCCTGAGCCTGGGGAGAGAATGTGGTTGTCGGGTCCTGTTGCGCTCAAGCGATGTCCTGAACCTGAAGAGACGGCCAGCGCTTCATCACGGAGAGAGACCGTTCGCAGAACCCGCTGCCGCGAGTCCGGGCGGCGAATCTGAATGGCGTATTTTTTCCCAAATGCGCGATACTCTCCCAAATTGACGAGTGCGCTCTGTGCTCCCAATTTTTTTAGCAGGGAGGTGATTTCGTCAGTTGCAAATCCCTGGGCAACAGCATTGAGAGTGAGTTGTGTGCCATGCAAAACAATTTGTTCCGCACTCACTTCGACTCGCCTATAATCGACGAGTTCGAGGGCTTTCTCTCTCTCCTCGGCAGGAGGGGTGCGGCCTTTTTGATTCTCTTCGTTTAGCCATCTCCAATAGCTCTGAATCGTGGGATCAAAGAGTCCGTGTGACGCCTGATGCAGCTCCTGACATTGTTGCAATAGCCGAACGAGTTCTTCGGGCGGGTGGCTCAATCTTCCTTCCCGGTTCAGGACCGAAAGCGCGGAATCCGGCTGATAGAGGGATAGAATGTCCGAGAGCTGCACGATGCGCTGTTCGATCTCGGGAGGAACCGCAGATAGGCCTTCGTAGCGGATATTCGCCGGGCTATTGAAGACCGACCCTTGCCAATAACCTTCCTTCTTTCGACTGCGGCAGCCGGAGAATGAAGGCACGGTTGCCATCAGGGCGAGCAGGCGGCGACGGTTCATGAGGGAGTCGCCCTTTTGCGCTGTTTCAAAAGCTTCAATCCTGTGGCCAAGAGAACGATCAGTCCGAGAGTGGAAAGAGTGAGCACCCATTTGCCGAGCCCGCCCAAGAAGGCAAACTTGTGCAGATCAAGAAGGACCCGGTAAAAGGAAACGGGGCTTTGGGCGATGAGGGTGAGTTCCAGTTCTTTGGCGAGAACGTCTTGTTCGGAATCAGCAAGCGAAAGAAACTTTGGTTCCGCATCACCGGGAGTCTCGGCCGCAGGGAAGTCCAGTAGGTCTCCGTCCAAGGCGTAGCTTCCTTCTTCCGTTACCAGAACGGCTTCAGGATTGGCGATGAGAGCCTTGAGGGGGTGCTCCGGTAGCGAGGCTTCTCCAAGGCTATCGATGAGCTCGCCATTGGGGCCAAGAAGGTAAAGATGATCGCGCGTTCCCAGCAGGAGATTGGGACCGAGTGAAATCGCTCCAATCAATTCTCCCGAGAGAGGCAGGAGTCCTTCATCCAAAAAGAGGTCGTCGCCCCATTGGGTAACTTGCCTCTTGCCCACCGCGAGTGTCTTCCCTTCATCTCTTTTGGGAAGATCGAGATAGAGACGATTGAGAAAAGGGGAGGAGAGCGTGCGCTGATCCAACCGTAGCTCCGCGCTGTGATTCAGAATCACTCCAGTCACACAAAGCCAGAGAAGTGGCAGCGCTAGCGCGAGCCCCAACCAGCGATGATATTGACGGTGGCGCAAGCGTCTCACTTCAGGGTGTCGAGATAGAGTGCTACACGTCCCAATCCTCCCAAGGCCCGGACCGAGAGCGTGGCCCCCGCGATGTTTCGAACCTCCCGGGTCAGTTGATTGTTGTTCAAGGTCGCACCTCGAAACTGCTTGCAAAAGTTGCTACTAGAAACCTCGTAGCCATGGCTCTCGCGATAGATGAGAACCTTTACCTCCTGGATGCTTCCTCCCTTGGTCACGAAGCCCGTCGTAATGGGTTCCGTCTTTCCGACTTCTTCCAGAATCCATGCCGTCTTCGTTCCATCGCTCCAATAGCGCACTTTGCTCGTGCGGTAGGGATGGCCAAGAAGTCTCTTGATGCGGGATTGATGGGATGACGTGAGAGTGAGAGCTTGGGTTGCGGGGAGGTTGGTGCCGAACACCGTGTGAAGGAATTCGGAGGGTTTTTGATAAACACGTTCACCTCCCTGGACTGTGGAAAGCATCAGAAGAGCTAGGAGCATCAGGCGAAAGAGGAATGACATGGTAGTAAAATTTAAGTTGTGTCGAAGTGAACCAAGCAAACAGCGGCTTATCTTTCAAGAGTTCGAAAAATAAGCCGCCATGATAAAAAAAATCTTCTGTTAGAAGCTATAGCCAACACCAAGGTTGAGGAGGCTTTCGACTTCGTCGTCTTCGTCAACGATGTGGCTGTAGTCAGCCTTCAGCACAACGTTGTCGATGGGCCAGTAGTTCACCCCGACATCATATTGGTCGAAGGTGCCGCCACCGACATTGCCGATGCCGCGCGCATACTCATAGTGACTGTAGCGGGCAAAGACACCCAGGCGTTGGTCGGTCCCGATGGTCCAGGTGTAGGAGGGTTCCAGATAGCCACCCCACTGGTGATCCGCGCCGTTGTCTTCGAAAGATTGACCGTCGATGTTCCAAGAAGCGATGAGCGCTTTCAGTCCGAATCCGCCAGCCTGATAGACAGCGGTGCCGCCTACGAGGAAGGCGGAGTTGTCTTCGTCGGAAGTCGTCTGGGTGACGTCGTTCTGGTATTGCGCAAAGGCGGAAAGAGAAAGACCGGGCACGCCGTTGTAGCGCACGCGGGCGGTGACTGCGGGATCCTCAGCGGCAGCTTCGGCCACTTTCTGTCTTCCCGAACGAATCCGGAAGGCATTGCTTCCCGAGGTCGGAAGGTTCAGTCCGGAGTGAATTGCCAAGTCCCAGCCCAGGCCGTTGTCCAGGGTCTGGGTCGCTCCAACCCCCGCTTCCCACCAAGTGGTCGGGATGATGTTGCTTTCCACCCGGTTGCGCTCAACACCGAAAAAGGTGTCGGGCTCGTGGGTCTCATTCAATAGGCCGAGCGGAAGCAAGAAAAGACCAGCTTTGGCGTTCAAGCCGTGATCCAGCGTGAAGTCGATGTAAGCCTGTTCCAATTCGACTTCTCCCGGTGCACCATCGCCAGCCAAAGAGTGTTCCAACTCGAACTCGGAGTAGAGTTTGATTCGGTCCGAGAAAGAGTGGTTGAGGAAGAGAACCCAGCGATGAAAGTCGACGGTGTTGTCACCCCCGCCACCGAGGTCACGATTGAAGTGAAGCTCGCCATATCCACCAATCTGGGTGTTGGCCGCCCATGCCAGGGCGCTGGAGTCTACGGTCGAGTCCTCGAATCCCCGATTGTCATAAAGTGCATCAATATCGTCGTCGGAAGACGGCGCTTTGGCGGGAGTACTTTTCGCTGCAGGGCGAGCAGAGGGCGACTCCAACGGACCGTATTTGGTCTCGTAGGCTTCAACCTTGTTTTCCAACTTCTCCAAGCGGGCAGCGAGTTCCTCCATCGTCAATGCGGAAAGCGGCATGGACGTCGTGATCAGAGCGGCGATTGTGGTTCGGGATAGGTCTTTCATAGACAAGCACTTCGCTATTGAGACTCAGTCTCAAAATCAAGCGAAAAATCAGTTTTTCGAGGTTGTGACTGAAGAATCATGCGGATCTCGCGTGAAAACGTAGTGGGGCGAAACCGGAGCTCCTACTGCGGGATGTCCTTCACACAGCGAAAACCGGTGTGGTTGGTGGGGGAAAGTGACTCCGCGTAGTGCCGCGCAGCCGGGCGATAGCGCAGGCAGTAGGTGTGATGGCAGAGAAAAGAGCCACCCTTGGTAACCCATAGACGGGCCAGGGGGTGGAAGACCTCAACTTCGTCGGGGATGGGCTGACCGTTGGCGAATTGCTGCGTCTCCGGTTGGGTGATGGCTTGTTCGAGAGGTGGACCTTTGGGATCATCCACGGGATTCTCGATGAATTTCTGGTAGTAATCCGGGCGAAAGACATCGGAGCAGATTTCCCACACGTTCCCAGCCATGTCGTAGAGCCCAAAGTCATTTGCAGGATAGCTCTTCACCGCCGCCGATCCGGCATGGCCATCAAGGGCAGTGTTCTTCTGGGGAAATTCGCCTTGGAAGGTGTTGGCTGGCCAGTTGTCGGCATCGGGCTTGGGCTTGTCACCCCAGACAAAGAGGGTGTGGTCCTTTTCGCCACGAGCGGCGCGTTCCCATTCCGCTTCGGTCGGAAGACGCTTGCCCGCCCATTTGCAATAGGCCTCGGCGTCTTCCTTGGTGACGTTGACCACGGGATGGTCCATTTTATCATCGATATTGCTATCCGGGCCGAGCGGGTGACGCCAGTCCGCACCCGGGATGAACTGCCACCATTGCCATTCCGCGCCAGGTTGCCACTTCTCTACATCGCCATCGGGGGCTTTGAAAACAAGAGCACCTGCTTTCAGCTGGTCTTCGGGGGCATTTGCAAAGTCTTCTTTGGTAAAGCCGCGTTCGGCTTGGGTCTGATAACCGGTCTCCTCGACGAACTTTGCGAACTGGGCATTGGTGACCTCAGTTTGATCGATGAAAAAGGACGAGACCGTGACCTGATGCACGGGTTTTTCCTCGGGATATCGCGCGGTGCCTCCCAAGCTCCGATCCTCGCCCCGGGTGTAGGTCCCGCCGGGAATGAAGACCATGCCCTCCGGTGCAGCAAGCTTTTCTTCAGCAAAAAGGGCGGCAGGCAGAAGAGCGCTGGCGAGGGTGAGAGAGAGGAGTGGGCGAAATTTCATGAATGTCATTAGGGTGAGCGACCTGCGACCAAGTCTTTTGTTTTGTAAAATCGTGGTTACTTTTACGTCGATGGCGATAACGAAATTTCGTCCCTGCATTGATTTGCACGAGGGCAGGGTGAAACAGATTGTGGGCGGGAGTCTCACTGATGAGGGTGCGGTAGAGAATTTTGTCGCGAGCGAGGGAGCGGCTCACTTCGCGGAGATGTTTCGGCGGGACGACCTGCGAGGGGGCCACGTGATTCAGCTGGGGCCAGGCAACCGGAATGCCGCGCAGGAGGCCTTGGCAAGTTGGCCGGGAGGCTTGCAATTGGGGGGTGGGGTGAATCTCGAGAACGCCGCCGACTGGCTGTCGGCTGGCGCGAGCGAGGTGATCGTGACGTCTTACTTGTTCGACAAGGAGGGTCATTTTTTAAAGGAAAATCTAGCGCAGCTTGCCCGTGAGATTGGGCCGGAGAATCTCGTCGTGGATCTGAGCTGTCGACGCTCGGCTGATGGCTGGCAGGTGGCAATGAACCGTTGGCAGACGTTGACGGATCTCCCTGTCACGACTGCCGTCTTGGACGCGTTGGGGGAGTGGTGTGGGGAATTCTTGATTCATGCCGCGGATGTGGAGGGCAAGTGCGGAGGAGTCGACGCTGACCTCGTCGAGCTGTTGGGCACTTGGTCGGGGCGTCCCATGACCTATGCGGGTGGGGTCGGGACTATGACCGACCTGGAGCTCGTGCAGGAACGCAGCGGGGGAAGGGTCGATGTGACGGTCGGCAGTGCGCTGGATATTTTCGGAGGCCAGGGGGTCTCCTACCGAGAGCTGGTTGCTTGGAACCAGAGAGAGGAGAATTGCTCATGAAGACTCACCGGCTTGTATTGCCCGAGGACCTCAATCAATTCGGGTTCTTGTTCGGAGGGCGCTTGCTGAGTTGGGTCGACGAGGCTTCGTGGATTGCCGCGAGCTTGGACTATCCCAATTGTCAATTTGTCACGATTGGGATGGAGGCCGTCAGCTTCAAGCACTCGGTTCGTGAAGGCACGATCCTGGCCATTGAGTCAGAAAGGGTGCGGGAAGGCCGAACCTCAGCAACCTATCAAGTGAAGGTGACCCGTGGCCGCGAGAGTGAAGGGGCCGTGATATTTTCGACCCATGTTTCGTTTGTCAATGTGGACGACGACGGTCAGAAGCAAGCTTTGAAACACTCATGATTGAAACAGTCGATATCGTGGTCGCGGTGGAAAATCGCAACGAGCAGTCCGCCTGGTTGAAACCTGCGGCGCGAAAGCTGAAGTGCCATCCCAAGGCGATTCGCGAAATGCGGGTTGTGAAGGAGTCTATCGACGCGCGCAAATCTCCCGTTAAGTTTCAGCTGCGTCTCCTCGTCGGGATCAATGAAGGCCTTCCCGCCGAAGTTGCTCCGCGCTACGAGGCTCCCCAAGTTGGGGATGATGCGCCGGTGGTTGTCATTGTGGGCTGTGGTCCGGCTGGAATGTTCGCGGCCCTTCGTTGTCTGGAATTGGGGCTGAAGCCCATCGTGGTGGAGCGGGGTAAGGATGCTTCCGCGCGCCGTTTTGATCTCGCTCCGCTTCTGCGCAAGGGGACGGTGATTGAGGACTCGAATTACTGTTTCGGAGAAGGAGGCGCGGGGACTTACTCCGATGGCAAGCTGTATACCCGGGCGACCAAGCGCGGCCCGGTGAAGCAAGTGTATGAGACTCTCGTGGCCCACGGAGCACCTACGGAAATTCTAGTAGATGCCCATCCGCACATCGGCTCGAACTTGCTTCCGAAGGTGGTGATGGCCATGCGGGAAAGCATCCGGGAGCGAGGGGGAGAGGTCCGTTTTGGATGGAAAGTGACCGACCTCCTCCGCGCTGCTGACGGCTCCATGGAAGGGGTCGTCAATCAGGAGGGCGAAGAGCTACTGGGGGCGGCAGTGATTCTGGCTACCGGTCATTCGGCCCGTGATGTCCTCGCGATGTTGCAGAAGGAGAACATTGCGATGGAGGCAAAGGCCTTCGCGGTCGGGGTTCGAATCGAGCATCCCCAGCCACTCATCGATAGCATTCAGTATCATTACCAGCAGGGCCAGGAACGACCTCGCGAACTGCCCGCGGCGCGCTATGCCTTGGCTTGTGAGGTCGACGGGCGTGGGGTGCATTCTTTCTGCATGTGCCCGGGCGGCTTCATCGTTCCCGCCGCAACTGAGAACGACGAGGTGGTGGTCAATGGAATGAGCTTGGCTCGCCGCGACTCGCCCTTCGCAAATACCGGAATGGTGGTGGGGGTCGATCCTTCCGATATCCCGGGTGAAGATGTATTGCGGGGGCTGGCGTTTCAGAAGGAGCTGGAGCGGGCGGCGAAGAAGGCTGGCAACGGGGACAATGAACTTGGGCAGATCGCTCCTGCCCAGCGCGTTGTCGACTTTTTGGCGGGCCGCCTTTCCAAGGATTTGCCCGAGACCAGCTACTTTCCCGGTTTGAAGAGTGCGCGCTTGGACCAGATTCTTCCTGACTTCATCACCCGCCGCATGAAAGTCGGGCTCAAGAAGTTCGGCAATCGGATGAGGGGCTATCTGATCGAGGACGCCCTCATGATTGGCTTCGAGACGCGAACCAGCTGTCCGGTAAGAGTGCCCCGTGAGGATGAAACCCTCGAGCACCCCGACGTTGCGAAGCTCTATCCCTGTGGCGAAGGTGCGGGCTACGCGGGCGGAATTGTTTCGGCCGCTCTCGACGGGATGAAGGTGGCCGAGGCGGTGGCTGCTCGCATTGAAAGGGATAAATAAGAGAGACTGCTCCCTTGGAGCAGCTGGCGCTGGCGGAGCGGCATTCATGGCGCGGGCGCTGGGGCCTCGGCATGAAAAAAGCCGCAGGATTCCTCCGGCGGCTTTTTTAAAAGGGGTCTTGGAGCGCTTAGGCTTCCTCCTCAGTGCCTTGCACCTCGAGGCGAAGGAAGACGCTGAGGTCGCTGTGAAGCTTGATGTCAACTTCGTGGCTGCCGCTGGTCTTGATGGGCTTGTCGAGCTTGATGGAGTGGCGATCGATTTCGATGCCTGACTCCTCGAGCTTCTTGTGAATGTCCATGCTGGTCACGGAACCAAAAGATTTGCCAGTCGCTCCAGTTTCGAGAGTGAAGACAGGCTTCAACTTCTTGATCTTGGCTGCTACCTTTTCAGCTTGATTGAGCTCTTCAGTCTCACGCTTGGCGCGGGCTGCGGCGAGTTCTTCGAGATGCTGCTTATTGGCCTCGGTGGCTTCGTAGGCTTTACCTTGAGGAACAAGGTAATTGCGTGCGAAACCGGATTTGACTTTCACAACGTCGGCTTCAGCGCCGAGATTGTGGATTTTTGTGCGGAGAATGACTTCAGTGGTGGCCATGGTGAAAAAAGTTGAAGGGCGCAGGGTTTAGTGACTGGGATGGACGGGGTCAAGGATTTTGAAGAGGGAATATGGGTGAATTTTGGCATTTCTCCCAGGATGACGGCTCGGATCGGGAATAAAGTGGCTTTTTGGGCTCGAAATAGGTCTTCTAGGGCGATGAGTTTTCTCGATGAACTAATGAAGGAGATGGGCGGACCAGTTGCCGAGCAGCTGGGCAAGCGCGAGGGGTTGAACGAAGCTCAGTCCAAAGGAATTCTGGAAGGCTTGGCTCCCGTTATTTTAGGAGGGCTCAAGAGGAAGAAGGAAGAGGGCGTCGATTTGGAAGATCTGATGAGTGGGTTGGGGGCCAAGGAAGAGGCGCTGGATAATCCCGGCGGATTCTTTGAAGGTGGCTCCAATCTGGATTTGGGGGCAGGCGGGGTCTTGGGGCTGGAAAAAGGCGAGCAAGCCGCAGAAGCGATCGCCAAGAAGACGGGGATCGGCGTGGATTTGGCGCGCAAGGTCTTGCCCATGCTTGTTCCTTTGGTGCTGGCCTATCTAATGCGCAAAGGAACTCAGGATTCGGGAACGCCCGACCGCAAGGGCGGGATTGGGGCTATCCTGGATCGAGATGGTGACGGAAAGATTCTGGATGATATCGCCGGAATGGTCCTCGCGAGCCAAGCCGGGCGGCAGGGCAAAGGTGGAATCCTGGCGATGATTCTGGCCTTTTTCAGCAGAAAGTAGCGTTTGCCTATTTTCCGGCAAAGGCAATGGCATGCTGTTTCATCTGTCCCGCCATCAGGGTCAAGGCATTGGCCCGGGTGGGGGCAAGGTGTTCTTTCAGGCCGGTCTGGTCGATGAAGGACATGTCAGCTTGGAGGATGTCATCAGGCGTTTGCCCATCGAGAACGCGCACGAAGAGGGCAATCATGCCTTTGGTGATCAGGCTGTCGGAGTCGGCGGCGTAGTTGACCTTTCCGTCCGCGAAGCTGGAATCGAGCCAGACCTGGGACTGGCAGCCCTTAATCAGTCGGTCCGGCGTCTGGAGATCTTCTGGCATGGGGGCCAGCTTCTTGCCAAGATCGATTACGTATTGATAGCGCTCGGTCCAGTCTTGAAAAAGGTTCAGTTCGTCTAGGAGTTGCTGTTGTTTTTCGGCAATAGTCACAGGTAAGGAGAGGGTTGGCTTCTGGGCGGGACTCAACACTAGCAGAGGAGAGAACTCAAAGAGTTTCTCGCTTTCTCCCCGCGCTGGGCCCGGAGAAGGCTCAGGCGAGCATCATGGCGGCCTTTTTGACGGCGTTGACCAACTTTTCGACTTCTTCCATCGTGTTGTAGGCCGCGAAGGATGCCCGCACGGTTCCGGTTGTTCCTAAGCGGTTCATCAGGGGCTGGCAACAGTGATGGCCGGTCCGGACCGCGACTCCCATCTGGTCGATCAACGTCCCGAGATCGTAGTGATGAATCCCAGCGATGTTGAACGAAAGAGAGCCTTGGCGATGGGATGGGCCGTAAAATCGGAGTCCTTCGACGTCCGCGAGGGAAGCCGCCGCCGTTTCGATGAGAAGCTGCTCGTGTGCCGCAACGGATGGCAAGCCCAGGTCCGATAGCCAATCCATGGCCTTGGCGAGAGCGATTCCGCCCTCGATGTTGGGCGTTCCCGCTTCGTAGCGAAAGGGGAGCTCGTTGTAGGTAGAGCTCTCGTAGGTGACCTCTTTAATCATTTCGCCCCCTCCTCGCCAAGGAGGCAGGTTTTCCAAACTACTGGTCTTTCCATAAAGAATACCAATGCCGGTCGGGGCGTAGATCTTGTGCCCCGAGAACACGAGGAAATCCGCATCGAGGTCCTGAACGTCGATGACCTTGTGAGCGACAGACTGCGCCGCGTCCACAAGGACCAGCGAGCCAACCGCATGGGCTGCCGAGATGTAGTCTTTGACTGGGACGGGGGTTCCGAAGGCGTTGGAAACTTGGGTGATAGCCAAGAGCTTGGTCTTTGGAGAAAGCAGGTCCTGAAAAGCGCCGAAGTCCAAGGTTCCGTCCTCCAACACGGGGATGACCCGCAGCGTGGCGCCGGTTCGTTGAGCCAGCATCTGCCAGGGAACGATATTGGAGTGATGTTCCAGAGCCGAGATGAGGATTTCATCTTCGGCGGAGATGGAGCCGGTCAGGATGTTGGCGACAAGGTTGATTCCGTCGGTGGTGCCGGAGGTGAAGATGATTTCGTCCGGGGAAGCGGCGTTGAGATGATGCGCGATACGATCGCGAGCAGCTTCGTGGGCGGCAGTCGCTTTTTGGGAAAGATGATGAGTCCCGCGGTGGATATTGGCGTTGGTCTCCTCGTAATAGGCGAGCGAAGTCTCCAGCACGACGCGGGGCTTTTGCACCGTAGCCGCGTTGTCGAGGTAGACGAGGGGCTGGCCGTTGACCTCGCTGGCAAGGATCGGAAACTGGTCGCGGATGGAATGTGGATCGAAGGGCATGGTGTGGGACGCGGAGAGGCGGGACCTTAGGGGGGGAGTCCCTCCGATGCAAGAGGCAGCCAGCGCATCCAATGGCAAGAACCCGAAGATTCCGCCCTCGTGTAGCAACAGGCGGTCCTAATACGGCTGCCCCCGACGTTCGCGGAATTCCAGATCGTAGGGATTGAACTCAATATGGGTGAAAGCGCGGAGGTCAAAGGTCGCATCGCCAAAGACCTGGGAGTAGCCGCTGATGGTCGTCGGGGTGAACTCGGACAGTCGTAGGGTCACGTGGCCTCCGTCTCGGAAGTAAGCCCGGACATCAGAGGCATAGATTCGTGGCTCTTCGCGCTCTTCCGGAGAGGTGATTTGGAAGGAGCTGAGGCGAGAGATGGGAACGGCAACGGGAACGTACTCGGTCTCAATCGCGAGTTTGCCCGACTCAATCGCAGTGGCTTTCCCCACGATGGTATCTCCGTTCTGGAGTTCGACTTGCTCGCCTTCGACCGGCAGTTCCTGACGGTAAGAGAGGTAATCCTTGCGCTCGGGAAGGTTACCGTCCCAAGGGCGAATGGCAAAATTGGAAAGCGTCTGCTCTCTTCCATGCAGGGTTGATAGATGCCACCAGTTGTTTTCTAACAAAGGCTCAGGATCCACGGCCGAACTGATGACGTTGCCATCGATATAGAGTGAGAAAGAGCCTTTCTTGCGGTCAATATAGATAGCGACCTGAGTGACGTCTTCCTCTTGGAAGTCGTGCCTTTGACCAAAGATATTCATCTGTAGGGGCTGGCTGCGGTTGTCGACTTTCTTAAGGAAATTCATGGAGCCGCGCTGGATGGAGATGGAATAGCCGGTGCGGGGGATGAGCTCCTCGCCCGAGTCCGCAAAAAAGTGGAGCCGGAGATAGGGCGCGTATTCATAAGCCAAGTCGAACTCGAGGAGGACCTTGTCGGGGAGATCGTTGAGTTCGCGCGCGATGGAGCCCCGTGCTTCTGAAATCAGATTGGTGCCCTCGATTCGCCAGGCATCCGGACTTTCAATGGGCTGCCAATCTTCGATTCGCCCGGGGCCGTTGATGATGGCCGGGGACTCGTTCGAGACCTCAATGGAATGAAGCATGGAGCGCTTCAAGGTCAGTTCGCCAGCATACCAGGTGCGAAGCTTCACCGTCTTGTCGTCGAATCCAAGAAGTTCCGCCTTCATCACATCGAACATCTTGTCGGTGTGAGTCTGGAAAGAAATCGTTGCCACGGTGCTCTGCTCCGCTGGGACGGGAGGTCCATCGAGAAGGATTGAGTCCACTTTCCGAGTGAGGAAAGGCACCGAGTCCTTGGTAAAGAGCTGGCTTTGCCACAGAAGGTGTCCCTCGGCATCGACCCCGGCAGGGAGTCCCGGGATGGAGTCGCCGTCAGGAAATACGAGCTGGCCTTGGGTGGCTTGCTCTTCTGCGGAGAGTAGTTGCAACAGGGAGATTGCCAAAAGGCTGGATGATAGCGCCTTCATTCGTCGTCGTTGGATAATTCGTTCAAATACCGGATGGCCTTCACCGCCGAACGGGGAACCGTGATGGAGCCTAACAGATGGTGTTCCAGCATCAGCTGATCGCCGTTGAGGGTGATTGAGCGGGCCGAAACAAGCCCGTCGTTGGTGAGGTCGAGCTCATACTTGGGAAACACATTCTCTTGGCTGGCTTCACCCGATTGGCTGAAATAAATAATGCGCGCGTCGTTTGCCGGAATCTTTTTCAACTCATCGGCAAAGGGGCTCTTTAAAAGAAAGAAAGAGGGCCTTTCCTGGGTGGTTGCAACCTGGGGAGAGGGCGCAGCTTCCTCGGCTGGAGACTCTGGCGTGCTATCTTCCTCGGCGGCTTGGTCCTCGCTGGTAGTCTCGTTCTTAGCTTCTTCGGTGGCAGCCTTCTTGTTTTCTTCGACCGGTTCCTCGTCCTCAGGGGCTTCCTTCGCAGTTGGTTCTTCCTGCAAATTTTCGGATTCTTCAACCGGGGCTTGAGGGGCTGGCTCTTCGCGTTCCAGGCCAAGCAAGGCGCCAGACATGCGCTCGCCTTCGGCGTTGACCAAACTGTCCACATCTTCGGAGGCAGGTTCTTCCAGAAGCTCCAACTGGGAAACCGCATCCCAAGTATAGGCCTTGAGGTTGGAAAGGTAAGAGGCCGAGTTGTCACTGCGGCTGCGCACGATGACCAGCCCGTCGCCTTGGGTCGGCTTGGCGGTATCGCGCATGATGCGAATCAGCTTTCCATCCAAAAACAATTCGATGGAGCCAACCAGTCGATTGACGCGGAGTTCGACCGAAATCTGGTTGTCGTCGAAGGACTCAATCTGGCTAAGGGAAAGCAGGGTGTGCCAACGCGGCTCGAGGGACTCGCGGCGAATCTGGATGCCGCCACTGTTAATGTCGATGTAGTAGCGGTCTTTCTCGGCTTTGTCCGAGAGGTCGTCGCAGAAATAGAGTCGAATAGAGGGACGCTCCTGCCACTTCAGGTCAAACTGCAGGATGAACTGTTTGCCCAGGCCGACGTCCTGCTGCATTTCACCGGGTTCCAACATCAAGAGTCCGTCGGCGGTATCCTCGCTCAAGACCCAATTGTTGACCCCTGAGCCAGTCCATTTCTCCAGGGGAGCAGGTCCTTCGTAGCTCAGGGCTTGAGGTTTAATCCCGAAGCGGAGAGTGCTGACCAGCTTGCGGGGAACCGTGATGTCACCTCCCGCCAAGCCTTTGTAGCGCAATTGCTCCTCATCCAGCGAGGTCAGTCTGCCCGGGAGAATGTCTCCATTGGTCAGAACCAGACGCTCGGTCTGGGTGGGGTCAATCTCGGCCGTGTTTTCTAGGTCAAGATGGGAAAAGGAGTCTGCCCGAAAGTGGATCGGTTCCGGGGAGCGCGGACTCTGGATCACTAACCCTTCTTCGGGAGAGATTTGAAGGAGTTCGCCATGAAAGCGGTCATCACTCTTCAGAGTGATGATTTCCGCAGAAGCTGCCGAGGCTGTTAGAAAAAGAAATAAGGGTCTAAAAATCATCATCCCAGTTGTCAAAAATGGAGCTTATCGGATCGAACTCAAGAAGATAGGCGTAATTCAAGTCCAAGGTTAGATCGCCGAGAATAGGGTGGCTTCCTTTCAAGCGGCTTCCGTTCCCTTCTTTTGGTAAAAAAGTGAGAAGACCCTTTGGTTGCATGTTAACGAGAATCTCTCCGGACTGTGGTTCCGGCCCCTCTACGATACTGTTGGTTGCGAGCCGGATGTCCGTGATTTCTTGGGCCGGGATTTGGAATTCTCCATACTTGGACTCAATCCGGAACCTATCTTCTTCCAGAGTGAGCAAGTCGCCAGAGAGTCGGTCGGTGCCATTGGTGAGGAGAATGACATCGCGCTCCTCGGTTTCCATGCTGCGGGCGGAATCGGGCATCCCATTCCATTTGGCTACCACCACGTCGCTAATGCGGATGCGACTTTTGCTGCCCGCCGCGATTGCAAAATAACGGGAGGTCTCTTCCAACGGGGTGGCAAGATCTTGCCACTCTGAATAAAACTCTCCGTTGACGAAGAGGGCGACTGTTCCTTCCTCGCGATTGGCGCGGATTTCGAATTCAGCTGAATAAAAGTCCCCCAAATTCAAGCGGCCTCCTGAATTGGGAAAAGAGGATTTGCGGGGCATTTTCTTGTCGTCGAAGCTCAGTCTCTGCAGGCGGGAATAGCTTGAGAGAATCGACATCAGGTAGCCGGAACCGTAGGATTCCGAGTCACTGTTGCCGGGACCCACCTCCATGATATCCAGCATTTCGGGAGCGGGCTCTTCTTCTTCTCCCTCGGCGTCTTCTTCAATGGCCTCGGCTTCTTCCTCTTTTTCGTTCTTCTGTTTGTTCCCATCCGGCACCCGACGAACTCTCACGTTTTCTTGCCGGAATGGCTTCTGAAAGTCAGTGAAGATGGCAATGTTGGTATTGAGTGGAGCCTGCCAAGTGAGGTGAAACCGGATGGAGACCCGATCCGGTAGCTCCTTATCGAGTCGGAGAATGTCGGATGAATTGCTGGACCAAGCCCCTCCGCCGTGAGTCCAGGTCTCGGGAAGAGTGACTTTCTTTTTGTCTTCATCGCCTTGTTCATCTCCGGCCTCCTCGGCTTCCTCCGCCTCAGGGTCGGCGCCGGGGATGCTCCAATCGAGGTCGTTGAGAGGACCGGCATAGATGACGTCACCGCCATGCCGGTTTGGCATGATGATGCGGACGTGCTCTCGAGGAATGGTCAGGAGTCCGGCAAACTGCGTTTGCACGCTGACGGAATCGCTACCCATGGCGATCAGATCTCCCGGGACGAGGTCGCCATTGCTCAATTCGACCATTCCAGAGCTGGTGATTTGCTCTTTGGCTCGGCCATTGTTCAAGCTCAGTTTTCGAAGGTTCTCGGTTCGGTAGGCTGACTGATCGGGTGATTCCGTACTTTGCCACTGGACGAGAGGTCCCTCGTCCAAGCCAAGATAATGACCGTGCAAGGTATCGCCGTTTGTGAAGCGGAGAAAATCTAACGCTGGCTCGGTCTCCGCCGCAATTGAAGCAGCGCCAAGCAGGGTGAGCAGAAGGAGAGGTGAATTCACGGATTACTTTTCGTAGATGGGAAGGAAGCGATAGTTGAGGGCCATCGAGAGCAGGGCGCCCGCGGTTGCAAAGTGTTTGCCCTTGCTGTCCGGCCAAGAGCCGTCTCTGCCTTGGGATGCTCCGAGGTAGCGAATGTTCTTCGCATTCCAGTTTTCCCAGAGTTCTTCATCAGCATGAAAAAGGGCTTGGGACATATAATACTCAAAGTAATAGGGGTAGTATTTGTCCCGATAGTTCAAGTTCTCGCGCAGATACTCCACGCTGGTGGCGAAACCCTTGCCTTCTTTCTTTTTGGCGAGAGCAAAGCAGGTGACTCCGATAGCGGTAAGGGTTGGCTTTTCGCCCGATGGTGAGGTGTAACCAATCCCTCCCTGTGCGGAGCGACAGCGTTTCAGGTAGGCGAGGCCTTTTTCGATGGCTTCATCTGGAACTGCCAGACCGGCGTTGCGGGCGGCTAGGAGAGCTACAATTTGGCAGCCGGCTACGGTTGTGTCGGCATCGTGGCTGTCCGGAGTGTAGCGCCAGGCATCGAACCGGTTTCTCTTTTGAGCGGAAAGAATGAGTTCAACTGCTTGCGAAAGGGCCGGAGCCAGGCGGGGATCATCGACGACTCCATAGGATTCGGCCAAGGCGAGGGTGGCAAAGCCATGGTTATACATGCTGTTGCCGATGTAACCGTTGGAGGCCTTTTGCTTGTCGAGAATGTAATTGAGAGCCTTGGAGATATTCTGGGCGTAAGGACCGTGGTTGGGGTCTTCGCCATGTGCCAGAAAGGCGAGCACGCAAAGTCCCACCACGCCCGGTTCGCCACTATATCGTCCAATCCAGGCCCCGTTGGCCTGCTGCTCGGTGGCCAAGAATCTCAAGCCTTTTGCATACATGGCCTCGACCTGCGGAGAAATGGGATTGGCCTCCCGGCGGGGAAGGCTTTGCCCCAAGGCCGGGACGAGAGACAGGGCGAGGAGGGTGGAGAGAAAAAACTTCATTTGCTGGGAGCGTCGGTATCGTTGCGGTTGTAAGCATCTAACAACTTGCGGAATTCGTTGGGCAAGCCGCGGCCGGATGGCGCGCTTCCTTTGGGGATCACGCGGACTTCATCATTCTCGCCGCCGGCGCCATTTTGCTGTTGATTGCTGGAGTCGGAGTCGCCCGTGGATCCGCCTCCGTCTCCCTTGTCACTCGGGGTCTCACCTTCCTTGGGTGGACCTTGTTGGTCGCCGGGCTCTTTGCCCATCATTCTCTCCATCATGTCCAGCATGGCACCCATGCTCTCTTGTGATTCGGGCGAGGACTCGCCAGACGATTCCTGCTTCTTTTTGGCTGCAGCGAGAATCTTTTCAATGATTTCGGTCTGGGCCGCCATGGTGGGACCGCCGGTTTCGCCTTCGACCAAATCGTCGGTCACTTCGGCCATGATCTTCTCGACCTCTTCCAACAGTTCGATGACCTGGGGAACGGTTTGGCTCTCCACGAGTTCCATCACATCGGCTGACAACTCGTCCTGAACCTCTGCGAGCTCTTCGGAGCTTTCCAGAATCCGGGCTGCGACATCCTTGGGAGGAATATCCTTCAGATCAGGAAGAGCTCCCTGTTGGGCCATGGCGCCGGGAGCAAGCAGGGCAATGGGAAGAAGGGGTATTAGATAGTTTTTCATCTCGTTATGGAAATTGAGGACGTTGGAAAGGCTTGGGTTGGGATGAGCGGCGCAGTTGTTCGATAGCGCGGGTGCGGGCACGGATGTCTTGCTCCGATTGAATCATGCGCATCACTTTCAACATAAACTCGAAATCCTGATCTTCCATTGAACCGCCGCCGCCGCCGCCACCACCGCCTTCTCCATTCTCTTGTTCGCCTTCTAACAGCTTGGCCCATTCGCGTAATTGCTCGGCCCACTTTTTCGAGAAGACGATGCTGCGGAAGGTGAGGTTGCGCGCCAATCGTTCGCGGTTGAATTCCAGGCCTTCGTCGATTTTGGAAGCTTCCATTTTTTCCAAGAGCTCCTTGTGAATTTCTTTCTCCGTGCGGGAGTAAAAGTGGCCGAGGTCTTCGCGGATCCAACGCACATCGGAAGCGGTTCTTTTTTGCTGCAAGGCCAGCTCGCCGAGAAGACGTTCTTCCACGGGGTCGATCTCGGTGGTGCGCAGGCCGATCAGTTTGTCGATCGAACCAGTCATGGCGTTGGCAATGCCATCATGGTCGTTCGCTGCTCGCTTCAGGCGGTTGACAAAGGTTGCGGCTTCGAAGTCCCGGTTGGCTTCGTTCGCTTTCTCCAAGGTCTCCCGCATTTTTTTAAGTGCTTCCTCTTGTTTCTCGGTGGCCTCCTTGAGGTCCTTCTTGGATTGTTCCGGCGTTGAGCGTTGGTCCTGAGCCTTTTTGAGCTGTTCTTCCACTTCGGGAAGGTCTTCCTCGGAGAGTTCCTTGAGTTGCTGTCCGGTCTCGGAGAGCTTTTTCATGGTCTCTGGTTCGATTTCGCCGTTGCGGAGAGCGTCTTGGAAAAGCTTCTCCATCTCCTCATTGAGCTTCTCCATCTTTTCCACATTTTCCTGCTCGGCTGCACGCTGCTTTTCCAGGCGGTCTTGATTCTCAGGTGCTTGCAGGTCCTCGTCGCTGAGACGCTCGATGCGTTTGTTCTCGTCCAGGTTATTCTGTTCTTCGCGCGCGGCATCTTCCAGCTCGCCAATCGCCCGGTCGAAACGATCCTTCAGCATCTGGGCATGCTCATCGCGGGTCAGGATATAGATTTCGATGGGTTGGGAATAGGAACGCTCGCGGTCGGGGAGATAGTCCTCGGTAAAGGCTCGCAGGGTCAGCTTCTGCGGTTCGATGCCGAAGACCACGGGGGAAAAGGCCGCAGGCGCGACGAGCTGGCTCTCGGCAGGCCCGCCGGGAGCCAATTCCATTTCGCCCTTCGCCGGACTGTCCGGGCTGGGCTTGGTGAACTCGCCCTGCCACTCGAGACCGAAGGTTTTCAGTCCATAGTCGTCCTGGGCGGTGACTTCGAATTCTAGGGTTTCCTCAGGAAGAATGGCGATTTGTCTTTGGGCTCCTTGAATATAGACCGTGGGGGCCTCATCCGTCAGGGGCTCCAATCGCAGGCGAAAGGTTTCCGTTCCAGCTAATCCCAATTTGTCGACCCAAGAAAGACGCACTTCGCGGATGTTCTCTGCAATGTCCAGGGCGGGATAGCTGGCGCGACGGCCCTTGGCGTTGGCCGACATCTTGACCGGTTGTGCGGGTTCAGGGGCGGATTCCTCCTCAGCGGGCTGAGCAGCCGAGGGGAGGTCGCGGACCTCCAGCTGACCCGAGGCCAAGTCGCGAGAGGCATTCGCGTGCAAGCTGACAGAGCTGCCTTGCAAAATCGCGAGAGTGCCCGAACGAACATCGATCTGGCGGTCGGGGAGCTCGAGATACTCGGGGAGGGCGATCATGGCGTCCACGGATTCCAAGGTTGGAGGGAGAGTGGGAATGACTTTCACCCGCGCCCGGGCATCGCCGGCAGAAAGTGAAATGCTGCTTTCCTTCTGCTGGCCCGAAAATTCGAAGCGATAGCGATTTTCATCACGAGTGCTTTCCAGCCACGACTGGCCGCTCAAGCGGGCGCGGGCATTGGCTGGCTTTTTCTCCGAGTCTTTGGCGAGTCCAACCTCAAGCTCGAATGGCTCGCCGAGAGGGACGACGATTTGATTGGGAAGCTTGGAATCGAACTTTGTTAAGGTGTAGCGAGGAGTGTCCGAAAGGGGCATCAACCAGCGTTGCAGGGCATTGAGACCCGCTTTGGGGAGGGTCACGAAGGCTCCCGCAGCCAAGAGAATCAGGGCGGAGACGACAATCAGACCCGTGCGGTTCCGGTTACTGGGGAGCGCTTCCGAAAAGTCGCGCTTGGCAGCTGCGGCGGCGACATCGCGGGTGGCAGCGGCGCGGAGAGCGGGGGAGAGGGAGGCTGCGGATTCCGATTGACCAGAAAGCTCGAGAACCCCGAGCAAGCGATCACCGAGGCGCGGAAACTTTTGGGAAATCAGACGGGCCAACTGATTCTCCCGCCTGTTCTTCAAAACCCAACGGTGGATCCAATAAGGTGCGAAAAAGGCGAAAAGTGAGGTGCCGGCAATGAGAATGACCAGTCGAAGCCAGCCCGGAGTCGGCATCAGGCGATCCAGAGCAAAAACGACCAGGAAAGAAAGGAGCAGGCCGAAGAAGCCAGCTAGAATCGCTTCGACCATCTTGGCGCGCCAGAGATGACGCCGGAATTCCTGCAATTGCTTGTGCAATTCGGGCGGAATTTCCGCGGCGAGCTGATCGGTTCCGGTGGGTTCAGACATAGGGAAGAATGCAGTTAGGTTCTCAGAGAAGCAAAGCGTGCGCCAGCGGGAAAATTGGGTGAACAAGATCCCTGAAAAACTGACTACGACTCATCATCGCACCTCTTGTCGAAAATGCAGCTCGTTTTCTAGATGCGAACACAGTTGAAGTTCTGGGCTGAGCCCGAAAAAAATGGCCCCTGGAGTTTCCTCCAGAGGCCATTTGCAGTGTTTTTCTGATTTCAGTTAGAAAAATCTAGTTTTCGCGAATGACGTAGAACTTTTTCGTAGTTCCTCCCAGCACTCCGGTGTCGGTGAAACTGGTGGTTGCTCCGCCATTGGCAATGTTGGCGTTTTCGACTGTCCAGCTCGCGTAAGGAAGCGAGAGATCGGTTGTCGAAATCACGTTGTAGGAGGCAGCGCCGCCCGCAGAGTTCCAAGTGATGGTCGCGTCATCGGCGGCCGGGACGTTGGCACTTACACTGACAATCTCGATGTCGCCAGCAGGGGCAACCACGCCATTGAGCATCTCGAGAGCGGAGTAACCGGCCCGACCTCCATCAGCGAGCGCCTCGATGTCGGTGGCACTGAGAACCTCACCAAAGAAGGCCAAGTCGTCCATGCGCCCACGGAATTCGCGGTCACCGCAACAAGGATCGTCACCGATTGTCCACAGAGCTGTGGTTGCCTCGAAGGTCGAGGAAACTCCAGTCCGCTCATTCTGAAGGGCGCCATCAACATAAGTCTGCGCGCTGCCGGTTGTTCCATCCCATGTGATGGCCACGTGCTGCCAGACGCCGGTCTTGAACGTGCCCTGAGAGACGGAGCTTCCATTGTTGGCAATGCGATAATCAGAGCCTCCATCTGCCTTGTTGGAAATTCCCCAGAACTCGGTTCCCGTGGTCCCGCGATGGTTGATGATGCCTCCGCGAGCGCCATTGCCAAGAGAGTTGGCGTTGACCCAAATCGAGATGGTGAAGGCGGTAGTGGAGCTATCGTAAGGATCTTCCACAACCATGCTGGTGTCCGGTGCGCCGGTGTTTGGCAGGCTCAAGGAGGCGTTGCCGATCAGTGGTGTAGAGGTGTCCCAGGCAATGGAACCGATTTGGTTGGCTGTTTCCTGCGCGGTCGACGCGGGTGCCGGAGCGGTGTCAGCCGCGATGATTCCTTCTCCCTCGTCGAAGCTATAATAGGAAAGCAGAGTTCCGCTGATAGTCGGCAAATTCACACTAGCCGCGTTGTCCGGGTCCGTCCCGGCAGTAATCTCATTGGGGTCGGAAACTCCGTCCATGTCAGTGTCCCGGGAGTTCGGGTCGGTGATAAAGCCGTTGCTGGTTACGCCTTCCACTCCCATTTCGACACCGTCGGAAATTCCGTCATTGTCGGAATCTGGATCATTAGGGTCGGTGGGCTCATTGCCGAAAGCGCCATTGGCGTCGCCAAAATACTCATCCCCGTCGGAGACTCCGTCATCATCTGAATCGGGGTCATTTGGATTGGTGAAGGACAAATCGAGCTCGTCGACGTCGTCAATTCCATCTCCGTCGATATCAGACCCCGAGGTGAAGTCACTATCCAAGTTGCCGATGAGGTCCAGTTCCCACTGGTCGCAAACCCCATCACCATCGGTGTCGTCCACCTTCAGGCTCTCTGGAGCCGAGGTGAAGTTGGTAAGAAGGTTGTTTCCGGCGATTCCTGATTCATAGATGCCATTGATGAGGCCGGAGGGAAGGGCTGCGTTGAACATGGCGAAATCGTCCAAGCAGGCGTTGACGCGGCGGCTGCCGTTGGTGCCGTCCGCACCCAGGCCCCAGGCATTGGAGTCGGTGATCTCCGAAACGCCGTTGAAGGCGCTCGATGCGAGTTGATTGCCGTTGAGATAAGTGGTGGCAGTGGAGCCGTCAAAAGTGACCGCGACATGATGCCATTGGCCCAAGGTCAAATCGTTGGTGCCGGAATCCAGTGCTTGACCGGAAATCCGTGCTTCCAGAGCCCGGTTGGGGGAGCCATCGATTCCCAAGCCATAGTTGCGTCCGGTGCCGTTGTTATCAGTCACCTCGCGGGTCATAAAGATTCCGAGGTAACCTGCCTGACGGGGCTTAATCCACCCCATAATCGTAAACTGGGGAGAAGAGCTTTCCAGTCCAGCGATGGGATCGATTTTGAAGAAGGTATTATTTTCTCCCGCAAGGTCCGCGTATCCACAGATTCCGTCTCCCGCGCCTGTGGAGAGCTTCCAGGTCAGGCCGTTGGCGTTTTGGATTGGTCCGTCTGGGACCTGACCCGACTTGTCGACAGCCACTGTCCCGTTGGCATTGTCCAGAGGCCAGTATCCGATCAAGTTGGGATAAAAGTCAGGGAAATCAGCGCTATCAGTGGGATCTGTTCCGATGTTGAACTCATCCAAGTCGTTGAATCCGTCTCCGTCAGTGTCGGCGGAATTCGGGTCGGTGACAAAGGTGGAATCGATTGTATCAAGAAGCTCGGAGCCGTCCGACAAGCCGTCACCGTCACTATCGGGGTTGAGGGGATCGGTTGCCGCATTGGGCGAGCCGATTGGGAATGGGTTGAGGCTCCCGGTCACTTCTTCGCCATCCAGAAGATTGTCTTCATCGGTGTCATTAATGCCGGGATCCGTGAAATGAACATTCATCTCATTGGCGTTTGACAGATTGTCGCTATCGAAGTCGTCGGTCCCGTTCTGGGTCAGATCACCCAACAAAAGTTCCTCCCAAGTATCACACATTCCATCGCCATCACTGTCGGGGTTGGCGATCGAAGCATAGGTGGGATCAATCGTGAAGGCGAGGTCGTTGGCAGGGTTGCCGTCCAAATCCTTTGTCGCGATGCTGGCAATCGTAGAAGCGTCGATCGCGCTATTAAAAACGGCGACTTCGTCGATATCACCCACGAACTGGCGGTCCGAGGTCGCTGGGTCGAAGCCGACCAGCCATTCTCCCGAAGTGGTGATGGTATCCAGAGCGCCTCCCTGTACGTCGGAGTTCACTTCCACGCCGTCGAGGTAGACTGTTCGATTGACGCCATCGTAGACGACCGCGCCGTGGTACCATGTTCCCACCGCTACGCTACCGTCTGCGCTCTTTGTGGAATCGCCGCTGATTCGGCCGTCGAAGCGATTGAGATCGTGCTCGATTCCGTAGAGGCGATTGTTGCCATTGCCGTCGTTGGTATCGCGAGTCACCATGATGCCACGCGGCTCGCCAGTAGCGGCATCACTATCGACCCGGAACCATGCCATAATGGTGATGGCGTTGGAGCCCTCAATGCCGCTTCCCAAGCTGGGGATGCTGAAGTAGTCTTCGGTCGCCCCACTGAGGCTGACATGACCGCACAGGGGCCCAAGCTCCCAAGTGGGGTCTCCGGATGAGACGTATTCTGCAGTTCCTGCTGTGCCCGCCGTTCCCGTTGCCAGGTTCGGGACCTCGAAGTCCCCGTCAACTTGGTTAAAATTCCAATAGCCGACCAAATCATCAATGGGTGCGGCAATGGTTTGAGTAAATGATGACGCGAAAGCGCCGAGGACTGCCATTGTGACAGCTGAGGTTCGTTTAGGTTTCATGGTTTTTGTCGTGTATGTGACAGTCGGACTGCCAATTTTCTCAACTCGCTCTTTTCCAAATGCTTCGAGACTAATTGGGTAAGATCACGAAATTACGCAAATTAGTCCTTCGGCAGAGCGGCTAGGTTGTTACTGCCGCACCGCCAACAGATTGGACGCATTTCAATCTTAAAAATGGGTATGTCTCCAAATTTCTAGGATTGCGAAGAAAGGGAATGTTAGATGCAGGCGGCTCGGGAGTAGGGCTGACCTGAGATCGTGAAGGGGCGGGAAGCTTCGCTGAGAAAGTGGTCTCGAGCGGAAGAGATCGTTTTGTTTCTGGCCGAAAATGCCTTGCGGAACTTCGATTTGGAGAAGGGCCGGAGCTTTTTAAACATTTTGACCAGAAAAATAGGGCAAAGGTTTCGTCGGAAAGCAGTAACCAGTCAGACCATCCGGTATTTCGTGTTGAATTCAAAGAGGCCGAAAAAAAAATGTCCACTTTTGTATCTAGCTTGCAGTTACATTGTAATCTCACGAGCCGAATGCGCTCATGAAACCATTTCAACCCATTATGAACTCACGTAGCGGCCATAAACCTAGACGGTCTCAGCAAGGTTTTTCTCTCATCGCAACAGTCACTATGCTGGTGTTGCTTTCCTTGATTTCAGTCGGTCTCTTAACGCTGTCTGCAGCCACGATTCGGAGTAGTCAGGCAGGGAGCTCCCGTCAGGAGGCCGAAGCGAATGCCAGATTGGGCCTCATGATCGCGATTGGCGAACTTCAAAAGACCGTCGGTCGTGATCGCTTCATCACGGCGCCGGCAGGGATCTTTGATGATTCACTGGAAACCTCCCGTCACTACACTGGCGTGTGGGAGGCGAGGGAGGATCCTCGCGAATTAGGGTCTGCGGATGGCCTCGGGAAGAAGATTGACTATGAGAGCCAGGGGGCCTTTCGCCGCTGGTTGGTTTCCAATTCCGATGACAAGGCGTTGGAGCAAGAAGGCTTCTTCGACCGAAGTTCTTTGAACAATACCATTGCTATGGTGGCGGACGGAACAGTTGGAAGTGACCCTGACCGCCAGGTTAAGGCGGGTCGAGTGCCCATCGAGAAGAATGGAGAGAAAGAAGGGGGAAGCTACGCGTGGTGGGTGAGCGAGAATGGCTCCAAGGTTTCCCTAGGTGTGCGTGACTGGGCCACTGCGGGTGACCAGACGGGCAATCGTCCCGAGATTAAGGTCGGCGATCACCTCATTCGTTCCGGCACCCCCGGGGTATATGGATTGGATGCCATTGAAGAGCTGGATTGGGAGTCGAACTCGGAGACCACCAACAAGGTTTTCACCATCGGCACGACCCCATTGGCGTCACAAATCTCCAAGGATGTTCTCGAGGAGTATTATCATGACCTTGCCTTGGGGTCTCGTTCTCTTCTGACCAATGTGACTTCGGGCGGATTGAAGAAGGACTTGAGCCTCTTCTTTGAAGGGGAGCCCGAGGGAGGCGAGTGGACCGGAAGCATCATTGAGGGTAATCCTCCGCTGGGTCCGTATGGAAAAGATTCACTCAGTCCCCACGATGAGTTCGACACCGGCAACTGGAAGCAGTTGCGGCAGCACTACTCCATCCATAAGACCGATCGCGACTCCCAGGAGAAAAAGTTGATGGCGGGAGCGGCTAGTCTGCAGGCAGTGGACGATTTCTCTCCGACGCCCGGGTTGTCGCATCCCTATCCCAGTTGGAATCATCAGCGCAAGCTCGTGACACCTGTCGTTCAGCGCATTTGCTACATTCTATCGGTTGGAGTTCAGGACGCCTCCCGCGGTCGGGTGTCGGCCGAGAAGTTGAATACTGTGACTCCTCGTTTCAAAAACTTCGACAAGGAGCGTAACAAGTACATCCTCACTTTCCACGCCTTTCCAGCGGTGGTTCTTTGGAATCCATATAACCTGAAGATGGAGTGCCCCGGTTTTTCCGTAGGCAACATGGGGATGTCGGTGGAGCACTCGGTGACTGCTTCGGGCGGTGAGTTGGACTACCAGTGGATTGACCACAGCTATCAATCCAATGACGCCAGCTGGAACGTGATCGGAATGACTGTCGATACTCCGTTCGAACTCGAACCCGGCGAAGCGAAAATGTTCTTCGGTTCCGAGGATGTCTATCGCCAGACCAGCCAATTCTATGCTCGCGGCGAGACCGCCCGGCGGGTCTCGAACATCGACTATGACCCGAGCGGCCGCGGAGGAGATTTCTCTGCTGGAATCGTGAAGAACGGTGTCATTGGCGATACTTACAATCAGGGCGATTCCAATTTCCCGGGTGAGCTTTTGCTCAATGGCATGTATCTCAATGCTGAGGACATGGTGGGGATTTCGACCAAAGTCTTCACCCCACAAGGCTCCCGCAATTCCGGTCCCCGTGCGGATTACAATGGTCTCGTTTACTACGCGACTTATTCCTCCTTGGACGTGCGCATGATTATGCGGAGCTTTCCCGGAGGGTATCGCACCACTCCGTTGTGGTGGACCCAGTGGGGTGGCGGTGGCGGTAATCGCCCGCGTGCTTCCAAGTGGTCGGGTAAAGTCAGCTGGCGCAACGACGAAGGAAATCCGGCTTCCGAACAAGGCGAGCTATTTTCCCAGTTCTTCGTTCAGGACCTGGTGGGCGGTCAGAAGAAGCCGTTCATGTTGGTCGATCTGCGCATGAAGAGCACCGATGGGGACAGCGACGAACGCAATCCTAATATCACTTGGCTGCACAACATTCCTTATCATCCCTATTCTGGAATCTCGGGGCAGGGGACATCGGGAAGCGAAACCCAAGGAGCCGGCAATCTCGCTACAGCTGCGCATGCCCGTCCATACACCATCGTCTACACCCCGGTTCAGTCGGCTTTCGAGGCTTGGAACCAGTTGCAGCTGGGCACCGTCGATGGCGAACTTCGTCCTTATATGGGCAACAGCTACGGCCCCAACGGACAGCACAAGGCTGTCGCTACCGAGGTGCCATTGGCTCCTTTGCAGTCTATCGCCCAGCTTCAACACGTGCCCCAGGTGCCCATCGATGCGACCCGCTGGTCAGGTTTGAGTTTGCAGAACTATGCCATTGGTAATTCCTTCGCTAATCCGAATGTTCCTAGCGATGACATCTCCAAGACCGGTTGGTCGGTTTGGTTGGACTCGCGTGTGGACAATGCGGATAGCCGGACAGGAATGCTCGCCGACCTCGATGGGAAAAAGTGGCACGAGACGACCAATGGGCAAGGTCCGTCTACCGAGCACTTCAAGCCGACCAAGCATCTGGACCGCAGTTATGTGGCCAACACCTTGCTTTGGGATGACTTCTTCTTTTCCGGCATCGCGGACTACAACGGTAGCGCTTTGACGAATGCGGGAATGGATACGGTCTCTTCAAGCCTGGAGAATGTGATGGAAGACTTTTTCTCTCAGAAATCCCAACTTCCCAACCCCCGTCTGGTGGCCGATTTGGGGGAGAAAGAGGCCGAGGAAGTGACCCAAGAACTCCAAGAACAAGGCGGCTATCGCAAAGTGGCGGCTTATATGGAAATGGAAGGCGGCTTCAACGTGAACTCTGTATCGAAGACCGCTTGGAAAGCATTCCTGGCATCCAATCTGAAAAAAGGCCAGGCCACTCTCCTCACGGGCCGGACTGTCCGCCTCAATAATTCTGCCGAGGAGAGCAGCGCTCAGAACTACATCATCAGCCGCTACTCCGCGGCCAATGGAACTGGCCACGAAGCGAACTCGAGCTCCAATGAAAGATGGTTGGGCTATCGCGTAGTGACCGAGAGCGACCTCGATGCCTTGGCTGAAGAGATTGTTGCCGAAGTAAAGGCGCGCGGGCCTTTCCGCTCGGTCGCCGAGTTCATCAATCGCCGTTTGGATTCCTCTGATCCCGAACTGGCGGTGAAGGGACCGCTGCAAGCAGCTCTCGACCGTTCTCCAGTCAATTCGGAACTTGCTTCCGATACGATTTCGAAAAGCGAAATCCGCGGCACCGATTACGAATTCGAGGAAGCAGCCTTGGTCTCCCGTCATGCGGGAACTCCATCCTACGTTATGCAGGGCGACCTCCTTCAGTCCCTCGGGCCGATGATTCAGGTGCGCTCTGATACCTTCACCATTCGGGCCTACGGAGAATCTTCGGATGGCGAGGCGCAGGCTTGGTGCGAGGCGACGGTGCAACGGGAAATCGACTGGGTTGATTCCACGGACCTTCCCGAAGAAGACTATCTCGAGGTGAGCAAGATTAACCAGGAATTTGGTCGCAAGCTTCGGGTGGTATCATTTCGTTGGCTTTCGCCATCGGAGGTCTAGTCTTGGACATTCGCTATCTGTGTTTTAAAATCTTATTATGAAGCTCTCTCACACCCCACTACTATTTTTGGCCGCCAGCTTAATGTCTCCCGCTCTTTTGGCCGAAGATGAAGCGCGCACAATCAGTTTCCGTGCTGCCGGATTCGGCTGCGGCCGTCAGGTTCTCGCTACCCAACCGGGCGGGGAAACATTCCAGATTTCCAATAACTTTGTCTCCAACCCCATGGAGGTGACCTTGCGGGATCAGCTGTATTTGGATTTTTACGGGGAAAAAGGAGCCTCCGATGGAAAGCCACTTTTTTCGGTGAAAGTCGCAAAAGGGAATGACGAAGCTCTCGTTATTGTCTCACCCAAAGGAGATTCCGGTCTGGGGGGAATGGTGGTCAACCTCGATGCTTTGGGTGTCAGAGGAGGTGGGCAATGTGTCTTCAACATGCTCTCTGTGCCAGTCATGGTGGAATGCGGGGAAGGGGCCAAACCCGTGGTCATCAGGCCGGGCGCAAAGGAAACCATTAGCCCTCCCAGTGAAGGAAAGGTTCTGCAGACTCTGTATTACGCGGGGGCTAAAAACGAGAAAATCAAGTTCAGCAGCAGCCTCTTCTTCAAGGACGAGACCGCCAAGACCATCATGTTTTGCTATGCGGAAAAGGGTGCGAAGTTGCCCCGGGTAATGCCCATCGAAATCTACGACCGGCCGAAGAAGAATGGCTAGTCGGTCAGGACAGGATTTCCGGTTCCGTTTCCTCGCACCAGCAGTCACCTTTGGAGGGTGAAGATTCTCATCATTCTATCAGCACTTCTGCTGATACCCATTGTGATGAAGTTTCAGGAGCGCACGTTTCTTGAGACTTCCGTCCCACGGACCGAGCAAGCCATTTTGGCTGTTCTGGCGGAGCATGGGGTCGCCGAGCCTTCCGTTACGGTCGATTATCTGGATGTGTCCGTCGCGGGACTGGTGTCGGCTGAGGCCGAGGCCCGTGTCATCGGAGAAGAAGTGGATGCGATTCGCGGTGTGCGCCTCGTCTCCAATCAGCTGATTTCTCCAGGTTGGTTTGAAATCAAACGTGAGGGGCTGAGCCTGAACGCCTCGGGCTTGGTCGCCCCACATTGGGTGGATGAGCTTTTGAAAGGGCAAAAGGAAGTGGATGCCCGAGGTTTGGAGGCCAGCAGCAAGGTCCAGATGCTCGGGAAATCCGTGGTGAGCTGGGGGTTGATGATAGATTCTTTCTATGAAGGCGACGGCGAACGGACCTTCTCCTTGCGAGATGGCCGAGTCACGCTCTCGGGGGAAGCGACCCCGGAAAAAGCCCGGGAGTGGCTGAGCGAGGCCAGCAGCTTGGTTCCCGGAGCTCCAGTAACATCCAACTTTGAAGTTTTCCCCTCCGTCTATCATTTCAACTCCCGAACCCCTCTTTCTCCCCTCGAAGGCGAACCGCTCCGAAGCCTAAGCCGCACGCTTGCCGATAGCCTCATCTCCTTCGAGCCCGTTTCAACGGAGCCCACCACGGCAGCTCGCGGAAAAATTCAGGAACTGGCAGAGATTTTGCTCGAGACCGACCAGAAGGTTCGTTTCGTATTGGGTGCTCATCCCGATGCGGGGGGAGAGGCTCTGGCAGCCCGAAGAGCTCAGCAGGTCAAGAGTAGCCTGAAGCAAGCGGGAGTCCCGTCCAGCCGACTGGAGGTCGTCGCTTTCGAGATGACGGAGGATGGGAGTGGGTTTTCCGGGCAAGTTGAGCTACTCATTCTTTAGTCACATGGACGCTTTTAAACACTTTTTCTTCGAGCTCGCTCTTTGGAACATCCTTCTGGTCACCCTCGCATTTCTTTTCGGACTGCTGATGGGGCAGTGGATGTGGGGGCAATTCAAGAAGAAGGTCACTGAGACGAAGGCCGCCCTCCATGCTTGTGAGGATGAACTCAAGATGTTGGCCGACGACGCCGCCCGCTTGACCGAAGCCAATCGCGAACTCGAAGAACAACAGGGTAGTAGTCAAAAGGAGTTGGCGGCGAAGCTGAAAAGTTCAAAAAACTCTCTCGATGAAACTCGGACCAAGGTAGAAAAGTTGGAAGCCAAGCTGAAGGCCTTGGAAAAGGAGGCTGAGGAATTGAAAGCTCAGAATTCTGACCTACTTCAAGATGTGAAAGCAGCTCAAGAATCTCGCGAGCAAATTGCAAGGGAGCTGGAGGAAGCGCAGGACAAGCTGACCGACACCTCGCAGTCTGAGGAATCTTGGAAAAACGAGCGCAAGGAATTGCAGTCCCAGCTCTCCAGCGAAAAGAGTAAGGCTGCCAGCTTGCGGGAAGTGGTCGCGGGATTGAAGGTATCGGAGAAGAAGCTGAAGAAGCAACTCGAAGAGCAGGTGGCGGCACTCAATAAAGAGAAGGCCGAGAAGGCGAAAAAGCCTGACCCTTCCCCGAAGCCTGAAAAGACGGACGGGGACGACGAGTCCGACTCAAGCGAGAAAGGCGACTAATGGATTGGCTACAGGAAAATGGCATCTGGATTGTCACCTGGCTTCTGATGCTCATCGGGGTGGTGGGGACCTTCCTTCCAGTCATTCCGGGCCAAATTCTGATCATCGTAGCGGCAGGAGCGCACTGGTGGGTCAAGGGCGCTGACTCGAATCTGGGGTGGTGGACGATAACTATTCTCGTCGTTCTCTTCGCGATATCACAGACGATGGAATACGTCAGCGGGGCGGTGGGCAGCAAATACTTTGGCGGTAGCAAGTGGGGGATAGGTGGAGCGATTTTGGGTGGATTGGTGGGGCTTTTCTTTGCGCCTTTCGGTTTGCTATTGGGACCGCTCATCGGGGCCTTTGCCTTCGAGTGGTTCTTTGCCAAAAAGGAAATCGAAGAAGCCGCCCGATCCGGAGTCGGTTCCGCCATTGGCACCGTGATGGGAATGGGCATCAAGATTGGGATCGCGGTTGCGATGGCAGGTTATTTAATAGTCGATCTTTTCTGGATTTAGTCCTTACTGCGCGTCCGCTCTCCGGATGGCCGCGGCAGTGCTTCGGCGCTGGCGAGGAAAGTCCGGACTCCATAGGGTAGCGTGCCTTGTGAAAACGAGGGACGGTTTCGCGTAAGCGGAACTGGACGGAAAGTGCCGCAGAAAATATACCGCCCGGCTTGCTGGGTAAGGGTGAAATGGTGGGGTAAGAGCCCACCGCGCCGAGGGTAACCGAAGTGGCAGGGCAAACCCCACGTGGTGCAAGACAGAACAGGGGAAAGGGCGACCCGTCCGTTGATCCCCGGGTATTAGTCGCATAGAGAAATGGTCATCGAAGCTGGCAAAGGGCCGGTGGAACAGAATCCGGCTTACAGGAGAGCGGCCGACTTTTGCTTTGCAGAGAAAAATGGAAAAAGCAAAGGGATGAGGTTGGGGGCGGTTGTCAGTTGTCAGTTGTCAGTTGTCAGGAGGCGCCCCGCATTTTGGTCGCCATCCGAATGACTCCTTTCGCGCTCTTAATCCCAATCAAATCTCAACGACCAGACCTCCATTAATCTGGGGTCATCTGCGTCAATCTGCGGTTCAATTCATTTCCCGCAAAAACCAATCTACTTACAGGCCGTTCCATCCAACGCCGGGTCATACTCTGGCTTCTTCCCCTCTTCCGCAGGCTCAAACGAGGTGCCGCAACCACATGAACGCGCCGCATTGGGATTGGTGATCTTAAAACCCGCATCGGACAAACTGTCCGAAAAATCCAGGGTCGACCCCGCCAAAAAATCCTTCGAATCTTCGGGAATCAACACCCGGGTCCCTTCCGCTTCCACCACGGAATCGCCTTCCTGCGGCTCGGACACTTTCATGGTGTAGGCCAGTCCCGCGCAACCGCCCCGCTCAATCGCCAGCCGCAATCCGGCCGTGGCGGGGGCATTCTTTTTCTGCAAAAGGTCTTTCAGCGCGATGGCGGCTTTGGGAGTGAGAGTAATCATGGGGAAAGCTTAATCCTTCAGCGTATTTTTGCCACAGATTACGCAAATTTTGCAGATTTCGTTTTCGTCATCGCCGCTCTCCTCTAGCTTGGTGCCCAGATGGGAAAGGTCCAGGTCATGTCCGAAACTCTCGCCAGCCAAGTCGCGGCTGGGGAAGTGGTTGAGCGCCCCGCCAGCGTGGTTAAGGAGTTGGTCGAGAATGCCCTCGACGCTGGAGCCCGCGAAATCGTGGTCGAGGTTCGCAAAGGCGGCATCGCCCTCATCAAGGTGCGGGACGATGGCTGCGGAATGTCGCGCGAGGATGCGGTCAAAAGCCTGGAGCGACATGCCACGAGCAAGCTCACGGCGGTGGAGGACCTAGATGGTATTCTGACTCTTGGCTTTCGCGGCGAAGCCGTGCCCAGCATCGCCAGCGTCTCGCGCTTCCGTCTGGTGACCAAGGAAAAGGGGGCTGATTTTGGCACCGAGGTTGTGGTCACCGGAGGCACTCTGGACGAAGTGCGCGAGGCCGGTTGCGCGGTGGGAACCGAGGTGGAGGTTAAGGATCTGTTTTTCAACATTCCCGCCCGGCGCAAATTTCTCCGCACCGAACAAACCGAGGGCGGCCACGTTGAACACGAGGTTCGCATGCATGCCCTGGCCTCGCCGGGAGTGCGTTTTGTTTTTCGCAAAGATGGCCGCACGGTCTTCGATGTTCCCGCGAGCAAGGACCCACGGGTTCGCATCGGCGAGCTCGATGGCCGCGAGCTCATGCGCACCATGTGTGAGGTCGATTGGCAGGACCGGGGCATTTCGGTCACCGGATTCGCGCTGCCGGTGGAAGGCGCGCGCAAGACCCGCAATGGCCAAGCGATGTTTCTCAATGGTCGTCCGGTGGATGATCGCGTGATCTGGAAAGCGGTGGCCGATGCCTATGGCGACCGATTGGGCAAGGGGATGTCACCGGTGGCATGGCTCTGGCTGGAGCTGCCGAGAGGTTCGGTCGACGTCAATGTGCACCCGGCAAAAAAGGAGGTGCGCTTTCATCGTCCCAGCGAGGTGCGCACCATTTTGATAGATGCGGTGGCGGCTGGATTGCGGGGAGAGACGCAAGCAGATGAGCCGAACGCACCGGTGGAAGCTGATGAACTGTCGCCCATGGAGTGGGTTGGCGTCGATGGCGTGGGCGAAGAAGGCGAGGAGCGTTCCGCCTCCAAACCTTCTCTCAAGGCTGTGCCGTTGACGGGGAAGGGCTCCTCGAATTTGCCACCTTTGCCTTCGCGGGAAGCGTTGCAGGAGTTGGTGCGCAAAGCGCCTCAGTCCTCGGCGTCTCCAGTGCTTTCTCCCCAGACGATCACCGTTTCGCAGCAACAGGAACTGGTGGTGGAAAAGGCTCCCCAGGAAGGGGCGGAGAGTTTTCGGCTCGTGGGTTGTTTGTATGACAAGTTCATCATCTTGGAGGGCAAGGACGGTCTCGTGCTGATGGATCCCCGCAATGCCCGCGAGCGAATTGTGTATGAGCGCTTGTTAGGTCGAAACGCCCAAGGGCTTTCGCAGGGCCTACTGGTGCCCGTGGTGCTGCATCTCGATGCCCGCGACGCCGCCATTGTCTTTGCCAATCGCGAGAACTTTGCGGAGGCCGGAATGGACGTCGACGAGTTCGGCGGGAACACCGTGCAGATCCGCAGCGCGCCTGACTTTCTCGGCGAGGGGGAAGTGGAGGAGTTGGTGCTCCGGCTCGTCGATGAATTGATCGAAAGCGAAGGAACCAAGGGCGGGCGCTCAGTGGCCTTTGAAATCTTTGCCGCCAAGTTCGCCAAGCAGGGCGCGCGCGGGGAGAAGGCCCGCTTGAACACTGCGCAGGCTCTGTTAGATGCTCTTTTCGAATGCCAGCTGCCCTATTGCACGGCCGATGGACGTCCTACTCTCGTGCACTACTCGACCAATGAACTCGAGCGCCGCTTCGGTCGGAAGTAGTCCGAGCAACAGCCGGGTGCCGGGGAGGAGAATGATAATGGGTTGCATTGATTTACATGGTGGTTACCTTGCAGTGTGGCCAGCAAATCTCTTTTGAATGAAAATTCATGAGAAAGCCGGGCCAACCGACTTAATATGAAAGCACTTTCGCTCCAACTCTTCGCCCTGCTCGCCAGTGGTCTTTGCGCAATGGCCCAAGAGCTGCCGGGCTGGGAGTTGGTGTGGGCGGACGAGTTTACCCAAGCGGATGGAACTTCCCCCGACGCGACCAAGTGGAACTTCAATCTGGGGCGAGGTTCGAACGGATGGGGGAATGCCGAGTTGCAGTATTACACCGACCGGACTGAAAACGCTCGCATCGAGAACAACCAGCTGATGATCGAAGTTCGGGAAGAGAACAACTACGCCAATTCGGGAGCCAACTACACCTCGGCGCGTCTCTTGACCCAAAACAAGCACACCTGGCAATACGGTCGCATGGAGGCTCGCATCAAGGTTCCCGACGGGCAGGGACTGTGGCCCGCTTTCTGGACCCTGGGAGCGGACATCACGAGTGTGGGGTGGCCTTCGTGTGGTGAGATCGACATTATGGAATTTGTGGGGCGGCTGCCCGATGAAATCTTCGGGACCATTCACGGGCCGGGTTACGCGGGAGGGGATTCGTTTGAAAGCATTTACGAATTCGGAGGCCCGGTTTCCAGCGACTACCACACCTACGCCATCGAGTGGGAGGAAAACCTGATCAGGTGGTATGTCGATGGCATTCACTACCACACAGCGACCCCAGCCGATGTGGCTCCTAACAGCTGGGCCTTTAACCATGACTTTTTCATCCTGCTCAACGTGGCGGTGGGGGGAAACTTCGGTGGTCCGGTCGGCTCTGCGGTCTCTTTTCCCAAGCAAATGCTGGTCGATTACGTTCGGGTCTATGCTCCGGCCGGGGGTGGAAACCGTCTGGCGAATCCGGGCTTTGAGACGGGCAGCCTATCGTCGTGGATCCCCTATGATGGTGCGGGGGCGAACGATCCCGGGGCCTTTGTTGAGTCCACGAACTCGACCTACTACAACGGGGGAAATGGGGGAGACCATGTTCTCACTCGTTCCGGAACCTATGTAGCCAAAGTGTTCGGCGATTTCATTGGAGCGGAGAATTTTAATGGAATCTATCAGGATGTGGCGGCCACTCCGGATAGTCTTTGGAGCGCCCGTGGTTTTGCCCTAACCCATCCGCAGGATCTGATGAGTGGGACCAATACCGCTTGGCTGGAGGTGAGCTTCCGCGACGATTCGGATGCGGTTCTCAGTCTCCATCGTTCGGAGATCCAGACTTCTTCCAACGTCACTCCGGGAGCTTGGATGGAATTGGAGGTGAACAAGACCTTGGACCCAAATACCTTCGAAGTGACCGAAACGGCTTCCGAATTGACTGCTCCAGAGGGAACGACAAAGGTTCGCTTTCAAGTCGTCTATCGTCAGGACGAGGGCTACGACGGTGGATCGATGTATTTCGACGATCTGAGTCTCGACGAGATTGTCGTCGAGCCTTTGGACCCAAGTTTGGAAATGGGAACGGTCGTGAGCTGGGTTCCGGAAAACTCTACCAGCAGCTATCAATTGCAGGCTTCGGAAGACGGGACCAGTTGGTCGAATGTGGGAGAGGCAATCGAGGGAGTTGAGCTCTCAGACTCCTTCAGTCCTTCACTTTCCGCTTTCTATCAGGTGGTGGAGACCACGGCGAGTTCCTCCGGGAATGGCGTGCTCAACCCCAGTTTCGAATCCATCGAACCAGCCCAATACCCGAGCCCCGGGGCCGTAGATTGGCGCATTGCTTCTAGTGAGGATCTTGACCCGAGCAACGGCTCCTCATCGATGACTGTGGAAGCAGTGTACGACGCGTTCACTCCGAGGACGGGTGACCGGATGTTGGTTGTCGAAAGCTCCACCCCTTCTTCGGGGCCAGTGGTCGCTCCTTCCTCGGATGTTCGCAGTGCTCTCATTCCGGTGGATGCCAATACCGTCTACGACCTCACGTTCTACGCAGCGCATGTGGTGAAGACGGGCGGAGCGAACCCGCAGTTGAATGTCCGGTTTTACAATGCTGATTCGGGTTTTGTTGGCGATTCAGGTTACGAATCTTTTGCCTCCATCGACTCGTCCTGGACCGAAGTCACGAGTCGCTTTACGACTCCGGCGGGAACTGCGTTTGCGGAGGTCTCTTGGATTCAAGCGCTCGGTGCCGGAAACAATTTTCATTGGGTGACTCTCATCGACGACGTCGAGCTCCTCACCGACAGCCTCCCCGGCACGGAAAATATTCTGAGCGCATCGCAAGAGCGGGGCTACCAAATCTCTTGGAACACCACCTTGGGGCGCAGCTATCAGATCACCTCCAGCAACGATCTACTGAGCTTTCCGACGGTCGAAGCCACCTTGAGTGGAGATGGCTCCTTGATGAGCCACTTTGGCCCAGCTCCTGAGGAGTCGCGCTTTTTTCGCGTCGAGGAATTAGCTCCCTAGGCAGGTGCTCAAAGAGGGTTGACTGAAGGAGGGGGAGCGGGAAGATTCGGCCATGAGCGATAGGAAAGCAGTGGCACCGGGGAAGACGCGTTTGGGCTGGATTGGGACAGGAGTGATGGGGCGGAGCATGGCTCGGCATCTCATGGAGGCGGGGTTTGAGTTGACGGTTTTTTCGCGCACGAGGGAGAAGGCGGCCGAGTTGTTAGAGATGGGCGCGGAGTGGGTGGACTCTCCGGCGGAGGTGGCGCGGCGGTCTGAGGTGATCTTTACCATGGTGGGGTTCCCTTCCGATGTGCGGGAGGTGATCTTGGGGGAAGATGGAGTTTTGTCCGGCGCGAAGGCGGGATTGGTGATTGTGGATATGACCACCAGCGAGCCAACCTTGGCAAAAGAGATTTTCGAGCGGGCTCGGGAGAAAGAGGTGGCGAGTCTCGACGCCCCGGTTTCTGGGGGAGATGTGGGGGCCCGGAACGGAACTCTTTCTATCATGATTGGCGGGGAGAAGACCGTGGTTGAAACTCTGCAACCGTGCTGGGATGCAATGGGAAAAACGATTGTGCATCAGGGTGAACCCGGTGCGGGCCAGCACACCAAGATGGTGAACCAGACCCTCGTCGCTGCTGGCATGGTTGGAGTTTGCGAAGCCTTGCTCTATGCCTCTCGTGCGGGATTGGATCTGGAGACGGTGTTGCAGTCGGTCTCTTCCGGGGCGGCTGGAAGCTGGGCTCTTTCGAACCTTGGCCCTCGTATCATCGCTCAGAATTTCGAGCCTGGTTTCTACGTCGAACACTTTATCAAAGACATGGGCATTGCCCTGGCCGAGGCGGAACGGATGGAGATCAAACTGCCGGGCTTGCAACTGGCCAGTGAACTTTACCTCAAGCTCCAGGAGATGGGGCACGGTCGCAAGGGGACGCAAGCTCTCCAGTTGGCGCTCGCCGAGATGAGCGGGGTGGACTGGAGTCAAGCTGGGCCGCGCTGTTAGAAGGCTTTCTTAAGCTAGCTTGTGGGGAGCGTGTGTTGTTGCGGTTCGCTCTGCACTGCCTTCGAGGTGATGCGGAAGGCTTTGGAATCAGTGAGCTCGCGCCAGAACGAGAGTTGCGCGTACTTTTGAAAAAGGTCGGGAGGGAGAATGGTCGGACGCGGGCGCGGGGCAACCTCTTTGTGCACCCGGTGGAGACCATCGAGACCGAGTTGGGCGTCGAACTCCGGGGCGTCGTAGCTCACCGACTCGAAGTCATGTTGATAGGGCTCTTCGCCAAGAAACTCGTAAATGAGTTTGAAAACGTCATTGGGTCTCTGGGTGAGCATGTCGTATTCAACAATGATGAGGCGGTCGGCGAACTCGGAGTAACAGGCTTCGCGCAGCGCTTGGTAGGGGAAGCCAACCAGACTATTGGGACCCGCCAAGGATTCCACGCGGGTGTAGACTGTGGCGCGTTGATTGGGGTGGGCAAAGATGCGGGTGTTCTCAAACGCATTGCGGTGAAACTGCCGCTCCATGGAGTCCATGATCCAGGCAACGTCGCGCACGAGACAAATGAGTTTGGCCTCGGGAAAGAGCTTCATGAGCGCGGAAAGTTTGGCGGTCCACGCCCGGTTGGTATCGAAGATGATGGGCTCGCTACGATCCGCATAGTAGCTCTCGAAGAGCCCCCGTAGGATTCGCCCCCGTTGCTCCTCGTCCACCATGCTGGACATTTCGCTGCCAGCCGAGACTTGCGAAATGACCCCCTCGAAGAGTCCGGCTACCGGACTGGACATGCCTGCGTGAAAGCGTGGGTTTTGACGTAGAAGGGCTGCGGTCAAGGTGGAGCCGCTGCGAGGCAAGCCCGAGATAAAGTGAAAGTTGGGTCCGTTGGTGGGCATGAGAAGGGAGCGTGCTGAAGGCCGAGGGGTCTCAAGGGTGATAGCCTACCGTGTAAAAGTGTCGATAGTGACCAAGTTCGGTCGACTCTTTTTAGGAAAGGTCCGGGCAAAAACAATGGGCAAGGTTAGAAGTTGTTCGCCCCTTCTCTCCAGAAATAGCATTTTCCCTCTTGTCCCAAGAAGAAGACATTTCCCAGATGCTTTCGTTGCCCTTCGGCGCACCTGGGAAATGTCTTTCCCCTATGAAAAAATCGTTAGAGTTGCTTTCTCCTTATGTAAGGTAGCGGTTGTCCTGCGAGGCTATTCGGAATCCTTAATCTCAAGCTTGTAGAAGGCCTTCGGAGAGGGTGGGGCGGTGTCGGTGATGGTATAGATGCTCTCGACAGGGTCAAAGTCCGAACTGTTCCCAGCTTCTTCGTCCACCACGGTTGCGCCATCGAAGGTGAAGATGGAAACGAAGTCATTCAAATCGGTGGAACGGCTGACCACCCAAGCTTCGCCCTCGGCAATTTCTCTATCGTTGGTGAAGGAGAGGACGGCGCTGCCATCTGCTGCGATCCCAGTGAAACTCAAAACCAGGTCACCACTGGCGAGATCGTAGCTGGCGGTGAATTCGACTGCTCCAAGGTCGACCGTGGAGTCGGCTACGCGAGGATAGCCACGGGCATCGATGGGGAGGGCTTCCGAAGTGTCGGAGTCGTTATCCAAGTCTTGGCTGTCGGCCGGGAGACCGCCATTGTCACCAGCATTCTCGGCGACGCCTCCTTGCAGAATGAGCAGGGTGGATACGGGACCACCATTGTCTGCCAAAGTTCCGGTCACGATTCCATTGGTCTCCGAAGTGGTCGCGAAGACGTTGGCGGCATCGGTTTCGATGATTTGATCGCCGGGGAGGGTGAGACCTATGGCTGAGCTAAAGAGATTGGGCGAACCGAGCACCAAGGCTCTGGAGCCATTGTGGGAAAGATCGGTGCTGCCGGTCGAAGCGTTGTTGAAAGCGACGATTGAGTTGCCGACATTGAGACCGGTCGAGGCTGCATAAACTCCTCCGCCCCGGTTGGCCGCCGAGTTGGCGGTTACCGAACAGCTTTGCACATGGAGGTTGTTCGTGCCCCGACTGTAGATGCCTCCTCCGGAAGCTTGCGTGGAATTGCCGATGATTGTGCAGTTGGTGAGAACGGCTTCCGTGCAACTGTAGGCCGCGATTCCGCTTCCGGCGTTGCTGACGTTGTTAGAAATGGTTGAACTGCTAACCGCAATAAAATCACTGTAGGAACTGGAAATGGCGCCTCCAAAGAAGGAAGAGCTGTTGTCGACGAAGGTGCTGTTTTCGATCAGAAGCTCTCCTGTAGAGTTGCTGAGAAGACCCCCGGCAATTCCCCGATTGCGAGTGGTGCTGGTGGCAGAATTTCCCGAGAGGAGGCTGTTCTCGATGCTCACCAAGTCCAAACTATCAGTCGCAATTCCTCCTCCGCTGGTGACAATATTCTGCGTGCTGCTCGTGGTGTTTCCTGAGACTTCGCAGTTGGAGAGAATCAGTTGGGAACCATCGTTTCTCGTGCCATCGGCGAAGATTCCGCCCCCTCGACCGCTGGCAGAATTGTCGCTAATTGAGCAATTGGTGAGGGTCAACTCCGACCGTTCGGAGTTAATGGCACCTCCGTTGGCAGAGGATACGTTGTTAGAAATATCACAGTTGGTCAGGGTCAGAATCGACTGTTCGACCTCAAGGGCTCCTCCCTTGATGCTATCGCCATCTATCAAGTTCAAGTTGGACAGCGAGACGGTGGAAAGGGGGATGTAGAAATGACGTGTCTGGTTGTCTCCTGAGATCGTAATCCGTTCTTCGGGTCCATTGATGGCGAGGTTTTCGCTAATGATGATTTCTCCCTGCGTCAGGGTTAAGGTCCCGACCAGTTCGGGTGCGAAGGTGATGGTGTCGGCCTCGGTCGTCGCGTTGGCTAGTAGGATCGCTTCGCGAAGAGTTGCGCCATCGGCATCGACGTCGGATAAAGTATCGACGGTGAAGTTCGCGGCTTGACCTGCCGCTGGAATCATCACTGCCGCAGTCGAAAGAGCCAATCCACCCCGTTGATGAAACTCCTTAATTGCCCGGTCCCTGATCCAGAGGAAGAAGGACTGCCTCCGCTGTCGCCCCGCCGATTGATTGATAGAAGGAGAGCGCCAATGAGGTGTGGAATGCTTATTCACGATGGTTGGATGACGGGTTAAAGTGTCAAGGTGGCCAACTGAGGAGTGAGCAATATTAGTGCCAAAAGTGATAGTTTTTTAACCTAATCGCTTTTTCCGGCTTTGGAGGCTGTTGCCCTGTTAGAGAGCTGGTTTCCCAAGAGTGGCGTGGCTTGATTCAGCGGGCTTCGAGGAGCTCAAGGCGTTCCTGAAGATCGCTCAGATTTTCCTGCACCTCATCGATGAGGTCGCGCACCGCTTGGATATCATCTTCATCGAGGTCGTCCTTCTTTGTGGGAGCGACTTTCTGCAAGAACGGAGCGAGCTCCTCTAGCGGAAGGGCGTAAGTCTTCACCCGGCCGGCGCGAGCCACGTTGATGCCGAGACATTGTCCCTGCAGGTTCAGGATAGGTCCACCGCATTGTTCGGGAGAGAGAGGCATGTCGTGTTGCAGCACCAGAGGATAGCCAGAAACCTTTTTCGAGAGCGGGCCCGACATCTCATTCATCTTGATAAAGGCGGCGCTGTGGGACCCGGCGGGACGCGAGCCGAGGGGGAATTGAAGAGTCTTCTTCACTCCCTCGCGCTCGAGTTCGATTGTGATTTCGTCGCCTCCCGAAAAGCCCTGGATTCTGCGCGCAAAGTTGCGGGGATCGCCCGCAGGTTTCCCGTTGAGAGTGAGGAGATGATCCCCGGGAAGGATTCCTCCCTTTTCGGCAGCCCCTTCCTTCACTAGCGAGTCAACGGTGAGCTTGCCATCGATGAGACCCGAACGCAGGCCAAGAAGTCCCATGCCCTTGAGGGGGCGGGGGAGGACGCTGACAACTCCGATGCCCATCGGCTCCCCAGTGTGAGATGGGGTGAAAAGAAGTTGTCCCAGATCGAAAGAGGCGGTCGGACTCCATACGATGGGGGACAGATCGTTGGCTTGGACCCGAAGGAGCGCGAGATTGCGGTCGGGGAAGCTTTCCATCCGTTTTCCGGGGTAGCTCTTTCCGGCGATTCTCACGGTGAACTCGTTCTTTGTGATGTTCTCGTCACTGGTGAGAAGCCACCCATCGGAGGTGATGACGGTTGCCAACGAGACAGGGGAGTCGTCGACTAGGATTTCCGCCACACTAGGATGTGCTTGGGCGGTGATGGGGCGCACGGTTGCGATGAGGGCGTAGTAGAAGGGATCGACGAGACGGATGCGCGGGCCTTTCTCGCCCACGAGGGCTCTCTCTTCTTTGCTCAATTTAGCCATGCGTTCGCGCACCCGCCGGGCCAGACCTTTGTTCCCGCCCAGTTCTCCCAATTGAGCAGGGCTCAGTTCGAGGACCTTGCCGGTGCGCATGGTTTCCTCAAAGAGCTCGAGTGCGGAGGGTGGTCCGGGCGTGGTGTCTTCCTGTGGTGCGCGCACGCGGGCATTGGATCCGGTGCGCTCGGCGATACGCGCGAGAACCCGGTCCATTCCTCCAAACTTCTTCAATTGTTCTTCGGTCAGCTTGAGCTGCTTTTTTCCCGCCCCGCCATTGATGTAGTCGTCGAGAAAGAGGTCAAGGGCCGCAGTCTGCTCCTGCTCTTTGTTCTTGTTGGGTTCCTTCGGGTTGTTCGGTTGCTTGGTGGCCTCTGCGTCTCTTTGCTTGAGGAACCGATTGAGACTGACGGTTCGGACATTGAGGTCCTTGGATTCGCCATTGCGATCCACGGTGAGAACAAACTTTTCACCGATGCCCAATCCGCGCATGAGCTCTAACAACTTTTCTTGCGAAGTGACTTTCTCGCCGTCAAAGGCGGTGACAACGTCGCCCTTTCGGACGCCCGCTTTGGCTGCTGGTGAACCCGGTGCCACGGACTCAATCTTGACCAGGTCTTCCTCCGTGAGCACGCGAAAGCTCACGGCCGGACGGTCGCGACGCGAGGATGGGCGTTCTCCAATCTTTTTGCCCGCCAGCATTTCCTCCCAATGGTCATGAAAGACCGAAATCGGGACATGGCTGTTGTCGATCAAGCTCGCTCCGATGTTGGCGTTGATGCCGATGAGTTGCCCTTTAATGTTGAAAAGGGGGCCACCGGAATCACCGCTCACCACCGCGCAGTCGGTCTCGATAAAGTCGCCTACGGAAAGGATGCGGCCCAATCGCACGGGGGGAGTTCGCTTGACGTCGAATCCGCCAGGGTGACCGAGCGCAAGGCACCATTGGTTAAAGGAGTAGTCGTCGCTTTCTGCCAAATCGACATGAGGATACTCGCCTTTCTTTGTGATGCGCACCATCGCGGCATCACGTGTGTATTCTCCACCGAGGACTTCTGCTGGAAGGCGGGTGCCATCGGGCAGAATGACGGTGAGCTCTCCTGGCATGGCGTTGACGACATGGGCTGCGGTGAGAACGAGGCCGTCTTCACTCACAATCACTCCGCTGCCTGCGCCCCCACCGACGAGCCCCACCGTGGCATCAGCACAAGTTTGGGTAACCGCGATGAGCTCTTGGTTGAGTCTTTCGAGATCGGAGAACTTTTGAGGTAAGGGAGACTCTTCGATTTCGGCCGCTAAGGAGCCTGCCTGCATTCCAATGGCGCAGAGTGCGAGCACTCCCTTCGAGACAATTGAATTCATGAATATCAGTGTCGAACACCACTCCTCCAAAAGCAGTCTTTAGGCCGTTGTCACTCCCTACCGTGTAATTCCTGAGGAAGGACGAACTGTTGGAACCGTCGCGTCAGTAAGAGGCTTCCGACCGAGTCTGGGCGAGCAGCGAGAATGAGGGAGACGAGCCTTGTCGAGCCCGGCCTAAGGGGTGACCTCGTCAGTGAGGGGAACCCCAAAGGAGGTAAGAGTGCCCCAAGAAGCATGTTGTTCGTGGGCGCCCTCGGGACGTTGTTGTTCTGCCACTTTTACGCTCCAGGGGAGTTCGAGGTCTCGTCGCTTCGTATAGTGGTGGACAATCCGTTCGTAGATGGGACGAAAGCGTCCGCGTCCCCGGTCTGAAATTTCAGAGTAGTCGTAGCGCCCCTGATAACTTCGGAACCGTTTGAAGGGGACTTCTTCTCCGAGGTTGTATTTGGCGGTGTATTCAAAACCTGTTGCCAGCCGATTGTTAGAAAAGCCGTAGAGATCGACCCCTTGCTTCCAAGCGATTTCGCAGGCCACTCCTAAGAACCCCAAGCCCATCTGAACATGGAGTTGGTCGCGGCCGCTTTCCTGGCACTGGCCGAATTCGTTGAGGTAGTTGTTCACCGCTCCATTGCCTTCTCCGGCGCGAAAGTAGTGGAGAGCCCGTTCGAACATGGGGCGGTCATCGAGAAATACTCCCATCGCGAGCATGGTCTGAATCATGGCCGCATCCCAGTTGCCATTCGCGGAGGGGTAGAAGTCTTTGATAAGGGGATAGAAAATCTCCCGCAGCATGCGCTCGAAGCGCGCTTGTTCTTCCGCGGGCCAATCGGCATCGCTATGGCGAATCAATTCGGCGGCGTTGCAGTAGATGACGCCGTCCATTCCGACCAAGAGCTTGGCATCATGTCCGCCAATTGATTCGAGAGTGAAGGACCAAGCGTTGAGGATTTCCATCGCTTTTTCCGCATGAGCCTTCTTACCTGAGAGAGCCCATTGCAGGGCGTGGTTGTAAGCCGCTCCGCCGTCTTGTGTGAAATCCGAGCTTCCTTGATCCGGGTTGTTTCGGGCTCCGCGAATCACGTGGGCACGTGGTCTGGGAGTATAGTCCAATGAGGACTGTTCGGACTGGCACAAGGCTGTCCAAGCTGTCTGCCAAGGCTCACTTTGTTCCGTCAGCTTGGAACGGGTGAAAGCGAGATCTTCCTGACTGTGGAGGAGCCCGGGATGCACAAATGGCTCGGCGCGAACGATATCGGGCTCATCAGATTGGGGGTCTCCCATCAAGGGGAGGGTAAGGAGGACGGCAAAGAAGCCTGAGCTAAAGATGGATCTCATGTTCAGAGGAATGAAGGTGAGGATGCTGGTCTTGATACGTGCTAGCGAACTCTCTCTAGTCATTTCAACAGTCAGCGTTGGCTACGGCCACAATTTAAGGGCGGGCATCCCTCATTTTATCAGGCGATTCGTCATTCAGTGAATTTTCTTGGAAGAATTCCGGCAGAAACGGTGTTCATCAAAGCATGAAGCCTTCACCCAACTCAATTTCACTCCTAGTCCTGTTGACCTGCATCGTCGGCACCCTGTTCACAGGACTTCGAAGCCATGGGAAAGACAGTGAGTTACCGAGGGAGAAAAAGAAGGTGCTGATTATTCGCGGGGCTTCGACTCATGGAGGCGACTCGCACAACAATGACGAAGTGGGGCTGCTCATTAAGGACAAGCTCGAGGCGTCGCAATACGCGGAATCCCTTGAGGTTCAGACCACTTTCAATTATCCCGAGGACCTTTCCTTGGTGGAGAATGCGGACTTGATTATTATTTCGAGTGATGGGGGAGCCAAGCATGTCTTGGGGAACAAGGCGGATCCCACCAAACACATGAAACATCTCGATGGCGTTCTGAAAAAAAACAAGACGGGGCTCATCGTGATCCATTGGGCGACCGATGCTCCCTCCGGAGGCATGGGGCAGCTTCATCGCGAAAACGCCCGCATGATGATGGACTGGATTGGAGCGGTTTACTACTGGGTCAACAAGGGGAACGACCCTGCCAGCAGCTTCACTTGGAAGTTTCCCAAGTTGGATCTGGAAGTCGACAAAAGCCATCCCATCTCCAATGGACTGCCCGAGCGCTTCACTCTTAAGGATGAGTATTACTTCAACTTCTTCACCGTTCCTGATGGCCGGAATCCGGGCTCGGATCAAGTGACCTTCCTGCACAGCGCCAACGCCCCGAGCTATCGTGGTGATATAAAAGACAAAGAGAAAAAGAACTGGCGTCACCAGGCCGTGTATTGGTCTTTCGAAAGAGAGAACGGAGGACGCTCCGTGGCAATGACTTCAGCGCACTTTTATCGTACTTGGGCCAATCCCCATTTCTTTCAGAGCTTCGCCAACAGCGTCTTTTGGACCCTCGGATTGGAAGTCCCCGAAGACGGCGTGAACATCCCCACCCCCACCGCCGAGGAACTCCTCTCCTACGAAGGCACCAAGCTTTATTGATTCGGCGTTTGGTTTCAGTTGAGCAGCCGGACTCGTCCGCAAATCACAATGAAAGAACTCAAGAACGAAGGCCTATCTCGAAGTGGCTTCTTGGGATAGAGCGTGAGAGCGACCTAGGTATTCGGCGACGATGTCAGCAAACCAGGTGGGATTCTGAGTAGAAACGAGAAAAGAACCACGGGGTGTAAATTGGATTAAACCTCCTCGAGGAGAGGCAAGAGTTTCAATGGGGGTGTTGGATTCTTTTTTGAGATTGGCCATCCAATTGGAAAGAGTGGCACTCAGTGAATTGAAAGTCGCGTCATCAAGTTCAGAGAGTTCAGCTCTCGAAATCTTTCGGAGATGAAAGTGGAAGTCATGATTCTCGGCATTGACGGCGAAAACCCCCACCGTCGTTTGACGGCCGGTGTGGCGCGCGGTTGAGATTTCGATGGTTCCGCAATTGTAGACTTGTTCACTCAAGTCCCAAAACAATGGGCCCAAAATGCGTCCTTGTCGAGCAAGGGCAAGCTCAGTTGCTCTTGAAGATTCTTAATATTCAAAGAGGTTCGGCTGTCTTCAAAATGGTCAAATAGCCATTCTTTGGGGAGTTGACTCCAATAAACTGGAAGTTGTTCCGAAATGAGAGGGTGGACTTTCTCAAGCCATTGCTCCTGTTTGTCTCTGTCTGCCCAGACTTTCTTTTGTGCGGTCGCAAAGTGGATGGATTGGTGTTCACGGGGCGAAAAATCTGGTGAGAACGCATTGTCGTGGTCGATAATGGCCAGTTCCTTCGTGACGATCGAACAGAGGGCGTTGGGGTTACCGGATTGTTTGCCGAGAATACGGTCACTATTCCTGATCCAAAAGTCGAAGAGGTAGAGTTCTGCGAGTTGTTGTTCATCAAGAAACGTCAACTGGTCGGGAGTGAGATCGATGTAGTCGTCTCCAAGCGCTCGAGAGGCAAAGGCAGGTCCGGCTGAAAGTTCAGAGAAGTCGGGTTTGAGGGAAAACCTAGCCAGTTTTGCCGGGATCATAACAATCTCGAAGTCAGCGACAGGAAGCCCAACGGCTTGGGCAAGGGAACTGCCGATAAATTCTGCAATGAGACTATCAGCAAGGGAGCCGCAGGGTTTGAGGAAAAACTTCTCACCTCCCTCGCTCCTTCCGATGAAGGGCCGAATGGAAACGCCACCGGCTGATCGGCCGAGGATGGAGGTGATGGTTTTCAAGAGTGACTTATTCTAACACAACCAACAAATCCCCCGTATCCGCCTGTTTGCCTTTGGTGATGAGGACCTCTTTGACGGTGCCGGCCTTGGGGGCGGAGACGGTGGTGAGCATCTTCATGGCTTCGAGGACGACGAGTTTGTCTCCTTCGGCGACTTGGTCGCCGGCTTTGACCGAGACTTCGCTGACCATCCCGGGGAGAGGGGCGGCGACGTGGTTGCTGTCAGCGGGGTCGGCTTTGCGGTTGCTGACCGACTCCTTGCCGAGGGCCTTGTCGACGACGGTGGTCTCGCGGGGCATGCCGTTGAGTTCGTAGAAGACGGTGCGGCGGCCTTCGTCGTCGGGTTCGCCGATGGAAAGGAGCTTGATGAAGAGGGTTTTGCCCTTGGCGATGTCGACGTGGATTTCTTCGCCAATGCCCATGCCGTAGAAGAAGGCGGGGGTGGGAAGAACGGTGAGGCGATCGAACTCATTGAGGGACGTCACATAGTCGGCAAAGACTTGGGGATACATCAGGTGCGAGTAGAGCTCGTCGTCGCTGGCCTCGTGTCCGAGGGTCTTGGAAAGCTCGGCGCGGGTTTCCTCGAGATCGATGGGGGCGGCGAGTTCGCCGGGGCGAACAGTGTAGGGGACTTTATCACCGAGGACGGCCTTCTGGATGTCCTTGGGCCAGCCGCCGTCGGGTTGACCGAGTCCACCCATGAGCATATCGATCACACTCTCGGGGAAGTCGATCTTGGCAGTGTTGGTGAGCAGGTCTTTGGCCTTCAGGTCTTGGGTAACGAGCAACATGGTGAGGTCTCCGACCACCTTGCTGCTGGGGGTGACCTTGATGATGTCGCCGAAGACTTGGTTGACGTCCGCGTAGGTGTGCGCGATCTCCTGCCAGCGGTGGCCGAGACCCATGGCGTTGGCTTGCTCCTTGAGGTTAGTGTATTGGCCTCCGGGCATCTCGTGGAGGTAAACCTCGGCGGTGCCGCTGCGGGGGGCTGAATAGAAGGGCTCGTAACGGGCGAGCACCTCTTCCCAATAGTCGGAGAACTCGTTGAGGGCTTGGATATCGAGCTTGGGGTCGCGTTCCTGACCCTTCATCGCCGCGCAGACGGAGTTGAGGTTGGGCTGGGAAGTGGAACCAGACATCGAGGCCAAGGCCATGTCCGCAATGTCCGCGCCCGCATCCGATGCAGCCATGATGGAAGACGCATTCAGTCCCGAGGTGTCGTGGGTGTGGAAGTGGATGGGGATGCCGATCTCTTGCTTGAGGGTGGAGAAAAGTTTGTTGGCGGCTGCAGGGTGGCAGAGGCCGGCCATGTCCTTGATGCAAAGAATATGAGCGCCCATTTTCTCCAGCTCCTTTGCCTTATCGACATAGTATTTCAGCGAATACTTGGCGCGGTCGGGGTTGGTGATATCGCCGGTGTAGCAGACTGCAGCTTCGCAAACGGCGGTGCCATGCTCGGCGGCTGCTTCCATCGCCACCTTCATGTTGGGGAGGTAGTTGAGGGAGTCAAAGATGCGGAAGATGTCCATGCCCGAGTCGGCAGCATGCTTGACGAATCCAGCCACCACGTTGTCGGGGTAGTTGGAGTAGCCAACGGCGTTGGAACCGCGGAAAAGCATCTGGAAGCAGATATTAGGGACCCGTTCGCGCAGCTCGCGCAGGCGCTCCCAAGGGTCTTCTTTCAGGAAGCGCATAGCGGTGTCGAAGGTGGCGCCGCCCCACATCTCCAGCGAGAAGAGGTTGGGAGTTCTGTTAGAAACCGCTTCCGCGATGGCGAGCATGTCGTGGGTGCGCATGCGGGTGGCGATGAGGGACTGATGGGCGTCCCGCATGGTGGTGTCGGTGATGAGAAGGCGTTTTTCGTTTTTGATCCAGTTGGCGAATTCGACAGGGCCTTTTTCTAACAGGATGTCGCGGGATCCAAGATGGGTAGATATCTTGGAAGAATCTTCTGTGGTTTGATGCACAGGCGAGACGCCTATGCTCCTTGAGGGGACCCGGGGGGTGGCAAAGGGCTTGGCTGGTCGCCAGTTCTTTGCACCGGGGTTGCCATTGATGGTGATGTCGGAGAGGTAGTTCAGCAATTTGGTGGCGCGGTCGCGACGGGGGGAGAACTGGAAGAGGCTGGGCTTTTCATCAATGAGCTTGGTGTGCGCGTCCCCGCTGAGGAAGAGGGAGTCATTGATGATGTTTTCCAAGAAAGGGATGTTGGTCTTCACGCCACGAATCCGGAACTCGCGCAGCGCCCGATCCATGCGGCGGCAGGCGCCCTCGAAGGTGCGGGCGGTTGCGGTCAGTTTGACCAGCATGGAGTCATAGAATGGAGTGATGACCGAACCCGCGTCGCCCGAGCCCGCGTCGAGGCGGATCCCGAAGCCGGCTGCCGAGCGGTAGTTGACGATTCGGCCATAGTCGGGGGCAAAGTTCTTCTCGGGATCCTCGGTGGTGATGCGGCACTGGATGGCGTAGCCGTTGCAGGGGATCTCGTCTTGGGCGGGGATAGAGATCTCGGGGCCGTGGAGCTCGTAACCGAGTGAGACGAGGATCTGCGATTGCACGAGGTCGATGCCGGTCACGCATTCGGTCACGGTGTGCTCGACCTGGATGCGGGGGTTCATCTCGATGAAGAACCACTCCTTGCTATCCATGTCGTAGAGATATTCCACGGTGCCGGCGTTGTCGTAGCCGATGGACTTGGCGAGATTGGCAGCCGATTCGCAAAGGTCTTTGCGAAGCTCGCCGGGGAGATCGATGGAGGGCGCGATTTCGACCACCTTCTGATAGCGACGCTGCACCGAACAATCCCGTTCATGCAGATGGACCACGTTACCCTTTTGGTCGCCGAGAATCTGCACTTCGATGTGTTTGGCACGCTTGATGTAGCGCTCGAGGAAGACGGCGGGATTGCCGAAAGCGTTCTGGGCCTCGTCCTGAGCCTCTGCGAGACGAGCCTGTAATTCGGAAGGCTTTTCCACGATGCGCATGCCGCGACCACCGCCTCCGAAGGCAGCCTTGATGATGAGGGGAAAGCCGATTTCCTGTGCGGTGGTGATGGCTTGGTCGGGATCGGAGATGGCGTCCTCGGTACCCGGGAGGACGGGAACCTGGGCCGCGATCGCCTGAGCGCGCGCGGCGGTCTTGTCGCCCATCGAGCCTAACAGGTCGCTGTTAGGTCCAATAAAGATGATGCCTTCACGGGCGCAGGCTTTGGCAAAGTCGGGATTTTCGGAAAGAAAGCCGTAGCCGGGGTGAATCATGGTCACTCCTTTGCTCTTGGCCAAGGCGACGATCCCTTCGTAGTCCAGATAAGCTCCCACGGGGCCTTTGGATGAATCAAGCTGATAGGCCTCGTCTGCTTTGAAGCGGTGGCGGGAGAAGCGGTCTTCCTCGGCGTAGATGGAAACCGTGCGGATGCCGAGCTCGTTGGCGGCGCGAAAGATACGAATGGCGATTTCACCGCGATTCGCGGCCATGAGCTTATGATTCGAGAGATCTATCATGAGTGTCCCTATACCTAAGAGAGAAGAGTGCGGGTCGTCCAGCCTTCCTTAACGGGTTGGGGGACAAGTCGTGCCACCTGCCGCTTCGGGGCTCAATTTTCTTTGGGACAAAGAAAAATGAGTCGAGCGACAAACGCCATCGGAGTGGCTCCACTCCGGCGTTTCGCCCTTCTTCCGGGTCTCTCCTTGCTAGTGCCGCAAGATGCCGGTCACACACCGGGTGCCGGAATTCGCCAAGAATGTGAAACCTACAGAACCCGCCGGAATTCCCCGAACCAGGCAAGCCTCCTGCCGGAGCGATAACAGAGCAGGGCGCTGCCACCTGGCGAGTTCTCCGAAGTTCGCTTTTCAGTCCGGCCCTTTTCGTTATCGACGAAACATTTTGAGCTCTAGCCCGGAGGCCATTGCAGGGGGCGACCTGCCAAAAGATGGATATGCATATGGGGCACAGTCTCGCCACCATCTGGTCCGTTATTGATGACAACACGGAAGCCGGATTCCTCGAAACCCTCCTGTCTGGCGATGATTGGAATTCGACTCATGAGGTGCCCCAAGAGCTCTTTATCGTCTTCCGTAGTGGCGGCGATGCGTGGAATAGGGGTCTTGGGAATAAGCAGCAGGTGCACAGGAGCTTGCGGCTGGATGTCGCGAAAGCAAAAGGAGAGCTCATCCTCATAGACGATATCGGAAGGGATCTCCCGTGCTATGAGCTTTTCGAAGAGGGTTTTGTCATGCATGTGGCTAGATGATTATCTTGTTCGTGAAGGCGCTCACAGATTCATCGTTCTTTTCCCGAGAGCTACAAGGAAGAAAAGAATTTCGCGTCCCGAGATTTAGTTCAAAAGCAGATTATAAACTGTTGTTAATTTACTTCTTGATTTTTATAAAATTAAAATCATATTTTTCATCACCATGACGGACGAGCTCAGGAAAAAGACTGCTAAAAGATACACCGATGAAGAGAAGGCCAAGATTCTTCGCTTCGTGAAACAAGTGAATCAGGACAAAGGCCGGGGCGGAGTATCTGCTGCGGTGCGCGAATTTGGAATTTCACCAATCACCGTCAATGGATGGTTGCGGAATCAAAAGGACTCGGGACCGACGCTTCCGCTTCCCAAGAATGCTAGCGCGGTGGAGGTCTTCCAGCGGCTTGCCGACCTGCATTCCTCGATTGAATCGAAGCGAGACGAGCTGATTCGTATGGAACGCGAATACGAAGAGCTGAAGAAAAAGATTAAATAGCAACGACCGGAATAGTTTTCACCTATCTATTCTCTCTACGATGCGGCCTCGGGGATACCCTTAGGCCGCATCGAGCGTTAAGAGGAGCTGGCTTTGGGGTGTCGAGTTTCGCTCGGCTGTCTTCTCGAGAAAGGCCAGGATCTCATGTTTGAAGGCCTCGCAATCCGAGTTCCAGCTTTTCACTCCAACCAGAATGAGAGTGGCCTCGTGGATCTCGGTAAAGTGAACCTCCTCGGTGCCCAATTGATGGAGGGCGTCCACCTCGGCACCAAGCCGTTGGAAAAAGCCCAGTTCGAAGCCAGCGGGCATCTCCCTCGCGGTCCGAGCTAGTGAGAGGGTGACTGGAGGGGTCAGGATTTTCAGGTGGTCGCCGATTGCGGAGCAGCCTATCCGGTCCAGCATCCGGCGCATGCGGGCATAGAGGTCCTCGATTGGTAGGAGACGAAGCGGGCATTTATTTTCCAAATAGTGGATGATGCCGTCACGAATGTCCTCGATGAAGGGGAAATCATCCCGATCCGCAGCGATGGACGCCCGGCTGAGCGCGGTCTCGATCCACGTCACGCCATAGCCGACAATCTGATGATTGCCAACTTGCAGGACGGGGCGATTACCAACGAGACAGATCATTCCGCAATCAGGAGCGCTTTGAATTTTCGGTTTTGGGTGGAAGCAATTCTCTTTGCATCGGGTCGCGCTGAGCCCGTTTGGAAAGATTTTGAATTTCGGCAATGAATTCGCCCACATCGTCGAATTCCCGGTAGACCGAGACGTAGCGCACGTAGGCGACCGGATCGATTTGATGGAGTTTGTCCATCACCTTGGCACCAATCAGGGTGGAAGGAATCTCCGGCGAGTTGTCGTGATGGAGCTCGGTCAAGATTTCCTCGACGGCGCGGTCGATGCGATTGAGCGGAACCGGCCTCTTTTCGCAGGCCTTGGTGAGACCTCGCGTGAGCTTTTCCCGATTGAGAGGTTGTCGCGTGCCGTCCTTCTTGACCACCTGCAGCTCGGTGCGCTCGATGGTCTCGTAGGTGGTGTAGCGATAGTCGCAGTCCACGCACATGCGTCGTCGACGTATCGACGTGCCGTCCTTCGACATTCGGGAGTCGAGGACTTTGTCTTTGAGAGAGCCGCATTGAACGCATCGCATTGGAAGCACCGGGAGGTGAAGGCAAGTCTTGGCATGATCTCTATTCGCGAAAGAGCAAATCGTGCTATCGCGGCGTTATGACTCAGGTGGCGAAACTTTTTGAAACACCGCTGTGCCCGGTCCTTGCAACCATGCGGCTTTCTCCCTCTTTCCATTAAAAAACCCGACCCTCGGATGAGAGAGTCGGGTTCAACGAGTATTCCGGATTTACGAAATAAATGTCCCTATCGCAGCTTATGAAGCAAATCGAGAAGGTAGTCCGCGAGGGTGAACAACGCGGCGCGATACTTCGTGTCGGGGAGGAAGTGAAGAGGGTCCCGAGCATCATCAACGAGCTTGATAGCTGTTTCGATCGAGTAGTCGATGGCACCCTCATAATCCGCGATTCCGGTTAGAATCGTGAGGTCGAGAGGTTCCTGTTTGATAATGCGCTCCTGGAGCTTGGCCCGCTGGGCAGGATTGGCTTTTTCCAAAAGGCGAAGGATGGGGAGGGTGAGCTTGCCTTTCTCCAGATCGGTCCGGAGAGTTTTGCCGAATTCCTCCTCTTCACCGACCAGGTCGAGGCAATCGTCGTAGAGCTGGTAGGCGGTGCCGAGCTTCATCCCGAACTGATAGAGATCTTCCTGGGTTTCCTTGTCCGCACCACTGATGTAGGCCGAGAGCCCGGTGGCAGCGGCAAAGAGTGCGCCGGTCTTCATTTCCAGCAGGCGGAAATACTCCTTGCGGGTCATGGTCAGATCGAAACGCCGCTGGGTCTGTAAAATCTCGCCCTGGCAGACTTCGCGCGCGGCTTTGGCAATCTCGCGACTGAGGTGGAGGTCGTCGAAGTCCGTGCTGAGCATGAGGGCGTGCGAGAACAGGGCGTCGCCGAGCAATACCGCGAGACCGTCACCCCACTTGGCATTGGGGGTCGCCACCTTGCGGCGGATATCGGCTCCGTCGATGATGTCGTCGTGCACCAGGCTGGCGACGTGAATCAGCTCGAGAATGCTTCCCAGTTTGACGTGGTCATCGGCAACCGGACCCAGTGCGCCACCGGTCAAGATCGCAAGAGCGGGGCGGAGGCGCTTTCCCGAAGTATTGCAAACATAGTCGATGTAAGGCTCGACCCCGGGATCGAAGTCGTTGACCTGCTCGCTCAGCAAGGACTCCACTTTTTTCAAGTGGGGGCGAACTAGATCGAACGGGGCCATCAAATTGGCGCGGCCGGGAGTTTTTAATTTTCGGTTCATATTGAAAGTTCCGGATGACTTGTGAAACTTTTCACAAAGTCCCCAAACGCGCAATCGTTTTTTCAGGAATTAGTGAAAATGACAGGAGCCGCCGGGCGGGGTGAAGAAGTGGTAGTAGGAGTGGTCGGGTGTTTGGGGTTGGAAGGCCTGATACTCAGTAACGTCCGCGAAAGTTTCTTTTGGATGGAAAAAGAACCGCTCGCGTCTGGGTCGGCGGGGAAGAAGCTTAGCACAGCTTGCGTACTTCGCCATCTTTCGGGTTTCTCTTCCTTCCGCTCTCTGATTGGGTGGGTCCATGAACGACGATATCGCCAAGGTGCTGATTGATGAGGAAGTGATTCTGCGGCGTTTGGACACCGTGGCTGACAAGGTTCTCGCGGACTTTGAAGGAAACGAGATTCTGGTGGTGGGGATTCTGACTGGGGCGCTCGTCTTCATGGCGGACCTCTGTCGACGCCTTCCGGTGCCATTGCAAATCGAGACCCTTAGTGTGGCGAGCTACCATGGGGGAACGGAGAGCAGCGGGGTGGTCGAGTTTCTCGATGCCAAGTTGCCCGAGGTCAAGGGACGCAAGATTCTGCTCATCGACGATATTCTGGACACGGGCCGCACGCTCAAGGCGGTAAAGGACAAACTCATGACGATGGGGGCGACCTCGGTGAAGACCGGAGTGCTCCTTTCCAAAGAGAAAGAGCGCGCGGAAGAAGTCGAGGCCGATTATGTGGCCTTCGAGATCGGAGATGAATTCGTGGTGGGCTATGGCCTCGATTACCAAGGCCGCTATCGCAACCTCCCCTTTGTCGGTGTTCTCAAGGAAGAGGTATACAGTCGCTAGGCATAGATGACTGATAGGCTTGCAAACCCGCCCGAATCGTTGGCGAAACAGTCTACATCTTCCAGTCAGCTCAACTTCCTGACCCCATTTGAGGCTTAGGAAGGTTGGGTGATTTCCATGCTACGCTCATCTGGTCGGTCTAACATCTGCTGGAAAATGAGCGTGAGCAAAGGCATTGGAAAAGGGAGTTTGGCGGGTGTTTTGGGTTTGGTTTTCATGTCGCTCGGATGGGCGGCGGAGACCGAGGAGGCCTCTCGGCCGAACATTGTCGTAATCATGGCCGATGATCTGGGGTGGAAGGATCTTCACTGCTATGGGAATGAGCTTCTGGACACCCCGGCTTTGGACAAACTGGCTTCGGAGGGTATGAGATTCACCGATGCCTACGCTGCGGCTCCGGTATGCTCGCCCACACGCGCGGCCATGATGACGGGGCAGGCTCCGGCTCGATTGCAATTGACCAACCACGCTCCCGGTCATCCCGACGGCTTCGCGCCGGAAGGGTCCTCTCTCGCTGAAGCCCAGTCTGTGAGAAATCTGGCTCTTTCCTATGAGACTGTTGCTGAACAGCTCTCCGATGCGGGCTACGAGACGGCACACATCGGAAAGTGGCACCTCTCCTATGCTGGTCGAGGGGAAGAGGGGAAGTTGGCTGAGCTCGAGCTTCGTCCAGAACACCAGGGGTTTGGTATTAACATTGGCGGCTGCTATCAGGGTGGTCCGCCCAGTTACTTCGCGCCATATCGCATACCTGCATTGACGGAGAGGGAAGAGGGGGAGTATCTGCCGGAGCGTTTGGCAGATGAGGCTATCGCCTTTGTGGAGGAGAAGAGGAACAAGCCGTTTTACTTAAACTGGTGGCCCTATTCGGTGCACTATCCCATGGAGGCCAAGGAGGAGTTGATTGCAAAGTATCGCGCTCGCAAGGGGCCAGGGATTAAGAACCCGATCTATGCCGCGATGATTGAGGCGATGGATACCGAGATTGGGCGCTTTCTCGTGGCTTTGGATGAGGCTGGGCTTCGCGAGAACACCCTGGTGATCTTCAAATCTGACAATGGGGGCTACGACGGAGACAACAGGCCGTTGCGAGGGATGAAAGGGATGCTCTACGAAGGGGGAATCCGCATTCCATGGTTTGCGCGGTGGCCGGGAAAGATTCAGCCCGGTTCCACCTGTTCGACGCCTGTTGTCAGCATGGATTGTTATCCCACTCTCTTGGAGGTCGCAGGAGTGGAGCCAGTGAAAACTCCAGTCGATGGTGAGAGTTTGCTGCCTTTGTTTCAGCAGTCCGAGGGCTTTGAGCGCGATGCGATTTTCTTCCACTATCCCAACTTCGCCTTTCACAAGCTCAATCAGCTCGGGGGGGTGGTTCGGGTTGGAGACCACAAGCTCATCAAGCGCTACGATGATGGGGAGTTGGAACTTTTCAACCTGAAGAAAGACCTTGGAGAAACGGACAATTTGGCTGAGGAGTCACCGGAACTGGCTCAGCAATTGGAAGAAAAGCTGGATGCTTGGCTGCAGGAGGTGGGGGCCGCGATGCCGATTCGGGTCGGGAAGGAGAAGGACGCAGAGTAGTTCTCGAGCCTGGAAAAACGAACAAAAGAAAGGCTCCCGCAGGCGAGAAGAATCGCCTGTTAGGAGCCTGTCGAGTTAGAGTGCTACCGGATTGTTTTTAGGCCCAAGGCAACTTGGTCACGCCTGGCATGGGGCTGGGATAGGTGCCATCCTCCTTGGGTTGCACGGGGGCGGGACTGTCCCAATTGATGTCATCCGGCAGGAGGTTGAAGTCGCTCTTGGTCGCTTCTTCCCAGCCCACTTCCTGACCGGTGTAGGTGGCGAGGCGTCCGAGAACGGCAGTGAAGGAGCTGTCCGCGCCGTAGTAGGCGTTGTTGAGCGTGGAGTTCTCCTTGATCGCGGCGTGGAGGCGATTGTGTTCCTGTTGGAACGGGTCAATGACACCCTCACGAGGAGCGCGGTAGCGCCAGAGGACTTTGCCGGAGTAGTCTTTGATTTCGCCTGTGGAGAGCGTGAGGATGCCCTTGGTGCCGTGGATTTCTTCACCCACCCGATTCTTGCAGCCCCGGATTTGGCGGCATTGGCTGTTGAGGATTTTGCCATCGGCGTAGCGGTATTCGACGTAGTGATGATCAAAGATTTGGCTCGTCTTGTCGTCTTCCCATCCGCTGCGACCGCCCATGCCTTGCGCGCTCACGGGGTGTCCGCCTTTTTCGTTGTCGCCACTCATGAACCAGTTGACCACGTCCATGTTGTGCACGTGCTGTTCGGAGATGTGGTCGCCGCAGAGGTAGTTGAAGTGATACCAGTTGTGCATCTGATATTCCAACTCGCTCCAGCCGGGTTCGCGGGTCACGGTCCAGGGGCGAGCGCCGTTCCAGTAGCATTGTGCGGAGATGATGTCGCCGATGAGACCCTCGCCATGGACTTTTTCAAAGGCCTGAAGATAGACATCCTGATAGTGGCGCTGGAGACCGACCACAACCTTCAGACCCTTTTCGTCTGCCAATTGCGCGGAGCGGATGACGCGGTTGTAGCCGTGGGCATCGGTGCAAACCGGCTTCTCCATGAAGACGTGCTTGCCGGCCGCGATGGCAGTCTCGAAGTGAAGGGGGCGGAAGCCCGGAGTGGTAGTGAGGAGGACGAGGTCACAGTTGTCGATGACGTCCTTGTAGGCGTCGAAGCCGACGAAGCGACGCTCGGCGGGGAGGTCGATCTGGCCGCCCATCTTGCTCTGTTCCAAGCGGTTGGTGATGAGGTCGAGTCCGCCTGCCTTGCGCGGTCCATTGCCCTTGAGCCGGCTTTCGAACGCATCGCCCGCTGCTACGAGCTGGGCTGCGGGATTGGCTTTCAAGGTCTGGATGACAGCACCCGAACCCCGGCCGCCGGTGCCGACGAGGCCGATTTTCAGGCGGTCACTGCCTGCGACGTTGGCGGAGGCGGCGATGGGCAGGGAACCCAGGGTGGCTGCGGTGGCACCCACACCGGCCAGAAATTTGCGGCGGCTGGGCAAGGAGGGCTTGGAAGAGTCAGATGGGGTATTGTCCATAATCGCATCTACTACGTCCGGGGGAGAGGCCGGCTTTCGCCTCATTCGGGGCCAAAATATAGCCTCCGATTTCGACCGGTCATCGACTCTCGGTCGAGATGCCGTTTTGGTTCTCCTTTTACTGAAAAAGCTATCAGCAAAAGCCTTCGCACAGCGGAAATGGGCTACTCCTCGTTTTCGATGCCACGTCCGGAGTTCCAGATGCGATGCATTTCTTCGGCGGAAGGAATCTCCAGCGGGCGCACCAGGCGGAAGCCGAGCCACATTCCGTTGGTGTGGTACCAAATGGACTTCGGGAGTTGGGGGTCCTGGACTTTCCACGCCGCCGAGGACTTGAAGCGAGCCGCGCTGCGCAGGGCCTCGGGTCCATCATACCAACTGCCGCCCCGGGCAACCCGCGGGTAAAGGTTCTCGCTGGGTGGGACGAGGGGATCTTCTAACAGCTTGTCGCTTTTCTGATAGGGCGCATAACCATCCAGCACCCATTCGATGACGTTGCCGTGGATGTCGTGTAGACCCCAGGGATTGGGCTTCTTTTGCCCCACGGGCTGATACTTGCCATCGCAGTTGTCCCAATACCAGGCGTAGTCGCCGCCCTTCGTCGGATCGTCGCCCCAGCTGTAGGCGGTGGTGGTGCCCGCGCGGCAGGCGTATTCCCACTCCGCCTCGGTGGGGAGGCGGTAGAAGTGCCCGGTCTGGGCGGAGAGCCATTGGCAATACTTCAAGGCCGCGTGCTGGGTCATGCTGATGGCGGGGTAGCCCTTGGTGCCCATGCCAAAACTCATTTCGGTATACGGGGTTGTTGGCTTGGAAACGACGTCGGGAACGGTGGCATCCTCGGCAATGAAGGAAGGGGCTCCGTCCTTTTTGCGAGAGATGTTGGTGATCATGAAGGGTTCATATTCGTCCCAAGTGACCTCGCACTTGCCCATCCAGAAAGGAGAGACCGCGACCTTGCGCTGGGGTCCTTCATCTTCCTTACGCTCTGCTTCCTCGGCTGGGCTTCCCATCAGGAATTGTCCTCCCTTGATTGGGACCATGGCGAATTTCGCTCCGGTTTCGGGGACGGCACTGTCGTATCCCTTCATCTCGGCCTCTTTTTTCTCGGTGGACTTGGCGATGATTTTTTCGCGAATCTGTTTCACCAATTCCAGATCGTCGGCAGGCGGTGCGGCGATGAGGGAGAGCGGAAGGGAAAGGGCGAGGAGGGTTCCTTGAAATCGGTTCATTGAAGTTGCACCCCTTACGGAGGGGAGCTTGGCAATTTTGCACAAAAGAGCAGGTGGTCTTGCTTGCGGATTCTGTTGACTTGCAGCGCAGCGAGAAGCCAGATTCCACTATGAAGCAGCAAGGCCTCTCCGGTGTTCTCACGATTCTTTCCCTTGGACTGACTGTAAGCTCTCAGGAGAGTGAGGCGGCGGAAGCATTCTTCTCCAAAGACGGGGAAAAGGTGGTGGTTGCGGTGCAATACGAAGGGGGATTGGTCGAGGTCGCGTTGGCGTCAGGAGAGGTGAAGGCTGCTCCGCTTCCTGCTGAGTTCGCGGAAAAACCTGCCATCGGTAGCGTGGCGAGAGGCAGTGATGGCGAGGCCCTTTTTCTCGCCCAAGATGCGATCTGGGTCTGGCAACCCGGCAGCGATACCGTGGCTCGCAAAGTCTGTTCGACCGCCCCGGTAGTTGGGCCGAGTTCGGTTTTTGTCTCCACCCAGCCGGGGACACCTTTTCACGATTATCTCTTTGTCACTGGCAGCGAGGAAGAGAACGCCATCAGTATGGGAACTTTCTACGGCCGCAAGCCCGGCTCGAAGGAAGGGTTTGTTCCGGTCTTTACCCGTCGGGCGAGCGAGTCGGCAGCGGGGGCCTTTTCTGACGCGGGACGCCTTTTCTTCACCTGCAAAGGCGATCTGTGGGAGGGAGAAGTGGCGCCGTCCGACCAGCCGGAATTCGATCACATGGGCACCCTCGTCGGGGCGCGCATTGCTCCGCTGGCCATCCTGAATACCGATGAAGCCAACGGCGGTGGGCTGTGGGTCGAGAATGTCTGTCCCGCTGGAAAGTGGATTTACACCCAATCGTCGGGCCGTCATCTGGCGGCTGTCATGCGGACCCCGATGCCCGCGAAATCGCTCTTCAGCTTCGACTATGATGAGGATTACTCGATGGCCAAGCACATCGAGGTGATGAGCCAATCACTGGCGAAGACCGAGATCATCACTGACGAACTGGAAGGCATCTTCGGATTCTGTGCCACCGAGGTGGAGGGCAAGCCGAAGGTCTTCTTCTGCACCCATTCCTATGGCGAAGGAACTGGTCCCGCGATGTATCTCTGGGAAGGTTCAGGCGAACCTCGCGTAATCGGGCACTTGCCTGCGGAATGAGAGGCTAATCCTTGCGGGTGAGCTCAACGAAAACATCTTCCAAGGTTCCGACGTGTCGATGGAGGGTGCGGAGAGGCCATTTCTTTTCCTCCGCCAGTTTGGAGAGGCGGGGGCGGGTTTCGGTATTGGAATCAACGAGAATGGTGAGGTTCTGCCACCCATCATCGGAAGAGTGATTGAGGGTCACCTTCTTGATGTGGGGCAGCGCTTCGACGGCTTCGACCAGTTCGGCCTTTGGTGCCTGAATCTCCAACGAAATATTGCCCGCAGCCCGCATATTCTTCACGAGATTGGCGGGAGTGTCGTTGGCCTTGATGTGCCCGCCCTCCAGAATGATGACCTTTTTGCAGATCATTTCTACTTCGGATAAAATGTGGGAGGAGAGGAAAATGGTGCGGTCGGCCGCGAGGTTCTTGATGAGATTGCGGATGGAGCGAATCTGGTTCGGGTCCAGTCCGTTGGTGGGCTCGTCGAGAATCAGAAGGGGTGGGTCGTGCACGAGGGAGTCGGCGAGACCAACGCGCTGGCGATAGCCTTTGGAAAGGGTCTTAATCATCTTGCGGCGCACGTCGCCAAGTCCGCATTCCTCGACCACAATATCGAGCCGCTTCTGAAGCTCCTTGCCACGGAGGCCCTTGAGGGTGCCGCGGTGTTTGAGGAACTCGCGAACCCGCATTTCGCGATAGAGCGGGACGTTCTCCGGCATGTAGCCGATTTGGCGTCGGGCTTCAATGGACTGCCGAAAGATATCGTAGCCCGCAATACTGGCTGCGCCCGAGCTGGGGGGGTGGTACCCAGTGAGCACCCGGATCGTCGAAGTCTTGCCGGCACCGTTTGGTCCCAAAAAGCCCACCACGTCGCCAGCTTTGACCTCAAAGGAAATCGAGTCCACCGCGGTGTGGCGTCCGTAGCTCTTGGTGAGATTTTCAACCTGAATCATCCGCCGGAAGGGTGAACAGGTGCGGGCAAAGGTTCAACGACGAACCTCGTGATGGGAGATTTTAAATCAACGGCGTTCTTCCCTCAGGGAAAGATCGTGCCTTCGGGGGCGAGCCAGAAGGTCCCGCCGGGTTGCCCGTCGAAATACCAGGTCCCCTCCAGTTCCTTGCCATTGCGGCGGGATTCCCCCCGAAGCATCAGGCGGCCTCCCAGAAGAGCGATTTGGCCGTCTTTACCATTATTGGATTGGTAGGTGGCCCGTTGGGTAATGTGGGGCCCGTGGTTGTCGAGAAGGAAGCGGGAGGCTTCGTTTTCGGCCGACATGGGGTCGGCGGCGAGGGAGAACCAGAGAGAAAAAGGGAGCTCCGAGTTGAACTTTCCACTAGTCGTGGCGTCTCCGGAGAAAAAGAGGGAGCGGTTGGCGGAGTCGAAGGACACGTCCAGCCGAGCGGCTTGGCTGGGTGGCGGTTCCTCGCTCTTTTTTCCTCCACCACAGGAAGTGAGCAGGAAGAAAACCGGGAGAAGGGCTAGCAGGATGGGGGAGCGGCGCATAGGGGGATGCTTTATGTTATAGAGTTGGGATGGGTTGAAATGGTCACTTGGTTGAAGAGAACATCGAGTGTTTCCATGACTTTGACTCTGAGAGCGGCTGCTTTGTTCGCAAGTTTTTGCTGAATCTCTTCATATTGCGCCCGTCCCCCGGACGTTTCAATGGGGATGGCTGCATATCCATAGTCGCTGAGCTCGTAGGGCGAGGCCCGCATATCGAGTTCCCGAAGTTCCAAAGCCAGAAAGAAGGTTTGGCGAAGGAGGTCCGAACCCAGCCAGGGCATAGCCTTGAAGGTCCACTTGTAGAGGTCCATGTTTGCATGCACGCAGCCGGGTTGCTCGAACTCCTCGCGAGTCAATAGAGTGGGTTGCAGCCGGTTGCGGGGAGCCGCTGCCGGAGTGAAGAATCGAACGGCATCGAAGTGCGAGCAGGCGAGGGTGCTGGAATCGACGAACTCCTTGATTTCCTGGGGAGAAAGGCGAAGAGGCGCTCGTTCGCGATGTCGAATGTCATCGCTCTGATAGACCATGGCCCACTCATGCAGACCGTGGCAGCCGAAGTTGGGCGGGCGACTGGCAGTGACTTCGAGCAGCCGGCGAGCGAAGCGAAAGCGTTCCAGGTCCTTGGGTCGCAGGATGTCGGGATTCAGTGCGACGGTGCCATTCTGGTGGCGGTAGTGTTTTTGAGAGAAGTGGTGGGGGAGATCTTCGGCGGTAGTCAACACCTCGCCCACCGCCGGATGCCATTGCTCCAGCTTGCCTGCGGGGAAGGAGTAGTAGCTAAAGAGGAAATCGTGCACCGGATGGAGGTCGCCGCGAGCGCGGCGCTGGCGAAATGCCGAGGTCACCGGAGCAAGGGCCGCGCGATGCGTTTCCGCCCTCTCTTGCCAACATTTCGCTTTCACCGGGGTCTGGACCATCTCCTGCACTGGTCGGAGTTTGCCAGCTGCTCCACTTTCCGCCAAGGGAATAGCTAGGGGAGCTTTACTAGCGACTTTCGAAAACCAATTTCCAAGACCCGCATTTGCGCTATCGTGTGGCGTGCCCCGAACCATCCTCCATATCGACATGGACTGCTTCTACGCGGCGATCGAGGAGCGAGATAATCCGGCCCTGCGTGGGAAACCGGTGGGGGTCGGCGGGCGTTCGCAGCGGGGAGTGCTGACGACCGCGAATTACGAGGCGCGCAAGTTCGGGTGTCACTCCGCGATGCCGGTTTTCAAAGCCTTGGAAAAGTGTCCCCACCTCATCCTCGTGCCTGTCCGGTTCGATGTTTATCGTGAGGAGTCGCAGAAGATTCGGGCCATCTTCGGCCGCTTTACCGAGTTGATTGAGCCGCTCAGCTTGGATGAAGCCTATCTGGATGTCAGCGCACTTCGTTCCGATGGTTCGGCGGTGGCGCGGGAGGTGCGAAATCAGATTCGCGAAGAGACCGGCTTGACTGCTTCCGCCGGAATCGCCCCGAACAAGATGTTGGCGAAAGTGGCGAGCGATTGGGAGAAGCCCGACGGCCAATTCGCGATTTCGGAGAGCGAGGTGGCAGATTTCGTGCATACGCTGCCAGTGAAAAAGATTCCCGGGGTCGGGAGCAAGATGGCGGAAAAGCTGGCCGCGATTCAGGTGCAGACTTGTGGCGATTTGCAATCTTTCGAGCGGGTGGAATTGGCTCGAAGATTCGGCAAATGGGGAAGCGAACTCTATGATTTGAGTCGAGGAGTGGACGAGCGACCTGTTCGAACGGAGCGCGAGCGGAAGTCCGTCAGCACCGAGACCACTTTTCGGGAAAATCGCACCACCCTCGAAGAGCTCGATGACTCCATGCCTCCCTTGCTGGAAAGCTTGCGGGACTCTTTGGGAGGAAAGCATCGCGATCGGCGTATCAAGTCACTGGTGGTGAAGCTCAAGTTCGCGGACTTCGAGACCACCACCGCAGAACGGGCGCATGGGCGGGTTGATGCGGCACTTTTCACGGAGTTACTACAAGAAGCCTGGTTGCGGGGGCAGGGGCGGGCCGTCCGCCTTCTCGGCGTAGGGGTCAAGTTTGCGCCCAAGGAGGAAAGAACGCAGTTGGAGTTGGAGCTGTAATGAAAGGGCTGAAGGCTTCCGCCAATTCCTGTTAGAATGACTCCCTCTTTGTCGTTGCCAGTGAGTAGGCATCTCCGTTTGAAAGAGAATTTTCCAATCGAACAAATTCTCCTGAAGTGATAGTCTTCCTTATCTCTTGAGAAACGTGCTGTCAGGTCCTCAATTTCCAAGCTCGAGCTGTGGATATGCTTACAGCGAGAAAGGAAAGAACACAGCTCTCAGAGTTCCACCCAGGGAGCCCACTTATCATTGCGAACGACCGGTGAAAGGCCTCGAACGTCCGCGCCATCAACGAAAACCCGCTCGGTGCTACAGCTACGCCACTGCACGGCTGACCCGTTGCCAAGCCTCCCTCGTGCACCGTTCAAACTCGCCCACCCTTAGGCCGTGTGGACAAATTGGTTATTTGAGCCAGTCCATTGAAGATGCGAGGAATACGAAGGAAAGGTAGTTATCCGCTCTACGATCGTAGCGAGTGTCGATTCGGC
>NZ_BMXI01000007.1 GCF_014651675.1 Roseibacillus persicicus
CACGCGTCGAAAGCACTCTTCTCTAGGATACCAATCACCCTCCAAATTCGAAACTCTCTTCAACCAAAACTAACCCTCAAACTGGTCCAGAAATCAGTTGCACCTCACGAGGAGTGCAGGATGAGGTAGTTGGTGAAGGGCAAGGCTCCCAAACTGTAAGCAAACTCCAAAACCGGTTGTCCAATACCGTTGAAAGTGAGCGAGAGGTTCTGGGGGGCATTGGCGTCGGGTTTGTCGGGATCGGTTCCGAGGGCAATTTCCAAGCCAAAGGGAGAGCCATCGTGGTCGTGATCCGTGTTCCAAAGGGCTTCGAGGACTGGTTCTTGAAAAGTGAAATCATCGGCTCGAACTTCCGTGGCTCCGATATCCGGCTGGCCATCGTTGATTGCGAAGCCCCGCTGATCAAGAGTTGCGGTGGAAGAGTTTGCCGCATTGATTGCAAGGGAGCCAGGGAGCGGAATCATGGTATGAGTAGGACCTCCATAGTCGCCCAGAGGGGCGAGTAAGGGGTTGCCAATAAACAGGTTTGGGTTGTCCGGAGTGAAAGAACTTTGGCCTGACAAGCTCGAGAATATGTTGTTTCCCGTGACGGTTAGGGTGTTGGAAGTATTGAACTCTCTCAAATCCGGGCCGGATGAGGCGGAGTTTCCCGCGAGAATTGAATTCTGCAAAGTGATTTCGGAATTCTCGCTCGCAATTCCACCGCCTTCGCCTTCTCCTAACGCGATGTTAGAGGCGATGGTGCAATGAGAGGCATTCAACTGGGAATTAGAACAAAAGAAACCGCCGCCCCGGCCGCCTCGGCCAGTTTGGTTTTCAGACAGAGTACAGAGGCTAAGGGTCAAGCCTTCCGAGGAACTTCGAATGCCACCGCCATCGCCACCTACCCCTGAATTGCCATCTTCGCCTTCGTCTCCGCCGCTGCCACCCATGCCACCTTCGCCGGTGTGATTTCTGGTGATTTGCGAGGAGTCGAGCGTCAGAATGGTTTGAGTGGAGGCATAGATCCCACCGCCTGGGCCACCGTTGCTACCAGCGCCGCCAAAGCGATTGGAGTCCATGTTGGCATCACCACCATCGCCACCGTTGCCGGTCCGATTGTTGGTAATTGCGGAAGAATCCAGAGTCAGTTCGCTATGAGGACTCATATAGATTCCACCGCCGCCGTCCTTGTTACTCCTGCCGCCAGAGCCACCTTCACCGTAGTCGCCACCGTTGCCACCATTTCCCTTGTGACCCGTTTTGTTGCCGGAAACGCAGGAAGAGGCGAGAGTCAGCTGGCTATCGCTATCGACAAAAATTCCGCCACCGGCTCCGCTGTTTCCTCCTCTACCGCCACGATTATAGTTCCCGTTGGAGCCACCATCACCGCCGTGGCCCCCATTTCCTGTTTTATTCTCCTTAACCGAAGAGGAGTTGAGAACAAGGGTGCTGTTGGGGCGGACAAGAATGCCTCCTCCGTGACCACCATGACCGCCGTAGCCACCATCACCACCGCTACCGCCATTGCCTCCATTACCCGTTTGGTTATTGGCAACCGACGTGGAGGACAGGGTTAATTCACTAAAAGAATTTAACAAGATACCGCCACCATCGCCACCATCGTGGCCGCCTTCACCGCTGTTCATATCGCCACTACTGCTGTCGTCGCCATCTGCACCATCCTCCGTCCAACCACCGGTCAAGATGAGATTGCGAAGCTCGACGCTGGATTCGGCCTCAATAGTTAAAACACGTCGGCGTTCGAACTCAGTGGCGTTGGCATCGATTGTGACTTTGTTAGTGATAGCAGATGCATCGATCGTGAGCTCGTTTCCTATAGTGAGTTCTTCCGTCAGTAGAATCGAGCCTTGGCTGCCATTAAAGACAGAAGTATCGAAAGTGATTACTGATTCTGGAAGAGCGAATGCGATGGCTTCTCGCAGGCTGACATTTTCTGTCGAACCGTGGTTCTCATCGTCAGTTGTATTGTCGTCAGTTGTATTGACTACCAAAGACCCGATTTCAACTGCTCCGATATCAAGGGCACCGTTGGAGAAGCGCGGGGAGCCCCGTTGGTCAGTGCCTCCCGGGTCTGTCTCGCCGCCAGCATCTCGGGCGGGAGAGTCCATGAGTGGTGGCATGGTGAGGGTGGGGCCACCGTAGTAGTCCTCAGGGGCAAGGGAAGGCTCAGTTGTAATGGATACACTGCCGTTCAAGAGTCCTGAGTCTGAAATGTTGGAGAGAAGGTTACTGCCGATAGTGCTGGTGGAACCATCGTTGCGAAGATCCGCGCCGATTGGGGCACCGTTGTTCGTGAGAATCGAATTTTGGAGTGTCAGCTTGCCTTGGCTGGAACCGAGATAGATGAGTCCTCCTCCAGCTACCTCTGCGGAGTTGGTAACAAGGGTGCACGAAGTGAGGCTGAAATCGGAGCTTCCGCTATATTTAATGGCACCTCCGCTGCCGCCTGCTATGTTTTGGAGGAAGGTGCAGTTAGTGATGTTGGTAAGACCTCCATTGCAGTTGATAGCCCCACCGTCTACACTGGCCTGATTGTAACCAAAGAAGCAGCGCTTTAGAGTGAGGTCAGCGCTTTGATTGAAGATCGCACCGCCACCCGTGGAAGTTTGGCATGAGGTGAACTGGCAGTCTTCGAGCACGAGGTCCCCGGAGTCGCGTATGGCGATAGCTCCTCCTCGTGTATTTCCCGCCATAGTGGAGGTTCCGGTCCCGTTTTGGAAGGTGATGCGGCGGCAGGTGATGGACCGGTTTCCTGTAACTTCGATGATTCGATTGGTATTGCTCCCGTCCAAAATGATTCTTTGCCTCAAAGACGAGGCATCAATGATGAGGTCTTTGTCGAGAAGGTATTGGCTGCTGAGATAGATCTCTTGTCCGCTGAGACTAGGGTCAAAGGTGATGGTCGCTCCCGCCGCAGCGCTTGTGATGGTATCCCGAAGAGAGCCAGGCCCACTATCATCGCGATTGGTGACAACTTGGGCGTGTAGGGAGCTGAAAAGTGACAGAACGAGAAAAAGCCTGAGGCTAAAAATTTGAAGTTTCATGACGGCGCAAGGGGGGACCAACGCCAAATTAGACTTCTCGACTCTTCTGTAAAGGTTAGAAGAGATTGGTTTGGAGGTGTTTACTATTGAACGAGTGGCGACAACTACAGGAAACAATTTGTCGGTTTGATACTCTGTCTTGTTCCTAGTAGTCCTCGACGGGAGACTGGGTTCTGGCTTCGATGGTGAAGCATTCTTCGCCGGTGAGCTCTTTCGTCAGGTCCGATAGCTCCCGGTGGCATTTGTCCAGTTTCTCAATCGAAAAAGCAGGAGGGATGGGGAGTTTGCGGAGGGCTTTTTCCAAGCGGTCTTCGATATCAAACCGCCGATCGCTGGGGAGCTTGCCAAAGGCCTCGGCGGCGAGGTCCAGGGTATCGAGTTCGTGGCACAGCAAAGGCAGGTCGTTCCCGGCCAGCCAAGCGAGCTCGAAATCGCGGCCTCGGCCATAGCCGTTGGTGATCGCTCCCATATCGAGGTCGTCGGTTAGAATGAGGCCCTCGTAGCCCAGTTGATTGCGCAAGAGATCGGTGATGATGCGGCGGGAAAGGGATGAGGGGAGTTCGCTGTCGAGAGCCGGATAGCGGATGTGGGCAATCATGATGGCGTCGAGTTCCGGCGCGAGCGCGGTGTAGGGAAGGAGGTCGGTGGCGAGGAGTTCGTCCAGAGTGGCTTCCACCACGGGCAGGTCGTGATGGGGATCGACCCGCGCCCGGCCGCCAGCCGGAAAGTGTTTGCCGCAGGAGAGCACGCCATTTTTCCGTTGCCAGCGGCTGAAGTTGCCCGCGTGATCGATCACGCTCTGGGAGTCACGACCCCAGCAGCGGCCGCGCAGGGCATTGGAGTCCTCGGGTTGATGATCGATGTCGAGGTCGGGGGCAAAGTTCATATTCACCCCCAGCATCTCGAGATGGCGCCCAGCGAGGGCTCCGAACCAAGCCGACTGTTTGTAGCTCCCTTTTTCGCCAAAGGTGGAGGCGTTGGGGGGCGTGGGACAAAGTCCGGCCGTGCGCCAGACGCGTCCGCCTTCGTTATCGATTCCAATGATAGGACTGTGTTCGCTCAGCTCCCGTAGCTCGTCGGTCAAGGCCCGGGTCTGGCTGGCGTCGACGATGTTGCGGGTGAAAAGGATGAAGCCGGCAGGCTGCCACTTTGCGATTCTGTCACGATCGGCGTCGGTCAGAGTGGGGCCTTCGAGGCCGAGAATGAGAGGGAGCATGGCGGGAATGGGGAGCAAACTAAGGCGCGAAGCAGGGGAGATAAACGTGGTTTCAAGTCAGTGCCTAAAATCTCGGCAAATGACGACCGGATCGGCGACGTAGATTTTTGCTAGAAAGGCCTTTGTCGCAACGAATAAGTAGGGATGAAACGACAAGGATGGCTTCTGGCAGGTGGTGGCATACTCCTCTTTGTTGGAGGCGTCACTGTGGGACGAATGGGCCAAGATGGCTCGAGCGCAGCAGGCTCGAAGCAGGTCACCTCGGCAAGGTCCAATTCTCTCGAAGCGCAAGGCTCTGTTTCCGCCGGAGAAGAAAGCTCTTCTTCCACCCGAAGCTCGGGCCGAAGCTATTCGGTGAGCGAAATCATGAGTGATGGCAATATGGGCAGTCGTTTCGAAAAGCTGACCGCCAAGCTGGAGCGAACGAACACGGAAGACTTTGGGGCGATGCTGGCCGAGATTGCGGAGCAGGGTTTCAATGGGGTGATGCGGGAGGAGCGCCTTCTGATCATTTCGGCCTGGGCCGCGCGCGACCCGATTGCGGCGGCGGAGTATCTGAAGGAGCATGACCAGGATGACCGCATGCAGTTTGCGGCGATGGCGACCTGGGCGTCCAATGATCCGGACGCTGCCATTGCTTGGGCACGGGAAAATCATGAGGGAAAAGGTGCCAACGATTGGTTGGTGGGGGCGATTCAAGGAATCGCGGGCACGGACCCGGACCTCGCGGCCAGTCTGATTGGCGAATTGCCTCGTAGTCGCGAGCAATGGCATGCCATGGAGTCGACAATGCCTTACGTCCTGGCAAAGGGCGAGGCGGCGGCGAAGGACTGGATTGAGAGTTTAAGCAGTGGCGACTTGCAAAGCAACGGAGCCGAGTGGATGGCGCGTCGCATGGCGGGTGAAGATCCGGTGGTGGCGGCGGCGTGGATTGATTCGCTGGGCACGAAAGAAGCCCGCCGAGAGGCGAGTGAGGAAGTGGCCCTGCGCTATGCGCGGACCGATCTGGCTGGGGCGCAGCGTTGGGTGAGTTCTCTCCCCGAGGACACGCGCACCGAGGCCGCAGAGGGAATTGTCACTCACATGGCGCGGGAAGATCCTCGCGCGGCGGTCGCTTGGCTGGAGAACTTGGGTGATGACCCGGACTACGATGGAGCCTGGGTGGACTTGGTCGAGCGGGGATTCAATGCCGAACCGGGGGTGGCCTTGGTGGGAGCGTTGAGGCTTTCCGACGAAGGATGGCGGGAGAAGTATACCAACAACTATCTTTCCCGCTGGATGAAACAGGACCAAGCCGCAGCGCAAGAGTGGGTCGCGGAATATACCGAGTATCTGCCCCCGAAAGTGGCGCGCCGCTACGGACCCAAGCCCGCCAGAACCAACTAGAAACCCGATCGATAGAGCAGGCTTTCTCGGAGTGTGGACAGCTTGCTTCCGCTTTGCTGAAGCCGCGAAGTGTTCTCAATCCTTCCCAGAGCCGGACAAAGCTTGCTTGTCCGCTCCTAGGTAAGATGTAGAGCTCAGGAACGTAAGGCCGTTGTGGCAGAAGAATTTCGCGAAATCTCTTCCCGTTAGCTGCGAAGCAAAGAAACGAACTCCGGACAGCCACGATTCCGGATTGATGTTTACCTGAACAAGTTCAAGGTGGGCCCGTTGTGCGTGCTCAGGAGTCACTGGATTTTCTAAAGGAGAAAGAGCGGGAAGGTCTCGCGAAAGTGGGAGTGCGCACCGTGGGTGAGTTGCTGCAACTCTTTCCCAAGCGTTATGAAGACCGCCGTCAATTCGACGCCTTTCCAGCGCAGGCTGGCGGCGATGCGCTTTGCCTCCGTGGCATTGTTATCGATTCCGTGCAGAAGCGCTTCGGGGCCAAGAAGGGTTACTACGAAGTGGTGTTGGAGGAGCCTGGGGGAGGAAATGTCTTTGGCGGTGGGTCGTTGTCTTGCCGGTGGTTCAACATGCCTTTTGTCAGCAAGATGGTGGCGGTGGGGCACGAGGTGATTGTCTATGGCCGGGTGAAGGATGTCGGGGGGCGAATGGTGATGGAGCATCCCGAATTCGAAATCGTGGAGGGCGGGGATTCGCTTCATGTGGATCGCGTGGTGCCGATTTACCGCGGAGTCAGCGGGCTGCCCCAGCGGAAGATTCGGGAGTTGATGGCGCGACTGTTAGAAGAGGTCGAACCCGATTCGCTGATGGCGAGTTACGATGTCGATGGGAGTTATCCGCGCTTGGAGGCTTTTCGTGAAATTCACTTTCCGGATGCCATCGAGCAGACCGAAGCCGCGCGGAGACGGTTTGCGCTGGAGGAGTTTTTCGAGATGCAAGTGAAGGTCCTGTGGCGACGCATGAGGCATGATGAGCAGGAGGGACGTTCGCAGGGCCGGAAGACGACTTTGCTGAAGGAATTCTATCACTCGCTTCCCTTCGACCTGACCGATGCTCAGAAGCGGAGTGTGAAAGAGGTCATCGACGATATGCGCAGTGAGCGGGCGATGAACCGGCTGTTGCAGGGAGATGTGGGCAGCGGAAAGACGTTTGTCGCGCTGTGTGCGATGCTGATGGCTGTCGACTCCGGCAATCAGGCCGCCCTGATGGCTCCGACTCAAATCTTGGCCGAGCAGCATTGGCTGACGTTTTGCAAGTGGCTGGAACCTCTGGGGGTGAAGGTGGGTCTTCTCACCGGGGCTCGCGATGAGGAGACTGAGAACGCGGACATCTTGATCGGAACGCATGCTCTGATTTTTGACCGGGCGGAGTTCGACCGTCTGTCGCTGGTGGTGATCGACGAGCAGCACAAATTCGGCGTGCTCCAGCGGGGGCGCCTGATTCAGCAGGGGATCGCGCCCGACGTGCTGGTGATGACCGCGACACCGATTCCGCGCACCTTGACCCTCACCATTTATGGCGACCTCGATGTCTCGGTGCTGGATGAGCGACCGGCGGGACGGGGTAAGATCGTCACGGGCGTGAGGGTGAAGCCGAAGGTCAGTGAGGTGACCAAATTTTTAAAAGGAGAACTCGAGACGGGGCGCCAGATCTATCTCGTCTTTCCGTTGGTGGAAGAGAGTGATTCGGTGAAGGCGCTGTCTGCGGTTGGGGAGTTTCCCAAGTGGCAAAAGCGGCTCAAGGATTGGGAGGTGGAGTTGTTGCATGGCAAGATGGCACCTGAAGAAAAGGATGCCGTGATGGCGCGCTTTCGGGCCAACGAAACGCAAGTCCTGGTGGCCACCACTGTGATCGAGGTGGGAGTCGATGTGCCGAATGCCAACGTGATGGTGATCTGGAACGCCGAGCGTTTTGGGCTCGCCCAGTTGCACCAATTGCGGGGACGAATCGGTCGGGGCGAACACAAGAGCTATTGCATCCTGAGCAGCGACGGCAAGAACGGGGTCGAGAAGCTGGAGGTGATGGCAGAGACCAACGATGGTTTCAAGATCGCGGAAGCCGACCTGATTTTGCGCGGCCCTGGAGAGGTCCTGGGGACGATTCAGAGCGGTCTGGGCGAGCTGCGTTTCGCGGAGTTCCTGGCTGACGTCGACATGGTGCGCGAGGCCCGGCGATTGGCTGACGATGTGCTCAAGAATGACCCCCTGTTAGAAGGTCATCCTCTCTTGCGAAAGATTGCCGAAGAAGGCAGCGCGGTGATGGTGGCCTAGTGGATCACGGAAGGCCTCCGGTAGGGCTCCGGGAACTAGGGTTGCAGCACCAGAGGCTGGTCGGCGGCGTCTGTCTCACTGGAGTTGTCGATTCCCGTCGGCTTCGGATTGAGCGACGAGGGGGGAGAGGCCAAGTCCTGAGACTTGGGAAGGTCGATGGTCGGATCGCTAAAGATGAAGTCGCCTGATTTGATGAGCTTTTCCGTTGGATTGGTTTCACCGCTTTGTTCGGAGGTGACATCGATCTCAGGAAGGGATTCCGCGGCCGGACTTGGCTGCGGTTCAGCCAGGTTCGCCCCAGTAGGCGGAGGGATGGAGCCGGAGATCGGTTGATCTTCTTCGGCTTGTTTTTCGCTACTGAGGGCGCAGGAGGACAAGCCTGCGAGAGCGATTAGAAAAGGAAGCGTTGTGAGATGTTTCATTCGTTCTAGCAGAAGCGACACTCCCCTAAGCTGCCCGTCTTTTTTTCCGAAGAACAGGTTCCTTTGTGCCCTCGACCACTTCGCGAGTGATGGTGACAGACTCCAGATCATCCCGGGAGGGCACCTCGAACATGACATCGAGCATGATGCGCTCGAAGATGCTGCGCAGGGCACGCGCCCCGGTGCCCCGACTAACCGCCTCGTCAGCAAAGGCTTCGAGGGCGTCGGGTGTGATCTTGAGTTTGACGTCGTGCAGGGCCAACTGCTTGGAGTACTGCTTGACGAGGGCGTTCTTGGGCTCGGTGAGGATACGAACCAGATCTTCGCGACCCAATTTGTTGAGGGCGGAGTGAACGGGAAGGCGGCCGATGAATTCGGGGATGAGGCCAAAGTGAAGGAGATCTTCGGGCTGCACTTTCTCCAAGATATTCTTCTGTTCGAGGTCCTCGTTTTTCTGTTCCTGATCGGCGCGGAAACCAAGGAAGTTGCTGCCAAGGCGACGCTTGACGATGTCTTCCATTCCGACAAAGGCACCTCCGCACACAAAGAGAATCTTCTCGGTGTTGACCTGGATATACTCCTGCTGGGGATGCTTGCGCCCGCCTTGAGGAGGAACATTGCAAACGGACCCTTCGAGGATTTTCAAGAGAGCCTGCTGAACCCCTTCGCCGGAGACGTCGCGGGTAATGGAAACGTTTTCGGTCTTGCGGCCAATTTTATCAATCTCGTCGATATAGATGATGCCTTGCTCTGCCTTCTCGACATCGAAATCAGCGGCTTGGAGAAGTCGCAGAATGATGTTTTCCACATCTTCGCCGACGTAGCCCGCCTCGGTCAGGTTGGTGGAGTCCACGATGCAGAAGGGCACGTCGAGCAGTCGGGCGAGGGTGCGGGCGAGAAGCGTCTTTCCTGAACCGGTGGGGCCCAGGAGCAGGATGTTGGACTTCTCGACCTCGACGTTGGCAAACTCGTCGGGGAGTTCCTGATCGTCGCTAAAGAGACGCATGTAGTGATTGTGGACCGCAACCGAGAGGACCTTTTTGGCGTGATTCTGGCCAATGACGAATTCGTCCAGCTTCTCCATCAGATTGGCCGGGCTGGGAATCTCGTGGTCGTGAGGGGCGGCAATGCGCTCCCGCTTGTCGCCAGCGAGCTCCTTGTCAAGAATGGTCGAGCAGACCTCGATGCACTCGTTGCAAATGTAGACACCGGGGCCAGCGATGAGCTTCTTGACCTCCGAGTGGCTCTTGCCACAGAAGGAACACATGGTGAGATTGGATGCGCGTGCCATGAAAAATTTTTAAAATAGAAAGCTGAGAAGAATTAGGATGTCCTAAAAATGAGACTTTGTAAATCTCATAGACTGTTAGCAATTTGTATGAGTGAAGAGGGCTATCCTTATTCCTCCGAATCGGGGTAGGAGCCGAGTAGCTTGACGAGTGAGCAGTGGGTTTCGAGTTCCTTCAAAGCATCGGCCAGTTTTGGATCTTCGCAATGGCCGGCTAGGTCCACGTAGAAAATATATTCCCAGTCCTTTTGCTTGGAAGGGCGGGATTCAATCTTCGACATGTTGATTTCGAAGGCGTTAAAGGCTTTCAAGGCATCGACCAAGGAGCCGGGTTGGTCGCGGACGGCGAAGAGGATGGAGGTTCGATCGTTGCCGGTGGGCGGACAGGTCTTCTCGGAAACCACGAGAAAGCGCGTGGTGTTGGTGGCGCGGTCTTGGATGGAGGACTCGATGATCTCGAGTTGGTTCAACTCGGCGGCAAGGGTTCCGCCCAGCGCCGCGGCGCCCTCGGAAGCTCTCTCAGAGGCAATTTGAGCTGCCCGGGTGGTGGAAGAGACCTCGACCAGGTCGGCATTGGGAAAATGGCGAAGAATCCAGTTCTTGCACTGTCCGAAGACCTGGGGATGCGAATAGAGAGTCTTGATTTCCTCTCGGGGAATGGAGGCCAGCAGGTTGTTTTCGATGCGGAGCAGGATTTGCGCGCAGATGCGGAGAGGGGAATCGACGAAGAGGTCGAGGGTGTGGGAGACGGCCCCTTCGGTGGAATTCTCAATGGGCACGACGCCATAGGAGGCCTTGCGACGGGCAACTTGGTCGAAGACTTCCGCGAAATTCGCTTGCGGAAGATATTCCACGGAATGGCCGAACTTCTTGATCGCCGCCTGATGGGTCCAAGTTCCTTCCGGACCGAGGTAGGCAATTTTCATGTCGTCCTCCAAGGCCAGCGCCGCAGACATGATTTCGCGGTAAATGGCCCGAATGGAACGCTCGGGAAGGCGGCCTTCGTTCATTGCGACGAGCTTTTTCAGAAGGGCGTCTTCGCGCTCGGGGGCGTAAATCTGAAGGCCATCACGCTTCTTTACGACTCCGACTTCATGGACCAAGTCGGCGCGTTGGGAGAGGAGGTCGAGGAGTTGAGAATCGATGGCGTCGATGTGGACGCGAATTTCGTCAAGGGTCACGGTGGGAGATTAAGGAGAGATTTTCAGGAAAGGGAACTTCGAATCGTGGGAACTACTCGGAATCGGTCGGAGGGGTGTCTTCTTCCTCTTCATCGGGCGCGACCTCATCAGGCTTGGCAAAGTCCTCGGCGGGGGCCGCAGGCTTTTCTTCCTCCTCCTCCGCCTGAGGCGTGGGGGACGCGAGGGGCAGTTGCTTTTCCTCTTTTGGTGCCGGGGCCTCGTCCTCGGGTGCCTCTTCGGCGGCTTCGGGCAATTCCATTCGACGGAGCTCGAGGGCATTGGGCAGCTCGTCCGGGGACTTGATACCGAAGTGTTCGAAAAAGTAGTCGGTGGTTTCGTAGAGAAGAGGGCGTCCCGGCAAGTCCGCGCGACCTCCGATCTTCACCAGCTCCAGGTCGAGTAGCTTTTGCAGCATGCCATCGGAGGCTACGCCGCGGACGGCATCGATGGCGGACTTGGTCACCGGCTGACGATAGGCGACTACCGCGAGGGTTTCCATGGCCGGGCCGGACAGGCGCTTGGGTTTGCGACCAGGGAACAAGTGTTTCACAAAGTCCCCGAACTCCGGGGCGGTATAGATTTTCCAGCCTTTGGCCCGTTCGAGCGCCCGGAAAGAACGGCCGGTCTCCTCGTAGCTTTCGTTGAGCTTCGCAATGGCTTCGATGACTTCGTCATCAGTGACTTCCGCGAGCTGTTTGTATTCCGCAGTCAGGCCACCAGTGGGTTCTGCCGGGGATTCTTCGGCAGAGGGCTCGGCGTAGTCCTTGCTGTCTTCCTCGCCCTCGGCCAAGAGTTCGTCCTCCAATTCGGCGATTCTGGCCCGGATGAGGCGGGCGATCTCGGCGGAGGGCAGAGGATCGTCCGAGGCGATCATCAGAGCCTCAATGATAGCGGTCAATTCCATGGTGCTGATGGGTGTTACGTTGGGCGAATGACGCGTTCAAGCCTAAGTCTCAAAAGGCCTGTGAAAAGGGGTGGGGGACCTGCACCCTCATTTTCGACTTGCGGAGTTTTGGTTAGGCACGTAATTGACGCCCCTCTTTTCCTTTTTAAGGAGCAAGGGAAATCAGATTACCCTCCTTTGATCACAAAAAATCATGCCCGCTAAGAAGACGACCAAGAAAGCCGCCGCAAAGAAGGCTCCGAGCAAAGCGAAAGCCGAAAAAGAGGCTTCGGCCGGCGATGCTGTTAAAGATGAGACCAAGACTGCCAAGGAGGAGACCGCCACTCCAGCCAAGAAGGCTGCCCCCGTCAAGATGACTGCTTTTGTGAAAAAGCAGCAGCAGAAGCTCCTCGACTTGCGCGATGACCTGATGGAAGCCCTCCACGGGGTTCAGAGCGAGGCCATCAAAGCGGTATCCGAAGGCTCCGATGCCGGGAATGGTCAGCATCAGGGTGATGCCGGCAGTGATTCCTATGACCGTGACTTGGCCCTGAGCATGCTGGAAAAAGAGAAAGACGCTCTTCATGAAGTCGAGATGGCCCTCGAGCGCATTGCCAACGGGACCTATGGAATCTGCGAGATGTCCGGGGAGAAGATTCCGCAGGAACGTTTGGAAGTTTTGCCCTTCGCCCGTCTGACCATGGCTTGCCGCGAAAAGTGGGAAGCGGACCAGCGCACGCGGGGAGTTCATCCCGGCGAATATGGCTTCGGCGCATTTGCTGAAAGTAGTCGGTCGGTTTCTCTTGACGCGTCCGACGATTAGGCTAGTCTCCCGCCCCTTTTCCCAATCTGAATCATGCCCCGCGATATTATTATCCTAGAATGCACCGAAGCGAAAGCCGAGGGCAAGCCAACGTCCCGGTATAACTCTACCCGCAATAAAAAGAGCCTCCGGACTCCAGGTCGTCTCGAGAAGATGAAATACAATCCCTTCTTGCGTCGCCGCACCTTGCACCGCGAAATGCGCTAATCTATAGACTTTAATTTTATGTCAGTTATCTCAGAACCGAAAACCGTCAAACGCCGCATCGCTTTCCGTAAAGCGAACCGCCGCATGACTAGCAAGCGCATCGATTTGCCGCTTGAAAAAGTCAGCTACCTCAATCCTGAGGTTCTCGCCAAGTTCACCAGCGAAACCGGAAAGATCCTTCCTCGTCGTGTGACTGGTGTTTCCGCCAAGATGCATCGCCGCATCACCCGCGAGATCAAGCGCGCTCGTGCTGTCAACTTGCTGCCTTAATCGGCGGGATAGAGACTTTCGAAAAGAGCCTTGGAACATTTGGTTCCCAGGCTTTTTTTCGTGTCTGCGAATCACCGTTGGCGGGGGACTTGGATGTGAGGAAGCAGGGGCTCCAAAGTGCTGGGCGAGCCTTTCTTGGCCTGGATTTCGAAGGGCAAGCCCTCCAGCGGGCTGCCTTTCTTGTGTCATGAATTCTCTGGCCCCCTAGAGCAGGTTGGGGATGTTTACTCCCGGCTTGGAGCCAACGAGGAGATAGACCTGGTCATCGTCTTGCCAGCCTTTCGTCTCCCGTTCATGGAAGACTAGAAGCTGCTCCAGGTTGCTGGACGCATCCGGACTGCCCTCGAGAGCTGGTCGTGCGAGCACGAAGAGGTGAACGATCTCGTTGGAGTTGTTTTTGAAGCAGATCAGGCTGACCCGATGGCCTTGCCACATGATCTTCTTGCAGCCCATGCCCCGGAAGCGAAAGAGCTTGGGGGGTATTGTCTTCAAGGTCGGGTAGTTTCGTTCCGCGAGCCAAGCGACCGATTCCGTGTTGGTCGAGAATCCTTCATCGAGGACAAACCGTTGGCTGGCGAAGAAGGCCATCTGTTCGCGAAAAGTCTGCTCGGTGGGAGCGGGATTGCTGGCAAACTCGACTGGAGGGGGCATCAGAAAGTAGTGAGCAATCCACGCGGAGGAGACCAGAATTGCTGCTGCTGCCGTGAGAGGGAGGTGGAGTCTTCTTTTCTTCCATTTGCTCTCGCTGCGGTAGGCTCTCAGGAGGTCTTCTTTCGCGGAGGCTGGTGGTTGCGCTCTTCGTAGGCTTGCGCTGACCTCCTCGTCGAAGGCCAGCTCCTGTTCGAGCCATTGGGATAGCTCGGGGTCAGCCTTTGCCGCCTGAAGACTTGGCGCAATCCGGGGATCGTCATCGCGATAGATCTCGGGGCGATAGCCAGAAAGGTTGTTACGAATTTCGTCTTTATCCATGGGAGTAGGGGGAGGGTTTCAGTTGTTGTCTGAGCTGACTTTTTCCTCGGGATAGCCGGGACATGACGGTGCCGATGGGAATCTTGAGAAGAGAAGAAATTTCCTGATAGGTGTAGCCCTGCAGATAGTAGAGAGCCAGCGCTTCGCGGAACGGGAGGGGGAGTTTGGCCAAGCAACTGAGAACCGCTTGACCATCGCTTTGAGCCGCAGCTGTTTGACCTTCTGACTGCATGCCGGGGTCGAGTTCTTCGCTTGGGAAGCGGGTGTTCTTCCGACAGATGTCGATGAATTCGTTGCGAAGGACGGAAAAAAGCCAGTGCTTCGCCTTCTTCACGTCTCTCAGCGCCGAACCCTTTTTCGCAAACTTGAGAAAGGCGCTCTGCGTGAGGTCTACGGCATCGCACTCCTTGCCGGTCAGGCTGAGTGCGAAGCGGTAGACGTCGTCATAGCAGTCGGATACGACCTCCTCAAAAGTTGGGTGTTTTTTCGACAAAACGTTGGAGGTCAGAGGTGTCAGCGCGGGCTTTATTCCTCTTTGAAAATCAGTGAGGGACATAAACGAAGAGGGCCCCGGCTCCCGCGGATGAAGCGGAGGCCGGGGCTGGGTGGAGTGGGGAGCAAAGTTTAGTGACGTCGACGACGGCTGAGTCCCAGAAGGATGCTCAGGCCGGCAAGCAGGCTGGTGGAAGGCTCGGGGATGACTTCGAGGGTGACCCGGGCGATGGGTTCGCCGGTGAAATCGAACTGGGTCGAATCGAACCCGAGGTCGGCATTGGCAAAGGCGCCGAAGGGATCCGAGCCGCTCAGTGCGGTGACCACGCCACCCTGGTCCGTACCAAAGTCAGCGGCTCCGCCTCCGGGGTTCATGATTCCGATAAGAGGGTTGCCGGGTGAGAAATCGAAATCTTCCAGCTCGGTGCCTGCGTCCCATACCGTGGTGAAGTCAAAAAAGAGGCTCGAACCATTGCTTGCCCCCAGGAGGGATGACACATCGAAGCCATCGCCATTGCCGATGAACCAGTCATTGGAGGGAAGGAGCATGGAGGCGAAGTGAAACATGTTGTCACCGTCCGCGACCTCGAAAACGGCGGAGCCGCTCGCGCCGGGGGCAAAGATGGGTGGGGAACCGGGCCCGACTCCCGGGCCGAGAATTGCGCCGCCGCTGCTGGGCATGAAGCCCGCGGGGCTGCCTGTTTCGGCGAGATTTTCCAGTGCGGCGGAAGCCGCGCTGCCGGGGTCAAAGATGTCGAAGGAACCATTGGAGAAACCGGCGATGCCCGGGGCAAGTCCCACGGGGCCGGTTGTTTGAATGCTCACTCGGATGGAGGTAGCGGCGGTGGCGGAGCTCGAGATGCTGATGATCCCGGCGAAGGCGATTGGATGTAGTTTGGATGTCTTCATAAGAAGCTGACCAAACGACGAAGAGATGGCTGAAACTATTCCCCAAATAGTTTTGCGGCTCGAAAGTGGCTCTAACTCACCGGCTTTCGCCAGCGTTTGACCCCTTCCAGAATGATCCAGACTTCGAGGATGACAGTGGCAATCGCGAATGAGCTGAGGAGGTAGTTGGGAGTTGTGCCCGTCAGCCATGCTCCATCCCCTTGAAACAGATAGAGGCCCATGGCCAGACCGGGGAGGAGGAGCATCAGGATGGCGGGAGGGATGATGAACCAGAAGGGGGTGTTTTTCTGACGCAACCAAAAGAGAATCACGAGAAAGGCGAGGCCCCCGAGGAGCTGGTTGGTGGCTCCGAAGAGTGGCCAGAGGAGTAGGCCTCCCTTGCCCAAGTTGGCGAGCTTCCACTCCTGACCAGCCTCGGGAATGGCGGCGATAAGGCCCGCGACGCCCACAGCGAACACGGTGGCCGCGTGCTTGTTGGTGAGAGGCTTGAGCTTCAGTTGGACCGCGAGTTCCTGGGTGACGTATCTTTGCAGGCGGCAGGCTGAGTCGAGGGTGGTGGCGGCAAAGGACGCGACAAAGACCCCCATCACGGCAACCGCGAATGTGGCGGGGAGACCGAGCGCCTTCAAGAAATTGGCGGCACCGTCGACGAAGGCTCCGACCTTGGCCGCGAGGCCGGTCGCGCTCCCCCACGAGGCGTAGCGGGCTTGGTAGGCCTCTTTACCAACGAGCAAATTGCCAGTGGGGACTTGATTGACCACTTCGGGGATGCCCAATCCGAGCCCGGCAACGCAGGCCAGGATGACAATGGTGGCGAGAAATCCTTCCGTGAGCATGGAGCCGAAACCCACAAACTGAGCGTCTGCTTCGTTCTTAAGCTGCTTGGAAGAGGTTCCAGAGGAGACGAGGCAGTGAAAGCCTGAGACTGCCCCGCAGGCAATGGTGATAAACAGGAAGGGGAAGATGAACGGAGCGCCCTCGGGATTGAGGCGGAGCGCGGGAGCCGCAATTTCAAGGCTTTGTTTGCCCGCACCTTGGTCGAGACCGAAAAGAGCGGCGCAGATGAGACCGAGGAAGATCAGAGCAAGGGTGGATACCAGCTGCAGGGAATTGATGTAGTCCCGGGGTTGCAGCAAAAGCCAGACCGGCAAAACGGAGGCGATGTAGGAGTAAGCCAGTAGCAACACGACCCAAGTGAAGATGGGCCATCCGGCGAGGGTGGAATTGAAGGAGAGGAGTAGACCCACGTCCCCGAAAGCTACCGAGAGATACATCAAGGCCAGTGAGACGAGGGAGGGAATAAGGAGGCCGACCCCCTTGCGATGGAGGTAGGAGCCGATCAAAATGGCGAGCGGGATCTGAATCAGGCAGGGGAAAATCGAGGCGGGAAAGGCCTTGAAAACGGCCGCGATGACCAGCCCGAAAATAGCCAGAACGATGGTCAGGGCGAGGAAGAGAATTCCCAGAAAGAGGATGCGCGCTCGACCGGAGAGCACTTTCCCCGCGATGTCTCCCACGGTCTGACCGCGATTGCGGAGGGAAACCACAAGAGCTCCCAGATCGTGAACGGCACCGATGAAAATCGAGCCAAAAAGAACCCAGAGGAGGGCGGGGACCCAACCCCAGATCACGGCAAGAGCCGGTCCCACGATTGGACCAGTCCCTGCGATGGAGGTGAAGTGGTGGCCAAAGACCACTGACTTGCTGGTGGGGACATAGTCGCATCCGTCCTCGAATTCGACGGAAGGTGGGACGTGGTTGGGGTCGAGCTTGAAGATCTTTTGCGAGAGCCACTTTCCATAGGTGTGATAAGCAATCAAGTAGGCGACAAAGGCCCCTAGAGCGATGAGAAGAGTGACCATGAGTTAAACTAGAGCTGGGAGGATGAGTTGTTCGAGCCCTTTGTCTTTAAATGTCTTTCATCGGGGCAAGTAACACTCCAATCGAATTTCGCGAGACAGAAAGCTCTTCCTATGGCAAGGGGGAGGGGTGAGCGAAAAGAATTTCGAGGGATTCACACCCTATGACACTCCTACAAGTGGGCTCAAACCGCCCTCCTTGCCCCAGGATGATGACGAAGGCCGTCCGTGGGGGCCTTGGTGGAGTATTCTGTGGACGGTGGTGGTGATCTGTGTCTGGCAATTGGCCCAAGTCGGCATGCTGGCGGGCATGGCTTTTCATCACAAAGGGGCGAAGGGGCTCGAAGGAGACGGCTTGAGTGATTTTACCTCCATCGTGATGGCGGATGGCGATTTGCTGGGTTTGATGAGTTTCGGCTCCGCGTTGGTGGGGTGCTTCATGATTCTTCTGATCGTGCGGGCAAAGGGGGTGAGCTTTTCCCGCGGATTGGCGCTGCGAAAGCCCAAGAGATGGTGGATGTGGTTGCTCGTCTTTCCCGCTTGGCTAATCGGGATGATTTTGATCGGTCTCATCGTTTCGCCCTTCCAATCTGAGAAGTCCGTCGCGGACCAGGCTCAGATTGCAGGGATGGTGGAGGGAACGAACTGGCTGATTTTTCTGCTGCTGGGAGTGTCGGTGGGAGCTCCCTTTTTCGAAGAGTTTTTGTTTCGTGGATTGCTGCACGAGGGCTTGCGACAGTCTTTTCTGGGACCGATTGGTTCCGGGATTCTGACTGCAGCGTTCTTTTCTGTTCTTCACGCCCAGTATCAGGATCCGGCAGCCTTCTTGATGCTCTTTCTTTTGGGGGGGCTTTTCACTCTGGCGAGGGAGTTGACGGGGAGTTTGTGGATCGCGATTGTGATGCACGCCATCCAGAATACGGTGGTGACGGGGATGATGTTTTTGGCGCTCAACGGCTACATTCCGGAGGACCAAATGCCCGAGGACTTGCGCGAGATTTTCAATAGGCCCGCAGCAGAAGAGGCTTCTATTCCGGCAAACTAGCCTTCTCTCCCATCGACGCCCGGGGTGGGAGACGGGAGATAAAGGGAAGCTTGATGGCAGGGGGCCAGATCCCAACGCCGGCAGTGAGTCCGATAAAATGAAGCTCGATGCCTTCGGTCATACCGGCGGCAAGGCCGAAATAGGGCGACTGGACTTCGAGCCCGGTCCCTCCCGCGGTGCGGCCGAGATACCAGCCATAGTCTTTGCCAACCGCATTGTGGTCGAGGTGCCCGGAAGCCCTTGTCTGGCGGAGTAGCTTTTCCGCAAACGTATTGCTGTTGGGCCCAGGCCAAGCCACATAGCGATTCGCGTCAGGGTAGCTCCGGGCGAATGATGCAATCTCGTTCGCGAGCTTTGGACCGTTCTCTTTTTTCTGCGCAACGATGTGGACAGATTCGCCCCATCGGGACGGGGAGTGGAGCTCTTTGTCGGTGATTTCGTAATGTCGAATTCCGCTGGTCTCGTTGATGATCTCGATTCGGCGCCACGACTGGTCTGGTGTAGGCTGATATTCGATATAGCTGTGAACCGCAAATTGCGAATACCAGGGCATGTCGTCCGGAATCTGCACCTGCTTGACCACCAAATTGGAAGAGGGGTCAATCCGACTGTGCTGGCAGGAGACCAAGAGAAGAGCAAGTGATCCAGAAAGCAAAATTCGAAACAGCATGAGGAGAGTTTCTCAGGGCTGGTTGGAGTTGTCCATGGGCTTCGTGTGCTCAGGACTTGGTCCAGTCCGGAGCGTCGCTTTGAATGTCACTCCAGAGCGCCTCCATCTTTCCTTTCAAGGTCTCAAACTGCTGGGGGCGGATTTCGTTCAGCGGGTTGTTCTGAGTCCGGTCGATGGAGAGGTCGAAGAGTTCGAAGCGATCCAGCTTAGCGGCTTTGACCCAGGCAGAGTTGCCTTTCCCCGTGGTCTCGCTATCGAACCATCCCACCAGGACCGAGCTTCCATCGCGCATCGACATGCTGGCGAGCTTCCTGGAGTCATAGCCGACCGGGAACATCCAGCAGGCGGGAATCGGGCGCTGGGAATCCTCGCCACGGAGAGCGGGCAAGGCGTCAATGCCGTCGATTGTCCGGTCCGTGGGCACTTCCACACCTGCTGCTGCGCAAGCGGTCGGAAGCCAATCGGTTCCATTGACCAATTGAGTCGAGAGGGTGCCTGCTTTCACCTTGCCGGGCCAGCGGACGATCCCGGGGACACGGTGGCCACCTTCGAAGACATAGCGCTTCATACCGCGCCACGGTCCCGGTGTGCCGAAGCAGCGGTCCCGGATGGGATCTTCCCACAGGTTCTCGGATTCCTCTACGGTGACTGGAGTTTCGGGGCCGTTGTCGCTGGTGAAAATCACGAGGCTGTTGTCCTCTTGCCCTTGCTTCTCCACAGCTGTCATTAGGCGGCCGAAGGCATCATCAAGTTGGGTCACGGTGCCGTAATAATACTTTTTATTGGAGTCAATCGCACGGTCCAAGGGGCGGTGAACCTGCCCATAACTGACCTCGGATTCTTTGAGGTCTATCAGCTTGTTCTCATATCGTTTGGAGTATTTCTCAGGCGGGTGCACGGGGGTGTGGGGTTCGTGCGAGCAGATGAAGAGAAAAAAAGGTTTCTTCTGGTCGGGGCGGTTGTTCATCCAGCTGATGGCTTCTTCAACGATGGCGTCGCAATACCACTTGCCGGTCTTTTCAACGGGGGTGCCGTTTAGCACGAACTTGCCCGGGTCCTGGGGGCCGTCAAAGGCGTTGACTGCGGTGCCAAACCAATGATCGAATCCGTGGGCTCCGGGATCGGGTTGTCCCGAGAATTTTCCCAGATGCCACTTTCCCACGAAGCAAGTGTCATAGCCGTCGTCTTTCAGAAGTTTGGCCAAGGTGATTTCTTGTTTGCGAAGGTGGCTGCCTTCCGGTCCCGCGATGGTGTAAAAACCCGTACGGTATGGAGTGCGCCCTGTGAGGAGAGATGCTCGTGAAGGAGAGCAGACGGTGCCACCCGAGTGACAGTCGGTTAGGAGAACTCCTTCTTTGGCCAAAGCGTCCAAATGTGGGGTTTCGATGATAGAATTTCCGTAACAAGCCAGATCTCCGTAGCCGAGGTCGTCAGCGAGAAAGACGATGATGTTGGGTCTCTCTTCAGCTTGCCCTACAGAAAGGAAAGAAAGAAAAATGGATCCGAGGAGGAATCGGAAAAGCTGGGAGGGAAAGAAACTAGAATTCACGATGAAGAAGTTGGCTGGTCAGATTTGTGCAATGTGAGGTGAACATGCGGTTTCTGCAAGTCTCGGTCAATCTCGGCACAAAAGGGCCTGGACCCCTGCGGGGGGCAAATCGGGGCGACCATTGCAAGCGCGGACGCTTAAGCTTGCGGAGGCAGGCTGAGCAACACGGTGGTGCCGGGGGAGGAGCTTTCAATTTTAATCAAGGCTCCCAATTTTGCAGCCAAAGAGCCGGCACGAGTGAGGCCAATGCCCATGTGCTCGCGCCCCTTGGTCGAAAAGAATGGAGTGAAGACCTTGGACAAGGTTTCTTCAGAAATTCCGTCGCCATTGTCGCGGACCTCCAGAATACGGCCGGACTTCGTTTCGCTGTCGGGGAGAAGAGTCACGGTAATCCGAGAGGCGTTACTTGCCTCACAGGCATTTTGGACGACCTCGCTGAGAATGATATCGAGCCAGAAAGGGTCGGTGTGGACATCGCCGTCTTCATGACCAAGTTCGATAATGGCTTCGCAGTTTTGTTCGCCGGCCACTTGCTTGATTCTCATCTCGCGCTCTTGGAGAAAGGATTTGAGTTCGACTTTTTCGAATTGGGGAAGGTCTTTGCTCGCGCAGGCCATTACTCTGGCGTTGAGTTCGACGGCGTTGCGGGCGCTCTTGGCAATTGTAGTGAGGTTTCGCTCGTGGTCTTCCCGCAGGCTTCCGCTGAGCATGAGGTCGGCGTAGCCTTGGGTGATTGTCAGGAAGTTGTTGTGTTTGTGCACGAATCCCAGCATCAAATCCTGAACATACTGGGTGCTCGGTCCTTCCGGAAAGTTCAGGACGTCGGAGGTGATACCTGAAGAAGGATTTTCAGGAGAATTGGAATCCTCGGATTTGGCGAAGAGAGAAAACATGGCGTGAGATTAAGAAGTGCGCTCCTGGAGAGCGTTTGTGACGAGTTTGACCAAGGTCGTAAATTCAAAAGGCTTTCCAATCACCAGGTCGAAGACCTCATGCTTTTGTGGGGTCCCCTTGACGTTGAGCAGATCACCAGTCAATCCGATGATGACTGGCGAGTCCATTTTGAGGGCTTCCTTGATTTGGGTGGAGGCTTCGAGACCCGTAAGTTTCGGCATTCGCACATCCATCAGGACCAAATCCGGATGTTCACGCAAGCAGGTGGCGACTCCTTCCTCGCCGTCACAGGCCTCGATCACGGACAGGCCCTCGCGTTCCAGGACTTGGCGGACGATGTCGCGGCTGGCGTCATTGTCATCGACCACCAGGACGCACCCCTGTAGAGAGGTCTTCTCCAACGAACGGGTCGGACAGCTAACCAAGGGAGTTTCTTCGGTGGCGATGGCAACTGGCAAGGAGAGCGTGAAGGCGCTCCCTTGACCTTCCTCACTTACCAAAGTGATGTCGCCTCCCATTGCACGGGCGAGTCTCCGTGCGATCGAAAGACCAAGACCGGTTCCGTCGATATTGGAGTTCAAGCGGTGCTTGCCTCTCTCAAAAGGGTAGAACAGACGTTCATGCACCTTTTTGGGAATGCCGGGCCCTTCGTCGGAAACCGTGAAGTGGAGCGTGGAAAGCTGGGGATCGTCGTTGGAATCGATGGAGACCTGAAATTTGATCTCGCTGCCATTGCCGTATTTGATGGAGTTGGTGACGAGGTTGGTCAGAATTTGTCTGACTTTGGCTCCGTCGGTAAGGACCGTATCCGGCAAATCCGGGGCAAACGAGGTGAGGAAGGTGGTCTCGGAATCGTTGGAAGGGGGAAAAATGAGAGCCTGGACATCCTGATGAATATCCGCCAGCCGGACGGGGCTGTTCTCGATATCCAGGTGCTTGAGTTCGATACGAGACATATCGAGAACGTCATTGATGAGGGCCAGCAGGTGGCGTCCATTGCGGTTGATGTTCTCCACCCTCCCGCGGTCTGTCTCCGAAAGGGCAGTGCTTTGGCCCAATAGCTGCGAATATCCCAGCACCGCATTGAGGGGGCTGCGGAGCTCGTGACTCATGTTCGCCAAGAAGCGTGTTTTGGCTTGATTGCCTTCTTCAGCCTTTTTCTGCGACCGCCGCAGTTCTTCTTCGACCCGCTGGCGTTGCAACTCGGCACCCGAGCGGGCGGCAAAGATCTTCAGGAACATCTTCTCGGTATGAGTGGGCTCCGGAATGGGTTTGCTATGGAGCAAGGCCAAGTGGCCAATGGCCTTGCCGTTCTCATCGAGAATGGGCAGCCCAATGTAGGACTGCGCCTCCATGGCAATTAAGTCCAAATCCATGGGAAATACTTTCTGGAGATTATCAGGAACGAAAGAAACCCCGGGCTTCTGGTAGGGCAGGATGCATGGGGTATTCAGAAGGCTGTATCTGATGTTCTGAATGTAACCATCCCTGGAATTGTAGAAGGAGATGGAGTGAGCCATGGGCTCTTTGCCACTATCGTCCAGACGGGCAATGAGGCCGTAATCCATCCCGAATGTTTTGCAAAAGGCCTCGGTGCAATAGCGAAAGTAGCTTCTCCCGACTCGAAATTCCGTGCCCTGAAAGGCCTGCTCCAGCAGGTCGGTGTCATTCTCGGTATAGTTGCGAGCGGTGAAGGTGAGAAGGCGAAGATCGTCCAGGTCAGTCACCGCCAATTGGAATGACTGCTTGGACCCGCACTCCAAGGTCAGGGTAAGTGATTCAATAATCCGGAGGTCTTCGTTGCGACCTTGTTCCTGGATCAGCCGATAGCATTCCTCATGGCCCCAGACCAAGCGATCCCACCACTCGGCTTCGCAATCGTTGTTCGATAGAAAGGCACGAAAAGCTTCGCTGCACTCGATGACTCGGTGCGTTTTCTTATCAACAAGTGCTTGCGGGATAGGGGACCTTCGGAAGACCGCATATGTGTCGATGGCAGGGACTGGAGCCTTTCTCGTCAAAATCAGCCCTTAGTCCTGAGGGAGATATAGCTTTCAAGCAACTAAAAAGAGGATGAGTCGGACCAATGAAACAACCTGAATATCCTTCATCTCTAGGTTGAGTTAGAGCTATTCTTTTTTGATATACTGGTTTTCTTTGAGTCGAAAAGAGAGGGTCTTGGTTCTAAGTGGTTCGTTTTGAGTGGGTTAAATCTCGGTTTCGGGAGGAGGGTCAGGCAATCGGCAAGGGATCGTCTGACCTCTAGGGAATGCAAAGTGCATGTTCTTAGCCCGAGGCATAAAGAACGGTTTCTTTGTCAGTAGATCTCCGTAAAGTCGCCTTGTTCTAGGAACAAAGCGTTCCCGAAGAGCCCCGACGGGGGCTCAAGCTTCGGTTTTCAGAAAATCCGGCGAAGGAAAATGCGGGGCTAGACCCCATCGAAGAACTCAACCCGGCCGGTGCTGAGCGAGTATTCGGCACCCACGACGACGAGCCCTTCATTCTCGATCAAATTCTCCAGCACTGCCGAGCCATGACGGAGATGGTTGGCGGAAGCACGAATGTTGGCTCGGACTGCCTTGGACACCAACTCGGAGGGGTCTTCGTCCCGTCGAAACTCGAGCAGGGGTTGGACTGCGGGACGGATGCGGTTGACGATGGAGTCGAGATTGGGGGAGCGCTTTTCCGTCGGGCGCTGAAGTTCGTCCAAGGTTGCTTTGATTGCACCGCATTGGGAGTGTCCGAGGACCACAACCAGTCGCGTGCCAAATTGGTCTGCGGCGAATTCAACTGACCCCACCCCCGATGGAGCGACAATATTGCCCGCAATGCGGATTACGAAGAGGTCGCCCAGATTCTGGTCAAAGATGAGCTCTACCGGAGCACGAGAATCGGAGCAGCCGAGGATGATGGCAAAGGGAGTTTGGCCTGCGGTCAGGCTAGTCCGCTGTTCGGGGTTGGATTGGGTCACGCGAAGGGGCTCGCCCGCGGCGAATCGCTCGTTTCCTTCTTTCAACAATTGGAGGGCTTCTTTTGCAGTAGTCAAGGTGTGGTCTTTTTTGGGTTCAGTGGGTTTCCGGAGTGCGAAACTTGGGATTGAGTTCGGTGGGAACCGGAGCGTTCGTTTCCTTACGCCAGTTTTCCAACAAGGCGAGAAGCTCTTTTACTTTCTCGGGTTTCGTGTTGGCAAGATTGGTTTGCTCCGAGAGGTCCTCGTCCAGATTGTAGAGTTCGAGCCCGTTGTCCTCGAAGTATTGATGCAATTTCCAAGGGCCCAAGCGTACCACCGAGCCGGGGCGGGTGCGGAAGAGCGGATCGCGGGTCTCCTGGTCGTTCTCGCGATAGCCCTCGAGGTAGATGGGGAAGTGCCAGTAGAGAGGGCGTTCGGACAAGGGTTGCCCCTTCGTCAAAAGAGGGAGCAGATTGTGGCCGTCAAGTAGTTTGGTCTTCGGCAAAGGCGCCCGAGCGGCAGCAACCAAGGTGGGGAAAAGATCGAGATTGGTCATCGGAGTGTCGCTGGACTGACCGGCTTTGATTTTCCCTTTCCAAGAAAAGAAGAAAGGTTCTCGGATGCCTCCCTCGTAATAGCTTCCCTTGCCCGAGCGGAGGGGCTCGTTGGAGGTGACTCCTTCGTGGCCGCCATTGTCGGAAGTGAAGATAATGAGGGTCCGCTCCAGCAGTTGGTGCTCTTTCAAGGTTTCAACCACCCGTCCTACCGCCATGTCGAGAGAAGCGATCATGGCTGCATACTCGGCATTGTTATGCTCTGCGGTGCTTTCCTTCGCCGCGAACTTTTTGACAAGGTCCTCGCGTCCCTGAATGGGGGTGTGCACGGAGTAGGTGGTGAAGGAGAGAAAGAAGGGACGGTCTTTATTTTCGGAGATGATGCGACAGGCTTCTTCCGCCAAGCGGTCGGTGAGGTACTCGCCCTTTTTTTTGTTCACCACATTGGGGTAGTTGTAAGGGGAGTGATAGCCCCCTCTACCCGGGGCGCCTCCGTGAAACCCCCCCAGGTTAACCTCGAAACCGTGGTCCAACGGGTCCTCGCTCAAGTGCCATTTGCCCACATGGGCGGTGAAGTAGCCTGCTGCCTGGAGGACCTCCGGTAGGGTCAGGACCTCGTCGGCGAGAGTTTTATTATTTGGGGTAGGGATGAGCTTGCGATCCTTGGCTTTCCCGCGGGTGGAGGGACTGACAGTGTAGACGCCATGACGGGGTGTCCATTGGCCTGACATCGCACAAGCTCGCGAGGGAGCACAGTTGGAGGCGGCGGCGTATCCATTGGTGAAGACCATTCCCGAGGCGGCCAGCTGATCGATGTTCGGGGTCTCGTAATAGCGTGAGCCTTGGCTGGACAGATCAGTCCACCCCAAGTCGTCGGCGTTGATGTAGACGAGGTTCGGCGGCTTCTCCTCGCCAGTCAACAGGCTGGCAAAAATGAGGAAGAAAGGGAGGACAGCTTTCACGCGGCCAGTTTTCGGAATTTCCGTCCCCTTGACCAGTCGGTAATGACCCTGTTGACACTTAGAGTGCGGCACGCTGTCCTCGATGCTTGCCAAAAGAGTCAACGGCTGCCTTGTATCGGCGGAACATGGCATTCGAAACGGTAGCGGTTCTAGGGCCCGGCTTGCTGGGTGGCTCGGTGGGCTTGGCGGTAAAGGAACGGGGATTGGGTGAGGTCCGCTTCTGGGGACGGTCGGAGGAAAAGCTACTTGCGGTGAGAGAGGCGGGTTTCTTTGCCAGCGTGAATCTGAAGGAAGTTCTCGAGGGGGTCGAGCTGGTGATTCTGGCGACTCCAGTGGAGTTCTATCCAGGATTGGCACAACAACTTGTCGCGGCAGGAGGAGATTATGTGGTGACCGATGTGGGCAGTGTCAAAGGGGCTGTCGCGGAGGGCGCGGGACGACTATTGGCCGAGGCTGGAATTGAGTTCGTGGGGAGCCACCCGATGGCGGGCTCGGAGCAGGGTGGATTCGGAGCCGCCAAAGCGGACTTGTTCGCGGGGGCGTGCTGTTTTCTTTGCCCGGAAGAGGGAAATCTTCGAGCCGGAGAAGTTCAGGGCTTTTGGGAAAGCTTGGGTTGTCAGGTGACTTCCATCCCGGCTCGGGAGCATGACCAAGTGGTGGCCCGGATCAGCCATTTGCCCCACATCCTCGCCGCTGTGGGAGCTCGCGTGGCCCTCCGCAACGATGGCGAAGGCGATTGCGGAGGAGGCGGACTGGTCGATACCACCCGGGTCGCGGCGGGGAATCCTGCGATGTGGACCGGCATCCTTCTTGGCAACCGAGAAGCGGTTCTCGCTGAAATCGCGCAGGCTTCCCGGGACTTGGAAATCTTGCGAGAGCACCTTGCCGACAGCGACGAGAGCGGTTTGCAACATTGGTTGAGCGAAGCCAAAGTCCTGCGCGACCGGCTCAATCGTTAGAGTCACTTGTATGCAGCGCTTGGGGGTGGTCATTGCGGCCGGCATCGTGGCACAGTCCCAACATGAAAGTTGTTCCCCCAAGCGACGGCTCCGAGGATGCCAAGGAAAATTCCCCATTGGTCATCCCCGAGGTCGAGCCCATGCTCTATGGCGAGGTCTTTCATCAGGCGGACTGGCTGGTTACACAACGCCCATGGGAGCGCTTGGAGAGCCGGTTCGTCTTCGAGCATTGGGACTCCTCTGATACGCGTTGGAAGGCTTCGTTGGATAGCTCGCCGGGGCTGGCGACCTTTCGGATGACGCGGGTTGGAGAGGAGGCGGCCTCGGGTAGCGAGCGCTTGGAGCTGCGTCTGATGGGCAGCGATTTCCTGCAAGGCTATGATTACGAACTCAATGTTCGCTACGCTCCCGAGAGGTGGGATGAGGAGGATTGGGACGTGATTGTCTTGCGCGCCTGCGACTCGGTGGGAGGACAACTCCATCCCGGAGGGCCGGATGTGGCAAGGCTTCGGGATGCCCTCCGCATTCTAAGGGAGAAAATGGATGGAGAGATTGTGTGATGAGTCCGACTTCAGATTCAGACCCCCCCGAGGATGTCGGGGAGATTTCGCCGGAGGACCTGGCCCGACTCAATCAGATTTTGGCCCAAGGGCCCGGTGCCGATGCGAGTGACGAAGAGATTGATAAGCTCATTGAACAGGTACGGGCCATTCCGGGAGGAGCGGCTATGTGGGATTCTTTGCAGCAGCAGCTGGCAGCAGGGGAAGGGCCTCTCTTGGATGAGGTCAATGCCCATCGTTCGGCCGATTTGGAAAAAGCTTCGGATTTGCCGGACCTCGGGCTCTACCGCACGCCGGAAAGCATCTTTCACCTAGTCTACACCATCCATCCTCAGAGCAAAGAGATCGCTTGGCGTCGGATTTCTTTGCCCCTGGATGCTTGCTTCTACGACCTCCATTATGCGGTGCAGGACGTTTTCGAGCAGGTGAACCCAAGCCCCCACTGGTTCGAATATCGGGTGGGCGATCAAGTGGAAATGGTGATAGGCCAGAGTGGGGGCGAGGACGATTACTGCGAATTCCAAAATCGTCCCGCCGACTTCTTCGACGAAGGTGCGAAGGAAATCTTTTACCGACAGGAAGGGGCTGGAGCAGGGGGCTATCGAATCGTATTCGAGAAAGTCATCGAGCCCACGGGGATCAAGCTTTCCGAACGCAGCCTTCCGCAGTTCATCGAGGGGCAGGACCTCTCGTCGGGTTCCTCTATCCAGTTCCGAATCCCTACCGAAAAAATCTCTGCTACCGGAGCGGACTAAGCTTCGGTCGTGCTGGTATCCTCGGGTCCCTTGGCTGCTTCCACAGGAGGTTCGTCGGATTCGGGTTCGATGATTTCGATCAACGCCCCATTGGCTGCGTGCGGGATCCGGCTGGCGACGATGGAATGATTTTCGGGGAGCTCATGCGTGACCACAAAGTTCTCGGAATCAGTCCAGAAAGGTTCGATATCGAAGCGCAGAAGTTTGAAGGTTTCGTTGTCTACGAGCAGGGTTTCGAAAGCACCTCGCAAGGTCTCCCGGGGAATAACAAAGACATCCTCCAGCAAATTGCCCTGAACTTCCGCCAGCACGGGTTGCCCAATCCGGAGCGGTGGCAGACCCGATTGCAGGCCGTAGGGATCGGGGATTCGGGCAATGAGGAAAAGCTCGCGGGAGGTGTCGTCGATGACCCCCTCGCTGCGAATCAGCTGGGCCGTCCAAGTTTGCTCATCGCCTTCCAGGTGGTCGGTTAATCCGTCCCGGATAATGGCAGGAGTCGCGGCGAGGGTGGTTTGGCTTTGGAAAGGAGTGTAAGGAAGGTCTTTTGGAGAGACGGGTAGGCGGACCTCGGCGTAGTCGGTGGCGAAGATGACGCCGAGTTGGGTATTGGTGCCTACGGATTGGCCCGGGCCGACCAGGCGCTCCCGCACGCATCCGTCGAAGGGCGCTACAATCTTGGTGTAGAGTTTGTTTCGTCTGGCTTCGGCCAGCTGGGCTTGGGCGGTCTTCAAGTTGGCATGGGCCTCTCGCAGTTGCGGAATACGCAAGACAAGGTCGTTGGCTTTCTCGGTATAGCCCAAGTCTTTCCAGTTCAATTCAGCCTGCTTGGCGCGGGCCTCCTCTTGGGCCAGAGCGGCTTCCGCGCGCGCTACTTGAGCCTCTGCGGAGATGATTTGCGACTCGCTGTCGGTGGGGTCGAGCGAGACCAGGATATCACCTCGCTTGAAAAACGCACCGACCTGAAAGTTGGGGTGCAGGGACTCGATTCGTCCGGAAATGCGTGGAGTCAGTTGGGTTTCGGTCTTGGCCTGAACGACCCCACGCGTGCGAATCATGATTTGATAATCCTGACGCTCCAACGGAATCACTTCCGCTCTTTGGACGGGGCGTTCGCTACGGGCGGGAGCCAGGTTTTCTTCGGGGGCCTTCCATTTGTGCATTGCGAGCCAACCCACGGCGAAACCGAGGGCCAAAATTGGCAATGGGAGGATGATACGGAGCAGAAGACGCATTGTTGTGGATACCTTACGGTTGGGTCGATGCCATTTCCATCGTAAGAACTGTGTTTTTTTCAGAAAAGTTGGTCACAATGTGTAGTTTTCCGCCAAATAACCTTCTTTTCTGTAATTCACACTCCTGACTTTGCAATTCTCACGAACCGTCTTCTATCAATCCATGCCCGATGATGCCTATGAGCAGAATGCCCGAAAACGAGGATTTCGATTTGTAATCGGAATCGATGAGGCTGGAAGAGGTCCGTTGGCAGGTCCGGTCTCCGTTGCGGCAGTGCGACTTGGCAGCGATGCGGTGTTCGAGGGATTGAATGACTCCAAGAAACTGAGTGAAAAGAAACGGGAGCTCATTTTCGCTGAAATCATGAATTGCGAAGCGGTTGAATGGTCTCACTCCTTTGCCGAAACGAAGGAGATCGATGAAATCAATATTCTGCGTGCAACCGAAGCAGCGATGGCACGAACCGCAACACAGTTGTCGGAGGCTGACTACGCACTAATAGATGGTCGCCCGGTGAAGGGCTTCCCGATTGCCTCCGAAGGTATTGTCAAGGGGGACAGCAAGAGCTTGTCCATTGCTGCTGCCAGTGTGATAGCCAAGGTGTTGCGAGATCGCCGGATGGTGGAATGGGACGCCGAATATCCCGAATATGGATTTGCCAAGCACAAGGGATATGGCACCAAGGTGCATCTTGAAGCTCTCCGAAAGTATGGACCCTGTCCGATCCATCGTCGCTCGTTTGCACCCGTTGCTGAAGCGGAGCGTGTCTTTGGGCAGAGGGGATAGCCGACTCAAGCCGCAGGCAATCGGCGAACTCGGGGAACGCATTGCCCGCGAATGGCTTTGGGCGAGGGGCTGCAAGGTGCTCTACCGCAACTTCCGGGCTCCGCGGGGAGGAGAGGTTGATATTGTCGCCCGAGATGGCCGCATGCTTTGTTTTATCGAAGTCAAAACCCGCACCCGCCGCAGCGGCGGACGACCCGCCGATGCGGTTGACCGCGCCAAACAAGAGCTAATCGAACGGGGAGCCCGCGAATGGCTCCGCCTTCTGAAACGGAACGATATTCCGTGCCGCTACGACATCATTGAGGTTTTACTTATCGAGGGAGAAAGACCCGAGGTGACCCATTTGCGAAACGCTTTTTGATATGCCGTTCGCCTGAGTCGCCGGTCCATCAGCCTAGGGTCTCAACTCCAGACGATAGAACTTCGCAGGGTCCGGACTGGCGGGGATGTCGAGCTGGAGTTGGCTTTGTCCCGGAGTGGGATTGATTCCCGGATTAAGCGGAGTCCAGCTATCCAAGTCCGTGCTTTGTAAAATGCGATAGCGAGTTGAAGGAACGGGGTCGGAGATGGTGAAGTTGGAGGGCTGGTTGCCGGGGGCCAGAGTCACCTCTGCGGTAAAGAAGTCGGACGAATCCGTAGGGTCCGTACGGGCTAGAAACTCACAAAGATTGTTGCAACCATCGCCATCGGGGTCAGCCAGAGGCAAGGCGTCGGGATTGCCAGCGCCGAAGTAATCGAGCTGCCAGGCGTTGGAGATCTCATCATCGTTATAGAGTTGGAGGACAGGTTGTTCGATGGTGTAGATGACGGAGTAAAAGCCGGTCTCCAATCCCTCGGCTTCAGGATCGCGGATGGTGTCCAGCGTTGCAACAAATGCGGTGCTGTCGATCCCTTCCAGACTGATAGATGCTTCGAGAGTATCGGGGTCGAAGGTTTCGTCGATGATGGGTTGGCCCTCGTTTTCTTCAGCAAAGATCCTGAGTCGATAGGCGATGGCTTGCACGCCCCGGCTCCATCGGAATTGAACGGATGCATCTTCAGGGAGGACCTCGCTGGGATTGGGGGCGAAGAATGATGCGTTGAGGGATGGGATGAGAGCATAGCTTTCGGAGAAACTTCCTTCTTCTCCCCCCAGGCTTTCCACGGTGGCCCAGATGGGAAGAGGGCGATTTTCGGAATCGGTCTGGACTTCCATCTCGGCGAGAATGAGGTCCATGGGCTGACTGATTTCTCTCTCATTGAGAGGGTCGGATTCGAAGAGATCGTTGCCTCCGCGATTGGTTCCAATTTTAAGAACGTAAGCCTCCGCCGGTAACTGTCCGGGAGAAATTTGGAAGGTCTCCCGAGAAAAGATGGGACGATCCGGGAGGGGGGAGCGAAGACCTGCGGCCACACTTTCAGCAGCCCGTCGGCGGTGGAGCTCATATTCCCAGACTCCATCGCGCAGAGTTCCCAAGGTGATGTAGAGATTCCGACCGTCTTGCGGCAAGGAATTGACTGTGAAGCTGAGCTCCTCGGGACTCAGTTGTTCGAAGGCAATGGCGGGCGGACTATTTTTGAGTCCTTTGCCTTGTGATTTTCCAAGTGGCTCCAGCCCGATGGGAACGATGTCACCCGTGCCGGGGTAAGAGCCTACAGCGATGGAGTAGGCCTGAACCGGTCCCGCAGCGGCCGCATCGGGAGCAGACCAGGCGAAGGTCGCGCCATTCGAGGGAACGGCCTGATTGGGCGAAGGGGAAGTGAGCGCGGCATTGCGCTTGACGGTTGCAAAGCGGTATTCCTCGCTCCTACGGGTTCCGTCGGGGAAGGTCGTAGTGAGAGCGGCAAAGACTTCGCGTCCATCTTGTGGAATCTGGCGGGCGGTGATGGTGTCGCCCTTACCCTCCCGGAGCTGAGGTCCCATGATGTCTGCTGCGCCTCGAACGGTGCCGAGCGTCAGAGTGGAGGACACCGCTTCGTTGATCTGCGTGAGAGTAAAGGTCGGCGTGGGGGTTGAGAGAACCAAGTCTTCGGTGGGGAATTTGATCCCTCCTGTGAGAGCGGGGATGTTCACTTCATACTCGAGCTCAGGAATTCCCAGGATGTCGGCAAATTGTTCGTCAAGAATCGCGGTGATCACGGCATTTCGTCCATCGCGAGGAGCATTGCGCAGGGCGTCGTCCAGCTCTTGAAGCCGTCCGAGACTATCCCTAACCAAGGAGTCGTCGGTGGGGCAATCGGTGGTGACTGGTGGGAAGAGGCAGATGGGGCGAAGGTTGTTGACGGGCCCTGAGGAACCCACGGGGTCGGGGAGGTCAGGCGAACCAATCCCATGGTTACGCGCCAGGCAAATGCTCGCCTTGAGGGCCTGCCGTTCGGCGAGGACTTGCCCCGGGGTCTTGAGAGTGGCTCCGGTCTGTGGGTCATCCATCGGGGGGCTGTAGTATCCAAAGTAGAAACGAACTGGCTGCTCGGTAATGAGAAGGGCCAAATCGACAGTTTCCACAGGGCGATTCAGCAAGGCCGATAGCTCGCTCAAGACTTGCTCGGCTCTGGCCTGAAGCTCGTTTTGGCTTCCGTCGGCGGGCACGACCAGCGTTTGTGAAGCGCCGTTGTTCTGGTGATTGGTTTCCTCAAAGCTTTGTCTGGCATTGAGAATAACCTCGAATGTGCGGGGAGCCCGGCTCAGGAAGTAGCGGAGCACTTCATCCTTGCTCGCATACTCCTCGAAGCCTTCATACGGACCGCTTTCGCACTCGTAGAGAAAGTCGCTCGCTACCGGAAGAAGGGGAATCTCGAACGAACGGGAGAACTGAACGACATCGTTGATGTCCATTGCTGGTAGCGGTGAGGGCGGGAAAGTGTTGCCTGGAAGTCCTTCCATCAGAAAGAAGACCTCAGCCCCTTCCGCAATGCTGAGGTTCCCTCGATTCACGAGAGAAACCGTTACGTTGAGGGTGGAGGTGGAAGGGTCAAAGTCATAGGTCGGGAAGCCCGGCTCGAAAGCCAAGTCCGCGAGGGGATGAGCGGCGGGGTAGAGGCCTTCTTCCTGCGCAATCGCAGCCAGTTCCGCATTGGTCAGTTTGCTTTCCAGCGCGTCAAGAATAGCCGGTTGATAGGTGTAGCGGTGCCCGTCTTGGTTGGGGTGGTAGGCATTGGAAATAATATTGGGGCCAGCTTGATTGGCCGCAGTGGTGAGAGTGTTGAAGTGAGTGCCGCTGTAGCAAACCCCGGTGCGGGCCGGGAGGAAGTTATTGGTTTTGACAAAGCACCACTCGCTCGATTCGGCGGCGTCGACTGCAGCCACAAAGTCTTGAAGGTGATGGTTCATTCCACCGAAGGAAGGTCGAGTGTCATCGGCAGCCGGGGCGAGTTCGAAGGAGGCTTCCCGCGTTTCTTCCTCAGTAAAGATGACGGGAATGCTCTTGATGCCCGCGATGTTGAAGGTGAGTGGTTCGGGATCCCTGATGAAGGATAGGCCGGGGAGAGAGAAGAGATCGATCTCGATGACCGTGGCGTCCGATTGCAGTTGGAGGAGGGGGGGATTTTCCCAGAAGCTGGTGCAGTCTTTAAGTGGGAAAGGATAGCTCGTCACAAAGACGCGTCCGACCGGGACTTGCCTGTGGCCGTTCCTGAGATCTCGCGATATGGCTCGACCCAATTGATTATACTCATTCTCGAGCCGGTTGACATACCAGTTGAAGCTTCGATAGCGGTTCCCTGAAATCGCGACGGCCTTGTAGGCGTCGGTAAAGGTAGCGTCTTCGTAGACCGCGATTAGGACATTGGCGACTACCGAGCTGATCGCACAGCTAGTGTAATTGCTGATGGCAAAAGCAATTGCCGGAGGGGTGAAGGCCCCCGCTGCCGCAGTCGCCACCCCGAGCGCGATGCACCCGGGATCGAGCAGACCATCGAGCGCGGCGGCTCCGATCTTTTCCAAATTGAGGCCGAGGTAATTGGTGAGAATGGCTTCGAATCCCAAGTCATTTCCACCGCAAGATAGAATAACAGCGTCCAGTGACGAGTAATCGCGTTCGGTTAGCCATTCCGAAAGTTTATCTCCCTGCGGGAAGGTCACTGCACGGCCGAAGTCGACCGCATCGGGCTCGGGATCAATGCGGTCAAATTGAGAAACGGAAGAGTAAATGTCTTTCGCAATCGCACCCGAGGAAGAAAGGTTCACGTAGTCGTAGGCGAGATTGGGGCGGGCGTCGAAGAAGGATTGAACGGCGAGTTCTTGTCCGCTGATCGCCGAGCGGTGACCCCTCTTCCCCTCGTTGTGGTAAAGCCAATGGTCACCCAAAGCGGGGTCGAAATTGGGGGCACCCTCACCCGAACCATACGAATCACCTAAAATGGCCAGGATGATGCGCCGGGGCATGGTGAAGGTGTGGATGTCGCCCTCCGCACTCTTGGCAATGCCTTCCTCAGAATATTCAATGACCCATCGATAGTGGACTTCGTCGCCAGGCTGGTAGGTCTCGGTGGGCTTGTCGGGCAAAGCGGAATCCTTTGGCTGGTTCCAGCTCATAATGTATTCGCCACGAATTTGACGCGGTCCAAGAGTCTGAAAGAGGATCGAGCTGGTGCGTGGACTCCCGCTGGCAAAGTCGTCGAAATCGTTGCTGTGCTCCAAAAATACCTTGGTGACGGTCCAGGTGGGGGGAGGGTTCGAAATGAAGGAGAGCTTTCTCTCTCCCACTCGAACGACAGGATAGTTGGGATCAGTGAAGTCCGAAATATGGAGCTGAAACTGGTCTTTGGGATAGCTCGGCAACGCGAAAACGGATGGCGTAAAAAGGGCGACGGCAAAGGTGACAATTAGGATCCGGATCATGTGTGTTGGGTTTGGGTTAAGCGAATTTTTATGAGGATAGAAGGAAGCTCGGATTTTCCAAGAGGACTCCGCGTTCTCATGGATGCTGGGCACCGGCTCTCCAACCGCAAAGGACGAGGCGGGTTTTCTATCCGTGTGAAAAATCTTCCGGACGGCTGGAATTGCGAATCTGCTCAGAGGCGAAGGCCATGGGCAACTCAGCGAGCTCCGGGTCATTGACCAGAGGTTGAAATGTCGGCCGCAAGTGGATACGACCGCGTTGCATTTCCTTTCCAAGCGATTTGAATACACTTCTCGTCACCGTAGCCGGACGGATTCGATTCCTCCCCGCAGGCCAAGACCGGCGGGGAAGAGATGATCAAGACGAATGACTCTGGCTGAAGAGTTTTTCGCTTTTTAAGGGTTTCGGATTGTTAGGAAAGACGTCGTCGCCATCCAGCCACTAGAAGAACGGAAGAGGCGAAAGCGAGAAGCCCAGTCGAAGGCTCGGGAATGGCGATGATACCGTAGTTGGTTCCGGAGGCACTGGTGATGGTGCCGTCGGGCAATAAAACCCCGTTTTCGTCCCGTAGTTCAACCCCGCCCAAGACCAGGGTGTTGTCGAAGTCTGCCGTGCCCATGATGGTGGATCCGTCTTCGTGATAGCCGGTGTAGACTTGGAAATAAGACTGGAGGGTGACCCTGATTTCTTGGGCGAATGCGCCATGAACATAGGCATCCGAGACGAGTTGAACGTCATAGTTGCCTGGGTTGAAAAAGCTCCAACGTTGCACTGGAACGTTAGCGTGTTGAATGGTGACAATGTTAAATGCTTCTTCCCCGAAGATGGAGCCGGACAGGTTGAGTAAATATCGTGAGTTGTAGTTCACCGCAGTGCCCCCGTAGCTGAGGGTATCGGTGAAGCTCGCGTAGGAATAGGCGTTGAAAAAGTTTTCGACTCCTTGAGGGTCGCCTTCCTCCGGAAAGTAAGGTTCGAAGTAGGTGTCAGTTAGTTCGCCGCTGGCATAGGTTCGCAGGCCTAGGTAGGAGGCGGAAGCGCTTGCTTGGGCCGAAAACGTCATCGGCCCGAACTCGCCTGATCCGTTGACGCTCAGAGGGGCTCCGACATCCGAATACCCGTAGCCTCCCGGTAGGATGGCTGTGAGGGGTGGGTTGACGAAGTCGATCTCATTGTGTCCAGCCTCAATGATGGACCATGTTTCCAGGCTGCTCTGGGAGTAGAGGAAAGAGGCACTGGCAGTGAACGCTGCCAGATAAGTGAATCTCATGAACGGGCTCAGTTTCATAACCCCCGAAAGATATCTTAAAAGCGCGTATTTCGTCTTTCTCTGTTTTCCTAGTTAGGTTTTTATTGAGGTAATCTGCTTATAGAGAGTGGTTTGCGTGGGTTTTGAGTCAATGGCTTGGAGAGGCTTTATGTTTAACTCTTCTTTTCCAATATGCTGATTCTTCGTTTCTCGGAGCTCCGCCTCATTCCAGTGCCGATTTGCGTATTGTGTCCAAGGTGAAGGGAAGCATGAGCTCCGTTGCAAATTCGACTGGCTCGGGATCGGTGACCAATTGGCGTAGGATTTGAGCGGCCACGGGATACCATTTGGCTGCATCGCCTTGCCAGGAAACCTGGATTCTCTTGTTCGCGGAATCATTGCCTGCTTTGAGAAAGCCAAGTTCCTCTTGCAGCAGGCTTTCGAAGAGTTCGTGCGAGACCCGGCCATGGTTTACCTCGGCCCAGAGCTCCCAACGCGAGCGCTCAGTCGTTGCGAGGTCGTCCATCACACGGACAAAGACAGGTTCTCCCGCGCTGGTCTTCATTGTGGCGGGCAGGGCGACACAACCGTTGCCGCAAAGCCAGTCGCAGATGTATTGCAGCGCTTGGAAGATGTTGTAGCGCACTTCCTCGGGATCATCATTGGCGATGACATCGGAGACCTCAATGGTAGCGGCCAGCACACTGCGGCAATAGCGCGGGTCAGATGAGTCGAGACCCTCCGCGTCAGGGGAGAATACGAATTTCAACAGACTGCGGGCCTCCCCCTCGTCGGTGACCAAAGCGCGCACCAGTTTCTCCACGCTCTCAGGCCCTCTTCGCCAGGCTTCTACCAGCGCGAGCCCGATGCGGACGAAGGCCGGGTGTGCGACCCAAAATCCGTTGAGCCCCCGTTTCAACTGGGTAGTGACATCGCGAATATAACCCACCATGCTCACCTGATAGGAGAGGGGATTGCCTTCCTCGTAGAGCACTCCATACATCCCTCCGATGCGAATGGCGCCGATGGGAGCGAGGGCTTCGACGAGGATTTTGTGAGACTCGCGAATGTGGTTGATTACGATGTTGGGGTCGGCTTTGACCGGAATTCGGTAGTTGGGATCGTGGCGAAAGAGCCGTGCCACCGAGGCGAGGAAATCGTGCCAACCCAAGCTGCCACCCAAGAAGTGAGGGTGCAACACGGCAGCCATTTCTCGTATTCGAAAGATGGCGCGAGGATTTTCAAAGACGATGAAGAGCTTGATGGTTCCGAACTCATATCCTGATGCCATTGCGACCATGTGCCTCTCCGCGCAGTCAATGAGATGCTTCAGGTAGGCGGCCTCTTCTTCATTCTCCAATTTGGGAACATAGAAGACCAAGGCTTCCGGGCGTGAACGATTGTGCCAGAGATGCAGCGCGAAATCGACGAGGTGGAGCGGGAGAGGATTACCGTCTAACAGATGGTTTCCATCGGGCAAGGCGAGCCCTGGAATTCTTTTGATGGGTTTGGAAAGTCCTTGGTCGTCGAGCTGATAGACTTTGCCGTTTTTCGGATCCTCGAACCGTAAAGTCCCGTCGAAGCAGCCCATCAGGTTTTCACAGGCTTGGAGAAAGTTGGCCATGATGGGGGTCTTGGAGTCTTCATTGTCCGCCCCCCAGCGCGGCACTTGTCCGGCCGCTTCTGCGAGTTCCGTGACAATGGCGGGTTCGTCAGAGCCTACCCGATTGAAAGCGTTCATTGCGTTGATCGACATCTTGGCAGTATCGGGAGGGCCAAAGAGGGTGACTTGATCGCCGCGAAGGAATTCAGGGATGTCGATTTCTTTTAAATCCTGAGCATTGTTCGGCAGCGGGCCGACCACGATTCGTCCCGCGTCATCCTTCTTTCCAATTACGGTTTGGTAATCAGGGGAAGAGTATGGGGTGCCCTGGTTTTTCTCGACGCAGGCGAGGGTCTCGCGATCGATGAAGGCCCGGTCGGCAATGCGATTTTCAAGGACGGTATTCAGTTCGGCCCTTACTTCTTGATAGAGTTCACAGACGAACTGCAAGGCTTCGTCAGTTTCGATGCGGGGGAACTTTCCTCGCAAGCCTGGCGCGATTCGCAATCCCTCAACCGCTTGGACCTGCTCTCGCTCTTGCCACAGTTCAGCAAGCAAGTCGGCGGATAGAAAGGAACGGTAGGCGGGGATGTGAGGAGGCTTCATCGGCAGGAGATCTTGCCGCGAGTTAAGCAGGTTCTCTTGCGGGTCACCATCGCAAAGCGTATGGGAAAGCGGGCTCGTTCCTCGCGAATTGAAGCCGTCTACCCATCCTCATGTCCTGTGACTCTAGCTGGGCGGGGCCGGCGATTGAATCAGAAGGCAGCCTTCCAGAATCGGCTGGAGCACATGGAGGAAGGCATCGGTCTCGTCTTCAAGACGCTCTCCAAAGCGGTCTTCGGCCTGACGAAGAACGTAATCGAGGTCCGCGCGAACCAAGGCATTGGACCGTCCCCGCACAAGGGCGACGAGCAAGGTGTGCTTGCCCTGTCGAATGATAGCGACCTGGTCGTCGGCATAATCAAAGGCCTTGCGCAGGTTGCCTTCGTCGTCGGTGAGGCGACGGACGAGTTTTTTAACGGTTCCTTCAACTCGTTTCTCCGAGGCATGCCGTGCCGGATCGTGGGAAGCGAAGGAAACCAGCGAATAGTCCTCTCGGCGCAGAAGGTAGGCCTCCTCCACCTGATAGCGTCGGGTCGAACGAAAGACGACCTCGTCGTAGCTGCGGCTGGTCATGAGGGCCTTCAGGCGCCAACCGAGCCTGTCGACGGTGCCGGTAGAGCGGAACTGGACAGCGGCGTCGATCTGTTCGGCGATGGCACGACGCACCGTGCTGCGAAGCATGGGTTCGAGATAGGTGTGCAAGCCTTTGTCGGGGGCGTAGAGCACTCTTTCGAGGGAAGACTCAACCACAGGTTCCAAGGCTCGGCGGAGATCATCGTCAGTTGCGGGGGGAGTGTCGTCGTCGTCCATGGCGGCGGAGATGACCGAGGCCATGGGGGTGGGCATGGGCGCGGTTGGGGTCTGCTTGCGGGAGGGGGAAGGGGGGGCTGTAGATGCCCGGGGTGGGGCTGGAAGAGGCTTTTTGACGGTAGGGGGAGAGGCTGGTGCGGGGGGCTTTGTGCTCTCCATCGGAAAGGAGGGGAAGTTCCGGGCCTTGGTCTCGCTGTTCTCCTGTTTGGCAAAGTCGTGATGGGGAAGAGCGGCCATCAGGCTTTCCATCGAGGGCAAACGTGGGGGAGTCTCGAAGGGCTTGAGCTCGGGAAAAGGACTCTGGGTCGTCATTCGGGTAACGTTTGTGGGATTCGACTAGAGAAGATATCCCTCCGGGGTCTCGAAGTCGCCATCGTCCTCCATTGCGGCCGCTGCCAGACGGGCAAAGCGGCTCGATAGGTCCTGCCGGTCAGCCTTGATGTCGCGGATGCTCTGGAGGTCTCGGTCCATCTGGTTTTTCCACTGGAGAATCTCGTTCTGCAGGTGGTGTAGAATTTCGCGAGTGCGCGCATCGATGAGGGCCGTCATCTCCGAGGCGACCTTTTCCATCCGGTCGCTGATTTGCTCTTCCAGCGCTTGCTGGTTGAGTGGAAGCCCATTGGTGCGGGAGAGCTTCTGAGCCAGTTGGGCGATTTGCTGCTGGCGGGCCGCAGACTCCTTTTGAATCCTGATCTTCAGCTCTTGGGTATCGCGCAGGAGCGTCTGCTGCGCCGTGGCCAGCCGATTGTCCATCGCGGGTTCGCGGCGGAAAGAGGTCGTGGTATTCGGCCGGGTTGTTTCGAGTTCAGCCAGCCGGCGCTCGATTCGGCCCATCTCGCGACCAACGAGGATTTCACGAATGCGCTCAACCTGTTGAGACGGATTAAATTTAGTTTCGGGCATGGAGGTAGTCTTACAAAGGGAAGCTTTCTCGACGCCAAAAGGTGAACGGGCGCATAGAGAGAAAACCGAGTTGGGAAAATAGGGTGGCAAGGGCCTATCAATCCACGAAAAAAGGTCTCCTTCGCACATGTGAATTATCTGGAAATAATTATTGCTAGAAAATCATTATAAAATTTCCGAATTGAGGTTGGCCTTTTTCCGAGGATGGGCGAGCGATTCTTGGGGGTTCGTTCCCCAAAAAAAGTGGCTCCGCAGATGCGGAGCCACTTTCATGAAACCCAATATAATTCCGGCGGCCTCGACATGTTCAGGCGCAGGCTGTTGGGATTTTATTCTTCAATAATGCAAAGAACTGGCGGCTGTTTGCTGTCGTAGCGCCTGCCACCGTGTAGCTGGTTGTTGCTCCACCATTGGCAATTGCGGTGGCCCCGGGGACGGTTGCCCATTCGCTTACCGGCGTCGCCAGGTCGGTGCTGGAGACGACCTTGAAGGTCGGGGCCAGACCGCTGGAAACCCAAGTGATGGTGAAGTCCGACGGATTGGGGGAGTCGGTTTCGGTGCTGATGATCGTGATTTCATCCGAGGAAACCGCTTCTACCAACGAGAGGACCGGAATGCCGGCTCGTCCCGCATCGGCGATGAGCTGGACGTCTTCTTCGCTCAGCGCAGTCGCGAACACAGCGAGGTCATCGAGTTGGGCATCGAGCTCGCGATTCGACGCAACCGGGTCGTCTCCGATGTTCCAGAGTTGACCAGTGGCGGTGTAGACTTTGGCAATTGCAGGATGGGTCGTTTGGTCGATGACTGGTCCCGCAAGCTGTCCGTCCACGTAATATTTACCGGTCATATTGGTTCCGTCAGACTCCCAGCTCATCGCGATGTGGATCCACTGGCCTACAACAGAAGTTCCGTTGGCCGAGTCGAGACCCACACTGGTGCCGCCCGGATCATGGTCAAAGCGGAAGTCGAAGGCCGTGCCATTGACATTCAGTCCCCAGTTTTCGTCCCGAGTTTGGAAAATCCCATCGTATCCGGGTGCATTGTCCATATTCACCCAGGCCATCAGAGTGAAGGCTGTGGCCGGTGTTCCTCCCGGGCCAGCAGTTCCGAGCGCATCCGCGACTTGCATGGAAGTGTTGCCAGTCAGGTCCAGTGAGGACGCTCCAATCAGAGGGTTGTTGGTCACCCAGCCCACGGCATTCTGGTTGGTTGTCGCGTTCTCCGGGGTGCCGAGGGGAGCGGTGTCGGCTGCAGTGGTGCCAATTCCTTCGTCGAAGCTGTAGTAGGAGACCAGATCTCCAATGACAGTGGGAAGGACTACCGAGTTGGCATCGCTTGGGTCGGTTCCATCCGCGATTTCCCGTGGGTCGGACACGCCATCGTTATCACTGTCCCGCTTGATAGGATCGGAAAGGAAAGCACTACCGATGCTAGCGTTGAGCTCATCACCATCCGTAAGGCCGTCTTTATCGGAATCGGGGTCAGCGGGATCGGTTCCCGCATCTATTTCCGCACCGTCCAGAAGATCGTCGTCATCCGAGTCGGGATTGCGGGGATCGGTCAGGTAGTTGTCGATCTCCTCGCCGTTGTTGAGGCCATCATTGTCCAGGTCGCCCAGAGGACCATGAGGACCGTCGTCCGCACCGGGGCTGCTCTCGCCCACGGATCCGTCTGCTGTAGGGTCGAGACCTTTTTCGATTTCAAGGGCGTCGGGGAATCCGTCTCCGTCCGAGTCATCTGAATTGGGGTCGGTCGGACTTCCTGGTCCGCCAGTTTCCACTCCGGCATTCCAGATGTTGAAGGTTCCCAGCACCTCGTCGTGGTCGGAGAATCCGTCGCCATCAGAGTCGGGGGCGTTGGGGTCGGTCGGGTCATTGAAATAAGCGGAGTTTTCTGAACCGCTCAGTTCTTCACCGTCCGTCAGGCCATCGTCATCGCTATCGGGGTCAGTCGGGTCAGTCGGGTCGTATCCCAGGATGCCGTCATGCTCGTCGATGTTGCTGGCTCCGTCGCCGTCCAAATCGCCATCGGCTCCATTGGGACCATCTTTCGCGCCCGGGCTGGATTCACCAACTGTGCCGTCGTCAGAGGGATCAAGGCCATTGTTGAGCTCGTATTTATCGGCCATAAAGTCTCCATCGGTATCCTCCAAATTGGGATCGGTGAAGATGCTGCTGCCAATTGTGGTGTCGATCTCGTCCTTGTCGGAAAGACCGTCTCCATCAGTATCATAGAGATCGGGGTCCGTCCCAGTGTTGGAAGGGCTGATATACACTTCGGTATTGGTTTCCGCCGAATCCAAAAGGCCGTCATAGTCGCGGTCGCCGGGAGCGGGCTCGAAGTTGAGAGTGAGCTCGGCGGCATTTCCGTCCCCTTCGAGGGAGTCAAAGGAGAGTTGGCTCGTGCCTGCAGACTGAATAATCAAACCTGCGTTCTCCGGGCCATCCTCAATCCACTGAGGTAAAATGGCCTGCAGGGCGGCGGTGTCGAGAGTAATGACGAGGGCATCGTCTTCGCCCACCACTGCGGTGAACGTTCCGGTCCCGAGGCTTTCCCCGGTATCTGTTCCAAATGCAAAAAGGAGAGGGGAGGGAAGTGCGCCGGAAGGAGTCGCTCCGCCGCCTTGGCTAAACCACTGTATGCCATCCGTTCCGCCGAAGGCTGTGGGAGCCGCCTTGTAGAGAAGGCTGACAGAACCAGCTTGGGCCGATTATCCTCCGTCGCTGCCGCCCTTGGTTCCCTGCACCCAACCTGCGTTCTCTGCAACGAGAGGGAAAATGCTGAGCTCTTGGACCGCAGCACCATTGCTCTCATCCTTGGATGTTTTTTCGTAGAGAGTGAAGGTCGCGGAATTCAAGGTCGCGCCTGAAAGAATGGCTCCAGTGTATTGGCTGACATCGAATCGGAACAATCCGTGGCGAGGAGCGCTGGCGCCGTTGCCGCCAATAATAACTTCGTTCCGGCCTCCAAAGTTGTCTTCGGCCTCTCCCAAGTCGGCTTGGGTTGGGGTGATCCTGTTCGTGAGCAGGGTTGTGTCGGCTATCGCGGTCAGTGTTTGACTGTTCGTCGTTTGACTCAGAGCGGCAAAGGCTCCTAGGCTCGACATGATTCTGATGTGGTAATTCATGGTGTAAGTGACTAGTTCGTGGATCAGAGCGGCCTCCTGCTTTTCGGCGGAAACTGTGAATTGACTGATGTCAGTCACTTCTTGCGCTCTAACTCAGTCTGCTAACTGCCTTGTGGTCCCTTCATCTGACCGAAAATTTTGCTGCTGACTCAAGCTTGAGGCAGAAAGGAAAGAAGAGGGAAATGCCGGCCAAGCTCACTTGAGAGAGAGGGGGGGATTTGGGGGGATTGCGGAGTATTTATTTTCAGGGGGTTAGCTCGGGTGAAAGAGCTTTTCCATGCCCGACCGGAGCGAAGAGAAGCCGAAAAATTGGGAAAAGTGGTCTGCGAACATTTAAAATTTTCGGGGCAAAGTGATTTCTTCGAAGAAAGAAAAGGCGCAGGATGTTTTCGAAACCACTGCCAAAAGATGAGAAAAAAGGGGACGAAGTGTCATCAAAACAGGGCTTTAGCCCGCCGAAATCTCTCTCGCTAAGGATTCTCGGAAAACGGTGTCTTTGCAACTGGTTGATAATGAGTAATCAATTCGGACCGGCTGTTTTCTGAACTCCCGTGAAAGGCTGGGAAAAACTTTTTCTAGGAATACTGAATTAGATTTTGACAGCGCTAAAGCTATTGCTAACTTCCCGCCCGCTTTTCGCGGGGCGGAGCTCACTTTAATCTATTGCAAGTTTCTATTGCAATTTGGTCGAAACTGAGTCAAAGCCGCTCGTCAGGCGACCGGACAACGCTTATGTAGCTCAGGGGTAGAGCACATCCTTGGTAAGGATGAGGTCGTGGGTTCAATTCCCACCATAAGCTCCAGGTCCCGGGAGAAAAATCCGCAAATAACTAAAGGAAATGGCGAAAGAACAATTCGAAAGGAACAAGCCCCACGTGAACATTGGCACGATTGGGCACGTTGATCATGGTAAAACAACTTTGACCGCAGCTATCACAACTGTCCTTGCTGAGGCTGGCGGCGGTGAGGCAAAAGCATACGATCAGATCGATGCTGCTCCGGAAGAGAAAGCTCGCGGAATTACTATTTCGACCGCTCACGTTGAGTACGAAACTGCAAATCGTCACTACGCTCACGTTGATTGTCCCGGTCACGCTGACTACGTTAAGAACATGATTACCGGTGCTGCCCAGATGGACGGCGGTATTCTTGTTGTTTCCGCAGCAGACGGCCCAATGCCACAGACTCGTGAGCACATCCTTCTTGCTCGTCAGGTTGGCGTTCCTGCTCTTGTGGTTTTCTTGAACAAGACTGACCAGGTTGATGATGAAGAGCTTCTCGAGCTCGTTGAGATGGAAGTTCGCGAACTTCTCAGCATGTATGAATTCCCTGGTGATGACATCCCAATTGTAAAGGGTTCCGCTCTCAAGGCGCTCGAAGGTGACGCGACTCACAAAGAGGCAATCCTCAAGCTGATGGAAGCTGTTGACTCTTACGTTCCAGAGCCAGAGCGTCCAATTGACCAGGACTTCCTCATGCCGATTGAGGACGTGTTCTCGATTGAAGGACGTGGAACAGTTGCTACTGGCCGTGTTGAGCGTGGAATTATCAAGAAGATGTCCGAAGTGGAGATCGTTGGTATCCGTGACACCCAGAAGACTACTATTACTGACATCGAGATGTTCCGTAAGCTTCTTGACGAAGGTCGTGCTGGTGACAACGTGGGTCTCCTCGTTCGTGGTCTTAAAAAAGACGACCTTGAGCGTGGCCAGGTTATCGTGAAGCCCGGCTCTGTAACTCCTCACAAGAAGTTCAAGGCTGAGATCTACGTTCTTTCCAAGGATGAAGGCGGACGTCACACTCCTTTCTTCTCCAACTATCGCCCTCAGTTCTACTTCCGCACAACTGACGTGACCGGCAGCATCAAGCTTCCTGATGGAGTTGAGATGGTTATGCCTGGTGACAACGTCGAATTGGAAGTTGAGCTCATTCAGCCAATTGCAATGGAGAAGACCATGCGTTTCGCGATTCGCGAAGGTGGTCGCACCGTTGGAGCGGGCCGCGTTGGTGATATCCTCGACTAATTTCTAAATTATCTGGACGAGCAATCGTTCGGATGGCAATGACTTTGCGGGGCATTCCGGGTAATACTGGAATGCCCCAAGTCGCCTCAACAGGACAGTAGCTCAATTGGTAGAGCATCGGTTTCCAAAACCGAGGGTTGCAGGTTCGAGTCCTGTCTGTCCTGCCATTTTTCCCAATATTCTCGGCACACACCTATGCGCAAAGCGTTCACATTCATCAACGAAGTCAAAGGAGAACTCCGTAAGGCTGCATGGCCTTGGGACCCGGATCCAAAGGTCAAGGGTTTCAAAAAGTTCAAGGAATTGATTGATTCTACCGTGGTGGTGATTATAGCGATGCTCCTTCTCGCAGGGTTTGTCGCCTTTTGGGACTTTATCCACCGCAATGTGGTGGATTTCCTCACCGGACTCGGTGTGGGATAGGGGAGAGGATTCTCCCTCATTTTTAATTTTATAAGATTTCGATACGAAGATGCCGAATATTCCCAAGGGTAAAGACCAGTGGTATGTGGTGCACGTGCTCTCCGGACAGGAGAACAGTGTGGCCAAGCGGATTCGCCGTGAGGTGGAGCGCGAGGAGTTGGGTGACTACATCTTTGAGGTGTTGGTTCCTACCGAGATGGTTGAAGAAAACCGGAAGGGGAAGAAAGTCGAGATGAAGAAGAAGTTCTTCCCCGGCTACATCATCGTGAATATGTATCTCTTTGATGAGAATAAGGATCTGGTGGACCAGTCCTGGTATTTCGTCAAGGAGATGGACGGTGTTATCGGCTTTGCTGGAACCAAGGACAAGCCGATTCCAATGCGGCCACGGGAAGTGGAGAGCATGTTAGCCCAGATTAAAGAGCGCGAGGAGTCTGTAAGGCCCTCAATCTCCTTTGAGGTCGGGGATACCGTGCTGGTTGCAGATGGACCGTTCGAAAGTCAAAACGGAGTGGTCGAAGAGATTGACCACGAGCGCGGTAAACTCAGGGTTTCCGTAACAATTTTTGGTCGTTCAACTCCGGTTGAGTTGGAGACCTGGCAGGTGGAAAGCGCCTAATTCATAATCAAGCAACACTCAGATGGCTAAGGAAGTTAAGAAAATATTGAAGCTGCAGATTAACGCAGGACAGGCGAATCCCTCTCCTCCGGTTGGTCCAGCGCTCGGTCAGGCAGGCGTGAACATCATGCAGTTCTGTAAGGATTTCAATGCCGCGACCCAGAGTCAGGCAGGGGACCTCTTGCCCACCGTCATTACGGTGTTCAAGGACAGCTCGTTCACTTTCGTTACCAAGCAACCGCCTGCAGCGGTGCTCTTGAAGAAAGCTGCTGGAATCGCTTCCGGATCTGCTGTTCCTCAGACTGACAAGGTGGGCAAGCTCTCCAAGGAGAAGCTCATGGAAGTGGTCAAAGTGAAGCTCCCTGACCTCAACACCAACGATCCCGAGCAGGCTTGTCGCATCCTTGCCGGCACCGCCCGTCAAATGGGCCTCGAAATCGAGGGTATGTAAGCAATCTCGAGTCTGAATTCTTCAGGCTCACTGAAAAACAAGTAGGAGAGTCCCGCAATCAGGCAGGGCTCGTCCGCACTACAAACCAATACAATGGCAAACAAAAAAAGTAAGCGTTACCTCAAGGCTGTCGAGCAGATCGAAGCCGGAAAAGGTTACCCCCTCACGGAGGCTGTCAGCCTTCTCAAGAAACTTCCCGCTCCCAAGTTCGATGGCACCGTCACGGTCTCCTTCAAGCTGGGGGTCGACCCTCGTAAAAGTGACCAAATGGTCCGGGGCAGTGTCTCCTTGCCCCACGGCACTGGTAAGACTGTCCGCGTGATTGTGTTCGCAACCGGCGATGCCGCCAAGGCCGCTCAAGAAGCAGGCGCTGACGAAGTGGGCATGGACGACCTCATCAAGAAGGTGCAGGACGGATTCCTCGATTTCGACGCCGCTATCGCCACTCCTGATGCGATGAAAGAAGTGCGTAAGATTGCCCGGGTTCTCGGACCACGCGGCCTCATGCCAAACCCCAAGACTGGAACTGTCACCGATGATACTGCGAAAGCAATCAACGCGGTGAAAGCTGGTAAGATTGACTACAAGGTAGACAAAAACGGTTGCGTCGCTGCTGCCGTGGGCAAAGTTTCTTTCGATGAGGCTAAGTTGGTTGAAAACGCCGCAGCTCTCATTGAAAGCTTGGTCAAGGCCAAGCCTGCTTCCGCCAAAGGGGACTACATTCAGTCCGCAACTCTTGCTTCCTCCATGTTGCCCGGTCTTCCGTTGGAAGCCTCTCTCTACGCAATCAACTAATTCCGAGAACACCCGATCATGAACCCAGATAAGAAAATCATCGTCGACGAGCTTCTCGAAAGAGTAAATGGCTCTCCCTTCCTTCTTGTAGTGGACTACAACGGCATGACCGTGCCCGAGTTCAGTGAGCTTCGCAACCGCCTCTCAGAGGTCGGTGCCGAGTGCCACGTTGGCAAAAACCGCTTCATGCGCATTGCGATTGAAGAAGCCGGTCTTCCGAGTCTTGGTGACGACCTTCGTGGTCAGACCGCTTTCGTGACTGGTGCTGACGACGTTTGCGGTGCCGCCAAAGTCATTAAGAACTTCGCCAAGGAGTTCAAGAAGCCCGAGGTCAAAGTCGGTCTTTTGGACGGGGCTGTTGTCGATACCGCTCAGATCGATGCTTTGGCAGACCTTCCATCTCGCGAAGTTCTCCTCGCCAAGCTCCTTTCGGTCATCAATGCGCCTGCTTCCAAGTTGGTCCGGACCATCAACGAGCCAGGTTCCGCGCTTGCACGCGTCATCAAGGCCAAGTATCCAGACGGCGAGTAAGCTCGAACTTTTTTCCAGATTTACAGAATGCCCGCCCTGAACCGGCGGGCATTTTTTGTGTTTAGAGGTCCCTGTTTCCAGGGCCTCCAGCTAAGTGGGCTGATTTTTTGTAAGATGATTTGCACCGCGAGGTCTCCGTTGGACATACCCTTTCATGGTACCCAAATCTGATCCTTCGTCGAAAAGTTGGATGAGATGAGAAGTCCCAAAAAAACAAAAAACCATGAAAGTAATCAAGTTATGCGCCTTGTTGTCCATTGCCGCTGCCTGTTCCTCGCAGGCTCAAGTAACGGTGTCCTATAGTAATTTTAATTTCCGGGGCGGCACAGGCAACGGGGGCTTCGGTATTTTCGGAACCTCCTCGGATGGAAGCGTTGTGACCCAAGACGGAAATCCCTATCCAACCGGCCAGTACACGCCTGTTACCGATTTTCAGTTTCGATGGGACGGTCTGACTCTCGACACGGCTGGTACCGGTGATGATCATATTGATTTCACATTGAGAATCACCTCCAATGGAGCTGCCGCCGGCAATGTGCAGTTGGGCGGAGAGGGAATCGGAGTAGCCGGAGGGGTTGGTACTCGCATCGATGAAGATGACCCGGCAACGACCGATGTCGACGAGTCGGAATCATTACTGATCGAGGTGGTCGATGTGAGCGTGAGTGAAGGTACTCTTGGGACGGTAACGTTCGATGGTTTCACTGCGGCAGCGGCGTTTGCGGCTGCTGCCGGCGGGGGAGCACCCGGCCTTCAGTTTGATGTGGAAGCTGATGTCAATGGGACCACGGGTTCTTTGAGCCGTAGCGGAGCAGGGTATCTGTTTGGACAACTTGCTCCTGCCTGGGGTGGTGCTGCAAGCCCGAGTGTCACGGTGGACAACCCTGTCTACAATGCCTTGGGACAAGACACTGCGACAGGGATGAGGATTTTCTTTCGACAATCTTCATTTTCCTTCACTTTCACGGAAGCTGCAGGCGCTCCCAGCATTTTTGAGTTTAGCTTGGCGGAAGGGGGATTTGGCACCTTCAATGAGACCCAAGGAAGTTATTTCACCTCAGGGACTCCCGAGAACGAAGCGGATGGTGTTTACGACCAAGACTCATTGCAGTTTTTCTTTGACTTGGAGAATGCGACCGAGGCTACGTTGAAAAGGGACGGAGTGGTTGAGCAAACCCTTAGCAATCCTACAACCGGCTTGATTACTCCAGCCACGCAACCAGCCGGGGTGTATGAGTATACTCTCGAGGTTACCAACGGCACCGACACCGCGGTGAGCCAGCCGATAACGGTCTATATTGAACAGCCGATGGTGGTTAGCGAATTTTCAACTCGCTCCAATGCCGGTCAGATTGGGGTGGGCGGCAAGCTCCCTCTTTTCATTTCTGCCGAAGGGGACTTTGATTTCAATGATGTCACCAATGGCTTGTTCCTTTCCTTCACCGACCAAGCCGAGACTCTCACCGAAGCTGGTGCCGGGGGCTCCAACGGGGACGGCGAACTCACTCTGGACTATCGTAACAACACCTTGTTTTTCTCAGAGAATCTGGCCCTCACTAGTCAAACTGGGCGCTTGGACGTTCCTGTGGCTAGTATCGTGGCGGCACTTGAGGCTGCAAACAGCCCTCTGACCTTCCCGTTCGACGCGAGGGCCAAGCTGAGCGCGGTCAATCCGGCTGGAACCACCACCGTGGATATCGATTTCACCATTTTGGATTCGCAAATTGTTGTCGAGTTGGATGCCGAGACTTTTGTCGTCGATAGCGGCGTTCTCGAAAACCAATATATCAGCCCTTTTGTGCAGGCTCTCGAAGTTGCCAACGGTGATGTCGTTGATATCGCTGGGAATGGGAGCGTGACCTTCAATTCCGGCCTCGGTGGGGTCATCACTCTAGCAGAGTCGTTTCAAGGATTCACCTCTTTCCAAGAGGGTTACCGATTCCAAGATGTAACCCATAGTTTGTGGATAGACGTTCCAGAAACTCCGGAAGGTGGCGGATTGATTATCAAGTGGGGCAATGATGCCGTCGGAACTTCGATTGGTATCGATTCCGGAAATTTGACCGCAATCACGGTAAATAACGCGAATGCCAGTCAAGTCAGTGCCCCCATCGATGCCGGATGGCACCACATTGCGGTCACGATTGACATCGGCGGCACCGAACCAAACTCTGTAATCGCGCTCTATCTCGATGGAATTTTGGTTGATACCGGAGACTCGCCTGCGGAGGTTTTGACGAGCTGGGCCAGTTCTTTGACTGGGGCTCTTTATTCCAATATTGGAGGGGGCGGCTATGCCGGTCAGAGTGCGGGACTCTTCGATGGAGGAGGATTCTCGAATGCTACTTCAGGGGTGATTCGGATGTATAATGGAATTCTTGATGCCGCTACCATTGAAGCTCTAGCGGCCGAGTTTATCGACAACAGTGCACCCATCGCCATCGATTCCATTGAATTCAATGGCAGTGACTTGGATATTGTTGCCAGCGGACTGGTGGTGGATACCGAGTATTATCTGGTCCAAGATACCGATTTGGCGGGGGACTTCTCGACCTTGATTGACACGGTTATTGCTACTTCGGCGGTTGAGACTTTCACCGACGTTGATCCAACTGCAGTAGATCCCAAGTCATTCTATCGGGTGACCTCAGTGCCACCGGTCGAGTAAAGGAACAAATTGGCGAATCATTTTTCAGCCTCTTCCTTGCCCCGTGATCGCGGGGTTTTAGGGAGAGGCTGAAATTGTTTTCATCTCCAAGGCTTTGACTACGGCGGTAGGGTCAGGGACTGCAAACTTTTTGTTCGTTGAGAGAACCATGAGCTAGTCGTCTGATGGAGAAACCCCGCGGAATGGATCAAATTTTGCGTTGAGCAGGGAAAAAGCTAGTCTTTGCCATAATTGGCCAAAAAAAGCGCAAGCCGCGAGACTTGCGCTTCTTGAATATCTGAATGTTCGTTCGATTACTTGCGACGACGGAAAGCGAGGAAGCCTCCAGCCAATCCAAGCAGGGCCACCGAAGATGGTTCGGGGACGGGGACGGTGCTGAATTGCAAGTCGTATGCGCGCGCTACAATAGAAGCACCATCGCCGCCAGAATTGTCGAACAAAATGGTAGCTGTCGGAGCGAAAGAGGCGCTAGCAGTTACGAATTGGAAGCCTCCGCCGGTTGTGGCCAAATTAACAGTGGTGCCATTGATATCCACATTTCTGGTGAAAACACCGTTGCCGCCCATTCCGGCCGTTCCCTCGGTAAAGCCATCAAAGACGATGGCGTCACCTGAATCTGTGGTGGTACCGGAGAGTCCAACCACAGAGATCGTCACATTGTTGAGGTTGCCGAACCCAGTATCAATTCCTTGGCCCCAGGCTCTTTGGCTAGCTCCTCCTCCGGAAGCTCGAACTGTAAAGTTGACAGTGTCGTTGGCCGAGCCGTCACCATCCAAATCCAAGTTTGTATAGCTAATAACCCAATCCAAGGGGTCGGCAGTCGCGTTTCCGGGGCCCGGGCTCAGCGTCGCGTCATCGTGCCCAAAGAGACCCGTCCCGCGCAAGTCGAGGTTGTCTATCGTTATCGTGGCAGCTTGAGCAACAGCGCCCGTCGCTAGCAGCGAGGTCGCCATTAAACTACCTAGGTTTTTTGTTCTTATGTTCATGGTTTAATTGCAGTTCATTTTTTTGATGTTGGAACAGTCCAACCTTATAAATGTGCGTGAATCTTAAAAGGTTAGCAGGAATCGTAAAAAAAGAGAAATTTTGTTCAAGGGGGGAGAATTGCGCTGGGTTCGTGCTGTTAAGAGCGAAAGACTTCAGGGGACATAGACCTCAAACGTCTGTGGCGCAGTCAAGAGCGACAGCTTGCCGAGGTGAGGGGGCTGTTCTCGCTAGGAGTGCTTTAGTGAAGAGGAGGTAGGCTCATCTTTTGTCTCAGCCGCTTGTTCCGGTGAGCTCTGCAAGCCAAGCATCAGGATGTTCACGAATTATTTTTGTAACCATTTCCCGAGCTTTACGATAAGAGAGATATGACGATGGTTTTCCGAGCTACTTTTCACTTTGGTTTCTTTTTATTATGCTGCTGCCTGCAGGCCGAGGCGGTGGACTACAAGCGCTGGATGACGGACAACGTGTCGACCATCGGGGCATACAAGCTGAGGGATCTCGTGATTCCGGGGACGCACGATTCCGGCTCTTACGATCCGCTCAGTCCCGTGGATTTCGGTGATGCGCGGTGGGACGAATTCTCTGTCGGCGACCACTTTCCGCCGGATGATTATGACAATCCTTGGAAGAGAGCATTGGCGATTACAGACGAGCTCTACGAGCCTTGGTCGCAGAATCACAATAAGACGATTCTCCAGCAGATGAACGAAGGGGTCCGATCCATAGACCTGCGGGTGGCGGTGAATGCCGATGGGGTGATGTATTTCGCGCATGGCCTCTACAACGATACGATTGAAAAGTGTCTCGATGATGCCGAGACCTTTCATGACCAGAATCCGAATGAGATCATTATGATCTACTTTCAGAAGTTCTACGACACGTGGATCGATGAGAACCAGGATAGCTCTACTGATTATGAGGACGGCATGCGGGCTTCGAAGCACGAGGAGTTGGTAGCGATGATCAACGCTCGATTTGCGGGGGACATTGCCTCCTATGAGAATTTTACTCCTTCGAGCACGGTGAGTGATTTGATTAATGCTGGAAAAACGGTGATCATCTCTTATCAGGTGAGTGAGGCTGATTATTGGGATATTTCCACTTTTGATGGTGATGCCTATAAAACTTCGGATCCAGAGTGGGAGCGCCCTGTCGAGTTTTGGCCCGGTTATCAGGGGTATGGTCGGAGTGGAGGGGATCAGGACTCCCATCATCGGAGTGTTTACTACGACGGTTTGATTGAGAAGATGCTGCCGTCGGATTCGTCGGCCGACTATTACTCGGATGAGGATGCGTTGTTCACTTTTGGAAACGTGACTCATAACAATACTCTGATCGCAAACGGGACCTTGGGATTCGGAAGCTATCCAAGAAGTATTCGTGGAGTGGCGGAGGATGCGAATCCGGTTTTGATGCACTGGCTGGTGACCGAGTTGGCAGTTCCTCCTCCTGCGGGAGCGAATTATCGTTATAAGGGGCGTCCCAATGTGATTGGGATCGATTTTCAAGAGTATGGAGACATTGTGGACGTTTGTCTCGAATTGAACGGAATCAGCACTGGTAGCGGTGTGCTGGCGAAGTATGCGACTGAACCGGAGTCGGATTGGAATGAAGGGTGGCAGTCTGGTCCGGAGATTGCCTTGGAGTGGGTCGAGGGGGCTTTGAGTGATACGGGCGATTGGTTCGAGGATGCGGGGGATCAGATTGCGGACTGGTTCGTAGGGGCGGGGAATGATTTTGTAGATTTCTTTGATGATTTGTTCAGCAGTTCGGACCCAGCCCCGCCCACGTTGCGATCAAACTTTGTGACCGCTAAGAACGGAACCGCTCCGACGGGTCAAATACCGACAGGGATCCGGCACTACCAGATTGAAGTGGAATGGATCGATGGGGGAAGCACTCCGATAATTCCCCTAGTGACCGCGCAAATTTATTTTCCTGATTTTACCAAGATTCCTAGTAACCCTTCCATCGATGACCTGAGTTGGACGCGTGAGAATCCAATTGGAAACCTGAATCAAGGGGCAAACCATTTTCTGTTTGATGCCGAATGGCCTTGGTGGGGGCAGTGGGAGGCGAGTTCGGTGGGAACGAAAGACTTTTATATTTCGGAAGAATACTTTCCTCATTCTGTGTTGCCGGTTCTCTATTTTTCGTCGGAGTATATTTCCGGCGGGAAGTCATGGACGGCTTGGAGTTATCAGTTCATGACTTTGCCGGAGGAAATTGGTTCTTGTTGGGAAGGGTATAGCCAGAGTCTCGCGAACGGGGCGCGGATGAAGTATTGTGTGACTCGCATTCGGGCGGGAGAGCCGAAGGAAGTTCCCAATGTCGTCTGGGAACCTGCTCTTTGCTACACGGGGGAGCCACTAGGCGGGGGAGTTAGAGGAGTATTGAATGCGAGGACGGAGCCCTTTGTCCCCGGGACCTTTGATTACGCGCAAGTTGAATCGTCCACGGTGTTGCCTGATGGGGACTATGAGTTACTGGTGCGCTTTGTTCCAGATGACACTGAGCGCTATGCGACGGTTTCCGAGACCGTTGAAATATCGATTGGGCCCAAGCCGCTGCTTGTTCCTGTTATCGAGTGGTTTCCTAGTACAAAGATTTATAATTTGGCAGGTTGGCCCTACGGGGATGCCCAAGCGAAGGTGAATGGGAACACTATTCCGGGGACCTGGAGCTATACTCCGAAGTTGGGGGAGTATCCTGCTTCCGCTTTAGATGGCTTCTCGCCCTTAGCTTTCCGCGTTGCGGTTTTCACGCCTGATGATCCGACGACTTATGCTTCTGCTTCTGCTATTGCAGAATATAAAATGAAATTGGAGCAGTTGCCCTTTCATGGAGAGCCTGTTTCGTTGCCAGGAATCATCGAAACTGGAGAGCATGATACGGGAGGCTGGCTGATTGCCTATAGTAAGCGCTATGGATTCTCTGGGACTGACGAAGTGGTTCAAAATTTTGGGAACGGTGACTGGATTGAGTATACGGTCGAGGCGGAGCATCCAGGCCACTTCGATATCAAGGTTCTAGCGGGCTCGACCGCCTCGGAATCGCCGACGTTCCAGATTACGCGGGATGAGGGTCAGGTAGTGCTGGCAAACAATCAGTCGGTCAAAGTTTCCCACAACGCGGCTTGGAACGAGGTTGTGATGAAGGATGTATTTCTTCCAGCAGGAGTGCACGTGTTGCGATTTGAGAATACGAGTCAGGGTGCCGAGTATCTGAGTTTTGATTTTCAAAATCTGGAGTTTGCTCAGACCAGTTATTCTAACAGCGACGTCACTGCTCCTGGGGATTTGAGTGTTGCGAGTTCGAGTAACTCTCCCAGTGGAGAAGAAGTTGCGAATGCAATCGATAACGATATTGAGACCAAGTATCTCAATTTTGACGGAGAAGGTTCGGGCTTCACGGTGACACCTGAGCACGCATGGACTAAGGTGGCTGGGATTGCGCTGACCTCTGCAAACGATTCGCCCAATCGGGATCCCAAGCGGGTGGTCGTGGAAGGAACGGCAGATGGAACAAACTTCGTCACTCTGGTGGATGCTGTCGTGCCCGCGTTTACCGAGCGGTTTCAGCGGCAGGAAATTAGGATTGTGAACGCCGTGTCCTATCAGAGTTATCGCATTACATTTCCTGAGATTGTAGACCCTTCGGTCGAAAACTACATGCAGATTGCAGAAGTGGAGCTGATTGGAGTGCCGAGCGATCCGGGTCCATTGTTGGAAATCGAAGGGCAGAGTTTCGATTTTGGAGGGGTGCCAGCCACCTACTTTTACCTTCAAGCTGATACTACAATCCTCCCCGTTACCGGCGAGTTCTGGTTGGTGAATCGGGGGGAAAGCGATGCCACGGTGAGTGCCATCAACCAGACCTTTGGTTCGGTGAATTGGTCTGGAGGGGTGATTGCTCCGGGGGAGAGGCAGAAGGTGCAAATTACCTACGACGATCCCGCAGACCTGAGGTTTTTCTACGTGATTGAGGTGGTGTCGGATAGTATTCAAGCGGTGCCGGAAGTGCGAGTGAGCAGTCCGGAAGGGGTGGTCACCGCTTCGACAGATTTCGACGACCTCATTGAGGAGGTTGATGATGGAGAAGTGATTCGCTTCAGCCAAGAGTTGAATGGTAAAGTGAAGCGTTTGAGTCAAGTTTGGCTGGAGAAGGAGATTACGCTCGATGCTTCCAATCTTTCGGAAGGAGTTACTCTCGAAGTGACGGGGGAGGGTCGCGCTTTCATGGTGAGGCCTAACGGAGGTCTGACTTTGCGAGGTCTGAACCTGACTGGAGGAAATGTGGAATCCGGCTGGGGAGGTGCAGTGATGGCCAATGGGCCGGTCTTGATTGAGAACTGTGCCATCTTTGGAAATGAGGCGCAGTATGGAGGCGGAGTTGCCTGTGACACCGGTGGGTCTCTTACGATGAGGAATGTGACCTTGTTCCGAAACCGGTCCACTGTTTCTGGAGGAGCCGTTTTTCACGCCAATGGTTCGGTGGAGGCTCCTGTTCTGTTGGAGAACTGCACCATCAGTGGGAACTGGGCGGGTACCAACGGGGGAGGGATTGATCCCAATGAAATTGCTCAGAACACGACCTTGGTGAATTGTATCGTGTCGGGGAATTTCGCGAACTCGGGCGCCAATATTTATGGAGCAGCTGACCTACAAGAAAGTAACCTGGTGGATGGTGAAGCCGGGTTGTCGATTCCTGGGTTTTATGGCGGAAGCACCGCTACGATACCCTTGCATGCGGGCTCTCCAGCGATTGATGCAGCGGTCTCGGGCGTGATTCCTGAATTCGACCAAAGTGGTCTTGCGAGAGTCGGTGTTCCTGACTTGGGGGCTGCAGAGTATCAGCCCTTGGATATTGTGAGTATCGCGAAGGCTTCCAGTTACACCCCGAGCGAGCCCATGATGGAGGTGACTTTGAAGACGGTTCCTAACTCGCAGTATCAGTTGGAGACCAGTGCGGATTTGGAGAACTTTTCGGTGTTGGAGGACAGTGTCGCTCTTGCTGACGGCGACCTCACGATGTGGGAGGTGGAGTTACCGGTTGATAGTGGATTCGTGCGAGCTCGCCAATTTTCCGGTCTCTCCCAAGGTCTTCGTGCCTATTGGAATTTCGAAGGGAATGGCAACAATTCCGTTCTTGCATCGGGAGATGTCGCCAATGACCTTCCTCTCAATGGAGTGGCCCAGGGGGATGTGAGCTACTTTGACAACGGGTTGGGTGGGCAAGCTGCGCTCTTCGATGGGAATGGTGATCACTTCCAAGTGGATGGAGAAATCGTGGAAGACGCGCCAGACAGCTCGTTCACGATTTCTTCATGGTTCCGTTCGGATGTGTTGCCGACAGGATCTGAGGTTCAGTTTGTTTATGAGACTTCAATCAATCAGTCGATGTCGCTGAGCTTGAGAGAGGGAATTTATGCTGGCAGCACTGACACCGAGTTAACTCTGCTACAATTCCGATCTCATGATGGAACGACGGTGACTTTGCAGAAGACTCTCTATGATCATTATTTTGATGGGAAGTGGATGCACGCGGCAGTGACCTTCGATGCGGATAGCGATACCTTCCTGCTCTATCTGAATGGTGAGCAGGTGAGCTCTCAGTCGGAGGTCGGAAATATCACCGATTTTGCCAACTTCCGCATTGGTTCTTCGAGAACGGCGGATTGGGGCTGGTTCAAGGGCGCAATTGATGAGGTGGGGGTGTGGGATCGAGCCTTTACCCAAGTCGAAGTCAGTTTGCTCTACAACGGGGGAATCGTCACTTCGGTGTTGGACTAGGAAGTCTTGCCTGGTGTCATTCGCTATCCGCTTAGGGGGGGAGTTCGATCGGGTGAGGGGTCGTAAAAAGAGGAAGATTGTCGAGATTTTCAGAAATTTTCGTAGCATTCTTGAAAAAAGACTTGAATGGTTGGTCCATATGGTCGAGACACCTCGCCCCTTGCTCTCTTTCTTCGAAGGAGATGGGGCTGGGCGGGTTACAGTTGAGAGAGAGAATTTACGAATTTAGAACAGATGCTGCGGGTTTTCGCATTCCGCAGCTGTCAAGGGAATGGTCCCTAGTCGGGGCTCACGGCTGTGAGAACTGAAATGGACCGGAGGCTTCCGGTCCGCGACGACACCAACCGAAAAAATAAAAAAATGGCTGATATTAATAGCATTGCAGAAGAATTGGGCAAGTTGACCGTACTTGAAGCGGCAGAACTTGTGAAGAAGCTTGAAGAAGAGTGGGGCGTATCCGCAGCGGCACCCGTGGCTGCTGCTGCTGGTCCTGCTGCTGAAGCTGCACCTGTGGAAGAGAAGACTGATTTTGACGTCTTTCTTGCTGAAGCTGGTGGCAACAAGATTGCTGTCATTAAGGCAGTTCGCGGAGTTGTTTCCGGTCTTGGTCTCGCTGAAGCTAAGAAGCTTGTTGAAAGCGCTCCAGTTGTTCTCGCTGAGGGAATGGCCAAGGATGCCGCTGAAGAAGCAAAGAAAGCTCTCGAAGAGGCTGGCGCCAAAGTCGAACTCAAGTAATCACCGGATTTCTTTTGATCCGAGGGGGCTTCGTGCCTCCTCGGACTTTTCGGCTTCTGGTATCAGCGATGCTTTTCCTGCTAGCAAATCCAGATACCAGAAGCCGGACTAGTCCGAAATTTTTAACATAGGGAGCCCGTATCCCGCCCATATCCAACCAGCCCGCGGTTCGCTTGCGCCACCGCCCAACTAATAATACTACCTAAGATGGAACGCCGTTACTTCGGAACAATCAAAGAGGTCATTGAACCCCCCAACCTGATCGAGGTCCAAAGCAAGTCCTATGAAGACTTCTTGCAACAGGACATCCCACCATCGCAGCGGGCCGAGACGGGCTTGCAAGCTGTGTTCAAGGAGGTTTTCCCGATCAAGAGCTATGACGATACCGTCGAGCTTGATTTCGTGGCTTACGATATTGAGGCCCCTAAAATGAGTTCTTTGGAGTCCTTGCGCTCAAGTGAGACTTTCAGCTCCGCGCTTTATGTGACTTTCAAGCTCAAGGATGAGAGCGCGACCAAGAAGGAGCGAGTCTACATGGGCGAGTTGCCGATGATGACCCGCCGGGGAACGTTCGTGATCAACGGAGCAGAGCGGGTGATCGTCGCCCAGTTGCACCGTTCGCCAGGTATTTGTTTTGAAACATCCATTCACCTGAATGGTAAGATTCTTCACTCTTTCCGCATTATTCCGGACCGTGGTTCCTGGTTGGAAACCCAGTTCGATACCAACGATCTTCTCTACGTTTACCTGGACCGTCGCCGTCGCCGGAGAAAGTTCCTGGCAACCACTTTCCTGCGTGCTCTCGGCTATCCCACAGACCGTGATATCGTTGAGAACTTCTACAATGTCCAGAAGCTCAAGTTGAGCGCTGGCATGGATGAGGATGAGCTCGCGGCGAAGGTTCCTTTTGAGGACATTCACGATGGTGAGATTGTCGTGGCCCGTGCCTACGAGCCCATGACCATCGGGGTTGTAAACCAGCTTCTCGCTCTGGGGGTCAAATCCTTGGAGGTGATTGATTCGACCGAAGATGAAATTCTTCTCAAGTCTCTCCGCAAGGACCCTGCTCACGATGAGGAGTCCGCGTTGAAGGATATCTATAAAAAGCTTCGTCCCGGAGATCCTCCGACCGCAGCCAATGCGCGCGCTCTTCTCAAGCGCCTCTTCTTTGATCCCAAGAAGTATGACCTTACTCGCGTGGGTCGCTACAAGATCAATCAGAAGCTCCAGTTGGGGGTTGATCCCAACGAGCGCATCATGGTGCCCGAGGATTTTCTCGCGGCGATGAAGTATCTTTTGCGTCTGAAAAAGGGAGAAGGTGTTCTCGACGATATTGACCACCTCGGTTCTCGCCGCGTTCGTGCGGTGGGTGAACTTCTCGCCAACCAGTGCCGTGTGGGTCTTGCTCGTACCGAGCGCCTCGTGAAGGAGCGCATGACCCTTTTCGATGTCAACATCGAGGGCATGACTCCCCAGAAGCTCATCAATCCCAAGGCTCTGAGCGCCGTGGTGCGTGACTTCTTTGGACGTTCCCAGCTTTCCCAGTTCATGGACCAAACCAACCCTCTCGCCGAGTTGACGCACAAACGTCGTCTTTCGGCTCTGGGACCTGGTGGTCTGAACCGTGACCGTGCCGGTTTCGAGGTGCGTGACGTTCACCCCTCCCACTACGGCCGGATTTGTCCGATTGAGACCCCTGAGGGTCCCAACATTGGTCTCATCAACTCGATGTGCACCTACGCCCGAATCAACGAGTTCGGCTTCATCGAGACTCCTTATCGTCAGGTTAAGAACGGCAAGGTGACCAAGAATATTGAGTATTTGACCGCCGACCAGGAGGAAGGATACCTCATTGCCCAGGCCAACAACCCTATCGATGAAAAGGGAGTTTTCCAGACTGAGCGCATCACTGCCCGCGAACGGGGAGAATTCCTCGAGGTCTTGCCTTCCGAGGTGAACTACATGGACGTTTCTCCCAAGCAGCTGGTTTCGGTTGCCGCAGGAATGATTCCTTTCCTCGAGCACGATGATGCCAACCGTGCCTTGATGGGTGCGAACATGCAGCGCCAGGGTGTTCCTCTTCTTGTTTCCGAGTCCCCCTACGTGGGAACTGGTCTTGAAGGCAAAGCCGCCCGGGATTCGCGTGCGGTAATCGTGGCGGAAGCGGACGGCGTAGTTGCCGCTGCAACTGCCGAATATATCGTGACCACCAAGGACGGTGAGCTTCCGATTTCCGACGAGAAGTTCCTGAGCACCCCAGAGGTTCTCAAGACAGTCCCCGACAAGGGAATCTTCGTTTATCCTCTCCGCAAGTTCATGCGCTCGAACTCCGGTTCTTGCATCAACCAGAAGCCGATCGCCAAGCGTGGGCAGAAGGTGAAGGTGGGCGATGTTCTCGCCGACGGTCCAAACACCGAGAAGGGTGAGTTGGCCCTCGGTCGCAACGTGCTGGTCGCGTTCATGCCTTGGAACGGTTATAACTTCGAGGATGCCATCGTGATTTCCGAGCGCATCGTGAAGGATGACGTTTACACCTCGATTCACATCAGTGAGTTCGATGTTGCTGCCCGTGACACCAAGCTGGGACCTGAAGAAATCACCCGTGACATCCCGAACGTGGGGGAAGAGGCTCTCAAGAACCTCGACCATGACGGTATCGTTCGCGTGGGTGCGGAAGTTCACCCTGGTGATATTCTCGTTGGTAAAATCACTCCCAAGAGTGAAACCGAGCTGGCTCCTGAAGAGCGCCTTCTTCGCGCCATCTTTGGTGAAAAGGCAGCCGACGTGAAGGACACTTCCTTGCGCGTTCCTTCCGGCACCATCGGTATCGTGCAGGAAATCCGCATGTCTTCCCACGGCGTCGCCCGCGTGCGCAACGAGGAGGTCAACACTGCGGAAGCCAAGAAGCAGCTCAAGAAGATCAACGACGACTACAAGAAGAAGAAAGACAAGCTCACTGACGACCTCACTGAGAAGCTTTCCGACATTCTGTTGGGAGAAAAAATCCCTCTCGACGTCGTCAACGCCCAAACCGGCGAAATCATCATTCCGGCCAACCGCAAGATTACGAAGACTCTTCTTCGCAAGCTCGCGAGTGCCCATGACCACATCGAGATCGACCCGAGCCCGATTCGGAACAAGATCCTCGAAATCATCTCCGGTTTCGAAAGCCGCTTCGGCGAGTTGGACTCCGACCGCGAGCGTCGCCTCGACCAAATCGAGAGCGGTGACGAGGTGGATCCCGGCGTCATTAAGGAAGTGAAAGTCTTCGTCGCCAAGAAGCGCAAGCTGGACGTGGGTGACAAGATGGCTGGACGTCACGGAAACAAAGGGGTTGTGGCCATCATCGTTCCCGAGGCCGACATGCCGTTCCTTTCCGACGGAACTCCAATCGACATCTGCTTGAACCCACTGGGCGTTCCTTCCCGAATGAACGTTGGTCAGGTATTGGAGACTCACCTCGGGGTGGCCGCCAAGGCTCTCGGCTTCAAGGTCGCGACTCCGATTTTCGACGGTATCCACGAGGACCGCATCTGGGAATACATGAGCGAAGCGAAAGCCGTTGATGGCTTCAGCTGGATTGGCGATGGCAAGGACGGTTCCGTTGCTGGTAAGAGCATGCTCTATGATGGTCGCACCGGTGACCCGATTCACCAGCCGGTCGTGGTTGGGCAGATTTACATGCTCAAGCTCGGTCACCTCATTGCCGACAAGATTCACGCCCGTGCGGTCGGACCGTACTCGCTCGTTACGCAGCAGCCATTGGGTGGTAAAGCCCAATACGGTGGTCAGCGTTTCGGGGAGATGGAGGTTTGGGCCCTCGAGGCCTACGGTGCCGCTTACACCTTGCAGGAGCTTCTGACTGTGAAGTCGGATGACGTGCAGGGACGGACCCGAATCTATGAATCCATCGTGAAAGGGGATAACACCCTCGAAGCAGGAACACCCGAATCATTCAACGTATTGATCAAGGAAATGCAATCTCTCGGACTGGACGTGAAGCCAGGACGCGGACTTGCGGCGAAAGAAGCTGGCGAAGGGGTGGGACTCTCCGACGACTTCTCCTTGGACGATCTCACCATCTAACCTCCCCGAATAACTACCTAATACGAATTACGATTTATGAGCGTTGAAACTAATTTGCGTGACCTTTACGGGGTGGATGAGAAGCCAGAGGCCTTTGACCACGTCGCCATTACCGTTGCCCACCCCGAGACCATTCGGAGCTGGAGTCACGGTGAGGTGAAGAACCCTGAAACGATCAACTACCGGACCTTCAAGCCTGAAAAGGGCGGTCTTTTCTGTGAGCGAATTTTCGGACCCACCCGGGACTGGGAGTGTGCTTGCGGAAAGTACAAGCGCATCAAGCACAAGGGTGTGATCTGCGACCGTTGCGGAGTTGAGGTGACTCTCTCCCGTGTCCGTCGCGAGCGCATGGGCCACATCGAGTTGGCGGTGCCCGTCAGCCACATCTGGTTCTACAAGTGTATGCCCAGCCGCATCGGCCTCGTGCTCGACATGGCTGCCCGCCAGTTGGAGCGGGTGATCTATTACGAGGACTACATGGTCATCGATCCCGGCAAGACTCCTCTCGAGTTGGGTCAGCTTTTGACCGAGACCGAGTTGCGCGACGCCGAGGATGACTACGGCGAAGACAACTTCCGCGCCGCTATGGGTGCCGAGGCTCTCCAGGAAGCTCTCAAGCAAGTCGATCTCCCCAAGTTGATCGTCGAGCTCGAAGAAGCCATGGACGCCACTCGCTCCAAGCAGAACCGCAAGAAGCTCGCCAAGCGTCTTAAGCTGGCACAAGGCTTCCACGGTTCCAACACGCGTCCCGAGTGGATGATCATGAATGTCCTGCCGGTCATTCCTCCCGATCTCCGTCCTTTGGTTCCCTTGGAAGGTGGCCGCTTTGCGACCTCCGACCTCAACGACCTTTACCGTCGCGTCATCAACCGGAACAACCGTCTCCGCAACCTTCTCCAGTTGAAGACCCCCGAGGTCATCATCCGAAACGAGAAGCGCATGCTGCAGGAGGCTGTCGACGCCTTGTTTGACAACGGTCGTCACGGTCGTGCGGTGACTGGAGCAGGCAACCGTCCTCTCAAGTCGCTCTCCGACATGCTCAAGGGTAAGGGTGGTCGTTTCCGTCAGAACCTTCTCGGTAAGCGGGTGGACTACTCCGGTCGTTCCGTGATCGTGATTGGTCCCGACCTGAAGCTTCACCAGTGCGGATTGCCGAAGAAAATGGCTCTGACTTTGTTCGAGCCTTTCATCATTCGTCGCCTCAAGGAACTGGGTTACTGCCACACCGTCCGTTCGGCCAAGAAGATGATCGACCGCAAGACCACCGAAGTGTGGGACATTCTTGCCGAGGTCACCAAGGGTCACCCGGTGTTGCTCAACCGCGCTCCGACTCTTCACCGTCTTTCCATTCAGGCTTTCGAGCCCGTCTTGATTGAGGGTTCAGCCATTCGTTTGCACGCATTGACTTGTTCGGCCTACAACGCCGACTTCGATGGTGACCAGATGGCGGTTCACGTTCCTCTCTCGGTGGAAGCGCAGATGGAGTGTCGTCAGCTCATGCTGGCGCCGAACAACCTGTTCTCGCCTGCGAGTGGTCAGCCCATCACAACTCCTTCCCAGGATATTATTTTGGGAATTTACTACCTCACCTACGTCCGTTCGGCGGTGAAGCCTGCCACCGATGTGAGCTTGCCTTCCTTCTCGGACACCAACGAGGTGGAGTATGCCATTTCTCAGCGTGGGGTGACCTATCACCAGTGGATCCGTCTCCGGAACCCCAACTATGGTCAAGACACCATCATGGGTGATAAGGAGTCTCGCCACATCATCACCACTCCCGGCCGCGTCCGCTTCAACGAAATCTGGCCTGACAGCCTTGGTTTCGTGAACGAGACCGTGGGCAAGAAGCAGATCGGTAACATCATCTGGCGTTGCTATCAGGCGGCTGGACGGGGACCGACTGTGGAGTCCCTCGACTTGCTCAAAGAGCTCGGCTTCAAGGAAGCGAGTCGTTCCGGTATCTCGATTGGTATCGTGGATATGGTAGTTCCCGAGGAGAAGAAAGTCGAAGTCGACAAGGCTTACGCCGAAATCGAAGTGGTCACCAAGCACTACCGCAATGGTATCATCACCAATGGTGAGCGCTATCAGAAGGTGGTCGACATTTGGACCCGTGCCACCGACCACATCGCAAGCGCCCTTTACCGGAAGCTTGAGCACAACGAAGGTCGCGTCCTTGCAAACCCATTGTTCATGATGGTTGACTCTGGAGCACGTGGTAACAAGAACCAGATTAAGCAGCTCTCGGGTATGCGTGGTCTGATGGCCAAGCCGTCTGGTGAAATTATTGAGCGCCCGATTACATCGAACTTCCGTGAAGGTCTTTCGGTATTGGAGTTCTTCATTTCGACCCACGGTGCTCGTAAGGGACTTGCCGATACCGCTCTGAAGACTGCCGACTCGGGTTACATGACTCGTAAGCTGGTCGACGTTTCTCAAGACGTGATCGTCACGATTCCGGATTGCGGAACAGTTAATGGATTGAGCCTTCACACCATCTACAGTGGTGATGAGGAGTCGACCTCTCTGGCAACCCGAATCTATGGGCGCACCTCTTTGGAGAAAGTGACTGACCCGGTCAGCGGTGAAGTGATTCTGAAGCCCGGCGACTTGATTGACGAGAAAACCGCGATTCGAGTGGAGAATGTTGGCTTGGAGCAACTGCGTGTGCGTTCGGCTCTGACTTGTGAGTCGGACCGGGGTTGCTGCGTGAAGTGCTATGGCCTCAATTTGGCAACCAACGAGTTGGCACAGATCGGACAGGCAGTCGGCATCATTGCCGCGCAGTCCATCGGTGAGCCCGGAACCCAGTTGACCATGCGGACATTCCACTCAGGTGGGGTTGCATTTGGTGCGACCAAGCAGCCGTTCATCACAACCAAGACGAAGGGTTTCATCGCCTACATCGACTTGCGTGCAGTTGAAGATGTCGACGGCAACTTCGTTGTCCTTAACAAGAACGGTAAGATTTCCATTCGCGACAAAGATGGTCTCGAGCTGGAGTCTCACAAGGTTGTGATTGGTTCCGTTATCAAGGCTGCGGATGGTGCCGAAGTGAAGAAGGGTCAGCAGATTCTGACTTGGGATCCTCACTCTGTGCCAATTATTTCCGAGAAGCCTGGTAAGGTTGAATTCCGCGATATGATCGTCGGAATTACCGTTCAGACCGAGACCGATAAGGAGACCGGCAAGAAGGGAATGACCGTGACGGAGCACAAGGAAGACCTTCACCCGCAGGTGGTCATCACTGACCCCAAAACGAGCGAGGTTCTGGCAAGCTATTCGATTCCTGTCGGCGCTCACCTTTCTGTTAAAGAAGGTCAGAAGGTCGCTGGAGGAACGCAGGTTGCGCGGACCCCGCGTAAGGTTGCCAAGACAAAGGACATTACCGGTGGTCTTCCCCGGGTGGCAGAGCTCTTTGAGTCCCGTCGTCCGAAGGATGCTTGTGTGATTGCAAAGATCGACGGTGAAGTCTCCTTTGGTGGAACCGTTCGAGGCAAGAAGAAGGTCATTGTCTCCGACGTCGAAAGCGGAGATTCAGTTGACCACTTGGTGCCAATGGGACGTCAGATTATCGTCACCGAAGGTGACATTCTGAAGCGTGGTGACCAGATTACGGAAGGACCGATTGCACCGGAAGACCTCCTCGAGGCCTGCGGAACGCAAGCTCTCCAAGAGCACCTCGTTTCCGAAGTACAGTCTGTCTACCGTGCGCAGGGGGTGGAGATTAACGACAAACACATCGAGGTGGTCATCCGCCAGATGTTGCGCAAAGTCCGCATCACCGAGCCCGGCGACTCCGACTTCCTTTGGGGCGACCAAGTGGAGCGCATCACCTTCAAGAAGGTCAACGAAGAGTTGGCTGAACAAGGTGGTAAGCCCGCCGAAGCTGAGCCTGTTCTGTTGGGTATCACCAAGGCGTCGCTCGAGACTGAGTCCTTCATCTCTGCAGCTTCCTTCCAGGATACCACTCGTGTTCTCACCGAAGCTGCAACAATGGGTAAGATTGACCGTCTGACTGGCTTCAAAGAAAACGTGATTATGGGCCACCTGATTCCTGCAGGAACCGGTTTCCACAGTCACCGTTCAGTGGACATCGAGTTTACTGTCGAGGAGCCCGAGCCGATTGTTGAGGTTTCCGAGACTGAAGTTCCCGAAGGCGAAGAAACGCTCGTTGAGGCGACTTCTGCTGCCGAGGTGGACGACGTCAAGGAGAGTGCCTAAGGGCTGAGGCCAATCGCTTCTCAGAATTTTCAATCCGGTTTCCGAAAGGAAACCGGATTTTTTTCTGCTTGTGATTGAGGGTGATTCCCGGAATCTCACAAGGTGAAGAAAATTTTTCTATTCCTCTTGCTGTCGGCCTCCTTGTCTTTGGGACAGGAAGATATCCAAAGTCTCTTGGTAGAGGGGATTCAGTCTCAACCCGACGTCTTTGAGCAGGTGGCTTTGGGTCAAGTTGGAGAGGCCAGTTCTTTCACTGTTTCCTTGGGGGATCCTGCTCTTACCTTGAAGGAAGGTTCCGTGTTTGACGGCTTTCGGTTCGTTGCTCCAAAGAATTCCGGGAAGCTGGATTTCGTTTGGTACTTCAATGCGCCAGGCCATTGGAAGGGTTGGTATCTCTGTCCGGTGGAAGGGGATTTCCGTCGGAGCTTCAAGAGTTGGCTAAAGGGAGACAAAGTCTACGAGGGCGTAGATGGTAAGGCTGAAGAGGGACGGCTCCGGATTCTCCAAACTTTGCAAGCGGGTTACTTTGAGGAGGGGAAAGAGTATGTGATGTGGTTTAGTCGCAACGAGGAGGGTGAGGACTCTCCGGTGAAGGGGAAGATCGCATTCATGCCGGCCAAGGGGGAACGATGGGATTATGAAGCAATCGAAGACGCTCTGGGACTCGTGCCCCTTCCTGCTCTAGAACAAGTGAAAGCACTTAAATCAAAAGGAGGAGAGATCTTGCTTAATGAGAAATTCTTTGACCCCGCGTATGGTGCCGGACGGATCGACTCTGCTTTTTTCACTCTTAGGCAGACTAAAAACCTGGAGGGCGGCTTCTTCATTACGATGCAAATCGAGGTCCCGGCTTGTGAATCGGAGCCATTGATTGCTGATATAATCGAGACCCATGGACCTGCCGATTTTGTGCAGACCGCTGCAGAAGAAAAGAAACTCGCTGAGTTCAGAGGAGGTGATCCCGACGCCGTAGAATTGGGAAAAACGACTTATTACTACGACTATTTCGGGTTCGAAGTGATGGGAGGAAAGGTTCAGCGAGTGGTGTCACAGGCGAGTGACTTCTCAACGCTCAATCCTGAAAAAGAAGGGTGGTCCTATGGAGGTCTCGCGAAGCAAAATCTAACGACTTTCTATCACGGAGAGAAAGAAGTGGGCCGGCTCTACTATTTTCGAGAAGGCGGCAAGAAAGTGGTTGTTGCGGTGGAGCCTCCAGCTGGAAAGTATCGAAACAAGTTGGGAACCATCGAGTATTTTGGAGATGGACGATGGACTGAAACCAGTCTTTTTCCTGATGAGAGTGTGGCCCGGGTTTTGCGATATGAGGCTCACCAACTGGCGGGGCAGGCGGAAGGATTCTATCGGGGTGGAGGGAAGAGTTTTGTTGCCTCCTACCGGGCTGGTATCCTCGATGGCAAACTCGTTGAATTTCGTGAGGATGGCACGGTCGAAAGAGAACGGGAGTTTGCCCAAGGCGAATTGATGGAAGAGAAAGAAGAGAAAGCGGAGTGACTAAAGAGTCCGCCGACATGGCTCGATTATTCGTAGACTTTCAGCCGGATAAAGAGCTTACCATTGGCCTCTTCGCCCGGAGTCAGAATGACGGGAGTGGCGGACTCGCTTGTTAAAATTGCGAAGGGAGGATCGCTCCATGTGATGAGGTCCGTGGAGAGAAGGATTTCGTAGGACACTCCAGGTCGGATATTGTTGAAGTCGTAGACCGCACCAGCTTCGTCATAGCTCAGGGAGGGAAGCCCTGATGGGTCCTGCTGAAGGGGGTTCATGCCTAGGGCAAACTCCAGGAAGTTCACGACGAGGTCGCCGTCGGGGTCGCCTTCGAAGCTCTGGTCATCGCTCGGGCCCCAGAGAATTTCGTTCTTCCAGAGATAGTAGCCAGTAGGCTCTCCTTCGACCGTGATGCTCACGTTGGCGAGGTTCGAGGTCAGGCTTCCCGTGGATTCAGTGGCCTCGTAGGCGAACGAGTCGGTGCCCGCAAAACCCGCCTCTGGTGTATAGGTGAATGAACCATCGGGAAGGATGCTCAATGAACCATGGGCTGGGGGTGTCACCAAGTTGGTCGCGAGAGTGTCCAAGTTGAGATCGAAATCATTGGCGAGGACTCCACTTGGAGGAACTGTCAGGACGGAATCTCGCGCGACGGAGTAGGCATCGGAATTCGCTGTAGGAGCCCAAGCAGAGAGGCCAGGGAGGTCCCACGAGTCGGTACGGAAGGGGGCGGCGGGGAGGTCGCTGCTGTTTATTAGATTCACAGTATCGGCGAGATATGGAGCCCAAGCGTAACGCACAGCCACGGGGTTGGGTACCGAGTCGGAGCGAATCAGGACTGAGTTCCCACTAACCGAGGAAGATGTTGTCGGGTAGAAGACTTGGTCTGACCCTGCGATTTCGAAAGCGGCTGGTCCAACTCTGCCACCAGTCCCCAGGCCGTCAGCATTTGTGAAGTTGATGGTAACGATATTGCCGTCGACAGACATTGAGTCATAGGTCGGTCCATGCGCTTCGATGGCTTCGCCGAGGGCATACTTTCTCGCAAGGAGAGCCAAGCGGGCGCCAATCGGTTCCTTGTCGGTGGGGTGAATGTTGTTCAGGAGCCCGGTATCGATGGAGACTGAATAGAAGGCGTTTTCCAACTCGTCTAGGGTATCCCCTTGAACCTCCCGGAACCAAGGCCATTGCTCCTGTCTGAAGGAAGGAAGTTGGACGCCGAGAAATGGAATGCTCCCTTGGTCGAATCGCTCGCGGTATTCCTTGACCAGTCGAGGGAAGGTTTCCCGATATTGCGCAATATTGTTAATCTCCCCGGCATTCGCTTCACCTTGATACCAGATGAAGCCTGAGATCCCAAAGTTCACCAGGGGGTGAATCATCTGATTGTAAAGTATGTTGGGCCGGGTGCGGATGAAGATGTCGGCATCATTATTACCTCTTGTCCAACCAGATGATAAAATCCCGTTGATCGCATCTTCGTTGGAAGAATAGCCCAAGTTTGTTGCCCGGGTAGCGACCGGTGTCCCCGCATTATATTCGCTCAAGCTCTGGTAAAGTCCGAGCATGCCCTCGAAGTGAGGAAGCTCCTCTGCCTGTTCGAGAGGAAGCCAGCCCTCAATGGAGCTGCTGCCATAGGCTGCCCAAATGATTCCCACCGGAGCATCAGTGGCTGCATGAAGCTGGCTTGCAAAGACTGAGCCGATAGCCGTCCAGCTGGAGGCTGTGCTATTGGCCAGCCAGGCCGAGTCTTGAAAATCTGCCTCTGTTAGAGAAGCGTCCTGAGTGGCCTTCAGACAACGGATTTCGTCGTTGCCAGCGATTTCATTAATGTAGGTAGTCTTCCAGTCCGCCATTTGGTTGAGGGTATAGACCATGTTGGATTGCCCGAAGCAGAGCCACACATCACCGTAGAGAATGTCCGAGATGGTTTCGCTGTCCGAACCGTTGGTAACCGTCAAGCTGAAGGGACCGCCTGCAGGGTGAGCGGGGAGCTCGACCACCCAGTCTCCCTGTCCGTCCACCGTGCCAGTGACAGTGGAGCTATCCACGGAGACCGAAACCGATGTAAGTGGTTCTCCTTTTCCCCAAACTTTGACGGCTTTGTCTCTTTGCAGAATCATCCGGTCTTGGAAGGGGGAACCAAGTTGTAGTGGCGGTTCAACCAGAATGCTCGCCGTTGGTGCGGGATTGCTGGTGTTGTAATTGCGAGGTTGAACGCTTGCATCCGCGTAGGAGTAAACCGAGATAAAGTATTCGCCACCCGGCACATTGATTGAGATGGGAACTCCTGGATAGAGACCGCTATGAGCCACATATCCGCCGCCTACGGAATAGCCGCTTCCGAAGTCAAGGTCGGCAGTGTAGTTCGTGCCATCGATTGGCAAACCTGGTGCAGAACCCTCGCTTATGATCACGAGAGCCCCGCTTGAGCTCACTTCATCAGTCCAAGAGACTGAAATCGTGGAAGAGTCTGCTGCCTCGATCGTCAGGTTGCTCGCGGGGTTGGGTTCGGTGAGAAAAGATGCTGCCGGTGAGTAGACGGTTCCTTCGGTCGAATTGGTTGCATATGCCGCGAAGTTATAGACCGTGGCTGGAGACAAGCCTGAGCGGGAATCGCTTACTGTGGTCGGGGTGTTGCTCACTGCGCCCAGGGTGGTGGGTAGATCTCCCAGGGAACCGCCATTCTCCCACAAGCTGGTGCCATGTTCCGTGATCCCACTGCCTCCGGAAATGGTGGCTCCCAGGGTTGCGGCAGCTGTAGTGACGTTGGACACGACCGGGTTGTCGAGGAAGAGAACATTGCCAGCGCTTGCGGGAGTTCCCTGGATGAAATAGTTCATTCCACGACTGGAGTTCGAGTGACCTGAGGTCGTTATCGAGAGCCGCCCTCCGGAATTTCCTTCCAGATGCTGGAGGCGATCGGGACTGGTTCCGCTTGAGGGATCGTAGGTGAGGAAGAAACCAAAGTCAGAGTTTTCATTAACCAAAAGGGGAGTGGATAGCTCTAAAGTGATGAACTGATTGTCCCCGATGAGTCCATCGAGCGTAAAAACTTCGGTGTAGAGGGGAGTGACTGAGGTTCCTTTGTAAAAGGTGCTATCAGTAGCGAGATGGCCTTCTCCGCTTGTCCATTGAGCCGAGGTTCCCTCGAAGATTCTCAGAGTTAGTGAGTCGTTTGCAAAGGTCGCGGCGACGTCTTTTTGAAAAGTAATGGCAGAGATCTCGAAAGCCGTGCCCGTTCCTTCTCCCAAGCTGAATAGCTGACCTCTCGCATGGTTTGCGTTACCGGTAATGGGGGCGGGCGCAGTGTTGGTGAGAGGGAAGAGCGAGGTGTTGATCAGTCCTCCACTCACGGAGTCTAAGATTTCGCTATTGGGAGCCGAGCCGGATATGATGACATCCGCTGCCGCAGGAGTGAAAGGTGCTGATAGAGCGAGTATCATCGCGAGGACCTGAAAATGGGGGGCAGAGCTTAGGATGTCCTTTAGGTCTATCAGTTTGTTTGGGAGAGTGGGATTCATGCAGGATTGAATTTTGGAACGAGCGAACGGGATGAGGTTGTTCGCAATTGGAGTGGAAAGGGGGAAGAAGTTAAGTAGGGAAGACCACTTGTCCAAAAATTTTGGATTGGGTGGGAAGCAATGAGCGGGCAGCCAGGGTGTCCGCAAGCGGTTGGGGAGGAGTCGAGTGGGATAAAGGGGAAAGGAGGCAACTCCTCGGGAATTGGACGGAGCGGCCTTCGCTATGAATTCAAGCGCCTTTCCCATGAGCGGGAAAGGCGCTTGTCGAAATGAGGTCTACCAGACATCTGGGAAGTGATGTCTGAAAGCCAGGCAATCAATTAATACTCTCAACCCGATAATATTCGGCGAGATTGCCAATTCCAGGGACGGTGGCAGAACCTGTGCCGTCAGGTGCGGTGAAAATCGTGACGTTTGTTGGTTCAAAAGTAACGAGATCTTCAGAAAAATAGATTTCATACTCGGTCTCGGGTGAAGCCATAATTTCAATCGTGAAGTCGATTCCCAAGGCTCCAGGATCAGCGGACCAGTCTGTGATCTCAATCGGCCCCGGAGGGCTGTCGACGATGACAGTCACAAATTTGGTAAAGGGACCGCCAGGGCCAGCAACTTTCAACTCGTAGGTCGTGGTGCTTGCCGGGCTCAACGTCACGCTGGTTTCAGTCATGGTGGTTGTTTCAGTCCCGTCGTCTAGAGAAACCCCCGTCGCGGAATCGCCAACTTTCCAGCTGAGCGTCACAGACTCGCCAAGAGTGATGGTCTCTGCATCAGCGTTGAAACCAAGTAGTGGGTCAGCTCCTGCGATAAATGCTGTCGCATGAGTTTCAATTTGTGTGGGCGTGAGTGCTTCTTCAAAGACTGCCGTTTCGTCCAGCCAGTCCAGCCAGGAAGGGTCTCCAAGAATCTGAGTCGCTCCAATCACCCAGTTGCCTACATTTGGTCCAACAGTCCCTACGGTGACGGGAGTGCCGTAGAGTTCTCCATCGATATAGATGGCCGCTTCGCCGCCTCCATTGACCTCATCCGCAGTAAAGACGTAATGGACGAGACAGCTGGTGTCGCTGGGGAAGGCATCAATCTCCGTCAAGTTGTCGAGAGTTCCATCGATGAAGGTTCTGAACCTTTCGTGCTTGCCAAAGATACTTGCTCCGCTTCCTGTTCCATTGGTCATGGAAAGAAGGTTTCTCGTGTTCGCATTGGGAACAGTTCCCGATACATTGAGAACGGAGACAAAGGAGAAGCTCGCGCTCATCTCGGAGGTCGCAGGGGAGAGAATGTATCTCGCGCCTGACGAAGGGCTGAAGTCCGCTGCATTCTGCATTCCGCCGGGAGCCGGGCTGGTTCCGAAGGTCAAGCTTTCGGAAAAGTCGTTGGTGTGGAAACCATTTCCCGAGGAGTCCCGCAGGAAGGTCGTGCCAGTCTCTTCTTCATAACGGTAGTAGAACAATGGAGAGTCTGCCTTGATGGCCAGGCTGAAGGCGTTGTCGGCGGCTTCCTCTGCGGGGTCGATCACGGTGACCTCGGTGCTCTCGCTCAATGGCGCGGGAATCCCGGAACGAGATGCGGTAACCGTGTAAGTGCTCAAATCCATCGGAGGAGCTTCGGTGAAGACCACGATTCCGTCGTTGTCAGTGTCCAACGCCAACAAATCCACCGCAGAGTTGGCAGGGGTATCCAATGTCGCAGTGGTAGCTGATGCATCGAAGGTAATGTTAAAGTCCACGGGGACGCTGAGGTCGTAGACTGCAGCGGCAGTGGTGATCGTGGGAGCATCAAACTGGGTGCTATTGGTGGTCAGGGTGACGCTCTGAATCACGTTGTCTTGTGACCCTTGGGTTCTTGCTTTGAAGAAGTAGGTCTGCGTCAGATCGATAACAGTCATTCCCGAACCAGAGATGGCACCGTAGGTATAGGTATAGCTTCCGTCTGGTCCAACATCGAGCACGAGAGTCTGAGCTGAGCCCGTCGCGAAGGTGATGGCATTGAGCAAGGACGCCTCGCCAGACACCGCATCCAGATCCCACTCAATGAGACCTTCGTCGGCGGATCCATTCCTAAGGCCGAGGCTGAAGCCAATGCCGTCAGAGAGAGGGGTTTCTCCCGATGTGGCGAAGAGGTTGTTCTTTGTATCCAATTCGTCGGAGACCATCCCGAAGCTGAAGTGATTGGACGGATAGGGGTTGCCTGGAAGATTCGACGCCATGTCGAATGTCACTTCCAAGGTGAAGCCGTTACTCACGTTGAAAGAGTTCTCGCTTCGGAAAGTCGTGATTTGGCCGCCGGAAGTGGCAACGCCGGAGGAGAGACCCTCGTTGTCATCGTCATCATCATTCCAAGCAAAAGAACCGGAGGCATTGTTAAAGGTTTCGACGATTCCGCCTCCACCGGTTCCGTTGTTGGTAGTCAATCCGTCTTCGTCGAAGGAGTCTTCGTAGACAACCTGGCCAGAAGCAGGTCCAATGATGCCGAGCATCATAAGCAACAGTTTATTTGATTTAGTTTTCATTTTGAATTGTGGGAGGGGGAGTCTGAAATCCTTCTCGAAGAGCGTGTTCGAGCGGTATTTGAGAAGGGTGCAAAGAACGGCGAATTCTTGGAGCCAGCCGCGCGATAGGTATGGGCTGCGTCTGATTCTTCGGCTTTGGGCACTCTCGAATCTTCATCCAGATTTTTCTGATAGGAGGAAAAGCGATAGGCTGTTCTCTGCTTTGATGGTTCTAAAGTGGGCTGGGGCAAGTGATTGTTTGTGGGACTGAAGGGGGAGAAAAAGAGGCGTTGTCAAAGAGCCTCTTGAAAAGCCTCCTCCCAATTGAGGAGGCTTGAAGATTTGATCGGAAGCTAACTTCCTAGCGTCGACGGCGGGCAAAGGCGAAACCTCCAAGAGCCAGGAGAGCGAGTGAACTTGGCTCAGGGATTGCGGTTCCAGTGATGTAGAAGTCCATCCCTCGCGTTCCCACTCCTCCATGTGCTGTAGTCGTGATGGAGAATCGTTGTCCACCCACGTTCTGGTTCTCCGAATACCCAAAGCGATCGGGGTTAGTGCCTAGAGAAGGGTCATAGGTCAGAAAGAACCCAAAGTCGCTGCTTTCGTTAACAAGGATTGGAGTGTTGAGGACGAAAGTAACAAACGAATCGTTTGAAATGAGCCCGTCAACGGTGAACGCCTCGGAATAAAGAGGAGTGACGGTTGTCCCTTCATAGAAGGAAGAGCTAGCAACGGTGTGACCCGTTCCAGTGGTGAACTCCGTTTCGGTACCTTCGAAAACGAACAAGGTGATGGTATCGGAACTGAAAGTCTGATTGCCACTCTTAACAATGCTAATTGCTGTGATTTCGAAGCCGGTGCCAGTTCCATCAGGGAGTGAGAAGAATTCGCCTCGAGCGTGATTGTTATTTCCCACGATGGGAGAGGGCGCGGTTCCGGTGAGAGGGAACAAGTTCGAATTGATGTTGCCGTTGGGGTTGAAGGAGGTGATGATGTCCGTGCTAGGCTCGGTTGCCGATACAACAACAGCTCCCGAAGCCGATCCCAGCATGGCGGCCGTAGCCAATGTTGTTGAGGCGAGTAGCCATGAATTGTCAGGTTTCTTGTGTAGGTTTTTCAGTATTTTCATAAATTTGACAATTTATATGTGGTTAATTAGCAGTTTTTGAAACAAACCCGTTGGAGTGAACCTTTGGATTAGTTCAAATCACATCTGCTCAGTAGCAGGTGTAATGCCTAGAAGCTCAGTCTCGAGATCAAATTGTCTTGCCTCTAACCCCTGCAGGGTGATAGATTTCTCGCGTGAAGCGAATTCGTATTCTCTCTGCAGTAGAACAGGTTGCGGCACATCTGAGGACTCAGGTTGCCCAGCGAACTTTCGGAAATTCGTTGCCTGGAGTGAACTGGTTGGCTGCTGAGCTGGGCGTCAATCACAAGACGGTGGTAGCCGCCTTGAAGTTGTTGGAGGACGAAGGGCTGATCCTGAATCAGGGGCCCAGACGTAAACGCATTGTGGCTGGAATCACGAGTGACGGCCCGCGTCCGATGCAAATTTGCTTCCTTCTTTACGAGCAGTCCGACCGGGAAACGTCCTTTTTTGTAGAGATGCAGCATGCGCTCATGGATGCGGGGCACACCGTTGTCTACAGCGCCAAGAGTCTGACGGAAATGAAGATGAATGTGACGACCGTGGAGCGCTTGGTCAGGAAGTCAGAGGTCGATGCCTGGGTGATCGTTGCGGGATCGCGGGAGATTTTGGAATTCTTTGCGGAGCATTCGGCTCCGTCCTTTGCTCTTTTTGGTCGGCGCCATAGCTTGGCAATTGCGTCGGCGGGACCCAATACAGAAGCCGCATTTGCGGATGCAATCAATCACCTCATCGCGAATGGTCATCGACGGATCGTGAAGATTTGCCGAAGCGAGCGACGTAAGCCGAGCCCGGGATGGAGTGAGAGGTCTTTCCTCGAAATTTTGCGGAAAAACCGGATTCCGGTCGGTGATTATAACCTGCCGGACTGGGAAGAGTCCGCAAACGGTCTGCGAGATTTGCTGAAATCTTTATTCAACGTCACTCCTCCGACGGCCATCATCGTGGACGAGGCGATGCATTTCATTGCGATATTGCAATATCTGGGGTCGATCGGCCTACGGGTTCCAGAGGATATTTCGATGTTTTGCGCAGAGTTCGAGCCCAACTTCCGCTGGTGCAACCCGTCGGTGGCACACCTGCACTGGGATTCCAATCAAGGCGTCAGAAGAATTCTTCGATGGGCTTCCCGGGTGAGTCAAGGGAAGGTCGATACCCGGCAGACGATGATTCCTGCCAAGTTCATCTCCGGCGGGACCGTCGGCCCCGCCCCTGGTTTCATTCCTCCCGAGGCGAGGGTTCCCCGTTGAAAGCGGGCTCAAGTTCTTCAACTGCAAGAAACCTGCCGCCTCTGACGTTTACCAGCGCCTCAACCCCCACTCGCTGGCGAAGATCGTCGCAGAGAAAGAGGTTCCGCTGCAATCATGAATCGTTCGTCCCAATTGATCCTGGTCGTCCTTTTAACCTTTGGTCTGGAAGGGAGAGGCTGGTCGCAAGACTCGCGTCCTGATCCGGGTCTCCAGCATCCGGAGAATCCGCCGATGGAAGTGATTGTGCGAGAGGCTCCACCTCTTCCGAAGATTCCCAAGGATTTCGAGATTCGCCCAGGCTACACTTTAATCGATTCTCTGGAGCAATTCCGTCAGGCTATCAAAAGAGACAATCAGAAGATACGGGTTAAGCCGGGGGTCTATCGGGCCAAGACTGTTGACCCCCCAGTCAAGCTCCCGCTCGATAATCCGGCCCCGGGAACAGGGCGCTATCGGGGAAAGGGAATGCAGGAGCACATCTTTGCCGTGAATGGGTCGAACAACTTCTTCGACCTGCGGGGCGTGGTCTTCGAGACACCGGTCTCGCTGCAAGGGAAGTTGTCTCGTCGTCCCCATGTTTCGGACTCCTGGCATATCAATGGGGCGAACAACGTGTTCATTGGTGGCTTTTTTCAGAACGTTCTCGATCAGCCATATCCCGAATTTCAAGTCACCAACAACGAGTTCGAGGTCTGTGGAGACCGCAATCGCTTCTATGACTGCACCTTTGTGATCAGGGGGTCTGTTCCTTACGGTTATTCTGATTTCTATGGAAAAGGTGGTCCTAACTTCGGGCGACTGAATAAGCACTGCTTTATGTCCATCGATCATGCCAATGGCACGGAACTAGTGCGTTGCCGGGTCTTTCAACAGTCATTCGGACACTGTGTTCACTTTCACACTGTTGATGGAGTCTTGATTGAGGATTGCGCTTTCACCGGAGCGCTGAGGCCAACTAATGATATCTTTAAGGAGAAAGTTGGGAGAGCCGTGGATTACGATTACAAGATGATGTATCGCAAAGAGCAACCGATTCCCCGGGACCTGATGATTCCTTTGGTCGAAGACGGAATCCGCTCTTATGACAACGTGCGCAATATAACGGTTATCAATACCACGGTGGAGAGAATGCGGGGAGCGGTGCAATTGCTCTGTGGAGGTGACGTCATCCTCAAGAATGTGACTGTTCGTGAGGCGGGGGATTTTTCTTTTGATGTTTCGGTAGGAAATGGTGGGAAGGTTCTATTGGAGAATTGTCGCAGCGATTTGGCCTATAACCCGGTCTTCAATCTGATGCGTGGAGAGCTGCCCAGGAATGCGCGCTATGAGGTTGCCATCATGAGCCCGCCAGAAGGGGCCAGGCCGACGCCTCGAACCAGCCTGGGCATTATCAGCGGTGAACGCTGCGAGTTTGTTTTGAAAGACGAGACGAGTCGCCCAATTCCGGCAGACGTGAACTTTCTAACCTGCGGAGGCCATCGAAGGCCTTTGGTCGATTCCGTGGTCGAAAACCAAACTTCCGCTCGCCTGATTCTCAATGACAATGTCCGGAACTGCACGATTCGATCGCTCGGTCCGGTGGAGGACAATGGGAAAGATAACAGAATTCTAACCCTCAATTCGAAGGATTGAGTCTGTCCAAGGAGTGAGTGGAAAACGACTGCGCTCTTGTAATCGTCGGGCACAGGAGTGCGCTTCAGACTTCTCCTGTGAAGAACATTGCGCAAATCAGTCCAACTACCCGAAGGCTTCAGAATCCATCCACTGAGGCAGTTACGATACGGGGCTATCCATCGGGCACGAAGTCTCGTCCAGCAGCCGATCGTGAGGTCGTTGGGTTGATCTGGGGATTTACTATCTTGGCGTTGGTTTTCCTATGGCTTTTGGCTGCGCCTCTGTATGCCTTGGTTGCTCTGCCGGTGCTCCCGTTTCTCTCCTCAATTCAGATCTCATTATCGAGAATAGGTGGCTCGATGGTCTGGGCCTGGTTCTTGGCGGTTTCGCATGGTGTCTTTTGTTCGGTGGTTCTCTATTTTGCGCTGCTGGCTTAGTCCTCAGAGAATGAGCGAAGAAAAAGGTGGTTCCGCCTCAACAGGAATTGAAAAGGCCGCTCTGCCAAGCAGAGCGGCCTGAGTCGAGACCAGTCAGTCTAACGAAGGATTCTCAATTCTAGTTCGACTCGGGGAAGGTGTTGCCAGCGGGAACGATGGCGAAGAAGGCTTTGGTTGCACCGATGTCGTCGACTACAAAGGGTTGCTCGGAAGTGATTCCCTCTGCGATAGGTGCTCCCCAGAGGTTCAAGTCGCTGGAGGTATAGATATCAACCGGTCCGCTTGAGCTGAAGGTGAGGGTTGCCTTTCGACCAGCATTGGTTCCGGGTTCGGTTGTGAGGGTCACCTCTTCGATAGAGGTCGTTCCTCCAACCCCGACGCCAGTGATGATGGAATCGTCATCAGTCGTGGGGGTGACGGGGAGGCTGGACCCCGCAAAGTTGAGAGTTCCTCCTCCCTTGACCGTAATAGCCGCCGTCGCCGTTTCAAAGGCACCTCCAGTCAGGTCGCCGGCAAAAGAGGCGGTCGAACCGGTTGGCACATAAAAGGTCAAGGCTCCCCCCGACCATGTGACGTTGTTTGCAATGGTGACGATGTCAGAATTCGAGGCTGAACCAGCGATGAAGCCAAACTCAGCATCGGTGGTAACTTCTACCAGCGCACCCATGGCGGGGATTGCGGAGGAACCGTCCAAAAGCAGGCAACCCCCGTCAACAAAAGTGGGGCCGGTGTAAATGTTGACTCCGCTCAAAACCATGGTCCCGGCCCGTGCTTTCCCAACTCCTCCCACTGCTTCTGCTGCATCTTCGAGCTGTGCACTGACAATGAGGTCGGGCCCGTTGTCCGAGCTTACGTCTTCAACGTCGAAGTAATAGGTGTCACTCAGTCCAATTCCTGATGTGAACGGTCCAATCTGGGAGAGTCCGCTCCCTTCAACGAGGACATCTCCATTGAGCTGGGCGTTCTCGTCATCGAAGTTAAGTGGACTAGTGGCAGTCCAAGTCGAGCCATTCCGCAAGGTTAGGTTCCCGATATGAGAATGCGTCCCGCCGGATTGGAGTAGGGTGGAATTGTCGATGGTGATGCGACCATCGATTACCTCTCGTACGATGGTGTTGGTCGCTGCGATTTCCAGGGTGGAACCTCCGGATACCGTCACGTTAGAAGAGTTAGGGATCGGTGTGGTAAAGGCCAGGCCCAATGTCGCGACGGACCCATTGCTAATCAGGGTCTCACCAGTGAAGAAGTTGGAACTATTCAGCGAAACTGAGCCGCCACCATTGATCGTTAGCCCGCCAGAACCCGAGATAGGATTTCCAGTGACAATATAGTCGAATCCCGCGGTGTTGCTGAATAGGGTTTGAAGTGGGGATACGGTATCGAGGATCGTGATAGGCAATTCTCCCGGACTCGAAAAGGCAACGTCGCTGAGATGGGCTTCGAAGTTGTTGTAGAATTGGCTGGGTGAAGAAGCATTTAACCAATCTGTCTCCACTCCCAGGCTCCACTCTCCAGCACCGGAAGCATTACTATAGGTCAGGGTAGTATTGCTTTCGGCAGCTAGGTCAATTGTAACGGAAATGACTCCGGTGGTAGGGTCGTGGTTCCAAGTTTGAACTGCGGGTGAAAGACCATAGGCGGTCAAATTCGTTCCGACCGTGCCGGTCACTGAATCCGCCGTCATCACCTCGTAGACACCGTTGCTGGAAATCGCGGGGACAAAGTTCACGTAGTTCTCAGTCCCTGTTAGAATGAGTTCGTCTACCGCAAGTGGTGTTCCGAGATCATCAATGGTCAGGGTGCTGGCTCCATCAGCGGGTGAGGAAGCAAGGGTCAGGCTGCCAATCGTTTCCTCATTGCCTGCCAATTCGAGAGTGGAACCAGTAATGGAGACTGTGGAGGAATTGGGAAGATTTTCCATGGGGAGAGCGACATCGGAAGCCAATCGCAGCGTGGCTCCATCCGTAACCGTCCAACTCTGGGAGGCCGCGGTATTGGCTCCGCCCAGTTCGAAAGTTCCTTCGCTAATTGTCGTGGTGCCGGTGTAGGAGAGGATTTCGGTTGCTCCGGTGGTGCTGGATGTTGCTCTGAGGAGTCCGGGACCGGTCTTGACCAGACTTCCAGTTCCCACAATTGGATTTCCGAAGAGATACAGCGTGCCATCACATTCGATCGTGCTGGTGGTTGCGTCGGCTAGTGTGATCGGAACGGTATTTGCAGGCCACAGATAGAGAATTTGGTCCTCCACATCTAAAGTTCCACCGTTCAAGTTGATTGGCACACTCGAGTCTTGTCCGGCATTTCCGCTCACAAAGCGGAAGGTGCCTCCCTCGGCGATATTGACTTCAGAGGCATTGCGGAAGGCCGTGCTGTTTCCTGCAAGCTCGAGCACTCCTTCATTAATCTGAATCACACCGTTGACCGGGAGGGAGTTGTCAGGGACTTGCAGAGTGGCCACCCCTGAGCCGTTCTTTGTGAGACCGTTTAACGAACTGAATTTGCCCGCAAGAGTGTAGTCGAGGAGGCTGTTGTCGAAGGTGACGGAGGAGGGGAAGGTTGTGGTCGGAATCTCCACAACTCCGGAAAAAGCAGGGTCCGGGCTGTCGTCGAACAACACATTGTCACTTCCCTGGAAGGTGTTGTCAGAAGAGTTCCAATTAGAATCGGTTCCGTTCGTTTCCCAAATGTCGGAGTCAGTCGCTGTCCAGGTGATGTTTTCAAACCGGGTTCCGGTTGCGGTGCCATTGACAATGAGTCCGCCGTTGGCGGCAGCGAGATCGGCCCAGCGGTCGGGACCCGCATTGTCGACGAAGTAGATCCGAAAGGTGATAGCCTCGGTGACCGATCCCAAGCTCGAGATGTCGAAGAGAAAGTTGGCCGAACTCGTATTGGTTTGCGTCTGGCTTGCGAGCTCAGTCGCAAAGTTGTCCACGCTAGTGCGCACGATACCGGTATAGCCGTCGTCGTCGTTCATTCCTCCATACGAGTTCAGCTGATAGCTAATCGACTCAAAGGTGATCTCCCCATTCTGCGGAGGGGTGATGGTGAACTCGGTATAGCCTCCCACCTCAGCATCATATTCCCCCGCAGGGCTGAACCTGTTTGAAATCTCGCCAGGCCATACTGAACCTGCATTGGTAACGGTGGCTTGATTGATTCGTGCAATTCGGCTTCCTGCAACACCCAAGGTTGCCAAGCTGGGGGCGGGTGTTTGCGAGCTCCGGAAGAACTCGCTATCCGTTGCTTCTCCCGGGATGGGAAGCCATTGCACAAGAACATCTCCTTGGGTGATTCCGCTTGTTAGCAGAACGAGTGACAGACTTTTCTTCAGTTTCATAGTGTTCTGGGAATAGGATTATTTCCTGCGGCGAGAAAGCAAGGCGATGGAGCTAAACGAAAGAAGAAGAACGGCTGAAGGCTCGGGGATGCTGACGACATCACCCGAGATGATGAGACCCGTGGTCGTGGATGTGTCACTGCCGTCCAGATCGAACCAGGCGTTCCCTCCAGCCTGAGCATTGTCGACCGCATAGATCCTGAAGGTTGTTGGGCTGTCGACTCCTTGTAGAGCGCTGATGTCGATTACGAAGGTGTCAGCAGAAGAGTCGGTAATGGTCTGGGAGCCGAGGTCGGTCGCAAATCCGTCAGTGCTGGTGCGCACGTATACCGTGTATCCATCCGCGTTGTTCATTCGTCCGTAGGTGTTGGTGCTATAGCTCAGGCTTTCGAGGTTGACCTGATAGCCGCTCGCAGGTGCGATTGCAAACTCGGTGTATTCGCTGGTGTCAAAGGACTGGGAGGCGAGTCCGGGATAGCGTATTCCAGCGTTCGTAAAGGAGTTTGCCGGGACGCGAGCTAAGGTGGAGACAACCAGGTTGGCGGCTGCTTCCGAGGGGCTGGGAGTATCAGACCCTGAGTCGTAGCTCGTGCCCTCAGGGAGTGCAGTGCTGACCGGAGTCCATCGAGCGAGAGTTGCGCCCGAGAGGGTGTTGACGCTGAGAAACAGCAAGGTGGAAGAGTTGGCGAGAAGTCGATTTTTGGAATTCATGGATATTGGCAACTTACCGTTTGCAGCAATTAGAGGACCAGAGGGTGTCCTCTCGTGGTGAGTTGCTCTGGTCCTTTTCTGGAACCAGTTGACATTTTGAAGGATTAGGCCTTGTTAGTAGGGAATGAAGAAGGTCGGAGTGGAAAGACGGTATCTGGCGACGACTGCCGCCCGCCATCTTGCAAACTTGATTCAAGAGGGGGTGTATCTCGAGTCCCTGCCTGGCGAGCGACGGCTGGCCAAGGACCTGGGGGTGGGGAGGAATGCTTGCCGAAGTGCCTTGGAGGAGCTTGAAATCCAAGGCCTTATTTCGGAGGCCAAGCCAGGATGTCAGCGAAGAATTCTGGATCGTGCGCAAGAGAAGAAGTCAAAGACTTTGCTTCATCTCTACAGTGCCTATTCCGAGAAACAAGAGGTCGAGCGACGGCTTTTTCAGCGAGAGGGAGAACTTTGGGAGCAGGCGATGGGACCTTGTCGTCATCAACGAGTAGACTTTCAAAAGACAAAAAATGCTCAACGGATTCTTGAAAAAATAGTGCAGCAAACAGAGGCCGACGCACTCTTTCTTTCCTCTCCAACCTCCCCATGGATACAGGGTGCCGATGAGCTGCAGCTTCCTGTTTTCTGCAGCGGAGGAGAGTTCTCGAAGAGTATCCCAAAGTTTCTAACAGGCGCTGCTCATGATTTCGTGAGTGAGGTCGAAAGGGCATTGAGTCGACTCAAGGCATTGGGTCACCGGAAGGTCTTGGTCACGGTTTCCAAGGAGCGGTCTTTTCTGGTTCAGTCCACGATCGAATCCTTTTGCCGGAAGCAGAATTACCAAGGTGACCGTCATATGCTCGAGTCCTGGTTTCCGGTCTTTGATGCTTCCGACAAAGAAAAGAATATGCAGATGTGGAAGGAGGCAATCTCTCGAAGCAAGCCTACAGCGGTGATCGTTCCAGGCTCGTCAATGTTGGTTTCGCTCTACATGTTCTGCTTTCGCGAGCAGGTCAGAATTCCGGAGGAACTCTCGGTGATTTGTTTGGAGCACAACGACTTGTTAAGTTGGATGTCCCCGATTCCTGTGACAATGCGCTATCCCGAAGAGCAAGCTTTGCGGATTTTTGTCAACTGGATGAACGGTGGCCTCGTTTCATCCGGTCTTCACTATCTGAGCTTGGAGCAAACTTCTGGAGGGGAGAGCGTCCGAGCCCTTGCTGAGTAGTGGTGCTCTGAAGAATTGTCATTTTGGGATTCGCTGTCGGGGCCTGAAGTTGCTGGATTTGATCTTCCGTTTGAGTCACATCCCAAGTGACCCGGTAGGCTTCTCGAGCTGCGGATTATTTTTTGGGTTCTCCTGAGTTGTTCTGCTTAAGGGAGATCGATGTTTGAGTGTCGTAAACTCTCGAATTTATGTGTTTGGTTAAAAACTGGTACGTATCTTGCAGTCAATTGTTCTGCGATTGCTAGTGTCGGCTAGCTTCCGGAACAGAGGTTTCGAGAGTATCAATCAGGTCAGATACCTCCTTCTTCCTCTTTCACCAAATAATAAGATGAAAGGAAAACGTTTAAGTTTTCGGGCCGAAAAAGGGTTCTCCTTAGTAGCAGTAGTTAGCATGATGGTCTTGCTGTCATTGTTGGCGTTGGGGCTTCTTGGGTTGAGTGCCATGGTGCTTCGAGGGCGGGAAGCCAACTCGGCCCAATTGGAGGCGCGGGCGAATGCTCGCTTGGCGCTACAGATGGCCATTGCCCAGTTGCAGCGAACGGCCGGACCCGATCAACGGGTTACCGCCTCTGCCGCTTTCGCAGGGAACGGTTATCCGGAGCAGTGGACTGGCGTGTGGCGAACGGGGGAGGAAGTGGATGGATCGCTCATGCCCGCCGTTGGCTATGGTTCGGATTGGGGGACTACCAAGTCGTTCAAGGATAGAAGAGAGAGCGTGACCTCTTGGCGGAGCGATTGGTTTCTCGAACCTTTGGTCACAAATGTTTCGAATTCATCGCCTGAAGCGGTTTCGTCTCTGGCCTCGGCGACCGACTCGCTACCTGCTGTCGAGGTCCCGCTGTTAGGGATTGGGCAATCCGGTGCGCTTGGTTGGTGGACCGATGACCGTTCGCAACGCACCAGCGTGGCCCCGGGGCGAAATGCCGATAGCGTGGGCGAGGAAGCATTTGCGAGTGCGCCGCGGCACGATTCCGGAGCTCTCGTTGAAGAGAAGTGGGAGACCGATTTCTTTCGCGATAGTCATGAGCGGGAATTGACTGTTACTGATCAGAGTCTGGCTCTCGCGGCCAGCACCTCACCCCTGCCGGCCCAGTCACAGGCGGTGGCACGCTCCTACGGACTTTTCACCGACTCTGTTTTTGGTGGATTGAAAGGAGACCTGACTCGCTTTGTGGAATCGGAAGGGCAGGTTTTTGGCCGTGATGAGGAACTGGGGTTGGCGGGGATCGATGCCTCGGCGTCCATGTTATCTGAGAAATTTCATGAATCTTCGGGGCCGAAATGGCAGCGCCTACGTTCCTGGTTTCAGTTATCCCGAACAGGTAGTTCCTCGGGGTTGACCTCGATGGAGGCTGAAAATACGCGAGTCGCTCGCAAGGCCTTTGGAGGGGAAGGCTATTCCGTGGATGCGATGGCTTCTCTGGAACAGCCTGTCCATCCGATGGTGGTCGATGCGGGGTTCCATTGGGATTTCACCCCGGAGGATGAGACGGGGAGTTCGTTCTATTGCCACATTTATCCGCGGGTGTCCTTGTGGAATCCATACAATACCCAGCTGACTAGCGAGCCGATGGTGATCCTGATGCCCAAGCATATTGATAGCGGCGGGGGCTTGTCCGTGGAGGTGAGTTTGCGGGGGCAAGTTGAGATCATTCCAACGGTTGTGCGGGGTTGGGGAGAGCAGTTTCGAACTGCGGGTAGTCCGACAGAGCACTATTTCATGTTCACTATCGAGCCCACGACTTTCGAAGCGGGCGAATGTCTGGTGTTCACTCCAAAGGTAAATGCCCGGGTCGGGATGCAGCCCTACGACGATCGAGTCGTTTCGCGAAATATTCTAACCGCGAACCAACCGGTGGGCCCCGAAAATTTCACCCTGAGCCTGCAGTCTCGCAATAGCCTCTTGCAGCAGCGCTTGGCGAGGGGGGCGACCGTTACCCGGTATATTTCGACGCCTTGGGACAGTCAGAACTATCAGAATGCGCTGCACTGGAATCCCAAGCCCTTTCTCCTAAAGCAAGGGACGGCGGGTAACATGACCTCCCGCGATGTGATGACGCGGGAAAGTCACGCGACTTTACAACGGCTCTATGTGAATGATGGAGGTGCGGGGGAGGACTACTTTGCGGAATCAGGGAAGCGGGCGGGCTATATCCGCATGTATCCGGGGTGGAGCAACGATGCCGAGAACAACGGATCCGAGTGGGGGACCTTTGCGAGCAACCCCAACCGTCATCCTCCCCGCCGGTGGCACTATCGCGTCCATCTCAGTTGGTTGGATGACATTGAGGAGTTGCGAGTCGTCGGGCGGATCAACAATCCGCAGCCTCCTTATGAAGCCGCAGTTATGGCCGATTGGAATCCGATCGCGTCGGTGGTGTGTCGCACGCCTTCGACCTACCTGCGCGAGCACTTCGATTTGCATGTGGGACCTTGGTATCGATGTAAGGCCGCCCACGATGCCCATGGTGGTTTGCAAAATTGGGGGGTCTTTATTGAAGGTAAGGCCAGAGGCTGTCCGAACGCGAACCCTCTCGACTTTGCCAGTGAATTGGCCTTTCCCGTGATCGACCTTCCGAGTCGGAACCTTCCTCTCCAATCGCTGGGGCAACTGAGGCATGCGCCACTTTCTCCTTGGCTTTGGCATCCGCTGCGAATCGTCGGAAACTCGCGTCCCTCGCTTCATGCGACTGCCGATGAGACTTCCTTACCCACCATTGCACAGACCCGCAATCCATGGACCCGGACGGTAGTTCAGACCGATGCGGTCTTCGATGATCTGGTGCAATCCGATGATCATAAAGACGTGTTGCTCTACGATATTAGCCATGAGGTGAACCGGCGTCTCTGGGACTCCTACTTCGCCTCCTCATGGGAAGAGGACTTTGACGAGGAGTTGAACAAACTTCCGAACGCTCTTTATCGGCCGCACCCGACTCTTCGCGCGGATAAGGATTTGATGGAGACTGGCAGTGGGAGGCAGGCTCTTTCATTCTGGCTACCGGCGTACCTGCTAGTGAATGAAGGAGCATTCAACGTGAACACTCTTTCAACGGAATCATGGCTAGCCTTCTTGAGTGGAATGAAGGATGTGAGCCGCCCTTCTTCCAACGGGCAGGAGATGGCGGCCAGTCATCCTTTTTCTCGCTTTCGTCAGCCTCTTGAAGAGAGTGGTTTTTGGGGTGGCGGGGTAGGCCTGGATGATTCCCAACTCTCCACGCTTTCCTCGGCTTTGGTGGAAGTGGTGAGAGAACGAGGTCCCTTTTTGGGAGTGTCGGATTTTGTCAACCGCCGTCTGAGTAAGGACGAGACTCAATCACGCGCCGGCGCTTTGGATGAGGCGATCCAAAGGGCTTCTCTCCGCTATGAGGAAGGGCGTGATTTTCTCAATATGGCCACGGACCAAGATTCGGCAGTGCCACCGCGGCAACGATTGACGCAAGAGCACAACGCCGAGTGGCTGCTCGATGGGGCCCCAGGTATATTGGAACAAAGCGATATCCTCGAACCTCTGGGCGGGACCCTTTGTGCTAGAGGTGACACGTTTCGCATTCGCGCCACCGGGATTTCCAAGGATGAAAGTGGACGGATTCTCGCTCAGGTCTACTGCGAGGCCACCGTGGTGCGCAGCCCGGAGTATTTGTTGGCGGGCGACCTGACCGAGCCTGGTTCGTCCACCGAACCCAACTCCGCATTGCTTCGACCCTATCTCGAAAACGAAAGCGACTCCACCTTGCAAGCGAATCCTGATATGCATCCGTTGAACCTAAAATATGGCCGACGTTTTGAAGTTCTTGATTTCAGGTGGCTAACTCCTTCCGAAATATAAAATATGTTAAAAGCGTTCACCGTCCTTTGCCTGTCAGTTCTTTCTCTCGCCGCTGAAGAAGCCAAGCGACCGATTTGGGTTGCGGCAGTGGGTGATCCGCCAGTGGCAAAATTGAAAGTGGTAGAAGAGTACGGCTTCCGAGGATACAAGCCCGAGGAGATTGATCCCAAGTTACAATTTCCTAGGCAGTGGTCACTCTCGGCCGGAGGGGCTTCAGAATCCTTGGAGCTCAAGTTGAATCATCCGGCCATTCGCCTCGATTTGCCTGCTAGCGCTACCAGTTTGGAATTGGGGCTGGAGGGGGAAGCCACCTTGACTCACTTCCAGCTAACAAGTCGGCCTACCCTCATCGTCATTTACAATCCGGCTTCAGACAAATCGTGGCGCAAGGGGGTTGAGGCATTGGCGATTCCCTTGGAAGACCGAAGTGGATCAGCTCTGGAAACAACCTTGCTGAATCTGGCGCCAGTTTCTCTTCACTACCTGGGCTCATCTGGAAAGCCCGCCACCCTGGCGTCGCATAAATGGATACCTGCGAAAGTTCCTCGTGAAAAGGGGAGTCAGGTGGCATCTCTACCAATCTTGGCAAAGGTTGAAAAACGGGAAGTACGTCTGGTCGTGACCGACTATCGTGGAGTCTCTTCTTGGAAACCGGTGACTGTTATCACTCCGGTCTTCAATGCGGCTCGGCCTCGGCTGCGTTCTTCGGTTCTTTACTTGCAGTAGGTCTTTCTCTGCGTCTAAAGAGCTGTGTTCGAACAAGTCGATTGTGTTAAAAGGTGGAGAGCAAAGAAGCCGTGGTTGGTTCCTAACGGGTCCGGCTTAGAGCGAGGTGCCTTCGAGAGGTGGTTTTTCGTCACGAAAGTTTTCGACATTGGCGAGCGTGACCCGGGCGATTTCCGCGAGCGCTTCCCGGGTCAGAAAGGCTTGATGAGCGGTGATGAGAACATTGGGAAAGGTCATCAGCCGGGCGAGCTTGTCGTCTTGTAGAATGGTGCCGGACTTGTCTTCGAAGAAGATGCCTTCCTCCTCCTCGTAGACATCGAGGGCGACGCCTCCCAAGTGTCCGGACTTGAGAGCTTGGATGAGGGCTTCGCTCTCGATCAATTTACCTCGGCTGGTGTTGACGAGGTAGACACCCTGTTTCATGCGCGGAATGGTGTCCGCATCGAGGATATGGTAGGTGTCGTCTGTTAGAGGAAGATGCAGACTCACGATGTCGCTTTGGGTTAGCAGGTCCTGCAGGGTGGTGTAGCGCACTCCGGTATCATCGGCCCACTGGTGGTTGGGGTAGGCGTCGTGAGCGATTACCTTGCAATTGAAGCCTTGAAAGATGCCTGCGGTGACTCGTCCAATCTTGCCCGTGCCCAAGATGCCAACGGTCTTCTCGTTGAGGTCAAAGCCGACCAAACCGTTGAGGGAAAAGTTTTGTTCGCGAACCCGATTGTAGGAGCGGTGAACCTTGCGATTGAGCGTCATGAGGAGCGCCAGCGTATGTTCCGCTACCGCATGAGGAGAGTAAGCCGGGACCCGCACTACCGAGAGGCCTAGCTCCTTGGCGGAGTCCAGATCGAGATTGTTAAAGCCTGCGCATCGCATCGCTAGCATCTTGACGCCCTGCCCGACAAGGGCCTTGAGGCAAGCTCGGTCGAGCTGGTCGTTGACGAATGCACAGACTGCGGACGCTCCGCTAGCCGTTGAGGCGGTTTCCTCCGAGAGCCGAAAATCGTAGAACACAAGCTCCAGTTCAGTTCCCTCCACGGCCTTTTCGAATGCTTCGCGGTCATAGGCTTTGGCGTCATAAAAAGCGACCTTCATGGCCCGAATGCTGGATGCGAAATAGCCGACTGCAAGGCCAAACCGTTGCGGTTCAAAGATTGCAGCGAGCGAAGCCGAGAACTGGGAGTCCGGGAAAGCGATGAATGTTGACCCAAACGATTATCTGAACTTATATCGCATTCATTATGGTTCAACTGCGCTCTTCAAATGTTCTAACGGGTTTGCTTTCTTTATTCGTGAGCTTTTCTGCCTTCGCTGCTCCGCAACCTCCTCCCTTCATTGATTCGATCAGTTGGAATACCGGAAAGGAGAGTCCTTCCCTAGAGGCACTCAATGGTAAATCGGTAGTGGTTGTGTTTTTTCAGGATTGGTGTCCGATCTGTAACAAATGGTCGGGTCAATTTTTTAAGCAGGTGGAGAAGGCCTACGGGGACGATCCTCGGGTGACCCTTGTTGCTCTCAAGACTGATGGAGGCAGTTTGAGTGATGCGCTTGGTTACTTGGATAGACGCACGGATACCGGGCGTTGGATTGTGGGCGTGGATGAAAACGCCAGCTATTATCGTCAAGCCACTGGAGATGATAAGCTCTATTACTTTATGGCTGTGGCGCCAGATGGTTCAGTCCGCAAGATAGATAAGGCGGGGATGTTCTATGGCAAGGAAGCGAACAAGGAGTTTATCCTTGCGAGTGACAAACTGAGAAAAGAATTGGTCGAGGGTGCTAAACCTCTGATGACCCTCGATCCTCCCTTGGACCCGGTGCTGCAGCCCGCGATTCAGCTCGCGGAGCAAGGATTGTTTCTCAGCGCACTGAACAGCGTGTCCAAGCAGGCCAATGCGTCTCATCTGAAGGAAGACGTCGGTCGCTTTCGACTGCGTATCGCCGAGTTACTTGGTTCTGCCATCGCTCGCTATGAAAAGGCGATTGAGGATGAGTCCAACGAGAATCGTTTTTTGGTCTATTTGTCCTTACGTAAGATTGAGGAAGACTTTGGCCGTTCGGCTCAAGGTCAGGCCGCGGGTCAATTGGCATCCAAATATTCGAGCAGTTCCTGGGTTCGTAATGAGGAGGCTGCCTTGAAAGACTATCAGTCGATTATGAAACGGGCGGCTCGTGCCGACGACGAACGCTCTCGCGAGCGAGTGGCCAAAGCCCTGGTCAAGTTTGCCGAGAAGTATCCAGGAACCTACTATGGGCGGCTGGCTACACCGACCAAGAAGTAGGGACTCGAGCTTCCGTAGATGGAGTCGATCCTCATTCGGTGTAGGCTCGCACCTCGACAAGATGAAGGCCGGGGTTGGCGCTGTTGTGGAGCATCGTGACTCGGATATAGCGAGAGATCAGTGGGTCGAATTCGTGTGTGAAACCTTTGTCGGTAGCCGGCTCGGTGTTTTTGCTGAAGTCCACCACTTCATTCCAATTTTCCCCATCCAACGAGAGTTCTACCTTGTATTGATAGTGGCGATTGCCGTCCCAGTAGGTGATGACTTGAATGCGTTTCAGGACCTGTGATGCTTCCAGATCGATCTGCATCCATTGTGGAGCTCCGCCCGACCCGTCCCAATGAAAGTCCCGGTCAACAATGCCATCGACCGCATAGCTCGCTTTCCCATTGGGTTCGGCGCTGGAGGCGTTCACAGGTTTGTTGGTTGTGAGGTTGGTTTCAGCGTCGATCTGGACAAAAGACCGCCGCCAGACTGCTCCTCTGGCTTGCTTGTCTGGAGCAAAGTATCGCGCGCTAATGACCCCGGAAGTGGTGAGGGTAACGGGCCCCTGGTATTCGGGTGAATCTCCGTTCGGTTGCGAGCCATCCAGAGTGTAGCGAATGGTGCCCGATTCAATAGGAGTGGAGAGAGAAATGGTGACTTGGTCTCCAAACTGGGTGCGGTGCTCGCCACGGCCAGCTTCGTCGTGAGGGACATTCATGAGAAGGCCGTCGACTTCGCCCTGGACCGGATGGAGCTCGAATGGCCGAGTGGCAATGAAGCCCAGTTTTTTGCCGCTGGAGTCGAAGGCTTGAGCACGAACAACCTGGCTTTCATTCAAGACCAGAGGCTCGGTGAATTGAGGGGAGTCGATGCTGGGAGGGGTGCCGTCGAGGGTGTAGTGAATCACACTGTCTTGGACCAGAGGCTCCAATCGCAGGGTGAGTTGGTCGCCGAAGTGATTTTCCCGGTTGTAGAAGGGGCCGACGTAGTCGGGATCTGTTAGGCCCTCAGTCCGAAAGTTGAGCGGGCGAATGAGTTTTTGCAGGACTTGATCGGTGTGTTCGAATCGATTGGCAAAATGCTCGTAGGGCAGCTTGCCGTCGGGAGTCCAGAAACGTTCGCAGAGGGGAGCGAGGCGAAGACGAATCCCGGGAATCTGCATTTCGTCGCGAGACTCCCAAGAACACATCATGCCGCCGATGATGCGATTGTTAGGATAGGTTTCCAGTTGAATAGGGGTGTAGGAGGGCGCCACCTTCCAATGGTTTTCCCACCGAAACATATTCCAGCCATAAATATACTCCGGGTTCCATCTCTTTCCGGGAGTGAGGTAGGTGGGTTTCCAAGAGACATTGAGAATCGTATAGCCGTTGTCCAAGAGGGACTGGGGGTGCTGATAGAGGGTTTCCCAAGCCATCACGATGATGTCCTTTGGGATGGAGACTTTGCGACTTCCGGTGCCGTGAAAGCTCTCCCACATAACGGTTTGCTTGCCCCTGGACTTGATGTGCTCATTCATGCGGACGATGAACTCGAGGAAGAGATCGTGGACGTTGTCGTAGCCCTTGTTCTTAATCGCCTCGATCGCGAGTTCGTCTTTTTCCAAAGCTCCAAAGTAGGCCTCGTCGGCCCCAATGTGGAAGTAGGGGGAGCTCTGAAACACCTCCATCATCTCATCCGCGATGGTGAACATGGCCTTGTATACTTCTTCTTTGCCAAGGTGGATGACCGAAAGTCCGGGGCGTCCAAAGAGCTCTGGCATGGCCACCCGCATCGCGGTAGTGTGGGCGGGGGCGTCAAATTCCGGCACAATGGTAACCCCTCGGGCGTCGGCAAAAGCCACAAGCTCCTTGAGTTCAGCCTGGGTAAAGTGCCGTCCTGGGGTCGCCAGCTTGGGGTAGGCCTTGCTCTCGAAGGTGAAGGATTGATCGTCGGTTAGATGCAGTTGCAGGAAGTTAACCTTGTAAAGGCGGCAGAGCATTACGCACTGATAAAGGGTGTCGATGGTGTGGGGCTGCCTGGCTACATCGACCATGAGTGAGCGATAGCTGCTGTGAGGATGGTCCCTGATAATGAGTTTAGGGATGAAGTACCGCTTGCCGCTTTCCTTCAAGCCTTGGAGGAAACTGCTCGAGGCTTGCGCGAGACTTTTGTAGTTGCCTGCGGTGATGACGACTTGGTCGTCGACCTGCAAAACGTATTTCTCGCCCGTAAGGGTCGGATCCAATCGTAGAACGATATCTCCGTTTTGCGGAGGCGTTCCAGCAACCGCGAGCGTTTGGGAGCTGATTTGGAAAAGTTCTTGGGAAAGAACTTGGGCCAGAGGTTCGAGCTCTTTCGCGGTGAAGATAATGCGGGCATTGGACTCCAGGGAGAATTCCCCGGAGTTGATCTTCACCTCTTGGGGCCAAGGGATGATGTCCACCTGCGGAGAGCTTTGGGCCGTCAGTTGGCAGAGGGAAAATAAGAGAGCGAGCAATGTCTTCATAGAACGTTTACAGATGTGGCGGCACGCCGCGGCCAAGAAGTAGGATACCAATTTCACTTCGTCGAGGGGAACGAAGCGTGATTGAATTGTACAATTTCTGGCTAAATAATCCTTTGGGCCTGATGTGGGCGCGAATGCTGGCAACTCTGTCGCGAGCCTTGCATGGAAGAGAGCACGCGAGAGCCCAATCCGAGGAAGAGTGGGGTTTTGCGGTATTCAATTTATGAACACCTAAAATCAGATTTGTCTTTTCACCCTGTGGAAAGAAGTCTCTTGGAATCAAACAAGCTGCTTCTTTGGGCGGTGTTGGTGAATAGAAATTGGTTTATGAATGGCGAGCTTATGACCTCTCTTCCGCTGCAAGAGTTATTGAGAAACGCGCCCTCGGCTGGCGATATTGCGGAAAGATTTTCGCTCCTGTTAGAGCCGCTCAAGAAGCGGGTAGTGAGGGAGCCGGCGGGGTGCTTGAGCTACCCATATCTCATTCCCTCCGGGTTCTATCAGCAAATGTGGGATTGGGACGGCTTTTTTATGGGGTGTCACTTTGCTCACCAGGGGCAAGCCGACAAGCTGAAGCATTGGGTCCTCAACTTTCTGGATCATGTTGAAGATGACGGTCACGTGTCGGGGTGTATTACCCCCGAGGGGCCTCGTGAGATTATGGGGCGGTTTTCGGCGAAGCCATTTCTGTCTCAAGGAGCCTGGATCGCCAGCAAAGCTGAGGGAGGTGACGTTTCCTGGCTAAAGGACCAATACCAGGGGCTCTGCCGAGTCTTGAATTATCGGATTCATAATCAACGTGATGAAGAATCGGGGCTCTATTTCTGGATGAACGCGATGCAGAGCGGCGCCGACAACAACCCTGCCCTGAACTATGATGGCGAGGATCCCCGGTCATACCTGGCATGTGATATCAGTGCCTATCAGGTTCGTGAGCTCGAAGCGCAATCGCTTATTGCAGGAGCGCTGGGCTTGGAAAGTGAGGCCGCCGAATGGAAGGAGTCGGCAGAACAATTGCGTGCCGCAATTCTTGATAAACTCTGGTGTCCGGAGGACCAGGCTTTCTACAATATCGATCGCGAGACGGGTCAGCTCTATCGTCGGATGAGCTATTCGTCCTTCGTTCCTTTGTTCGCCAAATTGGCCCCTGAGGAGGATGGACGAGCAATGATTAAGCGCTATCTTCTCACTGAAGAGCATATGAAGTCGCCCTTTGGATTTCGTTCTCTTTCTCGTTCGGATCCGGACTATAATAATGAGAATATTATCATTCCTTTTTCCAACTGGCAGGGACCGGTGTGGCCGATAGCCAATTATCTTTATTCTGTTGCACTTCATCACTATGGGTTCGAGGCCGAGAATGAATGGCTCGCCGTCGTGCAGGGGACTCTGCTTGCCGATGATATTGAGAAGTATGGCACGATGCACGAGAACTACGATGCTGAAACCGGTGCGCCACTGGCTCCGTCCCATGATCATCGAACCCCGGAGGGGGATATCGTGGGGTTCGTCAGTTGGAATCTTTGTATCGAGAATCTCCTGGAAGGAGTGGTCAATGATCGGTGGATGTTGCTTGACCTTTGATTCGGCTCATTGGCGGGGAGGGACCCTCTAATGTTCTGCTTTTCGATGTTGTTCTTTTCGCGCGCCAAGGTATGGCTTGGACGAGAGAAAGGTGAGGTATTGGTATCAGTCGGAGGAAGATGAGTTGACCACGGTGGATTACTTCATCGAGGTCGAGCGGGAGGAGAAGTCTGTCCTTTGGGGATTCCATCCCCGGTTGCCAAAGGGAATGCATTCCAAGAAGGGAGATGAGATGGGGCTGGGAAGTGACCACTCCAATAGACGGCAGTCCTTTTCGGAATTTCTCACCGCACCTTATCAGACGGTTTCGCCGGAGCTGAAGGAAAAGCTTATCGCGGAGATGGGCGAGGAGCCTGGACCATTCTGAATTCTCTCTCGCTGAGAATGGGACGCGTTCTTCTGGTTTTCTCCGTTAAATTGAAGAGGCCGAATCGGTTACTTGCTGGAGAAGTTGACTGGCCTCGGGGAGAATTTCCTGGGGTGCAGCCGGATTTCAGTCTTTTCAACGGCGCTTCCTCTGGTCACTTTTCCGCCACATGGAAAGAATGATTTGGTTGGACGGGAAGATTGTCCCGGAGGCAGAGGCGAAAGTCTCAGTTTTTGATCACGGCCTGTTGTATGGAGACGGGATTTTCGAAGGAATTCGTTTTTACAATGGTCGGGTCTTTCGTTTGGAGGAACACACCAAGCGTCTTTTCCTTTCTGCCAAAGCGATTCTGTTGAAGCTCCCTTGGACCGAGGATGAGGTGAATGCGGCCGTTTGCGACGCGATTCGGGCAAACAAGCTGCAGGATGGCTACGTCCGTTTGGTCATTACGCGTGGAGTGGGGGGATTGGGGCTGAATCCCTACCTCTGCGATACTCCCTCGATGTTCATCATTGCCTCCACCATCAGTCTGTATCCTGCAGAGCATTACGAAAATGGTTTGGAGTTGATTACCTGCGGAACCCGTCGGCCCACCCCTGGTTCTTTGAGTCCACAGGTGAAGTCTTTGAATTATCTGAACAATGTCATGGCAAAGGCCGAGGCCATCAAGGCGGGTTGCGTGGAGGGCTTGATGCTCAACGAGCATGGCTACGTTGCGGAATGCACCGGGGACAACCTCTTTTTGGTGAAGAACGGGAAGGTGCTGACCCCTCCGGTGAGTGATGGCTCTTTGGACGGGATCACCCGTCAGGTCATCTTCGAACTCTGTGAAGAGGCAGGGTTGTCGATTGAAGAGAAAACGCTGACTCGATACGATATCTTCACTGCGGACGAATGTTTCCTAACGGGGACGGCCGCTGAGGTGATTCCTGCTACCAAGCTGGATGAAAGGGAGATTGGCGACGGCAAGCCCGGGCCAGTTACCCGGCAGCTGATCACCGCTTTCAAGGCTCTGACTCAGTCGACGGGAACTCCGTTTTGAGCAAAGTCGAAAACTTGTTCCGCAGATGGCGCGGATTTTCTTTTCGAAATCCTGCGTGGCAGGGCTAAGCTAAAGGAAGAGATGAAGTGCCAAAACTGCCAAGAGAAAGCCACTGTGCATTTCACACAGTTGGAAAACGGCCAGATGAACAAGATGTCGTTCTGCGAAAGCTGTGCTGCCGCGGAGGGAATCATGGATCTGTCTGGTTTTGGGCTCGCTGATTCGGTCTTGAGCGCGGGGTCAGATGAGACAAAAGGAAGCGACAATGGTGACCAGTGTCCCGGGTGCGGCTTCACGCGAAGCAAGTTTCAGCAAACCGGGCGATTGGGCTGCAGTCAGTGCTATTTGACCTTTTCCGACGATATTTTAGCCCGCTTGGGTCCGATGCACCGGGGTCTACGCCATCTAGGCAAGCACCCCGAGGGCTTCACTGGAGATGCTTTTTCCGAGCGTCTTCTGGCTGAATGTGAAGAGCGTTTGGCTGAAGCCGTGGCTGCCGAGAATTACGAAGAGGCTGCCCGGATTCGCGACGAGATTCGACAGCTGTCCCAGACTTTGGAATCGGTTCCGACGAGTTCGGAAGCTTCCGCTGAAAATGGAGACTCTGCACCATGATGCGTTTTTCTACTTTATTAAAGAATCCCGCCGATTGGATGGCGAATGATGACGAGTCGAACTCGGTGGTTTTGACCAGCCGGGTCCGTCTGGCGCGGAATATTGCCGGAGAGCCGTTTCCCGGCTGGGCTAAGAAGGAGGAGCGGGTTGCCGTTTTGGAGAGAGTGAGGGGAGAAGTTGAGGCCTTGCCCGGAATGAAAGGGGCTTTTTCCCATGGGTTGGAAGATTTGAGCTCGGTTCAAAAGCAGGTTCTTGTGGAGCGCCATTTGATCAGTCGGGAGCAGGCGGCGCGAAGCGAGGGCAGCGCGGCGATTGTGAACCGCAAGCAGACCTTCAGCCTGATGTTGAACGAAGAGGACCATCTCCGGATGCAATCCATTCGGGCGGGGTTGAGTCTCACGAAGGCTTTTGAAAAGCTCTCGAATTTGGAGACGGAACTTTCTCGCAAGGTTCCCTTCGCCTTCGATGGGCGTCTGGGGTATTTAACCGCTTGTCCCACCAACGTCGGGACGGGGATGCGGGCCTCTGCGATGCTGCATCTCCCGGGCTTGGTCCTGTCGGACGAGGTCGGCCCGGTTCTGCAAGGGGTGGCCCGATTGCGCCTGGCGGTTCGTGGCTTTTATGGCGAAGGCACGGAATCCTTGGGTAATCTTTTTCAGGTCTCCAATCAGTCGACCCTGGGAGAGTCGGAGGGAGAAATTATCAGTCGTTTGGAACGTGTCATTCGCGACGTTGAAACCCACGAACTGAATGCGCGTCAGCGTCTGATGGAGAACGACCCCCAGATGATTCTTGATCAGGTGGGGAGAGCCTATGGCGTGCTGAAATACTCTCACATCATCGCTTCGAAGGAGGCGCTTAACCTTTTGTCCCTGCTACGGTTGGGGGCGGAACTTGGGTTTTTTGAAAAAGGGCTACGGCGGGTCTGCGATCTGCTTTTGATGGATATCCAACCTGCGCACCTCCAACTCCATACCGGCAAGAAGCTGGACGCCGAATCCCGGGACTCCATTCGCTCAGAAATCATCCGGGGTCGGTTGCAAACTCTCGAACCCCCTGCTATAAATCCTTCAACACTAAAAGAGCGGAAAGATTCCGCTGAAAACAAAGATGAATAACTTCACTCCCAGAGCCCAGCAAGTGCTGGCCTTGGCCCGCAAAGAGGCGGACCGATTCAACCACAATTACGTGGGAACTGAGCACCTTTTGCTAGGGCTCATCAAACTTGGACAAGGGGTGGCCGTCAGCGTGTTGGAGCGCCTGGGCCTTGACCTCGACACCGTCCGTATGGAGGTGGAAAAGGAAGTGGGCACTGGCCCCGACACCAAGATTACTGGAAGCGTGGCGTATACACCACGCGTTAAGAAAGTGCTCGCCTTAGCCAACAAAGAAGCGAAATCCCTGAATCATTCCTACGTGGGCACCGAGCACTTGCTGCTTGGCTTGCTGCGCGAAGGGGAGGGCATTGCGGCCCGAGTATTGCAGCGTTTGGAAGTCGATATCCAGAGCACCCGGAACGAGATTTTGGCGGAAATTGACCCCAATTTCGCTCCCGATGACGATGATCTTTTTGAGGAATTTGATTCCGATGCAGATGACGACGACGATGAGGATGAAGAGGACGGCGAAGGAAAGAGCAAGACTCCGGCCTTGCGGGCTTTCGGCCGCGATCTGACCAAATACGCCCGCGAGGGAAAGTTGGATCCTGTAATTGGACGGGCTTCGGAGATCGAGCGCGTGATCCAAATTCTTTGCCGCCGCACCAAGAACAATCCGGTCTTGGTCGGTGAGGCCGGGGTCGGGAAGACCGCGATCGTAGAAGGTTTGGCACAGGAGATTTCGTCTGGAAATGTCCCTGAAATCTTGCGCGAGAAAAAGGTCATCACTCTCGACCTCGCCCTGATGGTTGCGGGCACGAAGTACCGTGGGCAGTTCGAAGAGCGAATCAAGGCTGTCATGGATGAGATTCGTAAAGTGGGGAACGTGATTCTCTTTATTGACGAACTTCACACCATCGTGGGAGCAGGCTCGGCGGAAGGAGCGATGGACGCTTCCAACATTATCAAGCCCGCCCTGAGTCGCGGGGAGTTGCAGTGTGTTGGGGCGACTACTTTGAACGAGTTCCGCAAATTTATTGAGAAGGATGCCGCTCTGGAGCGCCGCTTCCAGAAGGTGAAGGTTGAAGAGCCTTCCGCTGAAGATGCGGTTGCGATTCTGAAAGGCTTGCAGGAGAAGTATGAGTCCCATCACAAGGTGCACTACACCGAGGATGCCATCGAAGGCGCGGTGAAGCTGAGTGCGCGTTATTTGACCGACCGTTACCTGCCGGATAAAGCCATCGACATCGTGGATGAAGCGGGTGCGAAAGCCCGCATCAGCACCATGACCCGTCCTCCAGCCATCAAGGACATGGAGAAGGCAATTGAGGAAATTCTCAAAAGCAAAACCGAGGCCATTGCAGAACAGGACTTTGAAAAGGCGGCCGCTCTCCGCGACGAGGAGAAAGCTGCGAAGAAGGATCTGGAAGACACCATCGAGAACTGGAAAGCCGACTCCGAGGAAAAGGTCGTGGACGTTGACGAGGATGACGTAATGGCTGTGGTCTCGAAGTGGACTGGAGTTCCTTTGCAGCGAATGGAGAAGGCCGAAGCGGGCAAGCTCCTGAAAATGGAGGAAGAACTTCGCGAGCAAGTCATTGGTCAGGACCCCGCAGTGGAGGCTATCTCGAAGGCGCTTCGTCGCTCTCGGGCCGACCTCAAGGATCCCAAGCGTCCCATCGGTTCGTTCTTGTTCCTGGGCCCAACTGGGGTGGGTAAAACCTATTTGGCCCGCAACTTGGCTGAATTCATGTTCGGTGATGCGGATGCTCTCATCCAGTTGGACATGTCGGAATACATGGAAAAATTCACCTCCAGCCGCCTAATCGGCTCGCCTCCCGGCTACGTCGGTCACGAAGAAGGAGGCCAGTTGTCCGAAGCAGTTCGACGCAAGCCTTACTCCGTGGTTCTTTTTGACGAGGTTGAGAAGGCTCATCCTGACGTGATGAATCTTTTGCTCCAGATTCTCGAAGAAGGCACTTTGACCGACAGCCAGGGACGCAAAATTGACTTCCGAAATACCATTATCATTCTGACTTCCAATGTCGGCGCGAGCACGATCAAGAAGCAGACTTCATTGGGTTTCAATGCCATGACTGCGGAAGATGGTGGCTTTGACGAGATGAAGGCTAAGATTCTGGAAGAGTCGAAGAAGCACTTCCGGCCTGAATTCCTCAACCGTCTTGATGAGCAGGTGGTTTTCCACACTCTGGAAAAACCGGTGCTCAGCCAGATTGTCGATTTGGAAGTCTCCAAGCTTGAGGCCCGTCTCAAGGAACGCGAAATGGAGATTGAGATCGCCAGCGATGCCCGCGACTTCCTGATTGAGAAAGGTTATGATACCGAATACGGAGCGCGCCCAATGCGTCGTGCCGTGGAACGGTATCTCGAAGATCCTCTGGCAGAGGCCCTTCTGCGTGGGGACGTCAAGAATGGAGATTTCATCGAGGTTTCCCTCGTTAAGGACGCCAAGGAACTCACCTTCAAGCCCAAGAAAAAGAAGAAGGAGCCCAAGGCGGCGGTCTAATTTTCTCGGAGCGAATTGATTTATCACTCCCTGGATTTCGAGCAAGCGTCTCGAATTTCAGGGAGTTTTTTATGGGGTATGGCGCGTGTCGAAGTTTGAGTTTCTTGGTCTGATTCGTGGGTGGTGAATAGGCAAATAGTGGCCTGCCGTGAGACCGATGAGGTCCAAACAGAGCGATTGCTTGGAGAGGAGGGCGCAGAAACGGCAAATCTTACTCGCTATGCCGATTTTCCGACTTGTGGCCTCTTGCCGAGCGGGACAGGGTTTTGCCATGTTTCATAAAGGATTATTTGGTTTCCTATTTCTGTTTCTTTCGGCGGTCTCCGCGAGCGCCGAATCAGTCAGTGAAAAGATGGATGGCTTTCTGGAGCCAATTGCGACCACCGCTGATAAGATTGTCTTCTACTCGATTCCGCTGGGCAATGGCAACAGTGCTCCAATTGTCCTGATCCTGCTGGCGGTGACAGCTATTTTTCTGACAATCTATTTCAAGTTTATCAACTTGAGAGCCTTCGGTCTTGCGGTTCGGACGGTGAAGGGGAAGTATTCCAAGGACGACGACCCGGGGCAGATCACTCACTTCCAGGCGCTCGCCACCGCGCTTTCTGCTACCGTTGGCTTGGGGAATATCGCCGGTGTGGCGGTTGCGATCGGAATTGGGGGGCCGGGCGCGGTATTCTGGATGGTGGTAATGGGTTTCCTAGGGATGAGCTCAAAGTTCACCGAGTGCACCCTTGGGGTGCGCTATCGTAAAATCGACTCCGAAGGAAAGGTCCATGGGGGTGGAATGCGCTATCTTCAGGAGGGACTGAAGGAACGGGGTTTTGCCGGTTTAGGAAAGGGCTTGGCCATCTTCTTCGCCATTGCCTGTGTGGGGGGCGCTTTGGGCGCAGGCAACATGTTCCAGATGAACCAATCGGCTCAACAGGTGACCGAAACATTTGGTGTTTTCAGTGGCGGGGGTGAGTGGAAGTTGGGTGTGATTGTCGCTATTGCAGTGGGTGCGGTCATTCTTGGAGGTATCGTATCGATTGCCCGGGTCACGGCCTTTTTGGTTCCGTTCATGACCATTATTTATGTGATCGCCTGTATCGTGGTTTTGTTTGGTTATGCGGGTCAGATTCCAGCGGCCTTGGGGACCATCGTGAGCGAAGCATTTTCTCCAGAAGCAGGGATTGGCGGTTTCATCGGAGGTTTGATTCAAGGGATCAAACGAGGGGTTTTCTCCAACGAGGCCGGCCTCGGTTCTGCGGCGATTGCCCATGCTCCCGTCAAAACCCGCAAGCCCGCGAGTGAAGGGGTGGTAGCGCTTTTGGAACCCTTTATCGACACTGTGGTGATTTGCCTCATGACCGCGTTGGTCATTGTGGTAACTGGAGTTTGGAAAGTGGATGCAAGTTTGGCCGGGGAAGCGACGATCTACTCCGCGCCCGATGCCTCTTCCGAGGTGGTGAAGACTCTGGAAGCGAGCGATCTGGTGAAGGTCGACAAAAGTATTGCGGAAGTGAAGAAAGCCGGAGAAGAGTGGGTTCCTGTTCACACTCAGGAGGGTACGGAAACCGGCTTTATCGCATTGGACTCGCTGGTTGACCGTACGGGTTGGTCGGGCGGAATTTGGCTGACCTCACGTTCGTTTGGCTCGGTGATTTCCTGGTTCCCTTATGTGCTCACTATTGCAGTGGTGCTCTTTGCTTTTTCCACCATGATCTCTTGGTCTTATTATGGCGAACAAGCCATCGACTACCTCTCGGGGAGTAACAAGATTGCCATCCTGATCTATAAAATCATCTTCTGCATCTGCGTCGTTCTTGGTGCGGGCGCTTCGCTGCAGAACGTTTTGAAGCTGTCCGATGCCATGTATTTTGCGATGGTGATGCCCAATTTGATTGGCCTCTATTTCCTTCTTCCAGTGGTTAAAAAGGAGCTCGCGAGCTTCCAGGATTTTGCCAAGCGGGTAGACGAGGGCGCAAGCTTGGACGAGGCGGAGGAAGCGGAGTAATGGCGCGCGATTATCAACTGCAGCAGCCGGAGCGAAAGGGGACTTCGGGGATCGACTACAAGGCCGCTCTGAACGAGGAGCAATATGCGGCAGTGACCTCGCCGCCTGGGGCGGCGCTAGTCATTGCGGGAGCAGGCTCGGGAAAGACCCGGACACTGACCTACCGGGTGGCCTATCTGTTGGACCAAGGAGTCGACCCCAAGGACATCCTCCTGCTCACCTTTACCAACAAGGCTTCTCGCGAAATGCTGGAGCGGGTTAAGGAACTGGTTCCTCAGGATCTTTCGACCCTCTGGGGCGGGACCTTCCACTCGATCGGCAACCGTATTTTGCGTCGTCATGCGGATGAAATCGGGTTCACCCGGTCATTTTCCATTCTCGATCGTGATGACCAGAAGTCCTTGATGAATACCGTGGTTGCGGAATGCGAGATCGATACCAAGACCCGGCGTTTTCCCAAGGCTGACGTGCTGGCCAGCATGTTCTCCATGATGCGCAACACGGGAGAGACTCTCGAAGAAATTATCGAAATTCGCTATCCCTACTTCGAAGAGTGGGGCGAGGAAATTGCGCGCGTAGAGCAGAGATACGCGGAGAAGAAGCACGAAGTCAACTCGATGGATTTCGATGACCTGTTAGTTCTGACTCTTGAGCTTTTGCAAAAGAACGAAGAGTTGCGGCACCTCTATCAGAAGCGGTTTCGCTACGTCCTGGTCGATGAGTTTCAAGATACCAACCACGTGCAAAGCGCGCTTATCGAATTGTTGGTGGAACGACACAAGAGTCTCATGGTCGTCGGAGACGATGCCCAGTCGATCTATTCATGGCGGGGTGCCGATATGGAAAATATTCTCGGCTTTCCCGACCGTTTCGAGGGAGCCAAGGTCTTCAAAATCGAGACCAATTATCGCAGTGTCCCCGAGATTCTCGACCTTTCCAACAGCGCTATTCGAGCGAATACGCGTCAGTTTCACAAAACTCTGCGCTCTTCCCGCGAAGCTGGTTCGGCACCTCCGGCTCTTGTTCCGGTGGAAGACCCGACAACCCAGGCCCAGTTTGTGGCCCAGCGGATTCTCGAGCTTCGCGATGAGGGGGTGGAGTTGGAGGAAATGGCAGTTCTCTATCGGGCGCACCATCAGAGTCTCGAGGTTCAAATGGAGCTCACCAACCGGGGAATCCCGTTTCAGGTCACCAGCGGGCTGCGCTTCTTTGAACAAGCGCATATCAAGGATGTGGCGGCCTTCATTAGGCTCGTCGTCAATCGTAAGGATGAGGTTAGCTTCAAGCGTATGGCCCTAATGCTCCCCGGAGTGGGGGCGAAAGGGGCTGACAAGCTGTGGGCCGCCTGGCGTAAGACCGGATGGGGTGAAATGGAGAAGCCGCCGGAGAAGTTTTCTGACAAGCTGCTGGAATTCTCGGTGCCGAAGAAAGCGGCAAGCCATTGGGAACAGTTGGCGTATGTCCTGGATGAGCTTGTCAACAACGGCGACTTCGCCCGTCCGTCCGAAATGATCTATTCCATTCTGGAGGGAATCTACGATGAGGTCTTGCAGGCCAATTTTGAAAATTACGATAACCGCCGGGCGGATGTGGAGCAATTGATGAGCTACGCCGAGACTTTTGATGATATCGAAGAGTTCCTGGCTCAACTTTCTCTCATGGGATCGGTCGATGGAGAACCGACAGGAAAGAAAGAAGAGATCGACCCCGAGCAAATCACCTTGTCCTCCATTCATCAGGCCAAGGGATTGGAGTATAAAGTCGTCTTTGTGATTTGGCTCACGGATGGAATGTTTCCAAACGGTCGAATCATCGAGTCCGGTGATGAGGGGCAGATGGAGGAGGAGCGTCGGCTCTTCTACGTGGCCATCACTCGCGCGAAGGATGAACTTTACCTCATCTATCCCCAGATCAATCCGCGGAGCTATACTGGGGATGTCATCCAGCGCCCCTCGCGCTTCCTGGAAGATTGTCCCGATGAGATGATGGAAGAGTGGCGCGTGGGTGGGGGAGGTTGGTAGGCTCTTCCGTGTCGACTTTTTAGAGGAGAGAGCAGGGAAGGTTGCTGTGGGTAAAAATCTTCAGCGTATACCAAGAGGCAATCATCCGTGGGGCTTTTACAATGCAGAAAAATGGCGTTGGAAAGTGCTCCATGAGAAGACGCAGGGCTTGAGTTTAGTGGCATGGTGCGCGAAAAGAACGTCATGAAGCGTGAGTTGATTCGGCGGGTTTTGGCGAGTGAGAGCGAGAGGGAGAACGTCTCGGTAGCGGGCTGGGTGCGCACCCGGCGCGATGCCAAGGGGTTTTCCTTTTTGGAGGTGAATGATGGGTCCTGTTTGGGCAGTTTGCAGGTGGTCGTGGATGAGGGCATTCCGGGCTCGGAGGACCTTAAGCGGATGTTGACCGGCAGCTCGGTCAGCCTGGTCGGTGAACTGGTGGCTTCCCCGGCCAAAGGACAGACTTGGGAAATGCGGGCAACTACGATCACTCTAGTAGGTGAGGCTCCCGAGGACTATCCTCTCCAGAAGAAACGGCACTCGGCAGAATTCATGCGCGAGATTGCTCACTTGCGTCCCCGCGCGAATCTCTACGGAGCGATTTTCCGTGTTCGGAGCCAGCTGACCCAGGCAGTGCATCGCTTTTTCGCGGAGCGGGATTTTGTGAACGTGCACACTCCAATTCTAACAGCCAGCGATTGTGAAGGAGCCGGCGAGATGTTTCGAGTCACCACTCATGACCCTATGAAGGGGGGAGGGAAGCCCGAGGATGACTTTTTCGAAAAGGCTGCCTACTTGACCGTGAGCGGTCAGTTGGAAGGGGAGACCTTCGCTTGCGCGCTCTCTAACATCTATACCTTCGGCCCGACTTTCCGCGCCGAGAATTCGAACACCTCGCGTCACGCGGCCGAGTTTTGGATGATTGAGCCTGAAATCGCATTTTGCGATTTGGAAGGGGACATGGAGCTGGCGGAAGACTTCGTCAGAGCCATGGTGCGCGAGGTGGTGGAGGAAATGCCTGAGGACTTTGCATTGTTTGCCAACTTTGTGGACAAAGGTTTGCGGGAGCGCTTGCAACAGGTCCTGGAACAGCCTTTCGTCAGGGTGTCCTACACTGATGCGGTGGAAATCCTCGAGAAGAGTGGCGCCACTTTCCAATATCCGGTTGCTTGGGGAGAGAATCTGCAGAGCGAGCACGAGCGCTATTTGACCGAAAAGCATTTCAAGGCACCAGTTACGGTTTTCAATTATCCCAAGACCATCAAGCCGTTCTATATGCGTCAGAATGACGATGATCGGACCGTTGCGGCGATGGACCTATTGGTCCCCGGCATTGGCGAGCTGATCGGAGGCAGTCAGCGGGAGGAACGCTATGACCGACTGAAGGCCAAGATGGACGAGGAGGGCCTGAGCGAGGGGTATGATTGGTACTTGGAGCTGCGGAAGTTCGGAAGCGTTCCTCACGCAGGTTTCGGCTTGGGCTTTGAGCGCTTGATCATGTTTGTAACGGGCGTGGGCAATATCCGTGACGTCATTCCTTTCCCCCGCACGCCGGGAAACTGCGATTTCTAGGGCTCGGTCAGGTTTTATGAAAAAATCGCTGGCCTTTCTCCAGAAAGGTTCGAGTTTTCGACTCCGCTCGGCGGACTGAAACGTTGTGAATCATTTTACGCCTACCATGTTGTTCGAGCCTGTGAAAATGGGCGCACTCGAGTTGCCAAATCGAATTGTGATGGCTCCGCTCACGCGTTGCAGGGCGAGCGAGGGGCGGGTCCCCAATGCGATGATGGCGGAATACTATTCTCAGCGATCCGGGGCTGGGTTGATTCTTTCGGAAGCCACTTCGATCTGTCCCATGGGGGTCGGCTATCCCAATACCCCCGGCATTTGGTCGGAGGCACAGGTGGAGGGGTGGAAGCTCGTCACTGATGCGGTGCATGCTGCTGGTGGCAGGATTGTCCTGCAGTTGTGGCATGTGGGCCGGATTTCCGACCCTCTTTACCTCGACGGCCGTTTGCCGGTTGCCCCGAGTGCGATTGCCCCGGAGGGACATGTCAGCCTGGTGCGACCGAAGAAGAAGTTCGAGACCCCGCGGGCCCTGGAGCTGGAAGAGATTGCGGAAGTGATTGAGGCCTATCGCAAAGGTGCTGAAAACGCCAAGAGAGCTGGCTTTGATGGGGTGGAACTACATGGCGCCAACGGGTATCTGCTGCAGCAGTTTCTGTTGGAAAGCTCGAATCATCGTACGGACGATTATGGAGGCTCGGTCGAGAACCGAGCCCGTCTGATGTGCGAGGCAGTGGATGCCGCGATTTCGGTTTGGGGGCCGGAGCGAGTGGGGCTGCATCTCTCTCCATCCAAGGAAGGAGAACGGGAATTTCGCTATCTCGCGGAGGAAATGAAGCAAAGGAAAATCGCCTTCATCTTCGCCCGCGAGCCCATCGAAGACTCCCGATTGGGAGGGGAGCTCAAGGAGCTCTTTGGCGGGCCTTTCATCGTTAACCAAGAACTGAGTATGGAGGTCGCTAGCCAACTTCTTGAGAGCGGACAAGCGGATGCCGCTTCCTGGGGACGACTTTTCATTGCCAATCCTGATTTGGTTCAGAGGTTTGTTAGTGGGGCGGCATTGAATGAGCCGAGAGAGGAGCTTTTCTATAGCGAAGGCCCGGATGGCTACACGGATTATCCAACCCTCGAGGAGGTTGGGTAGGCTATAGACTAGTGTTTACTGTGAAAGCTGAAGACCGCAGGGTCATGGAGCCAAATTTCGTCTAAAAAGGCGAAAACCCGCGCAGCCAGCGGAGTGGCTATGACCTCTTCGCGAGCAAAAACACGTTGGCCTTTCTCCAGTTTCCAATCGTAGTCGGCCTCACTGACGACCATGAAGGATTCGACTTCGAATTTGTAAAGAACACTGACGAAAGCCTCTGACCCGGGGAGCACAATGAGAAACGCCATTCCATGCCGGGGGCCGTTTTCGGTCCAACGGGCGATGTAGAGCGCTTCCGATTGGTCGGCGAGAACCGCAGTGCCGGTTGACGTGTAGGTGTGATTGCCGCAGCAGGAGCATTCACCTTGTCGAATGCTCTGCTGGGCGAGAATTGGCATACTTGGGCGAGGCTATGCGAGTTCCTTGCGCACTTTTTCCAAGAGGGCCTTGGTCAGCATGACGCCTTCGTCTTCGCTGTGCTTCTTGCCTTCATATTCAACGCCAACGTAGCCGTGGTAGTTGGCCTTGAGCACGAGTTCCATTGCTTTCTTGAAGTCAGTTTGCACTTCGTTGCCCGCGCTGTCGAACTCGCGAGATTTTGCCGAGACTCCTTTTGCGAAAGGCATCAGGTCGCGGATACCCTGATAGCGGTCGTATTCGTGGAAGTTGCCAAAGTCAGGAAGGGAGCCGCAATTCGGGAGGTTCACTGCGGTAAGAACATCGGAGAGCCACTTGCCGTTGGAAGAATTTCCCCCGTGGTTTTCGACGATGATGTTGATGTCGTGATCCGCGGCGAAGGTGGAGAGTTTGTGCAAGCCGTCGGTCACTTGCTTGGCCGCTTCCTCCGGAGAGCCGTCGCCGTAGGCGTTGACCCGAATCGAATGACAGCCAAGGGTCTTGGCTGCGGTGACCCAGCGCTTGTGCTTGTCGACAGTCTTGTTGCGACCTTCTTCGGTTTTGGCTCCGATGCTGCCCTCGCCATCGATCATGATGAGCACATTTGTCATCCCGAGGTCATTGACCCTTTGATTGAGGTCGGCGAGGTAGGCCGCGTCTTCGGCTTTGTCTTTGAAGAACTGGTTCACGTACTCCAGCGCATTGATGCCGTAGGTTTCTTTCGTGTATTTGGGCCAATCGAGGTTGGTCAACTTGCCAGCCTTCAGCGCGCGATGGTTGGACCATTGGGCGAGAGAGATTTCGAAAAGCGGCTTCTTGGCGTTTTGTCCAAAAAGAGAGGGAGTCAGAGAAGCGGCTGCTGCGGTTGTGAGGAAGTGGCGACGGTTCATATTTGCAAGAGCCTAAACGGAGGCTTCGCCCAATTTCGAACGAAAATTTTGTCTAATCGGAAGAAACCGACAAATCCTTAGTCGGCAGTCTATTAACTTAATTCGTCAACCAAGGCCTTCCGCCCGCGCGAAATTAAAGAATTCTCGGCAATTCGAGAAAAAGACTCTAATTTAAAGCAACGTAATTCGTAATATTCAAATGATGAACAAATCCATGCTCATGAGTAGCCTCGCGGCGATAGCCCTCTTGCCGGGGCAGCTGCTGGCTCAGAAACCACTCGCACCCAAGGACGATCCTGAGTTTCTCAAGAAGTCGGCCTTGATGGTCGATCGTCATGTTGCCTCTCTCTATAAGACGAAGAAGCTCCCGGTTCCTGATGTGGTGGATGATCCAACATTTCTGCGCCGTAGTTTTCTCGTGGCAGCAGGCCGCATTCCAAATTTGGAAGAGGCCCGCGCTTTTCTAGAGATTGAGGATTCGGACAAGCGCGAAGCTTTGGTGACTTATTTGATGGGTTCCGATGGATATCGCAGCCACATGACCAACTGGGTTTTGGATATCTTGCGTGCCCAAGACAATTTCGACCGTGGTGACGCGGCTCCGTATCTGGAATTCGTTCATAGTTCAGTCGCGGAGAACAAGCCTTGGGACGTCATGACCCGTGAGCTGCTTGCCTCGAAGGGGGCCTTGTGGAGCGAGGGCAATGGTGCAGTCGGTTATTTCGTGCGCGACAAGGGCATGGAGCTGGACAATTTGTCGAACACAATGCGGATTTTCACCGGCACGCGGATGGAGTGTGCGCAGTGTCACGATGATCCGTTTGGAGAGTATGAGCGCATGGACTTCTACCACTTGGCCGCATTTGTTTCCGGTCAGCGGGAAATCAATCGTGGACCTTGGGATCAGGTTTGGCGCGAGGTGAGAGATGCGAAGGAGGAGCGCAGTGAGTTTGGGGAGTTGATGCGTTGGTTGGGTGACAACATCCACTACGCAACCTTGGGCGGAGGCGGAAATGGCCGCATCAAATTGCCAAATGATTATCAGTATCGCGATGGTGACCCGGGCGAGATGATCGGAGGCAAGACTCCCTTCGGCGACCGCAAGCGCACCTCGGATCGCAAAGACGCGGGAGACTCACGCGCGACTTTTGCGGAGTGGATTTCATCAACCGATAATCCACGCTTCAATGCCACTATCGTCAATCGGATGTGGCAGCGGGTAATGGGGCGGGGGATTTGGGAACCTGTCGATGAGTATAAGGAGCCCGAGGATACAGTCGCTCCAGCTTTGGTGAAAGACCTCGTCAAGCTGATGCAGACCCTTGAATATGACGTGAAGGCGTTTCAGAACGTGCTTCTTTTGACCCGGACCTTCCAGTTTGCCGCCAATTCTCAAGCCTTTGATGCAGGTGTTCCCCAGTCCTTCAACGGGCGTCAGCTCGAGCGCATGACTGCAGAGCAGGTCTGGGACTCAATGGTGACTTTGGTGAAAGGCAATCCCGACGCCCTGCCCAAGCGTAAATTTGGAAACGGAATCTATTACAATGGCAAAAATGTATTGGGCGGAGAAAAAACCATGGCTGAGTTGGCCGAGGAGCTTCTCGCCATCAAGTCGGCCGGTGAATACCGCCAATATGTCAACGAGCTGCTGAAGAATATGAAGTATGGCAGCGGCAAAAAGGACAAGAAGATGGAGTCCATGGATATGATGGCCAGAGCTGGTCGCCCGGGACCTGCCAACGGTATGGCCCGAGCCTCCGAATTGGCTTCGCCAGCCCCCGAGGGCCACTTCTTGCGCCAGTTCGGGCAATCGGACCGCATCCTGTTGGACTCGGCGACTAACGAAGCCAACATGGCCCAAGTTCTTTCCCTGATGAATGGGCATGTCGAGAAGATGGTTGTCAGCAATGACAATTCCGCTCTCTACAAGGCCCTCGAAGCAGGAAGCAGTGACCGCGATAAGGTCCGCTATCTCTACTACGCCGTTCTGGGTCGTCCGCCATCGGATGATGAGATGAAGTTGCTGATGCGCGATGTCATCGACGGAACCGACGGAAGTTATCGCAATTTGGCCTCGGCACTCCTGTCGACGCACGAGTTTTTATTCATTCAGTAATCAAATTTAAAAAAGGAAGACCAACCCATGAAAAACAACGAATTTAATAAGGCCGACGAATTGGGTCGCCGCCAGTTTATGATCAATGCCGCTCGCTCTTACTTGGGAGTGACCGTGGCTCCGATGTTAGGCGCGACCCTGGCCACGCCTGCCTTTGCTCAATCGGTCAAAGGGGGGCGAAAGGCTGCGGAGCATGTCATTTTCCTGAATATGGCAGGAGGCATGAGCCACTTGGACACCTTCGACTTGAAGCCTGGTAGAGACGTGCAGGGTCCCGTGGAAGGGATCTCTACCGCCGGTGATTTTCAGCTTTCGCAGTATTTGCCCAAGACTGCCGAGGTTGCGGATAAGATGTGTGTGATCAACTCAATGACCTCCACGCAGGGAGCTCACGAGCAGGGGCAATACATGCTTCACAGCAGTTACTCCCAGCGGGGCACCATCACGCACCCCTCAATCGGTTCCTGGGTCGTCCGGCTCAAGGGGCGCAAGAACGAGACTCTGCCCGGCTTTGTTTCGGTCGGTGGAAATCCCAAGAATGCTTCCTCAGGTTTCATGGGGGCCGAGTTCGCCGGAGTTCCTCTTGGACGGGCAAATGAGGGGCTCAAGGATTCCAAGCGGGCTCACTCGGTGAGTGCCGAGGATTTCGACAAGCGCTTGGCGATAGCGGATGCTCTCAACAAAAAATTCCACGAGAAGTATAACGTCCCACAGGTCAAAGCCTATGAAAGCCTCTACGACGAGGCGGTCAAGCTGATGAATAGTGCGGACTTGAAGGCCTTCGACATCAATCAAGAGCCTGGCAATACTCGCGCCAAGTATGGAACCGACAACTTCGGTCAGGGGTGTTTGTTAGCTCGTCGTTTGGTGGAGTCCGGGGTGCGTTTCGTGGAGGTGACCTTGGGCGGCTGGGACACTCACTATGACAACTTCACCGCCGTGGAAGCCCGTGCGGCCGTGCTCGATAGAGGGTACTCGGCTCTCATGAAGGACTTGGAGGCCAAGGGCTTGCTCGATAGTACAATTGTGGTGATTGCGACTGAATTTGGACGTTCGCCCAATATCGTGGCCGAGCACAACAGCGGGCGGGATCACCACCCGGCCTGCTTCAGTGCGGTCATCTCGGGTGGCGGGGTGCAGGGTGGAATCAAGTATGGAAAGTCCGACAAAAACGGAAACCGTCCAGACGAGAATCCGGTCACCCTTCAAGATCTCAACGCGACCATCGGCTATGCTCTCGGGCTCGATCACTCGCAGGTTATCTACTCACCCAGCGGGCGGCCATTCCGTCTGGGTGGTGCTGACAAGGACCTGGGCACGCCCATTACATCCATCTTCAGCTGAGTGAGTTTGGCGTAACGGTTTTTTCACTCCTTTCCTGCTTTTGCGGGAAAGGAGTTTTTTTTGTGCAACTCTGAGCTTGGAAGTCTCCCACGGCTGATGAGCTGGGTGCCTGCTGGGCTACTGGAGAAAGTTCTTCAGCAGCTGTAAGCCGGTGTGCTGACTTTTCTCCGGATGAAACTGGGTCGCGAACAAATTGCCTTTCCGCACAGACGAGGCGAAAGGGAAGCCATAGTCTGTGGTGGAGGCAATGACATCTGAGTCCAAGGGGTGGGGATAGAAGGAATGGACAAAGTAGAAATAAGGATCGGGTTCCAAATCCTTCCAAATGGGATCGGCTGGATCCGTCGGCTGTGCTGTATTCCAGCCCATGTGCGGCACCTTCAGGCCCATGTCGGCAGGGAAGCGTTCAACCTTTCCTTCTAGAATGCCCAAACCGGGAGTCTCGGGGCTTTCTTCCGAGCCTTCGAAGAGAAGTTGATAGCCAATGCAAATTCCAAAAAAGGGTTTGTCCGCTTCCAACCATTCTTTCAAAGGCTCAACCAAGCCTCGCTCTTCCATGTTGCGCATGGAGTCGCCAAACGAGCCTTGCCCCGGAAAAGCCAGATGGGTGAGTCCTTCGAAATCCTCAGGCTTCGACACGTTCCGGGGCTGAACTCCGAGGAATTCGAGAGCGCGAACCAGTGAGCGGAGATTGCCTCCGCCATAGTTGATTACACCAAGTTCCATTACAGATTAAAGTACGGCCTTGGTGCTGGGAATTGCTCCTTCTTGACGGGGATCAATGGTCACCGCGACTCGAATCGAGCGAGCGAGCGCCTTGAAGATCGCCTCCGCGATATGATGCCCGTCCCGGCCAGCCAAGAGGTCCACGTGAATATTCGCCCGCAGGTTGGATGCGACTGCGCGGAAAAACTCTTCGACCAGGGTGAAGGGCATGTTTGGCGCGGAAGCAGTGTCGGCAGGCGGGTTGAACGCGAGATAGGGGCGGTTGCTGAGATCGACCACCACTCGGGCCAGAGTCTCGTCCATTGGGACATATGAGTGCCCATAACGTTGAATCCCAGCCTTGTCACCAAGAGCCTCGCGAATGGCATCTCCCAAGACGATTCCGGTATCTTCAATCGTGTGGTGCCCGTCGACCTCGATGTCTCCGTCAACCGAGACCTCCAGGTCGATGAGGGAGTGCTTCGAGAACAAGGTCAGCATGTGATCGAAGAATGGAATGCCAGTATCGATCTCGCTTTGGCCTGTCCCGTCGAGGTTCAGGGAGAGAGCGATCTTGGTTTCCGCGGTTTCGCGGTTCAATGAGGATTCTCGCATTTACTCGGCAGTCTCGGTCTCTTCGCTATCAGCCTCTTCTTCTTCCCCGGCTTCCTCCTCGGCAGGAGGGTTGTTGATAGTGGGATCGAAGCGGTCGATTAGGGCGTCGAGGTAGCTCTCTTCCACTCCCGCTTCGTCCAAAGCGTCGAGGATAGGTTCGAGGGCTTCCTTGTCTTTCTCGCCAGCTGCGGTCCAGCCCTTGCGGTAAAGTTCTCCCACGTCTTCAAACTCTTTGAGCTCGGCTTCGACTGCCTCCAGTCTCTCGGCTTCGTCCTCAAGAGCATCCAAAGTGCTCTCAATTGATTCCGCGTTGCGGGTGTCAACGGTGAACCAGGTCTGCTCTTCGTCCTCCTCCTTGGTCCAGAGACGTTCGAAAGTAGATTTCCGCTGTTCCTCTGCCTGGAGGGCCCGTTGGCGGTCACTGGCAGGGAGGCGTTCCAGCGCTGCGAGACGGCGCTCTTCCCTGGCGTCGAAGCCGTTCAGTTCCGAGGAGAGCAACTTGGTGTAAGTTCCGACCACGGCCTTGATGAGAGGAAGGGACTCACGATGGGCCTTGGTCCCAAAGAATTTGCGCTCTAAATTGTCATAGCTGCGGAGAGCTCCCAGATAAGATCGGGCTTCCACGAGGTCCTTGAATTCCTTGGCCGCGCTGCTCGCATCCACAGCGAGCGCATTTTCTTCCCGCTCTTCAGCGCTCATGAGGCCTGATTTTTCCATCGAAGTCTTCACTCCTCCTTTGGCGATGAACTCACGCTCGGCTTTCAATTCCCGCAGCATCTTGCTGGCCTTTGTGCCGGCGGAGGTCAACTTGTGCGCCAAAAGGAAGGACTCGATTTTTTTGATGCGAGCATCGTATTCCTTCAGCGAGAGATACGGAGGAGCGGGGGCCAATCCCGCAATATTGTCCTCAAAGATTGTGTCGGACTCGTTAACGATCTCAACATCAGCCACTTCGGAGCGCTTGATAGTGCGTCGTTCCTTAATGGATTTGGTGACGTTGACTTCGAGGACGTATTCTTCGAGAGATTTCTCGAGAATCTGGGCGTCGAGCTTGGTGCCGTCCTTCAAAGTGATGATATCAGCCACAGCTGGCACTGCGAGAGCGACAAAAAGCGAGGTTGTGAGGATTTTCATAGGTGTTGGAGTTGCGTAATAGAAATGTCTGCCAAAATGGCCGGCACGAAAAGGGGAAATTGGTTTCTGAGGATGATTTTGAGTCACGCCGCCGACTTGCCCGCGCAAATAGAACTCTCGAAAGCCTTGCGGTGTCTTTTGGATGTCTTAATGATTTTTCCGTAACGAATTCATGAGCGACGAAGAAAACCGAAGTCACGAGCACACCAGTCTGGGCGATATGTACAAGGACTATTTCGTCCTCTACTCCAGCTACGTGATCCTTGAGCGTGCGGTGCCTCACCTGTTGGATGGCTTGAAGCCGGTTCAGCGCCGAATTCTGCATGCGATGCGCAACATCGATGATGGGCGCTATACCAAGGTCGCCAACATTGTGGGCGATACCATCAAGTATCATCCCCATGGTGATGCGGCGATTAAAGATGCGATTGTCGGCCTGGGCCAGAAGGAGTTGCTCATTGATACGCAAGGGAACTGGGGCAACGTCTTGACTGGAGACCCTGCTGCTGCGGCCCGATACATCGAGGCCCGGCTCACTCCCTTCGCACTCGAAATCGCCTTTAATCCCAAGACGACGGATTGGACTCTTAGCTACGACACGCGCAACAAGGAGCCGGTGACCTTGCCGGTGAAATTTCCTCTTTTACTGGCTCAGGGCGCAGAGGGAATTGCAGTGGGATTGGCGTGTAAAATTCTGCCTCATAATTTCAACGAACTTCTGGATGCATGCATTGCAGCCCTGCGCAAACAACCATTCGAGCTGCTACCTGATTTTCCAACAGGTGGAGTGCTCGATGCGAGCGACTATCGGGACGGCCTGAGAGGAGGGCGCTTGCGGGTTCGCGCAAAGATTTCGATTGAAAAAAATAGGCAGCTTAGAATCACGGAGGTGCCGTTCGGGGTCACCACCAAGAGCCTCGCGGAATCGATTGTCTCGGCGAATGAAAAGGGGAAAATCAAGATTACCAAGGTGGAGGATTACACTGCGGCGACTGCTGACATCGTGGTCCAGCTTCCCACTGGCATCGATCCTGAGAACGCTCGCGATGCCCTCTTTGCCTTCACTGATTGTGAAGTCTCAATCTCACCCAATGCCTGCGTTATTCGGGAAGACAAGCCGGCCTTTATTGGAGTAAGCGAGATCTTGAAAGCCTGTGCCTTCCGCACCCGCGACCTTTTGGAGATGGAGCTCCAAATCAGACTTGGGGAGCTTCAGGACAAATGGCACTTTAGCTCGCTGGAGAAAATTTTCATCGAGAACCGGATCTATCGCGACATTGAGGAGTGCACGACTTGGGAAGCGGTTATCGAAGCCATTGATACCGGCCTGGAGCCCTTCAAGAAATTGCTGCGCAGGGAGGTGACCCGCGACGACATTATTCGCCTGACCGAAATTAAGATTAAGCGAATCTCCAAATACGATTCGTTCCGCGCGGACGAGGAGATTAAGGGGTATGAGAACGAAATCGATGAGGTTGAAAAGAACCTGCGCAATCTCACTCGCTACAGTGTCCGTTACTTCGAGGGGCTGAAAAAGAAATATGGCAAGGGTCGGGATCGGCGAACTGAATTGAGAGAGTTCGAGGCTGTCAACCGCTCGCAGGTCGTCGCCATTACCGAGACTCTCTATCTGGACCGTAAAAACGGATTTGCCGGTTGGGGGCTGAAGAAGGAAGAGGTGATCGCCAAGTGTTCGAGATTGGACGATGTTCTCACCATTTTGTCTGACGGAAAAATGCAGGTCAGTAAGATTTCTGAAAAGGCCTTCGTCGGCAAGCGCCCCCAGCACATCGCCATCTTTCGCAAGGACGAGGAGAAGATCTACTCCATCATCTATCGGGAGGGGCGCGACGGTCCCATCCTGGCCAAGAGGTTCCGAATTGGAGGAGTTACCCGCGACAAGGAGTATTCTCTCACCAAAGGGGGAGCAGGAACGCGGATCCTCTATTTTGCGGTTCACGACAGCGAAGAGGAAAGCGCGGCTAACATGGTGGTTGTTCATATGAAGGCGGCCCTGCGGCTGCGAAATCTAAGCCGTCCATTTCAATTTGGAGAGATCGCCATCAAGGGGCGCGGGGTGCGGGGGAACGTCGTTACGAAGCATGCCGTAGACCGGATTGTCAGAGCTCCCAAGGATTCCAAAGAGGTTGAATAAAGCTTTCAAGTTTCAAACTGTTAAGAAACATAAATTAATTTGAGAATTCACTTGAACACCTGTTCATCCGTGTTAATTTCCCGCCATGACAAAGTTCAAATGGAGGCTGCGGTTGTGGTGGGTTCGGATGCGTGTGGGAATCCTCAAAAAGCGATTGGTCGCGATTCAGCGCCGCATGGCGGGTCGGGACAAACAAATTTTGGCACATCAGATGGATCTGCCATTGCACAGTTAGTTCGGTTAAATAAGGCCGTTCCCGCCATTCCTATGAATTTAGGGGTGGCGGGAACGTATTTGACTGTTTATAACCGCGCGAAGCATTAGTAATTCCAAGCGATTTTGAAAAAAAGCGGTCTTAAAAACCGGACGATATGTACGTCCTTAGTCTCGGTTGTTCTAGGCGGTATGACTTTAAGTCTACCCGGACAATCAGTGGTGCAGCAGGAGCTGGAGCGTCGTCGCGATAACGTGATTGCTGCAGAGGAAGCGATTATGGCAGGCGACGACGCCTACCAAAAATCGGACTTCCAAGAAGCGGTATCCAAGTATCGCGAAGCCTTTGCCAAAGTTCCTGCCGGTGATAAGACGGACAAGTTTCGAGAGGCGGCTCGTGAACGCTATGCGCAGGCCGCAGTGCAAGCTGCCCGCGTGATGAATAGGCAGGGAGATCGTCAAGGTGCAATCGAGATGGTCGATGAAGTCTTGGGGAAGGATGTTTTTCCCGAGTATTTTCCAGCTCAAAAGCTCAGAGCTCAGTTGGACGATCCGATTCGTTCAAATCCCTCCGCTACGGAAGAGCATGGCCAGAATATTGATGAGGTGCGTCGTCTCCTTTATCAGGCTGAGGGAGCTTACAATTTAGCTGATTTTGACCAGTCGATGGCCCTCTATAATAAGGTGCTTGTGATCGACCCTTACAACAAGGCGGCTCGTCGCGGGTTGGAGCGAAACAATTCCCGGATTTCAGACTACGCTGATGCCGCCCGTGACCACACTCGGGCGGAATTGATTTCACAGGTAGATTCCCAGTGGGAGTTGAAGAAGAACCAGGATGTTCAGGTCGCCGACGGGATTGTGACCGAAGGGGCGGCTGGAGGAACTTTTGGTATAAGCGGGGCCAATCAGATCGAAGCCAAGCTAGACAATATCATCGTTCCTTTCGTTGATTTTGAGGAGACTTCTTTGGTCGAGGCTGTTGAATTCTTGGAAGGCCAGTCGCGGGCTTTGGATCCGGAGATCATGGAGGAGAACAAGGGCATCGATTTCGTCATGAATATGGGTTCCGGCAACTCTCCTGAAATCGACGAGCTTCTCCAGCGTCGATTCTCATTCCGTTTGCGGAATGTGCCTCTTCGTCAGGTGGTTGAATATGTAACTCGCCAGTCGGGAACTTCGTTTCGGGTAGACTCTTATGCCGTGGTGATTCAGCCTGCTTCGGGGCTGACTGATGATGTCGTTGTGAAGCGCTATCAAGTGCCACCTAATTTTCTGAGCCAGACATCAGGGAGTGTCGCGGATAGCGATCCTTTCGGGTCAGACAGCGGTGGAGGCGGGACGCTTGCCCCCCGTTTGACGGCGCGTGAATATCTGGAAAATGCCGGAGTTCCTTTTCCCGACGGTAGCAGTGCGAGCTACAATTCCAGTTTGGGCCAGTTGGTTGTGAAGACCACAGAAGCCGGACACGACGAAGTTCGCGGGATTGTGGACGCCTTGAATTTGCAAGAGCCGATCGCGGTGGTGATCGAGACCAAGATTGTTCGGGTGAGTCAAGAGAACCTCGAAGAGTTTAACGTAGATGTTGCGATTCAGAATCTTGAGGCTTCCGGGGATCTCGTTGTCGGAGGCGGCACGGTTGGGAATGGTCGTCAGAGTGATTACTACGGAGGCAACCCCATTACCTCCGGTCTCCGGAGTGGTGATTTCGCCACCTCTGGTGACGCGATCGAGACCGTTCTCAATGACGAAGGAGGGGCGAGTCTCAATTCCGCGCCTGGATTTCTTTCCATGCTGGGCATTGCCAACGACCATGCGGTTTCCGTTCTTTTGAGAGGGCTGAACCAGAAAAAAGGAACTGATATCTTGTCTCAACCTTCGGTGGTAACCCGTTCCGGACAGCAAGCTATCGTGGAGTCGACCCGCGAGTTGATTTACCCAACCGAGTATGAACCACCAGAGCTTCCGAACTCCGTGGGTGCGACATTGATTGATATCAACACGGGGATCGAGACTGATGCCGGAAGTTCTTTTTCCGCTACCCCTTCACACCCAACTGCGTTCGAGACTCGCAAGCTTGGAACTTTTCTCGAAGTTCAACCGACGGTTAGCGCGGATCGTACTTACGCTGATCTGGCCTTTAACCTCAATATTGAGGAGTTTCTCGGGTTCATCAATTATGGAGAGCCGATTCAAGGGGGAAGTTCGACGCCGGATTTCGGAATCATTGGAGCAGGCTCTTCGATCTCAGGGGAGGTGACTTCGAATGATATTTTGATGCCTCTTTTCAATGTCGTTCGACTGAATACCAATATCTCGGTCGGCACGGGTGAGACTATACTCCTTGGAGGAGTTCTCAATGAGAAGGTCGAGATGGTGGAAGATAAGGTTCCTGTTCTTGGGGATGTTCCTTTTCTTGGTAAGCTTTTCAGATCAGACGCCTTACAGCGTAATAAGAGCGTGGTGATGGTGTTTGTGACCGTTCGAATCGTTGACCCTGCGGGCAATCCGGTACAGAAGTAGCCTTTGGTTAGTTATCTGACCAACAGCCCCCGTCGATGAACAAGAATTCAACCGAGAAAAATACCTACTCCGTCGACGAGATGATGGAGAAGCTGCGCGAAGGCGATCGCGAGAAGCGCGAGGAAGGCGAATTAGTCACTCGCGAGGACGGGACCCAAGTCCTTCGTGTGAAAAAGCGTAAGCGGCGCAGTAAGCAAAAAAAGGAAGAAGAGGCGAAGCGTCGCAAGAGGAATCTGGTGCTTCGAACTTTTGCTCTCATTGCGATACCTTTGCTCTTGGGTTTAGGTATTGTTCTCCAACTGGTCAGATTCCATAGTCCTGGATTTTCCAAGGGTGTAGTTGCAGCGGTCTGGGAAAAGACGGGAGCAAATGCGAAAATCAACCGATTGAGCCCGCTGGGGACCAAGGTTACCGCGCAGTCACTCACTTTGGCTTGGCCAGATGATTCTCCTCTCGAGCAAGTCAAGGCGACCACGGTTTCAGGGGATTTGAGTCTCACTTCGTTCGTAACCGGTCGATTGGGAGGCGAGGAGCTTGGTTCCGAAAAAGGGTATTTGCTCACTTCCGGCCGAAAGGATCGGAAGGTCAGCCAACCGAAAGGGGAAGCCGCGAATCTGGTAGGTTTCAAGCGCTATACAAGTGACAATTTCTCATTTTATTTCGGAAAAGTGAATTCGCCCTTCCGCTTGGAAAACTCGCGGGTGCGTTTCATTCCCACCGCCTATTCCCGTCAGTTGCATCTCACGGGCGGCAGCCTAATTTCTGGTTCTTGGGGCGAAGTCCCCTTGAAGCGAGGAACAATCGAATTTCTGGAGAACACTATGAGGGTGGTCTCCCTCCGGTTTGAGGAAGAGCAAAGGCATCTTATTTTCTCAGGCGATTTGGACTTGGCTGACTCTTTCCACAGCCTCTCGGTGGAGGTCGTCGAGGGCAACGTCGGGAACGTCGGAGGCTACGGATACGAAAGATTCTTCGAAAGTGATTTGGCTGGTTCGACCGGAACTTTGACTTTCCGTCCCTGGAATATTGAGAGTCACGAGGTAACGATTTCAGCGAAGCCAGAATACCTGACTCTTAAGAATCTGCCTTTTCTGAGTGTTTTGGAAGAGTTGTATGGCGATGCTCGTTTCCAAAACTTTGAGTTCGAACTCGAGAACTCTTTCGATATTGTCAGAAGTTCGAAAGGGTCGGAAATCAAGAATTTGGATCTACTGGAGCTAGGAATTCTTGCCGTTAAAGGAAATCTCAGGGTAGAGGGTCGAGAGTTAAAGGGAAATCTAAAGGTTGGCCTCAATGCTCATAAGAAGCTCTCTCTCCGTAACGCGCAGCGTGATGAGTTGTTCAGCAAGGGCAAACTGGAGAGTGGATTCTTCTGGTTCGATGTTGAGCTCAGCGGTTCGGTTGAAGTTCCGAGGGACAATTTTTCAAGTTATCTTCAAGCGGGGCCAAATGCCAGCGATGAGGATTTGTTCGAGCAGTTGACCCGCTAATGTGCTAAAGCCATTGGTGGCAGTTCGCTCCCCCAGTACGCTCTTTCCTAGCGAGGGCTTATTGTTTGTTCCGTTTGCCATGGTGGTGTCTCGACGGATTAGTACGCCATTCGAGCTTGCGGCGAGACCCTCTTTCCAAAAAACTCCCCATAGCGAAAAGCCTTTTCCCCATGTCCGATTTCAACAAGCAGCCGACCCTATTCGAAGTATTTGGGCGCACTACAACCCCCACGGTTCCAGAGATTAATGAGGAGGCGCTCGATACTCTGACCAATGTTCTCACCTCCTCGGGAGATGATTTGGGAAAGGTTGTTCTGTTGCGGTCGCCGCGTGCAGGATATGGCAAAACCCTTCTTTTGCAGTCTGTTAGCAACCGCCTCAATGAGACCTTTCGCTTTCTGGCGGTGGAACCCAGTGGGGGTGGACGAATTGATGGCGAGGTGGTTCTCGAAAGTGTGTTGCGACAGCTGTCTGAGGTTCTGCCAGCTTCCGGCGGTTTGACCGAATTCGATCTCTTCGCTCGCAAGCTACTGGCGATTGGATTGAAGCCACTGCTCATCAGCGGGGAAATTCCCAGTCATGATCGCGAAGGTGCACTCTTTGCGATTGAGAATCGTCCCATTGAGACTTTCGATTTTCATCACCAACAAGCAGCTACAGCCCATTGGACTCAGGCCAACTTTGAGGTTCTTGGTCCGCGCTTGGCCTCAGAGCTCAGTGAGATTTCACGCTGCACTCTACGTGGGTGCGCCTATTGGGTGGATTTGCTGTTTCGCTATGCCACCACTCCACCGGAAAAGGTCGAACGAACCCGACTGCTTACCGAAGCTGTATTTGGCGACCTACCAGGGCAGGGGAGTAGTGGCGCTGAAGAGCGGTTGCAGAGTTTGTTTGCGCTGTTGGGTCTGGTTGAGCCTGTTGTTTTGGTCTTTGACGAAACGGAAGGTTTGTCCAATCAGCCGGAGGCAGGGCTTCGCGTGGCAGCCTTTATCGTTCAACTTCGTCAAGCGTGTCCGAGTCTGACAGTGATTCTCAGTGTCAACGAAGACGTTTGGGAGACCGGATTGAAGCCTCTCATGCCTGGCGGTCTGGAAGACCGGTTGACGGAATACGAAGTGTCATTGAGCGCTCTGAAACGGAGTGAGGCTGACACTCTCCTGGAGAGCCGGTTCGGGAGGGAAGCATCTTTGGTCCGCGAAGCAATGTCTTGGCCTGAGCCTCTCTCGGCCCGTGGGGTTCTCCGGGAAGCGGCCCTTGCCGTCCGCAAACTTTCTCAAGAAGCAGCTTTCGTTGAAGATGAAGAACCGCCCTCGGAGCCTGTGAGCCGGGGAGTGATGCCACCCCCTTTGGATAGTGTTCTTTCTCCAGAAGTTGAGCAAAGACTTGAACCAAGCACCGCCTTTGAGGCCGAGGCAATTCCGTCCGGAGAGGCTTCTCCTCGCTCGAAGGACGAGGATTCAATTCCAGTTGAACCTTCTGGAGAGCCGACTTTCGCAGATCCATTCCGTGAAGTAGCGCAAGAAGAGCAAAGCTCTCCTGTTGAGCAACCGGCGCTCGTAGAAGAACAAGTTGCTGAACCCGAAAGATCACCGTTCGAAATTGTGCCTGAGGGCACGACTTCGAGCAATGAACCTGCAGAAAATATCGCTGCTCCTGAAGTTGCCCCCGAAGATCCTTTCGCAGATGCTGGAAATTCTGATTTTGCCTCCAGCCCCAAGGTGAATCCGGGCGAGTGGTCGGCCGAAACTGCGATGAAGCAGTTTGCTGCCGCTCAGCCAGAGGCTCGTCCTTCCCAAGAATCTGCAGAAGCTTCCGGCAGGCCTTCAGAAGTCGAAACGAAAAGTCCGTTCGATTTGGTTGAACCTGAGGTTGAGTCCTCTCCCGCGCCTGCGGAGCCGAGAGCCGCTTCAGTTGAGCCGAGTCCTTTCCAAGTGCTCAAGGAGGAAAAGGAACGTGCCGAAGCGGAAGTTCGCGAGCAAATGTCGTTCCCGGCAAATAGCGCTGGGAGTTCGACGGGGGAAGCATCTTCTCCGTTTTCCGTTAGTCAGCCCGCGGTACCAGCTCAACCGCCTGTCGAGGCTTCGCCTCCCGCTGCCTCCTCCCAATCTGATCACCCCGGCAACAATTCACCTTTCAGCATCAACAAGTCCTATTCGTCCGAACCATCTGTGAAAATGACGGAGGAGGAGGAAAGGATGCCGACAACAAGCGCTGCTAGCGTGGAGTCGCCCTTCGCAGCTGTTCGGGAAGAGCGCGCGGTTGAGAAGACTGCTGACTCTGTGAACTCTCAGGCTTTGTCTCCAACACTTCCGGATCGCGAAGAGCCGGCTCCGCAGCCTCATTCGGTTCCACCCCAGCTGCCAGCCGAGGAGAGACCCTCATTTGAAGAAACATCTCAACCAGCTCCAGTCTCGGAGTCGTCGTCTCCTGCGTCAGCAGATCCGGCTAGAGAATCAGCCTTCGCCGCAACGTCACCCTTTGCAGCAGCTCCTACTTCAGCCAAGGATGTCCAAGCTCCTGCCGAGAGCGCAAGCTCGGGGCAAGATACCTCCGAAGTTGAAGAGCTGTTGAGCCAATTCAAAAAGCGATTTGGGCAGCCAGGCTCATAAATTCGGCTGCTAATTTTCTTCCAAGATGGGCTTCCTGCTATCAAACTCGGACCCTGCTTAAGCAACCGTCCCCGTAGTTCAACGGATAGAACACGGGTTTCCTAAACCTGAGATCCAAGTTCGATTCTTGGCGGGGACGCCAGCAGTTTTTTGGTTGGTTTCGTTTTGTTAGCAAGGTGGAGCTGGCTTTTCTGCACACGTTTTTTCAGATGGCTTCGAGTCCAGGGGAGTAGCTTGCTGAAAATTTTGGTCATTGTGAGCTCTGATTTTCTACTTGGAACAAGGATTGTGAGCGGTGGGACAAAGAAACCTGAAAAAGTTATCAAAATGGTCTTGCACCGAACCGGAACTGAGTTAACTTCCGCCTCCGGCGACGAGAGAAACCGGAACCAACAAAATCGCGGGGTGGAGCAGCCAGGTAGCTCGTCAGGCTCATAACCTGAAGGTCCTCAGTTCAAATCTGAGCCCCGTAACCAACTGAAGGCCCTTAAGTTTAAAAGCTTAAGGGCCTTCTCCTTTTTATGAGGAAGGGTGGGCATCGGGTGGCGGATCAGGCCGAGCCAGCAAAGGTAGGGGAGAGTATCCGAGTTTGAGTATCTATTTTCCGCTCAGCTATTCGCCAGTTTCACTGGCTTTTGCTGGAGCTCATCGACCGGAGAGATGAATTGGTGTCGTGCCGACTCGGTGGGAAGCATTTGTGGGCAGCTTGACCACGGCCTGGAGGTGATACTCGGGTTCTTGGCGGTTTTAGACCTATCAATTGCTTGCAGCTCTTGACTCTTCGAAGGGGTAGGTTTTTCTAACAGACTATTGAGAGGTGCTCCAGAAGGAGGTGTCATCGGAAAGCAAGCCCCAAGTGGGAGTCTCTACCTGAAAAAGCCGCAACCTGATGAGAGGCTGCGGCTTGAGAGGATTGGTGCCAAGTCTGTTAGCCTCTTAGTTTAATCTCTGTGACGGCGGAGGCCGAGGCCAATGAGAGCGAGGCCACCAAGAAGAGCGGCGGAAGGTTCGGGAATGGAGGTGAGTTGAACTTGCAGGTTGTTTCCTGAAATTTGGCTCATCCAGCCCGCATTGACTGCATCAACGCTCAGGGTTGGGGCGCCGGTTACGGTGCCTTCCCAAGTCATCACTGTGTGCCAGATGTCGGGAGTGGCTCCGCCGAGATCGTAAGGATCCAAGATTGAACCTGCGGCAAATGTCGCATTGCCTTGCAAGCCGGCCCCGTCGTCATCGACGTCGTCGATCAGAATCGTAGTCATGCCTCCGGCATCAATTCCGGTGCGGAGAACTCCGCCGCTAGCTTGCTCCCAATTGCCATCCAGGCTGGCTGAGGAGCCGATTCCGATCGTGATTGGCGCGCTGCCGGCGACATGAAAAGTGCCGCCACCGAAGATCTCGACGTCATTGCGGTTGATGAAAGAGCCCGCCGTGATGTTGATCGTTCCGGTGCCAGAAAACCCGAGCTCGAGGCCGCCTCTTCCCAGAATCAGGTCGCCACCATTGACGTTGATGGTCCCGCTGGAATCGGCGGCACTACCCACCACAATTCGCCCTGCCTCAAGGTTTGTGGTGCCACTCACAATATTAAGTATACTGTGCTTGTTAGCCCGCGTGCCGACATTCGCGCTGCTGCTGTTGGTCGCTCGGATGGTGTTGCCTACACCTTGGTCCAGAGTGAGAGTGTGGGTGCCGCTATCAGCACCTGCGTTGCTTTCACCCATCAGCAGGCGTGCAAGACGATACTCGGTTGAACTATGCAATAGGTTGTTGGAGTCCAAATAACTCCAAGTCCCCGCATTCAAGGTGACATCGGAATCTCCCACTATGAGGATGTTGGAAGCGTTGCTTGCTGGAACGCTATCGCCGAGCCAGTTGTCGGGATCTTCCCAAGAGGTGCCGTCTCCATCGCCAGTGAATGTGTCCGCGTGGGCCGCCATACTGGTGAGGAGAACCCCCGCGAAGGTTGCGGTTTTTCTATATTTGTATTTCATCTTATCTTTTTAGGTTATTGGGTAGAATGTTAATTTGTCGTCAAACTAGCTTGAACGCGGACGAAGAGTTTCTCCTCGGTCGGCAAGGTCGAGAGGGTGACGTCGACCGTTTGGTTGCCATTTCCATCTGTCACCCCTGCGGTCTGAGTTGCACCTGCATCCAAGGTCCAGTCGTCTGCTTCCAGCGTCGTGGAGGTGTAGACGGAGTAGGAGAGCTCTGTGCCCAGGGCGGGGTCGCGGCGGGTATAGCTGAAAGTGCCGCTGGATCTATCGAGAACCATCTTGATGGGGTTCAGTGAACTTGCGTTGTTTGGCTCAAGTCCAAAAGCATACTCCTCAAAGTTGGAGAGACCATCGTTGTCGTCATCGTCGCTTGCTTCGCCTGTTAGGCCAAATCCGACCGCCCAAGTATCGTAGTCGCCTCCATCAACGGGGTCAGAGGTGACAATGAGATGTCCTGTTCCTGAGAAGTGGGTGTCGTCCTGATTGGCCGCACCCGAGGAGGTGCTACCGTAGGTTCCGGCTGCCACTTGCACCCCATCGATGAAGAGCTTGTCGACGGTATCACCCACTCCATGAGTGAGTTCAAGGTTGGCCGCGTTTGCAGATAGAGTGTTGTCGATGATGACGCTGGATGAATCCGCGAGAAAGGGGGTCGCAAGACTCAAGGTTCCATCATGAATGGTCGTGTTTCCGGTATAGGTGTTTGCTCCGGTCAGCACTTGGACGGTCGCTCCCGTGGAGGCTGCATCACCCAGTTGGAGGTTGAGGATACCCGCTCCATCGGAGATCACCCCTGGGAAGGTAAAGGTTCCTGCGGCGGAGCCTCCTCCGATTGTCAGCGTCGCTGGGGTGGCCGAACTGTTGGTGACGGTGCCTCCAGGCTCGGTGCTGGTGGCGGTTTCGAGGATCCCGAACGACTGGTCGGAGCCATTGAGGTCGAAGATGCCGGTATTGAGCTGAACGCTACCGGAGCCTTGAATTTGCCCCGAGCTCGTGCCAGTGATTTTCACGACACTTGCCGCATGATTTACAACCAAAGGGTTGTTCGCGACTGCTGCGCCGTCGGACTTGTTCAAGTTCACGTCTCCTTCGTTGACGATGAGGCCGTAGCGGGTGTTGTTGAGGCTTCCGCTAAGGGTGAGAGTTCCGGTGCCCTCTTTCGTCATGGTCCGGCCTACCGTGGCGGGGTGATAGACGTTCTGGATTTCGATGTCACCAGCTCCCCCGAAGGTGGGGTTGCCCGTGTTGAAAATGTCCGTAGTGATACCTCCGGGAGTGGAAGTGTTGTTATTGACCAGAGAGGCGGGTCCTGCTCCTCCGCCTGCAATGTCCTTGATTGTTTCATCAATGACAAATCCATTGAGGTCAATCGTGGCTCCAGCGCGAATTTCGGTGACTCCCAAGGGAACAACGATGGTTCTTCCCGAGAACGCAACCGAAACTCCAGTTGTGTCGGAAGCCACAGTAGGCGCAAAAGATAGCTCCACGCGCGGAGGGCTGAAGCTGGTGTCGATAGTAATAACCGTTGTGCCATCCGCAATGTTAGGTCCAGAGACGGCCATGCCGGTTTCAATTCCGGTGACATCCGCAACATCGAGCAAGACGTCTCCGACGAACATGTCCACCGAAGTGGTGACATCGAGATTCGAGAAGCTCACAGAGACGCCTGTCGTATCGGTTGTTGCCGTGGGGGTCGCGGAGAGTTCCACCCGTGGAGGATCGAAGTTCGTGTTGACTGCGATGACTGTGGCTCCTGCCGGAATGTCTGTGCCGGTAACGGCCATCCCGACTTCGATGCCGGAGACATCGGCCACATCAAGCTCGGCCGACCCTACGAATAGATCGGCTGGGATGGTGAGGGGACCATCGATGAGAGAGGTCATCCCGTTCGAGCCCAAAGCGTTGGCGTGACCGAGGATGGTAGTGCCATTGAAAGCGCGGAAGTCCCCGTTGAAAGTGGCCGCGCTGTCGGCATTGATCTCGAGAACGCCAGTGCCATTCATGCGCAGGGAGCTATCGGCGGGTGTTCCGGTGAGTCCAGTCAACGGGGTGGTGATTCCGTTCGAGTTAAAAGTGTCGATGATGGGGGCATTGAGGATGAGCCGGCCTGCATTCTGAGGCTGGAGCACGACTGTTTGCGCCTCTTCCCGATGGGTGAGAAAGAGTCCCGTGCCAGAGATGAGCAAATCACCATCTCCGATGACCCCGAATCCGCGGCCGCTGGCAGCGGTGTTCATGATTCCGCCCAATTCCAGGTCGCCGTCACCACTAAAGTTTGTTGTTTGGTGATAGGTGACGACCTTGTCGATCTTGTCCGGGCCGACGAGGTCCAGTCCGGGGCTGGTGCTGAAGGTCGCTCCATTTCCTTGCATGTTAAAGCCACGGAGATTCGCCGAGTTCATACTAAAATCGCCTAGGCAGCCGGGACTACCAAGCTCCAAGTGACCGCCCTCAGCGTTCAGGATGAAAGTGCTTCGCAGAGCATTCGTTCCTGCCGTCGGAGCGTTCAAACCAACTCCAGTATTATTTCCGGTTAGGATGACGGTGCCTGCTGCTCCGTCGGTGAGCATGCGATCGTTAGTGAAGTTGATATCTCCACTAAAGGTGACGCTACCGGCACCGGCCGCATGCTCGATGATGCGAGATTTGTTTCCTCCCTTTAAGGTGATTGGAAAGGAGATTTCCTGAGGGTTAGGGCTCTTTTGAAGAACGACGGTTGAGTTTCCTGCCAGACCTATCGTCACGGCTTCGGTGCCTCCGAGGACAAAGGAGCCTGCGCCAGGCTCGAAGGTAATAGCTGGCGTCGCGTCCAAATCCAAAGCACTGACCCATGCTGCCCCTGGGATGCCGGGGTCAGTATCATTGGTGTTGGCGAGGCCGACGGAGCCATCAAAAATAACGCTCACTCCGGTGGGAGGAATCTCGATGTCACCCAGCCAGTTTGCATTTGTAGACCAGTTGGTATCGGTGCCTCCACCGTCCCAAGTGAAGACTTGGGCACAAATCGTGGTCGGGAGGTTGGCTGCGAGGCAGAGTAAGAATGCCGAGCGAGGACTGAAAAGTCGTTTGAATTTCATGGTTTGGTTGTGATCCTTTGAGGAGCGAGTGTTGTTTGTAGAAGTGAGGTTGTGAGGGGCCGCCGATTCGCTCTATTTCAGGAGATATTCCGAAGAAAACCGTCAATAGACCAATGCCCCTCGAGCCGGCGGATATCCAAAGAGAACCGCCAGAACACCAAATCGTATCTGAGGCGAAAAACTCGTCTATGGGGCTTTTGTCCCATGGCTATTCTCAAATCTGCGGCATAAGGTGGAGACTGCTCGTTGAGCTGCGGAAAGAATGAAAGTTGGAATCTCCATGCCACTCGCCCTTGCGCTTCTGTGCGGGGTCTTTGGTGCGGTTGGGGTTCTTGCCGCAAAGCCACTTAATGAGGCTTCCATCTCTGAACTGGAGGAGAGGCGGGACTCGATTCGAGCGGAACTGGAGCAGTTGGCGGTTCTGACTCTCCGCACCGGTGCGATGGGAACCTCGGGCTACCGTTCCTTTCCACAAGAGAAGCCCGAAATCGAAGGTGAGTGGCTGCGAGTTGATTTCGATGAAGAGGCCATTGATGAAGTCGTGCTCGTCCCCACGCTTTGGCGCTATGATGACGAGGTGGGATATCTCTCCGACGGCTTTCCGGAAGCTTTCCGCGTTGTTGCTGGCCTACCCGGGGAAGACGAGGGGACGGTGGTCGCGGTTTACGATTCTTCTAACAACCTTTTGCCACGGGTTGCTCCGGTAGTGGTGCCGCTGGGAGGAATGGTTGCTTCTTGGATTCGTATTGAACCTACTCTTTTGACTCGGAGGAGGCGGGACTTGAGATATATCTTCCAGTTGTCCGAAATCCTTGTCTTCAGTGGAGAGAAGAATATCGCTCTCCATCAGAAGGTGACCTGCGCTTCTGATGTTCCTCTCTCCGATGGAATCTGGAAGCCCGATCGGGTGACCGACGGGGGAATGCCTTACCTCATGGATTCCTCACGAGGCAGCGAAAGGAGCGCCCATTTTCAGGAGTCGAGCGAGGACCCGAGTCTGACACTGGACTTGGAGGAAGAGTATTTGATTTCCACAATTCATCTCCATGGCGCTTACCAGAGCAAGAGCGCGCCCCCGGAATTTAATGTCAACAGAGGCATCCCCAGTCTCCTGATTGTGGAAGGAGCGAATCAAGCGGACTTTTCGGACTCCACTTTGTTGCTGAAGCATCAATTCAGGAGTATCGGCGAGTTTGCTCCCATTCTGATGTGGAATATCCCGCCGACCGAGTGCCGCTACGTCAGGATTTCCAGCGGATCGTTCGATGAGAAAATGGCGAACACCTCGAGCTATCAGGGTAGTGAGCAAATTGGCTTTGCTGAGGTCGAGTTTTTCTCAGGGGGCACGAATATCGCTTTTGAAAAAGGTCCGCCCGAAGGGAGCGGAATCACCGGTGAAAGCCGGAAGAGTTTGGCCAAACTAACCGATGGACATAATATTTATGGATTCATTCTGCCGATTCGTTCTTGGATGAACCAACTTGCGCGACGACATGATTTGGAAGTGGAGTTGGCCTTGGTGAATCCCAGACTGGATGAGCTCTATGGAAGGCAGAAAGCTTCTTTGCTGCTCCTCAAGCGGCTCACTATCGCACTGGTTTGTCTGGTTGCGGCGACTATTTTGATCGGGAGGCACCTTCGCCTGCGACAGGCTGCTCGGATAAAGGAGCGCTTCACAGCAGACTTGCACGACCATGTGGGGGCGAGTCTGCATGCCATTGGAATCCTCAGCTCCCACACCAAGGATATTGTCGACTCGCCAGACAAGCTAGCGATGGCTTTAGGGGAGATCGAGGCCATGACTCACCGTGCCAGCGAGGCCACGCGCTATCTTTGCTCGCAGCATATGGCGAAGGAGGCTCACGAAAACCTTTTGGCGGATTTGAGGAGGACCGCGGGACGGATGATTGCGAATCTGAGCTACACCTTCACGGTGGAGGGGGAAAGCTATCTTCAGCAACTCAGCCCTCGGGTACGTTCGGACTTCTTTCTGTTTTTCAAAGAGTGCCTCATCAACGTCAATCGGCATGCCGATGCTACGGAGGTGACCATTCTGATCGAGGCGGACTCTCGTGAGGTTCACCTGAGCATTTGCGACAATGGTTGCGGGATTGAGGAAAGGGCTGAGGGGACGGTTCCGCCCTCGCTTGCTCGTCGGGCGAGGTATCTCAGGTCCACCGTCAAGATTGAGACGCCGCCCGATGGAGGATCGTGCATCTCGCTGGTGCTTCGCAACCGACGGCGATGGTTCCCGAAACTTTTATGATAGGAGAAATGAAAGAGAAGATCCGGATTATGCTGGTGGAGGATAGCAATGAGTATCGCCATGTGATCCAGTTTGCATTCCGGGATGAACCGGGCTTCGAACTGGCGGGGGTCTTTGGCACTGCGGAGCAGGCCCTGCGCAGTCTGAAAAGGCAGGCTGCCCGCGTGACTCCTGACGTGGTTTTGCTCGATCTGAATTTGCCCGGTATCTCCGGATTGGAAGCGCTTCCCGAACTCATCAAGTTGGCGCCTGAGACCAAGGTTCTCATTCTAACCCAGTCCGAGACAGAGGCTGATGTTCTCGGCACGATTAAAATGGGCGCATCGGGTTACCTGCTAAAGTCTTCGTCGATTCAGGAGATTCGCTCCGGCATACGAACGGTGGCCGCGGGGGGAGCGTCAATGGATTCTCGAATGGCTCTCTATCTTCTTAAGACCTTTCGGAAAGATCCTGTGCTGGCTGACAACGACTCCATTCTGTCAGAGCGCGAAATGGAGATTTTGCAGCTCATCAGTCAAGGGCTCGCGAGGAAAGAAATCGCTGATGAGCTCGACATCAGCCACAAAACGGTGGCCAATCACATCGCTCACATTTTTGAGAAACTCAATGTCCCCAATTCACCAGCGGCGATCAATAAGGCTCACGAGAAAGGCCTGCTAGGTGGCGACGATCGAAGGGGATGAATCGACTTCAGGGTCCCACAGGAGATGGATAGAGTGAGAACTTCTTCGCTATCTCCGCGACAATATGTGGATGCTGGTCGGCGATGTTGATCTTTTCGATAGGGTCTTTCTGATAGTCATAGAGTTCGTAGTCGAAAGATTCTCCCTTGGGATTTCCCCATCGGACGAGTCGGTAGCGCTCGGTTCGAATTGCCCAACCCAATTTTTGCTTTGGGAAGCAATGGGTGATGTGATCGCGAACTCGGAGGTCGGGTTTGTGCAGAACCGGTTTGAGGCTCAGGCCATCGATTGGTTGAGGACCCTCTGGCGGTGGGAGGTTTGTTAGGTCAGCAAGAGTCGGAAAAATGTCGATGGTCGAGGCCAGTTGTTTGGTGGTCCCGGGGTTGATTCCAGGACCGGCGATGAGGAGGGGGATTCGCGTGGGCTGCTCGAAGTTGTCGTGCTTGCTAAAGCGGTTGTGGGTGCCGAGGTGCCATCCATGGTCTCCCCAGAGAACAACGTAGGTGTTCTTCGCGAGTCCGGTTTTTTCCAAAGTCTCTAGCACCCGACCGATTTGAGCGGAGACATAGCTTGTGCAGGCGTAGTAGGCCCGGATGAGTTCGCGTTGGAACTCTTCTTCTTCGTAGCGTTCTTCGCAGGGGAAGTAGTTGAAGACTTCGATGCCTTTGTTTCGCAAGGCATAGTGCGGGCTCCCTTCGGGCGCGGAGCGGACGGCTGACAGGGTGAATTTCTCGATGGGGTGAAGGTCGTAGTATTTCTTGGGAGCAGAGAAGGGGAGATGAGGCCGCGCAAATCCTGCGCAAAGGAAGAACGGCTGGTCGCTATCCTGATAGCTCTCCAGTAGTTCGATGGTCTTGTCTGCAGTGCGACCATCGGCGTAGGCATTGTCGGGGACCTCGGCAATTTCGATGGCAGCTCCTTTGCCTATTTTCTTTTCTTTTAGGTATTCTGTTTGTTCGTCTTGGCTTAGGTGACTGAGCTCGAAGAACACTTCCTCGCGACTGATATCGGAGTCCCGGCTTTCTGGTAGGAGGTATTCCACCACTTTGTCCTTATAAACCCTATCGAAGGAAGACGGGTCTCCCAGATTGCCATGTCCAACGTGGAAGACCTTACCGACGGAAACAGTCTCGTATCCGCCCTTCCTTTTGAAATGCTGTGGGAGAGTGACCGCGTCGGGAAAGCGGTCGCGCAGATTCGTTCCCAAACCGTAGAGCCCGGTTGAGGTCGAGAGGCTGCCTAACATCAGGTTGAATCGCGAGGGTGCGCAAACCGCCTGATTGCAGTAGGCCAGCTCGAAGCGCATACCCCGGTCGGCTAGGCGGTCGATGCCTGGTGTAATCGCCCACTCGTCTCCATAGCAACCAAGGGTCGGCTTGAGGTCATCGACTAGGACAAGCAGGACATTGGGCTTCTCCGCTTCTCCCGCAAGAGGCAACAAAGAGAGAAGGGAAAGCAGGAGAATGAGAGGTCGGTTCATGAACGCGGTGAGGGGAAGAATCCGAATTTTATTTGGAAAGAGGGCGAGGATAGACTCTCGTTTCTTGAGCCCACCGAAACCATTTGGCGACGAGTTCTTCCACTTTTTCGGGGTGAGTCTGAGCGAGGTTGTTGAGTTCGGTTCGGTCTTGAGAGAGATCGTAGAGTTCCCATTTCTTGGCGAGGGGGCTTTCTTGGCCAACAACTTGTTCGCCCACCAACTTCCAATTGCCCTCCCGCAGCGAGGCGTTCTGCTGATGCTCCAAGGCGATGCAATTTTTCCGCTCGAGAGGTTGAGAGATAAAGGATGGTCGCAACGAGATGCCGGAAAGGCTGGGAAGCTTTTTGCCCATTCTTTCGGAGGGATACTCGGCTCCTGCGACATCTAACAGGGTGGGGACGATGTCGTTGATGTGGGCGGTGGATCGATACCAGTCTTTCGCAGGAGCAATTTCCTTTGGCCAGTGAAGGAAGAAAGGAGTGGCGGTTCCTCCCTCGTGCGCATGGTGCTTGAAATAGCGGAAAGGAGTGGAACCCGCATTCGCCCAAGCCTGACCGTAGGTGTTCGCATGATTGCGATTGCGCTTTTCTACATCTCGGAATTCTCCGTTCCCCAGGACACTAAACTCTTGGCAAGCGCCGTTGTCCGATAGGAAGAGAATGAGGGTGTCTTCGAACAGTTCCTGTTCTTTTAACGAGGAGACAAGCTTTCCAATGTTTTGATCAACCCGGTCAACCATCGCGGCGTAAACTGCCATCTTGAGATCCATTTCATCTTTCTTCTCTTCAGTGAGCGTATTCCAAGCGGGGACCTTGCCGGGGCGGGGCGAGAGCTTCCATTTGGAGTCAATCAGGCCGAGCTCGATCTGTCGTTGATAGCGCTGCTCTCTCAGCGTGTCCCATCCGATGCGATACTTGCTGCGATACTTTGCGATGTCGTCCTCAAAGGCTTGCAAGGGCCAGTGTGGCGCGGTGTAAGCGAGGTAGAGAAAGAAGGGCTGCTCACTGCGATTCTCGTGTTCAGTGATGAACCGGATGGCATAATCGGTGAAGGCATCGGTGGTGTAGAAAGCCTCGTCTGTGGTGGACGGAGGATTGACCAGGGGAGTGTTGTCCAAGGTGATGTCGCGGGGTGCCTCCGGATAGAAAAAGCGGGTGGCACCGGTGATGCAGCCATAGAATTGATCGAAGCCACGCTGCCGTGGCCAACGCTCCTTTTCATGAAAGCCCAAGTGCCACTTTCCCGTCATCAGGGTCGCATATTCGGCGGGTTTGAGGAGTTCGGCTAGGGTGGCGCAATTGCGATTGAGATATCCTTGATAGGCTTCGGGTTGGGCATCTCTCTGCTTGTCAGGCGAATTGGTCATGTGGCCGATTCCTGTCTGATGAGGATTAAGCCCGGTCATCAAAGTGGCGCGGGAGGGGCAGCAACGTGCGCCGTTGTAGAAGCTCGAGAAGCGCACGCCATTCCTTGCCAGAGCGTCGAGGTGAGGGGTCTCAATTTCTCCTCCCATGTAGCCCAAATCTGAAAAACCCAAATCGTCCACCATGATCAAAATGATGTTGGGGCGCTCGGTCGCGGTCGCGAGACCGAGTAGGAAAAAGAGAAGGAGGAAGCTTTTCATCTGGGCGAAGAATGGACGCGACTGGAGGTTTGCATGCAAACGAAGGCAAAGGTTACGTCGAGGACCTTTGCCCTATATCGCCGAGATACACCCCATCCAGGGGGCTTGACCGAATGTTGTTAGAGTTGCTGGCCGCCTCAACGGTCGATTATTGAACGGACCCATTCGAGATGACTCTGTTGGTAGTTCGTGAGGTTCGCTGTCGGGAGGTGATCGCGGTAGATCTCGCGAATCGCCTCTTCGGTGAGCAAATGATAGTGGGGCTTCTCGAACTGGTCGATCCAGTTTCGAGGGTCGAAGGATGGGTCGAAGCTGGTGCGAGGCTCGGTGGCAATGGCTTCCAAGCTGCGAATGAGGGGATTGGTAAAGAGTTGCGGCTTGAGTTTCCGCACTTGGCGGGAGGTTTCCTTACGGGCCTTCGACAGGCTTGTTTGTTTATTCCAGTCGCGCAATTTGTTGCCGATTAAACCGGCCCCGGCTTTGGAGGCCTTGGCCCCGACAGAGGGGAGGAGTCCCTTGACTGCGATGCCGATGCCAACGAGGGGATTCACCAGTGCAACCGCACCTCCAATAATCAGGAGACCGCCACTGAGCTTTTGGGTTTCGTTGTCGATTTGGTCGGCGACTTGATCGAGGAGGTCTGCAAACTCCGAGCTACCGGTCACGGTTTGGGCCTTTTCGCTGACGGCCTGTTGAATGAGCTCTTGCTCTAACAGTTCTTTGCCAGCTTCGTCTGGAACGTGAAAGACGCGGAGCTTGGGGAGTGAGTTGGTGGCTCCGATGTCGGGCGGAAGGATGCGTTTTGTATAGATGGCGTGAGCTCTTTCGGAGCCCCACAGGGGGATGAGCAGGTAGTGGGTTTCGTCGAACTCGGTATTCTCGGTTGCGGTTGCAGAGAGTGCCCCGAAGAGAGGAGTGCCCTTAAAAACCTCATTGACCGACTTGAGGCCTGATTCGGTTAGTGACTTGGCCAATTCCCCGGCATCACTCGCCCGTTCGGTCAACTTTTGCAGTAGCTCGTTCATCAGGACCGAATTGGATTTTCTATTGGGTATTTTGAGTTGTTTGCTGGGGCAAGGGTTTCAGCTCAATGTTGCGGAACCAGATGGGCTGGCCCTCGGCCTGTAGGGCGAGGTGACCGAATCCCAGTTCGATGGGCGCTCCTTTTTCCAGTAGTTCCTTCGTGGAGACCACGTGGCCCTTTGGGTCCAACTGTGGGGCTTGGTAGCGGAGGACTTCCTTGCCGTTGACGCGGTGAATTACCTCCTCCGAGCCGTGAACTTCGAGTTCGATCGTGACCCACTCTTCGGGGGCGAGATTTTCAGCTGAGGACTGCACGATGTGGTCGGTGACGAGTTCTCCTTCCACTTCGATATTCGTGCCCGGCGTGCAGACGTTACCGGTAGGACGCTTGCCTTTTCCTTCGTCGGCCAGGAATTGAAACTCCAGGCTCACGGGGAAGCTCTGCTCCAGGCTCATGCTTTGGGGCGGTTGGCTATGGAACATGACGCCGCTGTTGAGGTTCACATAATGCGGGGCATCGGCCATCATTGGCCCGTCGAAGCGATACTCCAGACGCAAGATGTAGTGGGAGTAAGCGAGGTTGCTGTAAAGGTGGCCAAACTGGTTGTCGAACTTCTCGTAGTCCTTGTAGGAGGCCTTCAGAATGCCGTCCTCCACGACGAAGGTGTTGTGGGCGTTGCTGCCGAGAGGATGTCCCGCAATTTTGGGAGTCCAACCGGTCAGGTCTTTGCCATTGAAGAGACTGACCCAGCCTGCTTCCTGCTCGTCAGCGGCGAGAGTGAAGTGGGATAGGAAGAGGGCACCGAGAGCAAAATAAGAACAACGCATTAGTGATAACTAACGGCGAATGGATGGCTCCGCAATCCCGCATTCGCCTTGGGTCATTTGCCCCGATTTACGCTGAGGATTTAGTTCTCCTTTTGCTGGACCGGTCGATAGTCATTGAAGGCGAGGACGCGGGGAGCCCTGCGATTGGGTTCTTGGAAGATGAAGGCCACCTTGCGAGAGCGGGAGTCGTGAGGCCAGGTGGTTTCACAAATGGGATAGACGGGGTCGTCCTTCTGGAGTCGGTAAGCGAGGTTGATGGAGAGATTCTTTTGTGCACTATCCGGGGCTTGGGTTCTTCCTTGCGAGCGAGGCTTCAGAGCGAGTTTTTCCTCGCCGACCTGACCGGCTACGGTGGCGGAGGTGAGATTGAACCAAAGGATTTCCCCGGTCTTGAATTGGTCGAACTTGGCGTTCACCAATTGGGGGCGAATGGGAGCAACGGAATTTGATTCGTCCGTCGAGAGGAGAAGATAAAAGTCCGAGGTGCCTGAGGGCACTTTCACGGAAGGAGAGCCCGCAGGCACTTCCTCCAGAGTGGAAACTTGGTTTGGAGTGAAAAAGAGGGTGAGCCCTTCGGTTCCCGGGAGGGTGTAGGTGGGAGAAAAGTTCATTCTCGGGAGTTCGACTTCCCGGCTTTCCTTTCCGTCGAAGAGAAAAAGCGTGGTGGGCGAACTACTCGGTGCATTCAAAAAGAGAATGCGACAAGTGCGCTTGGTCGGAGTCTCTGCCGCCGAGACAAATTGTTGCAGGAGGATGAGGAGAAGTAATGTTTTCATTCGGTAGGATCGGGATGGGAAATTAGACTTCATCGGGTTTGAGCCAGCGGAACTGGACGACTTCGAAGCGGCGACCAAAGCGCTGGTTCTCCTCCGCGAGGGGGGCATGGGTGATATTGGCGGCGTCTTTGGAGGCTGCCACGAAGTCGCGCGATCGCCGGACGACGGCTTCACAGGTTGCGGTGGCGACAACCCTACCGCTGGCATCACGAGAGTCTCCATAGGCTCTGATGGTGAAGGTGTCGTCCCGAGCGGTAAGGATGGGAGCGAGAGGACGAAGAATATCGGCCTGGCGGGTCCAGCCGGGGAGACCAAAAGCGCTTTCTCCAACGGCGGCTTCGGGGAAGGCATAGCTGGCCTTGGCGAGTTCAGCTAGATCGCCGCCCCCGGCATCGCGGGAGAGTGCGGCGAGGGTTCCGTAGGGTCCGGAGCTCCCTTTTCCTAATTGATTGAGAGCGGTTTGCAGTGCGCCGGCGAGAGCGAGTTCGCCGGAGGAGAGTTGGCGGTTGATGAACTCGGAGAGGCTCAGGAATGGACCTCGGGCGCGAATTTGGGTCACGAGATTTTCTGCCAGCTGATCCAACATCTGGTCGCTGAACCGGCGGTAGCCAGTGAACTCCGAGCTTTCGAAGAAGGCCCCCGAGGTGCCAGGTTGACCCGCTTCCACATCGCCCGCGATTGGGAAGCGAGATATCGCGTGGTCACCTCGGTCGGAAAGCAAGACGCTGGTTTCCTGCCCGTTGAAGGAGAGGTAGGGGACGGACTGATCGCGGGCATGCTTGAGAAGCGCTTTCCATGCAGGGAGGGATACCGAATTAACATTGAACATGCCTTCCACCTGTAGTCTGGCGGCGATGGTTTGCCAGGAATCGGACTCATCGATTTCCTCTAACAGTTCTCCTGACTGATCGTTCTGGTCTTCGGGGAAAAGGTGGTAGGAACGATTGTCGAGGGGCGTTTCTCCCGCGACGAAGTCGGCGAAGACATCGGAAAGACTTTCTCCTCCGCGACCAAAGGTATCGGGGCGGTCGCTGATGGAGGAGACGAACCAGTCATCAAAGAGGAGGTGATTCGCGCAGTAGGCATCATCGTGTTGGAGATTCTTCGAGTTGCTGGGGGCTCCAGGATTGACCACCGCGTTGGGGGGAATGAGAGGAGTGGCGTCACTGTTCGCGATGACATTAAACTGATAGGGAGGAATCGGGTTCTCATAGCGGAGGTCCCAGTTTTGGAGTTCAGCCAGAGAGCAGATGGGGCGGATCGGGAGCTCGGCAGCGACCACGCGGGAAAGGCCGCTGCTTTTGTCGAAGCCACTAACGATGTATCCGCTGTGGTTGTCCTCGCCCGCGTTTGGCAAGCGGCTGTCTCCAGGGGCGTGCTTGATGAAGCTGTAATCGAAGGGCGAGTTTACAGGATGAAGAACACCGGGATACTCATGTCCGATGGAGTCCTCGATGGAGGCCTTGGAGCCCATTGCGGTGTAGTTGACGAGGGGGCTGGACTGAAGGAAACCCCGGGCCGGGAGGTGGGACTCGCTTGCTAATCGGGTTCCGAAAACGGTGGAGAGAAAGGGAACGGGATTGTTGAGGATCTCGCCTGCGGAAGGTTGGGTGAGTTCGCTGGAGGTGATGGGCGGGTAAACCTGATTGGCCATCTCTCTGGTATAGACCATGCGGTAGACGAGGTATCGCTCGTTGCTGGAAGCGGGCCCCATATCGAGGTAGATACCCACTCCTTCGCTGATGTCATCGTAGGCAGTGTCGAATTTGACATCGACGCGCACGAGGTCGGTGGCTCGCACTTTGGCCGGATTACCGCTGGCGTCTTTGACCACGAAAAGGTGGCCGCCTCCTGGCATATAGCCGGGGGAAAGATCGAGCGACGAGCTTCGGTCCACTCCAACCGGAACGTTGCCACCTGCGCTAAAGACACGCGTTTCGCCGGGAGCAAGAATGACCGGGCGGGTGATGCGGTAGTTCAAGCTGGTTTGGCTACTCAATGGCTGGAACCCCTGGCTTTCACTACCTGAGAGAAGACTTCGATAGCGGCGATCGGCGCGGGCCACCCGGTAGCTGAAGGAACAGGGGAGGTTGCGTTGCAGTGAGAGCCGGAGTGGAGAGACTCGCAAACCGACATTGTAGGGGTTCCAGAGGGTAACAACCGGATTGACCAAAAGCTGCAACTCCAATTCGCCTGAAGAACTTGGACCATCGGCGGAGACTGCAGTGCGGTGGGAAAAGACCCAGTGAATGCGTGCGACGACTGGAGAAGTCCGAACCTGATGGAGAAACTGAAAGCTGGTGGCGGCATTGGCGATATCAGAGGCTTGCGAGCTCACGGTGGCGACACCCGAGGTGGCGGATCTGACATCTTTGTAGAATGTGGCCCATTCCTTCAGGTGGTGCCAGGAGGCGGCGGCGCCGTGCTGATAGATTGGAGCGCTCCCAGTGCCAGCGCGGTAGTCTGCCCAAGGGAAAAAAATGGATGATTTGGCCTGAGGGCTTCGCGCCATCGGCCGGTCCATCAAGATGGTGCGGTCGGGGGAGAGCCGGAAAACTGGAAGCGTGTCACGCGGGAGGGAGTCCCACTTTTCAGTAAAGAGGGAAAGGTCCTTGCGCCAGCCTCCAGTGGCGACATTTGTGAGAAGCCCTTCCGATGAAGTGGTAAAGTCGTGGAAAGTCTGGGGTGGTTTTTTGTTGGAATTCTCCCCAGCCAGAAAGTGTGAGGATGCACGGGAGATGACTTTGTCTGCAGCTTCCGGATTGTCTAGAAGCTGTTCCAATCCCAAGGACTCGGGATCGGCGGTGGCATGGGTTCGCATCATGACCGACCATTCTGCGGGAGTTCCTTGTTCGGGTTCGTGGATGTTTGGAAGGTGCGCTTTCTGATTTTCCCCCGAAACCCACCAGGCGAGGGCACCTTCTCCACGATTGAGAATCGAGGGTTCAACGTGGACTTGGCGGGGATCATTTGCGCCGAGGCTTCCTTTCGCTAGCAAAGGGACTGAATTTTTTCGTTGGGTCTGGCTCAGCAGGCCATCGACTTCGCTCGGATCCGTGGTGTCTTCTGCTCCCGAAACCAACCAGCCGAGAAAGCGTCCATTGGATGAGTTCACTGCTCGCTTCTTGGATGAATAGTCGGGAGGAATAGGCCGCCCAGCCAATGCTCCGGAGCTCTGGTGGTCCGAGCCCTCCCAACTTTTCCAAACCCCCAGCGCGGGAGGATTGGTTTCATCGAGTAGTTCGGCTGATGCTGTGACCCGGGTATCGCTGCCAGCTAGTTTCTGTAGCTGTCCGATCGCCAAGGCGAGGGCCAGACGGGCGTTGGCGCGGGCCTGGAGTTGTGCTTCTCCCGCTTGTGAGCTTCGCACAGAGGTGGCCCCGAGCGAGAGAAGACCTACTGCAATGAGACTGAGAAGAACCATCATGGTGATGGTGACGATTAGAGAAAAGCCGCTACGAAAGGTGGCGCCGGGAGGGAGGTGCGCGGATGAAGGGGTCGCTTGCCTCCGTGGGAGTTCCCCGCCGTTTTTTAGAGAAACGAGTAGCGGCACGCGGCGCGGGGGTCTTGGAGCATCCTTGCAAGTTGGCTGGCGATACTGGGTTTCCATAGCCCTACCATGTTGCGATGAATGGAAACCTGACGGTAAAAAGAAACTTTTCTTATCCAACATTAGGGTCACTCGATTAGAGTTGAGAATTTCCTGAAGCTTTCGCAATTTGCAGAGGGACTGCCTCTTTGACTGCTTGAAAAGTGTGAAAAAGTTGTCAGGCTACTTCGCTAGGAGTAGTTTGAACTCGTTAAGGGTTGGCTCTCCGTTTTTCTTTAATCCTGATGTCCAGTCTTTCCAATCCTTCAAGTGCTTTGCCTGGCTCTCTAGCCTATTGTGAAGTGAGAAAGGAAAAGTCGGAGAGTGAAGAGTTGGCGGTCGATCCCCAGAGCGCGGAAAAATTCTCTTCATTGTTGACCTTGGTCAGACCTTCGTTGGCAGCCTACCTGAGTTCCTTCTTGAGGGATCGGGGGGAAATTGAGGACTGCATGCAGGAAGTCTTTCTCGTCGTTTGGAAGAAGTTCCATCTCGATTGGGACGAGGTTGACTTTCGGAAATATTCCTTCACGTGCGCCCGTTTCAAGGCCCTGAACCTCCTGAGAAAAAAGGGAGTGCGGTCCATGGTTTTTCTGGACCCGGAAGTCTCGGAGCTCATCGGAGATCGGGTGTGGAGTCTTGCGGAGCAGAGCTCGCGGCAAGAGGAGAAGGAGAATGTCCGGGCGCTCGAACAGTGTGTTTCTGCCCTGGGGGAGGAGCAGAAGAGGATTCTCAATGCTCGCTATGGGGGCGGAGAGGGGGAGACTTTGGAGGAATTGGCAAGTAAGATTTCCCGTAAGCTTCCCACTCTGTATAAGCAACTTGAGCGACTGCGAACTGCGTTAAGAAATTGTGTGGAGCAACGTATGAAACAGGACTCGCATGGCTGACCTTTCTTCCCCCGATTCCTTCCCAGATGATGAAGTCGTTGGTCTGGTAGATGGGCTGATTGATGGTCATTTGGACGAGGAGAGTCAGCGCCGACTGGAAGAGCTCCTCAAGTCGGATTCCAGATTGGCTGACTATTGTGCCGAACGCATTCTCTTCAACTCGAAGCTGGCCGATCTGGTGGCACCGTCTCGCCTGGAATTGATTCAAAACCGGCGGCTTCTCATTGAAGGCAATGGAGAGGACCGGAGGGTGGTGGTGGGGCAATCGCAGATGGCGCAAATCGGAGGCCGGAGTGGCGATCTGTTCTTGGCTGGGCCGGAGGGAAAGTCCCGTCCGTCTTGGTGGATGAGTGCGCTGCCATGGTCATTGGCGGCCCTGTTTGCGGTGGGTGCTTTCTTCGTCTGGTCTTTTCAGAATCGACCGGCACCAGAAACAGTTTTCCCGGAGCAAGTCTCTACCCGAGCAGCAGGGGCCACCCCGTGGTTTCGCAAGCCGACCTCGGCCAGTGAAACAAAATATTGGCTTCAGAACATGGCTTGGCATCGCTTCAGTCTTAACGAGATGAAGGCGGCCACCGGTTTGCCCAAGGATGAGATTTCAAGTGCGCTGGAGAAGTATGGAATCAAAGACGAAGCGCCGACCTTGAAAGACGACAAGCTGTTGGTGCTGCCCTACCCGGGGGGGCGCCATCCTCGTCTGGGCTATCAAAAGCACGCCGTCAATCCCCGGCGCGATACGAAGATCAGCGTCTTTACCCCTTGGGACGCTGACGGTTATGTGGTGTTGGATGTGCCGGAGGCGATTAATCTCGATCGCTTCGTCTACTACCTGTCGCATTCCGACCTGCCTACCTTCTGGAGCCTGCAGGGCTATCAATTGCCGCCACTGGAGTGGGAACGCCATGAGGACGGGAAGTTGAGCTATGAACGACATTTTCCCAATGGAGTCTCCTTTGGTGCCGAAGTCACTCCCGGAAAAAGCGAGCTTCGACTGCAAGCATGGTTGCGGAATGAGAGCGCCTCGGAACTGCGAAATGTGAATCTGCAGAATTGTGTCTTGCTCGGGAGGGCCGAGGGGTTCTCCGAGCAATCGATGGACAATAAGGTTTTTAAAGATGGTTTTGCCGCGGCCCGTAGTGCGGATGGGCAACGGTGGGCGATCGTAAGCTGGGGCGAAACCGCCCGCCCGTGGGGGATCTCCGAGTGTCCGTGCATTCATTCGGATCCTAGGATCAAGGTCTGCCACCCGGGCGAAACGGTGGAGCTAAGAGGGTGGTTCTCCTTTTACGAGGGGGCGGATCTGGATGCCGAGCTTGAGAGGATTAAGTCCGTCGGCTGGGTGGGGGGACTTTAGTCGTTCGGCAAGAGGAAGGATTAGAAAAAATGAGATTCTTTGTCAGGAATCCTTTCTTCAGGTGATGGATAGAAGTACTGCGAGCGTTCGGGCTGGCGCATTCCGGCGAAATATTCGTGGAAGTCCCTGTCCTTCAGGTCGCAGTGCCCATCTAAAACCATGAAAAGAAACTCAATATTGTCTGCACTGTTCTTGGGGGGCTGTCTCCCAAGTCTTTCAGGACAAACGCTACTTTACTCTGATCATTTCGACACCGGCGCGACGGAGAGAATCGCTCTCGATAGCTCGGATACGACTAGCCGCTTCGGCGGCACTCTCGCAACGGAAGCCGGAGTTGCTCTCCAGTCCTATGGCGCCCTCCAATTCATCGATAATGACCAGCTGGACCTCGTGCAGGGGGGCGGAGTGCGCTTTGGTCCAGAGACCAGTCGCTTCAATTGGGCCTCCGAGGCGACTGGTGCGGCAATTCTCGCGGATGGAGGCTTCAAGGTCACCTTCGATTGGATTCACACGGGGGAGGATTCGGAATGGATTGCTTGGAAGGTCGGGACACCGAACTCGGATTCTGGGGTGAATGCGGGAGAAGTCGATCATGCGGTTCTGATTCGTCAGGGAGCGACGGGTTCCAATCAGTATAACGAGCGGTGGGATAATGGTTCGAATTCAGGGTATAGTGGAATCAGTCACAATCCTGATGTGGGCAATCTGAAGACCTACAGCGTGACCCTGACCTATACTTTTGACTCCTTTGATGATGGTTCAACTGTCAATTTGAGGGCCGTGGTCGATGGCATCTTGATCGTCAACGATCTCTTTACGTGGGATAACAACGGGGGAGCGCTCCATATGGAAATGGCGAGTGGCACGGCCAACAATCTCGTTGATAATCTGGCTATCAGCACTCTCGACGGTTTGGTTTTTGATACCACCCTCGAGGGTACCACTTTCATTTCGGGAGATCCCGTTGGCACACCGATTGGATACTTGGAAGCCGCTTTGGGAGTCAACCCGGTGAACTCCAACTTCACCTTCGTGACGGGGGAAGGTGATACCGACAATGGCCGGTTCGCTATTGATGGCGATGAGCTTCAGGTTGGAAGCGACTTCACCGGAGCCAACTCGGTAGACGGTCAAGAGTTCTCGATTCGCGTCTTGGCGACAAGTTCTGAAGGAGGAGGTGAGTCTTCTGAGCGGAGCTTCACATTGACCGTGAGCAAAGATGATGATCTCGATGAGCTTCCGGATGAATGGGAGTTGCGCTGGGCTCCTGACCTGCAGACTCTGGATGGTCTTTCCTTCAGCGCGGATGCCGACTCCGATACTTTGCTGGATAGTGAGGAATACCAGCTGAGCCTGGGGGGATTTCTCGGGTATCCCGCCTATCCCGATATTGACCCTACCGATCCTGATACCGATGGGGATGGAGTTCTTAGCGATGGGGACGAGCTCTTTCCTACCGAAGGTTTCAGAGTTCCCACCAATCCGACTCTCCTCGATACGGACTACGACGGGCTCTCTGACGTGGCTGAAACCAACACTGGAACCTATGTTGATGCCAATGATACCGGCACCGACCCAACTGACCAGGATACGGATGATGACGGTTCCCGTGATGGTTGGGAGCTGGCCAATCTCGGACAAGCGGCAATCTTCGATGCCTCTCAATTTCCCCCATCGCTCAGCAACAAGGTGACTGTGAATCAATTCACGGATTTGGCCAGTAGTGGGATTAGTTCATCCAAGTCTTATACGCACAAGATCAGTGGCGGTGGTCCGGCAACGATTGATGGAGTGGTCTTCGATGTTCTCACAAGTGAAGCCGCAATCCCCAACTTCACGTGGGAAGCACCAGTCTACAATGAGTTTACGAACTCGGAGTTCAACAGTTGGGTTCCGGCCAACGGCGGGGTGAGTGCTCAAGGGCTTCTGGAACTTTTGGGGACCTTCGTTTATTCCTCGGGTGACCCGGGGGCGGAGCAGACCTTTACTCTCTCGGGATTAACTCCAGGTGAAGACTACCTCCTGAAGATCTATGTCCGGACTTGGGACTACAGCGGTGGGGCCAATGATACGGGACGGCCTGTCGACTTGACCTTCACCAATGGCTCGGAAGTTGAGATTCCGTATGGGGCGATCGCTTTGGATCGCCCGGGTATCGTGCTCGGTACCGCAAACAATGATGATGCCTACTATTTGACCTATGCCTATACGGCGCAGGGAACAGAGGTTGTGGTGAAGGCGGGGGTCAACCCGGGTGCCCGAACTAACAGTGGTTCCCTTCATCTCTACGGGCTCACGAATGAATTGGATGGGGTGGTTCTCCAGGACCTCTCAATCACGGATTCGAACTTGGATAGTGCGGGCAACTTCACGCTCTCATTTAGTGGTTCTCCGGCTACCACTTACCAGGTCACCAAGTCTGCGGATCTGTCGTCAGGCTTTGAGCCCTTGGAATCTCCCTTGTCGCCAATGACTGATGGCAATGGTGAAGGTCAGGTCACGGTGCCGGTCTCGGAGTTCAATGGTGAAGCCCGCTACTTTCTTCGTATCGAGCAATAGGTCCATTCCTGAAAAATACAAAATTGACGCTCACGAGAAGTGGGTTTCTACGAAAGATGAAATTGAAAAGAAATATGATGAAGGAGAATTTTGGCAAGGGGAGGGCGCAGAATCGTGGGGCGCTAATTGCTCTGGGGTTGCTCGCTACCTTGGGAATGGCGGAAGGCACGATCGTGCTTTATTCCGATAACTTCAACGGGCCTGATAGTGGGTCTTTTGACGCGGCGTCGCCTCCTGATGGACTACGGGTTGGCGGAGCGGTTGCTGGACCCGCGAGCTACTTGCAATCCTTTGGGCAGCAGCAGGGAATCCTCGGAGCTCAGCTGGACATGACCGATGGCGGTGGCTTGCGTTTCGGTCCCGAGACTTCTCGGTTTGACTGGGCGGCTGGTTCTACCGGAGGGGATATCTTGGGCGCGGGAGGAATCAAGGTGACCTTCGATTGGATCCATAGTGGAACCTCGACTGAGTGGATTGCCTGGAAGGTGGGAACCCCCAACGGTGATTCCGGAGTCAATGCTGGCGAGGTGGATCACGCTCTTCTCATCCGTCAATCCGCGACTGGAGGAGGTGAGACCAACGAAAGATGGGATAATGGCGCGAATCAGGGCTACTCGGGTGTTGCGCATGATAGCGCTGCCGGCACCCATGCGGTCGAGTTGGTTTACACTTTTGGTTCCTTTGCTGATGGAACGGATGTCAATCTGGTTGCAACGGTTGACGGGGTTCGCATCGTTGAAGACACCTTCACATGGGACAACAATGGTGGAAGTCTTTTCATGGAATTGGCGACTGGCACGACAGAAAATTTTGTCGATAACCTTGTTGTTAGCACCGTCCCCGAACCCTCTGTTTCTCTGCTGGGATTGGCTGGATTGGGTTGCCTTCTTCGTAGAAGAAGAGGCTAGGGAAACCAGTTTTTTTGGGGCTGAGGTTGTTTGTTGTATGGGAGCAAACAGCCAGACAGGTAAAAGCCGACTCCGTTTGTGGAGTCGGCTTTTTGCTTTTGGCAGACGAAGGTTCAGGCTGAGAATCTGCTCCGCAGATGGGTGAGATAGTCGGCGCCTTCGGTGGGACGTCCGGTTGCGGACTTCATCAACTCTTGTGGAAGAAGAGTGGCTCCCTTGCTATGAATCTCTTGCTGAAGCCAGCTCAGTAGGGGCGCGGTATCCGCCTTTGCAAACGCCGTGGAGATCGTGGAACTGCCCATGGCGGTTTGGAAAAGCTGGGCGGCGTTGAGGTTTCCGAGGGAGTAGGTCGGGAAGTAACCTAGTCCACCCATGGCCCAGTGGATATCCTGAAGGCAGCCTTCGGTATCGGTTGATGGCACCATATTGAAGAGTTGCTCGAAGCGGGCGTTCCACGCGGCGGGAATGTCCTTCACTTGCAATTCGCCATTGAGCAGCTTGCGCTCCAATTCGAATCGCAAGAGGATGTGCAGGTCGTAGGTCGCCTCGTCGGCTTCCACCCGGACAAAGGTGTAGTCGGAGCGGTTGATTGCGATGAGGAATTGGTTGAGGTCTAGGGCGCGTAGATGGGGAAAGAGTTCTTGAGCGCGTGGCAGCCATTTTTCCCAAAAAGGGCGGGAACGTCCCACGTGATTTTCCCAAAGGCGGGATTGGCTTTCATGGATGCCCAGGGAAACCGGGTCCCCGGAGGGGAGGTGGGCCTGATCGCTGGGCGTGCCCTGCTCGTAGAGTCCGTGGCCTGCTTCGTGCAAGATACCGAAGAGAGAGGAGGCAAAGTCGTTTTCGTCGTAGCGAGTTGTTAGTCGCACATCGCAGGGGCCAAGGGTCGTGCAAAAGGGATGTGTCGTGGTGTCGATGCGGCCAGCTGAAAAGTCGAATCCGATGGACTCTGCGATTTCGCGGTTGAGGGTTTGCTGGGACTCAATGGGCGCGGGCCCCAACAAGAGGTCCGCAGGAATCTGCCGGGACGCTTCTACCGCCTGAGCTGCGATATCAACGAGGTCATCTTGGAGAGTGTCGAACAGGTTGGCCACTTCGGTGGTGTTTGCTCCGCGCTCGTAGCAAGAAAGCAGAGCGGTGTAGGGCTCGTCCTCGTAACCCCACAATTCCGCCTTTTCGCGGGCGATAACCAGGAGCTTTTCCAGGTGGGGAGCGAAGGTGGCGAAGTCGTTGTCAGCACGAGCCTTGGCCCATGCCGCCTTACCCATGGAAGAGGCCTGGGACTCCTTTTCAACCAAGGCTTGGGGGATCCGGGTGGTGAGATCGAAGTGGTGCCGCAACTCACGTAAGTTTGCTTCTTGCCCCGAGAGGGCTTCGGCTTCGGCATCTTCCAATGCTGCGCGGAAGGAGTCACTGGTGCCCAACTCGTGGATCTTTCCAGATAGCAGGGCGAGTTGGTCCGCGCGGTGTGCGACGCCTCGCTCAGGGAGATAGGTTTCCTGATCCCAGCCCAGAGTGGAGGCGGCTGAGGCATAGAGATGTTTTTCGCGAAGTCGTTCAGAGAGGCGGTCGAAGGCTGACATGGGAAGAGTCTTTGGAAGGATGAGCAGCTTGACGAGCGGAATTTGTTCTCGAGCGGTGTCATTGCTCTTTCGGGTCTGCAAGGGAGGTGCTATCTTCGCCGCCTTGTATTGGGAAGCATTCCAGAATCATTGGCGGGACGGGGTCGAGATCCTCGTCTTGTGGCTTGTTATTTATCAGCTATACCGCGCTTTTCGGGCGACGCGGGGAGCGCGCATCCTGGTGGGACTTGCCACGGTTCTCATCGGTTTTATTCTGATTTCCAGCTTGTTGGAACTTCCGGTTATCAGCTGGATTCTACGGCAGGCGGTTTTCGTGCTGGCTTTCGCGCTGCTCATCATTTTTCAGCCGGAGATACGAAGTGCCTTGGCTAAAATCGGCAGCTCGCGCTTTCTCTCATTTAACTCGGGGCAGCGCAAGTTTGTGAACTTGTTAGAGGACTCAGTGGTGCAGCTTTCCAAGAAACGGTTTGGAGCTCTTTTCGCCCTCGAGCGGAATATTTCATTGAAGGACATTCAGACGACGGGGGTGGAAATGGACAGTGAGCTGTCGGTGGAATTGGCGATGACTCTTTTCTTCCCCAAATCCGCGCTACACGATGGGGGCGTGGTGTTGGATGAAGAGCGCATTGCGGCCGCCGGATGTGTATTCCCCGTCACCCAGCGAGACATGAGCGACCGCTCCCTGGGCCTACGACATCGGGCGGCGATTGGATTGTCGGAGGAAACCGATGCGGTGGCGATCGTCGTCAGTGAGGAGACCGGGATGATTTCCATCGCAGTCGACGGCAAGTTGGAGCGCTTCAAAAATGAAGCCGAATTTCGTGAGCGCCTGGAGGCGATTTTCTTAAACCATGAGCAGCAAAAGGACAGTTCGGCCGCAGAATCTGACAGCTAAGGTCGCCTCACTGGTGCTGGCTGTGATTGTGTGGTTTTTGATTAAGGACCTCTTGGAGAATCAGCGCCGGAATGGCGAGCCCGACATCGAACCTGCGATTCTCGGACCAGCCATCAACCCTGATCTACAGGGCACGGACGTATTGACGGAGCCCAAGAAAGAGACCCCGACGGTCCACTAGTAGATATGAGAGGAGGCATTGTGGTGACCGGCACCGATACCGGATGTGGGAAAACTTGGTTTTCGTGGTTGTTGGTGAAGGCCCTGCGGGCAAAGGGCGTCGATGCGGTAGGCTGGAAGCCGATGTGTTGCGGCGACCGGGAGGATGCCTACGCTTTGGAGGATGCTAGCGACGGTCGGCTGACCATTGATGAGGTCAACCCGATTTGGTATCGGACCCCGATTGCGCCGTTCCCAGCTTCGGAACTGGAGGGAGGCGCGTTGGGTTTAGCTACACTGGTTGCCTTGGGTCAAGGACTGCAGGAGCGGCATGAGATTGTGATTTGCGAAGGCGTGGGAGGCTGGGAAGTACCGCTGACAGCGAAAGAGAATTTTTCGGACTTTGCGCGTATGTTGGATTGGCCGATTGCGCTGGTAATCGGAAATCGTTTGGGAGCGCTCAATCACACCTTTCTGACCGTGGATGCGATCGAAAGAAAAGGCTGTCGTCTCCAGGCCGCGGTCTTGAATCAGGTGATTGAAGAGCAGGATGTGGCCGGAGTCACAAACCGCGGTGTGATAGAGCAACGTTTGCCCGGCAAGGTGGTGGGTGAGGTGATGCACGGAGCCGAGGTGCTGGAAAGCGAGATTCTCGCGAGTCTGGAAGCGACCGGGCGCGATTGAGCCGTCACACTTGGCTGGAGCAGGATGGGTCTGCAGTTGGGAAGAGTGCACGCGGCGGGGAAGATTCTCCCAGTTTGACCTTTTCCCTCAAATCATGCAGATTTTGAGGCATGAAGAACCTCTTGTTGTTTCTCGCTTTCTGTCTTCCTGTCACCCTGGGGGCGGAGGATGCTCCGGTTGTTCCCAACGACCTGCTCCGCAAGGCCTTGGAGTGGATGGAATCCGAAGATCCCGCTCGGAGAAAGGCTGCCTACAGCACGATTCAACTCTTGAGTGAAGAGGCGCTGCCAAAGTTCCAAACTGCACTTTTTGCGGCGAAAAGTCATCACGAGAAGCGACTTGGAAGAATTCTTTCGGGTGGTCGGGATAATGCTTATCAGGAGTTGGAACCTGTTCTGGAGGAACTCACCACCGAGCGAAAGCGGGTCTATGACCTGATCAAAATCGATTACAAGAAGGACGCTTCCAAAATCAAAATGTTGCGCAACGAGGTCGAGTCAGTGGACCGTATCTACCAACGAGCGATTCGATTTTCAGCCAATGATCTTTCGCCGCTCACCACACAGGTCGAGCAGGTCGCACAGGCTCTCGTGGAAATTGAAACCGAGCTGGCCCGCATTGAGAGCCACCGCGAAGGTGAGGACTATGAGCCTGATGACAGTGACCTTCAGCGGCAGTGGAAAGAGGCCCTCGAGGAGACCTATGACGGTGAGCGCTTTATTAAATTTCAAAAGAACCGTGATGTCTTTCTGCAGGAATTGTCCACGCTAGCGGCGGCGAACAAACACAACAAGGACTCGGCTTGGGCGAGCGCTTCACAGAAGGACTTTGCGGATCTCCTCAATCAACAGCGCGCGATTATGGGGCTTCGTCCACTGCACTTGGAGGAGAAGCTATCGTTCGCGGCAACCGATCACTCCAAGGATATGAAAGCGCTCGGTTTCTTTGCCCATGAGTCGCCGGTCGAAGGCAAGAAAACTCCCGGAGACCGGGCGCGCAAGGCTGGATACACTGGCGGATGGAGTGGAGAGAATATCTTTATGGGGTCCGGATCCCACGCCTCCGCTTACAACGCATGGTTTGCTTCGGACGGCCACCGCTTCATCATGTTCGCCAATGGTCCCAACGAATTGGGAATCGGTCCGGTGGGCGGGCATTGGACCATGATGACCGGCCGTCGCTAGGTCACTCGGATGGCTCTTCATCCGGTTGCCTGCTCTCGACTGTATTCGTCCTGTTTCTATTTTCAGTCTCTTTCGCGGCGGAAAGAGGACTGATGAGGGCGATAGGTAAGGTGATGGAGACCAATATGATGAAGAACAGAGTGGGAATAGCTAGATAGAAAGCTGATTTGGTTTGTTTGCAACAGATGAGCGTGAGCAAAAGAACGGCAAAGGCGATAAAGAATCCTCCCGGCATGAGGCCTGACGTTTTCAGAAGAGTCTGATTGAAGGTGGGCAAGGTGAGTTCGAGATCCATGTATATCTTTCGATATTTGGATGCCATTGCGAGGCAACCAAAACCGGCGCCCAAAGAGAGAATGGCTACGATGATTGAGAAGATACGCATGGTGGCGAAAGGGTGGAGATTTGTGCTAGGTCATCCTCGAACCAACCAAGCCGGCCATCGACCTGGTCATGAACTTGCGGGCTGGAGGAGTGTATTGCATGGTGCGGAAAAAGGCTTTGCGCAGTGGACTCAGCCACTGGTGGTCAGATTGAAACCATGGTGTCAATTGTCGCGTGGAAAAGCTATAGAAGGCCAGCTGAAAGTGTCGAGCTCTGGCATATTGCGCGAGTGCTTCTGATTGCGGAAACCTCTCAAGACAGCGTGCGAGGGAGGAAGCGTCTTGCAGCGCCAGATTGACCCCTTGCCCCAACTGGGGGCTCATTGCGTGGGCCGCATCGCCGAGAATGACCACCCCTTCGCGATGGCAGCAGGGCAGTCGCACATCGCCGTAGCGGGCGGTGAGCACTTGGGACCAGTCTTCGATTTGGGCAAGAAAAGGTTCCGCGCGCGGAGTGACTTTGAGGATTGTATCTTTCCATTTTTGCAATGGCTGGGATCGAATGAGCTCGTCGTCGGCGAGCTTGAGACTCCAGAAGAGGCTGACCAAATCGTGCTCTTCTTCCAGTTTTCGTCCGGTGGCGAGGAAGCCTGCCAATTGGCGGGTTCCGTTGACTACTTGATAAAGTTCTTGGGTTGGGAAGGTGTCGTGATTGTGTCCGATAAACCAGTGCGCGCCCCACGGGTAACCACGGTTGATTCCTTTGGGAAAAAGCCTCTGGCGAAGAGTTGAGCGAGCACCATCGGCGACGATGAGGAGGTCGAACACTCGGCTCTGCTGGCCTGTGGCAGATTCTAGTATCCAGCCTTTTGATTCGCGTCGTGCACCGGTGACTTCCCAGTTCCAATGAACCGGCACACTCTCTTTCGCCATGGCGGCCAGCAGGTAATGGAGCAGAACGGGGCGGTGCAGTCCGAGCCCGAACAGATGATCGCCGAGCTCCTGATACTGGAGGTCTAACAGGTCACGTTCTTGCTGGTCGAGAACATGGAGCCGTTCGATTCGCGCTCCTCGTTCAAGCACGGGTTCCAGAATTCCCAATTCATCGAGAACCGACATTCCGGAGGGCTGGAGAAGAAAGCCGGCCCCCACAGGTTCGCACGCAGGAGCCCGCTCAAAGAGTTCCACCCGATGTCCCTGCCGAGCCAAAAGGGTCGCGGAAGCGGGACCGGCCGACCCCAGCCCGACCACGGCAATGGAGAGGGGTTGCGCCATAGCTATTTCTCCCCGGCCTTCGGAGTCAGGGTGGCGGTGATGAACTCGGCAATGGCCAAGCGAGCTGGGTCATTGGGCTGCGCGATGTCGAAGGCTACCGATCCATGGTCGCGGTCTGGGATGACCAGTGTTTTCACCTCGGTTTTTCCAGCGCCTTTGAGAACCGCCGCGAGATAGAGGTTTTCTTCCACACGGGCAGCCATGTCGTTTTCGGCACAGAGAATGAGCGTGGGAGGAATGCCTTCCAGCGAACCATAGCGCACGGGCGAGGCGTCATCGGCGGTGATGATGAAGGGGTTGTCCGATCCAAAGCGTTCTTCTCGCACGGTGTAGTGGGTCATCGTTTGTCCACTGACTGGGATGAGGCCCGCGATGGCACTCCGCTCGAGCTTGTGGGCTTTCAACCATGTCGGATCCATTCCGACCATGAGAGCCAGGTAGCCTCCAGCCGAATGCCCTCCGAGAAAGATTTTTTTAGGTGAACCACCCTGTTCGGAAATGTTCGTAATCGTCCAGGCGATTGCGTTGGCAGTGTCTTCCACATAGGAGGGATACTTGGCTTTGGGGCTGAGTCGATAGTTCACCATCGCCACCGCAATGCCATCACTGGCGAGGGCTTTTGCGATCGCGGTGTTGGATTCGTGGTCTTTAGAACCGCCCTTTAAGCCCCCTCCATGCAGCCAGACGAGAGTCGGAAAATCTTTTCCGGTTGGCAGGTAGAGGTCGAGTTTGCAGCGTTCGTTCTGATAAGCATCTTCTCCGCTGGGAGCATAGGGCAGGTCCTTTTGTACCGTAATGGTGGCGACCTCGGCGAAAAGAGGCAGGGCGGCGAACAAGAAGAGGAGTGTTTTCATGAGAGAGAAGGGTTGGGGAGCCAGGGTTGAAATTCGCTGGGAAAAGGCGCCTCGAAAAGAACCTCTTCGCCCGTCGCGGGGTGAGTGAACCCCAACTGGCGGGCGTGCAGCATCAGGCGATCGGTGTCGGGGAGGGACTTACTAGATTTCCCGTAGATGGGGTCGCAGAGGATGGGGGCACCGACGTGCTTGAGGTGGACGCGGATTTGATGGGTGCGGCCGGTGTGGAGGGTGCACTTTACGAGGCAGGTGCCGTCGCCGTGACGGTTGAGAACTTCGTAATCGGTGATGGCGGCTTTGCCCGAACCGGGATCAACGACTGCCATTTGTTGACGGTTGACCGGATGACGGCCGATGTTGGTGAAGATGCTGTCTTCTTCTTTCAGCGGAGGACGGGCAGTGACCGCGAAGTAGATCTTGGTGGTGGTTTCGCGTTCAGCAAATTGGGTGAGCAGCGACTTCATCGCCCGGTCGGTCTTGGCCACCACGATGCAGCCGGAGGTGTCCTTGTCGAGACGATGGACAATGCCGGGACGCTCCACGCCATTGATGCCGGCCAGTTGACCGTCGCAGTGAAAGAGCAAAGCATTGACCAAAGTGCCATCAGGATTGCCATTAGCGGGATGGACTACCATGCCGTGGGCTTTGTTGAGAACGATGAGGTCCTCGTCCTCATGCAGGATGTCGAGCGGAAGGTCTTGCGCAATGAGTTCAAGTTCGACGGGCTCGGGAATGGTGATTGAAATCAGGTCGCCGGGGTTGAGGGTCTGTTTGGGCTTGGCGCGAGAGTCGTTCACGAGGATGTGACCTTCCTTGACCAGCTCCTGCAGGCGCGACCGCGAATGTTCCTTCAGGCGGGACGCGAGGAAGGCGTCGAGGCGGGCGTGTTGGGTATCGATTTCGATTTGCATGTGGAACGGATGGGGCGAGGAAGGTAGTGCCAGTAGGGAGCGACTGATGGGGCGATTTTTGCAGGTTGGTATTGGGCTGGGTCGAAGGAAATTTGTTGAAGTGAAAATGAAGATCTTTGGCCTAGAAGGATAGAAGAAAAGTATTGCGAGACAAGCGAAGTCCCCATCACAAAACCAAACCAACGGACCGCGAGTGCCCTCACTCGCCCCACTGAATCATTCGGTCAGTCAATCTGGGGGTAGGGCTGTTTTTGGCAAAACAGCCGCGAGTGTTTGGGGACGGTCCCCAGGCCTTCGGCCGTCGTCCGCGAGAGAGCTTTTCGAAGATTCCTGAACTCTCGTGGTCCTTTTGTCAAAAGGACCCTACCGTGTTGATGGTGCAAGTGGGTTGCCCGTTGGGGGTAAGTTGCTGTTCATTGGCTCGGGGTTGCTGCGAGATTGAGCAAGTAAGCTTTGCTCTTCCCGGGTGGGTGAAAGAACGAACCGATCAACCGCAAAGCGGCAGCTAGCGCTGCGCGCGCTCCGAAATGTCTCTGCTCAATCGCAAAGAACGAACTCTAACGGCGGCGGCGCTTGGGCGCGGGGGGACGCTTCTTGCGGACGGGCTTGGGCGGAGAGTCGTCGAGCAAGGCGGTGTAGATATAGGGAAAGTTGTCGAGCTTCTTGCGCTCAATCTTGCGACTGATGAAGTTCTCAATCGAAGTGGCGCTGTCCAACTCGTCCGCTGTAAGAATGGTGAAGGCGTCTCCTTCTTTTTCCGCACGGCCGGTCCGACCAATGCGGTGGACATAATCTTCCGCGTTCTCGGGAACCCGATAGTTGATTACGTGGGTGACCCCGGAGACATCGATGCCACGAGCGGCGACATCGGTGGCGACCAAAATGTTGTAGGTTCCGTCCTTGAAACCGGCGAGCGCCTTCATGCGGTCACGCTGGTTGATGTCGGAGTGCATGGCGGCGACCTTGGCGTGGTCGTTGCCCTTCAGCATCGCGGTCACGGAGTCCGCTTCTTTCCGCGTGCGGGTAAAGACCATTACGGAGTCGAAATCAGTCTGGGTCAGCAGCGCCAGCAAAAGCTCGTCGCGCTGATCCATGGAGACGGGGTAAAAGGCGTGGGAGACAGTGGAAGCCACTTCGCGACGGGCGATTTGCACCTCAGCGGGGTCGGTGAGACACCACTTGGCGAACTGCTCGATCGTCGGAGGCATGGTGGCCGAGAAGAAGAGGGTCTGTCGATCGGTGGCGGGATTGGCGGGGCGTTTGCTCTCTTCGTCCGCTTCTTCCGCTGGCATTTTCCAGGGACAAAGGTTCACGATCTTGCGCACGATAGGGAGGAAGCCCATGTCCAGCATGCGGTCCACCTCGTCGAGAATGAGAATCTTGATTTCACCGAAGCGCATGGTGCCGCGGTAGAAGTGGTCGACCAAGCGGCCGGGCGTCGCGACGACGATATCGGCTTTCGCAATGTCTTCGTCTTGCTTGCCATAGCCCACGCCGCCGTAGAGGAGGCAGACATGCAGACCGGTATGCTTTCCGTATTCTTCGAACTGCTCCGCGACCTGGTGGGCCAATTCGCGGGTGGGCTCGAGCACCAGAATCTGCGGCTTGCCTTTCTTTTCGATGCGGGAAAGGGAAGGCAGCGCGAAGGCTGCGGTCTTGCCGGTTCCGGTCTGGGATGCGCCAGTCAGGTCTCCGCCCTTCAGGATGATGGGAATCGCTTGCGCCTGGATTGGGGTCGGGTCGGTGTAACCCTTTTCAGTAACAGCACGCAGGATAGGTTCGGATAGACCGAGTTCAGCAAAAGACATCGCGGACGGTCTAGAGTGGCAGCGCGCAAGTAGCAAGACCGGAAAAACGCATGGCTACGGACCCGGGTAACGAGAGGAAAGGCGCAGGATGGTAAAAAGTCGCGCTGTAAGATCGCAGGAGCCCGCATTCAGGCCGTCTCAGCTACCACTTCTTCCTCCTGGACCTTCACTTTGGTAAAGTGCCACGCCGCCAGCAGAGCGGCCAGGGTCGCGACTACCCATAGCGGCCACCACTTGTCCTCGTCGGTGATTTGGTCGACCGCCGACGCGGTGAGACGGGTCAACTCGTTCTGCGAGTTCGCACTGCGCAAGTCAGCTTCCCGTGTGTCCGCAAAGTGGCTCGCCGATTTGAGAAGGAGAGTCTCGCCTTGTTTGACTTCGAAATAACCCGGCTCGCTGGGTGCACGGAGAACCTCGTTGGCCGCCTTTTCCGCCACGATCACTTTCGTGTCATCCTCCCCGGGGACGGCCACGGTGAGGGATTGCCCCGGCTTCCGGGCGAGGGGGATTTCTTGGTTGGTCTCGGTGTTCAGGGACTCGAAGGCCACCTTTTGCTCGCGTAATCCGGTGGTGAAACGGTGGAGCAGAATTACCGTGGAGGGCAGCTTCAGAGCATTGGAGAGCGAGAGGTCGAAGTTGAAAATCAAGTGTGATTTCGCCCCCCGGGTGGGCTTCCCCTCCTCGACGACGGGTAAGGTTTCGCGCAGAACAATGAGCGGTCTTTGCCCCTGCCAGAGAAGGACTTCATCGGAGGCGGTCACGGGGAAAGGGATGGTCTCGCGCGATTGCAAAGCCTGCCAGTTCAGGCCTTGGGTCAAGGGATGAGGTTCCGCCACGATGCCGCCGGAAAGAAACTTTCGCGAGCGCGCAGTCTCGTTGATGGTGATGATGGAATGGGTCTCCGGCACGATGGGGAGCAGGGGATCGTAGGCGGAAAGGGTCAGGTCAGGAACGGCAGTAGCGCTGCTTTCCAGATTGGGGAAAAAGGCGAGGAAGCGCTTCTGAAAGTCCCCGAACTTTGGCGGCAACTGCGAGAGCGTCACCAGAGTCTTCGGCTTGGGTTTCACCACGGGCAGCTCGTTGTCCAGGGCGAAGGCATCGTCCGCCAGTTTCACGGTGAGGTAATCCGCCCCGGCAGGAAAATTGCCCGTCAAGGTCGTGATACCGTCTGCTCCCAAGGTCAGCTCGCGTTCCTCCGAGAGAGAACCATCGGGAAAGAGCACCTGCCAAGTCCGCGACTTTTCATCATCAGAGTAATTCCGCACCGTCGCTTGCCAGGACTGACCGTCCTCGGAAAAACTCAGGCCAGTGAACCCCATATTGTCAGTGGCCTTGCCCACCGCGAGCAACTGCGCGTCGAAGGGCAATTCCGTGCGCTCGAGATTGTCGGTCACGTAGATCAGGAGGCCCTCCCTCCGAATCCGCGAACGCGCCAGGCGCAGCGCCCCGTTCGGGTCCATCGCCCCCGCTGTCGGAGACCAATTCTCCAATACCGTAAGAGCCTCCTTCGGGTCGTCGCCGGAGTAGAGCAGAGGTTCGTTCGGATCCGAGGTCAGGAGATAGAGCTGCACCTTCGCGGCCGGCCCTTGCAAGCGGGGGAGTTCTTTCTCCAAAGTTGTCTTCAGCTCCTCACGAAAGACCGACATCGACGCCGACGAATCCAGCACAATGGCCAGCTGTTGGGTGGAGGTGGTATTGCGATAGCGCGGTTCCACCAGCAACCAGGTCAGCAGGAGAACCATCAGCAGCTGCAGCCAAAGCGGAACCGAGTTGGTCAGACGGTCAAAGCGTCGCCCCGAAGTCGATTCCCGCTGGGTCTGCTCAAGTAGAAACAAGGTCGAGACCGGAATCACCTGAGCCTGCCTTTGCAGAAAGTGAATCAGCAACACCGCCGGGATCCCAAGGAGAGCCAGCAGCCCGAGTGGATTGGTCAAAATCATTCGTCACCCAACCCTCCCGAATCCCAAGCCATCCGTCCAGCGGAGAAGCAAGGAATTGAGCCCTCTTGGGAGGCGGGGTGGGAGTGTGAGGAAAAACTCAAAAGCCAAAGACACAATGACCAAAGTTCCCTAGCTCAGCGGTCTCCCACGAACTCTGACCCTGCGAGTTTTCCAATGGAATTTCAACAGCCAGGAAAAACCAGATTGTCGCATTGACAGGGAAGGGGGCGTGGGTGCATTCTCCGCGCCCGCGTAGGGCCTGTAGTTCAATGGATAGAACGACGGTTTCCGGTACCGTAGATCGGGGTTCGATTCCCTGTGGGCCTACCACTCTTAACTCCTTGTTTTCTAGTGGATTGAGAGGTTTTTGAAGAGGTTCGTCTCTCTTTTTCATTCGCCCGTTTTCGGCCCATTTCGGCCCTTTTTTCTGGTTAAATCGGATACAAAATGGATACACAGCTCAAGAAGCTGTTGCCTCTGATTCGACAGGATGGCTTCTCGCCAAGGTGCCCTTTAAGAGGCGCAGAGAGCCAATTCGCAAGAAATCTCCCGAAATCAAAGCGATGGTGTCTCGCTATCCTCCTGTTGACGTCAAGGAGGCCTGTTTGGTGACCCGGGAGAGCTAGCCAATAATGTGGATTCTTCGCTGTTTACTGCACGCAAGTATCTTCAGGAATATTCAGTAAAGATTGAAAATATCGAAGATAGAGTCACCGAGACAATGCCTAATATTCTTGGGGAAGTAGGCTCTAGTCTGCAGTTGGCGACCACATCTTACTCGCGAGCTCACCGCCTCGGCATCAACCATCACATTGATTAGAGATCAGCAATGAGCAGCTAGACGCCCGCACAGTGGCCGCCAGCCTGGAGGGGGTGAAGAGCGCCAATCTTGTTTCAGTAAGCTCACTGGCCTCGACATGGCGCCCAAATAGAGCCTCGCTAAAGCAGGCAAAATGGAAGTGGAAATTTGAGCGGTTGGGAACCGCATCACTCGACCTCTCCTTGATGGTGGACACCGAGTAATCAGGCCGAAATCGCGTTTTCACTATTGAGAATGCCGACTTCCGACAAAAAATGCCCCCTCTGGAAATGGCTGCAACCCTGATGCCTTCGTCTTATTGAGACCGATAACTTCCAATAACAGCCCGAATGCGGAATCCAAAAACACGGGATTATCGTGTCTGCTGGACAAGCGCTATCGCAAAGAGTGTTTGCTCAGAAAGTCGGCAACCTGGAGCACGCCCGGTCGGGGGGAACGAGGTAATATTCTTGAGTCAAGGAACCGTGGGGGACAGGCGAGCGACGGATAACTGGGAAGGAGGGGACGTGGTGTGGAATAGGGCAAAAAGCTGGACCCGTCCCACCCCTCACCCCCATGGCCCCATATAGCCCCCCTATACCTATATGCCTCCCTCTCTCAAAAATGTTCTCACGCGCATGCGAAGACCAATTACTAGCTCGCCAGCTTCAGCATATCAAAGATGAGTCGGGCGAACTTCTTCCCTTTCTCAGCGTTTCCAATCAGTTGCAGTTTCTGGTTCTGATGAACTTCGCTGCTGTCGAGGATGGCGTCGTAAAGAGCTTTTGGAAAATCTCCCAAGAGCGCCTGTTCCTCACTATTGTTCGCGAGTTGTTGCATAACCGAGCCATTCTCTTTCATCTTATCCCGAATGGTGTAGGCGTAGTTGACGAGGTCTTGCTCGGTCAGACCTTCGGTGTCGAAGAGGGCGTTCAGCTGCTCAATAATGGTTGAGAGAGCTTCTTCCTTCTTGTCTTTTGACCGAGCTGAGCCCGCAGCTTCACCTCCAGCCAGGCCGGTTTCTCCCTCCGCCGTTGCGAGAGCCAAGTCTTGTTGTCGAATCTTGGAAAGGCGGTAGTGGCTGAGCTCCACGTTGCTCAGGTCGATGGGGTCCTCGTCCTCAAAGCTTTCTCGCAAGAGCGGTCGCAAGGCGCGGGCGTAAAGGCTCAACTTTTCCAAGTCCTTGTCGTCATAGTCGACGATTTGGGACATGAACTCGTAGAACCGAACAAAGGTCCCGAGGTCCTTCTTGAAAATATCGAGGGCGTCCTTGTCACGTTTGGCCTCCTTGAACTGGTTCTCCGCATTGGCCATCAGGACCGCATCTCCAGTCTTCTTTGTCCGCTCGAAGAGTGATTTACTTTCCTTATAGTTCAGCAAGGCGGCCGTGTAGCGCACCTTCCAGCGTTCCACCGCCGGTTTGCAAATATTGCTAATCGCTGCATTGCTCTTTCCTTTCTGGAAAAAGACCTCCGCGAATTGCTCCACCTCTTGCCAAAGAAAAATGCCGACGGCACGGAGTTTGTCAAAGAGGTCGTAGACCAGGTTGGGATCCGAGACTTCGCTCAGGGTCGCCGTTTTGTAGTAGGGGAGAAAGGAGTCGAGGATGTCCTGGGGCTCGTTAAAGAAGTCCAAGACAAAAGTCCCCGATTCCGCTTTGCCGGGGTAGACGCGATTGAGGCGCGAAAGCGTTTGCACGCATTCCACACCTCCCAATTTCTTGTCCACATACATTGCGCACAGCTTGGGTTGGTCGAAACCGGTTTGGAACTTGTTGGCCACGATCATCACTTGATAGTCCTCGCTATCGAAGGCTTTGCGCATGTCGCGGCCTTTCAAGCCCGGATTCATGTTGTGCTCGGTAAACTTTCGTCCCGTCAAACCGGAGACATTTGGGTCGGAGTCGTGGAATTCAACTTCTCCGGAGAAAGCCACCATCCCGTAGAGTTTATAGTAGCTTTTTTCGTGAATGTATTTGTCGAAGCCGAGCTTGTAGCGCACTGCTTCTTTGCGGGAGCTGGTCACCACCATGGCCTTGGCTTGGCCGCCTAACAAACCCATCACATTGTCGCGAAAGTGCTCGACGATGACCTGCACCTTTTGTGCGATGTTATAGTCGTGCAGCCGGATCCATTGGTTCAGCTTTACCCTCGCTTTCTTGCTCTCGACTTCGCTATCAGCGCTTTGCACTTTGAGGGCGAGTTGGTAGGCCGTTTTGTAATTGGTGTAATTTTTGAGAACATCGAGAATGAAGCCTTCCTCAATGGCCTGACGCATCGAATAGACGTGAAAGGCCTCGGGCTTGTTCTGGGGAGAAGGGGCTTCAGTTGGCTTCGGCAAGCGCCCGAAGAGTTCCAAGGTCTTAGCTTTAGGGGTCGCGGTGAAGGCAAAGTAACTGAGGTTGGCGGAGACCTTGCGGGAGGCCACCAATTCGGTGAGAAGCTCGTCGGTGCCGGTTTCTTCCTCTGGGTCTTTGCTCTCCTTCATGAGCACTTCCTTCAGCTGCCGTGCAGTGGAGCCCGTTTGGCTGGAGTGGGCCTCGTCGGCAATGATGGCGTAGGAGCGTTCCTTCAGGCTGACGCTGTTTTCAATCGCTTTCAGGACGAAGGGAAAGGTCTGGATTGTGACGATGATGATGGGCTGGGAATCCTCCAAGGCTTTGGCCAGTTTTTCGGATTTCGAGCCCTCTCCCTCGTCGCGATTGATGCGGCCCACCACGCCATCGGTTTGTTCAAATTGCGAGATCGTATCCTGCAGCTGGTCATCTAACACCGTGCGGTCGGTCACTACTATGATGGAGTGAAAGACTTTGCTTCCGTCCGCAGCGTAGAGCGAGGACAACTGGTGAGCGGTCCAAGCGATTGAGTTCGACTTGCCCGACCCCGCACTGTGCTGCACCAGATACTTTTGTCCGGGGCCTTCCTCAGCGGCAGTGTCCACCAGCTTGTTCACGACATCCCATTGATGATAGCGTGGGAAGATGAGGGTTTCTTTTTTGTATTTCAGCCCATCCCAATTCTCTTTCTCCTCAATCTGCAGATGGACGAAGCTCGCCAGAATTTTGAGCAAGTTGTCGGGCAAGAGGACCTCGTTCCAGAGGTAGTCGGTGGCGTATTGATTGACGTCAGCGGGCGTTTCGTTCCCCGCCCCTCCTTCAGACGTTCCTTTGTTGAATGGGAGGAAAAAGGTATTCGCACCCGCCAACTTGGTGGTCATGTAGACCTCATACTGGCTAACCGCAAAGTGCACCAAAGCGCCGCGTTTGAAGGTCAGGAGCGGCTCAGGCTTTTTCGTCGCAGGATCGGTGGGGAGACGGTCCTTGCAATATTGCTTCTTGGCCAGCTCCACTGCTTGCTTGAACTCCGACTTCAGCTCCAGCGTCACCACCGGCAGCCCGTTGACAAAGAGGACTAGGTCGATGCGCCATTTCTTGGACTTCGCCACGCCTGCCGACTTCTGGGGCGAGCCATACTGCGTGGCACTTTCCTCAACCAATCCCGTAAGCTGCGGCTCTTCTTCTTTTTCACCCTTGGTCCAAGGGCTGTAGACGAGTTCCGGCACTACTCGCAGCCTGTTTTTGCTATAGCGGGCCAGGGTGTCGGGATTGAGGTCGTGCTCGGGCTTGAACTGGCAGAGGTCGAAGCGTGTTCCGCGATCTTTGATGGGGTGGCGTAAGACCCCCAAGGTGCCAAAGGTTCGCATCGTGCTATCCGCCGCGTTGGGGTCTGCTTTGTGAAGTTGCACCGCTACTCGTTCGAGAAATTTGCTTTCGGCGTTGTTCGGATAGAGTCCGCTGAACTTCTTCCACTGCTCCGGCTGCGTCTCTTGCACGAAGCCTAACAAGTCCTCCTCATACAAGGCCAACTCGCGATTGTAATTCGCCGGCGACCCCAGCAACCAGCCGTTGTCTAACAAGTGTTCGATCATCTCGTCTTGGAAGGTGCGCTCGTTGGTTTGGTCGCTCATGATAGCTGGCAGCTACTCTTTCTCAAAAGAATAGATAATGCAGCTCTATTTCCAAACTGGTGTGTCTGCTGTTTACTTAAGCTGCGGACAGCAAGACCTCTTGCTCCAAGCGATTGCCGAAGTCTACCGCCTCGTCTTCCTCAATGAGGGCTACATCCTTCGAGGCTGCGAGAATCTTACGGGCATCGCTATAGGCGCGCTCATTTTGGCCTCCTTGTGGACCTCCGAGGAGAAAGTGCAAGCGATGGGGGTCTTTCGATTCAGAAAGAAACCCAGCTTCGGCGTGCCAACGATAGGCCTTTTGGCGAATGTCTTCTGGCTTGATGAGGTCAAAGGAGAGGGTTTGGTAGACATTCCATTTTCCGTTCTTCCAGGCATTCTCAAATTCGTGACTAGCCAGAGGGGCTACGATTCGGTGCTTGCGGAGATGTCTCTTCACCGCTTCTCGAGCAAAGGCTTGGCGATATACCTCGCTATAGACTTTCGCCTCATCGCGTCGAAAGTTGTCGGTCACGTTGTAGTGACTCTCAATTTGGCCCTCAAAGAGGAGCTTCAATTCCTCCTCAGGGGACTCGCAGAGCCCACCGCTAGACAGGCCCCATTGGAGAGCCGCCGAATCAACGGGAATAATCTTCACCGCCAAATCGCGTGCGCTTTCGGGTTTGTCGCCGAGCACTAGCTCTAAGGAAGTTTCGTGCAACTCAACGGACAAATCGTTAAAGCGAGTTTGGATTCGCTTCATCATTTTGCGGTAATCTTCTTTGTGAAAATCAGCAAAGAACTTGGAGAGGCGGCTAAATTTTTCGGTTCCTCGGAAGATGAGAGTCTGGCTCTTCGGTGCCCATAGCAGGACGCCGACATTCGCGAATTCCCCCGAAAGAGGCTCGTGAATGTATCGCAAGAAGCAGAAGCTGTAGGGCTCAAGATTCATTGTTTCGTCGGAAAAGAGTGCGCCGTGAGATAGCCGAAAAAATCGTCAACCCCAACTGACAGTCGTTCAAAATAAGCCGAAAGTTCGGAAAAGTCGAGCGAGGAGCTTGGGAAGGCCCCTGAGATCATGAGATGAAGTTCGCTATCGCCATGTTGGAGATTCCATTCCTCAAAAGAGTCCCAAAGACCATTGGCCAAGCCCTTGTCAGGATCGAGGCGGAGGTGGGGGAAGAGGCAGTGAGCGGAGAGTTGCATCATCGGAAGCGCCTTTCTCCACGGTCTGTCTTCGTCACGCAATGAGGTGATATGAGAGAAAGCCTTGTCGAAGTCCAGCATCGCGAGTTCTTCTCCGCGCCAGAGCAGGTTGGGATTGTCACTTCGTCGGTCGGAGTTCTGAACCATGGCGTCAAAGGCATAGGCCGCGTTAATTTCCTCTTTGGGAATGGATTGCGGCGGCTTGGTGTCGAGCCATTGCTTCCAGTCGCTCCCGAGATGAACGGTGGCAAAGTTTGGGCCGTGGCTCCTTTCAATCAAATCAACGTAGTCCTTACCGTTGTGGTTTCGATAGTCCATCGCTCCGAACTCCAAGCCTGGGACCAAATTCACGACCACCGGCTCCACCGTTGTCAGCCCTAATTGTCGGGCCAGCAACAACGAGAAAAGTTCGCGCATGACCAGCTCCATGCGATGCCCGTAGCCAGCGTGACATTTGACGACAAGGGTTTCCCTTTTGCTTTGCCCGCCTTCCTGCGCAGTAACGAGAAAGGGCAAGTTAAGTCCCCGTGCCATTGGCTGGCGAAATTGAAGGGCTGTGAAGTGGCGGAGGGACATGCGAAGATTCTATTGGGGGAGTTCAAAAGCCCAAATCCGCTCACAAATCGCCTGATAGAGTTTCTGTCTTTCCTCGATATCGGCCTTCTTAAACTCGGGATGGGCTCGGAAGGGGAGATCGAGGATCTTGACCATATTGGTGAAATTCGGATTTTTAGTGTAGGTCTCGGCGCAGAGAGACTTCACGAGGAGGTTCTCTTTAAGATAGTGCGGTTGCTTCTGCTCGTAGGGCATCGCGTTGTAGGACTGGTTGGTTCCTCGAGGCAGGAGAATCAGGTTGCCGATGCTTTCACGGAATCGCTCGAAGTCAGCTGGATGGTCGAACTCGTCTTTGTGGCGCTCGAACTTGTTGGCCCAGATATGCTCAATCTCCATCGGCTTGCCCTCAGGATACTGGTAATCTACGAAATTGGTGCTCAGGCCAGACTGCTCGTCAAGGAAGCCAGAGATACGAGCCAGGAGGAACTTGATGAACGGGCTGTTCGTCTTGTGTCGCCAGAACTTCTGCATCCCGTCCCAACTCTCCTCAATCTCGGCAACCTTGCCAGCGAGGATAGTGTGGAGTTCTGCCAGCGGTTTGCGCCGAATCTCCTTCGTCAGTGAACACATCGTATAGCGAATGGAACTCACTCCGAAGTTGCGGAAGTTCAGCGAGCGTCTCACGCAGAAGATCTCAATATACTTCGCTACCAAATTTATCTTCTGGTCGATGGTCTCGGCATCGTCGTCTAGGCAGAGGGGAGCCAGCATCAACTGGTAGCTCAGCGAGTCAGCAATGCCCCAGCTGTCGATGTAGTAGACGTGCTCCAGTGACTTGATGAAGTTCAACTGAGCCTCCCACAAGCGGACGTAGGCACGCTGAAAGAAAACCAAGTCCTTGTTGAGAAATTGTTTGAAGTCTGCAGCAGAATCACTCCGCAAAGGAATCTGGTCGAGGTGTTCGCGGAACCAACTGTGGAAGCTACCAATATTCTCGAAGTCCTCGTTTTTCGAACCCTTCTTACTCGGTCGAATCGTTTCGGCATATTGCGCTCGGAACCATGATTGGAAGAACCTCAGGTCTTCTTCATCCTTATACTCATTCAGCTCCTTCATGGATCTCTTCCAAAGCCCATTGAAGGCCTCTCGGTCTTCGTCTGTTTTCAAGCGCGAAAGGAGATAACCCTTCAGCATCTCGGTAGAGGTGAGGCTCAATCCTCGGTCGTTCATGGTCTCGAAGATGGTGTAGGCGTTGTCATCCGAATGAGCGATGATTTCGACGAGAATCACATTGTCCTTCATCCAATCGACAAAGAGGGGGAGAGCCTCTTCGTTAATCTCAGTGGGAAAGGCTTCGATGATGTCCTGATAACGCTTCGCCATATTCAGGGTCGAGTCATTGTCTTCCTTGGTGGGTTCGTAGTAGTCGTTCAGGAAGAGTTCGTCCAAGCACTCCTCCCTCTCTTCCACCGTGATGTTAAACGATTTTTTTCCATACTTGGTGGAGCAAATCATAGAGCGAATCTCGGCCTTCTCTTCGGCGTTGGTGAGACGGTGATAGAGAAAGATGAGGAAGAGGGAGAGCGAGGTGAGCCGCTGTTGACCATCAATAATGCTCAGCGTTCCTTCCTTCTGACTTAGGACGAAGGGGCCGAGGTAGTAGCTATTGTAGCTCTCCGTCTCGCCACGCTCATGGTCAGGTTGGTATTCGTTGAGGAAGGCATTCGCCAAGTCCGTTACAAGCTGCTCGATGTGGGTCTGGCCCCAGCTGTATTCTCGTTGGAAGTAATCGACCGTGAATTTTCGGTTGCTCAGCACCTCCGACACAGTGCGGTCGCGGGCTTCGATTTTATTTTCGATTTTGCTCATGGATTAAGAAATAGATTGAGGAACATTTGCGAGTTCCTAGGATTAGGTGCTTTTTTACTCGTTGGCTTTCGATGCAATCTCGTAGGGGGATTCTCCACGTCGGTAGAGAGGCACTCCATGAGTTTTCGCTGATGCGAGAATGCGAGAGACGATCCTGTCTGTGCTTTCCTGTTCGAAGAGTTCGGAGACCTCGCAACAGAAGCCGTGAATGTTGTCTTCAGCAAGGTCCTTGGGCCAGTCGGCGTTGGGAGCTACCAGCTGTTTGACGAGGTTGTTCTCGATGAGTTGACGGGGGGGCTTCCAAGGTCCATCAAAGAGAAGGAAGAGCATTTTTGATTTCGATTCCTCGACCGGCTGGAACGTTTGGAGGTTCTCTTTATTGCGGTTTGCATCTTGGTTCTCATAGAATCCAGAGTCGTTGATAAGAATTGCGCAGAGAGTAACAAAATTTTTATTCTCGACGTTGATTCCTCGATGATTGCCGCTCCGGTAGTCAAAGCGGAACTCATAGTGATACATTCCCAGCCAATCCCAAGCAAAGTTGGTCAGAGAACCGGCCCCTGATCTCGGTTGAGGATTCGAAAATTTCGACCATCCACCACGAAAGGGAATGTCCAGTTCAGTGCTGATATACTTGAGAGAGTTCATCACCAATTTCTGGTAGTCATGCAGGAGGCGATAGGACTTGCGAACGTCTGACAGCAGGGTGGTATATTCTTCGGCTGATGCTTTCATTTTAAGTGAATGGCGGCTCCTAGTGAGGTGAGAAGTTGGCTGCTGGACGGCGAGTGAACCGGACTTTTAGGAAAGGTGAAACCAGAGAACCAAAGGACACTTGCAAATCCATGAAGATTGAGGGAGTCGACCACATCGTCAAGAATCCGTTGAGTGGCTCTGGACTGTGACGAAGGGCACTCTTCCTGTTCCATTGCGGAGAGAATTTTTTGGCATTGTTGCAGAAGGCTTGCCCATCTTAGAAAGTGGAAGGAGACCTCTGGCCAATCTGGCAAGGCCTGGGGTGAGGAGAAACCAAGGCCTCCAACGGCTAGGTAGTGAACATCTTGATTATCGGGACCGTAGTCATTTCCATAGGCCGTCACCTGAGCTCGCCATTGAGCGGGGTTCTGCATTTCACCATCCCATCGTTTGGCTTCTATAATGAGGTCAAATGACTGAAAGCGGATAAAGAGATCGGGTTCCACAAAGCGGCCATTCGGGGTGCCATCAGGTGACCATTTTGGCCACGGTTCGATTGTGAGGGGGTCGCCACAAAGGTTGGGTAAGGGATGGCCTGGGGGCGAAGAAGATGATGCCTTGAGAACCTGCCAAAAGACTTCGACTGGCAAATGGAGAAGGCTCCCGAACACGGACGCGGTGAGGGTGTCCTCTTTCGGTGAAATGAACCGGGTTAGCATGATTTTGAAGAGTCTGAATCAGTAGGGTTTTGCCAGTCGCGGACGTCGATCTTTCCGGTGACGGCGGCGGAGATGATGGCGGTGCTGCGTTTTTGCAGGAGGAAACTCGGTTTCTGGGAAGCTGGTGTCTGGTTGGATCGCGAGTTTAAGCTTGCCTGAGAACTTTGGACCGCATCAGTGGGGTGGGCTGAGGGCTCGCGGTCCGGCCGGGAGGGTGGGGTGTTAGGGGCTTGTCTGGTGTGGGAGACCGCGTCCGAATTTATCTAGGAAGGCCACTAGCCCTGCTAGCTTCGGTTGCACATCTTTGAGGGACTCAAAGTAGTTCGAGGATAGGAGCAGGGAGTTCTCTGTTGTGAAACTGGATTCTCGCATTAGCTGCAGGGTGTCTCCTTCGGCTTCAATCAAGGCTTCCTTCATCTCTTGAGGAGAAAGCTCGTCGAGTCTTACCCCGAGATAAATGTTTAGTCTCTCCTCTTGAGCAGGGTAGCGGGCCAGGAAGAGTTTGCCCCGGCTCCACCGGTCGCAGGTGATCCATTTTCCCCAACCGCCGGAGCCAAGGCTCGAGTGTTCAATTTTCGCACTATTCTCTTTGATGAGTTCTTGAACCCACTCGAGAAAGTTTTTCTCAAGATGGGCCAAATATTCCCTCTTCAGGGCTTCGGCTTTTTCAATTTCAGGGTAATAGCTCTCAGCGAGCCGGACACGTTCGTCGTTCATGGGGAGAGTGTAGAGTTCTTGTTGGAAGTGCTTTACGAAATCCTGCGCAAAAACGAGCCACTTTCCATTCTTGGAGTCACTCCAGGTTTCGAGGCGGGTTTCGAGGCGGGCGAGGAAGTCTTGATAGGTGACCCGCAGCCAATTCTTCCTTTGTTCACCCGGGAAGGGGGCGAGGATGACCTGTAGTGCGGCAATGCCGTGTTGTGAGCGGGTACGGACATAGGTTTCGTAGCTCTCGAAGGGGTTGTTTTCGTGATGCCGAATCTTGTTCTCAATGACGATCAGCCAATCGTCGCCTTCCAACACGAGATCGAGGCGCTTCTTGTCAGAGGTAGGCACCTCCCGTTCGACACTGAGAATCCCCTTTAAGAATCTATCAAGGGGATACTTGGGAGACGGCTGGAGAGACGCTAAGAAGCACTCTAGAAACAAGTTTCCAAAGCCGTGCTCTTGTTGGGGGTTGAGAAAAAACTGGAGCAGTTGCGAGGTGGGATTCTCGTAATAGCCCCTGCCGCCAATCGAAAGGAAAGTTGTTTCCTGAGTCCCTCCGCGATGCTGTTGGAGAGTGTCTAGCAGTAGCGTTAACTTTGCGTGTTCTGAAGTCATGAGGCTTTCCTCTCTTTTGGGGGCTGCCAGTCGCGGACGTCGATCTTGCCGGTGACGGCGGCGGAGATGAGGGCGGTGCGGCGTTCTTGCAGGAGCCCTACGGTGCGTTTTGCCTTTGCTGTGAGAGAGTCAAACTTAACTACCTCAGTGTCGAGGAAGCTGACTATGGTCTTTTGCTCCTTAAGATTAGGAAAAGTGAAGTAGGCGGCCGCTAATAGCGACGAGCTGATAATCGACTGGTTAGCTAGCTTGTGGCTGAACACATTGAGATGGTTCCTATATGCAGAACTGCAAAGAGTATAGAAGAGATAGCTTTTTAGAAGAACAGTTCCTTTCTCCCGCATGATTACGACATTTTGATTGGGGACCGCACCAGCTAAACTTGGAGGGACTATTCCTACTTGTCCTACAGCGGACTCCAGAATTTTCGGATCACTTCCGACCATGCTAATTACGACATCATTCTTCTTAAGAATCACCCGCTTGTAGGCTGATACAATTTTTTCGGGTAAGAAGATTGATGGTTGAGTGACTGACTTTTTCTTAATATTCCCAGCTCGAATAAAAGGAACACCCTCATCTTGAAAGTGGGAAGAACTAAACCCAAATCCGTTTATCGTGTCAACATGCTGCTTTAAGGGGGAAACATTCCAATGCTCAGGCACCTTGCCGAGCCATTCGATGCCGGAGTCTTTGAGGGGTGGGTGGGGGTTGAGGCCGACTTTTTGGGCGGCTTCTGGGGGGAGGCCTTTGGTGACGGCGTGGCTGATGACGGCTTGCCGTTTTTCTTTCAGCAGGGCGATCAGCTCTTGCTGCTTCTCAATCAACTCATCAATCTTCGCCGTCTCGTAGTCGAGGAATTTGGCGATTTGGATTTGTTCGGGGAGGGGAGGAATAGGAATCTTGATTGTGCCGAACGTGTCAGCTCGAACAACTTTACGGAGGCCCGTGTAAAATGGTTTCAGCCCTTTGAACGAGTCAATGTGAAGAAAGTAAAAGCAGGCGTAGTTTGGGTTATAACGGGGCGACGTTCGATAGACATTGTAAGCGCCTGTTATCATTCCTTCGTGGAAGGATAGGCCGATTGAACGCGGCGTTTCATCAATATCAAAGAGGCAAAATATGAGTTCGTCAGGTGAGACTATTTGGTAAGAATTGAATTCTGCTGGAATTTTTCCCTCTCCGTTGCTGATGTCGCGGGTGATTACTCCTCTGAGGGTGAGGGAAAGAAGTTGAAAACTGGCATGGTCAGTTCCAACTAATTCGCGACGAAGTGTGAGGACTTTCTTTGACGGTTCGACTTCCCAGTTAGAAGGGAAGTCGCCGAGCCACTCCACCTCAGAATCCCGATACTCCGGATACGGCTTGTATTTCCCCGCACTCATGAATGCACCTCCGCTAAGAGTTTCATGATTTCTTTGCTGACGGCGTCGAGGTCGCGGTCGATGTCAGCGAGGTCGCGGGGGGGTTGGTATTGGTAGAAGTGGCGGTTGAAGGGGATTTCGTAGCCCACGATGCCAATCTCGCCGTCGCGGGGGTCGGTCTTGCTGGCGTCGATCCAGGCGTCGGGGACGTGGGGGAGGACTTCGCGTTGGAAGTAGGCTTCGTTGAGGGCGTTGACGGTTTGGGTGGGGTCGAGGGGGACGTTCTCGTTGTCGCGCAGGTCGCCGTCGGGTTTGTATTCAATGACTTGTTCGCCGACCTGGAAGCGACCGTAGAGGGGCGCGGCTTGTCCCTTCTTTTGAACCTTTTTAATAACCTTCGCGGCATCGGGGTTTTTCCAAGAGACTGCGGCGGTGATTTGCTTTTTCGCAGGGGCGTCGAGTTTGATTCCGGTGCTCTTGAGGGCGGCTTCGTAGCCGTTCATATCGTCGTGCTGTTCGCTGCCGAGGGTGGCTTGCAATTGGCGGGCGAGGAGGAGGATGTCGCGCTGGGCGAGCCACACTTTCTCCGCGAGGAGGTCTTTGAGGTGTTTTTCCTTGAGCTCGGGGAAGTCGGCCTTGAGGGCGACGCGAATCTCGGCTTCATGTTCGCTGAGCTGACCGTAGTTTTCCGCATCGTCGCCCTCGTCCGACCAGTCTTGGCCATACTCCTGATAGATCCACTGCATGGGTGCGTGGAGGGGCTTGGGGGCGAAGCGGAGGGTGGAGAGACGTTCGTCGCTGAATTGATAGGACTCGCGCAGGGGCCGTTCGATGGTGAGGCGGCGGTAGCCAAAGGCGTGGGTGGGGAAGAGCTTGGCGGCGAAGGTCTTGGGTGCTTCTTTTTTTGCATTGGAGGACTGGCGGCCGCGAGTGCTCTTTGCCTCGGTGGGTTTGTCGAGGAGTTCGGGCGCGATATCGGCGAATTCCCCGAAGGCACGGGTGATTTTGGCAATGTCTTCCTCGCTCAGTTCGTGGCGCTTGGAGCCGAGGGATTTGTGCATCTTGTGGTGAAGGTGGACGCCATTGATGAGGATAACCTGGCCCTTGCGATCCTCGGCCTTCTTATTGGAAAGAATCCAGACGTAGGTCGCGATGCCGGTGTTGTAGAACATGTCGGTGGGCAGGGCCACGATGCCTTCCAAGAGGTCGGCCTCTAACAGGTAGCGCCGAATCTCCGACTCGCCCGAGCCTGCTCCGCCGGTGAAGAGGGGAGAGCCATTGAGGATGATGCCGATGCGTCCGCCGCCGTCCTTGCTATCGCGTAGCTTGCTGAGGAGGTGCATCAGGAAGAGGAGGGAGCCATCGGAGACGCGGGGGAGACCGGGACCGAAGCGCCCCCCGAAGCCTTGCACGCTGTGCTCTTCCTTAATGTCGCCCTCGATCTTTTTCCAATCCACGCCAAAGGGTGGGTTGGAGAGCATGTAGTCGAACTTGTCGTTGGGGAGCTGGTCGTTGGAGAGGGTGTTGCCGAGCTTGATGCGGTCCACCTCCTGCCCCTTGATGAGCATGTCGCCCTTGCAGATGGCGTAGGACTCGGGGTTGAGTTCTTGGCCAAAGGCGCGCATCACGGCGTTGGGGTTCATTTCGTAGACGTATTCCATGCCCGCAGAGAGGAAGCCGCCGGTGCCAGCAGTGGGGTCGTAGATGGTACGGATGATGCCAGGCTTCTGGAGCGCGTCGTCATCTTCCATAAAGACGAGGGAGGTGGTGAGGCGGACGATGTCGCGCGGGGTAAAGTGTTCCCCAGCGGTGTCGTTGGAGCTTTCCGCAAAACGGCGGATGAGCTCCTCGAAGACGAGCCCCATCTCATGATTGGAGATGGCCTCGGGGTTGAGGTCGGCGGTGCGCACCCGCTGCACGACCTTGTAGAGGAGATTGGCATCGGCAAGCTGGCCAATGAACTCGTTGAAGTTGAAATACTCGAAGATCTCGCGCGCATCACGGGAGAACTTGCGCAGATAGGTCTCCAGGTTGGCCGCGATGCCCGCTTCCCCGAGCTTGCCGAGGTCCATGGGAGAGGTGTTGAAGAAGGTGAGCCCGGCGGCGCGGAGGAGGAGCTGTTCCTCGGCTTCCTCGGGGAGGTTCATGGCTGTGATTTTTTCGGCTTCGGCGAGAACGGCGGGCTTGCTGGCCTCCAGCACGCATTCGAGACGGCGCAGGAGGGTGAAAGGTAGGATGATGCGCCCGTATTGACTTTGGCGAAAATCCCCACGCAAGAGGTCGGCGAGGGACCAGATATAGGAAGCGAGGTTATTGGGTGTGTCGGCCATGCCCCCGCATGAGAGCAGAAAAGGGCGGTAAGGGGGACCAAAGAATCTAACGAGAAGGTGTCATGGTCCTCTGTCAGAGTCTGATGAAAGATCTGACCGAAGTCTCATGGCACGAGCTTCAGCGTGACTTCCAACAAGGTTCTCAATCTCTTGGCAAGGAGTCCGGCTTCTTGACCTGAACAGCCCCGACATTCATGGGGGGTTATTGGAAGGGCTGTCAACTTGATCTGAGCATTGTTCTGGTTGGCTCCACTGCCGCTTCTCACGCAAGGCGGAGTTCTTGAGAGGGGCTCAAAAACTATGGTCGCCTCCACACATTCTATGTGGAGGAGGCAATCCAGCGATAGATAGTGGCTTTCCCCCTGCCTTCTTTGGAATGGGCTGTTCCGGGTACTACGACTTCTAAAATTTTGTGAGCCTCGAATGATGCTAGTATTTTTCTAGCTGTTTTAGGATCAACTCCCAGTCTCAAAGCTAGTTCACTATTGCTGAGGAAAAATTCTGGGGGCTTGACATCCTCGTTTTCCAACTGGGACAGATTTCGACATATTCTTGCAGCTGAGAGATGTGGCTCATTGAGGCCTTCGAGAGCCATTTTTTCAGAGTTGTTTAGACTCGTCTTCCATCTCTGGATGACTGCTTCCAGATGACTTTCTGATTCTCTTTTGTGCTGCTCAAAAGAGTCGGTGAAGATCTCAGCGTTGAGCTTGTAGAAGTAGTCAGAGAGTTCCCTCGCGAATTTTATTGAGACATTGTGCGCGAGGAAGGGGACAAGCTTAATGAGTTGAGCATTCCTTTCTCCCTGCCGGGGAGAGTAGATGTTTGCGATGAACCGCTTGTAGAGGGGGGCGAGATTGGGGTGACGAGCTAGATCTCGAGCGGCTTTCTCGGACATCTTGATCTTTGCTGCAAGAGAAGAAGGGGGGGAAGGGGGAGGGGATTCTTTTGAACGATTTCTAGGCTTTGTGATTTTATGTGATTTATAGCCATTTTTGTCATTTATAGGGAATGGGAACGTAATGGACTGAAAGTTAGTCGTTAAAGGTTCGGCCTTGTTTGTGATTTGATAAGGGGCATTGCTGTCTGGGTGAATACCTCGAATGATCGTCTGATGGTGGTGTGATCGCCACTCGCCAAGATGGTTTCCGTCAGGGCCGACGAAATCAAATTTGGCTGGGTATTCTCCTCGCATATATAACCAAAGGTTCTCTCCTCGATAGCCTTTTGAGCGCAGTGTGTTTGCGAATACTGGGTTCAAATCCAAAAGCAGTTGACGGAAGTCTTCGTCATCGCAGTCGATAGTTATGAGATTCGAAGACGGGGGGCCAAGAAGGACCCCCATATTGCCGTGTCCTTCAAGTTTACGCTGCCATTCAGGTGACTGGGATTCTTCGAAGGAGGTGTTCTGCCATCCTGGGATTCGACACCCTTTTTGCCGCCTAGGAACCGGAAGAAGAACTGTTGGATTGGGAAAGAGTTCGTAGATTTCCGAGATGGAAGAGGGTTGCGAGAAGATGTTGTTCTCGGTTGCGTCAGACGGTTGCTGGGAGGTGCTTATAGGAGTCAGGTTCAACGAGTTCTCGAAAAGCTCGCCCTGTTCTTGGAGTGGGCGTCGCATTACTTTGGGGAGGTTTTTCGTCTAGACATCTCCTTGTCGAGGACCGTTGCGAGAGCGGGATCGTCGGTTTCGGAATGGAGCCACCACAGGTAAGAATCAGGGACTGTCTTGATGTCTTTCCCCGCATACTTTCCGAAGCAGAGAGTTGTCTTTTGTTGCGATTCGAGAAACTTTGGCGGCCGTTCATGAAAGCCCCGATCTCCAATTGTGATTCTGCGGTTAGGGCTCATTATTGTCCTCCTTCCAAATAGGCTAAGACGGCATCCCATCGGTATCTAACCGAAGACCCCCAGCGAATGCAGGGGAAGTTGGGATCGAGTTCGATTTTTCGGGTACTTACCCGGAGGCGTTTTGCTAGTTCCTTCTTGGTAAGTAGTCTTTCTTCGTTTTGCTCCTTTTGTTGTGAAGTCTTCATTGTTCGTTTCCTTGCGGATCAACCGAAATGAAAGAGCTCGTGACGAAGCGTGACCAGAAAAGATGAAAAACAGGGGACTAGGAGTCCCTTGTCACTCTCCAGTCTGAAAAGAGCGAAAACTCATGTAGCCACTTGTGTGGCCACTTTTGGCGACATTGAGTTAATTAAGAATTCCGTAATAAAATGCAGAATTGCTGAACTTCACCTATTCGGATGGCAGAATCGTCCAATAAGCTTTAGCCGAAGCTGGAGTCACTGCGTTGCGGTAGTGTCGAATCGTGGTAGGGGATTTGCGCCTCATCTCCCAAGCGATCATAGGGAGCTTTCTGAAATTGGCGGTGGGTAAGTGTGGACAATCTCATCAACGGTCAGGCCCAGAGAGCTAGGAGCTACTTGGCCTAGTTTGTCCGGGGGAGCTATGTCTTCGAAAAGGTCTTCAAAAAAATGACCTTTGATCATCAATTTCAAGTGCTTCGAATCTTTGAGATCTTGGCAATCTCTATAGGGGCTATCTGCCAGTAGGCTTTGGCATCATCGGGATCGACCAGATCTTTGTAGTGCTCCTCGATCATGGCGGGGGAGTTACCCATGAGTAGAGCTGTTTCTTCGAGGCTTTTGCAACGTTCCAGGTAGTAGCTAGCGAAGCTATGGCGGAGGACATTGGTCGGCCAGCTCTCGAGCCCAGCATTGGCTTTGGCGATATTGAGTCGACTTCGATAGATTTGCTCGGAGGGCATGATTGGCTTCTTGAGGGCGGCAAAAGGTTGAAGCCACTTTGCGAGATTCTCACTGATTGGGACGCTCCTCTTCTTCTTGGTCTTTGCTTTCGGACGAGAAATGAGAATTACTCCATGCTCACCTCGGGAAAGCTTGATGTCGTCCCATGTGAGCCTCTCGATTTCTGCTCGCCTTACTCCAGCAAATGCAGCAATTGCCAAAGCGGGAAGAATCTCATCGGGAGCATGTTGAAGGAGCGCGTTGATCTGAGCTGGGGTAAAAATTTGAGGTTCAGTGAAGGCGTCCCACTTCTTGATTCGTTGAAAGGGATTTTCGTCTATATACTTCTTTGCCACCGCTTCAGTGAAGAGGCCGGACAGCGCCGCTCGGTAGTTGTTGCGAGTGCGAGCAGAAGCAGGATGGATTCGTCCTCTCTTGTCAGGGACTTTGAGATTGCTCAGCCAATCGTCGATGATCTCCTCATCAATGTTACAAACGAGCCAATCGGAGTAATCAGTAAGAAACTTCTCGATTCGTCCGATGGCAATTTTCACATGCTTCGTGCTGTTGGGACGCGTGCTCTTGCGTCCGGACGTTTCTCCTGATTCGAGAAGGGGGTAGTAGATGTTGGCGAGCTCTCTGAGCGTAATGCTCTTGAAACGTAGATGTGCTTTCTGCCGGTATTCTTCCACTGCGTCCATGAGACTTGGCTTCGTGACGTCTTCAGGCAGCTCGGCGAGCAGTTCACGGAAAGCCAGGACGGCCTTTCTCTCTTCCTTTGAGATGTCGGCGTGTTCGGTGCCACGCTCGCGTAGCTCCGCCGCTTTCAGATTGGAGAACTCTTCGGCAGCTAATTTGGTTTTGAAATATGACTTCTTGCGCCCAGAACCGTCTCGGTAGGAGACGACGTAACGATACCGAGGATGATTGACCTTTCGTGGTTCGCTAACGACATTCGCCATAGGTCAACGAATGACTGCGAATTGGAGCGAAATCAAGAGGAAATCGGATACAGGGTGGATACACGGATAATTTTTTCCTGTTATTAAAGGGTTGTCTACGGTTTCCGGTACCGTAGATCGGGGTTCGATTCCCTGTGGGCCTACCAGTTTTTTCATCGTGCTTATTTTCATTGAGGACGGTTCGCAATTTTTAGGCGCGTGAGGTATTTCTCTGAGGGTTGGGTGGAGGTTTGGTCGCATTGGGCAGAGTGGACCCACTGCATCTTTTTTGGATGTCTTTGCGACTATGGCAGGTCGTATACGAAAAAAACGGTCGTGAGAACACAGCTGTTTATGCAAGGAAAGATGGAGGTCGAATGATGCCTTCGCTAGGAGCGCTTGCGGCGGGGGAAGGCGAGTGACGACAGGGCTCGGGGACGGGAAGGACCGCCAAAGAGATGGTATTGATTGTAGTGCTCGATCCGCTATTGAGATTTATTGCGAATGAGATTTCGTCAGTGACTCCGTCGGCGATGAAGGTGAAGTTTTACATAGGAAGAGAACCGACCGCGCTGCCTCTGGGCTCTCGGTGGGTTCTCCGACTCATTCCCAAAAAAAGACCCCAGAGAGACGGTTGAAAGTCTCTGACTGGGGTTTGCGAGGGGTCAGGCCGGTTTCACCCGATTGCCTAAGGGTCAGGCCTAGAGTCCTGCCGACTCTGCAAGGGTCTGGCTGGGGCACATCGCCTTCGAGGTCTTCTCGTCGTCGGCGTGGTAATAGCCACCGATGTCTACGGGGCTGCCTTGCACGCTAAGGAGTTCGCTCTCGATGGCGGACTCGTTTTCGCTGAGAGCCTTCGCAATCGGGCCAAATTCTGCGGCGAGTTCGGCGTCCTCGCTCTGTGCTGCGAGGGCTTCGGCCCAGTAGCGGGCGACCCAGTAGTGGCTGCCGCGGTTGTCGTTGCCAGGCACGCTACGGGTGGGTGACTTGTCGTTGAGGAGATACTGGGTGGTGGCGTCGTCGAGAGTCTTGCCGAGGATGGAAGCTTTCGGGAGGCTGAACTTGGTGGAAAGGTGCTCCAGGCTGACCGCCAGCGCCAGGAACTCGCCGAGGGAGTCCCAGCGGAGATAGTTCTCGCTGAGGAACTGCTGCACGTGCTTGGGCGCGCTGCCGCCTGCTCCGGTCTCGAAGAGTCCGCCACCGTTCATGAGGGGAACGATGGAGAGCATTTTGGCGGAGGTGCCGAGCTCGAGAATAGGGAAGAGGTCGGTGAGGTAGTCGCGGAGAACGTTGCCGGTGACGCTGATGGTGTCCTCGCCGGCCCTGAGGCGCTTGAGAGTGTAGTGGGTCGCTTCGGTGGGAGAAAGGATCTGAATCTCCAAGCCGCTGGTGTCGTGGTCGGGGAGGTACGCCTTCACCTTCTTGATGACCTCGGCGTCGTGGGCGCGGTTTTCATCGAGCCAGAAAATAGCAGGAGTGTCGGTCGCGCGGGCACGGGTGACGGCGAGCTTGACCCAGTCTTGGATGGGGGCGTCCTTGGCCTGGCAGGCGCGCCAGATGTCGCCCTTTTCCACCTCGTGGGAAAGAAGGACCTGATCGCCAGAGACCACGCGAATGGTGCCGTCGGCGGGGGCTTCGAAAGTCTTGTCGTGGGAGCCGTATTCTTCGGCTTTTTGCGCCATGAGACCGACGTTGGGGACGGTTCCCATGGTGGTGGGGTCGAAGGCTCCGTTTTCGCGACAGAAGTCGATGGTGGCTTGATAGACGCCCGCATAGGACGAGTCGGGGATGACAGCGAGACAGTCCTGACGCTGACCGTCCTTGTCCCACATTTTGCCGGAATCCCGAATCATAGCGGGCATGGAGGCGTCGATGATGATGTCGGAGGGGACGTGGAGGTTGGTGATGCCTTTGTCGGAATCCACCATCGCGAGGTCTGGACCGTCGGCGAGAATTTTTTCCAAGTCTGCTTCGAGAGCGGCAGTGGCTCCGCCGTTGAGTTTGCCAGTCAGGTCGCCGAGACCATTTTTGAAATCGACTCCGAGCTGGTCAATGATTTCGCCGTGCTTGGCGAGAAGGTCACGGAAGAAGACGCGCACCGCGTGACCGAAGATGATGGGGTCGGAGACCTTCATCATGGTGGCCTTCATGTGCAGGGAAAAGAGGACGCCCTCATTTTTAGCTGCTTGCACTTGTTCGGAGAGGAAGGAGATGAGGGCCTTCTTGGACATGAAGGTGGCATCCATGATCTCACCCGCGAGAAGAGGGGTGGATTCCTTGAGAACGGTAACGGTGCCGTCGGCTGCGACATGTTCGATGCGCACGTCGCAAGCTTCCTCGACGGTGACTGACTTCTCGTTGTGAGCAAAGTCGTCCGCACCCATGGTGGCAACGTTGGTCTTGGAATCGGAAGCCCATTTGCCCATGCGGTGAGGGTTGGCTTTTGCAAACTCTTTCACGGCCTTTGGCGCGCGACGGTCGGAATTGCCTTCGCGGAGAACAGGGTTAACCGCAGAACCCATCACTTTGGCATAGCGGGATTTGATATCCTTTTCCTCGTCGGTGGAGGGCTCATCGGGATAGTTGGGGATGTTGTAGCCTTGGGCCTGGAGCTCGGTGATGCAGGCTTTCAACTGAGGCTGGGAAGCGGAGATATTGGGGAGCTTGATGATGTTGGCTTCCGGGGTCTTGGCCAAGGCTCCCAAGTTGGCGAGCTCGTCATCAATCTTTTGCTCGTCAGTGAGATACTCGGGGAAGACGGCGAGAATCCGACCCGCGAGAGAAATGTCGCGCAGCTCGACGTTGATGCCGGAGGACTTGGTGAAGCGCTGGATGATGGGGAGAAAAGAATAGGTGGCGAGGGCGGGGGCTTCGTCTGTCTTGGTGTAGATGATGGTCGGAGTAGACATGATTTTGTGGCGCATCCTGTAGGCGATTGCCGCATTTTGGTCAAAGGTTATCCCGTTGTGTCGATGGATGGCTCGAAAATGCCACTCGACGGGTTGGCATGGGTCGTGCAAATTTTCCCCGAACGGCTTCCTCCTATTCTCATGAAACTTCGCACTGTAATTTCGCTCCTAGCTTCACCTCTGCTTCTTCAAGGAGCGAAGGCTCAATATGTTGTTGACCAAGATTTGGGGGACTTGAATGCCTCCACACCCCGCACAATCGTCGCGAATACTGCGGCCAGTAGTGGTTCGCCAGCTCGTGACGAGGCGCAATTTCACTCCGCAGGCACCAATCAGGGGCGAGTCTGGGGCAATGAGCGGGTCTTTCAGTTCGAGCTCACTGAGCCTGCAATTCTGACTTTGTCGACCAATGGGGCGGGCGATATTGTTGGTGATCCGGACTTTATTCTCTTGGAAGGACTGTCTGTAGCATTCGACCCGGATCGGGCAAAGTATGAGGCCCTGGATGCTCTTGGGGCTGCGTTTATGGATGTGGATGGCCCCCAGACAGAGAGCTTGGGCGCCTTTTTCCCTGGAACTTACTATATCGCGGTTGAGAACTACGAGGGGACGGATTTCGAGGTTTCCGACCCCAGCCATTCTTATTCCAACTCGAGTTGCACGGTTCAATTGGAAGCGTTATCAGCGGATGCTGAGGACTTCTGGGGGTATCTGGGGGTTGTTGCTGGGGATGGGTCTACGCTGTATTTCGAGACCTTGGACTCGACGCTCGACACGGCCATTGCTGTTTTCAACGCGAGTGGAACTTTGCTGATTGAAAATGATGATGCGTCGGAGACAAACACCCAGAGTGTGATCGCGTTAGCTGATGGTCTTCCTTCGGGGACCTATTATCTGGCCGTCGGAGGAAAGGGGACTGATTTCAGCGGAGGCTTGGATAATATGGTGGCAGGGCCCTCGGTCGAAGGAGATTTCATTCTCACTCATTCCCTGGGAGAGAGTTTTAGTCCGGAAAGCGTGAATGGAGTGATCGATTTGACTTACGACCAATCTTCGATTCGGGTTTTCGAGTTTTTTGTCGGACCGAAGACTCCTGAGAGCTTCACTTCCATCGGGGAGATCGCACTGGAGGACGAGCCCTTCGATTTCGATCTGCTGGATTCAGATTTCGACACCCAGCTCACGATTTACGATAGCCAGGGATTTTGGATCTACTTCAATGATGATTTTGAATATTCCGATGATGGGGATGACACCAATGATACCTTTCAAAGCTTTCTGGAGCTTGATGAAGGCTTACCTGCTGGGACCTATTATGTGGTAATTACGGGTTATAATAATGATATCCTCGACGGATTCAGTGTCTTTCCTGATTCAGAAGGAACAGATTCCGGGAGCTACGAGTTGAAGTTTCCCGGCGGGACTCGTTCAGGAGGGCTGGCCTCAGGCGGACAAGTGTGGTTTCAATTTACGATCGGTGAAGTGGTATCTCCTCCGGTTGATATCGAGGTGACTGCCGTCGAGGTGGTTGGAGATCAGTTGACCTTGGAATGGGTGGCGCAGCCCAATGCGGTTTACCAAGTCTACAGCTCCACCACCGGCGGGAGTTTCACCTTGGTCCCCGGCCAGGATGCGATTCTGACCGATACAACGACTTTCACTATCGATGGCTCGGGGGAGCCGGTGAAGCTTTTCCAGATCCGCGAAGTGATTCCGAACTAGAGTTCTTTGCCTTTCAGCTTTGCCTTAATGGTGGGAACAATCTCGGAGAGCTCGTCGACAACGGTAAAGTGAGAAGGGTCACAATAGCGCTCCAGTAGATCGACGAGGGGGGCCCAGAAGTGGGTGCCATTCTCGTCGCGGCGGTTGAAGATGACGACTGGCTTGTTCTTCATCAAATCGTTCCCCTGTTGGTGGAAAATCATTAGAGCGAGAAGCTCCTGCACGGAGCCTGCGCCGCCGGGGAAGATGACGAAGGCGTCCGAGTTCTCGATCATCACTTCCATGCGGGTATAGATATCGTCTCGCAACCAGAAGCAGGACAGGCCTTCAGGCAAGCCTTCCAAGCGAATGATGTGGGGCACATTGGAGCCTGCAGTCCAGCCCCCGGCAGACACCGAGCCTCTCACAACCGCTCCCATGATTCCGCTTTTGCCGGCTCCGGAGACACAACCCAGGTTGCTCTCGGCGAGCTCGCGGCCCAGTGCCTCGCCGTCGGCAAGGTAGTCCTCCTTCTCGATGGTGGCGGAGCAGAAGACGCAGACATTGGCGAGAAGGTCGGCGGGTGCGGGCTGGTTGGCATCATCGGGGAGAACTGGTGGATCTGCCAGCGGCTCGCGGTCGATGGGGGGGAGTCCCTTGTCGCGGAAGGCGCGGAGAGCTTCCGTCACTCCCTCTGCAGAATCGGCGACGAGGAGATAATCCCGGTGGTCTTGTTTGATGGTGCCGAGGGCATTGAGGTGGTCCAGCAATTGGAAAACGATGTCCCATGAACCGTCGTCGTTAAGAATGACCGTCGGCTTGTCGGCGAGGTGTTTGTCCAAGGTCTGATAGCCGACGAAGATGGAGATGGCCTTGAACATGTCTTCCAAGCTGGCTCCGGGGGTGAAGACGAAGGCTTGGGACTCGATGATCTTTTTCTCGATGTTTGTGAGAGTGATCTTTTGGTCTCCATTGGAGTTGTAGATATCCCACCCCGCGTTGAAGAGGTGAAAAAGAAGGCGGGCGCGGGTGGAGCGGCTGGGGTCTTCGGGACCGATGACGGTACCGGAAAGGCGAACGTTGGGCATAGTGGGGTTCTGAGATGTGGATTGAGCGTTCCCTTCATGAGGGCACACGCGTGGCAGGAGAGACTACCCTAAATTCACGGCTTGCGGGTAAAATTTCTGTCCTCCCCGTCATTCAACACGAAGAAAGTCTCCGATTGATGGCTGTTTTTGGCCCTAAGCTCCTTTGCTCACCAGGCAGGCTCCGACAAAAGAGTAGAAGAGGGGATGAGGGTAGTTGGGCTTGGACAAAAACTCTGGATGGAACTGGGCCGCCACAAAGTAGGGGTGCTGGGGAAGCTCGATGATTTCCACCAGACCCTCATTGGCTGAGACCGAAGAGATGACGAGACCCGCCTCCTGAATGCGGTCGAGGTAATCGGAGTTGAACTCATACCGGTGACGGTGCCGCTCCTTGATCTCGGCCGCTCCTTGGTAAATTTCCGAGGCCTTGGTGTCGGGATAAAGGATAGAGGTTTGTAGCCCCAGACGCATGGAGGCACCCATGTCGCGAATTCCCTTTTGCTCCTCCTGCAGACAGATCACGGGTTCGCTGCAGTCTTTGTCGAACTCGGTGGAGTTGGCTCCGGTGATGCCGCAGACATTGCGGGCGAATTCAATGGTCGCGATCTGCATACCAAGACAAATTCCAAAGAAAGGAATGTTGTTCTCGCGTGCATGCTGCGCGGTGAGGATCTTGCCTTCCACGCCACGATCACCGAAGCCGCCGGGAATGAGGATCCCGTCGACCTTGCCAATCACTTTGGCTGCACCGTGCTCTTGCACTGCCTCCGCATCCACGCGGATGACATTGACACGCGTCCGGTGGGCTGCACCGGCGTGGGTGAGGGATTCGTAGATGGACTTATAGGCATCCTGCAGCTCGATGTATTTGCCGACGACGGCGATATCGACCGAGTTCACGGGGTTGACGATACGATCCACAAAGTCCTCCCAGTCCGATAAATCGGGGGTGGGGGAATCCGTCATGCCGAGGCGATCGACTACCAGGCGGTCAATCTTGTCGCGGCGAAGGTCGAGAGGGCACTGGTAAATTGTGTTTTCGACATCGCGGAAGGCCACGACATTCTTTTTCTCCACGTTGCAGAACATCGCGATTTTTCTGCGGTTGTCTTCATCGAGGTCATGCTCGGTCCGGCAAATGATGATGTCGGGCTGAATACCGATTTCCCGCAACTTGGCCACGGACTGCTGGGTGGGCTTGGTCTTGATTTCGCCTGCGGCGCGGATCAGAGGAAGCAAAGTGACGTGGATGAAGCACACGTTTTCTCTGCCTACTTCCAAGGCAAATTGGCGCAAGGCTTCCAGGAAAAGAGTGCCCTCAATGTCTCCCACGGTTCCGCCGATTTCAGTGATCAGGATCTCCACATCGGGATTGGCCTTCGTGACGTCAAAGAGTCTTTTCTGAATCTCGTCCGTGACGTGTGGGATATATTGCACGGTCTTGCCGAGATATTTCCCTTCGCGCTCATTGCGGATCACGGTCTCGAAGACCTGACCCGAGGACAGCGAGTTGAGTTTGGAAAGATTGCTGGAGGTGAACCGCTCGTAATGCCCCAGATCGAGGTCGGTTTCGGCTCCGTCATCGAGGACGTAAACTTCCCCGTGTTGATAGGGAGACATCGTGCCGGGATCGACATTGAGGTAGGGATCGAACTTTTGGATCATGACCTTGTGGCCACGGTGTTCGAGGAGAGCTCCGATGGAAGCTGCTGCCAGTCCTTTCCCAAGAGAGGAGACAACGCCTCCGGTGACAAAGATGTATTTCACGGCTGTGTGGTGTTTTGCGTTTCGTGCAGACGGGTGAGTAGGTTTTCGAGAAGAGAAACTTGTTCGGGCGTGTCGAGGCCAATGGCTTCATGGTCTGTTAGAACCACCCGGATGCGGGCTCCATGATGCAAGGCGCGCAATTGTTCAAGAGATTCCGCAATTTCCAGAGGCGCTGGTGGCCATTGAACGAAGTCCCGGAGAAAATCCGAGCGGTAACCATAGAGCCCAATGTGGCGAAGCGGTTGAACGGAGTCCGCCACCCTCGCGAAGGGGATGGGAGAACGCGAAAAATAAAGTGCGTCATTGCAGGCGTTGAGGACGACCTTGACGATGTTGGGATCCTGCAACTGTGCGGTGTCCTGCAACGGGGAGGCCGCAGTGATGAGGTCGATGCTGGCATCGGCTCCCAGCTGGCTGGCCAGTTGATCGACGAGCGCGGGCTCAATGAGGGGCTCGTCCCCCTGGATGTTGATAAAGTGGGTGGCAGAAGGAAAGCGAGCGGCAGCTTCCGCAATGCGGTCGGTCCCCGTGGGGTGCTCGGCAGAAGTCATCACGACCTCCATGCCGAAGCTCTGGGCGGCTTTTTCAATCCGTTCGTCATCGGTGGCGACAACGATTTGGTCGAGCTGTTCACACTGGCGGGCACGAGCGCACACGTGCTCCAAGAGGGGTTTGCCACAGAGACGAAAAAGCGGCTTTCCGGGAAAGCGGCTGGAGGCCCAGCGGGCGGGAATGACCCCGATGATTTGCGGTGATGCGGTAGAGTTGTTCAAGCGGCGAGCATGGGTTTCGAAACCCTAGGAAAATTTTAGACGGTTCGCCAAGGTTTTGCCGTCATGGTGACGAACTTTGCGAACGAATGAATGGACGCGGGGGGCGTCTGGTTGCTTAGGTGCGAACAGGATGAAGGAAGTTCACGAAGCATTCGGCTGGATTGATTGGAGCGTGGTGGTGGTCTACATGATTTTTACCACGGTTCTGGGCGAGCGGCTCTCGGGGAAGCAGGCGACCATCAAGGACTTCTTTTTGGGAGGAAAGTCTCTGCCCTGGTGGGCGGTCACAGGGTCGATGATTGCGACCGAGATCAGCGCTCTCACCTTCATTGGGGTTCCCGGCGGAGTGTATGCCGCCCAGGGGGACTGGACCTATCTGCAGTGGGGAATCGGTTCCATCATCGCTCGCTTCGCGGTCGGCTATTGGTTGGTCCCGCTCTATTATGAAAAAGAAATTTATTCGCCCTATGACTTTATGGGAAACCGTTTGGGCGAAGGCGTGCGGCGTCTAGTGACTGGATTGTTTTCCCTCGGGGCGGTGCTGGGAGCAAGTGTTCGGGTCGTGGTCACTGCGGTGATCCTGAAGGCCGTTACAGGCATGGACGCGATGCTTTGCATCGTGGTGATTGGGGCCTTTGCTGTCCTCTGGACCTTCCTGGGGGGCATGCAAACTGTAATCTGGACTGATGTCATTCAGTTCTGCCTGTTCATTCTAGGCGGCCTGCTGGCGCTCGGCTGGTTGGTCGGGACCTTGGGCTGGGATCAAATCGTCAGCCTGAACCAGTCGACCGCTCCCGATGGCACCGCCATCGACAAGATGCGGATCTTCAATCTTGCTTCACCGTTCACTGAGGAGGGTCGAGCTTTGAAATACACGCTCTGGGTCGGACTGTTGGCGATGCCTTTCCAGAACTTCGCGGCCTTCGGGATCGACCAGCTCAACACCCAGCGCATGTTCTGCTGTGGCAGTGCCAAGGACGCTCGCAAGGCGATGTGCTGGAGCTCTGTCTCCATCGTAATTACGCTGGTGATGCTGGCAGTGGGTTCAGGTCTCTTCGCCTGGTATCAGGTTCATCAGCCCAATGCGGATTTGGCGGCGGCATTTGCCAAGGACACCAACAATGTTTTTCCGGCTTGGATCGTGACGGTGATTCCAACCGGTCTATCCGGATTGATTCTTGCAGGCGCCTTTGCTGCTGCGATCTCGAGTCTGGATTCCGTCTTGGCGGCTCTCTCCCAGACGAGTTTATCCATTTTCTATGGGAGAAAAAATCTTGAGGATGAAAGCAAGGGCAAGGAAAGAGTCATGCAGTCGCGCATCGCGGTCTGCATCTGGGGAGTGGTGCTGACGATCGTGACGCTGGGGCTGTGGATTGCGTATGAGAATAACAAGGACAACGACCTCATTGGGCTGGCCTTCGGGATGGTAGCCTACACTTTCGGTCCCTTGCTGGGCATCCTGCTCGCCGCAATTTTCTTGAAAGGGCGGAACCTCACTCCCGGACTGATTATTGGGTCGTTTCTTTCCATTTTCTTCGTTGCTTGGTTCCGTCCCGAGATCTTGATATTTTTCGAGAGCGTGGGAGCCAAAGACGTGGCTGAGGCCATCGTAAACAGCCGTCCCACCTTGGTCTCCGAATGGTTCTTTCCCATCAATGCCGGTCTCACGCTGTTCTGTGGCTGGATTGGAAAAGTGATTCTGGATTCGATCGCCAGAAGAAAAGCCGACTAGGTGTTTTTTCGATAGGAGAAGGATCCGGGGGAAAATGAAATTTCAGCCTTTATGGCACAATTTCGCGAAAAAAGTCTCCTGCGCGTTTGACACTGGGGGCGCAAGTTTATTTAACTACTAACACGATTATCACCAAGAACTGGAGAAGTTCGTAAACACACACCATCACACTATGAGCGACGAGGCACCAAAACCACCAAAGCCGATGACCAAAACTTCGGCTGTTCCATTGAAGAAAGAAACTGTGCGGGTTACCCTGAAGGCTTCTGACGCACCTGCTCCTTCGGCGTCTACTCCGCCTGCGCCAGCGGCTCCCTCCGCACCCGCAGCGCCTTCTGCTCCAGCCGCTCCTTCGGCCCCGGCAGCACCAGTTGCTCCAAGCGCGCCGATGGCTCCCAAGCCGCCTGCAGCTTCCGTTCCCGCGGGACCTCCCAAGCCTTCCGCGCCCGCACCTGCTCCGACTGTTGCTTTGAAGACAGCTGGCGGCACGATTGGCGGCGCACCCGCACCGGCTCCTACCGTGCCATTGAAAGTCGGTGGTGCTGCTCCGGCTTCCGCTCCTTTGAAGACCCAGCCTTTGACCGGCGGTCCTGGCACTGCGCAGCTTCCCAAGGCGACCGTTCCTCTCGGTGGAACCCAGGCCCTTGGCCAGCCGACTGGATTGCAGACTACTCCCGGAACCATCGGCGGCTTCGACGATGATGATGAGGAAGAAGAAAACGCAACACTCACCTCCGTCCTCGCCATCCTGGCGCTGGTAGCGGCGATTGCGGCTCTGACTTTCCAGTTTCTGACTGCGAAGACTTGGGTTGATAACACCACCCCTGACGCCCGCGTTTGGTCTGACTACACTGGCCTCGAGTAACCTTAATCTTCACCTATTATGGCTGTATCTATTATTACTTTCGTTCTTGCTCTCGCTGCTGCTGCCCTTGCTTTTCTTGCGTCGCAGTAGGTCGTGGAGAATGAGCCCGACGGGCATTTGAAATTCCTTTTCTGAGAGACAAGGGTGGCGCTTGACGCCACCTTTTTGCTGTACATAGTTCTCGCATGGCATTGCAATTTACCAACGATAATTTCCAGACCGAAGTCCTCGAATCCGAAGTCCCCGTGCTGGTCGACTTTTGGGCCGAGTGGTGTGGACCTTGCAAAAGTGTGGCCCCCCTCGTGGATGCGGTTGCCGGCGAGGTCGAAGGAGTGGCCAAGGTCGGCAAGGTGAACATCGACGAAGCAGGAGAACTGGCGCAGAAGTATGGCGTCTCGTCGATTCCGACCTTCTTGTTTTTCAAGGGAGGACAGGTGGTTGATACGATCGTGGGAGCACGCGTGACGCAGGATAGTTTGCGCGAGCAGCTTGAGGCTTTGGCCTAACTTCCCAGCGAGGTGATTTCGTTCTGAGACCAGAATGGAATTTCCGAGCCCACAAATTTTCAATAAAAGCTGCTGCCTTCATTTAGGCGGCAGTTTTTTTGTCTGGGTGATGAGGTAATCGATTGAGCCTCAGTTCATCCAAGGATGCTCGGGACACAGTGCAAGAAGCCGATGAAACGGGGACAGGCCGTTGAGGGTGTCTTCCCAAAGACTTTGGTCATGAGTCATTCCCAACAGACTTTCTGGCGGGGGACTGACGACCCATGAGCTGCGTTCAAGCTCGCCCTCCAACTGACCGCCTGACCAACCCGAATAGCCCACGAAGGCCCGCACCAGTGTGCCAGGATTCTTGCTGTGGCTAATGGCGTCTTGCGCAGAAATCCGGATTGCATAACGAAGCTCGTTCTCAGGCGATTTCCAAAATGCCGCGAAGGTCAGATGTTCGCGAGCGACTGGTCCTCCGACATGCACAGGGATTCTCGCCAGTGATTGGAAACTTTGATCTTTGAGAAAATCTCCCACTTTGCTGCCTGCCGGTTGATTGAGTATCAATCCGAAGGCTCCTTCGGCAGAATGCTGGGCCAACAAAATCACGGCCTTCCTGAAGATGCCGTCACGAAGCGAAGGATCGGCGATGAGCAAATCGCCTTGTTTCAGAATTTGGGAATCGGAAGAAGACTGAGACACACTGTTAGTCTTCACAAACTCGGCAGTGGGTCAAGATGCTGGTTCACAAAAGCGTCGTTGACTCATTTTTTTCATTCTTTCTGTTCCGCAGTCGGTCGAACTGGAAAGGATTTTTCCGTTCGCTCGCCCCGTATCAGATTTCCTCCTTCGCCGGTGAGCCATAAGTAGTGGTCGCTGGGGAATCCGCCGAAGGTGAGAAAGGGGGTGTCGCCGACGGGTGGATGGTTGCTGCATTTGAAGATGGCGGTTCCTTCGTCGACTTCATCAAACATGGCGACATAGACCATCTGGGCGCCTGACTTCTGAGCCGCGATGAACTGAGACCAAAGAAAACGTCCTTCGAGGCGGGGAATCGAATCGAGTTCACGAGCTGGTTTCAAGTTTTTCCAACTGAACCCGGGAAAGACCACGGGAAGGAAATCAATGGAACGGTCCCGGCACCAGGCGAGGTCGCCGGGGTAGAGTTGCAATGCATGGGACCGGGCAGATTCTGGGGTGCGATATCTGCCCGGGGTCCATGGACTGATAACGTCCGCTAGAGCGAGGGCCTCGTGTAGCTTGGGGTCCGGGGTCGCATCCCGAGTTTGTGTGCGCCACCAAGAGGGGACTCCCAACATCACGGAGCAGCCTTCCGCTTTGAAGAACTCGATTAGCTTTCGACTCTCTGTTAGAGTATAAGCGCGGTCATCTCCAAAGCCGATTCCCCAAATGGCCACCAGGGGTTTGCCCTCGTGTTGGAGGTAGGCCGGGTCCATCCCCATTTCCATCTTTTCCCTCAGCATCTTCCAATCATCTGCTACCTGTTGGGTTTCGCCCTTGGCGAGGCCACTTAGATCATACATCACCGCATAAGCCCGCCCCTCAAGGTTGGCCCCTTCCCGGCAGTGCGAGAGCACGACATCCTTGTGGTGGCGGAAGTCCTTTCTTTGCAACCCGTTCGCAAAGCGCTGCACGAAAACCCCATCGATTCCATATTCCCGCATCCAACGAAAATGCCTGAGAACCGTGAGTCTGTTGTGGGAGCTGAAAACCGTAGCAGGAGAGCCGTCAGCCATCCGGAAATGAGTAGGATAATGCTCTTCAACGGTGGCCTCGGACATATCCGGCCACAAATCCACTGTGATATTTCCCGGGCCAAAGGGCTGATTGGCCTGTCTGGCCCAATGGGTCCAGCCAAGACCTGAGCCGTCTTGGGGGCAATTGAACCAGCCTTGATAGCCCGCCATGACCTTGCCGGTTAAAGTGCTTCGATCAGCCCCGCTTTTGGTGACTCCGCGAAAGGGGGCGAGAGGCTCTTTGGTCTCATCAGCCATCAGACTTGTGGTCAGGAATGAGACCACCAGCGCGGTGGGGAAAAAGTGGTTCTTCATGCGGAGCAGGAGGGCAATTTCCCCTTCGTGAGGATGAAAGCCATCGCTAGTGAACGAACCAAAGCCGTCCAATCTATCTGTCCGTCCGATTGATGGTCGCTCTGGAAAAAGGTGGTGACGTGTGACTCGGGCTTTTCAGCGCTCGTCTCCTCTTCTCTCAATGGAAGTCAAAAATGCGCTGTTCGGAACCGATCTCCCGCTGTTCAATTGGGTCAATGAGTCGGAAGAAGAAAAGAAGGGGGAGCGATGAAGAGGAAGCTCCCATGCCCAACGCCTTCGGAGCCTTGGATGCTCTCGGTGACCTTCCTACAGGTCCGCAAGGCCACTTGCCAATTCTCCCGGTCAAGACTTCCAAGCGGGGTCAGAAAAACACCTCACGGGGCCGCGTGGATATCGTTCGCCAGACTGCCCATCGGGGAGGAAAAGCAGTCACGGTGGCAAAGAACTTTAAAGGCATTGGTTTGCCTGAAAAGCAAGAGCTCGCGAAGAAAATTCAGAGAGCTTGCGGGGTCGGCGGAACGGTAAAGGATGGGTGTATCGAGATTCAGGGAGACAAGAGGGAAGAAATGAAGCGCATTCTAACAGAAGCGGGATTCAACCCTGTGTTTGCAGGTGGGTAGGAGCTGCCTTTCGTTCGATGACAAAGGGAGCGAGGTGGGCCGCCGGTTCCGGATTCCCAACTGGCTCCCTATTCGCGGCTGGTGGGATTGGCAGCCTGTTATGAGGCTAACTGAATTTTGACGCCAAGCTCATTGTTAGGAGAGATTCAACAAGTGGGGTCAGAGGAGTGCATTTGTCGGTGAACCGGTCTGAGGGGCTTCGCTATTGGCGGCTTTCAGGTAGTTGAGGAGGTCTTGCTCTTCGTCTTCACTGAGGCCGGCATTCCAGGACATGTGGGGCACAATTTTCTGCCAACCTTCATCGGAGATGTCCTGTGGATGTTTCTTCTGGTGGCACTCCCCGCATTTGCGCATGTAGAGGCCCCAGCCATCGTGCAGCTTTTCCAGAGAAATACCGCTGCGAGTTGCCATCGCGGAGTTGGGCATGTCGCGGAAGGGGTTCTCTTCGGCTGGCTCGGCGGGAGGGACCGGGCCACAGCTGGCGATGAAACTAGCGGCGCAAATGACGCTGGTGACGGCGATCATGGGCTGGAGAGAACTCGATGTCATAGGCCGGAAAGCCTAACTGCATTGCAAGGCTCTGCCGAGCATGTTCTGCTTAGGATTGAGCGTCGATTGCGTGCAAAATTTGCCGAGAAAGGGGCAAGATGGAGCGTGCCAAAGGGGGGGAGTCTGGGCTCTAATCAGGGCTGCCCGGTAGTGGGTCTATTATGGCTGTAACATTTCACGAATCCAAACAGCAGGGAGTCTGGACCCTGGAGCTTAGTGGCATCATCGAACCGCATGAGCACGAGGAGGTGATTCCCGCTCTCAAGAATCTTTTGGAAAAGATTGAGGGAGTATCATTGCTGGTGGACATGCGTGATTTGGTAAGCTGGCAGCCATCGGCGGTTTGGGAGGAGCTTCAGTTTGACCTCCACTTCCTTCGCTCATTTCGACGAATTGCCATGGTCAGTGACCGGGACTATCAAAAGTGGCTGGCCACCTTGGCCAAGCGTTTCGGGGTGGCCGAGATACGCTACTTCCACAGCTCTGCTCACGAGCAGGCTTTGGCTTGGCTGGGCGAGTCGTCGGACGAATAGGGGACGCTTCGCGAAAAGGGGGCGGAATCGGTGCTGGGTATGGCTCGGCGGTCGCTTGGTGCTGGTTTGAGGGGCTTTTGGGAAGGGCATAGGGATTTTGCTTAGAGGCCGACAAGGAGCTCTCCCAATTTACCAATCTGGCCGTTTGGATAGGATGAGCGCCGTTGCAGGGAGATTCTTTCCTTCTGCGTCCAACCGCTCTCCATCCGATGAACACAACCACCAATGCCGCCATTCACGAAACCGCTCTTCTCTTTCGCCATCAAAAATTGGTGGAGCGTTTGCAGGGGGCCGCTTTTTTCCAAAGTTACTCCGAAGTTTTTCAGCAGATGACGGGCCTGCCCTTGGAGCTGCATCCGGTGGCTGACCAGCGGGTTCAGGTTTGCGGCGGGAGCGTGAACCAGAATCGATTCTGCCACCTGGTCAACCGGGGCGAGGGAGGATGCGCGCAATGTCTCATGTCTCAGCGCTGTCTCGGCCAGGGCGAGGCGCGTTCGCGGGTGCAGTCGATTTCTTGCTTTGCAGGTTTGCAGGAAACTGCGGTTCCTTTGGTCTATGACGGACGGGTGATTGCGCAGTTGAAGACCGGGCAGATTTTTCATGAGCAAGCAACGGAGGCCGAGTGGAACAATGTGCAGAACCTTTTGCAGATGGACCCCGCGGAATCGAAAGAACTAGAGGAGGCCTATCTCGCCACTCCAGTGATGGAGAAAGGCAAATACCGCGCCATGGTGACCTTGCTTGCGGCCTTTTCTCTGCAGCTTGGCAAGCTGCTCAATCGACTGGCTCTGGAGATTGAAAATGAGGAGGGCAACTTGGTGGCGCGGGCGAAAAATCTCATCGAGGAGCACCTCACGGAATCTTTGGCCTTGGACGATCTTGCGGAGAATCTCGGTGTCAGTCCCTTTCACTTGTGTCGCAAGTTCAAGGAAGGCACGGGTGAGACTTTGACCCTTTACTTGACGAGCCGGAGAGTCGAGTTGGCGAAGGAAGCGCTCTTGAAAGGAGAGTCGCGCATCACAGACATTGCCTACGAAGTGGGCTTCCAATCACTCTCGCAGTTCAACCGGAGTTTCCACAAGATCACCGGCATGAACCCTACTGAGTTTCGACGCCAGGAAGTGGCGGCCTAGGACTGGGAGGAGCTCGTCCGGAAGCGGATGATGCCTAGGGCGATTAGGCCACCCATAAGGTTGAAAACCATATCCCAAGCGGTGTTGGCGTAATCCCCGACATTGGTATCCTCGATGAAAAGGGTGGCGACAAATTCGATCACCTCGTTGAGCGCGCCTAGGCCTGAGCCTGCGAAGAGGACAATAAGAAGGGGACCCGGCTGCGGGCGGGCGGGTTGGCCCCCGTGTTTCTGGAACAGGTAGGAAAGGCAATGCCAGCACACCAGAGTGGCAACGCAAAATCCGTAGGCGTGGACTACCTGGTCATACTTCAGATAATTGGGGATGAGCCATAGGCTGTAGAGCACTCGAACTGGACCGCCAATCTTCCAGGTTTCGGGCACCGGAACCATGCCTCCCATCACGTGGAGAAGTCCCCAGATGGAGAGCGCCCAGAGCAGGGAACTGGTGAGTTGCACCTGTCGATGGAGTCGACTGATGAGAGCCGCGAGAATGATGAGAACGACGAGGTAGAAGACAAACTCTCCATTCTCCGTTAGGTAAGCGGTCACCCCACCCAAGACCATATAGAGAGCCGAGAAAATAATGAGCGGCCGAAGGTTGGGGGAGGTGTTGTGGGTCATGGTTTCAGGTGGAAAGGTCTCGTTCTTTCACGACTAAGATAGAGCCCGGTCCGTCTCTAACAAGTCTTTCTGCCGTGGTCCCGAGCAGGAATTCCTTGATGCGGGAATGTCCCCGGGAACCAATGACTACGAGTGATTCCTTCTTTTTCTCGCAAAAGCTTTGGATGGCCTTGGCGGCGCTGGTGTGGCTGAGGAGATGGGGCTCAACTTTCAGCTCGTGGTGGTTCTCCCGAACGACATTCGCCAATTCGTTGAGTGAACTCAGGCGCTGGTCGGTCAGCTGTTGGGGAGTGGCAGTGTCGACCATCTCCGCAAGGTCGCAGAAGGTGTAGTCCGCGAGGTGCAGGGCGGGCGTGTAAACGTGAAGAAGATGCAAGGTGGCCCCTTGCCCCGCAGCCAGCTCTGCGGCGAAGCGGGTGGCGAAGTCGGAGGAGGGCGAAAAATCAGTGGCGGAAATGATGTGGTCGAATGAGTGGCCGTGATTCTCGCTCACGATGAGCACGGGTAGGTCGGCATTGCGGAGACACTTGGTTGTAATGGAACCGAGCTGATGGTCGCCCTCCGTCCGGCCAGTTCGCCCTAGAACGAGGAGGGTGGTTTCAATATCCCGCGTGAGCTGGCAAAGTTCCGTGAAGGGATTGCCCACCATGAGGTGATACTCAATTTCGGTGAAGACCTCGATTTCTTGCAAGGTGAGTTTCTGCAACTCGTCCTTCAAGCGATCGCGAATCAGGTTGATGGCAGTCGAGTATTCGGGGGGAGTGCCTCCGGCTTTGGCGTAGCCAATGACATGCGCAACATGCAGGGGGCACCCGTGGCAATGGGCGAGTCGTGCCGCTTCCCTGAGGGCGGAAAGAGAAGCCGCCGAGAAGTCGATGCCCACCACGATGGAGCTCCAGTCTGTGAAGTCGATCTTCATCGGTCAGTTTAGGGAGAGAGGTTTGTTAGTTGAGAACTCTTTTCGCAAAGAATGCTGAAAGAGGGGCGACCCCTTGGGGGGTGGGTCGTGATCCCCTCTGACAGTTTTTGGGGAAAGGTAGAGACGCTACTGGCCCCTGACCGCAAGGATGGAGACGGGAGCGTCGTGAAGAAGGCGCTCCGCATTGGTGCCCAGGAAGAATCCGGCCAAGCGGCTGTGGCCGCGGGTGCCGAGAACAACCAGATCCGCCCCGTTGGTGAGCACGTGGTTGGTCAGGGCCGTGGCCGTGTGGGCCGATTCCAGGATCAGTGTTTCATACGACACCTGCGCAAGGCTGTCCGCATGGCGCAGGAGGAAAGCCTTCATGCGTTCGGCTGTTTCCTTGTTGCATTCCTCGGTGTAACTCAGGGGGGATTCTTCCCGGTGGGAGAGAACCATACCCCACTCATCCATCTCAGGGGGATACATCACGTGGACGATCTCGAGCTTGGCTTCGTGCTCTTGTGCAAGTAATGCCGCTCGCTCGAGGGCGATTCCGGAGCTGGTCGAAAAGTCCACGCAGACGAGGATTTTTGAAAAGTTACAGCCTTGCCAGTCGCGTAGAACGAGAACGTCGCAAGGAGCGGTGCGAACGCATTGGGAAGCGATGGAGCCCAGACGCTTCTTGGTGAGGTCATTCGCGGCGATGAGCAAGAGGTCGGCCTGATTTTCCTCAATCACCCGATTGAGGGTATCGACAGGGCGCCCGATGCGGACCACGGGACGAATCTCTACCGCGTGTTTTTCCGTGCCAATGAGCGCTTCCAGTTTCTTCAAGCCCTCGGCCTGAATCGCAGAGGAGTCCGCCACCCTGTAGCCGGAAGCCCGACGTTCGGCGAGGCCGCTGGAGGGAAAGACGTGAATCGCCAACACGGACGTTCCTAATAAGGAGGCCGCGTGAATGGCGTGCCGGAGCACAAGAGGAGAGGAGTCCGAGAAGTCGATGCCGGCGATGATAGGTGGAGGGGTATTCATGTTTTGGTAGGTTTTTGCTGCTGTCGTTGGTTGAAGATTGATGAGCGCGAGCGTCCTCAGCGCGATTTCAGAGTTTGGCTGTCTAGGATTGGGATGTTGCCCCGACTTTTCTATCGGAGGCTCCGCATCGATTGCCCAAAATCGGACTTCTTTTGCAGGGAAAAGAAAATGCTATCGGTCCTCCTATCGGCCTCTAAAGAAATTCCCTATTGGGCTAGTTCGCTAGCGACGATGCGACTGGGCGGGTCCCCAATAGACCGGGAAAGGAGAATTTGGCAGAGTATCGGCGCCTTCGAAAAATAACGCTATGAAAAAGGATTCCACCCACACTCTCTTGCTTGAAAAGGTTTCTTCCTCCAGCCTTTTTCAAACCTATGCTGGTGCTTTTCAGGATGCCTCTGGACTAAAGTTGGGGCTGGTAGTGAGTAGCGATTCCGCTGCCATTGAAGCGGCCGCGCTGAAGGTCCCGGTCTCCTTGGGGCGACAGACTCTCTTGATGTTGGTGGCGGGTCAAGCGGGTGAAGAGACTGCGAAAGAGGAGCTTTGCCTCGGTCTGTTAGAGGCTTTTGCCATGCAGTTGGGTGATGAGATCAACCGCATTCTATTGGCTGATAGTGGTAATGAACCAGCGGTGGTGAAGGGGGCCAAGGGGCACATTCGCTCCAATCTGGCTTCCAAGTTTTGTCTAGACGACCTCGCGGCCGGGTTACAGGTCTGCCCCTTTCATCTCTGTCGCGTTTTTAAAGAGCGTACTGGGTTGACCATGACCGAATATGGCAATCGTCTCCGGGTGGAACGTGCCCGACGATTGCTCTCCGACCCTGGCGCGGCGGTGTCTGAGGTTGCCGACGAGGTGGGTTTCAGCTCCCTCTCGCAGTTCAATCGCACTTTCCTCAAGTATGCGGGGGAATCTCCCTCGGAATACCGTGCGCGTTTGGACGAACTTGAGCACTGCATTCTTCATGCTGCTTAGTTAGGCTGGTGCCTGATATGACTCCACCTGCTTCTCTGTCCGAGACTGAAAAGTTGCTCCTGAAAGCCACCCGGGAGGTGCACGACTTCAAGACAGCCTTGGATGAACATGCCATTGTGGCCATTACGGATCCGCGGGGAAAAATCACTTATGTGAACGAGAAGTTCTGCGCCATTTCCCAGTACAACGAGGAGGAGTTGATTGGGCAGGACCACCGGATTCTGAACTCTTCCCATCATCCCAAGGCGTTCTTTCAAGAGCTGTGGCAAACGATTCAAAGTGGCGAAGTGTGGCGGGGAGAGATTCGCAATCGGCGCAAGGATGGGAGTTACTATTGGGTCGATACGACCATTGTTCCCTTTGTCGACAGCGAAGGCCGGCCGGTTCAGCATATCGCCATTCGTGCCGATATTACTGAGAGAAAGCTTTATGAGGAAGAGCTCGCGAAGTTGGCGGCGGAGCTGGATAGCAAGAACAAGGAACTGGAGACCGTGATCTATGCCGCCTCCCACGACCTGCGTTCGCCCTTGGTCAATGTGCAAGGATTTGCATCCGTCATTGGCGAGGAAATGGCTGACCTCAAAAAGCTCGTGCAGGCGTGTGCCAATGGGGAAACTCCGGAGCTGAGTCAAGTGCAAGCCATTGAGGGGGAGATTGAGCGTGCACTGGATTTCATCATCGCCGGGACGACCAAAATGGATGCTCTGTTAGGCGGCCTGTTAGTGATTTCCCGTCTGGGGCAACTAGAGGTCAGAGATGTGGCGGTCGATGTGGGCAGGGTCGTCGAGATGAATCTATCTGCAATGCGTTACCAGCTTGAGGAGGCGGGAGCCACGGTATTGGTTGAAGACTTGCCCATGGCCCGGGGCGACGCGGACTTGCTAGGCCAGGTGTTTGGAAATCTATTTGGCAACGCGATCAAGTATTCCAGCAAGGAAAGGAGCCTCGTCCTCAAGGTTCGGGGCAAGGATTTTGGCGACAAAGTACGATACGAGGTGTCGGATAACGGAATCGGGATCTCGAAGCAGCATCAGGATCGTATTTTCAATCTTTTCCATCGCTTGAACCCGACAGACACCGAGGGGCATGGAGTGGGACTGGCAATTGTGAAGCGGGCATTGGACCGGATGAATGGAACGGTTGAGGTGGATTCCGAGCCTGGTAGAGGAACCACCTTTTCAATCGTATTACCCAAGTCTGCCGTTTGAGCCGCTGATTGGAGAAGTGAACTTGAGGAATGTGAGCTTGTAGAAAAGGGCGCTTTCCTCCAAAAGTAAGCGCTCTCAATGGAGAGAAACAGTGATGAGTCCTGAGACGATAATTTTAATGGCTGAGGACGATGAGGGGCACGCGCTACTCATCGAACGCGCATTGCGAAAAACCGGTATCAATAACCCGATCCGGCGTTTTCGGGACGGGCAGGAATTTATTGATTTTTGCGAAAGTCAAGCCGGCCCCGGATGCTCTGTTAGAGAGGCTTTCGTTCTCTTGCTCGATATCAGAATGCCCAAGATAGACGGAGTGGAAGTGCTCAGAATGGTTAAAAATAGCGAGAGGCTCCGGAATCTTCCGGTGGTGATGTTGACCACGACGGAGAACCCCCGGGAAGTCGACCTCTGTCACGAGATTGGGTGCAATGCCTATATCGTCAAGCCAGTGACCCCCAATGATTTCACGGAGACCATTCGCAGTCTGGGTGAGTTCTTGCGGAAGATGGAGGTGCCTTCTCTGGCCGGAGTGTCCTGATGACCTCGTATTCTCACTCGAACGAGCCACTCATTCTGATTGTAGAGGATGAGGCGGGGCTCTTGGCACTTCTCAGCCGGGCTTTTCGAAAGGCAGGGAGGGAAGCCCGTGGAGTCTCTTCTGGGGCGGAAGCGCTGGAATTTCTCCGCGAAAACCAAGTGGGCCTGATGGTTCTCGATCTGGGCCTGCCCGATATTACGGGCCAAGAATTGATAGAGGCTTTGCGCGAGCAGGGGCGGCAGATTCCCTTCATCGTGATGAGCGGAATGAACGATGTTCGGCTCACTGTTAAGATGATGCGGGAGGGCGCTCTCGACTTCGTGCTGAAGGATTCGAATTTTTTGGAATTGGTGGTGCCCGTAGTACAGCGCGTTCTGGAGGGACTGGAAGTGCGCCGCAAATTTGACGAAACCGAAGTTCGCTTCCGACAGATTAGCGAAACCATCAACGATGTTTTCTGGCTGATGGGTCCTGACCGTTCCCAGTATCTTTACGTGAATCCCGCTTTCGAAAAGATTTGGGGAACTCCGGCCAATGCGCTGTTAGACGATCGGGAGCTCTGGGGTAAGGCCATCGTGGCGGAGGATCGGAACAAGTATTTGCAGGCTACGGGAGAGCTGTGGTCCGGAGAAAGAGAGGACTACAACGTCATCTACCGCATTCGGGATGCTGGAGGGCAGTTGCGTTGGATCAACGATCGGGGCTATGCGCGGCGCGATCAATCCGGGAAGCTGATTCGGTTCATTGGCGTTGCCACCGATGTGAGCGACCAAAAGGCTCTGGAAGGACAAGTTCTGGAAGCCACCGAAAATGAACGCATTCGCATCGGACAGGATATTCATGACGACCTTTGCCAGCGGCTGGCCGCGCTCAAGCTCAAGTGCAGCCTGATCCAAGCCAGCGTGTCTGGGAGCCCGGAGAAGCAGAAGGAACTCTTGGCGGAAGCGTCTTCGGACCTCCAGCAAGCCACAACCTTGGCTCGGGGGATTGCCAAGGGCTTGTCGCCGGTTTCTTTGGAGGCCGAGGGCCTGATGCATGCCTTGGGTGAGTTGGCGGAGGTCACTGCCAGTCGCTTTGGGATTTCGTGCCGCTTTGACTGTCCCGACCCGGTCTCGGTGCCGAACTCGACGGTTGCGACCCATCTCTTTCGCATTGCGCAGGAACTGGTCAATAATGCGGCCAAACATGCCGGGCCCAAGGAGATTCAAATCGGGCTGCACGAGCACGAAGGGGGCATTCAACTCGAGGTGAGCAATGATGGAATGCCGTTTCAAAAGAGCGATTCCAGTCGCCGCGGAATGGGGCTGCATTTTATCCAGTTTCGGGCAGACTCGATTGGGGCAGGACTCAGCTTCATCCCCGGAGAAATTCCGGAGGGAGGCACCCGGGCCCTCTGCACCTTGGCAAACCTTTAATTACGAGACTATAGAAAACGATGGAAGAGAGAACGGTCGCAATCGTCGATGATCACACCATGATGCGCGAGGGCTTGGCGGGCTTGGTGAATTCCTTGGAGGGCTTTTGCTGTTGCTGGTCTGCCGGAGATGCGACGGAGGCGATGAGCCAGCTGGAGAACGAGTGCCCCAAACTCCTCATGGTGGACATGACTCTCCCGGGCCGGAATGGCTTGGAGCTGACCAAGGACGCCTTGGCGCTGCATCCCAGCTTGCCGGTGTTGGTTGTCTCGATGCACGACGAGACTCTCTATGCCCAGCGGGTGCTTCGGGCGGGGGCGAAGGGATACATCATGAAGGATGCACCTACCGAGCAACTCATCGAAGCGATCCAAAAGACGGCCGCCGGCGGGATGTGGGTCAGTGGGGCGATGTCGGCAAAAATCATCGAAGCCTTTTCAAGTCAACCGGGCACCGAAAAGGTGGAAGGAGTGCATCGGCTTTCCGATCGGGAGTTCGAAATTTTCCAGCTGATTGGGGAAGGAAAGTCCAAGAGCGCGATAGCCGAAGGACTCAATATCAGCCCCAAGACAGTCGACGTACACAAAGCCCACATTCGGGAGAAGCTGGAGCTGGAAGATGCGGCGGCGGTCCTGCGCTATGCCATCCGTTGGGTGGAGATGAAGAACCTGCCTTCCGAATAGAAGGGGCTCTCGATTTGCTTTTTCTCAAGAACTTCCTGGCATGCGAGGCAGTTGGATACGACCGGGCGGGCCATGAGACGAGGGAGTGGGATCTGGCTTCCGCAGCTCTCACACAGTCCATAGCCTCCCTCCCGCATCCTCTTCAAGGCTGCATTGGTCTTGGCTTGCAGGGCAGTGTGGTCGGAGCCCTTGGCCTGTGACAGTTCGGCCAGCATCTTTTCCTGGAGGACCACCAGATCAATGGCCTGGCTGGATGGAGAGGAGGGGAGAATCACGATAAACATTGAAGCGGACTCGCTCGATATTCGCTCGGCATGAGTTGACTGAGACTCGCCATTTTTTGCCTCATGGCTGTTTGCTAGCGGTTCTGCTCACGCAGTTTGCGTAGCTCCTCGTCGCAGTGGGCGGTCACAAAATGCCCCCCTGACAAATTCCTCAAACATCTCGGGATGCAACTCACAGCAGCGTGTAGCCTCCTCCCAATCGATGGGAGTCGCGAAAGGTCATGGGCGTTTTGTCTGTTGACTCTCGTGTTTGATTTGACAGTCGAGACAGAGTGACACGGAAGGCTTGGCCTCCAGCCGGGCGAGAGGAATGACTTCGCCGCAACTCCCGCATTGGTCGTAGGTTCCGTCCTTGATTCGTTGGAGAGCGAGCTTGATCTTGGCGATGAGCTTGACCTCGCTTTCGCTGACTCGGTCGAGAACTTCTGCCCGAGAGTCGAGGGCGTGGTCAATCTGGTCACCCACCTGCGGAGGTTGTAGCTCCCGTTCTTCATCGAATTGTCCCCCGAGTTGCTGTTCCAATTCAGCAAGTTGCTTAGTCAGTTTTTTCTCGAAGGTATCAAGTAGACTTTGATTCATTTGTGGATGAATACGAGCAAGCGTTCGTCTTCACTCCGCGTGCCTTGCTGTTGGCTACGCACCTTTTGCAGAAGGGTTTCGTGGTCTTTCGTGCAGTCCAGAGAGGGGTGAATTCTTCGGGTCTGTTAGGATTTAGGAAGTCTCACTTTTGCGGTTGTTCCGTTAGAGTCATCGCTGGTGATTGTCAGGGAACCTCCCAATTTTCTGGCAATCGATTGGGCGATGGAAAGGCCGAGCCCACTGTGGTTCTGGCTTTGGCTGCGAGCCTTGTCGACTTGGTAGAAGCGGTCGCAGAGATGTGGCAGGTGTTCGGAAGGAATTCCGGGGCCTTGGTCGTGGATGGCTAGGATAACCTCTTCACCAACGACCTTGGTGCGAAGAGTAACAGGCGTTCCCGGGGGAGTGTGAGTCAAGGCATTGGAGAGAAGGGTGTGGGTGAGGGTCTCCAGATCGGCAGCGGTGCCCTCAACTTGGGCGGGAGTGATGTCGAGGGTGAGTCTTGATTGGTGGGCATCGGCCAGGGGGGAGAGTTCCCGCGCTGCATCAAAGGCTATATCGGCCAGGTCGACGAGTTCCACGCTGCCATTTGTCAGGTCTTCGCGAGCAAGCTGGAGCAGGGAATCGACGAGGCGCCGCATGCGCTCGGCGGCCGTTTGACAATTGGCGATGATGCCACGGTAGGACTCCGCGTTGCGCTCGTGACGGAGACCGCGCTGGGTTTCGGAAAGAATGATCGTGAGAGGGGTGCGCAGTTCGTGCGAGGCATCGGCAGTGAAGCGTTTCTGCCTTTCGATGGAATCGGAAAGCTTGTCGAAGGTGCCGTTGAGAACCGCTGCCAAGCGATTGAGCTCACTGTCGCTCTCATCGATTTCAATGCGTTCGTCCAGGTTGCCGTCCGCAATTCGAGAGGCTGTTAGAGCGATGGTGTCGATGGGGACCAGTGCGCGACCCGCCAACCACCAGCCGCCGGCTAGAGCAACGAGAAAGATCGCACTTCCTCCGAGGGCGAGGAGAAGTCGAAACCGGGTTAGGGCCGCCAAGTCGTCGGAGATATCCCGACCGACCAGGATTTTCAGCCCCGAGCGATGGCTGCGCGTAAGGAGGAGATTTTTGTTCTCCTGGCTTTCCTCCCACCGATACCTTTCGGCGACGTCGGCTGGTGCAGTGACTCGAGGCGGGGTGTTCGCGGCTCGAAAGATATTGCTGCCGTCCTCTCCCCAATAGGCGATGTAGGGCTTCCTTGGATCGTCTTCGAAGAGATGAAGAAAAGAGGGGGGAGCGGCCTCCTTGCTGAGGGAGAAATCCTGCAGGGCTTGTTTGATCATCTGCAGGGTGGGTGGAGTGTCTTTGGAATCATTTGGTCGGTGGTCAGCCAATCCATGGGTGAAGAAAGAACGCTCGAAGTCGAAGAGCTCGCGCTTGATTCCCTCAAACCGTTCTCGAGTCACCAGCCGGTCCGCGAGCAGGCAGGCGGCGACGATGAGAACCAGCGAAATGAGGGCGTGCCAAAGCTGGAGTCGCCAGCGCAGAGAATGGAGGGGGATTTTCATGAGATGAAGTAGCCATGGCCCCGGCGGGTGGTGATGAAATCGGAACCGAGTTTCTTGCGAATGTTAGAAACATGGACGTCCAAGAGGTTGGAGAGGCTGTCCTCGTTTTCATCAAAGAGGTGCTCGTAGAGTTCGGTGCGGCTGATGACTTTACCAATGTGAAGGGCCAAGTGTTCGACGAGGGCATACTCGCGCGGGGTGAGGGAGACGGGTTGGCCGGAGCGGTGGAGAGTGCGGGTGGCGAGATCGAGGGTGATGTCGCCCAGTTCGATGGTGTTCCGGCCTTGCCCGCGATTGCGCCGAATCAAGGCCCGCAAGCGAGCAAGGAGTTCGTCGAAATCAAAGGGCTTGGTGAGATAATCGTCCGCGCCAGTATCCAATCCCCGGATCCGATCTTCCACCGCATCCCGGGCGGTGAGCATCAAGACGGGGGTCAGCTTGGTAGCCCGAAGTTGCGCGAGCAAATCCCAACCATCCAGGTGGGGAAGCATCCCGTCGAGGATGATGGCATCAAAGTCGATCTCTTGGGCCAAGCTGAGCCCTGACTGTCCATCGGTGGCGGTGTCGACGGCATAGTTTTCCTCGCGAAGGCCTTCGGAAAGACTGTGGAGAAGGAGTGGGTCGTCTTCGACTAGGAGGAGGCGCATGGAACTCGGGGGGTTATTCGTGGCGGAGGGCTTCAATCGGATCAAGTTTGGAAGCTCGTCGGGCGGGCATAAATCCGAAAAGCACTCCAATCGTGGCTGAAAAGATGAAGGAAAGCGAATTGATATTGGGATCGAAGACGAAGGGGATGGAGGTCATTCGAGCCAGGCCCACGCAAAGTCCGAAGGCTAAAATGATTCCTGTGAGCCCCCCGGCGCAGGAGATGGTGATGGCTTCGACCAGGAACTGCAGCAGGACCTCGCGCGCTCGCGCTCCAATCGCGAGACGAATGCCAATCTCCCGCGTGCGCTCGGTTACGGAAACCAACATGATGTTCATGATGCCAATCCCACCCACCAGCATGCTGACTCCGGCCACCGCTCCTAACAGAGTGGTCATTACCTTGGTCGAGGAACTGAGGGTTTCGGCAATTTGTTGAGTGTCGCGCACCGAGAAATTATCGTCCTCGTTGTCGCCTAGATTGCGGCGTTCGCGCATCAGGGAGCCAATGTCCGTCGTCACGGCGGTGGTGTTCCACCCATCGACCACCGAGATAATGATTTGACCGATGCTTTGATTGGAAGTGCGTCCCACCAAACGACGCTGCAAGGTCGTGAGGGGAACCACAATAGTGTCGTCGGGATCGGGGCCGAAGCCGGATTGTCCTTTCGCTTTGAGCACCCCGATGATCTGGATAGAGGCTTTCCCCAGTCGGATACTGGCGCCAATTGGGTCTTCGGTTCCGAAGAGTTCGGTGCGGGTGGTTGCTCCGATCACCCCGACGGCCGCGCCACTGGTGTAGTCGTCCTCGGTGAAAAAGCGGCCATCAGAGAGCTCCCAATAGCTGATGTCGAAGTAGTTGCTGGTGGTCCCGACGACCTGTCCGCTGCGGGCTTCATCGCGATAGATGGCGCTGGTGTTGGTGGAGGCCACGGGGGCCACATCCTCGATGCCGGGGACCTGACTGGCAATTGCTTCGGCGTCGTCTTCGGAGAAATTAGGAACTCCCGCCGTCGAACGTCCGGGCCCAAATCCCGCGCCGGGACGAAGTGTGAGCACATTGGAGCCGAGTCCGGAGATCTGCTCCTTGATAGAAGTGGTCGCGCCATTGCCGAGTGTGACCATGGTGATAACGGCCGCCACTCCGATCACGACACCCAGGACGGTGAGAAAAGCCCGTGTGAGGTTTCGCCGGATTTCGCGCAGGGCAATGACGAAGGCGTTCCAGAGCATGGTGATCATGTGCGTTTGGGTGTAGTTTTGTTAGTGATGTCAGAGGCGATGAGGCCGTCGCGAACTGTAACGATGCGCGCCGCGTGGGAGGCCACTTCGTCCTCGTGGGTGACCATCAGAATGGTGATGTTCTGTTCAGAATTCAGTTGGGCGAGTAGACCCATAATTTCGTCCGTTGTTCGGGTGTCGAGATTGCCGGTGGGTTCGTCGGCAAAGAGTGTTCCAGGCGAAGTCGCGAGGGCTCGCGCAATGGCGACGCGCTGCTGCTGGCCACCGGATAGTTCGGCGGGGGTGTTGCGGGCTTTGTCCGGGAGGCCCACTTTGCATAAAGCTTCGTAGGCAAGTTCCCGTCGCTTCTTTCGAGAGTGGCCGCGATAGAGAAGAGGGAGCTCGACATTCTCCAGCGCGGAGGTCCGTGCGAGCAAATTGAAGCCTTGGAAAATGAAGCCAAGAGCGTGGCGCCGGAGCAGGGACCGCTGGTCGGCGTCGAGAGTCTCCACGGAGATGCCTTGAAAAGAGTAGTTCCCGCCGCTGGGAGTATCCAGGCAACCGAGGAGATTCATCAGGGTCGACTTTCCCGAACCACTGGGACCCATCACCGCCACGAACTCTCCAGTGTTGATGCTCAGATCGACTCCGCGCAAGGCCTTGAAGGCTGCGGGTCCGGTTCCGTAGACTTTGGTGAGATTACGAACTTGGATAATGGGGTTCATCATTCGGTGGAAGTTTGAGCTGCGGTGATGACCTCGGTGTCAACATGGAGATCCGGTCCGGAAACCTCAGTGAAGCGTCCGTTGGTGATGCCCGTTTCGACCCGGATTGGAGCCGGGTGACCGTCGGTGAGGGTCCATACGATCTGGGGCTTCCCTTCTTCGCTATTGGGAGATTCACCTTCAGGGCGCTTGCGTCCTCCCGAGTTGCCTCCCCGGGGAGGTCTAGGCGTCAGACTATCCAAGAGAGACTTTTTCTGCTCCTTCGCGGGAGCTTGACTGGCCATCGCAGTCTTGGGGTCGAAGCGCAGGGCGGTATTGGGAACGAGTAAGACATCCTTGCTCTGGGCGACCGCTATCGTCGCTGTGGCCGTCATTCCGGGACGAAGGCTGTGGTCCGTGTTGGAGACCGCCAGTTCCGTTTCGTAGGTCACGACGTTGTCGGTGATCTCGGACCCGTATGAGACCGTTTGCACCTCGGCGGAAAAGGTTCGCTTGGGCCAGGCATCCACAGTGAAGTTGGCCTCCTGACCATCCTCCACCCGACCGATGTCGGCTTCCGCAACCGCGACGGTGAGAACCATGGAGGACAAATCTTCCGCGATGATGAAGAGCTCGGGTGCAGTGAATTGTGCCGCTACCGTTTGCCCGGGTTCAACACTACGAGTCAATACCACTCCATCAACGGGTGAGGTGAGGATGGTCTTGCTCAGGTCGCTTTCGGCGGAGACCAACGCGGCTTGATTTTGAGAGACATCGGCTTGTGCGGAAAGCAGATCGGCTTTGCCCCGGTCAAGGGTGGCGAGAGCGGAATCGAGGTCGGCTTGGGACGGGGTGCGCCCATTGCTGACTTTGTGCAATTGCTGCAGGCGCTTCAAGTTGGCCTCCGCTTCCTTTAAGGATGCCTCAGCTTGCGCGACCTTAGCCTCGGAAGCACGGAGGGCGGCGCGGTTTTGCTCCGCTTGCTGGGTGAGCTTGGTCGGATCGAGCTTGGCAAGGGCTTGTCCCTTGGTGACGCGGTCGTTGATGTCGACGTAGACCTCTTCCACTGTTCCGGAGACTTCACTACCGATGGTTACTTGATTGGTGGGTTCCAAGGTTCCCGTAGTGGTGATAGTCAGGGCAATGTCGCCGCGAGAGACCTTTTGGGTCGTAAACTTAGGTCCAGTGGGTTGCTTTTCGCTGTTGCTCCGGTGCCAGTAGTAGGCTCCCACGCCGATGGCGATGAGGAGCAGGAGGCTGATCCAGCGTCCGGTCGCCTTCGAGCGGTGGGCGGACTGGATGATGTCGGCGAGGTCGTTGTCTGATTCGGTCTTCATTTTAAGAAATTGGATTTGGTGGAAAGTGAGAAAGAGGAAGGACACTTTCGCGGGATTGATTTTTTGATTTTGGGGAAAGGACGAAAAGCTTACCAGCCTCCGCCGAGGGCCCGGTAGAGCTCGACATAGGCTGTGGCATTATCGAGCCGGGTGCTGACAAGGTCCCGTTGTAGGGTGATCTCGTTCCGTTGGGTCTCGAGGACCTGAGTGATGTCGATAACTCCGGCCTCATACTTTTGCGAAGCGAGGTCGGCGGCTGACTTGGCGAGCTTTGAGGCTGAGCTGACAGTTACGATTCTTTCCTGAGTGCGGCGGGCGGCGATGAGCGCATCCTCGACCTCTGACAGCGCAGTCAGCAAGGTGAGCCGGTAGGAGGCAAAGGCCTGCTCCTCCGCCGCATTCTGGACGGCGATTTGGGAGCGAATGCGTCCGGCGTCGAAGATTGGGCCCGTCAGACCCGCAATGATGTTTCCTGCAACCGACTGGGCATTGAAAATCTTGGAGGCGCCCAGAGAGCTAAGACCGAGATTGCCCGAGAGGGTGAGGGAGGGATATTGGTCGGCGTTTGCAGAACGGGTCAGCGCTATCGCTTGCACCCAGCGATAGCCTGCGGACCGCACATCCGGGCGCTGGCGAATGGTGTCGGTAGGGATGCTCTTTGCGAAGCTGTTAGACGGGGTTGGGATCTCGCCGTTCGAGGCAAAGCTGAGGCTGCCGGGAGGTTGCCCCGTGAGGAGGTTGAGCCGGTTGCGGAGCTCCTCGGTGCTTTGGCGCAAGGTGCTGAGTGAGGCTTGCGAGCTTTCCAAGGCGGAACGAGCTTGGTCGGCAGCCAGGGAATCGGCGGTTCCGGCTTGTTCGCGCCATTGGGCTAATTGGGTGGTTTCCTCCTGCGACTTGATAGAATCTTGTAGCAGCGACAGGTCGCTCTCCGCTGCCCGAAGCTGAAGATAAGCAAGCGCGGTCTCGGCGGCGAGAGAGGCTCGGACGGAAGCAAAGTCAGCCTTGGCCGCCTGCACGGTGGCATCGGAGGCCAGAAGCTCTTGTTGATTTTTTCCAAAAAGATCCGCCTCCCAGCTAGCCGAGAGGCCGGTGGAGAACGACGGGGTGGTGGAGTCATTGCCGTTGTTCCAAGTGCGATTGGAACTGGTGGAAACAGAGTAGTCGAGAGAAGGGAAGAGACTGGCTTGAGTGACCTGTCGTTGAGCCTGAGCCCCGCGAACGGCCGCGATAGCTGAATCAATGCTCGGGTGTTGCTGAAGGGAAAGGTTGACCAACCGGGTGAGCTGGGAGTCGTTGAAAGAGCTCCACCATGAACGCAAGTTGGGCTGCGGCTGTTCGTTCCACCAACTGGACGTCGTGGCCAGTTGGTGGGAAGTCGCGGTTTCTTCGAGAGGGATGCTTGCGCAAGAGGCAAGGAGCAGGGGGGCGGCTATCAAAAGGAGTTTCATGCCGGGAGAATGGCATGGCGAACCTTTAGAGAAGATTAAGGCCCCTCAGTTTTGCGGACTTTGTTTTGCCCGGAGATGGAAGAGATTCCGTTGTTCTATTGGGCCTCTGCTTTCAGCTCTGCAAAGCGTTGGCGCATTTCGGCGAGGACTTCGGCGTGCCGGGGATCGTTGATGAGGTCGTTCTCTTCGATGGGGTCTGTCGTGAGGTGGAAGAGTTGCTCAACCTTTTGCTCGGGCCAGTAGAAATATTTGTAGTCCTTCCTCACGAGAGCCTCGGAGGCAGGAATGAACTCGGCGTTCCTGAGCGTAGGATGCTGATAGAAGAACTCACTGCGCCATTCGGGAGCTTTTTCAGCAAGGTAGAGAGGGGCGATATCCTGACCCTGCATGGTCTGGGAAGGCTTGATTCCGGTGGCGGAAAGAATGGTGGGCGCAAGGTCGACATTGAGGGTGAACTCGTCGTTGGTGGAACCTTTTTTCTCAGCGGGCATTCTGGGGTCGTTGATAATGAGAGGCACGCGAATGCTCTCCTGATGAGGATACCACTTGTCACCGAGTCCGTGCTCCGCGTGGTAGTATCCGTTGTCGGTGGTGAAGATGACGAGGGTGTTGTCGAGGACCCCCTGCTTCTCAAGTTCGGCCACCACCTTGCCACAAACTTCGTCTACTTCAGTGGCGAGGCGGTAGTAATTTTTCATCATGCGCTGAAATTTTTCGGGGGTATCAAAGCGCCAGCCCCAGCGGTTGCGCCCTTCATTCTTCTCATTAAAAAAGTCAGGCAAGCGTTCCCAAGATTCCTGGGTCGCGTTGGGGGGGACGGGGACTTCGATGTCCTGATAGAGTTTCATGCTGTGCGGTTGCGGCAGAAACTGATCGGGGTGGTGGTCCTCGGCGTGAGTGGCGAAGAAGGCAAGGGTGAGACAGAAGGGCTTGTCCTCGGGACGCTCGCTGAGAAACTCCATGGCGTCGTTCTCGTTTCGCTTCGTGACGTGGATTTTTTCACCATCGATTTCATACCAATGCTTTCCGGAATAGTCGCGGGCGAAGTCATATTCCTTTTTAGGAATCTTGCCGTTGTGCCACTTGCCAACATGTCCGACGTGGTAGCCGTTGGCGCGAAGGAGTCCGGGGTAGGTCTCTGCGAAAGGAGTCTTGAAGGCTTTGAAATCGCGACAACCGTGACGCGACATCCACTGTCCGGTAAAAAGTGACGCGCGGCTGACTCCGCAAATCGCAGTGGTCACACAGTTCTCGGTGAAGCGAACTCCGGTGGAGGCGAGTTTATCGATGTGGGGCGTTTTGACCACAGGATTGCCAGCTACGCCCAAGGTGTCGTGCCGCCAATCGTCGGCATAGAGAATGACCACGTTCATCGGCTTGTCGTCGGGAGCAGCAAGGAGTCCGGTAGTGGTGAAAGCGAGAAGGCTGATAGTGAGAAGCTTTTTCATAGTCTGATGGGGGTGCTGGGTTTAGCGGAGGTCTTGAAAGGGGAATGGAAGTTCCTTGTCCTGAGGATTGAAATCGGGGTTGAGAGTTGGGAGATATTGTTCGGAAACATTCTCCCCAAGCCAAGTCTTAAGCTGGGAGTGAAGTTTTTGGGTGAGTTCGGGTTGTTCTTTCGCAAGGTCCCTTTGTTCAAAAGGATCGGCTTCGATGTTGTAAAGAAGCAGGCGGCCGTGCCAGTCCCAAATGAGTTTGTGGGCTCCCTTCCGAATTGCCGAATGGGGGGTGAGGGGTGTTCCGTATTCGGGGTTTTTGACGATGACGTTGTAAGGGTAGTGCCAATAGAGCGTGCGGGGCTCCGTCTTGCTCATGGGATTTCTCAAGAGGGGAACCATGCTCCGTCCGTCAAGGTCGCGAGGGAGTGGATTGTTTGTGAGTTCGGCAAGAGTAGGGAGAAAGTCCGTGGCATCGATGACCTCGTTGCACCAGGTCCCTCCCTCGAAGCGTCCAGGCCAGTAGACGATGGTGGGGACGCGGATGCCGCCCTCGTTGAGGCAGGCTTTCCCTCCCTTGAAGGGCTGGTTGTCGGTGGCAGCGGGATTGGTATATTCGACCCCACCATTGTCGGAGGTGAAGATGATGAGAGTGCTTTCAGCAAGCCCGGTTTCCTGCAGGGTCTGGCGGATTGCTCCGATGGAGTCGTCCAAATGCCTTACCATTGCCGCATAGGTCGCGTTGCGATGCCCGAGGGTTCCAATCTGAGATTTTCCTTCGAAAGCTGCAATGGATTCTCGCGGTGCCTGCAAGGGAGTGTGAACCGCGAAGGGGCAGTAGTAGAGAAAGAACGGTTTTTTATCTTTGGGTTCTTGGGATTGTTTGACGAGATAGCGGCAAGCCTGAGCGCTCAGGTCGTCGGTGAGATAGTCTTTACCGGTGGGGGATCCACTTTTTCCAGCACGATACTCGCCAGGCATGGAGGGAAAAGGGGGGGTCTTCTTCTCCCAGTGACTGCGCCAATTGAAGTAGGCCGATCCACCGGCATCATTGAAGGCAATTTCCTCGAAACCATGGGCACTAGGCTGTAGATCGGCCACTCCATGCCCCCCCAGGTGCCACTTTCCGAGAAAAGCGGATCGGTGGGTCTTGAGCACTCGGGGGAGAGTGGAGATTCGTGGGTCCAGCGCGGTGTTGGTGTGGCCATTGAGCCAGGCTTGCGAAATCTTGATGGCGTCTTTATGACCAAAGGCATCGTGGGGGCTCGCTCCTTCGGGGACCGGAAGGGCTTGATTGAAATAGGTGCGAGTGTTGGGGGTCGCCGTGGTGAAGCCGACTCGGGCGGCAAAACGTCCACTCATGATCGCTGCTCGGGTGGGGGAACAGAGTTGATTGGAATAGGACTGGGAAAAAGGAATGCCATCGGCGGCCAACTGATCGAGGTGAGGTGTCTCGTAGAAAAGCTCATCTTTGGCGTGCTCCGTGAAGTGACTTGCGAAGGCGTTGATATCGGTAATGCCCAGATCGTCCGCAAGAATGAAGACGATATTGGGATGTCTCTCCTCCCCGGGGAGAAAGGCTCCACTTCCCAAGAAGATTAGAAGAATTGAGAATAAAGCTGAAATTTTCAATTGAAAGAAAGGATTCTTAAAGAGGGATACGGCATCAGGTTACTGAATCATACGGTTTCGACCAGAATATCTCTGACCGACCTGCTCCGGGAAAAGAAATCCCCACTCCACTCAACGGGAGCTGAGTGAAGTGAGGATGAGAAATGCGAAGAGTGCTAGCGCAGGAACGCCTCGTGGAGACCGCCGTCGACGCTGATGATTTGGCCGGTGGTTTTTGACAGCTTGTCACTGGCCAGGAGGTAAGCGGCTTCGGCTTGGTCGGCGGGGGTGATGGGGGCTTTTGTCAAAGTGCGCTGAGCGTAGAATTCAGCGAGCTTGTTCCGCAGGCTCTCGGTGTCCTCGGATTCGTCATGAGCGATATCGTATTTGGTGAGTGACGCGATCACGCGGTCGCGGGGGAACATGGCGGAACCCTTGACCACGGTGGCGGGAGCGAGTCCGTTCACCCTAACGAGGGGAGAAAGCTCAACCGCCAGCTCGCGCACCAGGTGATTGGCGGCTGCCTTCGAGCAATCGTATGCGACACTCCCTTTCTTTGCCACCACGGCATTAACCGAGGTCGTGAGAACGAGAGAACCGGAGAGGTTCTGCTTCTTCCAGATTTTCTCTGCTTCTTGAGCCACAATGTAGAGCCCTTTGACATTGATGTCGAAGCTCAGGCTAAACTGATCGTCGGTGACCTGGCCTTCTTTGGAAGGGGGGACGAAGATGCCGGCGGTAACGATGACGGTATCGATGCCACCATAGGCGAGCACTACTTGCTCGAACATTGCCTTCACGTTTTCGCGGTCAGTCATGTTGGCGGAAAGGCCGATGGCGGGACCGCAACCAGAGATGCCAGAACCGGCGACTCCGATGCCTTGCCCGTAAATGTCGGTGAGTTCCTTCGCGGTCTCTTCGGCTGCGTCCAGCTTGAGGTCTACACAGACGACATGCGCTCGTTCCTGGGCCATGCGGTGGGCCACTTCTCTGCCGATGCCGCTTCCTGCTCCCACCACAACCACGACCTTGCGCTCGAACTCCTTTTCGGGAGGCATGCGCTGGAGCTTGGCTTCTTCCAAAGCCCAATACTCAATGTCGAAAGCTTCTTGCATGGGGAGTGCATCGTAGGTGCTGATGGCCTCTGCTCCGCGCATGACCTCGACGGCGCAGTTGTAGAACTCGGCAGTTACGCGGCTTTCGGACTTGTTTTTGCCGAAGGCGACCATCCCGATTCCCGGGATAAGAATGACGGTGGGGTTCTGGTCTCGCATCGCGGGACTGCCGGGACGCTTGTGGGTCTCGTAGTAATCCGCGTAGTCGGAACGATACTTTTCGAGACCGGTGGTGAGCTTTTCCTTGAGCGCGGCCGCGTCTTCGGTCTGGGGATTCCAGTCCACAAAGAGAGGCTTGATTTTGGTGCGCAAGAAGTGGTCCGGGCAACTGGTACCAAGCTCGGCGAGGCGGGCAGCATCGTTGCTATTGACGAAGCGTTGAATGGTTTCGTCGGTTTGGATGGTGCCGATGAATCGTTTGTTCTGGCTGACCTGCCCGCGCAACCAGGGTAGAACGTCGATGAGGGTTGCTTCCAAATCCTCCTGCGAAAGAGGACTGTATTTTTGACCGCCAAAGGTTTGTTCGCCTTTGTCGTGGTCCTCGATGTAGCGGGCGGCTTTTTCGATGAGTTCGAGCGAGAGTTCGTAGCATTCCTTGTCGTCGTCGGACCAGTTGATGAGGCCATGTTGGCCCATGATGAGTCCTTTGAGATTGGGGTTGGCGAGGGCTTCTTCGCGCATCACGAGGCCGAGGTCAAAGCCAGGACGCTGCCAGCCGACATAGCCCACTTCTCCACCATAGATTTTTTGAGTCAACTCGACTTGATCCTTACACGCCGCAACCGCGATCGCGGCGTTGGGGTGGGTGTGGTCGACATGCTTGTAGGGGATGAACCCGTGGAGCGGGGTATCGATGGAAGAGGCCCGGGGGTTGAGGTTGAAGGTGACATGGTTATACATGCCCACCATCGCATCTTCGATTTCAGTCTTCACTCCCTTTTCCGGAGCACGATTGTAGACGTCGATGAGCGACATGAGCTTGTCCATGTAGAGGGAAGAAAAGTTCTCGCGCTTGGAGGTCCGAAGGTCACCACCCGAACCTTTCACCCACATGACCTCGACCTGCTCGCCGGAGATGGGGTCGATTTCAAGCGCTTTTGAAGAGGTGTTTCCACCGCCAGTATTGGTGACGCGCCCGTCGTCACCGAGAATGTTGGAGCGATAAGTCAGGCGATCTGCGGCATCGAGATTTTCGACATCAGCATCATTCCAGCGGTATTCGACGTGTTTGAATTCTTCAGGTTTCACAATCTTTTTTCGTTGACGAAACGGTTCTTGTCCCAGAAAAGTCAACGAAGCAAGCGAAAACCCACAAATTCCCACAACCCTGATTTTATGTTAGCGGCAGAGCGCCAAAGCCACATTCTACTGCGTAGTCAAGCGTTGGGGGTGGTAAGGACCCGTGTCTTGGCGAAAGAATTGGGGGTGGTAGAAGAAACGATTCGCAGAGACTTGGACAAGCTTGCGGAGTTGGGTGCTTTGGTCAGAGTTCATGGCGGAGCAGCTGTCAACGATTTCGGGCACCGCGATCTGGCCTACGAAGAACGTGAGGTGAGCCAGCAGAAAGAAAAGGTCGCGATAGCCAGATGCGCGGCTCAAGCGATCAAGGTGGGTGAGACGATCTTATTCGACGCGAGTTCGACCTGCCTTCAAATGGCGAAGTTGATCCCTCCAAATCTGAGAGTTCGAGTGGTCACCTACTCACTCCCGATCTTTGAAATTTTCAAAGACCGTAAACAGGTGGACCTTGTTCTCTTGGGGGGTGATTATGAGTCGAGAGGGCGGCGTTTCGGTGGTCCTTTGACCGAGGAAGGGCTTTTGAGTTGTCGAATCGACCGCTTTTTTTTCTCCGCCAAAGGGTTCGATACAACCAAGGGGGCGAGTGAGGCTAATGAAGAGCAGGCACGCTTGAAAACGGTGGGATTGATTCGGTCTTCATGGGGCGCATTGCTGGTGGACGGGACCAAGCTGGGAAGCGACTCCAGCTATCATTTTGCGCAAACTCATGAATTGAGCGCGGTCTTCACCGACGAATTGGGGGGGGAGTATTTCGAGCGCGCCCCACTGAGAGAAAGCCGGAAGGTCACGATTGCAGATTAAAGAAGATGAAGGTGCATTTAGCAGTAGATTTGGGGGCAGGTTCCGGCCGGGTTTTGGCAGGAAAGGTGAGGGAGGGAAAAGTGGAGTTGGAGGAGCTTCATCGCTTTGAAAATCCGGGGACGAGCCTTCCGAGTGGGTTGCATTGGAACATTTTGGGGCTGTATCGTGAAATTCTGAAGGGGATTGCCACCGGAGTGGAACGCTATGGCAAGATCGAGTCTCTTGGAATCGACACTTGGGGGGTGGACTATGGATTGTTGGACAAGGACGGCCGCCTCTTGGGGTTGCCGCAACAGTACCGCGACCCGCGCACGCAAGGCTTTGAAGCGCGAGCCGACGAGTTGGTGGGGAATGATGCTCTCTATGATGCTACAGGCATCATGCCGTTTTTTCTCAATACCTCGGTCCAGTTGCTCGCGGAGAAAGAGCTGACTCCGGATGCCTTGAATGTGGCTTCCCAAATTTTGTTAATACCGGACTTGTTAGCCTATTGGTTGACTGGGGAATTGGCTGTCGAGCGAACCAATGCTTCGACCACGCAGCTGTTTTCGCCCATTACCAATGATTGGGCGTGGGAGATGATTGAGGGACTTTCTTTACCAAAAAATATCTTCGGACGGGTCGTGGAATCGGGGACTCTGTTAGGAAATTTGCGTCCAGAAGTGGCTGAAGAAGTCGGTGCTACGATTCCCGTCATTGCGACAGCAACCCATGATACCGCTGCGGCAGTGGCGGGTATTCCCGGTGAGGAGTGCTATGCCTTTCTCTCATCGGGCACTTGGACCATCATTGGCTGTGAATTGATGGAGCCTATCATCACCGCGCGTTCCCGCGAGCTGGGATTTGCCAACGAGCTGGGTGTGGAAAAGACTGTCCGTTTCCTCAAAAATATCAGCGGTCTTTGGCTCATTCAGGAGTGCAAACGCTCTTGGGCGTCCCATGGAGAGGACATTGACTATGCCGGCTTGGCTGAGTTGGCTTCTGTTGCGGAGCCATTCATTGCGTTCGTCGATCCCGATGCCGAGGAGTTTGCCAGTCCAGGCAAGATGCCGGAGAAGATTCAGGCTTTCTGTGACCGAACCGGGCAAAAGGTGCCCTCTACTAAGGGTGAAATTTTGCGAGTAGCAACCGAGAGTATCGCACTCAAGCATCGCCTTCGCTTTCAACAGCTGCGCGAACTCACGGGCAAGGATCTCAAGCGCGTTCACATGGGAGGCGGAGGGATCAAGAACAGCTTGCTAACCCAGGCGATTGCCGACGCCTGCGGGGTGCCGGTTTATGCCGGCCCTGTGGAGGCGACTGCTTGCGGGAATTTAATCACGCAAATGGTCGCGACTGGTGACTTGGCGTCGATTGCAGAGGGGCGCGAGTTGATCCGAAATTCTTTGCCCTTGGAGGTTTACGAGCCTAAGGAGGCTGGGAAGTGGGACGAGGTCGCCAAGCATTTCGAGGCGATTCTAGTGCTTGTGAAATGAGATGCAGAACAATCGAATTCAATGAGTGAAGAAATAGATTCCAGATATCCATCGACCGAGCATCTGATGGCGAAGGCCAAGCGCAGGACACCCGGTTTTGCCTTTGATTATCTTTCCGGTGGCTGCTTTTCAGAGGTGAATCTGGCCCGCAATACGAGTGAGATTCGCGAGGTCCGGTTGCAGCCTTACTACACCCGGGATTTCGCGGGAGCATCTCAGAAGACGACTTTGTTCGGTGAGGAGTATGATGCGCCCTTCGGAATTGCGCCGGTCGGCCTGCAAGGTTTGATGTGGCCAAAGTCCTGCGAGATTTTGGCGCAGGCGGCGGCGGATCACAATGTGCCTTTTTGTTTGTCCACCGTAGGGACTGCCGACATCGAGACGGTGGCGGAGATCACCAAGGGAAAGGCGTGGTTCCAGCTCTATCATCCTGCCGAGGATGAGCTGCGGGATAAGATTTTGGAACGGGCTTGGGCTGCAGGAGTCAAGACCCTCGTGATTCTCGCGGACACTCCTACTTTTGGATGGAGACCGAAAGAGATTAAGAATGGTTTGTCGATTCCTCCTCGCATGACGCTTAAGAATATCTTTCAGATGACGACTCATCCGACGTGGTCATTCGCCCAGCTCGCTGCGGGTGCTCCCGAGTTCAAGACGATGAAGCCCTACATCCCCAAGGGGCTGAACATGAAGCATCTCGGGTTGTTCATGAACAAGACCTTTTCCGGTCGACTCACAACCGAAAAGATTGAAGCGCTGCGCGAGCGTTGGAAGGGGAATTTGGTCGTGAAGGGTATCGTTAATCATGAGGACGCGGACCGGGTTCTAGCTCTGGGTGCGGATGGCTTTATCGTCTCGAATCATGGTGGTCGGCAACTCGATTCGGGGCCGTCGACTATTTCCTCGCTGCAATCGATTGCAAAGGACTACCGGGATAAGACCACAGTCATGTTTGATAGCGGCTTGCGGGCCGGCCCCGATATTGCGTCGGCTCTCGCTTGCGGAGCGCACTTCACCTTCCTTGGTCGCACACCCATGTATGGAGTATTGGCGATGGGGGAAAAGGGAGGGAATCATGTTCTAGCCATGCTCAAGAGGCAGTTGCAACAGGTGATGGAACAAGTGGCTTGTGAGCGCGTGGAAGACTTTCCAAAGTACTTGTTAGAAACCAAAAGCAGCTGCCAAGAGTCCTGAATTGAAGTGTGTGAACTGATGAGAAAGGCCTTTGTTATGACGATTCACAAGGGTGCGGGGGCTGAATATGAAAGGCGCCATCGTCCTATCTGGAAAGAGCTCGAAATGACGCTCAAGGCTCATGGCGTGAGCAATTACTCGATCTTCCTGAACAACGAAACGAGGCAGCTTTTCGGATACGTGGAGATCGAGTCAGAGAAACGCTGGCAGGAGATTGCCGATACTGAGGTTTGTCAGCGTTGGTGGCAGTTTATGCGAGAGCTGATGCCGACCAACGAAGATGGCAGTCCTGTCCAGAAGGAGCTGCAAGAAGTCTTCCACCTCGACTAGCCGGGTGCACTAGGACCCGTCCAAGGATCTTGTTGGCATCAGTTCTTTCGGCAAACTTGGTCGGGAGCCGGGTTGCTATGGTCTTCGCTTGGAGTTTGCCAACCGGCCTCATCCGACTTCGTTTGTTCTCCTTGTTAGTCTTGGAGATAGCTGCCAGAGAAGGAGTAGGTGCCGGAGCCTAAAGTCTGGGGAGAAAAGTCGGCAATCGGAAGAGATACGACCGCTTTGGTATTCGGCGGAATCGTGATTGAGGCCTTGAAGGTGCCGTCTGTGAGGTTCCATGCGGTTGCGACTTTGCCATGTCGGACTTGAGTTGAGACCTTGCAGTGGGTCAGGGTTCCGGCAGGTCGTGGTGCGATGCGGATCAGGTCATAGCCGGGAGCGAGTTGAGAAATCCCTCCGAGCTCGGCAAACATCCATTCCGAGACTGCACCGAAGGCATAGTGGGAAAAGGAGTTCATGCCGGGCTCGTGGACTCCTTCGTCTTTGATGAAGGAGTTCCAGCGTTCCCAGATGGTTGTCGCGCCATTTTCCACTTCGTAGCCCCAGCTGGGATACTCGGTCTGCTGCATCAGGATGCCAGCAAGGTCGTGATGACCGTGGGAGGAGAGAACGGGCAGTAGCGGGCGAGTTCCGAGAAAGCCGGTCTGCATCTTATTGCCGTTATCCCGAATCAGTTTGGCGAGATTATTCGCCGCGTTTTGCTTCAACCCGTCGGGAATGAGACCAAAGTAAAGGGCCATTGCATACTTCGACTGGTTCGCTTCAGTAAGGGAGCCGTCCGGTTGAACATGGAGTTTGGCAAAGGAGGCGGAAAGAGCCCTATGACGGTCCCGATAGTATTTGGCCCGCTCCGTTTTTCCCAAGGCCATCGCCATCTCGGACATCAGTTGGGAGGTGTGGGCGTGATAGGCGAGGTCGATGAATTCAACCGGGGTCTTGGGCTGATAGAGAGCGAGCCAATCACCGAATCCGCTGTCTCCGACTTTGGTGCCGACGTTTTGCGGATCGCGTTCTTTCCGGAAAGTCATAAACTTTTCCATCTGTTCCCAGTGTTCTTCGAGCACGGTAGTATCTCCGTAGACTTGCCAGAAATGCCAGGGACAGATGATGCCGGCATCTCCCCAAGCGGCGGCAAAGTTCATCCCCTTACGGATAAATGGTGAAGGGGCGAAGTTCGGGTAGGGGCCAAAGTCCCACTGGTCATCATTGAGATCACGCAGCCACTTGGTGGTGAAGCTGGCAATATCGGCATTGTAGGTCGCGGCCTTGATGTAGACTTGGGCGTCGCCGGTCCATCCCATACGCTCGTCTCGCTGGGGGCAGTCGGTTGGAATCTCAAAGTAGTTGGCACGTTGGGTCCAAACGATGTTCGAGTGAATCTGATTGAGGATGGGGTCGGAGGATTCGAACTCGCTGATCAGGGGGGTGTCCGAGTGGATAACGACTCCGGTGATATCATCAAGGGTTGGAGTGCCAGGGTATCCGGTGACTTCGACATACTGAAAGCCGTGAAACGTGAAGTCGGGAAGATATATTTCTCCTTCGGGATCGCCTTTGAGAATGTAGGTGTCAATGGCACGCGCGCAGCGGAGGTTCTCGGTGGACATGCGGCCATCGTTATGAAGGATTTCGGCAAAGCGGAGGGTGACCCGGTCGCCTGCCTTTCCCTTGACCTTTAGCTTGGCGAGACCAGAGATGTTTTGACCGAGGTTAAAGATGAACACGCCCGGTTTGTGCTCCGTGACAGAGACAGGCTTGATTTCTTCGATAGCGCGAAGAGGGACACCGGGATGGGGCTCGAGTTTACCTTTGTGACCTTCGTCGAGGATCGCATTCTTCCAAGCGGAGTCATCGAATCCAGGAGATGACCAGCCATCCTGTTCGAGCCTGGCATCGTAGGTTTCTCCCATCAGGGTGTCAGCCTCGGTGTGGGGCGCGAAAGCGGTTTTCCAAGAAGGGTCGGTTCCAATGACCTTGGTGGAACCATCGGAATATTGAAGCTCCAGCTGAAGGCGGAGCGCGGGATATTTGCCGTAGTAGGAGCGGCCCGGTCGGGAGGGGTCGAGTCCGGCTACGTTTACGAACAACCCGTAGGCAACATATCCCGCATACCATCCGTCGGCTATGGTAGCGCCGAGGGTGTTCCCGCCTTCTTGAATCCTCTCGGTGACGTCGTAGGTGAGATAGTGGAGGCGATTGTGGTAGCTCGTCCAACCGGGAGCGAGATTCCAATCTCCGATGCGTTTTCCGTTGAGCTCAATGGTGTTGACCCCCAGCGAGGTGGCATAGAGAAGAGCTCTAACAGGATTGTTCGCTTCGAAGTCTTTGCGGAAGTGCTTGGCTGGAGTGAGGTGGAGTTTGCCCTTCGGAGTGCCCTTGAAGTTTTGGACGTTTTCTTCGGTTTCGTGAATGGGATTCTCGGGCGAGGCAATCCATTTGGCTGACCAGTCCGATCCGTTCAACAGGCCAATCGTGAAGGTGGCAGGAGAGGACCACTCCGAGGGGGAGCCGTCCTGGTCCCAGCAACGAACACGCCAAACGGCTGAGGAACGGGGGCTCAGAGGCACCCCAGCATAGGTGATTTGATGAGTGCTAGTCGAGGTGACCTTGCCAGTGCTCCAGAGATTTGGTTCGTCGAGTTGTTCTTTGTTGGAGGCAACCTGAATTTCGTAGGCTGTCTGATGAAGATCTTTCCCTGCGGGCTTGGTGGCCTCGAGTTGCCATGAAAGACGCGGTTTGGTTGTTCCAAGAGCAATAGGGGATTCCTGATACTCCACCTGCAGATTTGAAGGGGCAAGAGTTTGCGCCCAGGAATGGGGCGCTAACATCAGGAGAAGTGAGTAGAAAGGAAGACGGATGAAATTCATGGTTGTTGAACGGTTGAAAAAAAGTCGGTTTTCTTGTGGGAGCGGGAAAAGTTTTCAAGCTTCACTCGGAGGAATAATCCGGCGAGAGGTGCTGACCAACGGCAATTGCAGCTCTAGGATTTGTAGTGCTCCAATGCGCGATGATAGAGAGACTCGGTCTTGGTGAGGAGTGTCTCTTGAGCTGTTTGGTTCAGGGACTTGAAGGAGGTCAGAGCTTTCACGTTTTCCTCCAGCTGAGAAATGCTTTCGCATCCCGAGCAGAGCGAGGTGATGGGCAACGAGTAGACGAAATGGTGCATGTCTTCGACTGATATCCCCGAATTCGTGAGGGAGAGATTCAACTCCCTGAGTTGCTGCTCCTGAGGACCATTGCCGAAGAAGCTCCCAAAGCCCATGGTCTTCATAGCAAAGACCCCGTAGTCGCGTTTCTTCAGCTCGGGAAGAACGTGAGTGATGAAGGAGTCGTAGTGGGGATCAACGAGGCTCATGGGCATGAGGCAGGTGTCCAGTTCGATGCCCAGTTCGTGAAGTCGTTTGAGAAAGTGGAGGTGGGTCTTGTAAGATGAATGCCCGGTGAATCCCAAGTGGCGGACTTTTCCTTCGTCCCGGGCCTTCAGGAAGGCGTCGAGAACCCCTGCATTGATCCGTTCGTCTACGTCTTGAATGGTGGTGATGGCGTGGATGTTCCAGAGATCGAGGTGATCGGTCTTCATCCATCGCAGGGAGTTTTCCAATTGCTCGCGAACCGCCTTCCCTGTCTTCTGGGAGGATTTGGAAGTGAGGTAGATGTAGTCGCGATATCGAGGAGTCAGATACTTGCCGTAGAGCTTCTCGGAAGCTCCGTCGCCGTAGTCCCGCGCGTTGTCGAAGGTTCGCACCCCGAGCTCAATGGCGCGGTCAATGAGCGCTTCCTGTTGGTGTGCGGGAGCTTTCCAGGCATGGAAACCCCCTAGGGTAAATTGCGTAATCCGCTGGTCCAAGCGACCGAGTTTACGTGTGGGGAGGGTCTTGCCGATTTTGTCTGTCGAGGGCTGTGCAAGGAGGTTTCTGGCCGAAGCGAGACCCGCCAGGGCGACCAGGAATTCACGCCGTTTTGGAAATGGGCGGGAAGATTCAGGCATCACGACGAGTGCTGCTAGATTGAAGGGTTGTGCTTTTCCCCCAAATCCTCCTTGGGGGAAGCGAGGCCGATCCAAGGAGTGGCTCCGAGATACCAGAAAACCATCCCGACGATCATGAGCGTCTTGCTCAACCCGAGGTCAATGGCTCCAAGGAGAAGGAGGAGCGAAGGTAGAAGGGTTAAAGCGAGACCCAAAAGAGCGAGGGGTTTGAAGAGCTTGTTCATTGTATGAGTTATCGAGTTGCGGTTAGGCTACTTTCTTTTGGAGAAGCTTGCTGAGAACGACATGTAGGATGCCGCAAGCGACCCAACAGGGGAGAATACAGAACCAAGTGGCGATCCCTTGAAACTTGATGAAATAGAGGGCAATTGCGACGGGGCAAAGCCAGGCGAGTAGAACAATTACGTTGATGGGACTGTTGATGCGTTCGGCGTAAAACTTCTGGAATCCCATTCGTCCCGAAAGGTGCCAGTCTGCAAAAATGATCGCGCCCATGGGAGCGAGAATTGTTCCATAGAGGCCCACGAACCCAAGGAGTTTCCAAGCAAAGGCGGGGAAGATTCCCGCCACGGTGGCAAGGATGCCCGCTACTAAAGTCATGGTAGTTCGCTTGGAACCTGGGATCATCGCCTGAAATGCCAGACCCGCGCGGTAGATGGTCGGGTTGGCAGTGGTCCAGCCGGCTACGATTACACAGATGATCCCTGCGAGCCCTGCCACGTTGGCAGCCATTGGTCCGGGAACGGGGTTGGAATCACCGGTAGCTTTGATTTGTGCCGCGAGCATGAAGGCCGCGGCAATCCAGGCCATGTAGTGACCGACAAACATGCCGGCGGTGGTGGCCCAGCCAGCGGAAGCCTTCTTTGCATAGCGAAAGACGGAAAGGTCCGCCATTCCGATATGCATTGCCGCATTGCAGAACCAGGCGAACAAGAGGACAGACCAAAAGCCCATGGTGGACTTGGCTTCGCCTCCCTGGGCGGTGATGATGGATTCATTCCAGATAGCATTGAGGCCTTCCCAGTTGGCTGCACCAAGTTGATGGAGGGCGACCAAACCGCAGGAGAGGAAAACTAGGACCATCCAAGGTGCCGCAACATTGGCGAAGCGAGCAACGGTGTCGTAGCCACGGGCGGCAACTACCGCGATCACCGCTCCGACCAGAAGGGTGATCACGACGAAAGCGGCATTGGACGGCAATACGTCCTCGACTCCCGGCATAGGGATATTGAAGGGAATCCCGACCGCAGTGGCGGACACTGTGATCATGGCCCCGGCAAGGAAGCAGAAGAGAATTCCGTTCGCGAGGTTGTAGAGCTTGACCAGGCCTGAACCAGCAATTTTCTCCAGTTGATAATAGAGAGTCATGCGTGCTTGAACTGCGATGGGGGCACAGAGAAAGCGCCAGGAAAGAACGGCAAGCAGGTTGCCAATCAGGAGGCCCAGAAAGATGTCCTTCAAGGCCACCCCAGCCAGGAGGAAGAGGGGCCCAATCATAAATTCGGTTCCTGCCGCATGCTCGCCGGCATACATACCCCAGAATTTTCCATGGCCCTTCCGGGCTCCCTCTGGGACTGGGCGGCGTTCGAACTCGTCGCCGGGCTGGATGATCTCTTCGCTTGTGTCGCTCATGGTTTTTTAAAGGAACTAGTCGGGCTAGGCTGCGGCAATTTTGGCAGGCTGGGAAGATTCGCGCTGGGCAAGGACGGTGTTTTCGTAGTCTCTGACTTCATTGAGCCAAGCGTGAGAGCCGGGGACGTTCTGCCGTTCGCAATATTCTTCCCATACGTCTCCGAAGGGCATCATCTTGAGGTCTTCCATGAGAGCAAGTCGGCCGGTGTAGTCACCCTCGTTTTCCAGATTTTGCAAAGTTTCGGTCGGTTCGAGAAGAGCGATCAAGAGAGCCTTGATCATTGCGCGGGTGCCGATGGTCCAAGCCGCAACCCGGTTGATAGATGCGTCGAAGAAATCGAGGCCGATATGTGTTTTATCCAAAAGCCCGCCCCGAACAAGTTCGCGGGCGATATCGAGAAGGAGGTCGTCGAGGACGATGACGTGGTCGCTGTCCCACCGGACTCCACGAGAAACATGAAGAAGAATTTCGGGGACATGGAGCGAGACCGAGGAAAGCTTGTCAGCGATGGACTCGGTCGGGTGGAAGTGACCGGCGTCGAGACAAAGGAGGGTCTGATTTTTTACTGCGTATCCCATGTAGAATTCGTGCGAGCCCACAACATAGGACTCGGAACCGATTCCGAAAAGTTTGCATTCCACCGCGTCGAGATTGTGCTCCATGGGCTTGGAGAAAAGCTCATCCAGTGCGCTCTCCAATCTTTTGCGGGGAGAGAGACGGTCCGCGGGTAAATCCTTATACCCGTCGGGAACCCAGACATTGTTCGCACAATGGCTGTTGAGCGCCTGCCCCATCGCTTCGCCGATTTCGCGGCAACGTTTTCCATGTTCAATCCAGAAATCGCGGATGCCTTCGTCCCCGCTGGAAAGGGTGAATCCTGAGTCTGCCTTGGGGTGGGCGAAAAACGTGGGGTTGAAGTCGAGACCGTGGTTGTTGGCTTTGGCCCAGTCGATCCAATTTTGAAAATGGCAGACTTCGTATTCATCACGGTCGACGACCTTGCCTCCAAACTCACCATAAAAGGAATGGAGATTGAGGCGATGGTTGCCGGGAAGGATGGAATAGACCTTGTCGAGGTCGGAGCGGAGTTCTTCCGGGTTGCGGGCCTTGCCGGGGTGATTGCCGGTGACGGCGATGCCACCGGAGAGCTCAGTCGAGGTGGTTTCGAAGCCTCCGACATCATCTCCTTGCCAGCAGTGGAGAGAGATGGGGATGGTGGCGAGTTGAGCGAGGGCTGATTCTGTATCGACGCCTAGGTCGGCATAGCGCTGTTTGGCGGTTTGGTAGGGCGACATATTCGTTTGGGTATTTTATGGGAAAGGATTCTTATCGCGAGGAAAGGATTCTTATGAAAGGTGAAGGAGGACCGGAAAGAAAGAAAAAAGTCGCCGTTTGATTCTCTTATTCTGCCGCTTCCTTGTGCTAAGACGCCGCTGGGCCAATGCTTTCTCGTGCGACGAAGTGGGTCGGAAAGACCACCTGTCGAGGGCCTGAGATGTTGTCCGAGGAGTTTTTGTCCAAGCGTGAAATCAGCATCTCGATCGCAGTGCGGCAGATTTTCTCATAACGCTGACGGACGGAAGAGAGAGAAACATAGGAGTAGGAGGAGAAGGGCACATCATCGACCCCGACCACTGAAAGATCCTGGGGGATTTTCAACCCCGCTTCAACCGCTGCCCGCATCCCACCAAAGGCCGAAAGGTCATTCATCGCGATCAAGGCAGTTGGTCTGGGGGAGATGTTTTTCTTCAAATACTCCGCGAAGACTTGATAGGCGGAGTCTATGGTCGGTCCACAGTTGAGCATGGTGACATTTCCATCTGGGATTTCAGAATCATTCAGAAACTCGCGGACCAGGGTCGTTCGGTCGCCATCGTCCACCCCCTCCGAGATGGCATGCAGGAAGACGAAATGCTGATGGCCTAGCTTGCGCAGTTGCTTGATGCCTTCTTCCAGACCAAAGGAGAAATCACTGAGAATGGAATCGACGGGCAGGGGAAGGGTTGGAATCCCTGAGCCGAGAGCCACTACCGGATGCGCGGTTTGAGAGTGTCGCACGAGCTCGTCGCGGTATTTCTCATTATCGCTCAGACAAAGAATCGACCCATCAACACCTATCTCTTTGAGCTCTTCCAGCAAGCGTTCTTCGCGTGGAATGGATGAGCGGCAGTTTTGAATGAGGAGATCGTAGTTGTGTTCCTCGGCCACGCGCGAAAGTGTTTCGACGAGGGAGGCATAGAAGGGGTTCGTGAGGTCCTGAACTAAGATTCCGATTGTCTGGTAAGAGCCCGAACGCAGGGCTCGAGCGGCTTTGTTGGGACGATAGTTCAGTTCTTTGGCTGCCTTGAAAACTCTCTCCTCAGTTTCCTTGGAGGCCCACGAATTAGGGCGTCGGTTGAGGATGGTGGATGCCGTATTGACTGCGACTCCGGCTCGTTCTGCTACGTCCTTCAGACGAATCTTTTTCTGCATGGGTGTGGGATTTACTCAGGACAGTATAGGAAGTTTCTTAGGAAAAATGAAGAAAAAATGCGAGCTGAGATTTGCAGGCTTTTCAAACTAAGGGAACCTCCCCGTTCTGCCCGCAAATCCTAGATTCTTAGGTCGTTCATCTAGGTCACAAGGGGCTTGGAGAACCGCTGAAGGGGAGACGCTTGAACCTCTAGCCTCCCAGAGAGCTCTCGGGTCTTCTCGCTTTATTCGCCTTTTATACAGAGGAGAGCTTTTCGGCCCTTCACAGCTTCTTGGAGCAGGTCGTTGCTTGCTACTTAGTTTTGATAGCTGAATTTTTTGGAACGCCGAAGCGGTTGCGTCACTAGACGGCGGTCAGGGACCTATTTTGTTGCTGCAGTCGAGAGAACCTCTCCCCAAGAAGAGACGCCAATCATCGGTAGGTAGGGCTTGCAGGCTTCGTCCTCTTTGTCTGTTGCCAGATCTCGATAGAGGAAATAGATGGGCTTCCTGCCCAGAGGATCTTTTTCATCGTCGGGAAATTTGCGCAAGCCGATGCGCAGACCACCCTCTTTTCGGTTATCGATATGGTTATGATACTGCCAAGTCACTACCGACGAGAGTGGCTGAATCTTTTTCCAAGCGTAAGCCATGCCGGCCGCTTGCTCGCGAAGGGATTTCTCCGAATAATCGGGGGAGTTGAAACCGTTTTCCGACAGGTGAATCGGCCTGACCGCGCCCCCTTTGTCGAGCATTGCGGGAGATCTCATCCAGGCATCCAAGACCTCGATATTGCGGGGCGTGATTCGGTCTGAATCAAAGTCAAAGGTCACCCCGTCTTCCCAAGTGCGGGGATTGCGCAGGGACGCGGGATAGGGGTGATAGGCAAGGGCCCAGGGAAAATCGCCCTCCGCGCGCGTCCACTTGGTGAGCTCTAACAGCATATTCTTGGAGCCGTAGAACCGGCGGTTTCCGGGGGCGGCCCAGTGGTGGGTCAGCGTGATGAAGGGGCGGGCATTCGAGCTTTCGCTTCGTGTGATGAGGTCGACGAGCCGCATCGAACGGTGATAGAGATCGAAAAAGTAGGAGAGCGGCTTTTCTCCGCAATTGGTCCAGGACCAACCGGCATCAACCTCGTTGTGAACGATATAATTGTGGATGGAGCCAAATTTGCGGTCGGGACGGGAGTAGCGCTGGGCCAACAGGTGGAGGGCGGCTCCGTAGGTGGCCACGCCCTCCTGACTGTCCATATTGGGCATCGCATAAGGGGCGGATGGGTCGGCATCGGGGTGCCCCATGATGGAGGTGATGGCATTGGCATTTTTCTCGCGGTTGGGGTTGGGGAGGAGAAGAACGACGTCGACCAGAATGTTATGTCTGGCTGCTTCTTGAAAAGTGCGGTCGTGCCTGTGAAGAGTGGTCAGGTTGGCGTGAAAGGTTCGCCCTTGCCATTGGAAGGATTCGGTAGACTTGGAAGGATGGGGCGAGAGGAGAGAATTGAGGAGAATGTTCACGGTGATCGCGGTGATTCCCAATTCCCCCAGGTCTTCCGGAGAACGGTTGTGAGCCCATCCACCGAGTCCTTTCTTATTGGCGGGGACGGGAACGGTGAGATGTGAATACTTGCTTGGAAAGACGTCGGGATAGCGCGCATGGGATTGGGGGATTCGCTTTCCTTTCTCATCTATGGAGATCAACTGCCAACGGGAGAAGATGCGATCGTAGTTGTGGCCATCTCTTTCGCGGTGGCGTGGTAAGGTGATTTTGCCTGCTTTGAGTTGTTCGGAGTTGATTGGGACGGGTTCTTCGAAACGGGTCGGGTCGTCGGGAGCCCGAAAGAGAGGAACTTCGGCGAGAAAAATCTCTTGGGAACTGTGAGAGGCATGGAATGAAATGGTAGCTTCATCCTCGCTCAGTGAGACACTTTGGATTCGAGCAGGGAAATCAGTGGCGAGATAGGTCTGGAGAAAGTGGTCCCGCCTGTCGACCCGACTGAGATCCTTTTCCTCAAACTCGCCGGGATTGGGTGGCCGGAGACGTGCATTGCGGAGACTGAGGGCGGCTTGCGGAGAAAGGGCGAGATCCAGCCGAAGTTCATTCCAATTCTCAGGCTGCTTGGCTAGAAGAGTGGTATAGACGCTCCAGCGTTCGGAGTGATCGATGGGCGCAATCTGGCAGGCTTTATCGCCGCCTTGGAAAACGGGGCCATAGAGGACGTGCGCATTGTCGCAACCACCGAGACTGAAGCTCTCGAACTCCAACACGGTGTGAGTGGACGGAACGGAGGTCCCTGCCACGGCCCGGAGAGAAAGTCCTCCCCCGGGGGAGATTTTAAGGGTGCCGTCTTGTTCAACCTGAACCCGGGGGCTGTCGTCGAAGGCGCTGAGCTCAAGTTCGACTGGTTGCAAGGCGAGAACAACTTGAGGCCAGAGAACGAATGCCAGGAGGCGGAGAATCATCGGTTTGATAGTGGGGCAGGTTTACTTCTCCAAGGATGAAGTGGTGCGGAATCGAAACCAGCGTGCGCCATCATTGAGCCCTTCAAGAGGCTTCTGATTGATGCGGGCGAATCCGGTGTCTGAGAGAAGAAAGTAGCTGGTGTCTGGTTGCAGTTTTGGCAAATTGTCAAAGGTGATCGAGAGAGCTCCTTGAGCAGGATGATTGGGTTCCGGGTCAGCAGTCCAGACCGGGGTGGTGGGGTCTTGTATTCGATACAGGCGAATGGTTTTTCCTTTTGTATTGGTGAAGTCGAGCGGTTGCTTGAAAGCGAGGGTGAGGGGAGTCTGCAACGGAACGTCACCTTCGGAACAGAGCGGAACGGAGGTGTCAAAGGGCCAGATCTTGGTGAGGCGATGGTAGCCCCAGCCATGTTTTTCCGTCCGTAAGGGCGTTTTCCAAGAGGGGGGGATCTTGGTTTTGTTCTCTGCGAAATCGAGCCAGGATTTTGCGAGCTTCGCGAGTTGCTGGGGATTGCTCGATGCGAGGTCGATTGCTTCGACAGGGTCACGTTTCAGATTATAGAGCGCCCATGGTCCTTCGTTGATGGAGACGATCTTCCAGGGGTAATCCAGATAGCCCCGGCTGGTGTCGGAGAAAGACCAGAAGACAGGATGTTCGATATCCGCTGAGGGTAGCCTGGAGTCCTCAAAGAGAGGCAATAATGAGCGTCCAATGATTGGGACCTGGGGTGGGGCTGGCTCGTAGGTTGTTCCCGCCAATTGAAGAAAGGTCGGGTAGAGGTCTGTGATGTGTGCCTGCTGGAAACTGATCAGGCCCGGGTCATGTTTGAGTCCCTTGGGCCAGCGCATGATGAATGGCACCCGGACGCCCCCCTCGTAGCAACTGGATTTATAAAACCGGAAGGGAGCGCATCGAAGGGAAGCCCAACCATTGGAAAGGTATGGAATGGAATTACGCTCCCAAGGGATGACTGAACGGTCGACCTTAATGTGTCCGTTGCCGTAGTCGCCTCCATTGTCGGAAAGAAAAACCACCAGAGTGTTCTCGCGCAGTCCTTTCTTGTCGAGGTGAGCGAGCAGACGGCCGACATTGGTATCGAGGTTGTCGATCACGGCGGCATAGGCTTGCATGCGAAAGGCCTCGTGCTCTTGAGTCTCCTTGGGAAGCTCGTGCCAAGGACGCACATCAGGAGTGGGAGGGGAGTTGATGTGGCGCTCGTCTATGAGTCCAAGCTGACGGAGGCGCTGAAACCGTTTTTCACGAAGTTGGTCCCAGCCTTCATCGAAGCGACCCTCATACTTTTCAACCAGTTCTCTGGAGACATTCAGGGGTGTGTGGGGAGCGTTGAAGGCAAGGTAGGCGAAGAAGGGCTTACCCTGAGCAGAGGCCACATCAATGGACTCGATAGTGTGGTCGGTGAAGGCATCGGTGGCGAACCAATCGGCAGGAACTTCTTCTGGTTCGCGCTGGCGAACGATGCTCCCCGAGCCGGTGAAGTTATTGATTTGTCCCCCTAGGAATCCGTAGAATCGTTGGAACCCGTGGTCGAGCGGGTGCCTTGGCTGGTGCCACTTTCCCGATATGGATGTTGCATAGCCGGCTTCCTCCAGCGCCTTGGAGAGAGGTAGGGAGCGCTTGTAGTGGTCGGACTGGGTGTGAGTCTGCCCCGTCATTAGCGAAGTGCGCGAGACCACACACATGGGATTGACGCGAAAGTTGGCCAGGCGAGTGCCTTCGCCGGCAAGTTGATCCAAATGCGGAGTGTCGAACTCAGCACCATAACAGCCGAGGTCCGAGTAGCCCATGTCGTCCGCAACGATGAGGAGAATGTTCGGGCGATCCTCGGCGAGAGCATAGTCGGTGAAGGCGAGAAGCAGTGCGCTGAGAAGAAGTCTCATTGATTGAATTCGGACGGAGAAAAATGGGGGGGTGTTAGTTTGATTCTTGTCGGGTTGAGGAGCGGAGGAGGTCGTCAATCAAGCCGGAGAGCTTCTCTACTTTTTCGGGGTTTTGAGAGGAAAGGTTCTTTCGGTCGTCGGGGTCGGTCTGGAGGTTGTAGAGTTCTTTCCTATCCGTCCATGCGATGAGCTTGTCCCATCCGTCGATGACGACGCGAGCCCGCAAGCCATCATCGAGATTGTCCAGTTGATCGATGTCGCTATCGTGCTCGTAAACATCGACGAAGATGCGATCCCGTTCTTGGAGATTTTGGGGGGAAAGGAGATCGAGCCCTTTCATCTCGGCGGGGATTTTAATTCCGCAGGCTTTCAGAATGGTAGGAGCGATGTCGAGGTTGCTCGCGAGGGTGGTGGTATCGCGGCGGGGTTCGATCTGGTCTCCGTGGGTCAAGAAGATGGGCGTGCGAATACCGGCTTCAACGGGTTCGCGCTTCGAGCGGATGGAAACGTTTTTCTTTTCAGGATCTTGCACCCACCCATTGTCGCAAGTGTAAACGAAGAGGGTGTTTTCATAGGTTCCGGTCTCCTTCAGATGGTTGATGAGCTCGCCGCAAGTCTCGTCGAGCCATTCCACATTTGCCCAATACCAAGCGGTGGGCTCATTGGGAGCGATGTCCTTGTATTTGTTGAAAAGTCGCTCGGGGGCATTGTGGGGAGCGTGGGGGAGAAAAACTCCGTACCAAATGAAAAAGGGTTTCTTCTGAGCCTGGGATTCCGCCACGAAGTCGTAGATGGGCTTCATGGTAGTTCGTCCGATTTTGAGACCAAGGTCACCATGGCGACCGCCTTTCGTGATGTCGCCGTGGGTCATGGCGTGGGTGAAGCCGTGCTCCTTGGGATCGCCTTCCCACCATTTTCCCGTTTGAAGGGTGTTGTAGCCATTCTCCTTGAGCAATTGTATGAAGGAAGGTTTGCCTTCCATGGTCTTGTCCATGCGATTGGTGAACTCAGCCCATAGCTCCCGATTGCTGGTGCGGGTGGCGTTGTTAGGGAGGACGGGATCATTGCCGCGGACCCCCGTCTGATGAGGGTATTGACCGGAGACGATGCTGGCGAGTGAAGGTCGGCAGAGAGGCGCGGTGACGTAGCCGCGTTCATAGAGGAGCCCGTTGCTCGCCAACTCATCGAGGTGCGGTGTCTCGATGTGCGGGTGGTCCATGAAGCCGTAGTCACCCCAGGACTGGTCGTCGCTGAGAAGAAAGACGACATTGGGCGCAGCGACAGTTCCAAGAACGGTTGCGAGCAAGAGTGCGATGATTTTAACTGACATTAGGTGTTTGGTGTTGTTCGGTCTATTTGACTTCCAGTTGGGCTTTGCCGGTGACGGGAGCATCCAGAACCCATCTTTCTTTCTCTTGGGTGGCAGAAACGGCCTTGCCATTGAGCAAGACTTGGGTGGAGCCTTTGATGAGGGGGAGGTCGACGAGGGCGAGGATGTTCTCGGGGAGCTCCAGGGACATCTGGAATCCATCCTTTTGACTCCAGTCGATAAGAATGGGGCCGTGTCGAGTGGGAACCTTTCCTTTTGCCGATTCCAAATCCGCGATCCTGGGGGAAATACGTGCGGTGTTCCATCCGGGGGTCAGCGGTTGTGCTCCGAGTAGGTAGCGTGGGAAAAGGTTGGCGGGCGCGGCTCCCCACGGGTGGTTCCAATCCTGGTTGGCCTTATACTTCATGTCCCAGGCTTCCCACGTTATGGTGGTCCCGCTGTCGAGCATGTGCTTCCAGCTGCGGTCTCCATCGGCGGTGATCAGGGCGAGGGCCTCGGCGTCTGCGCCATTTTCAAAAAGAGCTTCCAGAAAATACTGGGCGGCATAGACCGACATTGTCATCCCGCGCTCAGCCAGCCATTTTACGTGTTTTTCACGGAGGTTCTCGGGAGTGATTCCGAAGGCGAGGGGGAAGAAGTTGGCGTGGGAGGATGAGTGTTTGGTTCCGATCCCGTCGCGGTAGAGTCCTGTTTCTTTGTCGAGGAAAGTTTCGTTAAAGGCCTTTTTGCTCGCGGCCAATTGCAGCTCGAACTGAGCGAGGTCGTCAACCGCCCGGACTTCACGCGCCATCTTGATCATGAGCTGAAGGGTTCGAATGTGGAAGGAGTTCACGACCGTGTTTCGAGGGGTAAAGACGTATTTGTCCCGTTCACCTTTGGGCCAGTCGACGATGTCGTGCCGGCTCATGTCGAGTTCTTCACTGAAGATGAGGTGGTCCTCACCGCGGCGGTGGAAAAGCATGCGTTCCTTGAGAATATTGTATCGCCCGGCCATCCAATTGAGATCGCCGGTGTGGAGATAATCCAAGTAGACCATGAAGACCATGTGGGGAGCCCATTCCGTAGGCCAAGTGCCGTTGAGGAGCAGATGGTCTATGGAGTCGCGGCCCATCTCTTTGTCACTATCGGTGTAGTAGTGGCTGAGCTGATTGAGGTAGGCATCGGCTTCGTAAGGGATTCGCTCGCGGTCACCATCGATATAGATGCCGGCTACGTTTGTGGCTTTGATGGAGTATTTGCAGAGGTCCCAGATGCGGTTGAGAAGCTGGTCCGAGGATTCGAAGTGGGCGGCCTCATCATCCCAGTTGACGAGGTAGGCGGTTTGACGAGCGATTTGGTCGGGGGAGATTTCGCCCGACCAACCCTCCAGTTCAACCCAGCGAAATGGAAGCACCACGCCCCACTCGGGGGGAGTGAGAATTGCGGGCGGGTGGGGAAACTTGCGAGTGGAGATGAGTTCGGTATTGCGTGGATCCGGGGGAGGGTTGGCGACGATGGCCTTGTCTCCCGAGAGGGTCACGGTGGCTAGATTGTAACGAACAGTTCCCGGTGGTTTGCGATTGATGCGCCCGTCTTGAAGATCCTCTCCGTAGTGAACGGTAACTTCTCCCTTGGCATCTGCGGTGGGCATCAAACGAACGTTTCCGTATGCAGCTTTTCCAAAGTCGATGAGGATGGTGTCTTTGTCGATGCGGCTGATCGCGACAGGTTCTTCATCGATCAAGTGAGTGGGTGCGGCAGAAACGGCTGTGAAGCTGATTCCAACAATGATCAGAGGAATCGTGCTCGAGCTGAGTGAGAAGGGGAACGCGGTCATGGATTTTTAAGACTTAAGGGAAACGGTTCTTATGGCCAGTTCTTTCTTGAATTGGAAAAAAAATTTCACGGGCAAATGCAATTGCGGAGGTTCAGTTTGCCCGAGAAGGGGGAAGTCGTCCGAGTCGAATGACTGAGGTCGGGAGTAGCAGCGAAATTGCGTCGATGAGACTTCCGTTCAGCGGAGGACGGAAACAGGCGTTTGGGTCCGGTGCGCGGGGTTACTTTCAGGCGGGACGTTGCAGAGCGTTCGGCTTGAACTGAACATAGACTGCGGTGGCTTGGGCGCGGGAATGGACGTGCAGCTTCTCGTAGATGCGTCGACGATAGGTGTCGACGGTATTGTGACTCACGCCCAGTTTATCGGAGATCTCCTTGCACAGGTAGCCTTGGGCCAAGAGGTCGAGTACTTCTTCTTCTCTTTTTGAAAGTTTACTCAACTTGTTGTCCTCCTCGCTCGGAAGGGGCTTGCGGAAGCATTTCACAACCTTTCGCGCGATGCCACTGCTCATGGGGGAACCGCCTTCGTAGACCTCTTTGAGAGATGCCAGGAGACTTTCGCAAGGAGTTTGTTTGAGGAGATATCCGGTGGCACCGGCCTCCAAGGCCTTGAAGATGCGATTGGAATCCTCGTAGACCGTGATCATAACAAACTGAATTTTGGGATATTGCATTTTGAGGCCCCGAACCATCTCGACCCCGTTCATTCCCGGGAGGTTGATATCGCTCAAGACGACGTCGGGTTGTTCCTTGGGAATGCCCTCGAAGGCCTCTTGTCCGTCGTCATATTGGCCCACCAATTCGAAACCCGGCGCATTCCCAATCCACTCCGCGTAGATTGTTCTCAGCGTTGCATCATCTTCCACGATGGTCACGCGAATGTCGTTGTCAGGTTCGGCCATGGTTGGAGTGTATCGTAAACGGGCAAATATGCTTGTCGCTAGTTTGGGTGACAGTTGTAGCAGCTTTGGAGAGAGGCGGCGAGGACGAGTTGCCTAGATGACTCCCCGAAGGGGAACCTGAAAGGTGATGGCAGTTCCTTTCTCGGGTGAGCTTTCCACCACACAGGTCCCCCCGATTTCTTTCATGCGAGTGTTCATGTTTTCCAGACCGCGACCCGAGGCAGGGCGGTTTGGGTCGGACTCCGCCATGGGATTGATCCCGCTTCCGTTGTCTTCCAGTTTGAGAATGAGCTCTTCATTTTCCGATTCCAACGTCACTTTGACCTCGGTGGCTTCGGCATACTTGACGATGTTGTTGAGTGCTTCCTTAAAGGCGAGCAAGAGGTTGTGGCGCAATTGAGCGGACAGGGAGTGCTCCGGCAGCTCGAGGGGCATCCGGATGCGACAGGTGATGCCTGCCACTTCGAGAAAATCCTGCGCGTAGCTGCTCAAGTAACTGGCGAGGTCGTCGCAGGTGTCGTGTTCTGGATCAATTGCCCACACGACTCCGTCCATGGAGCGCATGAGGTGTCTTGCGGTGGAGTGAATCTGCCCCAGCTTTTTCTTGATGGTCTCATCTTTAGGTTCAACGGCTGGTTGGGCCAGCAAGCTGATGCGGGTGAGACTGGCCCCCAGTTCGTCATGAATATCCCGCGCGATGCGGCTTCGTTCTTGCTCCAGAGCGCGCTTGGTCCGGATGCGTTGCATCACGAGTCGATGCCTGCGTCGTAGACCAAGAAATACAAGCCCGCCGGCGATGAGGGCGGTAAAGGCTCCCACCCCGAGCTTGAACCACCAGGTTTGCCAAAAGAAAGGAGAGACGGTGATCAGGAGAGAAGCCTTCTCTCTGGACCAGGAGCCATTGTTGTTGGCAGCGATGACTTCGAACTCATATTTCCCAGCGGGCAGGCGGGAGAATTGCGCTTCATATTGATTGTCCGAGATTTCCCACTTGTCGCTGAGGCCCTTCAGGCGATAGCGGATATTGACTGTCTCTGGAGAGGCCAAGCTCAATGTCGCAAAGTCAATGTTGACCCGGTTGTGATCGGGAGGCAGACGAAGGATTGCTCCCCTGGAACTGAGGTCGAGGAGGTTGGCTCCTTCGGCCGTGAAGGCCCGCGCATCCCGTTTGCGGTAACTGCCAACCAGTTGGTGGTCGACGAGCACTCTTTCCAGGCGCACGGGGGGAACAAGCACATCACCGCGATACTTCTTCGGGTTGACTCGGAGGAGTCCGTTGTAAGTGCTGAAGTAGAGATTGCCAGAGGAGTCCTTGGCAGAGGTGGGAGAATAATTTCGACTGATCTGCAGGCTGGGCAGTCCGTCATTCCGGCCGAAAGTTCGCATGCGAATCGCCCGGCTCCCGAATTGAGAGGGGTTCTGAAGCTGGGAGCGTTCCACTTGGAAAAGGCCCCGGTTGCCCGCTAGCCAGAGAGACCCGAAGTCGTCGTGTTGTATCTGGGAAATGTAGTTGTCACGCAGGCCTTCTTCAGTGGTGATTCTCTGATACTTGCCGTCTTTGATGTGCCCCAGCCCGTCGCCTGCGTAGCCAATCCAGAGGCTGCCATCTGGGGTCGCATGAAGGGTGCGGATGGAGATGAGAGCACTCCCTTCGACTCCGGTCTTGCTCACAAGTTTGGAGTCGACAACCCGCAGCAGTCGGCCATTTGATGTGCCGACCCAAACGGTTCCGTCAGTCGTCTCCGCGAGCCCTCGAATCGCCTGGAGCGAGCCTTCATGCGAGATGGCCTCGAACTTGCCATCTGAATGACGAAGAAGCTGATCGGGACCATCCGTGCCGATCCAAAGATCTCCGTTTTTTGCGACCAGAAGGGCGCGAACATAGTTGCTGCCAATGCCTTGCTCGGAACGAAATATTTCTGTTCGTTCGTTTGTTATTTTGAAAAGCCCATGCTGTCTGGAACCTGCCCAGATGTGACCAGCGGGGTCCGAGGCTACACAGAGAAATCTCACTCCTGCCTGTTTTGGTTGATAGAATTGCCATTGGCCATCCCTTTGAAAAGCAAGTCGCCCATCGCGATTCACCGCCCAAATTTTTCCGTCTGAATTGATGGTGAGTGAATTCAGGGAGGAGACGGGGGGGCTTATTTGTGGGTCGGAGAGCTGAACCGCCCGCGACTTAATCACATTGAGCCCGCCGCCGAACGTTCCAACCCAAATGTTTCCCTCGTGGTCCTCGGTGATGCCTTCGACCCACGGGTAGGAGGTGGGAATAGCCTCCAAGCGTTTGTCTGCATATCGAAAAAGACCGTTAGTCTGGGTGCAGATCCAGATGGCTCCCTTGCTGTCTTCCAATAGGTTGGTGACTTGACTGGAATCGGGGAGGGAAACTTCGGGGCTGATTTGATTCTCTGAGTCGAGATGTATCAGTTGGGAATCCACGGTCACCCAAAGTCCTCCTTGGCTTGCTTTGGTCATTTGCAGGGAGGAGTCCTTGAACTCTGCAATGAGATGAAATTTGCCTTCTTTGCGGAGGTGGAGCCTTCCTCCGTTGGCGAGCCAGATTCGACCCATGTCATCGCAGAGCAGCCTTGGCGTTTCGCCAACCGGAGTTCGATTCGGGAGCTTCCGGGAGATGACCTTGTTGTCCGCGATGTGACAGATTTCATCATAATAGGCGACCCAAAGGCCCCCCTCGTCATCGTCGGTGATGCTGTGAACCCTTTTCTCCGGCAATCCTTCGCTTTCGCCAAAAACTAGAAAATTGTCTTCTCCCAGACCGACCAGCGGTCCTCGTTCGAAGGCGGTCCATACCCGTCCGTTCCGGTCCTGAAACATTGCCCGGATCTCGCGGCTGGGAAGGTCTAGGATATCTTGCAAGGGGATGGGCTCGAACTCGTGTCCGTTGAAGCGCAAGAGCCCGTTGGAGCCCAGCCAGAGATAACCGTCCGAGGTTTGTGTGACTTCGAGAATGCTGTTAGAGGGAAGTCCGTCTTCGGTTTCCCAGCTTCGGAAGAACCAATCCGACGAGCGCGATTCGTTTGATTGGCCGCTTGCGCTCCCAATCAGAATCCAGAAAATCAGGAGGATGCTTCCGAAGTGATGCATTGGCTCAGTTGGGAAATTATACGTCTACGGTTCCGAATCCCAACTCCAAAAATGAAAAGCGAGAGGAAGTTTCGAAAGAGTCCTTCTCCCACCTAGCTTGGATGCTCGAATTGCACAGCACAGATAACAAGGTTGTTGGTTTTATTGGGGTTAGCCGGATGTTAGAAACTTGGCTTCAGGAATGGTCATAGGGCGGACCGGTGAGGCTGAAGGCGAATGGCAACGTCACCGGAACTAGGGACGTGCGTTCCGGACAGATTGGTGCACGCTCGTGTTGTGCTCAGCCGCTTCCGAGCGAAGCGGCCGCTCAATAGAAATGAAAGATAATCAAATTGCAAAATCTGTGAGTGTCTCAATTGGGGCAGTGATATTGGCAGCCCTCGGATCGCTTTCCGCAGGAGAGATAGCGGAGAGTCAGCAAGAGTGGTTCAAGCGCTATCAGAAGCAAGTCAACGCTCCTGAACCTGCCTCGATGCTGCTGAACCAAACGCCTGAACCTGACCTGGAGACTGGCTATGTGGACTTGTTCAATGGGGTCGACCTGACGGGGTGGACGAGTCGGCAAGGGAAAGCCTCTTTCGAGGCGAAGGATGGGGTCATCATGGGAACCGCCGTCCCAGGAACTCCCAGCACCTATCTGTGCACCGAGCGCGATGACTATCAGGACTTTGTTTTCACATGCGAAGTGAAGTGGATCGAGAATCTGAATACCGGAGTGATGTTTCGAGCCCAAGTGCGCAAGACCGAGAAGCTCGCAGAAGAAGTCTATGGTCCTCAGGTCGAGATGGAGGGCGTGAAAGGAGAGCGCCGCTGGTCGGGAGGAATCTACGGCCAATCCTGTGGTGGATACTACTATCCGGTGTGGCTCAAAGAGCATGAGGAAGCCCGCAAGGCGATCGAACGCGAAGGCTGGAACCGCGTGACGGTGGAAGCAAAGGGCAAGGTGGTGAAGACCTGGCTCAATGGGGTGCCCATCGCCCACTGGGTAGGTGACGGAACTTTCGCCGAGGGCTTTCTCGGGCTGCAAGTTCACAAAGCCAAGTCGGGTCAGGTGGCCTTTCGAAATATTCGAGTCAAAGAGCTACCATGAGATTACCGTGATGTCCCTGTCGGGGATTTGGTTGGGTTGGATTGTTAGTTGACCCGGTAATCCATTATAATCAGTGGGGAAGGAACCCCGTCGACAGCCTCCGGCTTCTTGGTCCGTATTTTCCGTTTTGGATACTCTTGGAGATAAAGGGAGAGGACCTCCTCCGTTGCCCAGCGGGTCGGATCGGGAATGGCATCAGCGGCAATGGACTGTTTTTCCGGCAAGTTCAGACGTTCCCATTTCCACTTTGTGATTTGAGCGTTGGGGGTTCCCTTTGCCAACTGGAGGGTGTCGTTGTCCGAGAAAATGAGAATCATTTTGCGCTGGGGAGTTGCCAGCAATTTGGGCCGGTTGCCGCCGAAGGGCAGGGCTTGATGGAGCCACCTCCCGGCACTCGTTCGCCAATAGTGCTGGTAGCGGCGCTCCCGGGAGCCCTCTGCGCGATGGAAGACCACGATATGGATGCTTCCGTCGGGAAAGGCGTAGTGGGTGGTTTGGTTGGAGAGCCCACTCGCCAGAGGGATGGGGGCAACGACCAGGCCTTCCGTATCGAGATGGATGGGGGCCTTGCCGGTGGAGCCAATCATTTTTCCCGCAGAGTTGTGCCACGTTCGTCCATGATCATCGCTGTAGGCGTAACAGAGGCTGTGGTTGTTTAGAGCGAGGGTTTTCTCAAAACGGTCCCGCCAGACCCACGAGGCATGGAGGCGGTTGCCAGCGTAGGAAAGGCAGTTCATGTAGGGGCACCGGTTGTGGCTCGTTTGACCATTGCTTTTGAGGATACCTTTGTCTCTCGAAATAAACTTGCCGAGCCCCGGAGTCCATTGGTGACTCCCGCCATCGTATTCTTCGATGAAACCGTCGCCGTTGGCCGAGGTGACGGAGCGGTAGTAGAGCATGAGGTTGCCATTGGGGGCCGCGAAAAATCGAGGATAGGTCACTCGCTCGGCAGCCGAGACCTTTCCCAGACTATGCTGCTTTTCTCCGAAGAGCTTCTTCGTCCATTCTGTGGTCTTGGGATTGTGGGCGGCTCCGATTTGAGAGACTCGATAGTTGAGCTGGCTCGCGTGGTGGTCAAAGGCCATGTGGATAGTGCCGTCTTTATCGCAAATGCCGAGGACAGCGGTGTTGTGCGAGTCGTTCGTCTCAAAACGATGGTCGTCAAAAGCAATCACGTCCCATAAACCATTGGGAAGCTTCCGGCGCCCGATGCAGACTTGGCGACTGGCGTTGAAGTAGGTGACATACTGGTATCCACGATAGCTCACTAGTGGCCACTGCTGATGACTGCGGCCGTTCACGCTAATTCCGAAGCGGGTCGCGGGACCTGCTGCGAAGGTGAGCGCCTTTCGGTCCACGATGGTCTTGGAGAGAGACTGGACTTCATCGCCGGGGGAGGAAGTCAGAGTCATCCCCAGAATGAGAAGAGAGGAAAGAGCCCGTAGCGGTTTGATGGGAGGGAGCATGAGTTCAAAGTTTTACCCCGGGACTAGCTGAATTCTTTCTTTCCTCCGGTGAAAGTGAAGAGAGATTTCCGGCAATTGTCCGAAGCGAACGAAAGCGGCGGAAAGACTCTTGTTTAAGCCTTTGCCCGCCGCTTTCGTGTTTCCTGACGGGAGCATCGAGAGAGAGAAATGGAGGTCCAAGTCTTCTTTCCCGAGCGTCTTTCCTTCCGAATTTCGGAGGCCGGGATGTGAGCGGCAACAAGGTCCGCGAGTCAGCAAGCCCTCGTTCGCAGTAGCGGTGTTCGGATTGGTTACAACGACCGGTTCAATCAGGTAGGGTCGACTTGGAGAGCGGGGGAACTCTCGTTCTTGTTGGCTTCTTCTTCGTAGAAGAAATCTTTGTCGTCGTGCTTGGGGACCGGAATATTAACTAGAGTCATTTGGCCTACGGCACGATGCCGGCAGCCGGGCTGAATGAGAATGGAAGACATGGGTTTGACCGGCACCATCTCGCCATCGAGTTCCAGAACGCCTTCGCCCTCGAGGATGAGATATATTTCAGCAGTCTTCTGGTGGTAGTGAGAAGTGGGCTCGTCCTTGACCTTGAGGAGGTGGATGGATGCGGGGGCGTCGGGGAGATCGGCGAAGCCGCGGCGGGTGGTGCCGCAACAGCATTCGATCTCGGGAAGGTCGTCGAGTTGGACTTTGTGGTAGCGCGGTTGGGACATGGTCGGAGTGCGGTCTGTTAGGTTAAATGGCAATAGGACCCCAGCGGGTGGTGAGCGAACTTGATTGCTCCGCAAGGAGTGGATGCGATGACGGCGCGATTCCATCGCGGCACCTATTTTTTGTCACGAACAATGCGGTGTTCAGCTGTCACGAACTTACGTTACAATTTTAGGGCTCACTTTTTCGACATGGGGTGGCTACCTTGATAGGAGTTGGCGGGGGCACTCCATGAAGCCCATGCCAAGTGGACAGTAACCGAACGGAATCCCTCTTTACTCAACTGATACCCCATGCGCGCAATTCACCGACTTTCAATCATGTTTCTGACGGCTGTGACTTTCAATAATAGTAGTTTTGCTGCGGAAGTTCCTCACTCTCTAACAGTCGGGGAGGGATTTGTTGATCCCGTAGGCTATCACGACGCCACCCCCGTGTTCTCATGGAAGTTGCCGAACGGTGTTCGCAGGCAGAGCGGCTATCGTATCGAGGTAACCGAGGGAGAGCGGATTCTGTGGGATAGCGGATGGGTGGAGTCTGCGCAATCTCTCTTGATTCCTTATGGCGGCGCGCCTCTTCAATCGCGTGAGAGAGTGAGCTGGAGGGTGGATTTCCGCGATGAGGAGGGAAAGGCATCGGGGTGGAGCGAACCTGCCTTTCTGGAGCTCGGACTGCTTTCTAACAAGGATTGGGAAGGGCGCTGGATACGGCCCCAGGCGGACCTGCCCGAGCTGGAGTCCACTTCCTATTTGCGGCGCGATTTTTCGTTGGAGGGGTCGATTGAAAGAGCCCGTCTTTATGTGACTGCGCGAGGGCTTTGTGAAGTTCATCTGAATGGTTCAAAAGTGGGACAGGATGAGTTCGTGCCGGGGTGGACCTCCTACGCCAATCGCTTGGATACCATGACCTATGATGTCACAGAACAGCTCCAAGAAGGAAAGAATACAGTGGGTGCGCTCTTGGGAACGGGATGGTATGCTGGCAAAATTGGTTTTCGAGAAGAGGCCAACCGCTATGGCAGCCAGCCCGAATTGCTCCTGCAGCTGGAGGTCACACTGAAGGATGGAAAGAGATTACTGATTGGCTCCGATGAGGGGTGGAAGTCTACCTTCGATGGGCCCATTCGCGATTCCAGTATTTACGATGGCGAGACCTACGACGCGAACTTGGAACTGCCGGGGTGGAGCAGGCCTGACTTCAATGACGAGGCTTGGACCCAGGTTCGGACCAGTAGCGAGCTGGGAAAGGCCCAACTTGCGCCCAAGCCCTTTGCACCTGTGCGGGTGAAGGAGAAACTGCCGACAGTGGAGATCACAGAACCTGAAAAGGGGCGATACGTATTCGACCTCGGCCAGAATATGGTGGGTTATCCTGAGATTCGGATTCCAGTGAAGAAAGGCGAAAAAATCACCACGCGCTTTGCCGAAATGCTGAATCTCGATGGCACGATGTATACCGACAATTACCGTAAGGCAAAGTCGACGAATTTCTATACCGCCGCAGAAACCGGCACCATCACTTGGAAGCCGACCTTTACCTTTCATGGTTTTCGGTATGTTGAGTTGTCCGGATTCACCGATGAAGTCGAACCAGAGAAGGATTGGGTCAAAGGGCTTGTTCTGAGAACCGACATTCCGCAAATCGGACACTTCGAGTCATCGCATGAAAAGTTGAACCAGTTGCAGTCGAACATTACCTGGGGACAACGTGGTAATTTCTTGGATATTCCCACGGACTGTCCGCAACGCGATGAGCGCATGGGTTGGACAGGGGACGCACAGGCCTTTCTTTCCACCTCTATGTTCAACTTCGACTCCCATGCGTTCTGGAAAAGCTGGCTGGGTTCGATGCGCGACGACCAGCTGCCGAATGGAAAGATTCCTTGCGTGATTCCTGATGTATTTGCTGGCCCGGATAGCCCGGGATGGATGGATGCGGCTACTATCGTGCCCTGGAATATCTACGTGCGCACCGGTGACCGCGAGGTTCTTGCTGAGAACTATGAGATGATGGAGGGGCTGGTGGGATTCTATCGCCAGAAGGCGAAGGGGAATTTGATTCCACGCATCAGTGCCTTCGGGGACTGGTTGCAGCCCTATGCAAAGGACAACAAGGGAGACACCCCATACCCGCTTTTGGGAACGGCATTCTATGCTCATAGTGCCCAGATCTTAGCCGACTCGGCAAAGGCGCTTGGAAACAAAAGCGGTGCGGAGAAGTATCAAGCGGAAGCGGATGCGGTGAGAGAGGCCTTCGTAGCACATTACTTTGACGAGGATGGAAAGCAAAAGAATGCGCCTGAGACCCAGACCGCCTATATTCTAGCTTTGGAATTCAATCTTCTCCCCGGGAAGCAACAGGCGAAGGCCGCGGCAAATCTCATGCGTTTGATCGGGGAAGCAGAAGGACATCTGCGCACGGGATTTTTGGGTACGCCGTATATTGCGAAAGTGCTCGATGAGACCGGCAATGCAGAGACCGCTTTTTCTCTGTTGTTCAAGGAAAGCTATCCCTCATGGTTCTATTCCATCAACCAAGGGGCGACCACAATGTGGGAACGGTGGGATAGCTACACCTTGAAGGACGGCTTCCATCCCGAGGGTATGAATTCGTTCAATCACTACGCCTATGGGGCCATCGGGCAGTGGATGTATGAGCGGGTCGCGGGATTGGCCCCTGATCCCGAGCATCCGGGCTATCAGCACTTTTTTGTCCGACCTCTGGTGGGCGGCCCTTTGACTTCGGCAAGTGCGACTCTCGAGACCGGATATGGCAAGGCTGCCAGTCGGTGGGTTTTGGAAAAGGGGACTTTGGAATTGGAAGTGGAGGTTCCGCCCAACACCACTGCCACCATCGAATTTCCGAACGGTCGAGATAGTGAAAAGGTGTCTGCTGGTCAGCATCGGTTTGTTATCAAGATGTAGGTTCGTTTCAGCCGGTCACGTATTCACGTGACAAATTGGGGTGTGCTCTCTGTGAGTTTAATTCGTTTAATCACAGAGAGCAGTGGGAGTTTGCCTTCGTTGATGGAGGCCTCGCTCTCGGTGTGTGGTAAGTTATGAAAGAGAGAAAGCGTTTGACGCGGTCCCGCCTGGGGTTTGTCCGGGGGAGGTTGTGGGTAGCTGCGATTGGGGTGCTTCAGCCGCATCTTTGCTTAGGGCAGCTTCTCATCAATGAGTTTTCTGCCACCAATTCTGATCGTCTGTTGGTTCGAGAGACAGGGCAATACCCTCGGGTTGGCAATACGGTGCCGTGGCAATCTGCTTCTTACGATGATTCCCAATGGGAGACTGGAGACGGTCCTTTCGGCTTTGGCAGCGTCGGGGGAGTTTCGTTGGGGACAAATGTTTCCGCGGAAATGCAAAATCAGACTCCTACTCTTTATCTCCGAAAGAGCTTCAATGTCTCATCGGGAATTGCCGCTAGCACTTCGAATTTGGAGCTGAAGGTGCGCTATAATGATGGCTTTATTGCCTACTTGAATGGAGTCGAGATCGCGCGCCGCAACATGGCTCTCCCCGGGATGTTCGCTTATCGGGATCAACCGGCCTATAATTCAAGTTCAAGTAGCGCGCTGACTACCATCACTGTAGGTGTGGCGAGCTCCCTTCTTCAAGACGGCGAAAACCAGCTTGCGATTCAGGTGCACAATTTGACGGCTGGGAATTCATCTCTTCTACTCGCTGCCGATCTCGAGCTCGCCAATGGCACCACGGTGGTTGATGGTTCGACTTCTTGGAACTACTTCGCCGGTCTAGCCGAGCCCTCGGGAGGACTGGTTGATTACGGACTACTTGCCAGGGAGGCGGAGGCTGCACCCGATGTCGTGTGGGCCACTACGAGCTTTGACGATTCTACCTGGGATACAGGGGTAGGGCCGGTGGGGTATGATTCCGCGAACCCACCACACTACGTTGTAGGTGTTCCCGGTCTCATCACGCGGATGCGAAATATTACCCCTTCGATTTACGCCCGCATTCCCTTCAGCGTGACTGCGGCAGAAGCTGACTCTGCTTTTCCGCTTTCTCTCTTGGTGGACTATGACGATGGCATGATCGTCTATCTCAATGGCACTGAGGTCTATCGCGGCAATATGGGGGAGCCCGGCGCTTTTGCCTCCCACACTGATATTGCCGGTGGCAATCATCCTGCTACGGGAGACGGAGGTAATCCCATGGACCGATCGCAGATGATCACTTTGGGGGAAGCGAGAGGCTTGCTGCTCGCGGGAGACAATGTTCTGGCAATCCAACTTCACAATGCCTCTTTGGGGAGTTCCGATTTGATCGGGGAAGCCACCCTCAGCAGCACGGGAACCACTGCGCGTAATCTGGTTTCTCCAACAGATTCGCTACGCTATTTCGTGGGGCTTGCGGAGCCAATCGACCTGGAAGACATCGGTGAAAATGACATCGGAACGATCGAGGACCCGCCGGATTCCGAGAATGATTGGATTGAGATTCGAAACACGAGTTCCGGTGAGATTTCTTTGGATGGTTGGTCTATGAGTGACGACCCAAGCGACCCGACCAAATGGGAATTTCCTGCTGGGACAACCATTCCAGGGAATGGCTATCTGGTGGTGGTGGCGAGTAGCCTCGATTACAGCCCCGCGGGGGACGGGACGACCTATGCGCACACGAACTTCAAGCTCTCCTCCACGGGGGAAGATCTTCTGCTTGTTCGTCCGGACGGTCAAATCGAGGATGAGCTCCCCGGTGAATTTCCCTCGCAGACGTGGCGCTATACCTATGGTAGGCAAGCTGACGGCACCTTCGGCTATCTCGCGCTCGGTACTCCGGGGGCTGAGAATGCCGGTTCGGTTTTGGGAGAAGCTCCCGCGCGGCCTGAGGTCGGTCTTGCCGGTGGCTTCTATCCGTCCCCGCTCAGTGTGTCTCTCACAACTCCAACGCCCAGCGCAATCATTCGCTACACCACCGATGGCACCGATCCCCTTGGAGGGATGATTTACGGCGGTCCTATTCAGGTCGCTTCGAACACCGTTATCAGGGCCCGGTCATTTCTGCCCGATGCCATCCCTTCGGAAAGTGTGACCCACACCTATTTGATCAATCAGGGCCCTGCCTATCAGAGTATTCCCGCGATGTGCCTTTCGGGAGATCCTGCTCTCACTTTCTATGGGCCCAATGCGGCTGATGGGCCTGCCAATGGAGAAGGGGTTTTCGCAATCAACGGTGGTAGCTATGACGACGGAGTGTGGAGCGCCAATGGACAGAGTAGTGCCTACAATCACGCTGCCGCGAGTGGTCGATCCAATGAAAAGTACGGAGCAATGGAATACTTGCCTCTAACAGGCGAGCCTTTGCGGACCGAGCTTGGGATGCGAGTGGCGGGCAGTGGGCATACGCGGGCGCGTTTGCGCATTACCGATGCCATGGACGAGCCGTTCACTTCGACCTCGACGTCTGCCACCAAGTTCGAAAAGCCATCGATGAACATTTTCTTTCGCCCCGAGTTCGGCGAACGACCCATCGACTATCCTTTCTTCGGGAGTAACACCGTCACCGAGTTCGACAGCTTGCGGGTGAGAGCAGGAAAGAATGATTGGTATAATCCCTTCATTAAGGACGAGTTGATGAGACGTCTTTTCATCAACACGGGACAAGTCGGTAGCTACGGCACCATCCACACCCTCTGGATCAATGGAGTTTACAAAGGCTATTACAACACCGCCGAGCGCATTCGGGAGGGTTTCATGCAAGCGCATTACAATAGCTCCGAGTCTTGGGATGTGCAGCAGGTGAATAGTTTTTCCAGCGGTGACCCGACAAACTGGAATAAGATGCTCAACTACCTGCGCACAGCAGACCTGACCACCACTGCAGGCTATGCGGGGGTACTCGACTACCTCGATGTCGACAACTACCTCGATTACATCCTCGTGAACGCCTACGCTGCAATGGGGGATTGGCCCCACAACAACTGGATTGCGGCCCGCGAGCGGAGTTCGACGGGACGCTGGCGTTTCTATGTCTGGGATGCGGAAGGTGCCTTTGGATTCTCCGAACGCAGCACCTCTACCAATACCTTTACCGAACAATTAACTTTACCTAGCACACGCTTTCCGACAGCCGATGCCCAAACGACGACCAGTCAATACATCCAGGCAATCTACACCTTGCTGAAGCAGTCGCCGGAGTTTCGGCTCCGAATGGCTGACCGCGCGCAGAAGCATCTCTACAATGGGGGGGCGTTGGTCACTTCGGAAATCACTGAAGTCTACAACGAGTTGAGGAGCGAGGTGACGCCCATTATTGAAGAAACAATCGGTGGTTCTTTCCGAGACAATTTTTACAACGGATGGATTGCCAATAACACCCGTTTCAATGCCTTGACTGGCCAACTGGTGAGTGAGAACGCTTGGCCTGCGACCAGCGCGCCCACCTTCAATCAATACGGTGGCGAGATTTCGCAGGGTTTTCAACTCACCATTGGCAATCCGAATAGTGGGGGAACCATTTACTATACCACTGATGGAAGCGATCCTCGGGGCTTGGGTGGAATCGTGTTAGGAGATTCCTATTCTTCACCTATTTCCTTAAGCGAAGATACCAGAGTTCGAGCGCGGGTTCTGGCTTCTGGAGTTTGGAGTCCTGAGATCGACTTCGAGTTCACTCTGCCGTTCGCGTATCCTACCTTCTTGCCGCTAATCAGTGCGGATTGGACTGCGGACGACAATTGGTCGAGTGCGCCCGGGCCATTTCCGAATAGTGTGGATGCCATTGCAGTGATTCCGGGAGTTTCGGGAGATTCTCGCAATGCCAATATCCGGGAACCGGTCACCCTGGGACGCTTGATTTTCGAACTCGCCGATAGCGAAAGGCGGAGCCGGGTGCGAGACCGTAGCACCGGCAATACCCTGACGTTTTCTGATACCAGCGGAGAAGCGGAAATCCTCGTGACTGGAAATGGAGAGGGCTATGCAGAGTTGGAAGTCGAAGCTGGAGTCACCCTGACTGATAGTGTGCGACTAGATGTCGTGCATCGAAATGGTGATGGGGATTACGGGGCATTACGGTTGCGAAGCGACTGGAATGGGCCGGGTGGCTTGACCAAGTCAGGCTTGGGTATCGCCTCCTTGACCGGAGATGGGAAAGACTATTTAGGTGCAACGGTTGTTGAGGAAGGGGTCTTGCAAGTCACCGAGCCGGCCGCGCCCTCGGCAACGAGTTCGGTGAGCGTTCTCTCGGGTGGGCAGCTGAGATTGACTTCGGGCACAGGGCCTAATGAGCCGCCGCGTGACTATGCTTTCGGAGGAACGCTCGGTCTGGCCGGCTTTGGTCGGGGAAGCGAGATCTCCGACAATGAAGGCAACGGTAAGAAGGGGGCTTTGCGCTATGAGCCTGGCGACTCTAACAACGTCGCGGTTATTTCTTCTAGGGTTGAATTGGCAGCTCCGAGCGAGATTCATGTCGCGGGCTCTTCCAACTCGCTGGCTCTTTTGCAGCCACTCGGGGGAGAGCATGCTCTAACCAAATCGGGGGGAGGTTCTCTCTATCTCGGAGGGGACCAAAGCGCGCGGACTTATCCCATTGCGGTTTCGGCGGGGACTCTTGAAATTCAGGGAGACTTGGGTTCAACGATTGCCTTGGCACCCAGCGCGACTCTCAGAGGGTTTGGTCGCACTGCGGCAATTTCCGGAGAAGGGAGCATTGTGTTAGAGCAAACTCTGTTGGAGGCACCGTCGTCCAGCGCCAGTCACTATTCATTCGTTTTTGGAGCTAGCGGTTCTCCCAGCTTGGGGCTTCCTGCGGCTACCACCAATTCGACTATCATTCTGGAGGCTGCTCCTACGGGAGTTCTTTCTCTCGATTTCTACCTCATTGGTTCTGCGCAAGGAGCGGGTAGGGTGTCGCAAGGAGGATTTCTCGTTCCGTTTGGGGAGGACTTGGAGAACTCTCTCTCTTCGGCCACGGTTCGGGTGTATACCCACGATCTGGAAGGCACGCATCAATTTGGTGGTGAGAATTGGAGCCTTGTTCCGGAGTTCACCTTGACTTCAGTTGCTGCCGATCTCGGGCAGGCCGCTCCGTTTGAGCAAATCCGTATACTGGAACTGACCAACGGGGATGGTCCTCCGACCAGCTTCGAGGCTTGGCGTCAGGCCAACTTTGATGCGGCGGAGCTCGCAGATTCCCAGACTTCAGGACCTTTAGCTTCGCCTTATCGCGACGGTGTGAGCAATCTGATGCGGTATGCGCTCGGGGTGCCAATGGGAGCCAGTGCCTTGGACTACCTGCCGCGTCTTGTTTCCGGGGCCGCGGGTGTGGGGCTTGAGTTTCCCTTTGAGACTGGACGTGACGATTTACAGGTCTTCCTTGAGAGCTCCGAAAACCTGGAAGATTGGTCGGAAGCTGCCGCCCTTTTCGATTCCGCTGAGGATTACCCACCTGAAGCTGACGGAAAAGGATGGATTCTTATCGAAGACACGAGAGCTCCGGTCTTACAACGTTTCTACCGTATTCGGGTGGTAGCGAAGTAATTTAAAATCTTTTCCACTGATAAGGCCGAGTCTTCGCAAATTCCTTTGTGGAATATAGGAAAGAGGCCTGTTTGTTGCTCGTTCGGAAATCTCTTTCAGGTTTTGTATGAACCGATTCGCGTCACATCTTTACGTGACGTGACAGAATGGACTCGAGCATTAGCCTAGAGGAGGTTACGGGAGGCTCACTCTGAATTTTCCGCATGCCTTTTCAAAGAAATTTAAAAACCATGAAGAAAACTAAATTTATACCAGGTCTAGCAGCCTGTTTTGCTGCAACTTCACTGTCCTCTCCGGCTGCAGTGCTCATTGCTGGCATCGACACGTGGGCGAGCACGACTGCTCCAACTCCCACGGCAGCAGCGGGGATCACTGCTACAGCAACAGCCTCGGCCACCGGTGGAGATTGGAGCAATAGCGATGGCACCGGTCGTGGCTCCTCTGACGACGGCACTTGGGGAACCACCGGTCTTGGAACGCCATCTAGCACCGTGAGTGATGTCGGAAGCGCCAACTTCACCTTGACCAACGCTAAGACAGACGGGCAAATCACCATCACGATCGTGAATGGTAGCGGATTGGACATCGATTTGGACTCCTTTCACTTCGACGCTCTCGCCTTCCGCCCCAAAGCGGCCCGGACCTATGCCGTAAACGTGTTGGCTGGCAGCGACATCACCGTTGGAACTGTCGCCAGTTCCGAGGGCAATCCCCAGAATGATAACAGCACTAATGATATCACCCACCTTGGCGGTTCTTTGAGTGGTCACAATCAGCACGATGATCTCGACATTGACCTCACTGGACTGGCTGATTCGATTCTCGAGGCAGGAGGAACGGCTATCTTCCAACTGGCTTTCTCCAACGGAGTAGGCGACAGCTCGGGTGGCCATCATCTGTTTCTTGATAACGTGGCTGTCTCTGGAGATTTTATTCCAATTCCCGAGCCCTCTTCTATCGCACTTCTTGGATTGAGTGGACTCGCGCTGCTTCGTCGTCGTCGTTAGTGAGAAGCTGGCATCTATTCTCATTTTTACCGAGGGTCCCGCCGGGAGGCGCGGCCCTCGAATTTTTCTACCTTACCTATTTTGAACTTCGATTTTCCTCCTCATCGTTTCTGTTCTGTAAAATTTATTCTCTTTCAGCTTTTTGGTCTCGTTGGTTTTTTCTCCGTGGCTAGCTCACTGTTTGGAGCGACAGAGATCGTGGCCCCAGAGGGAGGGCAGGCTTCTCTTTTTTTCCAAGGTGAAGGCACTCGTTTGTTGAAGAAAGACATCGAGGGCGAGAGCAGTTGGAAGCCCATTGCGGAGATGCCGTTTTCCAAGGTCTATCGGATGGATATTCCGAAGACCGCCAAGCTGACGAATCAGGTTCAGCTGATTGTTCCTCTTGAGAGAGCGGTGCAGCGGGGTGATGTCCTGCTGCTTTCGTTTTGGATTCGGCGACCAAGTTCTGGAGGTGAGCCCGGTCCCGCTACGGTTTTTCTTCAAGGCAGGCAGGATCAGCCGCGCTTCCAGTTCGACTTTTCGGGCTATCGCGAGTGGCAGCAACATGTGCGGGCTTTTAAGGCGCCTGCCTCCTATGTGGTAGGGAAGAGTAGTCTGAGCATCCACTTGGCCAAGGCCGGACCGGCTATCGAGGTGGCAGGGGTGCAGCTTCTCAACTACGGCCCCGATTATGATCTCGCGAGGCTTCCGGAATCAGCTGTTACCTACCGCGGACGAGAGGTTGATGCTCCGTGGCGAAAGGAGGCTCTCGCGCGGATTGAACGAATTCGAAAAGGAGAACTTGCGATCAAGGTGGTGGACGCAAATGGTCAGCCCGTTCCTGATGCGAAGGTTCAGGTCAGCATGCAGCGGCACGCCTTTGGGTTCGGGAACGCGGTCAATGCCCAGATTGTCGGGGCTGAGGAGAAGGACTTTCCTTTCATGAATAAGAAGGCGGGAAAGGAGTATCCCGTCACATGGGAGGACGCCCAGCAATACCGGAAGGTGCTAAAGAAGTACTTCAACTCGGTCACTTTCGAGAGTGAGCTTCGGCCCCATGTTTGGAAATTACAACAAGGAGAGAATGCACGTTGGCAGCAGCGTTATCGGGTGCTAACCGAGGGGGCGGTGCCTTGGCTACAGGAGCAGGGATTCGAGATTCGGGGACATTACCTTGCTTGGGGGGCGATGGATTACAACGCTTTGGAGAAGGAATTCGTGGGAAACCCGGAGGGGCATCGCGAGTGGCTTTGGAATCATATGAGTGATATTTTGCCCAAGACGAACAGCTACGTCACCGAGTGGGACACCATCAATCATATCGTTGCGTGGGGGAAGCATACTTACGAAAAGGAGTATGGCGGGACTGAGATCTTTGGCGAGATCATGGCCGAAGCCCGTCGCTTGGCGCCACAAGCTACCCATGCGATTAACGAAGGAAAAGTGCTGCCCGACGGCTACAAGCGGGAGCCTTACCTACGAGTCATCCGGGCCATGAACGAACAGGGTCAGGCCCCGGATCGGGTCGGCTTCATGGCCCACTTTGGACTGACTTCGCTAACGCCGCCTGAGGATTTGTTAGAAGTCTACGATGACTTCGCGGCCGTGGCTCCCAAGCTCCAGTTGAGCGAACTGGATGTGGAAGCGGGTGACGATGAGCAGTTGCAGGCAGACTACTTCCGGGATGTTCTCATTGCGAGTTTCAGCCATCCGAACTTCGTTGCAATCGTGCAATGGGGCTTTTGGGAGAATGCGCATTGGAAGCCTCAGGCAGCCCTTTGGAATGCGGACTGGAGCCTCAAGCCTGCCGGGGAAGTCTTCATTGATTTGGTAAAGAAGCAGTGGTGGACGGACGAAGCGGTGAAAACCGGAGAGGACGGACGTTGCCAATTGAGTGGCTTCTTGGGGGACTATGAAGTGACGGTTGAGCATGATGGTCAGTCGATTACTCAACAGGCAAAGCTAGTCAAAGAGGGAGCCTCGCTGGAAATTGAGTTGAACTAGGGCCGCTGGCTAAAATGGCTTTGGTCGACCGCGAAAGGTGCGACCCTTACAAGACAAAGTTGGAGCAATGGTTGGGTTTAACAAACTTGGCCTGTTTCGTAGTAAGCGCCTCCTGCAATGAAATCTGAGATGGAGAAGAATTCTCCCGAAAGACGGTCTGGGAGGCTGACGTTGGAAGCTGTGATGAGGAATTTGCGAAACAGTTTGGGTGGTCTGCTACTGACGGCGTTTGGTCTAACGATGGTTGGTGGTGAGGAGACGCCGGAGGGGTTCGTGAGTTTGTTCAATGGAAAAGATCTGTCGGGCTGGAGTGGGAACCCTGAGCATTGGTCAGTAGTGGAAGGCTGTATCGTTGGAGAAGTGGATGGGTCCTTGAAACGGAATCGGTTTTTGACATGGGAAGGAAGGGTCAAGAACTTCGAGTTGCGGGCCAAAGTGTGGGTGAGCAATGGGGGAAACAGTGGGTTGCAATACCGGTCGCGCATGCGGCCGGAACTCGGTGAGTGGGTGATGTCAGGTTATCAGGCTGATGTGCTGCCCAAGGTTGTGGGAATGAACGGGATGTTTTATGAAGAACAAGGGAGGCGTATTCTGGGCCGAACCGGAGAGCGGGTGGTTGTGGATCGTTTCGGCATGTCGTGGGTCGTGGGTCGGATGGAGGTGAAGGAATTTCCCGCTGAGGTGTGGCGGGACTACCGCGTTCTGGTGCGAGGAAATCATCATCAACATTGGATAGACGGCCATCTGACTGCGGATGCGATTGATGATGACGTTGCCGGTCGTGCATTGGAGGGCTTGTTGGGAGTGCAGGTGCACGTGGGGCCAGCTATGAAGGTGCAGTATCGGGACCTCTGGTTGAAGCGCCTGCCAGCCGAAATTCCGCTCGTGAAGCAGGAGATTCCAGGCGGCGCCACTTTGGTGAAGCCACAGCAGCGTCTTCCCAAGGACTGGGTCTCTCCCAAGCGGGGCGAGCTAGTGAAAGAGCTGGCTGAGGATGAGATCGAGTGGGATGAGGTGAAGCGGAAAGGCTTTCAGGGTTCCCGTGGACTTGAACTCCCAGCCTCAGAGTTTACGCACTTACGCGTCTGGTTCGGCGGTGGAGCAGAGGAGGTCTTCACCCTGAAAGTGGACGGAGAGACGGTCTTTTCCGAAAAAAGAGTCAGTCCTACCTGGCAACTGTTAGAGGTTCCTGTCCAGAGGGGGGCCACGGTTTCTTTTGAAGGCGGAGAAAATGCCTATTGGGCTGAGCCGACATTGTGGAAGTTGCCAGCCGGAACTGAGTAAGATCTCTGTTTGGTTCTAGTTGTCTTGTTAGGTTTCTTGGCTTTTTTGGGGGAGGAATGGTTGTGAGGGCTGCGGCCTCACGGGTGAGGTTCACCATCATTTTGGCTGAATAGCAGCTGCTGGTTTCTGGGGCGTGTCACGGAAAAAAGGGACAGAAAAGTCGCTACCATTCCTAGGAGTTGATCGTTCTGATTGCTAGAAGTGCACCTCGCTTCTGCTTTTTCATATGAAACCATTCTTAAATTGTGTTCTTGTCGCAACTCTCGGGCTTGCTCCGCTTTCTGGCTATGAAGTTTGGATAGGCACGCACCTGGCGACCAGTGAGATGGCGAATACGCCGGAGGATTGGGATTTGATGGCGGGGCAGATTGAGGGGTTCAATGTCAATCGGGCGCCTCACGATACCGACCCGGCCTCGAACAATGAGTATCGGTCGATTTTTGCGAGCTTTCCCAATGCGAGAAACACCATGACCGAGTTTGCGCGCTCCACAGCTTCGAGAAACCCAGTCAATGTCGATGAGTTGGCGTTCCCGTCTATCCGTGAACGCTTGGAGGATATCTTTAGTTTCGAGAACAGCTTCAACTACGATTTGTCTATCCTGATGTTTTATGATGAGCGGGGGAGCTATCAGGGGACGGAGTATCTTTACGAATGGACTGAGACCGAGGTGCAGTATCTGCGGGATTGGTTGGATGATAACGGGCATTCCGATGTGGAGTTGATGTGGAATGTGCGCAACAACGGCGCACGCGCCCAGCAGTTCGCAGCCAACCCGGTGGTGGATTTGGTCGAGATCGAGGCCAGTTCGACGGCTCTGTTGAACAATACGAATAATCAAATCACCTTCTTCAATTGGTTTTGGACCAATCCAGCGACTGCCAACAAGAGAATCGCGCTGCAGATTCCCCGCGCCCTGCCGGGGGATCCTCTCAATCAATACGAAGGGACGCGCCGGGTGGCGCAGATGTTAGGGGGCGAGATTGGTTATGGAGAGGATGGAATGCGCAGTGATCGGCTTATCTTTTTACCGGTGACTTATAATGACAATTATTCCTATATCCCGGAAACGGTTTCGAATGGTGCTGCCTATACCAACACTCTGACAAGTATTGCCCTGTCTTTGATTGAGCAGCGTCCTCTCTTTGAAGGACGACTGGCTGCTGTGCCAACAGTTGCAGATGCGGATAGCACGGTGCGTACCGCGCCGCCAACAGTAGAGGCGATTGCGGACCAAGTGACCACGGTGGGGGCGACGATTCCGAGTTTGGCCGTGACGGTGGCGGATACCGATACGGCGGTGATGGCGTTAACGGTAACGGCAATTTCTTCCAACGAGACCGTGATTCCGAACTCGGGTTTGGTGTTGGGTGGTTCGGGAGCGAATCGGACCTTATCGATTGTGCCGGCGGCAAATCAGAGTGGGAATGCCGAGATTACGGTTCGGGTGAGCGACGGGATGTGGTTCAGTGAGACCAGTTTTTCCGTGACAATCGGAGGAGTGCTCTTGAGTGATGGTGCGGACGCCAATGTGAAAGATGATGGCGGGGTGCTCTCGCGAACGGAGAATACCAACCAACTGGGTGCAGGGGGAAACAGCCCATTTGTCGATCGGTGTTGCATCTATGTTTTTCAGCTACCGGATTTGGGTCCCGACACGAGTCCCTTTGAGAGCGCATCCTTTTCGTTCAACTACGAGTCCAAGGATGGGATCCTCAAGAACAATGACCTTTATGGTTTGGGACGGCGTCCTTCGCCCATAGTGCTGGGGAGTGATTACTACGGGCAAACAACCACGAGTGATGGCACCGATGCCATCCGCCTGCAGACGGGGATATTGACCAACGGGACGCCGCTTGGCGCAGTGGCGACTTCGGGCGAGGGGGAAGCGGCTCTGTTAGATTATCTCAACACGCAATATGCCTCGGGGGCAGGGATTGGGGAGTATGTCTTTTTGCGTCTCAACACGAGCGAGCCCAAAGATGGCATCAATCGGGCTATTTTGACGATGTCGGAAGGGGGCTCCTTGGCCGGAGGTCAGGATATGCGTCCGCGCATCGTCTATACCGTGGCTTCGGGGGCGGGTATCGAGGGCTTGACGGATGTGAGCCAAAGCGGAAGTGAGCCCCTCGTCATACCCTTCACCGTGAATAATCTGGGAACAGCCTTTTCCCTTTCTGCGGCTTCCTCCAACCCGGATTTGGTGGGGCAGTCGGGCTTGGTTTTTGGTGGGACGGGAGTGAACCGGACCTTAACGATGACCCCATCGTCAGGGCTGGATGGGCAGACGAGGATTACAGTGCAAGCGGGCAATGGCTCGGAAATGGTTGAGGCGAGTTTCACTCTTACAATTTTTGGTTCTTTGTTTGGTTCGGAGAGTGATGCCGATGTGCTGAGTTCTTCCGTGACCAATGTGGGATGGGTGAGGTTGTCGGGAGGAACGACGAGTGACAATGAGCGCTGTATGGTCTTTCCGTTTCAGTTGCCTGAACTCGGGGCGGTGACGAATCCGTTCTACACGGCCTCGTTCACGATCAATCATGAGGTTACCCAAAACAGCCCAGTGGGAAATCTGGCTGTTTATGGATTGGGCAGTCGGGCTGCGAGCACGGTGCTTGCCAGTGATTTTTGGTCCGCGACCCCGGAAGTGGATACGACCGATGCGACTCTGTTGCAGATGGATATGATTCCAGCGGGGGGGAGCGCGGTTGGGTTGCGAAGCACGGATGTCAGCGGGGATTCCAATCTGAGCGCTTATCTGAATGAGCAGTATGCGGGTGGAGCGGGAGCGGGAAAGTATGTCTTCCTACGCTTGAGCACCGATGCCGCGCAAACAGGAAGCAGTTCACGATATCTGGTCACCAGTGTGGACGGCGCGATTGCGGAGGGGGATGAGAGTATTCGACCACAGATTAGCTATCTCACCACTGCCAACGTCTTCATCCCAGATATTACATTGATTGATTTGGGTGGTCCGGTAGAGGGGACAGACGCGAGTTCCTGGTCGGACTCGCTACCCGCTCATGCGGGAGCGAATTATGTGGTGCCGGGCTCGGGAAATCTACGGGGCGAAACCGGGAGTTCCATCTTTCCCGGCTACTCACTCACGGTTGAAGCGGGAGGGAGATTTCAGATTCGTGCAAAAGACCTTGATGGGGAAGTGACGACTGTTGAGCGCCTGATTCTAAATGGGGGAAACAGTTATTCGGCGGGAGGATTCGCCGAAGTGACGGCGGGGACTGGGAGCGACCTGGCCAACGTGCTGGATGGCATGCTGATGAACTCGGGCTACACGCGTTTGACGACCTTTGGGAACGCCGGAGGCAATGCTATTTCTCGTAGTTTGACGGTGCAGTCTCTGGTGTCGGGGACGGGCCGGATTCAGGTGCGGGAAAATACGGGGTCAGGTCTGACGACTGTGACGATGACTAATGCTGGCAATACCTTTGCGGGGGATTGGGAAGTGGAGAGTGGAAGCCATTTGCTCTTTGCAAGTGCGGGAGCAGTGGGGGCTGGAGCGATCGAGGTAAAGGTGGGGGGTAAAGTGGAAATTGTGGGCGATTGGGCATCGACTGAGAATCTGACGATCGCGGATGCGAGTGGAACCGAGGTGGTGGTGGGGTCGAACGATTGGACGGTTGTTGAGCTCTTCTTGGGAGAGGAATCCCTTCCGGCTGGGGTCTACACCGTGGAGGAATTGAATGTGTTGAGTGCAAATGCGGTCTTTAGCGGGAATGGGTCAATCACGGTTACAGACGGTCCTACTACGGCTTTGGGTCTATGGCGTTTGTTCTACTTCGGCAGCACGACGAATATGGGAGTGGGGGCTGATGAGTTCGATGCCAATGGAGATGGAGAGAGTAATTTGTTGGAGTTTGCTACGGGACAGAACCCTAACGGAAATACTTTGGCAGTCTTTGAGCTGACTGGTGACTTGCCGATTCTAGATTTCAGCTATCCACGTAGTGTCGAAGCGGTGGAAGACGGAATGGTCTTCGTGGTGGAATGGAGTGATACCCTTTTACCCGGTTCCTGGAGCACCGCTGGTGTGGCGGATGTTCTCAACTCGATGTATCCCGGAACAAGCGAAGTGGAGAACCGATTGGCTTCCGTGCCTGCTGGTAGTGACCGGCGCTTTGTGCGCTTGCGAGTAGAGCTCCCGTAGACTTTGTGGACATGGTCTCAATCCTTTGGTCCGCGCGACAACTTTTAAACTTTTGACATGAAACGAATTTTTTTCACTCTCATCTTGGCTGCAACCAATTGTCTGGCTCAGATCTATCAGGAAAGCGGCGGCTTGGTCGTGATGGAAGCGGAGAATACTTCTTCGCCTTTGGGTTTGTGGCAGGAAGAGAGCTCCCTCGCTAACTTCAGTGGGGATGGTTATCTGCGGTTTCTGGGAAATACTTTTGAGACGGGCCCCGCGACTTCTCCCTTGGAATACCACTTTAGGGTTCATCAAGGAGGGCTCTACTACCTGCATCTCCACTGTGCGAAAGAAACTCATGATGGCCGTACGGACGTGGCCAATGACGCGTACATCCGGGTTGAAGGAGATTACACTGCGGGACCAGGGCCTCACGATGGCCATGGTGACAATGCTTCCTTCGCGCTGCTATCGAACGATACCAAGTACTTCGGGGGTGCCACGGATTCATGGAAGTGGGAGAATGGGCAGAATTCTTCGGGTGGAGCAGGAAATCTCGACCCAGGCGGTCACCAGAACAAGCGGGTCGCTGTTTATGACTTCAAGGCTGGCGAGACATACAAGCTCGTCATGTCTGGTCGCTCAAAGTTTTTTAGGGTAAATCGCATTGTTCTGCGCCATGTCGATACTGCGCAGTCGCTGGCGCAAAATTTGAACACTCCCGAATCAGAGACAGGTGCGGGAGGAGAGAGCTTTGTTTACGACGCCACGGATGATTTTACCGACATCGCGGGTGGTGATGTCCCTTACTATCGCGACAATGGCAATGACGCTCTCGCCATCGCGGCCAATATCGTGGCCAATCGCACGGGGTTTGCGCGGGCCACGAGGACCTTTGGCGGCTTGGCGGGAACTTATGATGTGACCATTACCACTATGACGGAGGAGGATGGGGAGTCGGAGTATCACCTTCTTGTCAATGGGCAGCGGATCCGAAGCTATACCAATCCCTTTGTCTACGATCCGCCGGAATCGCCGCTCGACTTACAGCCGCAGACCCACACATGGACTGGGGTTTCCATACCCGCAGGGGCCACGATTGGGATTGAGTCCAACGCGGATACCAACGGAGAAATTCCGGAAGAAGGAGGGACGGCTTGGGCACGCGGGCGTTGGCGTCAACTGGAGTTCCGTCGAAGCAGTTCGCTCATTCAGCCACCAGCGGGTCGCATCGCAGGGCGATCAAGCTAGGGAAAGAATACGTTCACGGTAGCTTTGGTTCATCAGTGCTTGGAAACGTTTTTTTGGAAGACTCTTCACTGTTCCCGTATCCATATTGAG